>FNSS01000001.1:6395000-7595000 GCA_900104855.1 Rhizobiales bacterium GAS188
CATCTCGCCGACTTCAAGGGCGTCCTGCAGGCCGACGCCTATGGTGGGTTCAAGAAGCTCTACGAAGCGGGGACGGACGAAGCGCCTCGCATCCGCGAGGCGGCCTGTTGGGCCCATCTGCGCCGCGACTTCCATGACGTCTGGAAGATGACTGGCTCGCCGATCGCCCGGGAGGCGCTCGACAGGATTGGCGCACTCTATGACATCGAGCGCGACATCGCCGCTCAATCCGCCGAGGTGCGGCGACGCGTCCGGCAGGAGCACAGCAAGCCGCGCGTCGAGGCCTTCCGTGCGTGGTGTGAATCCCAACTTCCCCGCATCCCCGGCAAGGGCGATCTCGCCAAGGCCATGCGCTATGCCCTCAATCGCTGGCACGCATTCACACTCTTCCTCGAGGACGGCCGCGTCGCAATCGACAACAACGCCGCCGAGCGGGCGATCCGCCCCGTGGCTATAGGACGCAAGAATTATCTCTTCGCCGGATCGGACGCCGGGGGCGATATCATCGCCGACGCAATGACCATCATCGAGACGGCCAAGTTCGCCGGGCTCGATCCACAAGCCTACCTGGCAGACGTTCTCACCCGTATCAATGATCATCCAGCCCGCAAGCTCGACGAGCTGACGCCATGGAGCTGGAGGCCGCCGTCCGAGCAACGATCGCGCGCCGCCTGACCATGGCAGCGATCACCCACGTCTTCACCATCGCTCGCGTCGCCGAATTGCTGGGCGAGGACGAGGATTGGCTCAGAGAGATCAGCATCGAGATGGAACCGGAGGACGGCATCATCTCCGTCTACTCCATTGGTGATGATTACACGCCCGCATTCACGGACTTCGGAATCGATAACCTGCGACAGCTTGTCGATATCCACAAAGAGGATGCAAGGCGGCTTACCGCCGACCCCGACAAAACAAAGCAACGGCCCTGAGCGGCCGGTTACCGACGCCACGTCATCAAGAATTTCCCCCGCGCCCCCGCGCCCCGCGCCGTACGCGTGGCTGTCGCGCCGGTGAATGCGTCGCCGATCATCTTGTCTGACGGCTTGCCCCTCGCGCTCCAACACCGAAATGAGCCATCGTGTCCATTAGAGGCTTCGTGGACACGATCATCGTGTCAACACTTCCCCGCTCACTTCAGCGCGCTCTGCAGGCCCCGTCCAGACGGCCTTCACCCGAGGGATACGAATAACGGGCATTTGGACGATGATCACCTGACCTCCTTCGGCCGTTTGGCGATGCGCGCGGCGCGGCTTGTCGAATGAGCATTGCGGGCCCGCCTGCGCCGCTTCCGCGACTGCCCATCCGGGCGTCACCAGGTGATGATGCTCATCAGATTGGCGCTATTATCCGTCCAGACGAGCTTTGACGTCGATTCGTCGCGCCAGTCGGATATGGCCTCCTTGACCTCGGGCACTGCCCAGAGGCCAGCGTCGCGCGAGTAGAGGGCCCAGCTCGAGACCTCGTCGCAGCCCGGGCGCTCCTCATCGGTTTCGAACCAGTTCACCTTCATGCCGAAGGCGTCGGCCAAGCCCCGATGCAGGGGGGCCATTTCGAAGGTGTCGAGCTCGAAATTGATGGCGAGGATGCCGTCTTGCTGCAGATGCCGCAGATAGACGTCGAACGCTTCGCGCGTCATCAGATGCATGGGCGGCGAGGCGCCGCGAAAAGCGTCGATGATCAGCACGTCGAATTTCTGCGAGGCGCCGCCTTGGCTCTCGCGCTCGAGCAGGATGCGCCCGTCACCTTCCGCAATCTCGACCCTGGCCAGGCCGTCCTGAAGAAAGCTGAAATGCCGGATCGCGAGCTTGGTCACGGCGGGATTCAGCTCGTAATAGCGCACGACATCGCCTGGCCGGCCATGCGCCGCGGCCATGCCGGCGCCGAGCCCGATGATGCCGACGCGCAAAGGCGCGTTCGGATCCGCGCCGCGACGCTTTTTCTGGAAGCGCAGGGCAAGGCCGATGCCGCTTTGCTCGTCATAGGCGCAGGCGGGCAGCCGCCGCTTCGCCGCTGCCTGATATTGCGATCCCTGATCGACGCCGGCCTGCTGCATCGCGAAGGAATACTCTTGCGGATCGTCCTCATCGGTCTTGTAGACTTTGACGACGCCGTAGAAGTTTCGGACGCGCTCGACGATGCTGCCTTCGTTCGACATCTCGCCATAGACCGCTCGTCCGACGCCGGCGATGAACACGGCGAGAGCCGCCAACAGCGCGTAGCGGGGCAGGGGCGGGGCCTTCGGCTCGAGGCGGCGGCGGTCGAGCCGGAACGCAAGGCCGGCGATGGCTGCGATGGCGAGGGGGTGCTCGTAGAAGTCCCTGAATATCAAGGGCGCGAGCAGGGTGACGACCGCCCCTCCGAGCGCGCCACCGAGCGCGACCGCCATATAGAAGCGCGGCAAATCGCGTGTCGGCGGCTGCAGCCGCACCATTTCACCATGGCATATCATGCAGCCCGCAAAGAGCGTCGCGCATTGCAGGCCGAGCTGCAGCAGCAGGTCTTCAGAGGATTCGGGCCTGGCAAGATATTGGCTCAGTACCGCCAGCGCGACGAAGGCGACGAGGTACGGGGTGCGTCGATAGGCGCGCTGGTGGCCGAAGGCGAAGACGAAGGTCAGGAGATAGAGGCTCAAGGGCAAGACCCACAGGAACGGCACCACTGCCGACCATTGCGCGATCTGATTGGTGGTCGCGAGCAGCAGCACGGAACCGAGCGCCGAGTAGAGAAGCCAGAGCGGGAAACTGCGCTTGTGCCGCGCCTGGCTTGCCCCGGCGTCGTCGGAGAGCTCGAGCTTGGCGCCAGAGGGGCTCATCGCGACGACGATGGCGCAGCCGGCAAACAGCAGCGCATAGGCGTCGAAGGCGTAAGACCAGAGCTTCGTCTGATCGAGCGTCGTCATGAAGGGCTCGAAGACGAAGGGGTAGCTCAACAGCCCGAGGAACGAGCCGAAATTCGAGATCGCGAAAAAGCGCGAAGCGAGGAGCTTCTTGTCGAGATGACCGAGCCAGCGCTGCAACAGGGGTGAGGTCGTCGAGAGCACGATATAGGGCATCCCGACATAGCTGCCGAGAAGGGAGATGATGCGCCAGACCGGAGCCTTCGAATCGACAGGCTTGAGCGCGTCGGAAGGCGTGATCGGCAGGAAGAGGAGGACGGCAGCGACGAGAATGCCGATCTGCAGGATCGCCTGCGTCCTCAAGGTCAGCGGCTGTGTCACCGCATAGGCATAGGCGTAGCCGAGGAGGAGCGCGCATTGGAAGAACAGCATGCACACGGTCCAGGTCGTCGCGCTGCCGCCGAACCAGGGCAGGATGAACTTCGCGAGCATCGGTTGGACCTGGAACAGCAGGAAACCCGCCAGTCCCATCGTCGCCGAGAAGAGCAGGATGACGCTGAGCCTGGCCCGCATGCGGATACCCCCTCGGTCGATCCTGCGCGATGAGGACGTATCCCGCAAGCTGACCTCGTGCGGATGCGGTCGAGTGAGATGGCACCTCGGGGTTTGCGCGCTAAGCTGGTCGTCGCCGCAGCAAAAACCTGGCGGCGGCTCAAAGGCACAAATCAGTTGCCCAAGCTCATCGCAGGTGTCAGATTCAACGACGGCATCGAGGTCATCCGCATGCCGGAAAACCACGCCACCTGATCGCCTCGCCACCCGGGGAAATAAAAGAAAATCGGAGTCATTCCAAGGGAGAAGATTGATGATTGATATTTTGAAGATTTTTGCGGCCTTAGCTTTGGGCTATCTTTTAGGCAGCCTTAATACAGCTGTGATTGTAGGGAAAATATACGGCAAGGACATCAGCAGCCATGGAAGCAAAAATGCCGGGCTTACCAATACTCTGAGGGTATTTGGGAAATCTGCTGCGGCGTTTGTTCTTGCGGGAGATATATTAAAAGGGATAATTGCCTGCTTTATAGGGTTGCACCTCGGCGTTTATGTTTATTCGGGAGAGACTAAAGATTGCGTAAGCCTTTTAGCGGCAGGTGCAGGAGCGATTATTGGGCATAACTGGCCGGTATATTTTGGGTTTAAAGGGGGCAAGGGAGCACTTACAGCAGCGGCCGTGCTGTTTATGATTGACTGGGTTATGGCCTTTATATGTCTTGGTTTTTTTGTGATAATAGTAGCTTTAACCCGTTATGTTTCTTTAGGCACAATATGTGCTACAATGTTTTTTGTGGCTATTTCATTTATACCTGTTTTTGGGAATACCTTTTATTTTTATATATTTGCGTGCCTAATGGCTTTTACAGTTATTTTCAAGCATAAGGAAAATATACAAAGGCTGCTTTCAGGAACAGAAAATAAACTTACTTTTTGATTTTTTCGCGGCGCTCGGCATCGAGGTCATCCACATGCCGGAAAACCACGCCGCCTGATCGCCTCATCACCCAAAATCCTGCGGGAGACATGAGCCCTCCCTTCGCCGGCGGCTGGCATAACAGCCTGGCCGGTGATGTCCTAGGCTGGTCGAGGCCAGCGAGCCTCCCGCACCGAGCGGCCCGTGTTGGCCGTGCTTGCAAGGCGTCGCCTGCCGTCATCGAATCATGATTCGCAGCGACAGGTAGAATCGCACGCCGGTAGAATCACGGCGGGCTCGACGAGCTTGTGAAGGATTACCGAAGTTGGGCGGACGCTCTCTGCTCGGAGTTGTCGAGAAATGTCCCGGTGCCGGCCCCAATGATGCCGTCGTCATAACGAGAGAACTGTGCTATTTCTTGCGAATCGGGGAGGGGATCGCAAAGTGACGAGAAGTGGCCGTCCCGGCGCCGCGCTTTTCACCTTGCTGCTTCTGTTCTTCTTGCAGTGCCTCGGCTGCGCTTCGGCCAATCCCGGATGCAGCCTCGGCGATATCGGCCAGGCCGCCAAGGACACTTTCACCAACATCCCGGCGAGCTGCGCCCCTCAGGCCGCCGATCCCGCCTTCTACCCGGCGCTCGGCTATATCATCGCCCTGTTGCAGACGCCGCAAGGGACAGCTTTCTGCGATGCGGCGGAGAACGCCAACGCCTCCGCCATGGCCAATGCTTGGAAGCAATTGCCGGACTTCATCAAGGTGAAGCTCGAGCCGCTCTTGGGGGATTTGAGCGCGGATGCCTCGGCCGCGCTCGACGTTGCCGCCTGTGCCTGCAAGACCGCGCAATGGAAGGGGCCGGGCGATCTCGCGGGAGATTTCGGCGCTTGCGTCTCGGATGCGCTGTGTTCCGCGCAAGATTGGTTGCACGATAACGTCTCATCGGATTTCAGCTCGTGCACTGGTCCGCCGCCGCAGCCGCCGCAGCTCATCGATTGCCGCGTCGATCCCTGCGCGGCCGGCCTGCATGCCTGCGATACGGGCGTTCCCATAGCTGGCACCTATGGTGTCCAATGCTTCTCCGGTGATCGCGGCTATGTCTGCCAGGGCAGCTTCTGCTTTTCCGAGAATCTGTTCTCCACGGGCGAGGGCAATTACTGCTTCTGTCCGCCGGCGATGCAGCGCCATGATGGGTTCATCCAGGACATCGAGGGCAACTGCGCGGCTTATGTGCTCTGCGCCTGTCCCGCGGACACCCAGCCGCTGAGCGCGACGGGGGCAGGCGCCTATATCTGCATGTGTCCGGATACCGGATTGCCGGTGAATGACGATGGATCATGTCCCGCGCCGCCGCCGAAATGCGAGCCGAGCTGCCCGGCGGGTTTTGTCTCCAAAATCAGCGACAAGCAGTCTTGCACCTATAGCTGCGAGTGCCCCGACGGGCTGACCAAGGCCGGCGATAAATGCGTGAGCCCCTGTGCCGATCCAAGCGACGTGCTGCTGGAAAGCGGGGCCTGCTGCCCGGCTGCCCAGGCGACATCCTGCGGCACTTGCTGCCCCGCCGGCATGGTGCCGGATGCCACGGGGCAGAGCTGCGTGACGAAGCCGAAAGGCAAGGGGCCGCCCAAGCTCCCCAAACAACCCCTCAAGAGGCAGTGACGCGATGGTGACCATTCGCGTCAAACCCGCATTACGCGCCCAGGCGCCGCTCATATTGGCGCGGCTGTCCCTGTTGGTCGCGGCCATGCTTGTGTGGGGCATCGTTCCGTCCTCCGCCCAGCCGGTGCCGCTTGGCCTGCTCGCGCCAGGCAACGCCGTGGTCACGGGATTTTCCGGCGTGGTCGCGCCGGCTGAGATCGCTCCGGGTGTCGATCCGCTCGGCTGGACCTTCATCGATGCGGACGGGCCTTCGCTGCGCGTGGTGGATTTGCGGAATATGCGCGGCCCCCTGGATGCCAGGCTGGTCGGAGCTCCCAAACCCTTCACCATCGCGGCCGCGCAGATCGGCCAGGTTTTCGCGGTCGCCCTCGATAACGCGGTGCCGCCGAATATCTATGCCGCCGCGGCCTCCGCCTTTGGTCTGCACATTGTGAGGGATGCGGGTGGCCAACCCGCTCACCAACGCATCGGCGCCCCGGGGACGAGCTTCATGCCGGGCCTCTGGGGACAGGCGGCGCCGGCGGGTGGGCCGGGATCGATCTGGAAGATCGATGGGGTAACCGGCGCCGTGACCCTGTTTGCCAATGTGGGGCATGACGGCACAGCGAATTCCGGGCCGGCGCTCGGCGGATTGGCCTTCGACCCGGACAGCGATTCCTTCTTCGTCGCCGATCGCGAGAGCGGGCTGATCCATCGCTTCGATCTGAGAGGCGCGGAGGTCAGCCGTTACGATCACGGCGTGCAAGGCCGCATGGCACAGGGGCTGCCTCCCGTTGCGCACGACCCGGCGCGCCGGCTTGATATCACCAGCAGCGCTTTTGATGCGACGCGGCCCGAAACCTGGAACTACGCAGCCCCGGAGCGCCGCCCATTCGGATTGGCGGTGCATGGGGGGAGGCTTTACTACGCCGTCGCCGACGGCTTGCAGATCTGGTCGGCGGCGATCGCCCCGGATGGCCTGGCGGATCCGATGCTCGAGATCACGGTTCCTCCGGGAAACGGCCCGACCGAAATCTCGAAGATCACCTTCGACGATCAGGGCCGCATGATCCTCGCGGAGCGGCCGGCGCCGAACGGAGCGGAAGATTTTCATGCGCTGACGCAACCGGGCGCCGGCCGGGTACTGCGCTATGCCATTGCGGAAGTCTATCCGGGCCTGGCGCGGAGCTGGCAGGCCGTGCCCGACGATTATTCCATCGGCTTTCCGCAAGGCATGACGAACGGCAATGGCGGCGTGGCGATCGGCTTCGCCTATGATCGCTCCGGCCGGATCGATTTCGGCAGTTGCGGCGGCTTTCTCTGGTCCACCGGGGAGCAGCTCCGCAAATCGGGCGACCCATCGGTCCTGGCGCGCTTGGACCCTTCGATGCCGCTGAATGTCGATGGTCTGCAGGGCAATCTGATCTGGAGCATTCGTCCGGGCAATACGCCGCCGCTCAGAAGCTATTTCATCGATTACGACGATCGGTTCGATGATGATGCGGCGCGCGGACATCTGGGGGATGTGGCGATCTGGCGCGTTTGCGGCCCGGTTTTGCGTGGCGGCTGGATGTTGCCTGGCTGGTTCGCAGGATGGGGCGAGGGCGGCGGCGGGTCTCTTGCATCGCCGCCCCCTCTCACCTGTCCGGCCGATCAGCAAAAGCCTGGCTTCCAATGCTGCCCGAAGGGCACTTCGCCAGGTGCCAATGGCCAATGCAAGCCATGGTGCCCCAATGGCAAAATGGATCCGCAAGGTCAGAATCTTTGCGGCTTGGGTTTCGACAATGCGAGCTTCGACCCCGGCAATCCGAACAAGCTCACCTGTATCGGAGGCGCGGCGCCCATCGCCGGCAAGGGCATCCTGAGCTGCGCCGGTCACTCGCCTTTGCTGAATGGCGCCATTTGCCAGGCCGGTTGGAGCAAGCAGGATGTTCCAGGCATCGGCATCATCTGCCGTCCGACCCCATTGCAGACGCAGTGCCCGCCGGGCCAGCAGGTGAGCCCCATCGACAATCATTGCCACGCCCTGTGCCTCGGCGGCACGGCTTGGCCGAGCCTGCAGTGCTGTGCACCAGGCTCGGCGGTGACCGCTTCAGGGCAGTGCTGTCCCGCGGGCTCGAGCGTCGACCCCAAGACCGGAGCTTGCGGCACCAAGATCTCCATCTGTCCCCTGGGCTCCAAAGCGGATCCGAGAACCGGCATCTGCTCGCCGCCGGGCGGCGCCTGCCCACCGGGCTCCACGGTCGATCCGCGGACCGGGGCCTGCGCCAAGATCACCGTGACATGCTTGCCTGGCCTGTCGCCCGATCCGCTCAGCGGCGAGTGCAAGAGGCCACCGCCGAAAATATCCTGCCCGGCGTCGCAGCAAGGCAGCGATGGCAGTTGCTGCAAGGCTGGCTGGTCGCCCAACACTGCGGCGGGCGGCTGCTGTCCGCCCGGACAGGCGGCGGGGCCTGGAGGTGCCTGCAAGATCGTGCTCTGCCCCGCTCCGGGCAAGCAGGTCGGCGGCAAATGCTGCTCGCCCGAAGATCTGAAGCCCGGCGGGGCCTGCGCGGTTGCCCTGTGTGGTTCGGCCGGCGCGCCTGCCGGCCCCAGCAATGCCTGCTGCGATGCCGCCCATCTCTATGCCGGCCGCAATGGCGCGCAGGCGTGTTGCCCGACGCCGCTCGTCAATGGCCAATGCTCACAATCGGGATCGGGAAAAGGTACGCCCGTCCTGCCCAAATGCGTGCCGGGCTCGACTGATCCGAGTTGCTGCGCCGCCGGCTATCAATGGGCCGGCAAGGCCTGTTGCCTCGCATCTCAACTGAGTTCCAGCGGCCAATGCTGCCCGGCAGGGCAAAAGCCTTCGGGGCCGAATAATTCGCAGTGCCAGCCCGATCTCAAGGGCGAGATCCCACCCATCGGCGATGGCGGTCCTGGATCGCTCAATGCTGGCGGCCAATGCTGCGCCGCCGGGCGGATTCCGACGGCGAGCGGCGTTTGCTGCGCGCCTGGTCAAACGACATCGAGCGGACTTTGCTGCCCGGCCGGACAGATGCCTGATCCAAGGAACAGGCGCGCCTGCGTGCCGACGCGCAGTTGCGGCCTTCGCGAAACCCTGGTGAACGGCACATGCTGTCCAAATTCGAATCTCTACAAGGACGCCGCCGGGCAGAACCAATGCTGCGGCCAGATCGTCGATCCACTGAAGAATAGCTGCTCGAGCTCGATCCAGGGCGTGACGCCCGAATGTTTCGCGGGATATGTCAAGACGCAGGACGGATCGTGTTGCGCCGAGAATCTCATCGGGCCCGATGGGCGCTGTTCGCCAGCCGTCAAACGCCTGCCGTTGCCGCCACCCATTCGCTTGCCGCAAGAGGAACCGCCGCCGGTCCGGATCGAGGGCGGCCCGGGCATTGTGCAGCCGATCCAGCCTGTCCATCCGCGGCCGCGCCAGCCGCCGCCGGTCTGGCCGTCGCGGCCGCCGCGACAGATCCTTGCGCCGCGCCAGCCGCCGCCAGCCTTGCCTTCACGACCTGTGCCGCCGCGGATGATGCGTCCAGGGCCCGGCCAGTTCCAGCGCATGCCCCAATTGCGCCCGCAACCGAGGCCGGTTGTCCCAGGGCAGCGATGCGCGTTCATCAATGGCATCAAGGTGTGCCGGTGATGGCCGGCACAGCTGAAGAAGCGAGGCGAGCATGAGACGCAAGATTCTCCTGGCCCATATGGTTCCGGCAGCGGCAGTGCTTCTGGCGATGGCGGTGCAGCCTTCGCCGGTCTCGGCGCAGGCCACGCGCGGCGAGATCGAAGCGATCGTGAAACAATATCTCGCCCAACACCCCGAGGAGATCGGGGATATGGTCAAGGACTACCTCGCCAAGCATCCCGAAGCGTTGCAGCAGGCCCTGATCGAGATGATGAAGAAGCGGACGGGGGCGGGCGAGCAGACGGCAAGTGCGCGCCCTGCCGCTCCCGACAAATCCGCGCTCATCCACGACAATGCGAATATGCTGTTCGGCTCGAGCCGCCAGGTGACCTTGGGCAATGCCCAAGGCGACGTCACTCTTGTCGAGTTCTTCGACTATAATTGCGGCTATTGCAGGCGTGCCCTGTCCGATACGGTTACTTTGCTCAAGGATGATCCCAAGCTCAGGATCGTGCTCAAGGAATTCCCGATTCTCGGGCCAGGCTCGGTCGAAGCCGCGAAGATCGGCGTCGCCGTGCGTATGCAGGACCCGACGGGCAAGAAATATCTCGCATTCCATCAGAAGCTTCTCGGAGGCCGCGGACCAGCCAACCGCGACACGGCGCTCGCGGCCGCGCGCGAGGCTGGTATCGACATGGCGCGGCTCGAGGCCGATGGCACGAGCGACGAGATAGCCAAGACCTTGGATGAGACCCGCAGGCTCGGACAAACGCTCGGCATCAACGGCACGCCTGGCTATGTGGTCGGCACCATGATCGTGCCGGGCGCCATCGGGGCAGAGGGCCTCAAGCGCGTGATCCTGCAGGCGCGGAACTGATCTCGCGACGCCCCCAAGGCGGTAGAATCGACAACCTCGCATTAGTCTTTGCGTCGCACAGTGATTCGCCTCCACCGGGGAGAATGCGATGCCGAATGTCGTAGAGCCCACTGAAGCGCTAGAGCCGGCGGAGGGCAGCGATGCGGTCCGGCTGCTCATGCAGCGCTGGCTCGACGCGCTCGCCCATGAACGGCGGGCCTCGCCGAAGACGGTCGAAGCCTATGGGCGCGATCTGCGCCAATTCCTCGACTTCCGGGCAATGCCGCACAGCGCCGAGATCCGGCGCTCGCCGCTGAGGCAGGCCACCGATCTCGCCACACTGAGCGCTGCCGATATCCGCGCCTTCCTCGCCTCGCGCCGCGAGGCGGGCGTCGTCAACCGTTCGCTCGCCCGCCAGATCGCGGCGCTGCGCGGCTTTGCCCGTTTCCTGGAACGCGAGACCGGCATTCGCTGCGAGGCCCTCTTCGCCATCCGGGCGCCCAAGGCGCCGCGCTCGCTACCGCGCCCGGTCGCGGCGACGCCGGCCCGCGCCATGTGCGAGGCCGAGACGATCGAGGACGGGGCGCGCGAGGCCTGGATCGCGGCGCGCGATGCCGCGGTGCTCGCACTCCTTTACGGCTGCGGCTTGCGCATCTCGGAGGCGCTGTCACTCTGCGGACGCGATCTCGCAGCGCTCGATGCCGGCCGGATCACCGTGATCGGCAAGGGAGGGCGGGCCCGCGGCCTGCCGGTGATCGCGCAAGTCGCGCAGGCGGTGCGCCTCTATCTGTCCCAATGCCCCTATAGCGCCAAGCCGGACGCGCCGCTCTTCCGCGGGGCGCGGGGCGGTCCGCTCTCGGCGCGCATCATCCAGGCGACGGTCGCAAGGTTGCGCGGCGTGCTGGGTTTGCCCGACAGCGCGACGCCGCATGCACTGCGCCACGCTTTCGCAACCCATCTCCTGGCGCGCGGTGGCGATCTGCGCGCCATCCAGGAGCTACTCGGCCATGCCTCCTTGTCGACCACGCAGGTCTATACTGCCGTCGACCAGGCTCGCCTCATCGACGCCTATCGCAACGCCCATCCGAGAGCGTAGGCCGAATGTCCCAGCCGAATTACGCTGGCGACTACTCCGGGAGACATGCACCTCGTAGCCCATCTGCGATCCGGGCCAGATCTTCCGGCCGGCGAAGCGGGAATGCATTTCCAAGTTGCGAAATGCGGAATGCGGGGCTCAGCCTGAGCAAGCTCGCTGCCACTTCCCTTGCGGCATCCAACCGGCCGGCGATCGCATAGCTGGCCGCAGCGACAATATAGGCTGGGACCCAGTGCGGTGTCTCTCGCATCGCCCTTCCCGCCCACGACGACGCCTCGTCGTACCGGCCAGCGGCAAGATGCGCCCACGCGGTTGCCGATTGCATCTGCCCGATCAGCGGATCAAGGGGGCTGAGGCGCATGGCACGCTGTTCGTAGGCGATCGCGGTTTCCGGCTCTCCGAGCCAAACTCTGATGAGGGCGCTGAGATGCCACGCTGTCGCGAGGTTTGGGTTGAGCTTCAGAGCCTGCTCGACATGGGCTGCGCCATTCTCGAGTTCGCGGCAGACCAGGGCCAGCCCCAGCCCGCCCCATGCCAAGGCATTCGCATCGTCTTTGCCCAGCGCCACCGCGCACCGAGCTAGTCGCATGGTTTCGGCGGTTTCCAGGATGGGATCGGCCATCCAGCCATTCGCCCTGCGCTGTGCGAAGCAGCGAACGGCCCCGCCATAAGCCGTCGCAAAATTCGGATCGACCTCGATCGCCTTGAGGAACAGCCGCAGAGCCTCCTGATTGGCTTCCCTTGTGAACTGATGAGCACTTGCGGTCCCGCGCAAATAATAGTCGTAGGCGTCCAGACTATCGGTTGGCTTGCGCTTGGCCCTCTCGATCTCCGCCTTTTCGAGCCTCGGCGCGATCGCGCCCACGACGCTCGCCGTGACCTGGTCTTGAAGGTCGAAAACATCGCGCAGCGAGCCGTCGAATCGATCCGCCCAGAGATGCGAGCCGTTCGCGGTGTCGATCAGCTGCCCGGTGATGCGCACTCGATCTGCCGCATTGCGCACGCTACCTTCCAGAACGTAGCGAACCCCCAGCTCGCGGCCGACCTGCTTGATATCGACCGCGCGGCCCCTGTAGGTAAAGCTCGAGTTGCGCGCGATGACGAACAGCCAGCGCATCCGCGACAATGCGGTAATGATTTCTTCGACGATGCCGTCGGCAAAATAGTCCTGCTCGGGGTCGCCGCTCATATTCTGGAATGGCAGGACCGCGATCGATGGCTTGTCCGGAAGCGCGGGAGCAATCGTTGCCATCGCTGCCGCGCCATCGAGACGCACTCTGAAGATGCGCAGCGGCCTTGCGATATTCTTGAGCTGTTGTTCGCCCGCATCCTCGAAGACGATATCGATCTTGCCGAGCGCGTCTTCTTGCACGCGGCTCGACACGCAGATGCCGCCCGGCTCCGCCAAGCCCTCCAGGCGCGCAGCGACATTCACGCCGTCTCCGAAGATGTCGCCGCCATCGATGATGATGTCCCCGACATTGACGCCGATACGGAGCTGGATACGGCTGTCGAGGGCGACATTCGCATCACGTGCGGCCATGCCTCGCTGCACCTCGACCGCACAACGCATCGCGTCCACGACGCTCGCGAATTCGACGAGCATGCCGTCGCCCGTGGTCTTGACGATGCGCCCGCGATGCTCCGCGATCTTCGGGTCCACAAGCTCTCGCCGGCACGCCTTGAGCTTGGCGAGCGTGCCCTCTTCGTCGGCGCCCATAAGCCGGGTGTAGCCCGCAACGTCAGCCGCAAGAATGGCTGTCAGCCTCCGCTCGACGCGTTCGTTGGTCACCGCGGCCTCTTCAGGCGACGCGCGGTGGACGACGGCGTCGGCGGGCATAGCGCCATATCGCCACGAGCTTGGCGATGATGCCGGCGCGTCCGCCGAGGAGCCCCGCTTCCTGCAAGGCCTGGTGGATATAGGCCTTGATCGGCACAATCTGCTGACGTGCCCAGTGATGCGCGGCATCGAACCAGGCATAGCATCTGGCGAACCAGGGGATCGAGAGCAGCTTGTCCTTGCAGGTCTGGAACAGGAAGGCCACGAGCGCGATGCCGATGATATCGGCCGCGAGATACATGGCGATGCCGGCGACCCATTGATGCCTGTGGAACAGCCAGATGGCCACGACCTTCATCACTTCGTGCACCACGGCCGGAACCAGGAAGACGATGAGCGTCGGATAGGGCGCGAGCCCGGCCATGTAGCGGCGCACCGCCTCCTTCAGCCCCTCGAGTGGAATGAGCCGGATGATGAAGGTGATGATCGGGTGCAGATGATCCCACAGCCAGGACAGGCCAAGGAAAATCAGCGCGACGATCGTCCAGGCGACGCGGCGGAAACGGTGCATGCCTGTTGATAGCCCATGGCCACGGCGGTGTCATGGACGCATTGTGGCAGCCAACCCTCGCATTTATGGGCCGTATATGCTTTCGGCGCCTTTTCCCAATCGAAACTTTATCTCGGCAGGCGCATTTCCTGGGACGTTCGCTGCGCCGAGGACCACGGCAGTGGCCGTCGCGAGGCGTCAGGCGAGATGGTCACAAAGCGGTGCGTCTCGATGGCGCGACCGCGTCGCCGCAACACCCGGGTGCCGATGACGGATCGAGGAAAGATGGCCGAAAATGCTGTTTGCGCCAAATCCTGTTTGCGCCAGATGCCGCGCGATCGAGCTCGCGGAGCCCCGTCCTGGCGCATGCGATCCGTCGAGGAAGGCGGCCGCAGAATGCCGGGCCAAGACCTGAGAAGGACGTCGCCATGCGGATCATCGTGAGCGGTGGCCGCAGCCATTGCGACCTTGAACTCGTCCAACGTGAACTCACCAAGCTGCATCTGCGCATGCCGATCGATGTCGTGATTCACGGATGTTGCGGCGCCCGCGCCGGGGCCATCGAGCATTGGGCGCGCCTGCAAGGCCTTGGCGTGGTCCGCTATCCGCCGAACTGGGAACGCTTCGGCCATCGCGGTGAAATCCTGCGCAACTCCTTCATGCTCGAGGACAGCCGGCCCGATCTCGTGGTCGCCTTCCCGGGCGGCCACGGCACGGCCGATCTCGTGCAGCGCGCCCGGAATGCCGGTGTCATGGTGCTCGAGATCGGCTCGGCGCCGCAAGAGGAGGGCGGAGAGGCCGGACATGACGCCATAATCGCCGACGGCGCCGCGAGACGACCGCCAACCGAACGTCAGACCCTCCACACAAGCGGCACGGCGCCTCGCGGCCATGACGGCCAAGGGCGCGGCGCGCATTTCGAAGGAGCTCCAGCATGAAGCCTGAACATGAGGTGCGGCGAGTGATCATCAGGGAATGGATGTCCCTGCCGAAAGAGAAGCGCACCACAAGGGAGCAGGCCGCAGCCTTCGCCAAAGGGGCTGCCGGCCGCGTGCCCGGCGCCGGCGACCCTGCCGCGAAGGTCATGGCTTGGCTCAATTCGCGCCTGGACAGGCCGTGAGCGCGCATCTGCCCGAAGGACGAGGATCGCGCCCGGACCGTGTGACCGGCCCTCGCTCGACGTCGACGCAGCCCGCTCGCGGCATGGTCCGAAGTCCTCCGGCGTCCGCCCGCGGCTGAAGGCGCCGGTCGGCGGATCGCATCAGGGGCGAAGACAGGCACATGTCGTTCATCGGTTGGCTGCAAATCTTCGCAACGCTTGCCCTGGTGGTCGCTGCCGCCATCCCGCTGGGAAGCCTTATCGCAGGCCTCATTCGCGGAGAGCGAAACCCTCTCACACCTCTCCTCGGTCCTCTCGAACGGTCTTTCTACAGGCTCGCCGGCGTCGATCCGGCACGCGAGCACAATGCTCTCCACTACACGGTCGGCTTGTTGGCGTTCAACGCCGCCGGCTTCCTGCTGCTCTACGCCATTCAACGGCTGCAACACCTCCTGCCCTTGAACCCGCAAGGCTTCGACGCGGTGCCTGCGGACCTCGCCTTCAATACCGGCATCAGCTTCCTCACCAATGCCGACTGGCAGAACTATGCCGGCGAGACGACGATGAGCCATTTCACGCAGATGGCCGGGCTCACCGTGCAGAATTATCTCTCCGCGGCGACCGGCCTCGCGACGGCCTTCGCGTTCACGCGCGCCTTCACCCGGTCCGAGGCCTCCGGGCTCGGCAATTTCTATGTCGACATGACGCGGGCGGTTCTCTACCTGCTCCTGCCCTTGGCCATCATCTTCGCCCTTGTCCTGGTCGCGCTCGGGGTGCCGCAGACATTCGCCGCGTCCGTGCAGGCGACGACCCTCGAAGGGGTGACCCAGACCATCTCGCTCGGCCCGGTGGCGAGCCAGGAAGCGATCAAGTTTCTCGGCACCAATGGCGGTGGCTTCTTCAACACCAACTCCGCGCACCCCTTCGAGAATCCGAGCGCCGTCACCAACCTGCTCGAGACCTTTGCCCAGCTCGTCCTGCCCGTGGCGACGGTCTTCGCGTTCGGCGCCTGTCTCAGGGAGGCACGCCAAGGTCGCGCGCTCCTCTATGTCATGGGCATCGTCCTGCTCGTTGGCGCCTTCACGCTCTATTTCGCCGAAGCCTCGGGCAACCCGATCCTGACGGCGCTCGGCGTCGACCCGTCGGTCGGCAATCTCGAGGGCAAGGAATTGCGGTTCGGCCAGGCGATGACCGCGCTTTTCACCACCGCGACGACCGGGACAGGCACCGGGGCAGCGGACGCGATGCATGATTCCCTCCTGCCGATCGGGGGGCTGGTCGCCCTGTTCAACCTCCTGATCGGTTGCGTCACCCCAGGCGGGGTCGGCTCAGGCCTTTACGGCATGCTGATCGTCGCCCTGCTCGCCATCTTCATCGCCGGCCTGATGATCGGCCGCACGCCGGAATATCTCGGCAAGAAGATCGAAGCGCGGGAGATGAAGCTCGTGATGTTCGCTTCCTTGATCTATCCCCTGCTCGCGCTCGGCTTCGCGGCCGCCTCGATGACATTGCAATCGGCGCTCGACAGCCGCACCAATATGGGGCCGCACGGCTTCACCGAAATCCTCTACGCCTACGCCTCGACGACCGCGAATAACGGCTCGATCTTCGCTGGCCTCAACGGCAACACGCCCTGGTACAACACGACGCTCGGCATCGTGATGCTGATCGGGCGCTTCTTCTACATCGTGCCAGTGCTGTCGATCGCGAAATCCATTGCCGGCAAGAAGAAGGTCGCAGCCTCGGCGGGAACCTTCCCGACCGATGGGGCGTTGTTCGTGGCGCTGCTCCTTGGCGTACTGATCATCGTGTATCTCTTGCAGTATTTCGCCGTCCTGGCGCTTGGCCCGATCGTCGAGCATTTCCTGATGCTCGAGGGCAAGACCTTCTGAGGCGGCGATGGACGGGTCTCGGATGAGCAGGCCTCGATCGAGCCGGCGCAGCCTTTGCGCCGCAGCTGCCCAATGGCCGTCCGCAGCGACGAATAGGCCTGAATTTTCCCAAGCAAAGGCGGAATATCGCGCAATGCCGAATCATCTGATCGTCGTCGACGAATGCGAGGACTTTCGCTGGGTCGATCCGAGCGGCCTGGTCATCACGGCCGAGGAGTATCTGCGCCGGGGCCGCGGGGCGCCGGAGCTTCCCGTCGTCAATCTCTGTCGCGAGCACGGCCATCTGAGCTCAGGCTATTATGTGTCGCTCATCGCCGAGGCGCGCGGCGCCAAGGCCCTGCCCGATATGCGCGCCGTCGCGGACCTGGACCACGCCGAGATTCGCGACGAGTGCAAGGCCGCGCTCGAGAGCCTTCTTGCCCGGGCGCCGGGACTGCCGGGCTCGAGCGCAGCGTTCAGCCTCCATGTCTATTTCGGGGAGCCCGACCAGCCGGTATTCAAGGAGCTGGCGCATCGTGCCTTTGAGCTTTTGCGCACACCGATCCTGCGCATCGATTTCGAGCAAGCGACGTCCATCAATTTCGGGCAAGCAACGCCCATCAATTTCGAGCAAGCGACGTCTTGGCGCATCGCTTCCCTGCGTGTTCTCGCACCGCAGGAAGTGCCACAGGCGCATGACGCTATCCTCCTCGACGGCCTCGAGCGCCTTGCGCTGAGGATGAATTACCGGAGCCAGGGGAAATCGCGCCCGGTCGATGGCTCAGCCGACGATTTGGCGCATCCGTTCGGGCGAGCCCCCAGGCGGGCGCCCCCGTCGCGCTTCGACCTCGCGGTGCTCGTCAATCCCCAGGACAAGATCCCGCCCTCGAAAGCCAAGGCGCTGGCGCGCCTCGCCGATATCGGGCGAGAGCTTCGCGTAACGGTCACGCTCGTCGAGCCTCGGGACTATGAGCGCCTCGCGCGCTTCGATGCGCTCTTCATCCGCGAGACGACGTCCGTGTCGGACCACACCTATCTTTTCGCCCGCAAGGCGGAGCAGGAGGGGATCCCGGTTCTCGACGACCCGGCTTCGATCATCCGCTGCACCAACAAGGTGTTCCTGGCCGAGCTCATGCGTCGCGGCGGCGTCGCCACGCCGGGAACCCGCTTTCTCACGCGCCATTCGCTTGCCGATATCGAGAAGGAGCGCGACTTCCCGCTCGTCGTGAAGATCCCCGACGGCTCCTTCAGCAAGGGCGTCGAGCGAGCCGCAGACCAAGCGCAGTTGCGCGAGATCGCCGAGGCGATGTTGAGGCGATCGCACGTCGTCATCGTGCAGGACTTCCTGCACACCGAGTTCGACTGGCGCATCGGCGTGCTCGGCGGCGAGCCTTTCTTCGCGGCGCGCTATTTCATGTGCGACCGACATTGGCAGATCCTCAAACATGCGCCCGACGGCAGCTATGTCGAGGGTGTGACGGAGGCGGTCGCGACAGGAAATGTCCCGCACGAGGTTCTAGATGCGGCGCTACGGGCCGCGCATCTCGTCGGCGATGGCCTCTACGGCGTCGACCTCAAGGCGACGAGCGAAGGCGTGTTCGTCATGGAGGTCAACGATAATCCCAATATCGATGTCGGACTCGAGGACGCGGTGGTCGGCGACGAGCTTTATCGCCGCCTCCTGCTCGACTTTCAGCGCCGCATCGAGGCGACGCGCCGCCGGGGCAGCGCCAAGGTGATACGCTTCGGCAGGACGTCGCTTGCCGATATCGAGGGTCGCTGCGAGACCTCGGCCACGGAATTCGCCCTGCGGCAAACGACACGCCGCGAGCGCCCGTTCAAGTGAATGCATCGAAGGACCGCCGCGATGGCGCTCGCGGGGTCACGGCCGCGCATCGGCCCAGGCTGTCACGTCTTGATTGAGCCTGCGCGGGCGGTCAATTGATCGATGTTTGCGCGAGCCGCGCCGGGTTGTCGATACGTTGCAGGAGGTCGTCGATATGGCGGCGCTCGCCTTCGAATTCGGCGAGCGCGCCGCCGTTCAGCTCGCGCCCTTGCGGCAGCTTGATGCGCAATGGATCGTAGAACTGCCCGTTGATGATGACCTCGTAGTGGAGATGCGGTCCGGTGGCGTGGCCGGTGGAACCGACGAAGCCGATCACCTGGCCCTGACGGACCTTCACGCCCGGCGCGATCCCTTTGGCGTAGGCGGACATATGGTCATAGCCCGTCACATAGCCATTGGTGTGCTCGACCTCGACGCGGTTGCCATTGCCTGAATCGTAGCTGGCGCGGATGACCGTGCCGTTGCCCGAGGCGAAGATGGGCGTCCCGGTGGGGCTTCCCCAATCGACCCCGGTATGCATCATGGTGCGCCCGAACATCGGGTGCGATCTCACGCCGAAGGGCGAGGTGACGCTGCCTCCCTCGATGGGCTTGCGCAGCAGGAACTTGTTCGCCGATTTGCCGTTCTTGTCGAAATACTCGATCTGGCTGCTGTCCCGCCCCTGATAGCGATAGAATGTCCTGACCTCATCGCCGATGGTCAGCTTGGCATAGAGGACATCCTGCTGCTCCGGGTTCGCGCCATTGTCGTCCTTGGCATAGAGGACGTCGAAGGAATCATCGGTGCGCGCCCTCGCCTGGAAATCCACGTCATAGGCGAAGATGCGGACCAAGGCGTCGATCACCTGGCGCGGAATGTTGTTCTTGAGGGCCGTCGCGTACACGCTCTCATAGACCGTCGGGCCCTCATCGACCTCGCGCCTCGCGGCGTGCTGAGCGCGCAGCGCCGTCGCGGCATTGGCCGCCGTCACCGGCGGCACGACGGCGCGGAAGATGCCCGCATCGTCCGTGGCGACGATCGCGTTGACCTTGTTGTCCGCGTAGGTGACGACCCGCAAGAGCTGCGGGCGCGCGCCATCCTTGCCTTTCTCCGCGACCAGGAGGCGCAACTTCTGTCCCGGGCTGATCGAGACATCGCGGAGCTGGGGTGCGAGGAGCGCCTTGATCTGCTTTGCCTCTTCGCCCGTTGCGCCATTGGCGCTCAGAATCTGCTCGAAACTCTCCCCGCGTCGCGCCACCACCAGCCTTTCGCCGGCGATGAGGCCATGCTCCTGGTCTTTGGAGATGGAGGTCACATTCTCGGGCACGACCTTGACGTCGATCGAGGAAAAGGACCCAAGACCTTCAGCAGGATGACCTTCAGCAGGATGACCTTCCGCAGGATGACCATTGGCAGGATTGCCCATGACGGCGCTCGTGCCATCCGAGTTTGTCACCTTCTCGATGAGCCAAGGGCTGGGCAGCGCCAGCTCCAGGCCGGATGGCGAAGTTGCGGCGATTTGCGTCGTCGCATCCTGATCCGTGAGGCTTGCGGGCGCGAAAACGACCGGATCGCTGCCCGAGAGCCCAGTCTTGATCATCGCCACATCGGCGTTCTCGAGCTCGTAATCGGGCGCTGCCTGCGCCGCCGAGGCCGAGGCGACCATCTTCAACGGGTCGAAAACGGGGATTTGGTCGGCGACGCTCGGAGCGGCAAGCAGAAGCGGTGTCGAGACGCGCGTGAACTGGCGCGTCTTGATGACTTCCCGATTGCCGATGGTGATGGTGTCCGGCATGGTCGCCGTCTGCTTGGCGCCGACCTCGTTGGAGATCGAGACGGTCTTGTCGCCTTTCGTGCCTTCGGCGGAGGAACCGTCGCCCCTCGCGCCGCCCGGAGATTCGATATCGGTGAGCTTCGCGCCCGTCGCGAAATTGGCCTGGCCGTCGAGCGCCACCAGCAGCGAGGCCGCAAGCAGAGTCGCGCCGCCGACGCCTGCCAGCACGGTGCCGGCGAGCCAACGCAAATTCACCGCGTGCGGGCCAGTCGATGCGAGCTCGGGCTCGAGCACGAGCGCAGGTGCATCTCCGAAAACGGAAGCGCGCGCCTGTCTCGCCGGAGTTTCGCGGATGGTCGCATCGAACCGATTCGTGGCATCGCACAAGGAGCCGCTCCCGTCACTATGAAGCGGCTCTCGGAACATCAGGACCTCGTGGCAAGTGTGGATCTGGCGGCGGATAGACGCCGCCGAAGACCACTGCCTGCCGGAGACGAAATCTCACGGCCCACAAAGAAGGGGATCATGTTCTTAATGGGGCGTCAGGCCCGGTCCGCGGAGGCGAGGAGGGGCGCCTCCGCAATTTAGAGTGGCGGCGGAGCGCGCTCCTCGCGGATATCGCTCGAAATGACGGTGGCGCGATACGGCTGCGTCGATGCGACACATCCGCGGGCGTCGTCGGGCAAAGCTGTGATTGCCCGACGAGGCGAGCCGCAGACCTTCCGGCCGTTGCTCAGGCTTTCGCCGCCTTGCGCATCCGCTCGAAGCCCGCATCGAGATCCGCCTTCAGGTCCTCGACGTCCTCGAGGCCGATCTGCAGGCGCAGGCAAGGCCCGCCAGGATCGAAGCTGGTGGCGGTGCGATAATCCTTGCAGTCGAAGGGCACGATCAAGCTCTCGAAGCCGCCCCAGGAATAGCCCATGCCGAACAGCTTCAAGCCGTCGAGCATGGCGGCGATGGCCGGTTGCGCCACAGGATGCAGCACCACCGAGAACAGGCCGGACGCACCCAGGAAATCCCGTTTCCAGATGGCATGGCCCTCGAAGGAGGGCAGGGCGGGATGCAGCACCTTGCTGATCTCGGGCCGCGACTCGAGCCAGCGCGCCATGTCGAGGCCCGCCCGCTCCTGCTCGTTGAGGCGCAACCGCATGGTGCGCAGGCCGCGCAGCGCCAGGAAGACATCCTCGGGGCCGGCACAGATCGCCATCGCGTCGAAGGCGTCGCGCAGGCGCGGCCAATACTCCTTATTGGCCGAGACGAGGCCGAGCAGCAGGTCGGAATGGCCGCCGAGATATTTCGTGCCCGCCTCGATGGCGATATCGGCGCCGCGCTCATGCGGCGGGAAGAAGAAGGGCGTGGCCCAGGTATTGTCCATGAGCAGCGCCGCGCCGCGCGCATGCGCCGCCGCGGCCAGCGCCGGGATATCCTGCATCTCGAAGGTCTGAGAGCCTGGCGCCTCGGTGAACACCACCGTGGTGTTGGGCTGCATCAGCGCCGTGATGCCGGCGCCGATCAGCGGGTCGTAATAGGTGGTCTCGACGCCGAAGCGCTTCAGCACCGTGTCGCAGAAATTGCGCGTCGGGCGATAGACCGAATCGGTGACGAGCAGATGGTCGCCGGCCTTCAGGCAGCTCATCAGCGCGAGCGAGCAGGCGGCGAGGCCGGAGGGCACGAGCACCGTGCCGGCGGCGCCGGAAATGTCGCTCCAGGCCGTCTCCAAGGCGTCCGTCGTCGGCGTCCCGCGCGTTCCGTAGAGGTAGCGCCCGCGCCGATGCATCAGATCATCCATGGTCGGATAGATGACAGTCGAGCCGCGGAAGGGCGGCATGTTGACGAAGCCGTGCTGGCCGGCCGGATCGCGCCCGGCGACCACGACGCGCGTGCGCGCCTTGTATGCGGTCGTCCCCTTGCCGGAATGCACAGCCATGATCGTTCCCTTCGGTTTCTCGTGACATCGGCGGCCACCTGTCGGGCCGGGCCGCCTTGTGGCGCCGCACTCAATGGGAGGCGATCTCGCCCGTCAAGTCGCTCTCTCTCGCGGCCGCCATGTCCGGTTCGGCGCGACCGCCGAGGCGCCAAGGCGCGGGCAGCGAACCCAGTGGCCGCCGGCCAGCCCGGCGCTGGGGGCTTGACCGGGTTGCGAAAAGTGCATGAGATGGCTGCGACAGGTTGGCCGTTGGGGGCAACGCCTTGCCACTTCAAGAGAGCCGACCGAAAAATGGAGGCGTGTCACTTATGAAACCATTTCTCGCCCTGGTCGCGGCCGGCCTCGGCATTGCGCTCGTTTCGAGCGCTGCCGACGCCCAGACGCTCAATCAGGTCAAGCAGCGCGGCCAGCTCATCTGCGGCACCAATGTCGGCCTCGCGGGCTTTGCCTTGCCCGATGCTCAAGGCAATTGGACAGGCCTCGATGTCGATTATTGCCGGGCGATCGCGGCCGCCGTGCTCGGTGATGCCACCAAAGTGAAGTTCATCCCGCTCGACGCCACGAGCCGCTTCGAATCGCTCAAATCCGGCGCGGTGGACGTGTTGTCGCGCAATACCACCTGGACCTTGTCGCGGGATTCCGCTCAGGGCCTCGATTTCGAGGCGACCAACTACTATGACGGCCAAGGCTTCATGGTGCGCAAGAAGATGAACATCAACTCGGCGCTCGAGCTGAATGGCGCTTCGGTCTGCGTGCAGCAGGGCACGACGACGGAATTGAACCTCGCGGACTACTTCCGCGCCAACAAGATGAAATACGAGGTCGTCGCCTTCAAGGGCGAGGATGAGACCCTCAAGGCCTATGATTCCGGCCGTTGCGACTCCTTCACGACTGACGCGTCAGGGCTCGCCGCGGAGCGCATCAGGCTCACCGCGCCCGATGATCACATCATCCTGCCCGAGATCATCTCGAAGGAGCCGCTCGCTTCCTCTGTGCGCAAGGGCGATTCGCAATGGGCGACGATCGTTCGCTGGGTCCATTACGCGATGCTCAACGCGGAGGAAAACGGCGTCACCTCGAAGAATGTCGACGAGATGATGAAGTCGACCAACCCGGAAGTGAAGCGCATGCTCGGCGTCGAAGGCAAGTTCGGCGAGGGGCTCGGCATCCCCAATGAATGGGTGGTTAACATCATTAAGCAGGTCGGCAATTACGGTGAGGTGTTCGATCGCAATGTCGGCGCCGGCTCGCCGCTCAAGCTGCCGCGCGGCTTGAACAATCTGTGGACCAAGGGCGGCCTGCAATACGGCCCGCCGATCCGCTGAGACAAGGCGGGGTCGTGCTGAACGGCCCCGCTTCGCCTACGCCCGCGGCCTCGAGATGCGTCTCGCGGCCGCCGGCCTTGCCGACGAACGAGCCGGATCGCGCGCCGAACTGCGCTGGCCGGGTTCTTGCCTTCTGAGAAACGCAAGCGACAAGGGAAGAGCATGGTGGGGATGGACAGGGATACCGGCAGTGTCGCCCTTGCGGCTCCGAGTGGCGCGAGCATCTTCTACGATCCGAAGATCCGTGGGATTGTCTGGCAAGGCCTGGTGATTCTCTTCGTCGGCTTCCTGTTCTACGAGGCATTCGCCAATGCCCGGGCCAACCTCGCCGCCAAAGGCCAGGTCTTCGGTTTCGGCTTCCTCAGTCAGCCGGGCGGCTTCGACGTCAACCAGCACCTGATCTCGTTCTCGTCGGAGGAAGGCTCAACCTATGGGCGGGCCTTCATGGTCGGCCTGTTGAACACCGTCCTGGTCGCCGCCATCGGCATCGTGCTCGCGACCATCCTCGGCTTCTTCATCGGCATCGCAAGGCTGTCGACCAACTGGATCGTCGCCAGGGTGGCACAGACCTATGTCGAGGTGGTCCGCAACATCCCGTTGCTGCTGCAACTGATCTTCTGGTACAAAGCGGTGCTGCAGCCGCTCCCCAATCCCAGAAACGCGGTGTCCCTCGGAGCCGGATTCTTCCTCAGCAATCGCGGGCTCACAATCCCCCAGCCGAGCTTCGGGCCAGGCTCCGAAGATGTCTTCTACGCGCTCGTGCTCGGCCTCATCGCGGCTTTCGTGTTTCGCCATTGGGCCAAGGGGCAACAGGAGAGGTCCGGACGCCAATATCCGACCGGCCTCATCGGGCTCGCCGCCGTCATCCTGTTGCCGCTGATCGCCTATCTGGTGCTCGGCCGACCGATCGAGTTCGACGTTCCGGTGCAGAAGGGCTTCAACTTCGCCGGCGGCATGCAGGTCTACCCGGAATTCGTGGCACTGCTGCTCGGCCTCGTCATCTATACGGCGGCCTTCATCGCCGAGATCGTGCGTGCCGGCATCCAGGCCGTGTCGCGCGGGCAGGTGGAAGCCGCGCATGCGCTGGGGCTGCGCCATAAGCCGACGCTCGACCTCGTCATCATCCCGCAGGCTATGCGGGTGATCACGCCGCCCCTCACCAGCCAGTTCCTGAACCTGACGAAGAACTCCTCGCTCGCGGTCGCCATCGGCTATCCCGACCTCGTGCAGATCTTCGCGGGCACGGCGCTCAACCAATCCGCCAAGGCGATCGAGATCATGTTGATGACCATGGCAGTGTATCTGTCGCTGAGCATCATCACATCCTTCGTCATGAACATCTACAATCGCCGCATGGCGCTGGTCGAGCGCTGAAAGGGGGAATGATCATGTCGGCGATCACCGATCCGGGAATTCCCACCCCCGAGATTCCGCTTTCCGAAGCGAGATCCTTCGAAGGCTATGTGTCGGCCATGCCGATCGAGCCGCAGACGCCGCCGATCGCTGCCCGGGGGGCGATCGGCTGGGTGCGCGCCAATCTGGTCAATAGCGTCGGCAACGCAGTCCTGACGGTCGTCTTCGGCGCGCTCTCCCTCTATGTGATCTGGGGTTTCCTGAAATTCGCGCTGATCGACGCCACCTGGACCGGCAGCAATCGCGACGCCTGCCTCGCCAAGCCCGGCCAGGCGGCGGGGGCCTGCTGGCCGATGATCCATGAGCGCCTCGCCTATTTCGTCTATGGTTCCTATCCGCTCGACCAGCGCTGGCGCGTCGATATCGTCTTCGTGCTCGGCGCCATCGGCCTCGTCTGGGCGCTGTGGCTCAATGCCCCGCGCCGTGATCTCGCCGCGCTCTACTTCTTCGTGCTCTTCCCGATCGCAGCCTTCTGCCTTCTCTGCGGCTTCGCGCCGATCGGCTTGCCGGTAGTGGATACGGATCTCTGGGGCGGAATCCTCGTTACGCTCGTGATCTCGAGCGCCGGCATCGTCGCCGCCCTGCCGCTCGGCATCGTGCTGGCGCTTGGGCGACGATCGAAGCTGCCGATCATCAGCCTCGCCTCGACCGTCTTCATCGAAGTCGCGCGCGGCGTGCCGCTGATCACGGTCCTGTTCGTCGCCAAGGTCATGCTGGGCTATTTCATCCCCGAATGGCTCGATCCGGCCCTCATGGTCAAGGCGCTGATCGCCGTCGCCCTGTTCTCGGCCGCCTATATGGCTGAGGTGGTGCGTGGCGGCCTGCAGGCCATCCCGAAAGGCCAGCAGGAAGGCGCAAGCTCGCTCGGGCTCGGCTATTGGCAATCGATGCGGCTGATCATCCTGCCGCAGGCGCTGCGCCTGACTATTCCGGGCATCGTCAACACCTTCATCGGCGGCTTCAAGGACACTTCGCTCGTGCTGATCATCGGCATGTTCGATTTCCTCGGCACGATCAATATCGCGACCGCCGACGCCAAATGGGCGACGCCCGTCAGCGCCTCGACCGGATATCTGTTCGCCGCCATTTTCTATTGGATTTGCTGCTTCGGCATGTCACGCTATTCGCGTGCGGTCGAGATGCGTCTCAACGTCGCCCATAAACGCTGAAGGATGATCCGAATGGCCATGTCACAATCTGCGAACGCTCCCGCCCCGAAAGCCGTCATCAGCGACGAATCCGCCGTTCTCATGCAGGGCGTGAACAAATGGTATGGCGATTTCCATGTGCTGCGCGACATCAATCTCGATGTGAAGCGCGGCGAGCGCGTCGTTGTCTGCGGCCCTTCGGGCTCCGGCAAATCGACCATGATCCGCTGCATCAACAGGCTCGAGGAGCATCAGAAGGGCCGGGTCGTCGTCAACGGGCACGAGCTGACCAATGATCTGAAGCGCGTCGACGAAGTGCGCCGCGAGGTCGGCATGGTGTTCCAGCACTTCAACCTGTTCCCGCATCTCACCATCCTCGAGAACTGCACTTTGGCGCCGATCTGGGTGCGCAAAATGCCCAAGAAGGACGCCGAGGCGGTGGCGATGAAGTATCTGACGCGCGTCAAGATCCCCGAGCAGGCCAATAAATATCCCGGCCAGCTCTCGGGCGGCCAGCAACAGCGCGTCGCCATCGCGCGCTCCTTGTGCATGAACCCGAAGATCATGCTCTTCGACGAGCCGACTTCCGCGCTCGACCCCGAAATGGTGAAGGAGGTACTCGACACCATGGTGTCGCTCGCCGAGGAAGGCATGACCATGCTCTGCGTGAGCCATGAGATGGGCTTCGCGCGCCAGGTCGCGAACCGGGTGATCTTCATGGATCAGGGGCAGATCGTCGAGATGAATGCGCCGGCGGAGTTCTTCTCGAACCCGCAGCATGAGCGCACCAAGCTGTTCCTCAGCCAGATCCTGCATTGAGGCGGGCGTTGCGTTGCCACTCCGTGGGGGGAGGGATGCGACCAGCGCTGATCGCATCCCTCCGCCACGAAGCCGGCTGGAAGCCGGCGGTCCAAGGGAAGATTGGACCGCCGGCTTCCAGCCGGCTTCGCTGCGGTTAATCACCCAGCCCCTCACCCGCTCCCTCGCGTTGCTCGGGATCGACCTCTCCCCGCAAGCGACCGCTAGCGGGGGAGAGGTGGGCTCCTCACTCCTTGGCGCCGAGCGCCGAGCGTGCCTTCGACCACCAGCCGGCGCGCTTGGCGCGTGCGGGGTCATAGGTCGAGGTGAGAACCGGCTCAGGCTGAGCAGGTTCGGAAGCCGGCGCGGCCGCCTGCGGCTCGCCTTCGCCATTGCGCTCAGGCCGAGGACTTGCCGAAAGACCTTCGCTTGCCGAAAGATTTTCGCTTGCCGGAAGATCTTCCGCCTTGAACTGCGCCCGCGGTGCGGTCTCGTGTGGGGGCGCTTCGGCTAGGGGCGCCTGAGGGGGCTCGGGCGCGTGGTCGACATCATGGTCGGCCAGCGGCGCTTCGACCCTCTCGCTTTCGCCATCGGCAGCAGCCTCCCTGTCATTCGCCGGCTCGGCCGCAAATGGGAGCATCCCATCGTCGTCCTCACGGCGGGCGCGCCCACCTCCACGACGGCCGCGGCGGCGCTTGCGGGGCTGCTCGGCAGCGACCGTTTCCGCGCCGACCGCGGCTTCACCGGTTTCCGCCACTTCGGCGTCGGCATCCTCGGCATCGGGTTCGTGATCCTCGCCCGAACGGGGATGTTCGCCTTGTCCGGCGGAAGCATGTTGCGGGGCACCGCCGAACTCGACGTCGCGCTCGCCGCCGCGCCGACGGCGCCGACGCCGACGCCGCTTCTGCGAGCCTTCGCCTTCGCCGCCCGAACGCGCTTCGGCGGTGTCATGCGCCTCGCTCTCGATCTCCGGCGTCTCGTCCTCGGCTCGCTCCTCATCCTCGATATGCGCTGCTTCGATGCGTGCCGCGGCCTCGGGCTGGCGCGGTTGCGCCTCGGCCTCGAAGCCCGGTGCCTCGGAGCGCGGCGCGACCGGCTCGCCGAGTTCGATGGCGAAGAAGTCGACGCCGTTATGCTTGTCGTCGGCGACGAAAGTCACCGACAGACCGAAGCGATCCTCGATCTGCCGCAGATGGCGGCGCTTCTGATTGAGGATGTAGAGCGCGATGTCGGTGCGCGTCTTGACGATAAGGTTGCGCGAGGCGTTCTTGACGAGGGCATCCTCGACATGGCGCAGCACATGCAGCGCCACCGACGGCGTCGAGCGCACGCGACCGGCGCCGGCGCAATGCGGGCAGGGGGTGGAGGAACCTTCGACCACGCCGGACCTGATGCGCTGGCGCGACATTTCGAGGAGCCCGAAGGGCGAGATGCTGCCCACCTGGATGCGGGCGCGATCGTTCTTGAGGCAATCCTTGAGGCGCTTCTCGACCGAGCGGTTGTTGCGCTTCTCGTCCATGTCGATGAAGTCGATGACGATCAGCCCGGCGAGGTCGCGCAGGCGAAGCTGGCGTGCCGCCTCTTCGGCAGCCTCGAGATTGGTCTTGAGCGCCGTGTCCTCGATATTGTGCTCGCGCGTGGCGCGCCCGGAATTCACGTCGATGGCGACCAGAGCTTCGGTCTGGTTGATGACGATGTAGCCGCCGGAGCGCAGCGTCACGATGTTCGAGAACATGGCGTCGAGCTGACGTTCGACCCCGAAGCGGGCGAAGACCGGCTCGGTCTCCTTGTCGAGCTTGACGACCTTGGCATGGCTCGGCGCGAGCATGCGCATGAAGTCCTTGGCTTCCTTGTAGCCGTCGTCGCCGGCGACCAGGACTTCATCGATGTCCTTGTTGTAGAGATCGCGGATGGCGCGCTTGATCAGCGAGCCTTCCTCATGCACCAGCGCGGGCGCGGAAGATTTCAGGGTCAGCTCGCGCACATTCTCCCAGAGCCGCAACAGATACTCGAAATCGCGCTTGATCTCGGCCTTGGTGCGCGCAGCGCCCGCGGTGCGCACGATGACGCCCATCCCGTCGGGCACGTCGAGCTCCTGGGCAACCGATTTCAGCCGCTTGCGGTCGGGCGCATTGGTGATCTTGCGCGAGATGCCGCCGCCACGCGCGGTATTGGGCATCAGCACCGAGTAGCGGCCGGCGAGCGACAGATAAGTGGTGAGGGCCGCGCCCTTATTGCCGCGCTCTTCCTTGACCACCTGCACGAGCAGGATCTGGCGGCGCTTGATGACTTCCTGGATCTTGTAGTTGCGGCGCAGCGGCCGGCGGCGCTCGGGCACCTCTTCGAGGCCGTCTCCGGCGCCGAGATGCTCGATCACCGGTTCACCGGTCTCGGCGGGCTGATGGTCCGAGGAGCGCTCATCGACGACCGAGACCTCGATGACCTCGCCTGCGGTGGCGGAAGGCAGGTTCTCGGCATCCGCAGCCTCGGCGCTCGCGGCGGCGTCATTCGAGGGCAGCTCTTCGTCGGAGGGCAGCTCTTGGTGGGAGGGCAACTCTTGGAAAGGCGGTGGGGTCTCTTCCGAAGTGGTCTCGGCGTCCGCGGCAAGCTCGGGGCTCGACGGCGCCTCCTCGCTCGAGGGCGCGTTCTCGTTTGCGTCGCTCTCCTCGCCCGCAGCCGCCTCGCCATTCGCGGGCGCCGCTTGGCTCGAAGCCTCTTCGTGGCTCGAACCTTCCTCGTGGCTCGAAGCCTCTTCGTGGCTTGAGCCCTCTTCGTGGCTTGAGCCCTCTTCGGCCGAGGCTGCCTCTAGGCTGCCGCTCGAGACCTTGGGACCCTTATGGGACGAGGCCGCGGCGCGGCGGCCGCGGTTGCGGCGCGGGCCCGGCTCGTCGTCATCCGACTCTCTCGCCGATCTTGCTTCCTCTGCGACCAGCGCCTCGCGATCAGCAACCGGGATCTGATAATAATCGGGGTGGATTTCGCTGAAGGCTAGGAAGCCATGGCGATTGCCGCCATAGTCGACGAAGGCCGCCTGCAGCGACGGTTCGACCCGCATGACCTTGGCGAGGTAAATATTCCCCCGCAAGGGCTTGCGCTGAGCCGATTCGAAATCGAATTCTTCGACGCGCTGCCCGCGAACGACGACGACACGCGTCTCTTCGGGGTGGGCGGCATCGATGAGCATCTTGTTGGCCATAGGGCGTATCTTTCTTGTAGACGCCGGAGATGTCCGGCGTGATGGGGTGCGGCGAGCGGCGAAGGGGCGCGAAGGCCACGCGACGCCGCTAGCTTCGAGGCAGTGAGATATTGCAAGGAAACGGCAGAGCGCCGCCTCCCTGATCTTGGAGAGGTTCGGGGCGGGCTCCGATCGATCGCTGATCGAGAAAGGAGGCGAGGCGCGGCGAATGACGGAAAGATCGCCGAGACGACCTTTCGTTCCATTCTGTCACGCAGCATCGACATCATGCCATTGTCCTGGCGGACCGGCTCCGACGGATGTTGGTCATTCGTCGTTGAAGCGCGTTCCACATATTCAATATCAAGGGCCGACAAGGTCGCCCCTCGCGGAGGTTCCCGGCTTTCGCGCCAAACCATGGGAAGCGCGAAAATCGAGACTTGAAGCACCGGCCTTGCAACGCAACAGCATTGCTCGCCGCCGCCATCGTAGCCGGGCTTGCCCGACAAATGGGAACCATTCGCCGGCGCCTGGCCACGAGTTGCCGCCCTTAGGATGAGCAGCCAATCGTGAAGAATCACCCGAAATCGGGCGATTGAGCGGCCTTCCAACGCCCCAGCGTCTGGCGAAGCGGGAAAATCGACGCACGTCGACGACGGATTCCTCGCGCCGTCGTGCCGCGATCACCTCAAGCCCGCGAGTTCGCTCGAACTCGGCGACGTCGGAGAATCGACAGCTCGCTTCATGCTTAGACTTAGGTAAGGGCTCTTGGCAAGTTCCGCCAGATGCGGCCCGCAATGTGTCTGCGGCGCCACAGGGCGTCAGGAAAGGCATGCCTCGGCCTTTGGATCGTTAATCCTTGTTGAAGAACCTGCCGCTAATCCTCTACGGCTAAGTGTGAGCCACATCGGAGGCAAGATGTTGGCCGGATCGAGGCCATCGCTGATGAGCGGAGCCATGTTGGGGTCGCGGAGCGAGAGATCGTTCCACCCGATCGGCGCGTCGCGCCGGCTCGGCCGGATCCGCGCCGTCGCGCTCAATTTGTGCGGTCTCGCCCTTTTCGGCGGCCTCGTCGCTGGTCTTGCGGTCGCGATTCCGGTTTCGGCAGGCGCCATGGAGCAGGGACCTGCCGTTGCCGTACGCACCGTGGTGGTGGCCGCCAAGCTCGAGCAGACGGCTTCGGGCGCTCGCCTCGTCTTCGTCGCCTCGCAACCTCTGACCGCGACACCTTTCGCGCTCGAGAAGCCGGACCGTCTGGTGCTCGATCTGCCGGAGGTGAATTTCCAACTGCCGGCCCATACCGGGGAAGCCGGGGCGGGCCTCGTCAAATCTTTCCGTTACGGCTTGTTCGGCTTCGGCCGATCGCGCGTGGTCATCGATCTTTCGGCGCCGGCGCGCATCGTCTCGGCCGTGAATGCGCCGCTATTGAAGGATCTCGGAACGACATTCACCATCGAGCTCGCGCGAGCCGATCGTGAAGCCTTCCACGAATTGGCCGGCGGCGCCCACGCGACCTCGGCCATGGCGTCCTCCGCCCCAGTGGCGCCCGCACGGTCGGCGACCCCGCAAAAGGATACGCGCCCGCTGATCGTCATCGACCCGGGTCATGGCGGCTTCGATCCGGGCGCCATGGGCGGCAGCGGCGAAGTCGAGAAGAATATCACGCTCGAATTCGCCACGACGCTCGCGGCCGAGCTCGAGCGAAGAGGGCATGTGCAGGTTGCGCTGACGCGCACCAACGATAGCTTCGTGTCGCTCACCGATCGGGCGCGTTTCGCCCATGATCAGAACGCTGCTCTGTTCGTCTCCATCCATGCCGATACCCTGATGGGCAGCCCGCATGTGCATGGGGCGACCATCTACACTCTGGCCGATCACGCCAGCGATGCCGATGCGGCGCGCGTCGCCGAAAAGGAGAATCGGGTCGACCAGCTGGCAGGCCTCGATTCGAGCAACACCGATGAGGAGGTGGTGTCGATCCTCGACGATCTGATGAAGCGCGAGACGAAAGTGCTTTCGCTTGCCTTCGCCAAGAAACTGATCCAGACGCTCGAGCCGCATGTGCGCTTGAACAAGAACCCTTTGCGCGCCGCCTCCTTCGTGGTGTTGCGCGCACCTGACGTTCCGTCCGCGCTCGTCGAGCTCGGCTATCTGTCGAGCGAGGCCGATCGTGCCTCGCTTACATCGCCGCAATGGCGCGAGGACACGGCGCGTGCGATTGCGACTGCGATCGAGGCGCGTCTGCCGGCGCAGCCCGGAGCGGCGGCGCTCGCGAATTGAGGCCGAAGCCTGCAGCCTCGGCAAGATTGGAGCGAGAGCCTTGGTGGAGTGAGAGCCTTGGTGGAGCGAGGCCTTGGACTCGGCCTTGCGGCGCGGTTTCGCCTCACAAAAGCCCAACCTACAATCGAGACTGTTGCAGATGGGTCACGGATTTTCCGCCATCGCTCGGCTAAAAGGTCGCGGAGATCGAGCAAGGGCGTTTCATAAGCGAAGCGCTCCGAGGGTGTCCGATTGAGACAATTTGTCCCCGTATGGGCGCGGCGGGTCCGGTTTCGCGTTTCCGGTGATGTGGCTAGATATTAAACGCATGCGATCACTGCTCAGATTTTTCGGATTTCTCTTCACCGCGGCGACGATCGTCTTCGTGGTCGGGGCCGGCGCGGCCGCGGTGCTGATCTGGCACTTTTCCCAGGAACTGCCCGACTACACGCAGTTGCGCGACTACGAGCCGCCGGTGATGACGCGCGTGCACGCGGCCGATGGCAGCCTGATCGCCGAATATGCCAAGGAGCGGCGCCTCTATTTGCCCGTCCAGGACGTGCCGAAGCTGCTGATCAACGCCTTCCTCTCGGCCGAGGACAAGAATTTCTTCTCGCATAGCGGCGTCGATCCGGAAGGCATCGGGCGCGCCATCGTCTCGAACTTCACCCGGCAGGGACGTCGCCAGCAGGGCGCCTCGACCATCACCCAGCAGGTGGCCAAGAACTTCCTGCTGTCGTCGGAGCAGACCTATGATCGCAAGATCAAGGAGATGCTGCTGGCGCTACGCATCGAGGCGACCTACACGAAAGAGAAGATCCTCGAGCTCTATCTCAACCAGATCTATCTCGGTTTCGGCAATTACGGCGTCGCCGCCGCGGCGCTGAACTATTATGGCAAGTCGGTGCATGAGCTGACGCTCGGCGAGGTGGCCTATCTCGCGGCCCTGCCCAAGGCACCGAGCAATTACAATCCCTTCGAACGGCACGATGCCGCCATCGAGCGCCGCAACTGGGTGCTCGACCGCATGGCCGAGAACGGCTTTACGACGCGCGAGGACGTGCAGAAGGCGAAAGCCGAGGACATCCACCTCAACCTGCGCAATGTCTCCCCGAACAATGTGGCGGCAGGCTTCTTCACCGAGGAGGTGCGCCGCGAGCTCGCCGACCGCTACGGCTCATCCCAGCTCTACGAGGGCGGGCTGTCGGTCCGCACCACGCTCGACCCGGCGCTGCAGCAGATTGCCCGCAAGGCGCTGGTCGACGGGCTCGTCCGCTACGACGAATCGCATGGCTGGCACGGCGTCATCCAAAAGATCGATCTCGGAGCCGATTGGGGTGAGGCGCTCGCCCAGGTGCCGGCGCTGACCGACGTGAAGCCATGGCAGCTCGCCATCGTGCTCGACGCCAACGACCTGTCGGCCAAGATCGGCCTGCAGCCGGGGCGCCAGCCAAGCGGCGCCGTCTCTCCGATCCGCGATACGGGCGCGATTCTCAGCGACAACGTGAAATGGGCGCGCAAGGGCAAGCTGCGCGAGATCCTGTCGAATGGCGACGTCGTCTATGTCGAGCCGCTCGACGGCAAGCCCGGTCAATACCGGCTGCGCCAGATCCCCGAGATCTCTGGAGCGCTGGTGGCCATGGATCCGTTGACGGGACGCGTCTTCGCGATGGTCGGCGGCTTCTCCTTCAGCCAGAGCGAGTTCAATCGCGCCACCCAGGCTCTGCGCCAGCCGGGCTCGGCCTTCAAGCCCATCGTCTATGCGACGGCGCTCGACAATGGCTACACGCCTTCGACCGTCGTGGTCGACGGACCGATCGAGATCGATCAGGGGCCGGGCCTGCCGCCCTGGCGGCCGGAGAATTTCGAGCCGACTTTCGCCGGACCAAAGCCGATGCGCTACGGCCTCGAGCACTCGAAGAATCTGATGACGGTGAGGCTCGCCAAGGATGTGGGCATGCCGCTCATTGTCGAATATGCCAAGAAATTCGGCGTGTATGACGATCTCAAGCCCTATCTGCCGATGGCGCTGGGAGCGGGCGAAACCACGGTGCTGCGTCTGACGACGGCCTATTCGATGCTCGCCAATGGCGGACGCCGCATCAAGCCGACCCTGATCGACCGCATCCAGGACCGCTGGGGCCACACCATCTTCAAGCATGACGAGCGCGTCTGCGCCGCCTGCGATTCCGATGACTGGCACGACCAGCCCGAACCCAAGCTGATCGACAAGCGCGAACAGGTCATCGACCCGATGACCGCCTATCAGATCACCTCGATGATGCAGGGCGTCATTCAGCGAGGCACCGGCATCTCGATCAAGGAGCTCGGGCGTACTTATCTCGCCGGCAAGACGGGCACCACCAACGATGCCAAGGATATCTGGTTCGTCGGATTCTCGGCCAATCTCGCGATGGGCGTCTATCTCGGCTATGACCAGCCGCGCTCGCTCGGCGACAGCGTGCAGGCGGCTACCTATGCGGCGCCGGTCTTCCGCGACTTCATGCGCGCGGCGCTGAAGGACAAGCCCGATACGCCCTTCCGGGTGCCCGAAGGCATCAAGCTCATCCGTGTCAGCGTCGCGACCGGGCTACGTGCCGGTCCCGGCGACGGCAACACCATCATGGAAGCCTTCAAGCCGGGCCAGGCGCCCCCGGACTTCTTCGCGGGCGGAGGCACCGGAACGAGATCGGCAGGCGTTTCGCCTGAAGCCGATCGGGCGGTCGGCGCCGGCACGGGCGGCTTGTACTGAAGCGGCCGAAGGGCGCTGCTTGCCGCGGCGCTTCCTGCCTGCGGTCGTGACCGGCAGCGCCGGGCTTCGGTCGGCCGTGTGGGTTTACAAGCCAAATGCCTATCACTATCTCCTGCCTCTCATATCTCCGCTGCCTCACTCTTGCGCCGGATCCGTCCGGCGCGATCGCTTGAAGCTCTTCGCCGTCATCAGGTGCTTCCCGTCATGCGTGCCGAGACCGAGACTCAACTCGAAGCCGCCAAGCAATCCATTGGATTGCTGAGGAGGCATCTTTGACTGGGACAAAGCGCAAAAGCGCCTCGCCGAGCTGAACGCGCTCGCCGAGAGCTCTTCGCTCTGGGACGATCCGGCGAAGGCGCAGCAGGTGATGCGCGAACGCACCGATCTCGAGACGCGCATCCAGACAATCGGCTCGCTCGAGCGTGAGCTCGACGATGCCGGCGTGCTCATCGAGCTCGGCGAAGCGGAGAGCGACCGCGATTCGATCGCCGAGGGCGAGAAAGCCATCGGCTCGGTAGCGCACCGCGCCGCACGTCAGCAGGTCGAGACGCTGTTGTCGGGCGAAGCCGACGGCAATGACAGCTATCTCGAAGTGCATTCGGGCGCAGGCGGCACCGAAAGCCAGGATTGGGCCAATATGCTCATGCGCATGTACACGCGCTGGGCCGAGCGCCATAAATGCAAGGTCGAGATCGTCGACATCGCCGATGGCGAAGAGGCGGGCATCAAGAGCGCGACGCTGCTGGTCAAGGGCAAGAACGCCTATGGCTGGCTCAAGACCGAATCGGGCGTGCATCGCTTGGTGCGCATCTCGCCCTTCGATTCCAATGCGCGGCGCCATACGAGCTTCGCGTCGGTCTGGGTCTATCCGGTGATCGACGACAAGATCGACATCCAGATCAACGAATCGGATTGCCGCATCGACACCTTCCGCTCCTCGGGCGCGGGCGGACAGCACGTCAACACCACCGATTCGGCCGTGCGCATCACGCATATCCCGACCAACATCGTCGTCTCCTGCCAATCGGAGCGCTCGCAGCACAAGAACCGCGCGACGGCCTGGTCGATGTTGCGCGCCAGGCTCTACGAAGCCGAGTTGCAGAAGCGCGAGGAGAAGGCCAGCGCCGATGCCGCCTCCAAGAAGGATATCGGCTGGGGTCACCAGATCCGCTCCTATGTGCTGCAGCCCTATCAGCTCGTGAAGGATCTGCGCACCGGCGTGACTTCGACGTCGCCATCGGACGTGCTCGACGGAGATCTCGATGCCTTCATGGAGGCGACCTTGGCGCAGCGTGTCTACGGCACCACGGCGCTGGTCGAGGATATCGAGTAGGAGGGGTAATTCGGAGCTGGCCTGCGCCGAAGCGCCGACCCATCAGGCAGCCGCGCGGATGGCCTCGCCCATTGTCGAGCAGACGACACGGTTGCGCCCGCCGCCCTTGGCCTTATAGAGCGCCGCATCGGCTTGCCGGATGAGTGCCGTCGGCTGGTCGCCGAAGACCGGGTAGATCGACGTGACGCCGATGCTCGCCGTGATGACGCCATGCGGGCTTCCGGCATGCGCGATCGCCAGGCGGACGATCTCGAGGCGAATACGTTCGGCGATGCCGGCCGCGCCCTCGGCACTGGAGGCCGGCAGGAGAATGGCGAATTCCTCGCCGCCATAGCGGCCGACCACATCGGTGCCGCGCTGGACGCTCGCCTGGATGCAGCTCGCCACCGCCCGCAAGGCAGTGTCGCCGACCGGATGGCCGTAGCGGTCGTTATAGAGCTTGAAGCAGTCGACATCGAGCATCAGCACCGAGAGGCAGCTCCGCCCGCGCAAGGCGCGCAGCCACTCGACCTCCATCATCTCGTCGAAGCGGCGCCGGTTGAAGAGTGAGGTCAAGGGGTCGCGCTCGGCAAGGCGTGTGAGATGCTCCTCGACGGCGGCGCGGGCGCGCAATTGCACGCCGAGCAGCAAGGTGAGCGCGATCACTGCCGCGCACAGCACGAAGACGGCGCCCGCGGTCATCAGCGCCTTGCGCAGCCAGGGGGCGAAGACATCATCGGTCGAGATGCCGACGATCTGAAGCAGGGGCAGATGACCCACTTGGCCGTAGACGAAGAGGCGCTCCACGGCATCGACCGGGCTCTTATGGATGAAATGTCCCGTGGCCTGCGTCTTGAAGTCGCCGAAGATCCTGGCCGAGCTCGGAAGGTGGTGCCCGATGAAGGAGCTGTCATAAGGCCGGCGCATCACCACCGCCCCGTCCTGATGCAGGAGCGTGATGGAATCGTTCGGCCCCAACGCGAATCGGTCGAACAGATTCTTCAGGTAGCCGAGCTCGATCGTGCCGACCACCACACCGTCGAAGCTGCCATCGGGGCGGTTGAGACGGCGGCTCAGCCCGATGCTCCATTGATCGACGGAGCGGGCGATGAAAGGCTTGCTGATGAAGAGCCCGGCATTGGCATCGGCTGCATGAATCTTGAAGTAGTCTTGCCCGGCAAGATCAGCTTGGCGGGGCGCGATGCCGGCGGAATCAGCGACGACCTTGCCTTGCGCGTCCAGGACCAGAATGGCGCCGAGATCGGGCGCGGTCGCCGCCCGATCGAACAGGATCATCTGTCGCAATTCAGGATCCTGGTTGCGGACCTTGGGATTCTCCCAGCCGTCGACGACGGCCTGCAGCGACAGGTCGTAGAGCTCGACATTGCGGGCGATGTCTTGTCTCAGGGCGGCGCTGAGATTGCCGCCTTGGCGTAGCGCCTGGGCCCAGACATCCTGGTATTCGCTGAGGAGCACTGCTGCGAAGATGCCGCAGATGGCGAGGAGATAGACGACCGTCAGCACCATCAACCGGGCGCTGGAGAGCCAGCGTGCCCAGGCCAGGATGGTTGCGCCGGTCTTGCGTCGGAAGAGGGCGATCTCGGTCGTCATCCATTCGAGGGTGACCGATAAGGGTTAGATTCACGTGAATCCGCGGCATCGAATCCCGTGCGCGTTGCAATCGCAACCCGTAATTGTGGCCCCCTTTGGTTGTGAAAGGCCGCCACCTCGAAACGTGGATAACGAATGATGGACGAGCGCATGCGGCCTGTCGCTTCCTGGTCACTTACACGCGGCGTGCCGGATTGACCCAGGCGAGCACGAGCGCGCCTGCGGTGAACAGCGAGACCGTGAGGAAAGCGGCGCGGAAGGCGTGCGCGATCTCGAGCGCGACCACCTTCTGGCGCTCGGGATCGAGCTGCGCCAGGATGTCGGGCCCGCGCTCCACCATCGCGCCCAGCAAGGCGGCAGCTTTGCTGTCGGTGGTGGCGAGCGACAGGAAGAGCACGGCGCCGACGATCGCCGTGCCGATCGAGGCCCCGACCGAGCGCGAGAACTGGACGGAGCCAGCCGCCGCGCCCAGCATCCTCGGGCCGGCCGCCGATTGCACCGTCACATTGACCACGCCCATCACGGTTCCCATGAACAGCGCATTCACGCCGAGCAGCCCGGAAATCTGCGGCGGCGTAAGATAGGGTGCTCCAAGCGCAAGCCCGATGATGGTCGCGAGCGATACGATGAGCCCGAAGGAGGGGAAGACGAAGGTCCGGCCCGTCTTCGAGACCAGGCGGCCGGTGACCAGCGAGCCGAGGCCGATCCCGGCGGTGAGCGGCAGGAGCAGGAAGCCGCTCTCGGATGCCGTGGCGCCGCGCACCACGCGAAGATACAGCGGCAGGAAGGTGATGAGCGAGACGAGCGCCGCGCCATGGCAAGCGGCGAGCGCGTCGCTGCGCCAGATCGCCGCCTTGCTCAGGAGCGAGATCGGCAGGAGCGGAGAGGCGACCCGCTTCTCCTGGCGGATCAGCAGGATCAGCGCGCCGACGGCGCAGACCGCAAGAGCAATGACCAGCGGCATGAAGCTTGCCTCGAAGCGTTGCGCGAACTCGATCGCCAGCAAGGTGGGGGCGACGAACAACACGAACAGAGCGAGCCCCATGGCGTCGAACTGCCAAGCCTCGTCCGAGCTGCGCCGCCGCGGCAGGCGCAACATGAGGACGGCGGCGAGGAGGCCGATCGGTATGTTGACCAGGAACACCGACTGCCAGCCGAAATGCTGGGTCAGATACCCGCCGGCGACCGGACCGAAGGTCGATGAGGAGACGACGACGGCTGCGAGATAGCCCTGATAGCGCCCGCGCTCGCGGGGCGGAATGGTCTCCCCGATCAGGGCTTGCGAGGAGGTCATCAGCCCGCCGCCGCCGAGCCCTTGCAGCAGGCGCGCCAGCGACAGGAGCACGATGCTCGGCGCCAGCGCGCAGAGCACCGAGGCGACCATGAAAATGGTGAGCCCGACATACATCACCCGCCTGCGCCCGAAGACGTCGCCCAAGCGTCCATAGACGGGCGCAGCGATCGTCGTCGCCAGGAGGTAGGAGATGACCACCCATGAGATCTGCTCGACATTGCCGAGCGAAGCCGCGATCGCCGGCAAGGCGGTCGCCACGATCGTCTGATCCGCGACCGCGAGGAACATCGGCAGCATGATCGAGGGGAAGATCGTCAGGAACAGCTTGGTCGTCGAGAGGGGTGCCGGTGCGGCCTCGGCGGGAGACTGGGCGGACAAACCTGTGCCTCTCGAGTGATAGCAATTGGCGAGCGATTGGCCGGATCACGCCTCGCGCCCGGCGATCCTCCACATATAGCGGTCTTGGGATTTGTCACAGCCTGCCGGCGGATCAAGGCCATATCGGAAGATCGGCCGCTTCGGTTGGGGCGGCCGTCATAAGCTATACGGGCGGGGCCCGACAACCAGCGAGCCTTTCGAGAAGCGCCGCAATATCAAGCCTTCTCAGCGATCTACGGGTAGTGGCGCAGCTGACGGCAGTGCCGTCTCGGCCTCGGCCGGCGCGGTCACGTGGCAGGTTTCGAAGGCGCCCACTTCCATTCCGCGAAGGTTTCGGCTAGAAGCCCCACTCCGCAATGCCTCGGCCGGAGGCTGAACGGGAGGTTCCTCGAGAGTCCTGCTGCTTGGCAGGTTTCGAGGAGCAGGGGCGGTTGGCCTCGTCTCCCAGTGTCTCCGCCTTCGTGTGGACATCGAGCTTACGCCTTTCCAACAAGGCTGCTCGAAGGGCTTCGCGCCGAGGTTGTGGATCGAGTCGCCGGAAGGCCGGCGACGCCATAGGAAAGGCTATCATGTCGCTCTACGAGCATATTTTCATGTCGCGCCCCGACGTGACTTCACAGCAGGTCGAAGCGCTGATCGAGCAATATAAAGGCGTCATCGAAGCTGGCGGCGGCAAGGTCGCCAAGCAGGAATATTGGGGCGTCAAATCGCTCGCCTACAAGATCCGCAAGAGCCGCAAGGCGCATTTCACGCTCCTCAATCTCGACGCGCCACATGCGGCCGTGGCCGAGATGGAGCGCCAGATGCGTCTCAGCGAGGATGTGATCCGCTTCATCACCGTGCGGGTCGAGGCGCATGAGGATGGACCCTCCATCATGATGCAGAAGCGCGACGACCGGCGCGACCGCGATGACCGCTTCGGCGATCGCGGTTATGGCGGGGGCGGTGGCGGCTTCCGTGACCGCGGCGACCGTGGCGATCGCGGTCCGCGGCGCGACCGCGACCAGAGTTTCGAGGGGGCGCCTGCCGCCAACTCCGCAAACGTGCAGGGCTGAACCATGACCGTTTCCACTTCCACTTCCACCACGCGCCGCCCCTTCTTCCGTCGCCGCAAGAGCTGCCCGTTCTCGGGCGCCAATGCACCCAAGATCGACTACAAGGACGTGAAGCTCCTGTCGCGCTACGTGTCCGAGCGCGGCAAGATCGTGCCGTCGCGCATCACGGCCGTCTCGCAGAAGAAGCAGCGCGAGCTCGCGACCGCGATCAAGCGGGCCCGCTTCCTCGGGCTGATGCCTTACGTCATTCGCTGACCATGCGAGGGGCGCCTCGGCGCCCTCGTCCCTGAAACATGTCCGGCGGTGCAACCCCTCCGGATCGGCTGAGGCGGGACATCTCCGCCTCTAACCCTGCGCAGAGCAGCGGGACAACGGTATGAAGCGCGGCGATATCCTCATCGGCGTCGGCGCCGGGCTCGTCTCGGCGGTGCTGTTCGCGACCGTGATCCGCGGCTCGCTGGCCGGCATCCTGCTGTTCTATTTGACGCCCTTGCCGATCGCCATCGTCTCGCTCGGCTGGAACCATCGCTCGGGCCTCGTCGCCAGCGGCGTCGGGGCGCTGGCGGTCGGGCTGATCTTCAATCCGCTCCTCGGCCTGATGTTCGCGCTGGCATTCGCCTTGCCGCTCTGGTGGCTCTCTTTCCTGGCGCTGCTGGCGCGCCATGGGGCGCAAGTTTCCCTGCCGCAAGTTTCTCTGCCGCAAGATTCTCTCGCGAACGTCGCTGCGCCGAATGTCGCCGCCTCGCCAGCCGTTCCGCCCGCGCCGCATTGGTATCCGCTCGGCATGCTCGCGATCTGGGCGGCGGGGCTGTCCGTCGCCCTGACGCTCGGCGGGGCCATGCTGCTCGGCCCCGATTACGAGACCTTCCGCGCCGCCGTCCAGGAGATGGTGGAGATCGCGCTGAAGAGCGGCATGGACGAACTGCCGGGCCTTGGCGCCGAGACGCTGCCGGCGGAGCGCATAGCTAGCCTCGTCGCATCGGTGTTCCTGCCATTGACCGCGGGCGGATCGACCCTTCTGTCGCTTGTCATCCTGTTGGTCGCCGCCAAGATCGTCTCCTTGTCGGGGCGCTTGCCGCGCCCTCTGCCATCCATTGCCCGCGACTTCGTCCTGTCGCGCTCGGCGCTGATCGGGCTTGTCGCCAGCTTCGTGCTCGCCCCCTTTCCGGGGTGGCCGCGCTTCGTGGCCTTCGCGCTCGTGGGCACGATCGGCATGCTGCTCGCCATGCAGGGTCTCGCGACTGCGCATGTGCTGCTGGCGCGCATTCCGGCCCGCCCGTTCATCCTCGGGGTCGGCTACGCCATGATCGTGATCGTCTTCCCCTGGGTGCTCATGGGCCTCGCAATATTCGGCCTCGTCGAGATGGCCTTGGCGCTGCGGGCCCGTTCGCTCGCCCACGCCGCATCGCGGAAACTGAACTGAAATGCCTGCCCACCATCAGAAATCGAAGGAGATGCCAATATGGAAGTGATTCTGCTCGAGCGTGTCGCCAAGCTCGGCCAAATCGGCGATGTCGTGCGTGTCAAGGACGGGTTCGCCCGCAATTTCCTCTTGCCGCGCAACAAGGCGCTGCGCGCCACCGAATCCAATCGCAAGCGCTTCGAGAGCCAGCGCGTCGAGATCGAGGCGCGCAACCTCGAGCTCAAGACGGAGGCGAAAGCGGTCGCCGAGAAGCTCGACGGCCAGAGCGTCGTCCTCATCCGCCAGGCCGGCGAGAGCGGCCAGCTTTACGGCTCGGTCTCGACGCGTGACATCGCCGAGGCGCTCGTCAAGGCGCGCTTCAAAGTGTCGCGCGAGCAGGTCGTGCTCAATACCCCGATCAAGACGCTCGGCCTGCACACCGTTCCGGTACATCTGCACCCGGAAGTCGACGTCAAGATCACGGTCAATGCGGCGCGCAGCGCCGAGGAAGCCGAGCGCCAGGCGCGCGGCGAAGTGATCGCAACGCGCGAGGAGACGAGCCTCGAGGATCTCGGCCTCGAAGTCGGTGCCGCCCTCGCGGAAGCCGGACCGCTCGCTCAGTTCTGAGCGGCCTTCGATCGACTGCCTGGGGCGTGCCCGCGACCTGTGTGGCGCGCCCCGGGCAGCATCCGCAAAAGTGGTCCCCGCTTTTGCGGAAAGATCGTGCTCATACTCACTAGCGGCGTGCGACCCGGCCAGGCCATGCCGCTTGGCCGGATCATATGCGAGCATTCAGGCGTGAGTTTCCTGGTCGGTGGGATGACGAACCTCCTCCTCGCCGATGCCGCCTCGTCGCCAACTGCAGCAAGCTCCAGGCAAGGGATCGTGCGTAGCGACGCTATGTGACCGCGACACAGCGCCCCTGCGATATCCATGACGGCCCAAATGTCGACCGCCCAAATGTCGAGCTTGCGGGCGCCGATCAGTGGCTGTCACTTCACGAGGTGACGCCTCCCGGCCAGATGAGGGTCGGCCCCCGTTTACGCGCCGTTGATGGGGGCATGCCCGGTTGTGAATGGACCGTTTATCGCGCCTACCGCCAGATAGCGGCGACAGCGCGAAGCGGGAGGCCAGTCGCCGCCCCGTGCCTATTGTGCTGGCATGTGTCGGGATGGCTTCGGAATGCCGGTGGTCAGGTTTCAAACGGATGGCGACCATCCGCTGCAGCCGGGCCGCAAGGCATAATCCTTGCTACATCTCGATGTCTGTCTTGAGAGCTGAGGGGCTGCACGTGATGAGATGCATGAGATCGGGCGGGCGCTGGCTGCCTACGCTGGCGGCATGTCTGCTCGCTGGGGTGGCATTTGCCGATGATAGCGGCGGCACACCGCCCGCGGCCGCGCCCAATCCTGCACCGAGCAAGGCCGCGCCGAAAACGATCTGGGAACAGGACACGCTGCTCGGCGATATGGGCGGCTTCCGCAGCAAGGCCGCCGATGCCGGCGTGCAGCTCGGCCTGACCTACACGCTCGACCTGTTGGGCAATCCGACGGGCGGCATCCGGCGAAGCTTCATTTCGGAAGGCGTGCTGGCGCCGACGCTCGACATCGATCTCGGCAAGTTCACCAAGGTCGACGCGCTGTCGGGCACGTCCTTCCATGCCAGCATGTTCCAGGTGGCGGGCCGCTCGATCAGCCTGCACAATACGGGCGCACTTTATCTCGCGACCAATATCGAGCAGGTGGCGACGACGCGCATCTTCGAGGCTTATTTCGAGCAGAAGCTGTTCGGTGATCAGGTGACGGTGCGGGCCGGCCAGATGGCGATCGATTCGGAATTCCTGGTCAGCCCGACCGCCGCGACCTTCATCAGCAACACCTTCGCTTTCCCGACCTGGATGGCCGCCGATCTCCCCAATGGCGGCGCCGCGACGCCGCTGGCAGCGCCCGGCGCACGGGTCAAATACGCGCCGACCGATCGGCTGAGCCTGATGCTCGGCGTCTATTCGGCCGATCCCGCGGGCCGCGGCAACCTGTTGCTCACGCCGCCCTCGAACAACCCCGAATACAAGAACCGCTACGGCACGACCTTCAACCTCAACTATGGCACGCTCTATATGGCGGAGGCGGGCTATGCGGATGCCAAGGCGACCTTGCCCTTCGCCTATAAGCTCGGAGCCTGGTTCGTCGGCGGTGGCCGCTTCTTCAACCAGCGCTTCGATACGAACGGCGTCTCGCTCGCCAATGTGGCCCTGACCAATGGTGTCGCCAAGCGCTATTCCAATGATTGGGGCGTCTACGGCGTCGCCGACCAGACCTTGTGGGCCCCCGGAGGCGAAGATCCGCGCAAGATCGCAGCCTTCGTGCGCGCCGGACTCAGCCCCGACGATCGCAACCTGATCGATGGCTATGTGGATGGCGGCGTCACCTTCACGGGCTTCGTGCCCAGCCGCTCGAGCGACGTCATCGGCGTGGCGGCGACCTATTCCAAGATCAGCTCCAATGCCAGCAGCCTCGATCGCGACACGGTGCTGTTCGGCACCAATCCGCCGGGCTTCCCGATCCGCGACTACGAGTTCGTCGGTGAGGCGACCTACCAGCTGGTCCTCGCGCCATGGCTGACGGTGCAATTCGACGCCCAGCACATCGTCCATCCCGGCGGCCATGTGCTGGCGGCACAAGGCTCGCGCACCGGCCTCCTGATCAAGGATGAGACCATCCTCGGCGTGCGCACCCAGGTGAAGTTCTAACGGCTGAAACGGCGCGCCCCTTCGAGGGGCGCGCGACGCTGTCGTGAAGCAGGGCCGAAATTTGAGCATGCAACAATATTGCTTAATGCTTGAAGACCGCGCCGTTCTGCCGATTTTGTCTTAGAATTCAACTAATTCCAATGTGACGCCCCGCTATTGCAATGATCAGGGAAGCCTGTAATCCCTAGCTCGCGGCGAGTCTGGTGATTCAGAGGTGTGGGCATGGGGCGCGGCGGCTTGGCGAGAGCTCTCCTTGCGAGAGTTCTCTTGGCGGGAGCGGTCTTTGGGCTGCTGGCGGGTTCGCCCGCCTTCGCGGATGGCGGTCCTTGCGACGCGCCGACCGGTCCGGCGCAATATCCCGACAAATTCGACTGGAAGGCCGGATCCTATCTTTTCGGCGATCTCTATGGCGTACGTGCCAAGGGGACCGAAGCCGGCGTGACCTTGTGCTCGCAATATAATTTCTACGCCTATGACAATGCGCGTGGAGGCTTGAAGCGCGGCGTCGACGCGCAAGGCCAGCTCTTCTCCTGGATCGACATCGATCTCGGCAAGTTCACCCGTGTCGACCTTCTGAACGACACCTATCTGCACGCAGGCCTTTATTCGCTGCAAGGACGCTCGATCACGCCGCGCGAGATCGGCGCCTTCTCCTCGGTGAGCTTCTTCGAGGCGCTTTCGACCAACCGGCTGGGCGCGGTGTGGATCGAACGGCGTTTCCTTGAAGGCAAGCTCAGCGTGCGTGCAGGCCAGCTCGGCATCGACGATGAGTTCTTCCAGGCGCCGACCGCGCAGGCTTTCCTCAACTCGACCTTCGGTTTTCCGGGCTGGACAGGAGCCGTGCTGCCGGGGGGAGGGGCCGCCTATCCGCTGCAAGGGCCGGGAGCGCGCGTCAAATATTCGCCGACCGACGCCATAACGGTGATGGCCGGTGCCTATACGGGCGATCCGGCCGGCCGCAGCAATCCGGTTCCCCAGCTCGCCAACCGCTTCGGCACCACCTTCAACCTGAACGGCGGCACCTTGTGGATCGCCGAAGCCGCCTATTCGACGGCTTACGCGAATTCCGGCGTCGCGCTGCCCGGCACCTACAAGATCGGCTCCTGGTTCGAGACCGGTCATAACTTCAACGCCCTGCATCTCGACACTAGCGGGCTGTCCCTGGCCGCCCCGAGCTCGACCGGCCAGGCGAAGCGCTCTTCCAATGATTGGGGCGTCTACGGCATCGTCGACCAGACGCTGCTGACCGGCGACAAGGACGGGGTGCATAAGCTCGCCGCCTTCCTGCGGCTCGGCGCCAGCCCGAGCGACCGCAACCTCGTCGATCTTTATGCCGATGCCGGCTTGACCTTCACCGGGCTGATCCCCGGCCGGCCCACCGATCTGATCGGCGTGGGCGTGGCCTATGACCGCATCAGCGATGCGGCGCGCGCGCTCGATCGCGACACGCGCGCCTTCGCGACCATGGCGGCGATCGCCAACCCGGCTTCTTTCGCCTTTCCTTCAAGCCCGATGGCTCCGGTGCGCGACCAGGAGGTGATGATCGAGGCGCTCTACACCGTCAACGTCACGCCCTGGCTCACCGTCGACCTCGACGTCCAGCACTTCTTCCACCCGGGCGGCCATGTGCTGGCGGCGAGCGGCCCCAATCTCGGCAAGGTCGTCAAGGATGCGACCGTGCTCGGCCTCAACACCCAGATCAAGTTCTGAACCCGAGCGGAGAATGCAAGAGGGCGTGAGCGCGTCGGTCGCTCATTTCGCGACCAGCTGTGGATAGGGGGCATAACCTCGCGCCGCGCGGCCCTTGCCCGCAATCGGTGCTACGATAGACGTGGTCGAACTCGCCTCCGAATCACGCCTTCATCCGAGCTGCCATGTCGAACGCCGTCGCCCTGAAGCCTCTCCCGCAAACGCCCGAATACCGGCAGGCGCCGGCCTCGGTCGAGGCCGAGCAGGCGCTGCTCGGCGCCATCCTCATCAACAACGAGGCCTTCGACAAGGTCCAGGATTTCCTCGAGGCCTCGCATTTCTCCGAGGAGATCCATCGTCGCATCTATGAGAACTCCGCCTCCCTGATTCGGGCAGGCAAGCTCGCTTCGCCGATCACGCTCAAGACCTTCCTCGGCGACACCGAGGCTGGCGGCGTGACGATGTCGCAATATCTGGCGAGGCTCGCCGCCGAGGCGACCACGATCATCAATGCGGAGCAGTACGGGCGGATCATCTACGAGCTGCATCAGCGCCGCTCCCTGATCGGCATCGGCACCGAGGTGGTCAACACCGCCTTCGACGCCCAGGTCGACCTGCCGCCCAAGGCCCAGATCGAGGAGGCCGAGAAGAAGCTCTATGAGCTCGCCGAGCTCGGGCGCTATGAGAAAGGCTTCGTCCGCTTCACGGACGCCGCGGCGCGCGCCATCGACATGGCGGCCGCCGCCTATCGGCGCGACGGCAAGCTCTCGGGCGTCGCCACCGGCCTCGCCGATCTCGACCGCATGATGGGTGGCCTGCAATCCTCCGATCTCGTGATCATTGCGGGGCGTCCCGGCATGGGAAAGACGGCGCTCGCGACCAACATCGCCTATAATATCGCGCGCTCCTACCAGGCCGAGGAGGAGCCCGACGGGCGGCTGCGCACCGTCGATGGCGGCATCGTCGGTTTCTTCTCGCTCGAAATGTCGGCTGAGCAGCTCGCCACCCGCATCATCGCCGAGCGCTCGGGCGTGCCCTCCTACAAGATCAGGCGCGGCGACATCATCGAGGATGACCGGCGCGGCATTTTCGAGTTCTCGAAGATCACCGAAGCCGCGCGCGAGATGCAGTCCATCCCGCTCTATATCGACGAGACCGGCGGCATCTCGATCGCGCAATTGGTGTCGCGGGCCCGCAGGCTCAAGCGTCAGCGCGGCCTCGACGTGCTGTTCGTGGATTATCTGCAGCTCCTCTCGGCTTCGGCGAAGCGCGGCGAGAACCGCGTCCAGGAGCTCACCGAGATCACCACCAGCCTGAAGGCGCTGGCCAAGGAGTTGGCGGCGCCGGTCGTGGCGCTGTCGCAGCTCTCGCGCCAGGTTGAGAACCGCGACGACAAGCGCCCGCAGCTCTCGGATCTGCGTGAATCGGGATCGATCGAGCAGGATGCCGACGTGGTGATCTTCGTCTATCGCGAGGAATATTATTTGAAGAACAAGAAGCCGCGCGAAGGCACCGACGATCATCTCAAATGGATGGGTGAGATGGAGCAGGCGCATGGCAAGGCCGAGATCATCATCGGCAAGCAGCGCCACGGCCCGACGGGCACGGTCGAAGTGCAGTTCGAGGCGGATGTGACGCGCTTTTCGAACCTCGCCCACGACGAGTCGCTGCCGGAGCAGATGTAGAGCCTTCGTCCGATCTTCGCTATATGTCGCTCCCTATGGGAGGATCATCATGCTCGATCATGTAGGCTTTGCCGTCTCCGACTACGACCGCTCGCTCGCCTTCTACAAGACGGCCCTCGAGCCGCTCGGCTACGGTGTCGTCATGGAGATCCCGCGCGAGGTGACAGGCGGAGAGGCCCATGCCGGCTTCGGGCCGGAGGGGCGGCCGCAATTCTGGATCGGCTCGGGCGTTTCCCTTTCGGGGCGCCTGCACGTCGCCTTCACGGCAGGCTCGCGCGCCGATGTCGATGCCTTCCATGAAGCCGCGATGCGAGCCGGCGCCAAGGACAACGGCAGACCGGGGCTGCGCCCTCTTTATCATCCGAATTATTACGGTGCCTTCGTGCTCGATCCCGACGGCCATAATGTCGAGGCGGTATGTCACCTGCCCTGAGCGAGATGGCGCTGGCCCTCGAGACGGCGAGCACGACGCCGGACAGCCTCTCTGCGGCGGCGCCGGCGAGCGGCGTCCTTACCATCGACCTGCAGGCCATCATCGCCAATTGGCGCCAGTTGCGGGCGCGCGTCGCGCCGGCCGCCTGCGCCGCGGTGGTGAAGGCCGATGCCTATGGCACGGGCCTCGCCGAGACGGGCGCTGCGCTTGCCGGCGCCGGCTGCGACACCTTCTTCGTGGCCGTTCCGTCGGAAGGCCTGACCTTGCGGCGCGCCTGCCCGGCGGCGACCATCTATATCCTCAACGGATTGGCGATGGGGCAGGGGCCGCTCTATCTCGCCCATGGATTGCGGCCGGTGCTGGGCTCGCGCGACGAGATCGCCGAATGGCGCGAAGCCGCGGCTGGCGCGGGCGGGCAAGCGGCGGCGGCGATCCAGGTCGATACCGGCATCAACCGGCTCGGCTTCACCATGGCGGATTTCGCCACGCTGATCTCGGAGACGGGCAAGACGGGCCTCGGCTTTCCCCTGGCGCTGCTGATGAGCCATTTCGTCGCTTCGGACGATGCCGATCATCCGCTCAATGCGCGCCAGATCGCGGCCTTCCGCGAGATGCGGGCCCTGTGCCCGCAGGTGCAGGCGAGCCTCGCCAATTCGTCAGGCATATTCCTCGGATCTGCAGCCCATCACGACCTGGTGCGGCCGGGCTATGCGCTCTATGGCGGCAATCCGACCCCGAAGCGCGATAACCCGATGCGTAGCGTCGTGACGCTGACCGTGCCGATCGCGCAGCTGCGTGTCATCGAAGCAGGCGAAACGGTCGGCTACGATGCGCAATGGACGGCACCAGGCAGGCGGCGCATCGCCACCTTGCCGATCGGCTATGCGGATGGCTATCCGCGCGCCGCGACCGCGACGGACGTCAAGCGCGAGCGCCAGATCGTCGCCGGCGAGGCCATCATCGCAGGGCGGCGTTGTCCCTTCGCCGGCCGGGTCTCGATGGATCTGATCACCGTCGATGTGACCGGGATCCCCGAGGGAGCGGTCAGGCGCGGCGACCCCGCCATCCTGATCGGCGAGGCCTTGCCGATCGACGAGGTGGGCGGGCGGGCCGAGACCATCGGCTATGAGATCCTGACGCGCCTCCGGCGGCGCTATCAGCGCCAGTATCTGCGCTGAGCGGACGAAGGCGGCGACGCCGGTCGCCCTCGGCCGGACGCCCGACGCAATTGTCCGTTCACGGCCGCGATGCCGAGCACGATCAGAACCATGCCGACGAGGGTCCACCACGTGAAGGCTTCGCCGAGCACCAGAACCCCGAGCGCCACGCTGAAGCCTGCTCTGAGATAGCTGCCGCTATTTGTCCCGAGCGCTCCGAGCGTTTGCACCAGTCGGAAGAAGATGATCATCGCGACTGCGGTGCAAAGCACCGACAGCACGGCGAGCGCAGCGATCGCCACAGAGCTCGGCGATAGCGTCCAGGGCCTATCGACCGCAAGCGCGATCGGAACCATGAGAATGGCAGCGCAGCTCATGGCGCCCGTCGCCGTCACGGCGGCCGGCAGAGCGGCGAAACGCCTGCCCCACATCGGCGCGAGCGCATAGCACAGGCTCGATCCCAGCACGGCAGCCTGCGCCAAGGGAGCGCTCCCGATGCCCAGTGGCGCCGCTTTGCCCATGATGGTGACGACCCCGGCAATGCCGAGCAGCACCCCGGCGATCTTCTGCCAGCCGACCTGTTCATGTCGTGTGGCGAGGGTGATCAGCAATGCGAAAATCGGCGGTGTGGCGTTGAGCACGCCGGCGAGCCCGCTGGAAATGTGTTCCTCGCCCCAGCTGATCAGGGTGAAAGGCAGCGCGCTCTGGAGCAGGCCTTGAACGAGAAATCCCTGCCAGGTCTTCGCATCCTTCGGCAGATCGAGGCCGCGCCATCTGATGAACAAGGCGAGCAGGATGGCGGCCACGGCGACGCGGGTGGCAACCATGGTTGCGGGCGGGATCGTCTCGACCGCAATCTTGATCAGCGTGAACGAACCGCCCCACAGGAAGGACAAGAGAACCAGGAGGGAGATCTCTGTGGCAAAGTTTGTCTCCCGCTTTTCTATGGCGCTTGCCGATCCCGCTGTGCTCACTGTGCCCTCCTCATGCTGGCAGTGAGCAAGCTTTGCCTCGACGGCTGCGGCAATGCTGGCTGGAAACGGACCTGATCCCCCGATCGAGTCCGAATGCGGCTACCCCGTGGGCATGGCCGGTGTTAGCTTCGTGACGTGCCGGCGCATGAGCTATCCCCGACGGTCTTGATCCGCGAGACCTGCGATCGCGCCCGACTTGCGCGTGATCCGGCTTTCGACGGCTTGTTTTTCACAGGGGTGCGCACCACGCGCATCTATTGTCGCCCCATATGCCCAGTGCACCCAGCACGGTCTGAAAACGTCGTCTTCTTCCCGACCGCGGCTTCCGCCGAGCGAGCAGGATTTCGTCCCTGCTTGCGCTGCCGACCGGAGGCCGCGCCCGGCAGCCCTGCTTGGGCCGGCACCGTGACGACGGTGGGACGCGGACTTCGGCTCATCGGGGACGGCTTTCTTGATCGGCACTCGGTCGGGGAGCTGGCGGAGATTCTCGGGATCGGGCCACGTCACCTTCTTCGACTGTTCATGCGGCATGCGGGTGCGACGCCGAGCGAGGCAGCGGTGACCCGACGGGTTCAAAATGCCAAGCGACTCATCGACCAGACCGATCTGCCTTTGTCCGAGATTGCGTTTGCCGCGGGGTTCAGCAGCGTGAGGCGCTTCAACGATGCGTTCCTCGCAACCTACAGACGCCCGCCTTCGTCATTCCGCAGGCCGTCAAAAGCGATCGCGGTCGGCTGGCACAAAACGTGATCATCCCGCTCGAAATCTGATAGATGCGTCGGGCGGTTGCGCCCGCCACTTGCCGGCGCGGCGAGGATTGCGTCGCGTCCCTCACCAGCACAGATTGACCACATGGCCCGTCACGAACGCATTTTCGCCTGCCAAGCCTGCGGCGCCGTCTATGGGCGCTGGCAAGGCAAATGCGATGCTTGCGGCGGCTGGAACACCGTGGCCGAGGAGAACGCCGCGCGCGCCGCCCCTGTGCCCGGAGCCGGGGGCTCACAATCCTCGGCGCGCACCAAGGGCCGGCCCTTCCAGCTCGAAGCCTTGCAAGGAGCGGTCGAAGAGGCGGCGCGCACGAAGTGCGGCATCGCGGAGCTCGATCGCGTCACCGGAGGCGGCTTCGTCAAGGGATCGGTGCTGCTGATCGGCGGCGATCCCGGCATCGGTAAATCGACCCTGCTGATCCAGGCCTCGGCAGCGCTGACGCGCGCCGGCGGGCGCGTCGCCTATATCTCGGGCGAGGAGGCGACCGCGCAGGTGCGGCTGCGCGCCGAGCGCCTCGGCCTCGCCACGGCGCCGGTGGCATTGGCGGCGCAGACCAATGTCGAGGACATCATCGCCACCTTGTCGCGCGGAGCGGCGCCGCATCTCGTGGTCATCGATTCGATCCAGACAATGTGGTCGCCCTTCGTGGAATCGGCGCCCGGCACGGTGACCCAGGTGCGCGCCTCGGCGCAATCCTTGATCCGCTATGCCAAGACCTCCGGGGCGAGCGTCATCCTGGTCGGGCATGTGACCAAGGACGGGGCGATCGCCGGGCCGCGCGTGGTCGAGCATATGGTGGATGCGGTCATCTCCTTCGAAGGCGACGGCGCCCATCATTTCCGTATCCTGAGGGCCTCGAAGAACCGTTTCGGGCCGACCGACGAGATCGGCGTCTTCGAGATGACGGGGGCGGGCCTCGCCGAAGTCGCCAACCCGTCGGCGATGTTCATCGCCGGCCGCGATCAGCATGCCGCAGGTGCGGCCATTTTTGCCGGCATGGAGGGCACGCGGCCGCTGCTGATGGAGATGCAGGCGCTGGTCGCACCGAGCGCTCTGCCGACGCCGCGCCGAGCCGTGGTCGGCTGGGACAATAATCGCCTGGCCATGGTGCTCGCCGTGCTCGATGCGCATGGCGGGCTGAAATTCGGCGGCTACGACATCTATCTCAACGTGGCGGGTGGGCTGCGCATCGGCGAACCCGCCGCCGACCTCGCAGCAGCCGCGATCCTCGTCTCCTCGCTCACCGGCATCGTGATCCCCAACGACACGGTGATCTGCGGGGAAGTGGCCTTGTCGGGCGCCGTACGCCCGGTCAGCCAGATGGCGGCGCGCCTGAAGGAGGCGGCGAAGCTCGGCTTTTCCCGGGCCATCGTGCCGGCGCTCGGCACGGAGGGGGCGCCTTCAGGCCTCAAGCTTCAAAATGTGGCCACGATCAGCGATCTCGTAGCCATGCTGTCGCTCGGCGCGACAAAGAAGCCGAAAATGAACGCAGGATATTGAACACAGGATTCTTTCCGCCCGCCCCAGATGACGCCACCCAGCAAAGTCGCTATAGACTGCCTCCGGGGCGCGGCAGGGGACTGACCGCGGCTTTTTGTCGTCAGTGGCTTGGAAGCGGGAAATGCGCAGATGCCTGTAAGTCCTCTCGATCTCGCCGTATTGGCGATCGTCCTCATCTCGGCATTCCTGGCATCCGTGCGCGGCTTCACCCGCGAAGTCCTCGCCATCATCTCCTGGGTGGCGGCTGCGGTCTCCTCCTATTATTTCTACCCGCAGGCTTTGCCTTATGCGAAGCAATACATCAGCAACTCGACCATCGCCCTGATCGCGGCGATCGCCGCGGTCTTCCTGGTCACCCTCATCGTGGTGGCGCTGATCACGGTCAAGATTTCGGATTTCATCCTCGATTCGAAGATCGGCCCCCTCGACCGCAGCCTTGGTTTCCTGTTCGGCGCGGCCCGCGGCGCGCTGATCGCGCTCGTCGCCTTCGCCTTCTTCGTCTGGCTGGTCCCCGAGAAGAACCAGCCGGCCTGGGTAAAGGATTCGCGCGTGCGCCCGCTCCTCGAGCCGGCGGGTGAGACTCTGGTCGGCCTCTTGCAATGCGATGACCCGAACAGCGCGATCGGCCGCGTCTGCACGGTGATGATGAAGGGCCTCGGCAAGGGCGGGAAGGTCGACGCCGCCGATGCGGGTGCTGCGCCCCAGCCTGCCGCGCCCGACACCGATAGCGGCGCCGCGAAACCGGCGACGCCCAAGCCTTGATGCTTAAAGCCTTGATGCGCAGAGCCTTGATGCCCAGAGCCTTGGCGATCGAGTCTTGACCGCCAGTCGCTGCAACCAAGTCTATGCAACCAACTTCGCTGCAACCAAGTCTGTGCGATCAGGTCTATGCAATCGCGCCGGTCATGCTCATATGAACGGCGAGCGCCGGGCATGATTCTTGCCGTGATTCTTGCCAGGCCAAGCATAGCTGCTCGGGGGCAATCGAAGGCTCTTGCACCGCCGCCTTGAAGAACTCGGAGCCACCCATGGAAGACTACGCCGACAGGCTGCGCGAGGAATGCGGCGTCTTCGGGATCTTCGGCCATCCCGACGCTGCCGCCATCACCGCGCTCGGGCTGCATGCGCTTCAGCATCGTGGCCAGGAGGCGACCGGCATCGTCACCTTCGACGGCACGCGCTTCCATTCCGAGCGCCGGCTCGGGCTCGTGGGTGACGCCTTCTCGGATGAGCGCGTCATCGCCAACCTGCCGGGCGCCAGCGCCATCGGCCATAACCGCTATTCGACCACGGGCGAAACCGTGTTGCGCAATGTCCAGCCGCTATTCTCCGAGATCACCGGCGGCGGCTTCGCGGTCTGCCATAACGGCAATCTGACCAATGCCTTGACGCTGCGCGAAGGGCTCATCCGCGACGGCGCCATCTGCCAGTCGACCTCGGATACCGAGGTGATCTTGCATCTCGTGGCCAGGAGCCGGAAGAACCGCTTCATCGATCGCTTCATCGACGCGCTGCGCCAGATCGAAGGCGCCTATGCGCTGGTCGGCATCACCAACAAGAAGATCATCGGCGCCCGCGATCCGCTCGGCATCCGCCCGCTGGTGATCGGCGAGCTCGGCGGACGCTATATCCTGGCTTCCGAGACCTGCGCCCTCGACATCATCGGTGCGCGCTATGTCCGCGACGTCAAGAACGGCGAGGTCGTGGTGATCACGGAGGAGGGAATCGAATCGCATTTCCCCTTCCCGCCGCAGCCGATGCGCCCCTGCATCTTCGAATACATCTATTTCTCGCGGCCCGATTCCATCGTGAACGGACGTCCCATCTACAGCTTGCGCAAGGCGATGGGCGTGGAGCTCGCCCGCGAAGCTTATGCCAAGGCCGATGTGGTCGTGCCGGTGCCCGATTCCGGCGTGCCCGCGGCGCTCGGCTTTGCCCAGGAAAGCGGCATCCCCTTCGAGCTCGGCATCATCCGCAATCACTATGTCGGGCGCACCTTCATCGAGCCGACCCAGAGCATCCGGGCGCTCGGCGTGCGCATGAAGCACAGCGCCAACCGCGCCGTGGTCGAGGGCAAGAGCATCGTGCTGATCGACGATTCGATCGTGCGCGGCACCACATCGGTGAAGATCGTGCGCATGATGCGCGAAGCCGGGGCTCTCGAGGTGCATTTCCGCATTTCGAGCCCGCCCATCCGTTTTCCCGATTTCTACGGCATCGACACGCCGGTGCGCGACAATCTCTTGGCCGCGACCCATGATCTCGAGGAGATGCGCAGCTATATCGGTTGCGACAGCCTGGCCTTCCTGTCGGTCGACGGGCTTTACCGCGCCATGGGCGAGGCGGCCCGCGATCCGCGCCGGCCGCAATTCACCGATCACTGCTTCACCGGCGATTATCCGACGCCGCTCACCGATGTGGACGGCGCCTCGGGCAGCCTGCGTCAGGGCGGCCCGAAGCAGCTCTCGCTGCTGGCGGAGGCGGGCTGATCGTGCATCCCTGCTCCGGAATCGAGGTCGCGCTGCTCCATGACTGACGAGACTACCGAGACACGCCGCGTCGCTCTGGTCACGGGCGCCTCGCGCGGCATAGGCCGTGCGGCCGCGCTCGCTTTGGCGCGGGCCGGATGTCATGTCATCGCGCTCGCGCGCACCGTCGGTGGGCTCGAGGAGCTCGACGACGTCATCAAGCGCGAAGGCGGCAGCGCCACCCTGGTGCCGGCGGATCTGACGGATTTCCAGGCGCTCGACCGGCTCGGAGTGGCGATTGCCAAGCGCTGGGGGCGTCTCGACGCCTTTATCGGCAATGCCGGCCTGCTCGGTCCGATCACGCCTCTCGGCCATGTCGAGCCGAGCGCCTGGGATCGCGTCATGGCGATCAACGTGACGGCGAATTGGCGCCTGCTGCGCGCCGTCGATCCGAGCCTGCGCGCTTCGCCGAGCGGCCGGGTGGTGTTCGTTTCCTCTGGGGCCGCGACCAGCTGCCGGGCTTATTGGGGCCCATATTCGGTCTCGAAAGCCGCCCTCGAAGCTCTGGCCCGCACTTATGCGGCCGAGACGGTGACGACCCCGGTCCGCGTCATGCTGCTCAATCCGGGTCCGCTGCGCACTGCGATGCGTGCCGAGGCAATGCCGGGCGAGGATCCGCTCATGCTCAAGACGCCGCAGGACCTCGCGCCCTGGTTCGTGAAGCTCACCCAGCCCGACTGGACCGAGACCGGCAAGGTCTTCGATTTCCCAACCCAGGCCGTCATCAGCCGCTGAGGCAATGCTCGGCGAGGCGCTCGATATACCAGGTGACGAAATCGTCGACCTGTCCTTCGGTGAAGGGCGAATAGGGGCCCGGCTCATAGGCTGAGCTGCGCACCCCCGCTTGGGTGCGCTCGACCAGGGCCGCGTCCTGGCCGTTGGTCGCGACCCAGACCTTGGTCAGGTTCTCGACATCGTAATCCTCGCCTTCGACCGCGTCCTTGTGGACGAGCCAGGTGGTGCGCACCAGCGTCTCGTCGGGCGAGAGCGGCAGCGCGCAGAAGCTGATCGCATGGTCGCTCATGGCGTGATGCCAGGAATTCGGCTGGGTGTGGATATGCAGGCCGCCGAGCTTGGCCTCGGTGATCTTGCCCATCAGCTTGCGGCAGGCGATCCGCGAATCCATGGTCTGCGATTCGTTTTCGCCGGCGAGCACCAGGCGCTCGGTGCGAAAGGCCGAAGCCCGGCCCTTCAGATGCTCGACAGCGCTCGACGGATAGCCTTGCGCCTCCCAGGCGGCGACGGTCTCGCGTGCCGTTTGCGCATAAGCCTCGGCCTCGTTCCGTTGCCGCTCGCTGGCGGCCGCAGGATCGAAGGCGACCGAATATTCGCAGAAGGACTTCAAGAGCTCCGGATGCGAGGCCCCGCAATGATAGCACTCACGATTATTCTCCATCGTCAGCTTCCAGTTGCCGCGCTCGACGAGGTCGATCTGGGCGGCGACCTTGGTGTTGCGCAGGTCATGGGGAGCAAGCCGTGGTGCGAGAGACGCCGCGAGGTCGTCAATATCGGCCGGTGCGTCCTCGGCGAGGCAGATGAACATCAGCCCTTCGATCGAGCGCAGATGGACGGGCTTCAGCCCGTGGCAGGATTTGTCGAAATCCGCGCCCATCTGGCGCGCATTGATCAGCGCCCCGTCGCGCTTATAGGTCCATTGGTGATAGGGGCAGACGAAGCGGATCACGCGGCCGCGCTCGGCGGTCACGAGCTGGGCGCCCCGATGGCGACACACATTGTGGAAGGCGCGCATCTCGCCGTCATCGCCGCGCACCAGGATCACCGATTGCGCGCCGATATCGAGCTTGCGGTAGTCACCCGGTTGCGGCGCTTCGGCTTCGACGCCGGCGAAGATCCAATGGCGCCCGAAGATCACGGCGAGGTCGAGGTCGAACACTTCGCGCGAGGTGTAGAAGGGGGCCTCCAGGGTATAACCGGGCCGCCGCGCCTCCACGAGGTGGCGGCTATCGAGGGGGGCTCTCATGAGCATCTGCGGCTCCGTGCACTGCCTGCGACGCAATCTTAGCGTATTCGCGCGAATACGCGACTGCCGATTTTGCCGCATCGGCGAGGCGACGGCGATCGAATGTTCGCCGCATGCATCATCTGGTTTGCGTCATTTGGCAAGCCACTCCGGATTGGGCTAGATCGACGGCGTGACGGACATATTGTTTTATCATCTGCAGGCGCGCTCGCTCGAAGCGGTGCTTCCGCAACTCGTCGAGAAGAGCCTGGAAAGGGCATGGCGCGTCGTCGTCCAGACCACCACGCGCGAACGCCTCGCCGCGCTCGATGAGCGCCTTTGGACCTATGACGATGCGAGCTTCGTGCCGCATGCGACCGATGAGGACGGCGACCCGGCGAGCCAGCCCGTCCTCCTGACCACGGCTTCGACGAATCCCAACCGCGCCGCGATCCGCTTCCTGACGGAGGGCGCGTCCATGCCTGAGGATGCGGCGAGCTATGAGCGGATCGTGCTCATCTTCGACGGCAACGATCCGGACGCGGTGGCGGCGGCGCGCCTGGCCTGGCGAGGCGTCACGACAGGCGGCTTTGCCGCGACCTATTGGCGCCAGAACGAGGCCGGCCGCTGGGAGAAGCAGGCATGAGACGGATCGCGGTTGTGCTTTGCCTGGCATCGGCGCCGATGGCCGGCGGCTGCACGGTCGATGCCACCGGCTTTGCGACCGACTTCCACAGCTATCACCAGGGCACGGTGCGCGCCTCGACCGCCGAGGCGCTGGTCGGGCCCGATGGCCGCTGCGAAAGCGATATCAGCCTCGATCCCTCGCTGCTGCGCCAGCCGAGTTCGGCGGGAGTGCCGCTCGGCTCGACGGAATGCGAGCTGGTGGCGCGCCTCGGCGGACCTTATTCGGTTGAGATCCGGCGCGGGCCGGCAGGCGAGAGGCTGGCGCGGCTCACCTATGTGTCGGGCGCGCGCATCGGCGTCTATGCCTTCACCAATAACCGCCTCACCGCCATCGAGCACTGAGCGCCACTCCCGGTGACCCATGAGCCGCGACAACCTCGACATCGTGCCGATCCGCGGCAGCCTGCCTGAGGGGTTCGAGTTGTTGCTGGCGGAGGCCAGGCGCGAGGGCCATGAATTCCTGGACCGCCTGCATAATGGGTTCGGCAAGGGCAGCGAGGCTTATGACGGGCCGCGCGAAGGCGCCTTCGCCGCCTTCCTCGGCGGACGCCTTGCCGGGGTGGGTTCGATCGCGGTCGATCCCTATCTCGGCGATCCGGAGATCGGGCGCCTCCGGCATGTCTTCGTCGGCGAGGCGGCGCGCCGCAAGGGCATCGCGGAGGCACTCGTGACCACCTGCCTCGAGCGTGGGCGCGGCTTTACCCTGATCAGGCTGCGCACGCGAAATCCCGATGCGGCGCGTCTCTATGAGCGGCTCGGCTTCACGCCGGTTGCGCTCGCGGGCACGACGCATGTCTACCGCCCCTCGGCCGCGCCGGCCGGCGGCGGCTGACGACGCCTCCGCCATGGATCCGTTTCCGAGATTCACGAATGACATGACCTTCGATGCCTGGCGCGCAGACCCGTCGCAATGGCTGCCGCTGGCGATCGACATTGCGCACCATCATTCCATGCCCCATGCGGACCTTCACGTATTCCCCACCGGGACAAATCTCGTCGTCGCTCTCAACTGCTCGCTCATCCTGAAGATCTTTCCTCCGACGCTGCGACATCAATTCGTGTCGGAGCGCGCCTCGCTGTCGCAGCTCCGGAATCGGCTCGACGTCGCCGTCCCGGAGATCGTGCTGGAGGGGGAACGCGACCAATGGCCCTATCTGGTGATGACGCGCCTCGACGGCATCTTAGGGACGGAAGCTTGGCCGCTGCTGCCGGAGGATCAGAAGGAGATCGTCCTTGGCCAGATCGGCGAGACCATTGCGCAGGTGCAGCGTGTTCCGGTCGGAGACCTGGCGCGCCTCGAACCTCGCTGGAAGGAATTCATCCTCAGGCAGATCGACGGATGCCGGGCGCGACATCTGCGCCTCGGATTGCCGCAAAAATATCTGGACGGGCTCGACGACTTGCTCGGCGCGGCGCCAGCGCTGATCCCCATGGACGCAAGCCCGGTCATCCTCACCGGCGAATACACGCCCGAGAATTTTCTCCTGGCGCATGGTGCCGACGGTTGGCGGCTGTCGGGCCTCATCGATTTCGGCGACGTCATGACGGGGTGGGGCGAGTACGACCTTCTTGGCCCAAGCGCCTTCATGACTTCTGGCATGCCGGGCCGCGTCCGGAACTTGTTTCGGGGCTTTGGATATTCACAAGCCGATATGGGCCCGATATTGAATCGACGGCTGATGACGCTCCTTTTCCTGCATCGCTTCAGCGATCCGGCCCGGCAGATCGGCATCGAGGGCTGGCAGCAGAAGACCGACAGCTTAGGCGATCTCGAGCGGCTCCTCTGGCCGGTTTGAAGCAAAGGAGCGGGCGCGACGCATGCTTCCGGTATCGGCAGTTCTCTTCGACATGAACGAGGTGCTTTGCCGCTACGACAAGGCGGCCCGGGTCACGAGTCTTGCCCATGCGTCCGGGCAAGGCCCGTCCTTGATCGAAGCCGCGATATGGGAGGCGGGCTACGAGGACCTCGGTGATAGCGGGGCGATCGATGCGGAGGAATATCTGCGCGGCTTCGGCCAGCGGATCGGCTATGCCCTGTCCCTGCAGGAGTGGGTTGCGGCATTGAGGGCGGCCCTTACCCCGCTGCCCGAAGCCCTCGCGCTCGCAGCCCGAATCGGGCGCGAGGCGCGGATCGCCGTCTTGACCAACAACAACCTCCTGGTCGCTCGGGAGATCGACGCGGTCTTCCCCGAGCTTCGGTCCGTTTTCAGCGACACTATCTTCGTGTCGGCCGAATTCCACGCCCGCAAGCCTGACCCGGAAGTCTATCTTCGCTGCGTGGCGAGGCTTGGCGTATCGCCCCAGGCGACCCTTTTTGTCGACGACAGTCCCCTGAATGTCGCAGGCGCCGAGCAGGCGAGGCTGCAGGCGCACTGCTACACGAACGCAAAGTCCCTCGCAGAGGCGCTCGCCGGCTATGGGCTCCTGCGCCAAACCTAATTCTTACCAGGCCTCATTCTTATTTCGGCGTGTCCTGCGCAGGTGGCGTCGCCGCTGCGACATCCGGACGGGCCTTCGGCACCCTGGCGCGGCGTCCTTGCACCAGCGTGGTGATGGCGCCACGCAGGGTGCGCACATCCTGCTCGGTGAGCTGCATGCGATGCAGCACATTGCGCAGATTGCGCGCCATGATCTCCTTACGCTCCACCGGCAGGAAATAATTGCAGGCCGCGAGCTCGGTCTCGACATAGCCGATGAAGGAGAGAAGCGTCGCCTTGGCGGCGAGCGGTCCGGCATCGGGCACGATCAGCGGATGAGTTGCGGCATGGCTCACGCGGAACCATTCATAGCCGATGAGCAGCACGGCCTGGGCGAGGTTGAGCGACGCATAGGCCGGGCTCACCTGGAAGGTGATGGCGACATCCGCAAGCGACACCTCGTCATTGGTGAGGCCGTTGCGCTCGCGCCCGAACAGGATGCCGGCCCGCGAGCCGCCGGCGAGGCCGGACGCCATCTGGTCGATGGCGGCGCCCGGTGTCAGCACCGGCTTCAGCTGGTGGCGATCGCGCGCCGTCGTCGCATAGACGAGGTTGAGATCGGCGATCGCCTCCGCCACGCTGCCGAAGAGCTTCGCTCCGTCGAGGATATAGGCAGCGCCCGAAGCCGCCGAGCGCGCGCCCTTTTTCGGCCAGCCGTCGCGCGGCGCGACGAGACGCAGCTCCGACAGGCCGAAATTCGCCATGGCGCGCGCGCACATGCCGATATTCTCGGCGAGCTGGGGCGCCACCAGGATGATCGCCGGACCGCCCTCCAGGCGCGTCTGGGTGCGATCGGTGCCGGAACCAGGCAAGGGATGCTCCGCTCAGGACAGGTCGATGGCGTGCCGCTTGAGGTCGGAAAGCCCGCAATAATCGAGCGCGCTCGCCTCCGTGGCACGCAGCACCACGCGTGGCGCGCTATCCGCCTCGAGGGCCTCTCGCCAGCGTGGCGCGCACAAGCACCAGCGATCGCCGGGCTTCAGGCCCGCAAACCCGAAATCGGGCATCGGCGTCGACAGGTCATTGCCGCTCGCCTTGGAGAAGGCGAGGAACTCGGCCGTCATGACGGCGCACACCGTATGGCTCCCGACATCCTCGCGGCTGGTGTCGCAGCAGCCATTGCGGAAGAAGCCGGTCATGGGGTTGAGCGAGCAGGGCTCGAGCGCGCCGCCGAGCACATTCTTGGAAGGGCGACCTCCACCGCCTCCGCCTTCAGTCCTGAACATGATGTCCTCCGCGCTGCGCCGTCACTCTAGCCGCTCCCGCGGCTCAAGTCAGCGCTTGCCGCTGTCCGTTTCGCAGGCAGCCACGAGCCATGACGCAAGCGTGATGCTGGCAATCGCTTCCCGAGCCGTCGCTTTTGTGGTGCAAAGAGGCGAGCTTGAGATCCCTTCCCGCAAGGCCGCCAGAGATAGTCATGAACAGATCCGTTTCGTCGGACGCCGCACTCGCCCAAAACGACGCAACTGCGAAAGACGATGCGCTTGCAAGAGATAAAGCACTTGCTCACGCGCATCGCCTGCTCGACAAGCTGCCGCTGGTCGATGGGCACAACGACCTGCCCTTCGTCATCAACCGCGACAGCGACGCCAAGGGCGATGTGCGCCGCTACGACCTGGCGCGCCAGCATCAGCGGGCCGATACCGACATCCCGCGCCTGAAGGCCGGCCGGCTCAGTGCCCAGATCTGGGCGGCCTTCATCCCCACGAAATCCCCACATCCGGCCCGCACCGTATTGGAGCTGATCGACACCATCCTGCAGCTGCATGAAGCCTATCCGGACGTGTTCATGCGCGCCTTGAGCGCGGCCGATATCGGCAAGGCGAAGCGGCAGGGCAAGATCGCGTCATTCCTCGCCGTCGAAGGCGGCGTCGGTCTCGAGAACAGCCTGTCACCGCTGCGCGTCTGGCAGGCGGCGGGCGCGCGCCTGATGACGCTCTGCCATAACGAGACGCTGGACTGGGTCGATTCGGCGACCGATGTCGCTCGTCATAAGGGGCTCACCGCTTTCGGCCGCGCCGTGGTGGCGGAGCTCAATCGCTTGGGCATGATGGTCGATCTGGCCCATGTCAGCCCTGACGTGATGCGCCAGGTGCTCGACATCACCAGGGCGCCGGTGGTGTTTTCGCATTCCAATGCGCGTGCGCTCGCCGACCATCCGCGCAATGTGCCCGACGACGTGCTCGATCGCATTCCGGCGAATGGCGGCATCGTCATGGCGACCTTCGTGCCCGACTTCATCAGCCGCCGCTCCTATGAATGGATGATGCCGTTCAAGGACGAGTTCGGGAAGACGCGCCACGATGTCGACATGACGAAGGCGCTGCCCGACCGCGAGCGCCAGCTCGGCAAATGGCCGCGCGGCACCATGGTGCAGCTCTGCGACCATATCGACTACATCGTGAAGCGGATCGGCATCGACCATGTCGGCATCGGCTCGGATTTCTATGGCGGCCCGACGCCGGACGGGCTCGAGGATGTCAGCCGCTTCCCGTATCTCCTCGCCGAGCTGATCCGGCGCGGCTACACCGACACGGCCATCGCCAAGATCGCCAGCCGCAATTTCGTTCGCGTCTTCCGCGCCGTCGAACGGGCCGGCAAGACGCTGCGCGAGACCGAGGCGCCGCGGGTGGGACGGCTGGAGGATTTCGACGGGAAGTAGGGTTTCTTCCCTCTCCCGCGCTCTTCGCGGGAGAGGGTGGCGAGACGCAGTCGAGCCGGGTGAGGGACGTCGGTGAAGCGCTCAACCGTCCCTCATCCGCGTCGGCTTCGCCTCGGCACCTTCTCCCGCGAGCGGGAGAAGGAAGGCTACCCTCCCAGCGCCTGATCCAGATCGGCGATGATGTCGGCTGCGTCTTCGATGCCGATCGACAGACGCACCACATCCGGCCCGGCACCAGCCTTCGTCTTCTGCTCGTCCGACAATTGGCGATGCGTCGTCGAGGCCGGATGAATGACGAGCGAGCGGGTATCGCCGATATTGGCGAGATGCGAGAACAGCTTGAGCTCCGTGACGAGCTTCACGCCGGCATCATATCCGCCCTTCAGCCCGAAGGTGAACACGGATCCTGCGCCCTTGGGGCAGTATTTCTGGGCAAGCGCATGGTATTTGTCGTCGGGCAATCCGGGATAGCTGATCCAGGACACGGCCTTGTGGCCCTTGAGATGCTTGGCGACCTCGATTGCGTTGTCGCAATGCTTCTGCATGCGCAGCGGCAAGGTCTCGATGCCGGAAATGACCAGGAAGGCGTTGAACGGCGACAGGGCCGGTCCGAGATCGCGCAGGCCGAGCACGCGCGCCGCGATGGCGAAGCCGAAATTGCCGAAAGTCTCGCCGAGCACCATGCCGTTATATTCCGGCCTTGGCTTCGAGAGCATCGGATAGCGGTCATCGCCGAGCCAGTTGAAGGTGCCGCCGTCGACGATCACGCCGGCGATGGAGTTGCCATGGCCTCCCAGGAACTTGGTGGCCGAATGGACGATGATGTCCGCACCGTGCTCGAAGGGGCGCCACAGATAGGGCGTCGCCATGGTGTTGTCGACGATCAGCGGCACATTGGCCTTCTTGGCGATGCGCGAGATCGCCTCGATGTCGGTGATCACGCCGCCCGGATTGGCGATCGATTCGACGAAGATCGCCTTGGTCTTGGGCGAGAGCGCGGCCTCGAAGCTCGCCGGATCGTCGGGATCGGCGAAGCGGGCCGTCCAGCCGAAATTCTTATAGGCGTGGTTGAACTGGTTGATCGAGCCGCCATAGAGCTTGGTCGCGGCGATCAGCTCGTCGCCCGGCTGCATCAAGGTGTGGAAGGTGATGAATTCCGCCGCATGGCCGGAGGCGACGGCGAGCGCTGCCGTCCCGCCTTCGAGCGCCGCGACGCGCTCCTCGAGCACGGCGCAGGTCGGGTTGCCGATGCGCGAATAGATATTGCCGAAGGCCTGTAGCCCGAACAGCGAGGCCGCATGATCCACATCGTCGAAGACGAAGGCCGTGGTCTGGTAAATCGGCGTCGCTCGCGCGCCGGTCGCGGGATCGGGCTGCGCGCCCGCATGCACCGCCAGAGTGGAGAAACCCGGTTGTCCTGACATCGCGTGGCCCCTTTGCGCAAGATGCGGGATGTTCTGTCGACGAAGCGCGGCGGCCCGTCAAGGAACGCCCAGGCAAATCCAGACGTTCTATATAACAGCTATTTCGTTTGACGTAGCGGACGCTATTGAGTGAGTCAATCGGGGGAATTGGGCTTTATGTATGCAGCTGGGGCGAAAAGCGGTGCAGCCACCGCAACCTGTCCGCAGGACCCAAGTCTGCCCCTCAGATCTTTTCCGAAACGGGGGATCTTGCCCTAGAGTTCGCCCCGCTCGCGCTGCCGAGCCCTTGCCTCGCCGCACGTCGCTTCGCCACCAGCTCGGCCAGCATGGCGTTGACCTCGCCGCCGAGCAGGAAGATCGCGGCCATCGTGTAGAGGAAGACGAGAGCGATCATGACGGTCGCCAGCCCCGCATAGGTCGTGACGTAATTGCCGGCAAAACTGCGCAGATAGGCTCCAAAACCGAAGCCGCCCGCCAGCCACAGGGTGAGGGTGAGGATGATGCCTGGCGCCAGGCGATGCAGCGGCTGCGGCTGGGCCGGAAGCAGGCGATGGGCGCCGACCAGGGCCCCTGTTGCGGCGACGCCGGTCACCGCATAGCTCAACAGGGTCACCTCGCGCGTGAAAGGCTCGAGCGTCGGCACATAGCGCAGGACGATGCTCCAGATCAGCGGCCCGAGCACCACCAGGAAGGCGAAGACGAGCATCACGGCGGCGCCGGCCAGGATGTAGAGGATCGATTGGAAGCGCAGCCAGTACCAGGGCCGCTTCTCAACGCCGCCATAGGCGCGGTTGAGGCCGATGCGCAGGCTTTCGACACCGCTCGAGGCGAAATAGAAGGCCGCCAGCGTGCCGAGAGTGAGCAGGCCGTGATTGCGCTCCGTCAGCACGCGGAAGACCTCCCCCGCGATCGGATCGGCAACCTCTTTCGGCCAGGCCAGGAACATCAGCTTGGCGGTTTCCTGGGCCAGCTCCTCCGAGCCGAAGAAACCCGCGAGCGCCGTCACCACAATGAGGAAGGGAAAGAGCGAGGTCAGCGCCGACAGCGCAATATGGCTCGCGATCGCCCAGCCGTCATGCGCAAGGAAGCGATTTGCGGTCTCGTAGATGAATTTGAACGTCGATCTCATGAACGGTGCTGATAGTCCATGACCGGGCATTGCTCCATAGCCGGGCAGGGGAGGGCCGGCGGCCTCGCTGCTCCCGCAGCTTCCTCTGCCGCAAGCCCAAGCCCAAGACTAAGCCGAAGTCGAAGACGAAGTGCCGGGCCATCCGCGCCATTTCGCTTCTTGCAGAGTTTCTTGTCGTGGCCGTGACGGACCGGCTTCGACCTGATTCCCCAAGATTTTCAACGCGCGGGGCCGGATTCCGTTCAGGAGCGAGCCCGGTCGGGGGCAAATGTCAGGCCGGTCCGCCGCGAATCGCCATCGTGTTCAGGCGAAATGGCCGCGGCTCCCGCAAGGCCATCAGCGCATCTTCGATGCCATATAGGCGCTCTAGCCAACTCTCACACGGGCGACGCCGAGAAGGGCTAGCAGCCCGAGCCCGATCGACACGGCGCCGGCGAGGAAGATCGACGGATAACGCGCCTCAGGCGGCGGCGCTATGTTCCCCGAGCCGGCGGTCGAGATAGACATTGACCGTCGAGATCAGCTCCTCGACCCGGTTCTCGAAGAAATGGTTCGCGCCTTCGACGATGGCATGCTCGATCTTGATGCCCTTTTGCGTCTTCACCTTCTCGATGATCGGCATCACCTCGGCGACCGGGGCGACGCGATCCTCGTCCCCATGCACGAACAGTCCCGAGGAAGGGCAAGGCGCGAGGAAGGAGAAATCGAATCGATTCGCCATCGGCGCGATCGAGATGAAGCCGTCGATCTCGGGCCGGCGCATCAAGAGCTGCATGCCGATCCAGCAGCCGAAGGACACGCCCGCGATCCAGCATTTGCGGCTGTCGGAGTTGTTCGACTGCAGCCAGTCGAGCGCGGCGGCCGCGTCCGACAATTCGCCCTGCCCGTAATCGAAACTGCCCTGGCTGCGCCCGACGCCGCGGAAATTGAAGCGAAGCACGGCGAAACCGCGCTGGGCGAAGGCATAATAGAGCTTGTAGACGATCTGATTGTTCATCGTGCCGCCGAGCTGCGGGTGCGGGTGCAGCAGCAGCGCCACGGGCGAACCCTTCTCCTTGGCCGGATGATAGCGTCCTTCGATGCGCCCGTCGGGGCCTGGAAAAATCACTTCCGGCATAATGGTCTCGTCCTTCTTCGCATTCCTGCGCCACGGGTCTGCGGCTTGACGCGTGCCGGCTTCGACGCCTAGTTGCATGGTTCGAAGCCAGTCGGCGGCAGCGCGCTCCGCCCACAGCTCACGCCAAGGGTGAGGCATGCTGGCGCATGTCGCCTTGGCTCGATTGACGAATGTCATGCCGGCCCGATCCGCGGCAAGAGATTCGATAGTTTAGATTCGACAGGGTTCCGAGGATCGATTTCGTCGATCCACGGCTTTGGATAGCGGTCGAACGGGAATGCCGCACTCAAGGCTGCGACAGCCCCTCAGATAGGGCGCGCGTCTTATCGCTGCAACTGCCGGCGGGTGCAAGCATTTATGCAGCTGGGCTCATTTCCTGAGCTCATTCTCGCTGAGCGGGGCAGGTAACTGAATTGGGGGCACGGAAACGGGTAGTGAGCGTCATGAGCCGTGTTTATCTCGATTGGAACGCAACCGCGCCGATCCGCGCCGAAGCGGCTGCGCGCGTGGTCGAAGCCATGTCGGTCACCGGAAACCCGTCCTCCATCCATGCCGAGGGCCGCGCCGCGCGCCTCGCGATCGAAACCGCGCGCCGCGAAGTGGCGAACCTCGTCAATGCGCCCGAGATCGGCGTGATCTTCACCAGCGGCGGCACCGAGGCGATCGCGACGGCGCTGACGCCGCAATGGCTGATCGGGGGCGAGAGCGTGCAACTCGCCAGAGCGCTGATCGGGGCGAGCGAGCACGCGGCCGTGCTGGCAGGCGGGCGTTTTCCGAAGGAAGCCTGCGTCGTGCTTCCGGTTGACGGTGACGGGCTCATCGACCTGTCGCAGCTCGAAGCCCTGCTCACGAGCACGCCAGATCCGGTTCTTGTCGCAGTGCAGCTTGCCAATAACGAGACCGGCGTGCTGCAGCCGATCGCCAAGATCGCGGCACATGTGCATGCGCAGGGCGGTATCCTCGTCTGCGACGCCGTGCAGGCGGCCGGCAAGGTGGCGCTGGACATCGGCGCCCTCGGCGCCGACGCCCTCATCCTGTCGGGGCACAAGATCGGCGGACCGCAGGGCACAGGCGCCCTCGTCCTTCGGGTGCAGGCCACGGCTCCGGCGCAGGCGCTGATTCGCGGCGGCGGCCAGGAGATGGGGCATCGTGCCGGCACGGAGGCCGTCGCAGCGCTCGCGGGCTTCGGGGTCGCGGCCGGCCTCGCCGCGACCGAGCTTGACGAGGCGGCAGCGCGCATGGCAGCGCTGCGCGACAGGCTGGAAGCGGAGGTCCTGGCGCGCGTTCCCGAGGCGACGATCCTGGGGCGGGCGGCGCCGCGATTGCCGAACACTTCGCTGATCGGCCTCGACGGCGCCTCGGCTGCGACTCTGCTGATGGCGCTTGATCTTTCGGGCTTTGCCGTGTCATCGGGATCGGCATGCTCGTCCGGCAAGGTGAAGCGGTCCCATGTGCTCGACGCGATGGGGGTTCCGCGGCGCCTGGCCGAAAGCGCGATCCGGGTGAGCCTCGGACGCGGCACGAGCGACGGCGACATCGTACGTTTCGTAGAGGCCTTCGAAACGGCGGCAAAATGTCTATATAAGAGAGCGAACGCGGCATAAGCTGCGGCGTGACATCCATCCGGCGGCCCTTGAAACCGCGCAGGAGACCGAAATGCCGGCTGTTCAAGAAACGGTCGACCGCGTCAAAGCGATCGACGTTGACCAATATAAATGGGGTTTCATCACCTCGGTCGAGAGCGACAGGGCCCCGAAGGGCCTTTCCGAAGAGGTGGTCCGCTTCATCTCGGCCAAAAAGGGAGAGCCGGGCTGGATGCTCGACTGGCGGCTCGACGCCTATCGTCGCTGGCGGACGATGGAGGAGCCCAACTGGGCGCGGGTGCATCACCCCAAGATCCATTATGACGAGCTCTATTATTACTCCGCGCCCAAGAAGGGCGGCGGGCCGAAATCGCTCGATGAGGTCGACCCGGAGGTGCTGAAGACATTCGAAAAGCTCGGCATCCCATTGAAAGAACAGGCAGTTCTTGCCGGCGTCGAAGGCGCGAGGGTGGCGGTCGATGCTGTCTTCGATTCGGTTTCGGTCGCCACCACCTTCAAGGATGAGCTCGCCAAGGTCGGGGTGATCTTCTGCCCGATCTCGGAGGCGATACGCGAGCATCCCGAGCTCGTCCGCAAATATCTCGGCTCGGTCGTGCCGGTGACCGATAATTTCTTCGCGACGCTCAATTCGGCGGTCTTCACCGACGGCTCCTTCGTCTATGTGCCGAAGGGCGTGCGCTGCCCGATGGAGCTGTCGACCTATTTCCGCATCAACGAGCAGAATACCGGGCAGTTCGAGCGCACCTTGATCATCGCCGATGCCGGCTCCTACGTGTCGTATCTCGAAGGCTGCACGGCGCCGAAGCGCGACGAGAACCAGCTGCATGCCGCGGTGGTCGAGCTGATCGCGCTCGACGACGCCGAGATCAAATATTCCACCGTCCAGAACTGGTTCCCGGGCGACAAGGACGGCAAGGGCGGCATCTACAACTTCGTGACCAAGCGCGGCGATTGCCGTGGCAAGAACGCCAAGATCTCCTGGACGCAGGTCGAGACCGGCTCGGCCATCACCTGGAAATACCCGTCCTGCATCCTGCGCGGCGACAATTCGCAAGGCGAGTTCTACTCGATCGCGGTGTCGAACGGGCATCAGCAGGTCGATTCCGGCACCAAGATGCTGCATCTGGGCAAGAACACCATGAGCCGCATCATCTCGAAGGGCATTGCGGCGGGCCATTCGGAGAACACCTATCGCGGGCTCGTCTCGGCGCATCGCAAGGCGAGCGGAGCGCGCAACTTCACCAATTGCGATTCGCTGCTGATCGGCCAGGACTGCGGTGCCCATACCGTGCCCTATATCGAGAGCAAGAACGCCTCCGCGGTGTTCGAGCACGAGGCGACCACGTCGAAGATCGCCGAGGATCAGCTCTTCTATTGCATGCAGCGCGGCCTGAACGCCGAAGAGGCGGTGGCCTTGATCGTCAACGGCTTCGTCAAGGACGTCCTGCAGCAATTGCCGATGGAATTCGCAGTCGAGGCGCAGAAGCTTATCGCTGTCAGCCTCGAGGGAAGCGTCGGCTGATGGGCGGCTTTCGCGCGGATCTGCCGGTCGACATCGCAAGCCGCACTCCAGCGGCTTGCAGGGCTTGCCCACGGCCGAGCGGCGCGGAGGCATCGTCATGATGTTCAAGATCGGGTTCGAACCGGTGGCGGGACATCAGGCCAAGTCTTGGGCTGCTAAGCCTTGGGCTGGTAAGTCTTGGATTGCTAAGCCTTGGACCTTGGAAGGCCTCGTCTTTTGCGGGGCTTATGTGGCGGCGATCGCCGTTGCTGCCTTGGTGCTTGTCTCCTCGCGGGCCGAACTGCGCAGCGCGGGAGCCTGGCTCGTCTTCATCGTCTTCGTCGCGTGCCTGACGGCCATTTTCGCTCTCTTCCGCAAAGCCAGGATCGCGGGCGGGTGGCAGGGGCGCGGCGGCCGCGACCACAACTGATTTTACACGGATGACACATGCTCGACATACGCAATCTGCACGCTGAGATCGACGGCAAGCCGATATTGAAGGGGGTCTCGCTCACCGTGCGGCCCGGCGAAGTGGCGGCCGTGATGGGCCCGAACGGTTCGGGCAAGTCGACCTTGTCCTATGTCATCGCCGGCAAGGCGGAATATGAGGTCACCCAGGGCGAAGTGCTGCTCGACGGCGAGAATGTCCTCGAGATGGAGCCCGACGAGCGGGCCGCCAAGGGTCTGTTCCTCGCCTTCCAATACCCGCTCGAGATCCCGGGCGTCGCCACCATGACCTTCCTCAAGGCGGCTTTGAACGCCCAGCGTAAGAAGCGTGGCGAGGATGAGATCACGCCTGGCGACTTCATCCGCAAGGTCAACGGGGTGGCCGATAGTCTTGGAATATCGAAGGAAATGCTGCGCCGCCCCTTGAATGTGGGGTTCTCGGGCGGCGAGAAGAAGCGCATGGAAATCCTGCAGATGGCCTTGCTGGAGCCGAGCATGTGCGTGCTCGACGAGACGGATTCGGGGCTCGACATCGACGCGCTCCGCATCGTCGCGGACGGCGTCAACGCGCTGCGCGCCGAGAAACGCGCCTTTCTGGTGATCACCCATTATCAGCGCCTCCTGTCGCATATCGTCCCCGACAGCGTGCATGTCATGGCCGATGGGCGCATCGTGAAATCGGGCGGGCCTGAGCTCGCCCACGAGCTCGAGGCGAAGGGCTATGCCGATTATGCCGCCTCGGCGGCTGCGTGACGGCGATGACCTCCCTGACCCCCGTCCGGACCAAGGCCGAGACAGCGCTGATGGCGCAGTTCGAGGCATTGCGGGCCGATCTGCCGAGTGCGGGCGCAGCGTTTGCCGCCCGAGACGAGGCCATCGCGGCTTTCGCGGCCGGCGGCCTGCCGCATCGGCGCGTCGAGGCCTATCATTATACGGATCTGCGCAATCTCCTGCGCGAAGCCGCCCCGCTTGCCGGCAAGCCGAAGGCCAAGGCCGGGCTCGAAGCGGGCCGGCTCCTCGGCGATCTTGAGGCGCATGAGGTCCTCATCGTCAACGGCCGCTTGCAGAAGAAGCAAGGCGCGAGGCCGCTGCCGGCAGGCGTTTCGCTCGCAATCGGCGCCGATACAACGCCGGCGATTCTCGATCGCGCCGATGCGGTCGTTGCGCTCAACACGGCGCTGACGCGGGAGAGCGTGACGCTCAAGGTCGAGGACGGCGTCGAGGTGGCGCAGCCGCTGCACGTCATATTCGTCCAGGATGCGGGCGCGCCGCAGGCGGTGTACGCAAGGCTGCGCCTCGAGCTCGGCAAGGGCGCCTCGGTGACACTGGTCGAGACGCATGAGGGCCCGGCTCGGATCGCGACGCAATCGAATATCGGGGTCGAGATCGCGGTCGCCGACGGCGCGCGCCTCGCCCATGTGCGGGTCGCTGCCGAAGGCGAGGCGGCTTTCTCCCTGTCGAGCCTTGGCCTGTCGCTCGGGCGGGAAGCCTCGGCGCTCAGCCTCAATATGGCGCTGGGAAGCGCGGTCGCGCGCCACCAGATCCTCGCCCGTTTCGTGGGAGAAGAGGCAAGGCTCACTTTGGCGGGCGTCTCGATGCTGGACGGAGCCCGCCATTCCGATGTGACGCTCGTCGTCGACCACGCGGTTCCTGGAGGCCAGAGCCGCGAATTGTTCAAGACCGTGGTCGAGGATCGGGCGGCCGGCGTCTTCCAGGGCAAGATCATCGTGCGCCCGCATGCCCAGAAGACCGACGGCAAGATGATGTCGGCGGCCCTCCTCCTTTCGGAAGAGGCCTCGATGAGCAACAAGCCGGAGCTCGAGATTTTCGCCGACGACGTCCAATGCGGGCATGGCGCGACCTGCGGAGCGCTCGACGACAACCTGCTGTTCTACCTGATGGCGCGCGGCATCCCGCGTCGCGACGCTCAGGCCCTGTTGATCCGCTCCTTCCTCGGCGAGGCGGTCGACGAAGTGACGCATGAGAAGCTGCGCGAGGGGCTCGGCGGGCTCGTCGATCAATGGCTGCTCGAGAGGGGCAAGGGGGATAGCCAGCAATGACCGTGCATGTCGCCTCGGCGCCCTATGACCTCAACCGCGTGCGCTCGGATTTCCCGATCCTGTCGCAGAAGGTCTATGGCCATCCGCTCGTCTATCTCGACAACGGGGCCTCGGCGCAGAAGCCGCGCCAGGTGATGGATGCGATGCGCGAGCTGATGGAGACGGGCTACTCCAATGTGCATCGCGGGCTGCATTACATGGCCAATGCCTCGACCGAGGCCTTCGAGGCGGCGCGCGAGAAGACGCGCGCCTTCATCAATGCGGAATCGACGGACGAGATCATCTTCACCCGCTCGGTGACCGGGGCCATCAACCTCGTGGCCTCGAGCTATGGGGGCACCGAGATCAAGCCCGGCGACGAGATCGTGCTGTCGATCATGGAGCATCACTCCAATATCGTCCCCTGGCATTACCATCGCGAGCGCAACGGCGCCGTGATCAAATGGGCCGGCGTCGACGATGACGGCGTCTTCGATCTCGACGGCTTCGCCAAGCTGCTGACGCCGCGCACCAAGATGGTCGCCATCACGCATATGTCGAATGTGCTCGGCACCGTGACGCCGCTGAAGGAGATCGTGGCGCTCGCCCATGCGCGGGGCATTCCGGTGCTTGCCGACGGTGCCCAGGCCGTCGTGCATCTGCCGGTCGATGTGCGCGATCTCGACATCGATTTCTATGGGTTCACCGGCCACAAGCTCTACGGGCCGACGGGCATCGGCGTGCTCTACGCCAAGCGCAAATGGCTCGACCGCATGCGCCCCTATGAGGGCGGCGGCGAGATGATCGCCGAGGTCACGACCGACACCATCACCTATAACGATCCGCCGCATAAATTCGAGGCGGGAACGCCCCCGATCGTGCAGGCGGTCGGGCTCGGAGCCGCCATCGACTATGTGACCGCGCTCGGCAAGGACAAGATCCGCGCCCATGAGGAGGCGTTGCGCGACCACGCCCATCATGTGTTGTCGCGCATGAACTCGATCCGCATCATCGGCAATGCGCCGGGGAAGGGCGCCATCGTCTCCTTCGAGATGAAGGGGGCGCATGCCCATGACGTGGCGACGGTGATCGACCGCGCCGGGGTCGCGGTGCGCGCCGGGACCCATTGCGCCATGCCGCTCTTGACCCGATTCGGCACCACCTCGACCTGCCGTGCGTCCTTCGGCCTCTATAACACGCATGAGGAAGTCGATATGCTGGCGCAGGCCTTGCGCAAGGCCGAAACCCTTTTTGCTTGAGGAGGCGCGTTGTGGACGCACCGCTCACGACCCAAGAATCGCTCGCTGGCGTCGCCGAGACGCCGAACCGGCCGCAGATTTCGGCCGAGGCGGCGCTGCCGGCCGGCGAGGTCGAGCGGATGACCGACGAGATCATCGCGGCCTTGAAGACCGTCTACGATCCCGAGATTCCGGCCGATATCTACGAGCTCGGGCTGATCTACCGCGTCGACATCGCCGACGACCGCACGGTGGCCATCGACATGACCTTGACGGCGCCGGCCTGTCCGGTCGCAGGCGAGATGCCGAAATGGGTGCAGGACGCGGTCGAGGCCGTGCCCGGCGTGCAGTCGGCAACGGTCAACATGGTGTTCGATCCGCCTTGGGATCAAAGCCGCATGTCGGACGAAGCCCGCATGGCGCTCGATATGTGGTAGGCGGTAGCGTGGCTCCTTCTCCCCGCCTGCGGGGAGAAGGCGGGAAATGCGCGGGCCAAATGAGTAGGCCTGGCGCGAGCCCGGCGGATTCGCCGTGCCCCTCGACGCCGGGCAACGGAACGCTTATCTATTGGTCATAGGCTTTATCGCCGGACCTTGAACCCGGTGGATGAGGAGAATGGTTATGGGAGTGCAGTTGCGCCGCTTTCAGGTCGTGACGCTGACCGAGGCCGCCGCCGAACGTGTGCGCGACATCGTCGCCCGCTCGGACAAGCCGATCGTCGGCGTGCGCGTCGGCGTGCGGAATGGCGGCTGCGCGGGCATGGCCTACACGGTCGATGTCGCAGATGCCGCCAAACCCGGCGACGACATCGTGGAGGATAAGGGCGCTACGGTCATCGTCGACCCGAAGGCGGTGCTGTTCCTGCTCGGCACGCGCATGGATTACCGCACCGACAAATTCGCATCGCAATTCGTCTTCGAGAACCCGAACCAGACTTCGGCCTGCGGCTGTGGTGAATCGGTCGCGATCGAACCAGCCAAGCCCGAGGCTCTCACGGCCTGATCCGCACGCTTTCGCCTCCCGGCCTGCATCATGGATTCTCGAGCGATCGCCGACATATTCGCGGCCTTTGGAAGCGTGCGCCTCAAGCGGATGTTCGGAGGCCACGGCGTCTACGCGGATGATCTGTGCTTCGCGCTCGAGATTTCCGGCGAGATTTTTCTGAAAGCCGACGCCGAAACGCAAGACCTGTTCGCGGCGGCCGGCTCGCAGCCATTCACCTATGAGCGGGCCGGCAAGACGGCGAGCCTCGGCTATTGGCGTCTTCCCGACGATGCCTTCGACGATGACGACGAGCTGAAGCGCTGGAGCAATCTCGCGCTCGCAGCGGCGCGCCGCGCGGCTTCCCGCAAGGCTCCGCGTGCTGCCAAGGCTCCGCGTGCCGTCAAGCCAAGTGTCGCCAAGCCAAAAGTCGCCAAGCCAAAAGTCGCCAAGCCAAGTATCGCTAAGCGGCTTGGCGCTGCGCCAAAGGCAGGCCGAGCGCGCCCCAAACCTCCTTGAGCGCCTCGACGAAGGCCGCGATCAGCTCGGGCGTATGGAACGGCCCGGGCGTGACGCGCAGCCGCTCGCCGCCGCGCGGCACGGTCGGGTAATTGATCGGCTGGACATAGATGTCGTGGCGATCAATGAGCCGGTCGCTTGCGGCCTTGCAGAGCACGGGGTCGCCGACCATCACCGGAACGATGTGGGAGGGGCTGGCGAGCATCGGGATTCCGGCGGCGCCGAGCCCTGCCTTGAGTCGAGCCACCGCCAGTGCTTGCGCCTCGCGCTCGGCCGCCGAGGCCTTCAGATGGCGGATGGAGGCTGTCGCCGCGGCGACGATCGGCGGGGGCAGGGCGGTGGTGAAGATGAAGCCCGGCGCCATCGAGCGCACGAGATCGACGATGGTGGCATCCGCCGCGATATAGCCGCCATGACAGCCGAAGGCCTTGGCCAACGTGCCCTCGATCACGTCGATACGGTGCAGCGCCGCGTCGCGCTCGGCGATGCCGCCGCCGCGCTCGCCATAGAGCCCAACCGCATGCACCTCGTCGATATAGGTCATTGCGCCGTAGCGCTCGGCGAGATCGCAGATCGCGTGGATCGGCGCGATGTCGCCGTCCATGGAATAGAGGCTTTCGAAGACGATGAGCTTCGGCCGGCTGGCCCCGGCCTCGATCAGCAGCGCGCGCAGATGGTCGAGGTCGTTATGGCGGAAGATCGCTTTTTCGCGGCCCGACTGACGAACGCCTTCGATCATCGAATTGTGGTTGGCGGCATCGGACAGGATGAGGCAGTCCTGAAGGGCGCGCGCAATGGTGGCGATGCCCGTCTGATTGGAGACGTAGCCCGAGGTGAAGACCAGCGAGGCTTGCTTGGCGTGCAGATCGGCGAGCTCGCGCTCGAGCGCCACGATGGGTGCATGGTTGCCGGCGATGTTACGCGTGCCGCCGGCGCCGACACCCATGGCGCGTGCCGCCTCGCAGGCCGCCTCGACGACCTTCGGGTGGCGGCTCATGCCGAGATAGTCGTTCGAGCACCAGACGGTGATGCGGCGCGGCCCGTCCGCGGTCTCGCGAATGGCGAACGGAGGTTGCGCGGCCTCGCGCGCCAGCTCGGTGAAGAGGCGATAGCGGCCTTCCGACTTGATACGGTCGAGATGAGCGCCGAGCGCCCTGCCATAGTCGAATGATGCTGGAGCCCCCATCCGACACGCCTCCACACGCTATGGCCCGGCCGGTGCGCCGAACAGAGAAGCCGAAGCGATGCCGGTCGGCATCCTCCGCAGCAGCTTGCCTTACAGCTGACGCGGCTTCAGCACGCTTGGGCGAATTGTCGCTTGGACGAATTGTCTCAGCGACATCGGGCCGCCCGTGAAGCGGCGCCTTTGTGTCTTCAGGCGCCCGATCTCACCGAGCGCAAGAGGAAGCTCGGCACATGATCGCCGAGGCCGAGCACGGCTGGTTCCTCATGGGGGGTGCGGCGCGCTTTCGCATGCACCGCGTGAGCCGGCCTCAGGGCCGGGACATGTTCGGGGGCGGCATGCCGCTCAGGCTTGGCTGGCGCAGAGGCCAAATGTCGTTCGGAAACGTGTCGCTCGGCAACGTGTCGCTCGGCAACGTGTCGCTCGGCAACGTGACGTTCAGGCTTGGCAGGCGCTGCCGGGGCAACCGGTGCCGCGCGGCGAGCAGCGCCGGCGCGCGAACGTTCGGGCCGCGGCTTGCGCGGCGCAGGGCCGTGCGACATCACGTCGGATGCATCACCATGTGCGACCGGCGCTTCCGCCCATGCGATCGGCTGGCCGATCAGCTTCTCGATGGCGTCGAGGGACTTTTTGTCCTCCGGCGTGACCAGCGTGATGGCGGTGCCTTCGAGCCCGGCGCGGCCGGTGCGGCCGATGCGGTGGACATAATCCTCGGAATGATGCGGCACGTCGAAATTGAAGATATGGCTCACGGCCGGGATATCGAGGCCGCGCGCCGCGACATCGCTCGCCACCAGGAATTTCGTAAGGCCCTGACGGAAGCCGTCGAGGGCGCGCATGCGCGAGGGCTGGTCCATATCGCCATGCAAAGCCGCGACCGAAAATTCATGACGCAGCAAGGACCGATGCAGCTCGACGACCGAGCGCTTGCGATTGCAGAAGATGATGGCGTTCTTCAAGTTGGGGGCCAACATCAGGCGGCGCAGGGTCTCGCGCTTCTCGAAGCTATGCGCGCTGGTCGCGACCAGGGTCTGCGTGATGGTCGCCGCCGTCGAAGCCGGCCGCGCCACTTCGATCTGGATCGGATTGTGGAGGAACGCCCCGGTCAGCCGCTGGATCTCGGGCGGCATGGTGGCGGTGAAGAACAGCGTCTGGCGGGTGAATGGCACGAGCTTGCAGATGCGCTCGATGTCCGGGATGAAGCCCATATCGAGCATGCGGTCGGCCTCGTCGATGACGAGCAGCTCGACGCCCGAGAGGAGCAATCTTCCGCGCTCCACATGATCGAGGAGCCGGCCCGGCGTCGCGATCAGCACATCGGCGCCGCGCGAGATCTTGATGTCCTGGTCGCCGAAGGACACACCGCCGATCAGGAGCGCCACCGATAGCTTGTGGTTGACGCCGTATTTGATGAAGGCTTCCTCGACCTGCGCCGCGAGCTCGCGCGTCGGCTCGACGATGAGGGTGCGCGGCATTCGGGCCCGGGCCCTGCCGGTCTCCAGCATGGTCAGCATCGGCAGCGTGAAGGCCGCCGTTTTGCCGGTGCCGGTCTGGGCGATGCCGAGGACATCGCGCCTTTGAAGGATGTGGGGGATGGCTTGGGCTTGGATCGGGGTGGGAGTGGCGTAGCCGGCCTGCGAGACCGCGCCGCGTACGGCGTCGGAGAGTCCAAGATCGTCAAATGTCATGTGATAACGCCGGACGTTCCGGCGCGGCGCGATCGCTCAATGAAAACCTGCGAGCCCGGTGCGGCGCGATCGCCTTGTCACGCACGAACTCCGACTTACCATGCCCCAAATGATGCTGCAGCTGCGAAATGTCAAGGATCATCTTGACGCGGCGGTAAAAAATCGAAGATTCACCAAAATGTTGATGGTTTTCTTGCGGTGCGAAGGAGAGATGTCGCAAGTGGTCTTTCGGAGGATCGATGAACGGGATCTGGTATTTCGATGTGGTTTCGCCCTTCGCCTATTTGGCGCTGCGCGAAGTCGAGGACCTGTCGGCGCGCGTCCCCATCGTCTTCAAGCCCGTGCTCTTGGGAGCGCTGCTTAACCATTGGGGGCAATTGGGCCCGGCCGAGATCGCGCCGAAGCGGGTCCACACCTATCGGACAGCTCTGTGGACGGCGCGCCGGGAGGGCATACAATTCCGATTCCCACCCGCTCATCCCTTCAATCCCTTGCAGCTCTTGCGCCTGCTCACCGCGCTCGACGGGCGTCCCGGCGCGGTGCGCCAGGTCTTCGACCTGATCTGGCGCGATGGGCGCGACCCGCATGCGCCCGAAACCCTGCAGCTGCTGCGCGAGCGGCTGGCCATCACCGATCTCGATCGGCTGATCGAGACGAGCGATGCCAAGACGAGGCTCAGGCGCGAGACCGATGCGGCGATCGCGGCCGGCATCTTCGGCGTTCCGACCCTCAGGCTCGGCGACCAGTCTTTCTGGGGGGCGGATGCCATGCCGATGGCAAAGGCCTATCTCGCAGACCCGCTTCTGTTCGCCGATGAGGAGACGCGCCGGCTCGATGCTTTGCCCAAGGGTGTCGAGCGGCCGCGCTAGCGGTTGCCTGGGACCACGGGCGTCCCGCCCACTCTTACGAACGACGAGGCCTCTACGCCGGGCAGAAGGGCGACCGAGACGGTCGCGGCCCCAGGGCGGTGGGACCGCGGGCGTCCCGCCCGCTCTTACGCAGGGCGAGCGCTCCACGTCGGGAAGAAGGGCGACCAGGATGGTCGCGGTCCCAGGCTTGAAGCATCGCCTGTGCAAGCCCACTCTTAGGCGATCTTGCTTGGACCGCCTCAACGCATCTCCGCGTGGCGGGATCCGGCATCGCAGAGGGAGAGCCATGCAGCTCACAGGCATTCACCATCTCACCGCCGTCACGGCGGATGCTGCGGGCAATCACGCCTTCTACACGCAGGTGCTCGGCATGCGGCTCGTCAAGAAGACGGTCAATCAGGACGATGTCAGCGCCTATCATCTCTTCTACGCGGACAAGAATGCGACGCCGGGCTCCGACCTGACCTTCTTCGACTGGCCGGTCGGACGGGAACGTCGCGGCACGCAGGCCGTCACCCGCACCGCGCTCAGGGTCGCGGGCGAAAAGAGCCTTGCCTGGTGGGCCGAGCGGCTGAAGGCCAGCAAGGTGTCGCAGGCGCCGATCGGCGAGCATGACGGGCGTTTGACGCTCGCATTCGAGGATGCCGAAGGGCAAAGACTCGCTCTGATCGACGATGGCGGGCAAGGAGAGGCCCATCCCTGGGAGCGCAGCGCAGTTCCGGCAGAGCATCAGATCCGCGGGCTTGGCCCGATCACCATGAGCGTGCCGGATCTGCGGCCGACCGACACCATCCTGACCCAAGTGATGGCGATGCGGCAGGTGCGCGATTACCAGTTGGCGGGCGGGGCCACGATCCATGTCTACGAAATGGGAAAGGGCGGCCCCGCCGCCGAGCTGCATGTGGCGGTCGAGCCCGATTTGCCAGCCGCGCGACAAGGCGCCGGCAGCGTGCATCACGTCGCCTTCCGCACGCCGAATGAGCAGGAATATCAGGGCTGGATCGACAGGCTGAGCGAGATGCGCATCCCCTCGAGTGGCCCCGTCGACCGCTTCTATTTCCGCAGCCTGTATTTCCGCGAGCCGAACGGCGTGTTGTTCGAGATCGCGACCGATGGGCCGGGCTTCACCGCCGACGAACCGCTCGGGGCGCTGGGTGAACATCTCGCTCTGCCGCCTTTCCTCGAAGGGCGTCGCACCCAGATCGAAGCCGGCCTCAAGCCGCTCAGCTGAAGGATATCGCCTTGGGACTATTGATCGACGGAGCCTGGCACGACCAGGGCTATGATACGCGCGCAACCCGCGGCCGCTTCGTGCGGCGCGACAGCGGTTTTCGCAATTTCATCACGCCGGACGGTGCGCCGGGAGCGAGCGGGAGAGGCGGTTTCGCGGCGGAGCCCGGGCGCTACCATCTCTATGTCTCGCTCGCCTGCCCCTGGGCGCATCGGACGCTGATCTTCCGGGCCCTGAAAGGCCTCGAGACCGCGATCGGCGTGTCGGTGGTCAATTGGCTGATGGCGGAAGATGGCTGGACCTTCGAGGAAGGGCCAGGCGTCATCCCCGACGTGGTCAATGGGGTGCGCTATCTGCATCAGCTCTACAGCCGCGCCGACCCCGCTTATTCGGGGCGGGTGACGGTGCCGGTGCTGTGGGACAAGGCGAGCGGCATGATCGTCAACAACGAATCCTCCGAGATCATCCGCATGCTGAACCAGGCCTTCGACGGCGTGGGCGCTGAGCCGGGCGATTATTACCCGCAGGATCTGCGTCCGCAGATCGACGCGCTCAATGCGCGCATCTACGACACCGTCAACAACGGCGTCTATAAATCGGGTTTCGCGGCGACCCAAGACGCCTATGAGGAGGCCGTCGCGCCGCTCTTCGAGACGCTCGACTGGCTCGAACTTCATCTCGCGACCAACCGCTATCTGTGCGGCGATCGCATCACCGAGGCCGATTGGCGATTATTCACGACGCTGATCCGCTTCGATTGCGTCTATCACGGGCATTTCAAATGCAATGTGCGGCGCATCATCGATTACCCCAATCTCTGGGGCTATACGCGCGAGCTCTATCAATGGCCGAAGGTCGCCCCGACGGTCGATTTCCGCCACATCAAGAACCATTATTACCAGAGCCATCTCAGCATCAATCCGACCGGCGTCGTGCCGATCGGCCCGGCGATCGACTTCAGCGTTCCGCATGGTCGAGGAGGCTGAGGACCGCAAGGGCGCAGCGCAGCCATCGCGTCGCAGCCGCGCTGCCGCCGCAGGAGGCGGTTGCGGAGCATGAGGGCGTTGTGCCACATCAGGCGTCATGACAACGACCCCGCATCTGCAGCTCGGCCAGCATGTGCCCGTGCCTGCTTCGCCCGAGGAGGCGAGGCTCGAGCGCGTGCCCAACCCGCATGCCGGCACGAATTATCTCGCGCGCTTCACCTGCCCGGAATTCACCTCGCTATGCCCGGTCACCGGCCAGCCTGATTTCGGCATCCTCGTCATCGACTATGTGCCGAATGACTGGCTCGTCGAATCGAAGTCGCTCAAGCTCTATCTCGCGAGCTTCCGCAATCACGGCGCCTTCCACGAGGATTGCACGCTGGGGATCGGCAAGACCATCGTGGCGCTCATCGCGCCGCATTATCTGCGCATCGGCGGCTATTGGTATCCGCGCGGCGGCATCCCGATCGACGTGTTCTGGCAGACCGGCGAGCCGCCGCAAGGGCTGTGGCTCCCCGACCAGGGCGTGCCGCCTTATCGCGGACGCGGATAGGTCTGGCGCAGCGAGTCCGAAATTCCAGATCGTCGGGATTCAAACTCGGGAGATGGCGATGAACAGGCGATATCTGCAGGCTCTCACGGCACTGATCGGCCTTGCGGCGATGCTCGGCACCGCGGATGCCGCCAATCTGCCGCGCCGCGTCGGCGAATGCGTCGAGACGCGGGTGAAGGAGGTCGCGAACCGGCTGGAAAATACGCCCGGCAGCGGCAGCGCCGTCGCGTTCGTCAATGGCGGCTCTCAGGTCTCCTATGACCAGGTGCCGCAAGTCGATGCCTCACGGCCGGGCGATGCGGTGACGATGTGTCTCGTCAGCATCCCGAGAGGCTGCCCGCCGGGCGATCAGCGCGGGCGCCGCTATCGCACCACCAATAAGCGGACCGGGCAATCCTGGACGCTGCCCGATGCCGAGCATATGTGCGGCGGCGCCTGAGACTTCTGGCCCCTACAGCGTCTTCAGGAAGGTCGCGAGCCGCATCAGCCCTTCGGGCCAGGGGCCATGGCCCGAGGCCGTATTGATATGGCCGGCATCGCCGCCATCGACGAAGGTCGCGCCCCAGGCCTTGGCCTTGGCCTCGGCATCGGCGAGCGAACCGAAGGGGTCCGTGCGGCTGCCGACCAGCACCGCCGGGAAGGGCAGGGTGTGCATGGGCACCGGCACGAAGGCCGGATCGATCTCGGCCAGCGCCGCAACGCTCGCATCCGAGGGCGGCGTGATCAGATAGGCGCCGGCGACCTGTCCCGGCACGAGGCGCGGCGCCGCATGTACCAAAGCGAGATTGCCGAGGCTATGCGCGATCAGCACGACCGGCCGGCCAGCCTCGCTCGAGCGGTCGATATCCGCGACGATGCGCAGCATCCAATCGGCGAGGCGCGGCCGCTCCCAATCTTCCTGCTCGATCCGGCGCCCGGTCGAGAGCTTCTGTTCCCAGCGGGTCTGCCAATGGTCGGCGCCGGAATTGCCATGGCCGGGAATGAACAGGATGTCGGCGTCGGAAATGCGCATATGCGTCGCAGCTTTGGGCTTCGCGGCTTTCAGGAAAGGAGATGACGCATAGCAGGCAAGCCGCCGCGCGTCTCCCCTTTGCGTCCAGCTTGCCAGGAACGGCTCGATGGGCTTACGTCCGGCTTTCGCGACACGGCCGGAGGATCAGCATATGAGCACCGCAACCTTGAAGAAGCAAAGCGCTCTGCCGATCGAGCAGCATGTCATCGGCGGGCGGGAAATGGCCTCGCTTTCGGGCGAGACCCTCAATGTGATCGCGCCGGGCGATGGCAGCGTCTTTGCCGAGATCGCGTCAGGAGCCTCCGAGGATGTGACGCGTGCCGTGACGGCGGCGCGTGCCGCCTATGAGGGCGCCTGGGGCCGGCTGACGGCGACCGAGCGCGGGCGCCTGCTCATGAAGCTCGCGGACGCCGTGACCGCGCACGCGGCCGAGCTCGCAGCGCTCGAGAGCCGCGATACCGGCAAGCCGATCAGCCAGGGCAAGGCGGATGTCACGGCGCTGGCGCGCTATCTCGAATATTACGGCTCGGCGGCCGACAAGCTGCATGGCGAAACGATCCCCTTCCTCAATACGCATCTCGTCTCGATCCTGCGCGTGCCGCATGGCGTGACGGGGCATATCATCCCCTGGAACTATCCGGTGCAGATCTTCGGCCGTTCGGCGGGCGCGGCGCTTGCGGCGGGCAATGCCTGCGTCGTGAAGCCTGCCGAGGACGCCTCGCTGAGCATCCTCAAGGTCGCAAAGCTCGCTCTCGAGGTTGGCTTCCCGGAAGGGGCGCTCAACGTCGTGACCGGGCTTGGCCGGTCGGCGGGAGCGGCGCTCGCGGCCCATCCTGGCATCGATTTCATCTCCTTCACCGGCAGCCCCCAGACCGGAACCGCGATCCAGACCGCAGCCGCGCAGAACCATGTCGGCGTCACCCTCGAGCTCGGCGGCAAATCCGCGCAAGTGGTGTTCGCCGATGCCGATTTCGACAGCCTCGTGCCGGTCGTCGTCAACGCCATCATCCAGAATGGCGGGCAGACCTGCTCGGCCGGCAGCCGGCTTCTGGTCGAGCGCTCGGCCTATGATCGCGTGGTCGAGGCCGTGGGCAAGCGCTTCGCTTCGCTGCGCGCCGGCCCGCCGGAGCGCGATCTCGATCTCGGCCCGATGATCAACGCCAACCAGAAGCGGCGCGTCGAGGCTTTCCTCTCGACCGCCTCGGCCGACCGCCTCACGACGGTTGCGGCAGGCAGCATCGTCGCCGATGCTCCCAAGGGCGGCTATTATGTGGCTCCGACCTTGATTGGTCGGCCTCCGGAGAGCCACCAGATCGTCCAGGAAGAGGTGTTCGGCCCGGTGCTCGCCGCCATGACCTTCGAGGACGAGGCGGATGCGATAAGGCTCGCCAACGGCACGCCCTTCGGCCTCGTCGCGGGCGTCTGGTCGCGCGACGCCAAGCGCGCCGTGCGGGTCGCCCGCAAGATGCGCGCCGGCCAGGTCTTCGTGAATTCCTACGGGGCGGGCGGCGGCATCGAGCTGCCCTTCGGCGGCTTCGGCCGCTCGGGCCATGGCCGCGAGAAGGGTTTTGAGGGCCTGCGTGAGTTCACGACGACGCAGACGCTCGTCATCTCGCACGGCGAATAGGAGCGAGTGCCCGTCCGGCGAAGCCACTTGGACCGCCGGCTTCCAGCCGGCAACACAACGGGAATATGTCCCGCCTCGGCCCTGGGAACGGCTTCCCTCGGCTGGCGGCAGCTTCCCCACGAGATGCCGGCTGGAAGCCGGCGGTCCGGCGCGCATCAAACGGAGATGTGTGAATACCGTAGCCCACAAGGGGAGAGGTGACACCGATCGCTTTTGCGCAAACATGCGGCGCGTGTCGTGTCGCCTCAGGCCGCGCGACGCACAGGACCACCTATATCCGGCCCTGCGGATAGCCGGCCGCTGGATGCAATGCGCGCCAGACCCAGAGCACGATGATCGAGCCCACCAGGGCTGCGATGAAATGGTCGAGCGAGTTGCGCAGGCCGAAATTCGCAAGTTGCGCCAGTTCCGAGCCGACATAGGAGCCGGCGATGCCGATCAGGATATTGGTGAAGATCCAATGGCGTGATCCGATGATCATGCCGGCGATCCAGCCGGCTAGGCCGCCGATGATGATCAGCGCGAAGAAGCCCATGGGCTGTGAATTGCCGATGAAGGCCAGAGGTTGGTCCATGAAGCTCTCCCGAAGCACCTGACGCAGAGAAGATGATTGACGCCGCGGATATTACGCGAGACGCCGCGCTTCGTTCCAGCGCGTCCACAGCTGTCTCGTGGCCTCAAATCAGGGCCAGGCGTCCGACAGGCTCATCCCGGCGCCGTCTTCGCCGCCAGCAGATCGTCGAGGCGGGGAAGCTCGCTGTAATGGCATAACAGCACGCCGGTGGTGCGCGACAGGGCCTCGGCCGAGCGCGTGAACGCAGCGTTGGTGACCACCGCCGCGGCCTGCGCTCCGTAATGCTTCTGCGCCGTGAAGGCTTCCTGCACAGCCTTGTTGCCGATGGCGCTGCGATGCAGCTTGCATTGCAGTACGATGGTGACGCCGCCCTTCTCGGCGATCACATCGGCGCCTTGATCGCCGGAGGTGCCGGTGGCGCGGGCACTCCAGCCCGCTTCATGCAGCGCGCTCGAGCACCATTTCTCGAACTCGGCCGGCGAGATGTCCTGCGCCATGGCGAGGGAGGCCTCGAGCTCGCGCGTCCGCTCGGCGACGGGCACGGCGACGAGTTCTTCGAGCAACGCCTCGCGCCGGAACAGGATCGCCGCGCGCTCCCTTGCGTTGAGCTCAGGCAGCAGCACCTTGTCGACGAAATAGCGATATTCCTTGCGCCAGCCGCTCTCGTCGACGATGCCGTAATGGTCGGTCTTGACGAGGGTCAGCTTGCGCCGCGCCAGGGTCTCGAGATGCTGCTCGACGATCATGGCGATCCGGCTGCGGGCGCTCACCACATGGGCGAGCCCGCGCAGCAAGGCGACGAGACCCCAAAGGGCGAGAAGGCCGAGCGCGATGGCGAGTAAGGTCAGCGTATGGGGCATCGATCCTGCGTTGCTCGCGATCATCCTGCGGTCGCACGGCCACGCCTGGCACAGTCCGGCGTTCCTGTCATGTTCTAGCTCAAGATCGCGCCGAATGCATCAGGGGGGTCAAGCTCGAATGACTCGCGGTGGCTCTCTGAGCGCGCCCTGCGCCCCGCTCAAAAGCGGAAATAGATGAAGGCGATGGGCGGCCCGCGACCGACCTCGAGGACGCAATAGACCGCAAGGCTCGCCAGCGCCACGGCGAGCCAGGGATCGGGGCGCAGCCAGCGATCCTTGATCTCATGCGCCGAGGGAATCAGCACCGAGACGGCCGCGGCGATCAGGATCGGGCCGATGCCCTTGATACTGCCGGAAAGCCCGTGAAGGCCCGCGAGCGAGGCGAGGATCGAGGCCGCCGCCGTGAAGCTCGGCGCGCGGAACAGCACCCAGCCGGCGAGCACGAAGAGCAAGGTGAGGAACCAGCTCAGCCCGACGGGCAGGGGCCGTTTCAGCCAGCCATAGGCATGGCAGATGATGAGACCGACGCCGTGCCACAGGCCCCAGGCCACATAGGTCCATCCCGCCCCATGCCAGAGCCCGCAGAGGCCCATGGCGCCGAGCGTCGCGATGACGTAGCGCACGACCCCCCGGCGGCTGCCGCCGAGCGGAATATAGAGATAGTCGCGGATGAAGCTCGACAGCGAGATGTGCCAGCGCCGCCAGAAATCCCGCAGGTCGACCGCGAGATAGGGGCGGCGGAAATTCTCGGGCAGCAGCAGGCCGAACATCAAGGCGATGCCGATTGCCATCTCGGTATAGGCCGAGAAGTCGAGGAAGAGCTGCAGCGAGAAGGCCAAGGTGGCGGTCCAGGCCTCGCCGAAATTGAGGGCGTGGTCGTTCGCTGCCGCAAAGAGCGGGTCGGCGAGCTTGGCGAGGCGCTCGGTCAGCAGCACTTTCTTGGCGAGCCCCAAGGTGAACAAGGTGAGGCCGGCGGAGAAGCGGAAGGCCGCACCCTCCCGCAGCGGGTTCTCGGCGAATTGCGGGACGAGCTCGTTGTGCCGCACGATCGGGCCGGCGATCAGATGCGGGAACACCATGACGAAGAGCGAGAATTGCCGGAAGGGATAGATCGGCGCATCGCCGCGCATGCGGTCGACGAGATATGAAATCAGCTGGAAGGAGAAGAAGCTGATGCCGATCGGCAGGACGATGCCGGCCCGAGGCAGCGGCGTGCCGAGCAGGGCTTCCGTGCTGCCGATGAGGAAGTCCAGATATTTGAAGGTCGCGAGCGAAGCGAGGTTGAGGACGATGCCGATGATAAGGAACGCCCGCCGCCCGGTCCGCTCCTGCGCCAGCGCCAGGAGCCAGGTCAGGGTGACCTGGACGATGAGCAGCGGGATGAAGCGGACATCCCACCAGCCATAGAAGAAAAGCGAGCCGCAGAGCAGCACGATCTGCCGCGCCGCCACCGAATTGGCGACAAGGTAATAGCAGATCAGCAGAAGAGGAAGGAAGAGCAGGATGAATTCCTGCGATTGGAACAGCATTATTTGATCTTGCCCGACATGGTCTTAGTTGCCGATCAACGCAGCCGAGCTGACGGGGCGCAGTGCCTCGCTGATATCGCCTTCGATCTTGCGGGCAAACAGCGCACGGTAATGGTTGTTGTCGACGAAATTATCGGCGTTGCGCGTCTCGGGCGTATCGAGGAAATAGTCGAGATAGCGCCAATTCGGATGGGCGGCGACGCGGCGCGCCAGCTCGTATTTGCAGGTCTTCATCTCGCGCCAGTCCTCCGTGCCCTGCAGAGGCAGCACCGAGATATGGGCGGGCGGGGTCACGAAGACGACGAGGCTGTGTGACGACAGCCCCTCGAGCGCCGCGGCGATATGGTCCATGGCCGGGAAGGCGGCATCGCCGAGGAGGGCGGGGGAGAGGTCGGTCGGCGGCGGCTCCACCGGCAGCGGCGGCTTGCCGAAGGCGAGCTTCTGCTCCTCGACGACAGGCCCGCTCGGGTCCGAGCTGTGCGCGAGCCCCATGGTCACCCTGACGCGCTTGATGCCGATGCGCAGCATGTCGGCGCTCATCAGATGCGACAGATAGCCGACATCCGAGCCGTAGAGCCAGAAGGGAAAAGGGGCTGCGAGCGGCAGAGTGGGATCGCGATCGCAGATCGTCGAATCGGCGTTGATGACGAAGGCTGCGACCTTCGCATGGTTGCGCCGGAACCATCCGACCATCACGGCGTCCTCCCGCTTGCGCTCGGCGGGCACCGCCAATTGCACGAAGGAGAGGCCGCTTGCTGCGCTCAGCCTCTTCGGGTCGAGCAGCATTAGATGCGAGTTGCCGATGATCGCGGCGTCGAAGCGCGGATCCTGTCCGCGGCTGACATCGGCCACGCGCCCATCGCTGTCGAGAGGGCCGCCCGCCGTGAATCTCGGGAAGCGCCCGCTATCGAGAGGATCGACGGCGACGATGACGGCGAAGATCGCGACCAGCCCGCTCAGGAACACCGCAACGAAACGACGGGCGAAACGCGACCATGTGGCCTGGGTGCGCCCACGCGATTGCGCCCGGTCGGGAGACTGCGCACGCTCAAGAGATTGCGGCGGCGCTGTAGGCGCCTGCGACGCGTCCATCGACACTTTCCGTTACAGGGCCTTGCCCGCCCGACTTCAGGGGAATGCGCATAACCTGATACGCTCGCCTTGGCCAGCATGGTTTCCAGGCCGGCGCCATTGCACGCATGGGCAGAGTTGCAAGATCACGGAAAAGAATTGACGCAAGTGCATGTAAAACACATATAATTTCTAACGGATGTGAGGTTCGAAGCCGATCGCAACCGTCGCGACAACGGGTTTTGGCCCTGGACAATGCCTGTGGAGTGAGACCTGAGCGGAGAGTGGCAATGGCTCGCCACGCTCTGCGAGCAGGACCATCCTTTGCACTTGGGCATCGAGGCCGACGACGAGCTCCGAGCGTACAGTCGAAATCAGAAATCCAGGCCGAGCCCTCGCGGAATACCGCCCTTGCGACGGACGAGCTTCGGACCGAAATTATCCTCAAGAGCCAGACGCGACAGAGCTATCTTAAGCAACTCCGTGTCCGAGGCGATATGGGCGCGATGCTTCGCGGCTGCGACGAGGCTGGCTGGAAGCCGGGCCGATACAAGCACGTCGTTAGCGATGCCAAGCAAACCTGCAGCACGGGCCTGATCGAGCACCAGCTTGTTGCGCCTATGCGCAGCCATTCGTTCCGTGTCGTCCTTATCGGAAGCTGCCGAGGTCATGCGTCCACCAGTGTATTGAACGACAGGTGCATACTACCGCAAGGCGCGCTCCAGGACGCGGGCCAATCGCTCGGAAAAGGCCTTCGCATCCTCCGGTCGCTCGCCGTCGAGGATGCGGGCCTCGTCGAACAGGAGCGACACGGCGTCCTCGCGGAAAGCCGTATCGTTCTCGGTGCGCGTCGCCAGCGCCACGACGAGTGCGTGCGTCGGGTTGATTTCGAGCACCGGCTTCGAGGCCGAGCCGAGGCGGCCCGTGCCTTGCAGGATCTTCTCGAGCTGCCGGTCGGGGCCCTTATCGGGCGCCACCAGGCAGACGGCGCTCTGCGTCAGCCTCTCGGAAGCGCGCACATCCGCCACCGCCTCGCCGAGCGTCATCTTGGCGAAGGCGATGAAATCGGTGACGGCCGCGCTCGTCTCCGGCGCCGGCGTCTCGGCGGCCTCCTGCTTCGGCACGAGCGTGAGGTCCGCCGCGCCCTGGCTCACCGATTTGAACGGCTTGCCCTCATAGCCCTCGGACGAGGTGATCCAGAAATTGTCGACCGGATCGGTCAGCAGCAGCACCTCGATGCCGCGTGCCCGAAAGCCCTCGAGCTGCGGCGAGCCGCGAAGCTGCGCCAGGTTGTCGCCGGCGAGGTAATAGATCGCCGTCTGGTTCTCCTTGAGGCCAGCCGCATAATCCTTGAGCGAACGCCAATCCTCGCCCGAGGCCGTGGTCTTGAAGCGCGTCAGGGCGAGAATTTGCTGTTTGCGCTCGAAATCCTCGTAGAGCCCCTCCTTCAGCACGGCGCCGAAGGCCTCCCAGATCTTGGCGAAGCCGTCCTTGTCGCTGTCGGCGAATTTTTCGAGGTCGGAAAGGATGCGGCTCGTCATGCCCTTGCGGATGGCGGCGAGGATCGGGCTCTCCTGGATCATCTCGCGCGACAGGTTGAGCGGCAGGTCGGCAGTGTCCACGATGCCGCGCACGAAGCGCAGATAGCGCGGCGCGAGCTCGGCCTCGTCGGTGATGAAGACCCGCTTCACATAGAGCTTCATCCGACCCTTGCGGTCGGGATCGAAGAGATCGAAAGGCCGCGAGCCCGGCACGAAGGCGAGAACGGAATACTCGTGCCGGCCCTCCGCGCGGTAATGCACGGTCAGTGCCGGCTCGTCATACTGGCCGGCAACGCTGCGATAGAAATCGGCGTACTCGTCCTTGCTGACCTCGGCCTTGGGCTTGGTCCACAGGGCCGCGCCATCCGCGATCTGGGCAGGTTCGGCGCCCGGCTTCTCGACGATAACGATCGGCACCGGCACATGGCCGGACTGCTCCTTGACGATGCGCTCGAGCCGGTAGCGCTCGGTATAGAGCTTGGCGTCCTCCATAAGATGCAGGACGATCCGCGTACCTCTGGCTGGCGCCTCTTCGAGCGCCGCCGGCGCGACGGTATAGCTGCCCTTGCCGTCCGAGGACCAGAGAGAGGCCTCGTCCGACCCCGCTCGGCGCGACAGGACATCGACGCGCTCGGCCACCATGAAGGCGGAATAGAAACCGACGCCGAATTCGCCGATGAGCTTGGCGCCTTCCTTGCCGGCTTCTGCATTGCCTCTGGCCGCCTCGACCCGATCCATGAAGGCCTTGGTGCCGGAGCGGGCGATGGTGCCCAGCGCTTCGACCATCTCGTCGCGGCTCATGCCGATGCCGTTATCCTCGACGCTCAGGCGCCGCTGATCGGCGTCGATCGCGAGCGTGATGCGGGGCTTTGGATCATCGGCGAGGAGGGTGGGCGCGGCGATCGCCTCGTAGCGCAGCTTCTCGCAGGCATCGGCAGCGTTCGAGATCAATTCGCGCAGGAACACGTCCTTGTCGGAATAGATCGAGTGCACCATCAGGTGCAGCAGCTTGGCGACATCCGCTTCGAAGACGCGGCTTTCTTCGGGTTTTGCGTGCGTGGTGGTCATTGGCGCGGCACCGGCCCCTCTCGCAGTTTTGCGCCGTAGGAGATGGCCGAAGCGCGAGGTATTTTCAAGTGTCGCGAGGGCCACGCCTTCGGAGGCAGGGACCACCGAGCAACCGAGCGCCGCGCAATTTGCCCCGGCGGCATCGATCTGGGCGGCGGCGATCCCAAGCTTGCGCGACCGGTTGCGCCTGCCCGCGATATCCTGCCGCCCTATCCCGGTTGTTCAGAACGCTGGTCTCACAAAACCGGATTCCAAGCTGTCGGCACGTAGCCATAAGCCGAACCGTCCCTGAGCACATGACCGATGCCCGGAAATGGCAGATGCATGCCGGCGACGAGGAGGCGCTCATTCGCCGCCATGTCGAACGCACGCTTGCGGCTCGCGATAGCCTGCGCCTGATCGGAGTCGAAGCTGATCGCCCAGTCGGGCTTCGCGAATTGCAGGGCGGCGCAATGAACGATGTCCCCCCAGATCAGCAGCGAGGCACCGCCTGAGTCGATCCGATACATCGTATGGCCGGGAGTATGTCCGGGAGCGCTTATCGCCGTCACCCCCTTCGCCACCTCCCCGTCCTTGTCGAAGCGCCTGGTTTTCGACAGGTACGGCTTCACGCCGCCCTTGGCCATGGCGAAGAAGGGCTGCACGTCTTGCGGGGCGCGGCTCGCGATGCCGTCATCGGTCCAGAACGCATACTCGGCGTCGCGCACGATCACCTCGGCATTGGGGAAGGCGGCCGTGCCGTCGGCATTGGTGATGCCGCCGACGTGATCGGGGTGCATATGCGTGAGGATGACGGTATCCACCGCCTTCGGATCGATGCCCGCGGCCGCGAGGTTCTTCGGCAGATCGCCCATCGTCGGGCCCATCAGCTTGGCGGTGCCGGAATCGATCAGGATGAGGCGGCCTCCGCTGTTGACCACATAAGTGTTGATCCATGTCCGGATCGGGCCCTTGGGCAAGAAGGATTTGGCATAGAGGGCGTCGGCCTCGTCGGCCTTCGCACTGGGAAATAAATCGAGCGGTATGTCGAGATAGCCGTCACCGACCGCGGTGACCTCGATATCCCCGACCTTGATGCGATAAACGGGCGCGCTCGCTGACCCCGACAATGGGAGGGCGGCGCGAGTCGGCAAAGTTTCGAAGACCGCGGTGCTCGCGAGAGCGGCAGCGCCGGTCATGACGGCGCGACGATTGAGCATGGGAACCCCCCTCGATGATGGCTTCGTCCGCGCCGGGTGGGCGGAGGCGCAGGAGCTGCGCGAGACCTCAGATACGCTCGGCGCTAATCGTGTTCAACCGGTGCCCCCGGTCAGGTTCGCCGATCGCACCCCGGAGGTCATCACGTTTTCTCGATAGCGGGCTGCGGGTTGGATGGAGGCGATGCCGGCCGTCTGAGCCCTCTGCCGGCCGCTCTATCGATTTGGCCACTCATACGCTCTTGACGGTTCCCGGACGGTTACACCACACCATGTCGGTTCGCACCTTATGGGTGATCTCCGCGACGACGGGGTGACGCCATGTGCCGATCGAAGGAGCCATAAGTTGCAGGACACGCCAGTCTCTCCGCTATTGCAGCACAAATGGCATCGCCAACCATCGGTGTTCTCCCCGGAGGCCTTATTGCGTGAAGCTCGCCGGCAGAAGGGGCTCGCGCAGGCGGAGGTTCCCGCGACCTGCTTGCTCGACCCCGACGGCGACATCGTCCGACGCCTGCGCGACAAGGGCGAGTGCCGCATGTCCAAGACATGGCCCTGCTATCACTCCGAGCTCGATGTCTTCACGCTCCAAGGCCGTGACATCGGCATCGTCGGCCGCGCGGTCGGCGCACCTTACGCGGTGCTGGTGGCTGAGCAGCTCTTCTCCATGGGCTGCAAGCTATTGATCAGCCTGACCTCGGCGGGTCAGATCACGACGGTAGGAGCCGCACCCTATTTCGTCCTGATCGACAGGGCGCTGCGGGACGAGGGAACGAGCCACCATTATCTTCCACCTGCCGAATTTGCCGATGCCGACCCGCTTCTGATCGCACGGTCACGCGAGGCCTTGGATAAAGCTGGCCTCCAGGTGCATGTCGGCGCGAGCTGGACGACGGATGCTCCGTTTCGAGAGACGGCGCGAGCCATCGACGCGGCCAAATCGCGCTCCATCCTTGCGGTGGAAATGGAAGCTGCGGCGCTTTACGCCTTGGCCCAAGCGCGGGGGGCGGCCGTCTTGTGCCTTGCGCATGTGACGAACGCCATGGGCCAGCACGGCGCGGATTTCGAAAAAGGCGTCGAGGATGGGACAGCCGACGCGCTTCGCCTGCTGTCCGCAATCGTTCAAGGTCTCGCTTGAGGTTCCAGCCGCGAAGGTCGTTACGTGAAGCGCAGCATGAATTTGGGAAAGCGGTTGCGGATCCCGTCATCACCTCGCACCAAGGCGTCACATCCCAGCGATCGACCATAGGCCTCGAGTGAACAGATGGCGAGAAGCAGGATGAGGAAGACGTAAGCCCACGGCCATTCGCTGTCGACGCGATAAAGTCCGACCCATAAATTGGCGATGAACAATGCGCCACAGAAGGCGCTGAGTCGCGTCAGGAGACCTATCATCAACGACGCGCCGATGGCGATCTCGATGAAGAAGATGCACACGCCGATCGGAGTGAAATAGGGCAAGATGACGTTCTGCACGAAGGCCGCGTGGAATGCGAAGGCCGAATGCTGGGCCATCTGCTCGGTCCAATAGCGGAGCCCGCCAAGGTCCGACGGATATTTCCACAAGGCTTGCTGCCACCACATGCTGCCGACGATGAAGCGGACAATGAACCGTCCGATTTGGATGACATCCGTCTGGCCGGGGAGCCTTTGTGCCGCGATCACGGCGATGGCGACGCTGACGAGCGCGACGATCCAATAGAGGATCACCATGAAGAAGGGCTCGCTATAGGATGGCCCTGTCAAAAATGCGAGAACGTCAATAAACGGATTGATGCGCATGCTCGTCTTCCACGGCTGTGAGAAGTCCGCTCGATCGGGTCGCGGGCGGATCGCCAAGCTAGCATGGGGCGCGACGGTCGCCTCTCAAAAGACCGTCATCGGTAGGACGGCGTGCAATGCCGATCGCCGTGGAAAGGGAGTGCCGCGGTCTTCTTGATTTCCAGTCGGCCGCTCCGATTGCCGGCCCGCGGAGGTTATCTCATGGGGTTCTACAGCGACATCATCCTGCCGAGGCTCTGTCATCTCTCGATGCGCAACCGGCGCTTCCTGCCTTATCGGCAGCGGGTGATCGGGGCCGCAGAGGGGAGGGTGCTCGAGATCGGCATCGGTTCGGGGCTCAATCTGCCATTCTACGGAGCTCCGGTGCGCGAAGTCCTCGGCTTGGAACCTTCACCCCAGCTCATCGCGATGGCGCGACGCCGCGCTGAGGCCTCGGCCGTGCCGGTGACTTTGGTCGAGGGCTCCGCCGAAGCAATCCCGCTGGACGCCAAGAGCATCGACACCGTCGTAACGACTTGGACGTTGTGCACGATCCCGCAGGCAGCGAATGCGCTTGCGGAGATGCGTCGCGTGCTCAAGCCGAGCGGAAAGCTGCTATTCATCGAGCATGGCCTCGCGCCTGACTTGGGCGTGCGCAATTGGCAGAACCGCTTGACGCCCGCCTGGAAATTCATCAGCGGCGGCTGCCATCTCAATCGCCCGATACAGACGATGATCGAGAGCGCCGGTTTCCGCTGCGATCGACTGGAGACTGGCTACATGCCTGGTCCGAAGCCGATGGCCTTCATCTATGAGGGGAGTGCCCGTTCGGTGTAGGCCCAGGATCGCGAAAGGCGTGCGAATTCGGAGAAAATTGCCTGCGCAACAAAGCTCGAGTCCGTCGGTGGATTTAGAACCGATTTCGAAAGTCCCTGGCGCGGGCAAGACAGCGCCCAAGGAGCATGTTTGAAGCGAGGCAGACGTGATACCCGGGCGATCTCACTTCGCTCCAGCGGTCTCACAGGTGAGCGCAGTTTGTTCCATGTAGAAAGCGCCTCCCTTCTTGGAAATGGCGAACGATCTCTCGAGACCACTTTCCGACGTAACCGTGATCGTGCCGCGATTTACCGCGTAGCTGCCCTCGTCCTTCCAAAGTCCATCATAGCCGTACCGCCCATCGCTACCGAAGGAGAACTCGGCCCCTCCTTTTGTGGAGCAAATCTTGCCTTTGACCACTTGCGTGATCTCAGCGGCACTCATCGAGGCCGGTTTCGAGTGGGCTAGAGCGTGGCCGACGGGGACAGCTAGCGTCAGGGCGACAGTACCTGCGAAGCAAGAAATACGGGCATATTTCATTGTCTCCTCCCGTTGTGGGTTGATCCCACTTATCAGCCGCTCAGCATACCATTTTTCCTGAAGGACTGCGCTAAGGCTCCTCCCGTCGTTCCCCTGGCCCCGACCAGGGAAACCGCCGTCGATCGAGCTATCTCCATAATCGACCGTCTCGGTTGCCGCCTCATAGAGCGTCTGCGATCAAGCGTCATCGCGAGGCAGGCGAGTTGGCGGCGAGCTCCAGCGTCTCCACTGCGGCAGCATTCGCCTCAAGAGCCCAATGCGTTGCACGAAATCATGCCAGATGACCGCTCCGACATGCACGGTCACCATCACGTAGAGCACCGTCACGAGGCCCTTATGGACGCGACCCATCCCGAACCAGAAATAGGTCGTGATCAAGCCCGTCAGGACGAGGCCTGTGAGCACGGCATAGAGGATGACATGGGCCGACCGGGCGAGACTGGCGACACGTGCCGACAGCATGGGAGGTGGCAAAGGCGTGCCATGTCGCCATCTCAGAAAAAGCCTCGCGCCGACCAAGCCGAGCACCGCAACGCCACCGTAGATATGCACCTTGTGCAGGAATAGATCCGCGGGGTCCGGCCGGTGCCCCAAAGGATGGAATTCGTGAGTGCGCAACACCGCGCCGCTCGTCCACCATTGCAGCGCGATCATGAGAACGGTCGCCCAATGCAGCGACTTCTGCAATGCGGTGTAGCCGGTCGGTGCTTTGGTCAAGTCACGCAAGACACACCAATTCTCTTAAACATATCCGATGCTGGTCGATGCCGACATAGAGAGCCGACGCGATCGCCTGACATCATCCATTTTGATCACAAGCAATATCTTTAAGAGTTTCAATCTCTGACGGAGTATCGACGGAATTCTGAACCATGGCCCTTACTTCGGCGAGCGGCCCCAAAGCCGCGTCGATCACAGAGCGCATGGCGTCTTCGAGAACGTGGTTATGGCCGGCGTCGTTCAGGTGCCGGGAATCGGGCGTTGAGCCTGGTCTATTGAGAATCGTCTCGATGTCTTCGGCAAAGCGCTCGAAAGCTGCCTCGTCAGCGGTCGCATGTCGGCCGTAGTGAGCAAGTGCTCGCTGATAGAGGCAAGGGTTCCCGGCGAGCTCTCGCCCGATCTCGATACGGCGGCCGGTCAGCGAAAGGGCGGCGACAGCCTGAAGGACGTTGGGGCAATCGGCGGCGCTGGCGGGACCCTCGTGCCAGGCGATCTTGTAGATGACCTGACCGATATAGAATCCAAGCGGCCGATGGCCCGAAGCTTGTCGGCTTCGGCTGGCTCGCGCGGCGATCTCGTCAAGGCTGAAATCGGTGCGGCTGGTGACCGGCTCGACTTGTCTGACGACGGTCACGCGAGCTGGCTGCGGACATCGCGAACCGCTCGCTGGCTCGGCCTGCCATTGCGCCCAGGCGCGTTCACCAATGACCATGCTCAAGAGGACGCCACAGGCGAGGCACGCCGCCGTCAGCCGTGCGACTGTCACCATTTGCGCGTCTCTTTCGTCCTGTCGGGGCCTTGGGGTATTCCCATGCGATTCGCCTGATGTCGAGACGGGGCCGCTCATGAGCTGACGATGGCTTGCGCAGGCGGTTTCAACCGTGCCCAGCTGGGGCGCTGGTAGAGGAAGTCGAACGGCGTGTTGCGGACGACGGCGTCCAGGATGATCGGCGCAACGATGGCGACAAAGGCGACGATCACGGACATCAGCCCGACATTCTCCGCCAGCTCGGTTCTGGCTAGGAAGAGCCGGGTCGCGGCCATGGGTGCGAAGAAGGAGAGATAGATGACGAGCGAGTGCCGCCCGCAATAGGCGAGCCATGGTGCGGCATCGCTCCTCGCCAAGAGAGCCGAGATCGTGACGACGGCGAAGGCGCCGGCGAAGCCGAAGATCAGTGTCAGGCCCGGAATCTCCGGCAGGCCCGAGCGCACCGACAGCTCTTCGAGCAAAGCCCATAGGAGCAGGCCCGCGAGAGCCGCGCCGGGCCTTGCGCCGATTGAGCTTGCGAAATTGAACACATGATTGCGGAACAGGTGGCCGATGATGAAATAGACGAAGAACAGCGCGAAGCTATCGACGGTTGTCAGTCCCGTGAGGTTCGACGACATGGCGTAGATGCCGCCTTCCGGATGGAAGGCGGCCAGCATATGCAGCCCAACGGCCATGGCGAGAAGGGCAGGGGCTGGCACGCGCTTGCAAAGGCGCGTCGCAACGAAAAAGAAGGGCAGGAGTTGGATGAACCACATCGAGCTGAAGGGCTCGATGAATCCCCATAGATAAGCGCGAAGGAATGCGGCCGGCGCCGCGATGCCGAGGTCGCCTGCTTTCAAGATCAGCGCGATGAAGAACCAGAGGGCGTAGAAATAAACGAAGTGCACGACCCGCTTGTCGAGGAAATCCCGCCACGGCCGATCGATGGCACGACCGAGGAAGAGCCCGGAAATTACGAAGAAATCCGGCATGCGGAAAGGCTTGGCGAAGGCGACGGCCTCGTGCAGCCAGCCCGTGGCGCCGACCGCGAGCCCGACGCCGAGTGCCGAGTGCATCATCACGACGAGGATGATGCACCAGCCCTTGGCATAGTCGACCCAAAGGACGCGACGCCGGTCCGTCCCGACCGCGTCGGAAGCGGCTACCGCCATTGGTTTTGGGTTCAAGCCTTCGCGGGCCATGGTCGCGCTCGTTGCGATTACGGCCCTACTTCGCCTTCTCGATCTTGGTCACGGTGATCTGTCCGTTGACGCGATCGGCCTCGAATTTGATCTTCTGGCCGACCTTGACCAGCGTCATCATCGTAGGGTCGGCCGCCTTGAAGACCATGGTCATGGCCGGCATGCCGAGATTATCGAGCGGGCCGTGCTTGATCGTAATCTTCTGCTGCGCCGCATCGATCTTCTGGACGACGCCCTCGGCGGCGAATGCCGCGGTCGAAGTCAGGGCCAAGCCAGCGATGGCAAGAGCCAAAACCGTTTTGCGAATAGTCATTAATGATCTCCATTGTGCGGGATGGGTTGGCTGAATTCGTCGCTCACTTGACGATGACGGTTCCGCGCATGCCGGCTTCCAGGTGACCTGGGATCAGGCAGCCATATTGAAATTCTCCCGCCTTGGTGAACTGCCAGAGAATCTCGGCGCTTTGCTTGGGCTTGATGGATTTGGCGTTCGGATCGTCATGCTCCATCTCGGGGAATTTCTTCATCAGCTCGGCGTGCTCGGCATTTTCCTGAACGGTCGCCAGCATAAATTCATGCTCGAGCGCGCCATTGTTTTTCAGGACGAATTTGATCTGCTCGCCTTTGCGGACCTCGACCCGGTCGGGGAAATACCCCATCTTACCGTCAGTGTCGGTCATCGTAATGATGACAACACGTGCGGGCTTTTTGGGGTTGCCAGGTTCGCCAGCCGAGTATTCGCTGCCGCCATGGCCATAGGCAAAGGGCACCTCGGCGACGACAACTGTCGCGGACACTAAGAATGTCGCCGCGATAAGGGCGGCAGTTTTCGCTTTCAGCATAGACACTTCTCCTTCAGTTAATGAGCCATGGGGTGGCCGGGCAGCGTACCCGGCTTCACGACCTTGACTTCGGCCGCGGGAACTCCGCTATCGATGGCGCCCTGGCGGGGCGCATCGCCGGCGAACGAGCCCTTGAATTCGTAGGCGACGCTGCCGACGGGATGCTTGAACGGTCCGGGATCCTTGTAATCGCCCGCGCCGAGGCCCTCGCGCACTTTCAGGACCGTGAACATGCCGCCCATTTCGATGGGGCCGAATTGGCCAAATCCTGTCATCATCGGCAGCGTGTTGTCGGGGAGGGGCATCTCCATCTCCCCCATATCGGCCATGCCCTTGTCGCCCATCGGCATGTAGCCGGGTGCCACCTTGGCGATCTTCTTCTGCATCGCGGGCATGTTGACGCCGACATAGGTCTTCACCGTGTGACCCATGGCGTTCATGGTGTGGTGGGATTTGTGGCAATGCATGGCCCAATCGCCCGGCTCGTCGGCGACGAAATCGAAGGCCCGCATCTGGCCGACCGCGATATCGACCGTGACCTCGGGCCAGGAAGCGCCTTCCGGCACCCAGCCGCCATCGGTGCCGGTCACGCGGAATTCATGGCCATGGATATGGATCGGATGGTTGGTCATGGTGAGGTTGCCGACCCGCACCCGCACCTTGTCGTTCTTGGCGACGACCAACGGATCGATGCCGGGAAAAGCGCGGCTGTTGAAAGTCCAAAGATTGAAATCGAGCATGGTGTTGACCTTCGGCAGATAGCTGCCGGGATCGATGTCGTAGGCATTGAGGAGGAAGACGAAATCGCGATCGACGCGGCGCTCGCTCGGGTCCCTCGGATGCACGACGAAAAAGCCCATCATGCCCATGGCCATCTGCAGCATCTCATCGGCGTGAGGGTGGTACATGAAGGTTCCCGAGCGCCGCAGCTGGAACTCGTAGACGAAGGTCTGTCCCGGCTTGATCTGCGGCTGGGTCAGCCCGCCGACGCCGTCCATGCCGTTCGGCAGTCGCTGGCCGTGCCAGTGGATGGTCGTGTGCTCAGGAAGCTTGTTGGTGACGAAGAGGCGGACCTTGTCGCCCTCGACCGCCTCGATCGTCGGACCCGGCGACTGGCCGTTATAGCCCCAGAGATGGGCCTTCATGCCGGGCGCGATCTCACGGACCACCGGCTCGGCGACGAGATGGAACTCCTTCCATTCGCCGTTCATGCGCCAAGGCAGGGTCCAGCCATTGAGCGTCACGATCGGGTTGTAGCCGGGGCCGGTCTTCGGCACGAGCGGGCCTTGTGTCCCGGCCTCCCTCATGGAGGCAGCCTCCGGAATGGAAGCTGCCTGCGCGCGCGAGCCGATCGCCGAGACGGCGACGGCCGACATTGCCGATGCATTCAGGAATCCGCGGCGTGAAAACATGCGTTCCTCCTCTTCGTTGGTCGTATTGCTCTTTCCATTGGTTCAATCGTTGCCTGAGACCGGGGCAGGTGCCGCCATGGCATCGGCGCTTCCGCCTGCGTCCATGCCGCCGCCAATGAGCGCGGCCTTGAGGTCCGCATCCGCGATCCAGAAATCCCGCCGCGCGTCGATGGCCGCGACATTGCTGAGGATGCGCGCGCGGCCATCTTGGATGAGCTGGAAGACATCGATCAGCATGCCGTTGTAGTGAAGCAGGCTCTCGTCCTGGATCACCTGGCGCAGCGGCAGCACCTGTCCCTGGTAGTTGCGGGCGATGTCATAGCTGCCGCGATAGGCGAGATAGGCCTCACGCGCCTCCGAGCGGATGGCGATGGCTTTCTCGGCCAGGCGGTTGACGGCCTGCATATAGGTCTCTTCGGCCTCGCGGCTGCGGGCTTCGCCGAAATCATAAATCGGCACCTCGAAGTCGAGCTCGAGGCCGCGTCGAGAGGTCTTCTCCTTGGAATAATCGACGACACCGGTCGCAGGATCGACGCTCGCGGTCTTCCTGCGATCGAAGTTGCTGATGCCGGCGAGAGCAAGCGCGTTGACGAAACGCGTCGCCTTCGTCAGGCCGAGCTGCTTCGCGAGCAGGTCCAGATCGCCGCGCGCCAGCTTGAGATCGACGCGCCGCTCCAGGGCCTGCGCCTCGATCCGCGGCGAGGCTTTCACGGCTTTCGGAAGTGCCGGTAGCGAAGAGGGCAGGGCGTAGTTGACCTCCTGACCCCAGAGACCCATCAGCCGGGTCAAGCGCTCCTTCTCGAGCCGTTGCTGCAAGCGCGCCTTGGCGAGCTGTGCGGAAAGCTCGGCATAGAAGGCGTATTCGCGGCTCTGGTCGAGCTTGTTCATGGCGCCCGTCTCGCCAAGCCGCTTCGCGAGCTCGGCGGCCGTGTCGGCGGACCCTTTGGCCTCGACGAGATATCCGACCTGCTGGTTTGCGGCGACCGCGCGAACATATTGCCGCCGCGTGTCCGCGGCGAGCTTCAGCGTCGCGGCGATTGCCCGCAATTGCGCGGTACGGAATTTCGTCTCGGCGATGTCCCGGCGTGCCGGCAGCGTCATCAGGGCCAGAAGATCGGCGACGATCCGCCGCTCGATCTCCAGCTCCATGCCACCGCCGAGCCGGAAGACGGAGAAAACAGGGTTGGGTGGCAGGCTCGCCTGGACGAACTGGGCCTCGGAGATGCCGAGCGCGTTATAGGCTGCCTGCAGCCCTTTATTGCTCAGGAGTGCGAGTTGCACGGCACTGTTGGCGTTGAGTGGCTTCTTCAGCAATTGCTGAACTCGTGCATCGGCGCCGGCCGCCATCGTGTCGTCGCTCACCTTGACGACATCCTTGCCGAGATCGGCGCGGGCCGCTTCGCTGACGGCCGACATGCCGCCATCGGGCGAGAAGGTCGCACAGCCGCCGAGCGTCAGCAGAGCGGCGAGCCCCATGCGGCGCGAGGCGTAAAAGAGTGAGGTCACGCGACTCATTGGTCCGCCCCGCCATTCATCCCGGGCATCGCTTGGGGCTTGCCGGCCGGCATGGGTGTCGATGACTTTGGCACCGAAGCCTTGGGCGCCGAAGCGTTGGGCGCTGAAGCCTTGGGTGCAGCCTCCCCGCCCACATCTCCCCACCCATGCGGGTCGACAGGTCGATAGGTCGTCGTAGCATCGGCCACGTTCTCGTAGCGGATCGCCGGCACACGCGCGGCGGGATCAGCGGAAGCGATGAGGCCGTGCGATGGCGGCGCAACGCTGCAGCCGCCAATCGCGGTCACTGTCAGGATAAGCGAGAAAAATCGAAGCATCGCTCCGCCATGGAGTTGCGTCGTGGAAAGGGCGCTCATCGAGGAGCGTCTTGGTCCTGCGCATCGAAGGAATTGATGGCGACCCGGGCGCGTCAGCCGATTGGCGAGCGCGTCATGGTCCATTCACGTCAGCTGGCGGGCGCAGGTCCATCATTGGACGGCACCGGCCGCGGCGGATGAGGATCCGCCGTCAGGCGACGTGGTTCGGCGGGCGGGGAATGAGGTAGATGGGGCCGGAATCCGGCATCTCGTCTTGCTGAACGGTTAGCCGCAATGCAGAGGCCGTCACGGCATGAATTTCAGCGTCGGCGGTTCCGAGAAGTGTCACGCCGCCGGCAGCGCAGCATGTGCCGCCAGGGTCACACTCGCCGCCGCAATGGTTCGGGCATGTCGAGGCATGGTCGACGGCCAGGCCGCGGTCTTTGACTCCCCAATAGAGTTGCGCGGGCAGGCGATGCGCCGAGATCGTTCCGCTTGCCGACGGCGAAACGGGCGCGACCTCGCCATACGAATGATGATGATGCGCATGAGGGGAGGGGGAAGCCGCAGCCGGCGAAGCGCCCGGCAATTGCATAGCCACGCCGAGGAGCAGGGCGGCGACCCATATCAGGACTGCACCGACGAGGCGGGGCATGCCCGCACTTCGCAGGCGATCATGCGGCTCGGCTTTGGGCGAGGGCGTCGACATTCAGCGCGCCACCTTGCCCAGCACATCGACGAGCTCGGCGACCTTGCGGCGCTGCTCGTCCTTGTCGCCGATGGCGATTGCATGCTCGACGCAATGCCCGACATGGTCCTTCAGGATCTCGTCCTCGACGCGGGCGAGCGCCGCGCGAACAGCCGAGATCTGGGTCATCACGTCGATGCAGTAGCGATCCTCCTCCAGCATGCGCGCAACGCCGCGCACCTGACCCGCAATCCGGTTCAGGCGTTTGAGGCAGGAGGCTTTGGTTTCGCCGAGCATCCTTGATCTATACCCCGATCGGGTATATCTGTGCAAGGGCCATATACCCCTATGAGGTATGGCGTATTGAAGAGGCGAGTTTTGACCGTGACAGCTGCATCGACCCACAACCCTTCGGCACAGCCCGGCGGATCCTGTTGCTCTCACGGTCACGGAGCCGCCGGCGGGCAAGGCGCGCCGCATCGTCACGATCATCAGCATAACCATCATACCGCCCTTGATCCCGTCTGCGGCATGTCGGTCGACACGCGCACTGCCAAGAACCGCCACGAACAGGGACAAAGCTTCTTCTTCTGCTCGGCCGGCTGCGCGAGCAAGTTCCGCTCGGATCCTGAGCGCTATCTCTCGCCCGACTCTACTGCAAAGCCGGCGTTGCCACTTTCCGCTACCCCCGGAACGATCTTCACCTGCCCGATGCATCCGGAAATCCGGCAAGAGGGCCCCGGCTCCTGCCCGATCTGCGGCATGGCGCTCGAGCCGGAACTGGTCACGGCCGATGCCGGCCCCAATCCCGAGCTTGCCGACATGACGCGGCGGTTCTGGATCGCGCTCGCGCTCACGCTACCGGTGCTCCTCCTCGAAATGGGCGGGCACCTCGTCGAGCTGCATGGCTGGATTTCGCCGCAGGTCTCGACCCTCGTCCAGTTCGTCCTGGCGACGCCTGTCGTGCTCTGGGCGGGCTCGCCCTTCTTCGAGCGCGGCTGGCAGTCGCTCGTCACGCGCAATCTCAACATGTTCACGCTGATCGCCATGGGGACCGGCGTCGCCTGGCTTTACAGCGTCTTCGCGACCCTGGCGCCTGGCCTGTTTCCGGTGGCGTTTCGCGGGATGGACGGCGCGGTCGCGGTTTATTTCGAAGCCGCTGCTGTGATCACGGTCCTCGTGCTTCTCGGCCAGGTTCTCGAATTGCGGGCGCGCGAGCAGACTTCCGGCGCCATAAGGGCGCTGCTCGATCTCGCGCCCAAGACGGCGCGGCGGGTGAAGCCCGATGGCACCGAGGAGGAGGTGGGCCTCGATGTGGTCGCGGTCGGGGACCGGTTGCGCATCAGGCCGGGCGAGAAGGTGCCGGTCGACGGCATCGTGATCGAAGGGCGTTCGCATGTCGACGAGGCGATGGTGACCGGCGAATCGATGCCGGTGGCGAAAGATTTGGGCGACCGCGTCATCGGCGCCACCATCAATCAGGGTGGCGCGCTGATCATCGAGGCAAAGCAGGTCGGCAGCGATACGATGCTGTCGCGCATCGTGCAGATGGTGGCGCAGGCGCAACGCAGCCGCGCCCCCATTCAGCGCCTCGCCGATCAGGTCGCTTCCTGGTTCGTCCCCGCCGTGATCGCCGTCGCCATCCTCGCCTTCATCGCCTGGATGGCTTTCGGTCCGGAGCCGCGCTTTGCCTATGGGATGGTCGCGGCGGTGGCGGTGCTCATCATCGCCTGCCCCTGCGCGCTCGGGCTCGCGACACCGATGTCGATCATGGTCGGCGTCGGGCGCGGCGCTCACCTCGGTGTCCTGATCAGGAACGCTGAAGCGCTGGAGCAGATGGAAAAGGTCGATACGCTCGTCGTCGACAAGACCGGCACTCTCACGCAAGGCAAGCCGCGCCTGACGGCGATCCGGCCGGCGGATGGCTTCACCGAGCAAGAAGTGCTGCGCCTTGCCGCCGCGGTCGAGCGCGCTTCCGAGCACCCGCTCGCTGCCGCCATCCTCGCCGCGGCGCAGGAACGAGGGCTCGCCTTGCCGCCGGCGACGGATTTCGAAGCGCCCGCCGGCAAGGGGGTTGCAGGTACGGTCGAGGGACGGCGGGTCGCGCTCGGCAATGCCGCCTATCTCGAAGGGCTCGGCATCAAATCCGCGTCGCTCGCGCCCGAGGCGGATGCCTTGCGTGCCGACGGCGCAACGGTGATCTTCGTCGGCATCGACGGCCGGCAAGCCGGCCTGATCGCGATCGCTGATCCGATCAAGCCGACGACCCCCGAGGCCGTCACAGCCCTGCGGGCGGATGGCATCCGCGTCGTCATGCTCACCGGCGACAACAGGGCGACCGCCGAGGCGGTGGCGCGTCGGCTCGGCATCGACGAGGTCGAGGCCGATACGCTGCCCGATCGCAAGAGCGCGATCGTCGAAAAGCTGAAGCGTGAAGGCCGTATCGTCGCCATGGCCGGCGACGGCGTCAACGATGCGCCGGCCCTTGCGGCCGCGCATGTCGGCATCGCCATGGGGACGGGAACCGATGTCGCGATGGAGAGCGCCGGCGTCACCTTGCTCAAGGGCGACCTTATGGGGATCGTCAGGGCGCGAAGGCTCTCCAAGGCCACGATGCGCAATATCCGGCAGAACCTGTTCCTGGCCTTCATCTACAATTCGGCAGGCGTGCCGATCGCCGCAGGCGTGCTCTACCCGATCTTCGGGCTCATGCTCTCGCCCATCATCGCGGCGGCCGCCATGGCGCTGTCCTCGGTGAGTGTGATCGGCAACGCGCTCAGGCTGCGACATCTGGCGCTCGACCGCTAGCCATCGGCGAGGCCAGACGAGTGTGTGGCTCGAACAAGTTAGCAGTATGGCGCCGCGCTGTTGATCCTGTCGCCATTTGACTCATAAGGGCGATCGAGATTCATTTTGGTGACGAATTCCTCGCGCGGCGTCAGCAGATATGCCCGCATGTCTTGTTCGTCCTGCAGGTCATGGTGAGCGAGAGGCTGCAGGAGCCGCTCAAACCGCTGGTCGAGAAAGCGCGTCTGATGACCTATCGCCGTCTTTTGGCGGCCAAGGCCGACGGCTTGGTGGGCTCTAGCTTCCGCCCTCCTCCAGCGCCTATATGGATTCACGAGAGCTGTTATCCGTAGGCCGAGAAAAGCAGATCGTGAGTCCGGCGCCAACATGCATAAATGGCTGGCAATTCCGGTTCTGTCGCTTGTCGCCGCCGGCGTCGCCTGGGGCTGGCTCGAGCATGGGGCATCGCCCAATGCGTCGCAGACGGCTGCCGCGCAGGGCTCCGTGGCGGCTGTCCCAGTCGTGGCGGCCGAGGTCCGTCGTGCCGATGTGCCGATTTTCCTCACCGGATTGGGGACGGTTCGCGCCTTCAACAGCGTGGTGCTGACGAGCCGAGTGGACGGCGAGATCGTCAAGATCAACTTCCAGGAAGGCGAAGATGTGCGCGCGGGCGATGTCCTCGTGGAAATCGATTCGCAACCTTTGGCGGCAGCGTTGGCTCAGGCACAGGCGGCCAAGCTCAAGGATCAGGCGCAGCTCGCCAATGCGCGCCTCGACCTGGACCGGGCCCAGAAGCTGGTGGGCACCGGTGCCGGCACAACCCAGCAACTCGACACCGCGCGAGCTCAGGTCGCTCAGCTCGAAGCGAGCACGACAGCAGATCAGGCGACGATCGAGGCTGCGCAAGTTCAACTGAACTACTGCAAGATCCGTTCGCCGATCACGGGGCGAACGGGGACGCGGCTCATCGACATCGGCAATATCGTGAGGGCGGGCAGCAGCTCCGGGATCGTCATGATCAATCAGATGCACCCGATCTCGGTCGCGTTCGACTTGCCCGCAGATTCGTTGCCGCAGATTCGCGATCGCATGAGAGCGGGCGCCGTCTCGGTCGTGGCTCAAGATCACGCCGACCGCGAATTGGCGGCCGGCAAGCTCGCCGTCATCGATAATCAGGTCAATGTCGCGACCGGCACGATCCGTTACAAGGCGACTTTCGACAACACTTCCGAAAACCTCTGGCCCGGGCAATTCGTGACCGTCCGTCTCCAGCTCGAAGTGCGGCGCGACGCAGTGACCATTCCGGCGGCCGCAGTGCAGCGTGGGGCCGAAGGCATCTAAGCGTTCGTCATCGACAACAGCAATATCGTTCGCAAGCGGCCGATCAAAATCGGCTTCGCCAACAGGGACGTGGCTGTCATCGACAGCGGCGTCCAGCAGGGTGAGCTGGTGGCGACGGACGGCCAATATCGAATTGAGGCCGGAACCAGGGTCGAGATCGTCCCGCAGGCCGCTCAAACCGTGAATTGAGGTCATGCTCGAACCGAAATGAACATCTCCGCGCCATTCATCGTCCGACCGATCGCCACCACTCTGCTGATGGCTGGCCTGACGCTGGTCGGGCTCGTGGCCTATTTCATCCTGCCGATCGCGGGCGTGCCGCAAGTCGACATTCCGACGATTCAGATTCGGACCGAGTTTCCAGGCGCCAGCGCCGAGACGATGGCCACCTCGGTTGCCGCCCCGCTCGAGCGGCACCTCGCGCTCATTTCGGGCGTCACCTCGATGAGCTCCAGCTCGTCGCTCGGGAGCACCGCGATCCAGGTCGAATTCGAACTTGGGCGCAGCATCGATGCGGCGGCGCAGGATGTCCAAACCGCGATCAACGCGGCGAGTGGGCAGCTTCCGAAAGGCCTGCCAGACCCACCGACCTACGAGAAGGTCAATCCCGCCGATGCGCTGCTGATGTCAATCGCGGTGACGTCCGACGATCTGCCGATCTCGAAAGTCGACGATTACGTCGAGAACTATCTGGCGCCGCAAATATCGCGGATCACGGGTGTCGGCTTGGTCGATTTTCACGGCGAGCAGAAGCCGGCGATCCGCATTCGGGTCGATCCGATGGCGATTGCGGCGAGGGGGCTCAGTCTCGAGGATATTCGCGCCGCGATCGGCACCGCAACCGTGAACGCGCCGAAGGGCACGCTCGACGGCATGAAGAAGTCGCTGACGCTCGATTCCACGGACCAATTATTCGACGCATCCGCGTTCAACGCGGTCATCGTCGCCTATCAGAACGGTGCCCCGATCAGGGTTGGCGACATCGGCACGGCAATCGACGGCGTCGAGGACATTCGGCAGGCGGCCTGGCTCGGCGACGAACGGGCCGTGATCATCGATGTGCATAAGCAGCCCGGCTACAACATCAACCAGACCGTGCAGCTCGTGAAGGATGCCCTGCCGGAGCTTCAACGCGCGCTTCCGCCCTCGATCAGAGTGCAGGCGCTCGGCGATCGGACGCAGACGATCCGCGCGTCCGTTGCCGGTGTCCAGGCCACGATGGCGCTGAGCGTCGCTCTGGTCGTTCTGGTCGTATTTCTCTTCTTGCGCCGTGTGCGCGCGACGCTCATTCCCTGCGTCACCATCCCGGTCTCTCTGCTCGCCACCTGCGCGGTGATGTTCGTTTGCGGCTACACCATCGACAACGTCTCGCTGATGGCGTTGACCATCGCGGTCGGCTTCATCATCGACGATGCGGTGGTGATGGTGGAAAACATTACGCGGCATCTCGAAGCCGGCGAAAAGCCTCTCGAGGCCGCCCTGGCCGGATCGCGCGAGATCGGCTTCACGATCCTTTCAATGACACTCTCGCTGGTTTCCGTCTTCATTCCGCTCCTGTTGATGAGCGGCCTGATCGGGCGGCTGTTCCGCGAATTCGCGGTTACGATCAGCGTCGCGATCCTGGTCTCGGGATGCGTATCGCTCACCTTGGCCCCGATGATGTGCGGGCAGCTTCTCGAGCCCTTGGATCTTACCCGGCGCCAGGGACGGGTGGAGGCGGTACTGGAGGCTATCTTCAATGCCTCCTTGCGCGGTTATGCCGCCAGTCTGCGATGGTCGCTGCGGCACGGGCCGGTCATCATGGTCTTGTTCGCGGCCACGCTGGCTGGGACCGCCTATCTCTATGTTGCCATTCCCAAGGGGTTTTTCCCGGATCAGGACAACGGTGCCATCTTCGCAACTACGGAGGCGGCCCAGGACATTTCCTATGTCGCCATTGTCGAGCACCAGAAGGAACTGGCGAAGATCGTGCTTGCGGATCCCGACGTGCAGACCGCCTACTACTGGGTCGGCGCGACCCCGACGGTCAATACCGGCCGAATCCTGATCGATCTCAAACCTCTCGCCCAGCGCAAGGCGAGCGCAACGGAGGTTCTCGCGCGGTTGCGCAAGGCGGCTCTGAAAGTCCCGGGCATCGCGCTATTCGGCCAGGCCCGGCAGGACGTGCAGATCGGCGCCCGCGTCAGCAAGACCCAATACCAATATACGCTCCAGGATCCCGACGTGGCGGAACTATTCGCTTGGGCCCCCCGGATTCTGAAGCAACTCTCCGCTCTTCCAGAATTGCAGGACGTGACGGGCGACCTGCAGGCCGCCGCGCCGCGCATGACGCTCAAGATCGACCGTGATGCCCTAGGTCGGCTGGGGATCACGCCGCAAGCGGTCGACGACACGCTCTACGATGCTTTCGGCCAGCGTCAGGTCGCGACCATCTTCGGCCAACTCGATCAGCACCACATCGTGCTCGAGCTGGAGCCGCGGTTTCAGGAGGACGCCTCGGCACTGGATCGGCTCTACGTGCGCTCCGCCACGGCGGGCCAGATGGTGCCGCTTTCCGTGTTGGTGAGATACGAAAGCTCGGTAACGCCACTGACCATCAATCATCAGGATCAGTTTCCGTCAGTCACCTTGTCCTTCAACCTGGCGCCAGGCCATTCCTTGGGCGACGCGATCGCCGCGATCCGAGCCATGGAGCAGAAGGTCGCCAAGCCGGCGAGGCTGACCGCACGCTATCAGGGATCGGCGAAGGTGTTCGAATCTTCACTCGCCAATCAGCCCTACCTGATCGCGGCTGCGATCATCGCGGTCTACATCGTCCTCGGCATTCTCTATGAGAGTTTCATCCATCCGCTCACCATTCTCTCCACATTGCCGTCGGCCGGAGTCGGCGCGTTCCTGGCGTTGATGGTGCTGCACTACGACTTTTCCCTGATCGCCTTGATCGGGGTGATCCTCTTGGTCGGCATCGTCAAGAAGAACGCCATCATGATGATCGATTTCGCGCTCGATCGCGAGCGCAACCGCAATATGACGCCGCGGGACTCGATCTACGAGGCGTGCCTGCTGCGGTTCCGCCCCATCATGATGACCACGATGGCGGCGCTGCTCGGCAGTTTGCCGCTGGCGCTCGGTAGCGGAGCGGGATCGGAGCTGCGCCGCCCCCTCGGAATAGCTGTTGTCGGGGGCCTTATGCTGTCGCAAATCTTGACGCTCTATACGACGCCCGTGATCTACATTTACCTCAGCCGCTTCGCGCGGTGGGGACGCCGGCCGGCAAAGCCGCTCCAAGACTTGCCGCTCCAAGACTTGCCGCAGGATCGGGACGTCGTTGCGCCGATCGGGAGCGCCGCTCGATGAAATGCACAATCTTCGGACGCCCCATGGGCCGGCGACGGCAACTCCGGGATTGACAGCGCTCATCGCGGCTCCAGCGCTCACTCCAACCTCGGTGCGCCATGCTTGGCCTGCCACCGATCACGGGCGAGCGCACCGATCGTCGAGAGGACCGGCGTCGACACGCCCTCTGCTTTGCCGATCTCGATGACCGCATCCACGATGGCGCCGAGCTCGAGCGGACGCCCGGCTTCGAAATCCTGAAGCATGGACGTGCGGAAATCCATCATTTCGGGCGCGACCTGCAGACGCTCCTCGATATCGAATCCGGTGACGCCGAGCGCCGCCGCGACCGCCGCTGCCTCTTCCATGACGGCGCGCATGATCGCCTTGAGATGCGGTTCCGTCGCCAGGTGGCCGATCGCAGCGCCGGTCACGACCGACAGTGGGTTATGGGCGACATTGCCGAGGATCTTCTGCCAGATGGCGCGGCGGATGTCGGGTGCGGCCTCGGCGTTGAGGCCCGCATCGGCGAGCAGCCCGACGACGCGCTGAAGACGTGGGCTCGCGCCACCTGGCGGCTCGCCGAGCAACAGGCGCCGGCGGCCATTCCAGCGGATGCGATTGGGCGCCTCGCGCGAGGCGCCCATATAGACGACGCAGCCGAGAATATGGCGAACCGGGATCGCGTCGCCGAGTGCGCCATCAGGGTCTACGGCAACGATGCGGCGCGATGCCATGGCTCCCTGCAAGCCCTGGAAATACCACCAGGGCATGCCGTTCAGCATCGGCACCACGATCGTCTCATCGCCGAGAAGCGGGCGTAGCAGCGGCAGGGCCGCCGGCCAGTCCTGCGCCTTGAGCGCCACAATGACGAGATCTCGCGAGCCCAACGCCTGAGGATCGGCGGTTGCCGCGATCTTGACGGTTTCAGGCCCGGACGCACCGATCAAGGTCAGGCCTTCGCGGGCGAGGCGCTCGGCGCTTTCGGAGCGCGCCACGACCACCGGCTCCGCGCCGGCCCGGGCGAGATGCCAGGCGACGACACCACCAACCGAACCCGCGCCGAGAACCGCAATGCGCATCGAGGCTCCCGTCATCCGGCGCTCACGCCGGAAAAGGATAATTGGCGGCGTGCGCCTCGCTGTCCCATGCGAGCGTCGTCGCGAAGTCGCTCTGATCGACGGCGACGAACCCCTCGATCAAAAGCGCTTGCGCGAGGGGAGGGAACCAGGGCCTGTTCCTGGCTTGGGCAAAGGCCTGCTTCAGCTTCGCGACACTCTCCGGCTCCATCGAGCTCGAGGCGACGAAGGCCGGCATGGGCGCGAGCTCGGTCGATTCGATGACGCGCACGCCTGCGGTCAGCTCCGGCCGGTATTTGCGGATCAGCATATGCCAGAAGGCGTCGAGCGGGCCGACATCAATGTCGCCGGCGATGACGGCGTCGAGAATGCGCCTCGCGGTGATGAGATTGACGAGAACCTCGCGGTAGAGAAGCGGCCGCGCGGGCGTACGGTAGCCGAGAAGGTGATGCCGGAAGGCGTTGAAGCCCGAATGCGAGTGCTCGACCGTCCAGCCGGCGCGCCCGCCGAAGGTGTCTTCGAGCGCGCGATAGGGCGAATCCGCCTTTACGATCAGGTCCGAGCGGTAGACGGCTCGGCCGCCGGCCCAAGCGGCGGCCGGGATCGGCGCCGCCAGCGGCGTCACCTCGGAGAGCCGCATGGCAATGGGATAGCCGCACATCTGCACCGCGCCGAGATCCGGCCTCCCCCAAAGCTGCTCGAGCGGCTGCGGCGCCGGGTAGGGCAGGTAATCGAGGGCGATGCCGGCCTCGGCGGTCACATGCGCGATCAGCTCGCGCCAGGCGGCCTCCGCCTCCGGCGCGACCGCGTACATGCGCGCATTGGCGATCAAGCTGCTCACGCGAATCTCAGGCGCTGGCCGATGCCGAGGCGCTTTCCCTTTTCCAGCATCGCATGGCCGAGCGCGATATCGGAGAGCGACAGGCCGCGATGCCAGAACAGGATCGTCTCATCGTCGCGCTCGCGGCCGGGCCTGAGGCCTGCCACGACTTGCCCGATCTCCGCATGGAAGCGCCCTTCATGCAGCTTGCCGGCATCGAAGAGCGGCTTGAGCGCGCCGAAGCGACCGGCGCGCGCCTGGCCGAAATCGTCCATCAGGAACTTGTCGGCGATGTCGGCGAGCGAGACCTCGACGGCGCTCATCGTGCCGTAGGGCATCACCAGCGCCCCCTTCTTGATCCACTGCGTCTTCAGCATCGGTTCGGGCTCGACCAGCCGCGAGGCCTCGACCACGATGTCGGCGCCCTCGACGCAGGATTTCCAGTCTTCGGTGACGATCACTTTCTTGCCGAGATCGGCTTCGAGCCTCGCGCCGAAGGCGTCGCGGCTTTCCTTGCGGCGGGAATGCACCCGGATCTCGTCGAAATGGAACAGCTTGTCGAGCAGGCGGACATTCCAATAGGCGGTGCCGCGCGCCCCGATGTGACCGAGCACCTTGGATCCCTTGCGCGCCAGATATTTCGCGCCGATGGCGGTGACCGCGCCGGTGCGCATATCGGTGATCGAGGACGCGTCGATCATCGCCTTGGGCACGCCCTTATGCCGGTCGAACAACATCAGCATCGCCAGTTCGGACGGCAGGTTGTGCTGGTAATTGTCGTAGAAATCAGAGACGACCTTAACGCCCGCTGCGTCCACCTCGCCGCCGAGCGAGCCGCGCAGCACGTTGAAATGGCCGCGCGCCACGCCCGGCTCGAGATGCATGCGCGGCTCGATGACCGCTTCGCCGCGTCCCTGTGTCGCGAGCTGCTTCTCGATGGCGTCCAGGATCTCATCGTCGCCGATCGCCAGCGCCTCGACGTCGAAGCGATTCATGTAGGTGATATAGATCGGCGGCATCGATGCATGTGCGGACATGAGCATTCCTTCGGTCAGGCGAGCGGCAGGCGGCGGAAGCGATCGGGTCGATCGGGATCATGGAACTTGTCATAGGGGCCTTCCTCCTGGAAGAGCCGGTGACAATGGGCAAGCCTGTCCTTCGACAGCGTGACACCGAGGCCGGGACCCTCCGGCACCTTCACCATATTGGCCTTCGGCCGGAAGGGGCCTTCCTCGATCACGTCGAGGGGCTGCATCCGGAACAGGGATTGCGAGGGTTCACGGATATGGGCATGAGACCCGGCGAGATGCAGATAGGCGGCGCTGGCGATCCCTGAATCGCCCGAATAGCACCAGAAATCGACATTCATCGCCTCACAGGCGCCGATGAAGCGAAGCGCCCGGCCGATGCCGCCATGCACGTTGACGTCTGTGCACAAGGCCTCCGGCACGCCGAGCGCAACGGCGCGACGCAGATCGGGCGCATGTGCCGAGAAGGGAATGGTGGTGTGCTGGCGCAGCCGCGCCATATCCTCGAAGCTCGCCACAGGGTCTTCCCAGCACCTGATGTCGAGGGGCTCGATGGCGCGCGCGATGCGCCGTGCTTCGGTGAGCGAATAGGCCTTGTTGGAATCGATGCGGATGATTGCCTTCGGCCCGAGCGCGGCGCGCAACAACTGCAGCATGCGGATCGAGGGAGCGGGGTCAGCCGTCGAGACCTTGCCCTCGAACATGGTCGTGCCGCGCTCGGCCTCGAGCTTCAAGCAATAATCAACCACCTCTTCCGGTCGCTTCTCGTCGCCGATGCCGGCTTTCGCTTCGCGGAAGGCGAAATAATCGGTGAAAGGGATGAGCTTGCGATAGGCGCCGCCGAGCAACTCGTAGAGGGGCTTTCCCCAGGCCTTGCCGCGAATGTCCCACAACGCCATCTCGATCGCACCGAAGGCGCGCACCAGGCCGAAATCGACATCGGGTCCGACGCCGCGCCAACTCGGCACGCAGGCGAGCTCCGCACCGTTGATGTCGATCGGATCACGGCCGATGAGGCGCGGCGCGAAGGCCCGCTCGATGGTCGCGACATTCGCAGGCGAGGGGCCCTCGCCCAGTCCGATGAGGCCCGCATCGGTCTCGACCTCGACGATCGTCTTCGAGAAGCCGGCAAGCGATCCGTAGGACCACAGATAAGGCGCTTCGAGCGGGATGTTGACCGGCGTCGCCCTGATCGCGGTGATCTTCATCGGCCGAGCCTAGGCGGCAATCGAGGCGAGGAGTTCGTCCGGGACGGCGACCCCCTCGAGCGCAATGCGCGCTCGTGCCGCGAGGCGGCGGTCTCCCGGCAGGCGCACGCCATCCTGGGCCAGCATGGCGGTCGCGATCTCCTCGACACGTTCGAGGAAGCCCGGCGCGAAGGCGTCAGGCGCGAAGGCGATGAACAGCTGGCCAACGCCTGGTGGCGGTCCGTCCGCCTTGCCGTAAGGGCTCGCATCCTTGGAGAAATTTGCTCCCGTCAGGCCGCCTGCAAGGAGATCGACCAGAAGAGCGAGATTGGCGCCCTTGGCCCCGCCGAAGGCGGCCATGCTGCCCTTCAGCGCGGCCTGCGGATCTCGGGTCTCGTGTCCTTCGGCGTCGAAGGCCCAGCCGGCCGGAATGGCTTCCCCCGTCTTTGCGGCATTCAACAGCGCGACCTTGGTCGCGACGCTTGCCGCCTGATCGATGATCAAGGGCGGAGCGCTGCGGCGCGGCACCGCGAATGCCATCGGGTTGGTGCCGAAAAGCGGCGTCCTGCCGCCCCAGGGCGCGATGTTGGGCGGGCCGTTCGTCACCGCGATGGCGACGAGGCCGGCCTTGGCGATGTCCTCGACGGGATGTCCGAGCACGCCGATCGAATAGGAGCGGCTTATGGCGAGCGACGCCGTGCCGCAGGCGCGGGCCGCGGCGATGAGCGGATCGAGGCCGGCATCGAAGGCTGGATGCGCGAAACCATGTGCCGCATCGACGGTCACGGTCGCGGGGCGCGGCCGAGCGACCAGCGGGACGGCGCCGCCATCGACTTTCCCCGAAGCGAGATGGACGAGATAAGTGGGGAGAAATCCAAGGCCGATGGGACGAAGACCATCGGCCTCGGCGCGCCGCACGGAACGCGCCACCGAACGCGCAGCCAAGTCGCCGGCGCCGGCTCGGCCGAGCGCCTCGAGGCTGAGGCTTTCGATCTGCTCGAGCGTCAGGACCGGCATGGCGCGTTCCGCCGCAGCCACGTGGGACCCGATCGAGTCCTTCGATCCATCCCGAGGCTGGAGGCTGGGATAGTCACCGCAATGGCAATCGCTTGTAACGTCCGGGCTCCTCCGGATCATGGTGCTGGTCGAGCGGCCCCTGGTCCAGGAACAGGCGGTGGCAATGATCGAGCTTGTCGCGGCTCAAGGTCACGCCGAGACCAGGCCCCTCCGGGACGCGCACGGTGTTGGCGCGCGGCTGGAACGGACCTTCCTCGATCACGTCGAGGGGCTGCATGCGAAACAGCGACTGGCTGGGTTCGCGGATCCATTGGAAGGCGGCCGAGAGATGCATATAGGCGGCGCTGGCGATGCCGGTATTGGCGCTGTAGCACCAGAAATCGACACCCATGGCCTCGCAGGCCCCGATGAAGCGGACAGTGCGGCCGATCCCGCCATGAATGTTCACATCCGTGCACATCGTTTCCGGCACTCCGAGCTCGACGGCGCGCGGCAGGTCGACATTATGGGCCGAGAATGGGATCGCGGTGTGCCGGCGCAGCTCCCGCATCTCCTCGAAGGTAGCGCAGGGCTCCTCCCAGTTGCGGATATCGAGCTCCTCGATGCGGGCAGCGATGCGCTTCGCCTCGGTGACCGAGTAGGCCATGTTGGAGTCGATGCGCAGCATGGCGGAGGGCCCGAGCGCTTCGCGCAGCTTGCGCAGCATGACCGTCGAGGGTTCCGGATCGCGGGTGCAGAACTTACCCTCGAAGAAGGTCGTGCCGAACTCCTCGTTGAGGCGGACGCAGTAATCGACCACCGCTTCCGGGGTGAGCTCGCCGCCGACGCCGCCATTCTTCTGGCGAAAGCCGAAATAATCCGTGAAGGTGATCTCCTTGCGCACCGCGCCGCCGAGGAGATCATAAAGCGGCCGGTTCCAGGCCTTGCCCCTGATGTCCCAGAGCGCCATCTCGATCGCCGCGAAGGCGCGGATGGCGCCGAAATCGGTCGAGGACGACACGCCGCGCCAGCTCGGCAGGCAGGCGAGCTCGGCACCGGCGATGTCGAAGGCATCGCGGCCCACGAGGATCGGCGCGAAACGCTTCTCGATCGTCTCGCAGGCCGTGTAGGACGCGGCCTCGCCCAGCCCGACGAGGCCCTCATCGGTCTCAACCTCGACGACGGTGCGGGAAGATCCCGGCAACCAGCCGAAGGACCACCAATAGGGCGCCTCGATCGGCAGGTTGATCGGGGTCGCTTTGATCGCAGTGATCTTCATCGCCTCACATCCATCGAGTTGACGTCAAGCGCCGAGCTCGAGCCGGCGTCGCGCCGCATAGTCGTCGAGCGCCTCCCTGACGCCTTGATCGAGCGGGGGCGCCTCATAGGTTTCGAGCGTCTTCTTCCAGACCTCATGAGCGCGCTGCGTCGCATCCTTGCCGCCGCGCTCCTGCCAATTCTCGAAATTCGACCAATCGGACAGGATCGGGCGCCAGAACGCCGTCTGGTAGCGTTCGAGCGTATGCGGCGACCCGAAATAATGGCCGCCCGGTGCGATCTCCTTGATGGCATCGACGGCGAGGTCGGCATCCGTGATGCTCGCAGGCTTCAGGATATCGGCCCAGCCCCGCAGCATCTCCGCATCGATGATGATCTTCTCGAAGGAGGCGGCGAGGCCGCCCTCGATCCAGCCCGTGGCATGCATGATGAGATTGGCATGGCCCATGATGCTCGCCCATAGCGAGAAGGCGGTCTCGTAGGTCGCTTGCGCGTCGGCGGCGGGCGAGGCGCAGACGGCGCTCGACCTGAAGGGAAGCTTGAGGGCCCGGGCGATCTGGGCGCCGCCCAAGGTCGCATGCACATATTCGGGGGTGCCGAAGGCCGGTGAGCCGGTTCGCATATCCACATTCGAGGTGAAGCCGCCGAGCACGGAAGGGCAGCCCGGCCGGATCATCTGGATGAGCGTGATGACGCCGAGAGCTTCGGCGGTCTGCTGCACCAGCGCGCCGGCAAGCGTCACCGGCGCCATGGCCCCCATTAAGGTGAAGGGCGTGATGCAGACGCATTGGCCGTGCTCGGCCATGACCATGATGTTGTCGAGGATTTCTTCGTCCACGCGGCGCGGCGAATTGACATTGGTCACGGAGATCAGCGTCGGGCGTTCGGCGAGGCCCTCCGGCGTCGTGCCATGCTCGATCGCCGACATCTGGATGGCGTCCTGCGCCTGCGTCAGGCCGATGCCGCGCGCCGCCCAGACGATATCCGAGCATTCGATATGGGCGCGATACATGTCGAGATGGCGCACCGGCACCGGCAGGTCGACCGGCTCCGTCACCACACCTCCTTGCCAATGCAGCACGCCCAGCGCATGCGTCACCTTCAAGAGGTTGCGGAAATCCTCGATGGTGCTGTAGCGGCGTCCGCCCACGATATCGGTGACATGGGGGGTGCCGTTCACCGGACCGAAATTCACGACATTGCCGCCAACATGCAGGTCGCGCGCCGGATTACGCGCATGCAGGACGAAGCGCTCGGGCGCCTTGCCGCAATGGGCGGCGACCACCTCACGACCGAGCCGCACCATCTGCGTCTCGTCATCGACCAACGCGCCATTGCGGCGATAGATGGCGCGTGCGCCGGCCGAGCGGATCTCGAGGCCTGCCTCCTCCAGGATGCGATAGGCGGCATCGATGATCCGCACCACGTCTCCGTCTTCGAACAGCTCCAGCGGCTTCCAGGGATTGACGAGACGCGGCAGCGGCGCGGTCGAGACGGGGCCGCGGCCGCGCACCGGGCGTTCGCGCCGGCGGACAGGAGGGGTGTTCTCGATTGTCATATCAGCTCCTGAGCCTCGTGCCGTCGGGATCATGGAGGGCGCGCGCCGTCACTCTCGCCTCGCACTCGATGCCCAGAACGTCGATGGTCAGCCTCTCGCCGTCTCGCGCAAGCTCGGCTGCGACATATCCGGCCGCGAGGCTCTTGCCGACCGTGTGGCCCCAGGCCCCCGACGTCACATTGCCCACGACCTTGCCGTCCTTGAGGATCACCTCGTAGCCGACCACGTCGGCATGCGGCGCCTCGACCACCATGGTCACGAATTTCCGTTTCGGGCCTTGCTGCTTCTCGGCCAAAGCCGCCGCCTTGCCGACGAAATCCCCCTTGGAGAAATCGACGAAGATGTCGAGCCCCGTCTCGCCCACCGTGTAGTCGGGGCGGAAATCCTTGTTGAAGGAGCCGTAATTCTTCTCCATCCGCAGCGCGGAGATGGCCCGACCGCCGTAATGGGCAAGCCCCATCTCGGCGCCGGCCGCCAGAATGTCCTCATAGAGCTGCAGCTGGTAATCGGGCGTGACCCAGATCTCGAAGCCGAGCTCGCCGGTGAAGCCGCAGCGCTGCACGATGGCAGGCGACAGGCCGACCGGCATTTCCCTGACGGCAAAGAACCTGAAGGCCGCGTTCGACATGTCCTCCGTCACCAGGCGCTGCATCAGCGTGCGCGCATTGGGGCCGGAGATCGCGAAGCCCGCGAGCGTCGAGCAGGCGCTGCGGAGATGCACGTCGTCGGGCGGGCGCTGACGCCGGAGCCAGCGCATGTAATATTCCTCGGCGAAGCCCGAGCCGACGATGAAGTAGCGGTCCTCGGCGAGGCAGGCGATGGAGAGGTCACCCGTGACGCGGCCCCGGTCGTTCAGCAGGGGCGCGATCGCCATGCGCCCTTGCTTTGGGATGCGGCAAGCGAAGACGCGATCGAGCCAGGCTCTCGCGCCTTTCCCCTCCACCTCGAATTTGGCGTAGTTCGAGGTCTCGTAGAGCCCGACATTCTGGCGCACCGCGCGGCATTCGGCACCGACATGCGCAAAGGCATTGGAGCGCCGATAGGTCGGCTCCTCATAGGGCTCGACGCCCGGCGGCGCGAACCAGAGCGCGTTCTCCAGCCCGAAATTCGCTCCGAACACGGCGCCGCGTTCCTTCAGCCGGTCATAGACCGGCGTGCGGCGGAAAGGGCGCGCGGCCGGCACCTCCTCGTTCGGATAGGTCAGCCGGAAGCGGCGCCGGTAATTCTCGTGCACCTTGATATGGGTGTATTTCGGAGTCGCGAAGGTGCCGTAGCGTGCCACATCCATGGCGAGCACGTCGGCGCCCGGATCGCCCTCAGCCATCCAGCGTGAGAGCGCGAGGCCGACGCCGCCGCCCTGGCTGAAGCCTGCCATCACCGCGCAGGCGACCCAGAAATTCGGCAGGCCCTTCACCGGCCCGACCAGCGGATTGCCGTCCGGCGAGAAGGTGAAGGGGCCGTTGATCACCTTCTTGATGCCGGCCCGGCCGACCGCCGGGAAATTCACGAATCCTCGTTCGAGCTCCGGCGATATCCGCTCGAGATTGTCCGGCAGAAGCTGGCTGTGGAAATCGTCAGGCGTCGTCTCCGGCGCCCAGGCGACGCTCGCCTGCTCATAGGTGCCGAGCAGCACCCCCTTGCCCTCCTGGCGCAGATAGATCTCGCCGGTGAAGTCGGTGGTGTTGATGATCTCGCGTTCGAGGCCTTCGAGCTCGGGGAGCGGCTCGGTGATGATGTAGTGATGCTCCATGGCGAGCACCGGGAGTGTGAGGCCGACGAGCTTGCCGACCTCGCGTGCCCAGAGGCCGCCGGCATTCACCACATGCTCGGCATGGATCGTGCCCTTGTCGGTGACCACGTCCCAGGAATGGTCCGGCCGCTGGTTCAAGGCAACGACCTTGGTGAAGCGCTCGACCTGCGCACCGTGCTGGGCCGCGGCGGCCACATAGGCCTGCGTCACCATCCAGGGGTCGACATGGCCGCCATCCTCGCGCCAAAGGGCGCCCTTGAAATGCTCCTGCGCGATCAGGAGGTTGCGCTTCTTGGCCTCGGCGACGGGAATCAGCTCGGTGTCCATGCCGAGATAGCGGGCGCGCGAGTGGATCAGCTTCAGGAAATCCATCTGCCCCTCGCCCGCGGCGAGATAGATGCCCCCATTGTGGTGGATGCCGCAGGATTGGCCGGTGACCTTCTCGAGCTCGCGATAGAGGTCGAAGGTGTATTTCTGCAGCCGCGAGACATTGGCATCGGCGTTGAGCGTGGTGACGCCGCCCGCGGCATGCCAGGTCGAGCCGGAGGTCAGCTCGTTCTTCTCCAGCAGCACGACATCCGACCAGCCGATCTTGGCGAGGTGGTAAAGCACGGAGCAGCCGACGACCCCGCCCCCAATGACCACCGCTCGAGCATGATTCTTCATTCCGACTCTCTTATCATCGCGTAGCTATGCGTGATCTTCGCACGTGCCGAAGGCGACGGAAACGGCAGGCGATCCTTGACATGGCGGCAGCACGGGCTGAAGCGGGGACGGAGGGAGCGCCGGCGAGAGGCGCCGGCCTTCTCAAAGGCGCTGGGCAACGGTTTGAGGGTCGCATGCCGGAGTCGGGATTCGCGAAGAAACCACCGGAGCTCTCCTGGCGGCCCGGATTCCTCATCCGGCGCCTGCATCAAATTCATGTGTCGATCTATCTGCAGATCTGCGAACGCTTCGGCACTACACCCGTCCAATCGAGTGTCATGCAGGTCTTGCAGCGGCGGCCCGGGATCGATCAGGCGACGCTCGGCAGCGAGATCGGCCTCGATCGGACCAACACGTCGAGCGTGCTCGCCCGTCTCGAAAAGCGTGGCATCGTGAAACGCGAGATTGCCGTCGAAGACCGGCGCACCAAGCTCGCCTTCCTGACCGAGGAGGGCCGGGAGATGATCGGCGACATGCAGAGCTATATCGACGCCGCCCATGCGAAGCTGCTCGAACCTCTGCCGAAATCCGAGCGGGAGAAATTTGTGACGCAGCTCCGCCTCCTGGTCGCCTCCAACAACGAGCATAGCCGCACTCCGCTCAGGCAGATGGCCGCCATCGATCGGCCCTTGCGAAGGCGGTCGCGCTCGTGACGGATCACGCCGAGGCGTGGCTGGGCATGCTCTTGCCATCGACATGATTGTCACTACACTGACGAATAAATGCAAGCGAATCCGATGCACAGGATGAAGCGCTATTCGGGGCTGCGCCTGTTCGTCGAAGCGTTGCGGGGACATCGCGCCTGGGCGCCCGCTTGGCGCGACGCCGCTCCGAAGCCGCGATATCAGGTCGTTGTCATCGGCGGTGGCGGGCATGGGCTCGCGACCGCCTACTACCTCGCCAAGAACCATGGGATCACCGACGTCGCTGTCCTGGAGCGAGGTGCGATCGGCCTCGGAAATGTCGGCCGCAACACGACGATCGTCAGGTCGAACTATTTTTCGCCGGAGAACGTCCGGTTCTACGACCACTCCCTCAAGCTCTGGGAAAGCCTGGAGCAGGATCTCAACTTCAACGTCATGGTCAGCCAGCGCGGCACGCTCAATCTCGTGCATAGCGACGGCCAGAGGGATCTGTTCGCACGGCGCGCCAACGGCATGCGCATCGCCGGCGTCGATGCCGAATGGCTCGACGCAGCGGCCGTGCGTCGCCTCGTGCCGCTGATCGACTTCGACAATGGCCGCTATCCCGTGCTGGGTGGCTTCCTGCAGCGGCGCGGCGGCACGGTCCGGCACGATGCGGTGGCCTGGGGCTATGCGCGCGCCGCGAGCGCGCGCGGCGTCGACATCGTGCAGCGTTGCGAGGTGACGGGCATCATTCGCGAGGGCGCGAAGGCGGTCGGCGTCGAGACGACACGCGGGCTTATTCGCGCCGACAAGGTCGTTCTCGCGGTCGCCGGGCATTCCTCGCGCCTCGCCGAAATGGCGGGGTTCCGCCTGCCCATGGAGACCCATGTGCTGCAGGCCTTCGTGACGGAGAGCGTGAAGCCGATCCTCGACGTGGTCGTCACCTACGGAGCGGGGCATTTCTATGTGAGCCAGTCGGACAAAGGCGGGCTCGTCTTCGGGGGACAGACCGACGGCTATAATAGCTATGCCCAACGCGGCGCTCTGCCGGAAGTCGAAGAGGTGCTGGCCGCCGGCCGCACCCTGATGCCGGCCTTGGGACGGCTGCGCGTGCTCAGGCAATGGGGCGGCGTGATGGATATGAGCATGGACGGTAACCCGATCATCTCGACGACGCCGGTGCAAAACCTCTTCATCAACGGTGGCTGGTGCTATGGCGGCTTCAAGGCGATCCCGGCCGGCGGGGTCTTCACCGCGCATCTGGTTGCGACCGGCTCGCCGCATGCGACGATCGCGCATTTCGCACTGAATCGCTTTCGCGAAGGCCGGACCATCGATGAGCGGGGCGTCGGCCCCTATCCTTGGGTGCATTGACCATGCTCCGCATCGCCTGTCCCTGGTGCGGGACGAGAGACCAGACCGAGTTCCGCTATCGCGGTGACGCCAAGCTCGAGCGCCCACAGCCCGATGCCGGTGCCGAAGCCTTCCATGACTACGTCTATGAGCGCGACAATCCGCAGGGCTGGCACAGCGAGTGGTGGCACCATGTCGGCGGTTGTCGGCGCGTGCTCAAGCTGACACGCCACACCCTGACCCATGAGATCGCCTGGATCGGGGCGCCGGAAGACGAGCCGCCGGCGCGATGAGCGGCTTTCGCCTTCCGGCAGGTGGCCGTATCGACCGCGAGCGGAGCTTGAGCTTTCGTTTCGACGGGCGCAGCTATCTCGGCCATCCCGGCGACACGCTGGCGGCGGCGCTGCTGGCGAGCGGAGTGCGTCTGTTCGGCCGTTCGTTCAAATATCATCGCCCGCGTGGAGTGATCACCGCCGGTCCCGAGGAGCCCGCGGCCCTGGTCGAGCTCCGCACCGGCGCAAGGCGCGAGCCCAATACGCCGGCGACCATGATCGAGCTCTTCGACGGTCTCGAGGCGCAAAGCCAGAATCGCTGGCCTTCGCTTGCCTTCGACCTCGGGGCGATCAACGGGCTTCTCTCGCCGTTCATTCCGGCAGGCTTCTACTACAAGACCTTCATGTGGCCTGCGTCATTCTGGGAGAAGTTTTACGAACCGGCGATCCGGCGCGCCGCCGGCCTCGGACGTGGCGCCGAGCAAACGGATCCGGATCGTTACGACATCGTGCACGACCATTGCGACGTGCTGGTCGTAGGATCAGGACCCGCGGGGCTTGCCGCGGCGCGCGCCGCTGTCGAGGCCGGCGCCCGCGTGATATTGGCCGAGCAGGATTTCGAGCTCGGCGGCGGCACTCTTCTCGAGCTGTCGCTGGCGACCTGGCGGGACGAAACGCTCGCCGCGCTGCGGGCAGGGGAAGCCGCCCTGCTCCCGAGAACCGCGGTCGTCGGCGCCTATGATCACGGCGTTTTCGCCGCGGTCGAGCGCCTTGCAGATGACCTCCCCGAACCAATGGAACATTCGCCGCGCCAGCGCTTGCACGTGATCCGGGCCGCAGCGGCGGTGTTCGCCACGGGCGCCGTGGAGCGGCACCTCGCCTTCCCCGACAATGACAGGCCGGGCGTGATGCTGGCAGGGGCCGTGCGCTCCTACCTGCATCGCCATGGGGTCGCCGCCGGCCGTCGCGTCGTCCTGTTCACCAATAATGACGCGGCCTATTTGACGGCGTTCGACTTGCATGAGGCCGGAGTCGCGGTCGCCGCCATCGTCGATGTGCGCTCAGACAGCATCGCCGGCCGCGCCGCGAAGGCAAAGGGCCTCGAGGTTCTGTTCGGCCATGAGGTCGCGGGCACCTCCGGAAAGCCTGACCTCGACGGGGTCTTGATGCGCAAGCGCGGCGAGGCGCGATCGCGGCGCGTCTTGGCCGATGTGCTGGCGATCAGCGGCGGCGAAGCTCCGTCAATTCAACTCCCGAGCCAGGCGCGCCTGCCGATCCTCTTCGACGAGCGGATCGGAGCCTTCGTTTCCGGCAGCACGGACAGGCTGCTTGCCGCAGGGTCGGCGCGTGGGCTGTCCGGCATCCGCGAGGCGGCGCGCGATGGCGAGGAAGCAGGCCGGCGCGCCGCAGAGGCGGCCGGGTTCGATGGGCGCGGAGCCTTGCCGCTGCCGGACTTGCCGGAACTGGCCGCCACCGCGCTCGCGCCGTTCTTCGAGGTCAAGTCCAAAGGCAAGGCCTTCGTCGACCTGCAGAATGACGTGACCGCCGAAGACATCCGTCTCGCCCGCCGCGAAGGCTATTCGCATATCGAGCACGCCAAGCGCTACACGACCCATAGCATGGCGACCGATCAGGGAAAGATCGGTGGGCTCCTCGGCTCAGCGATCCTGGCCGAGGCGCGCGGCGAGCCACTCGCCGAGGTGGGCTTGCCGACGTTCCGGCCCTACGCCATGCCGGTCGCCTGGGGGGCGCTGGCAGGCGACGAGGTCGGTCGGCGTTTCAAGCCGAAGCGTCTCCTGCCGCTGCATGACTGGCACGAGAAGAACAGTGCCGTATTCGTCACGATCGGCCTGTGGATGCGACCGCTCGTCTATTCGCCAAGCCGCGACACCAGTTGGGGGCCGGTCCTCGAGGAGGTGCGCGCCGTACGCCGGTCGGTCGGCATCACCGACATGTCGTCGCTCGGAAAGATCGATGTGCAGGGCCCGGGAGCGGCGAGTTTTCTCGACCGGATCTACGCCAACACCTTCTCGACGCTCAAAATCGGGCGGGCGCGCTACGGCATCATGCTGAGAGAGGACGGCATCCTCCTCGATGACGGCACCACGTCGCGCCTTGGCGCCGATCATTTCCTGGTGACCACCACGACCCAGAAGGCGGCCGAGGTCCTCGAGCATATGGAGTGGCATCTGCAGACCGTCTGGCCGGAGCTCGACGTCACACTCACCGATGTCGGCGATCAATGGGCGCAATTCGCGGTGGCCGGCCCCAAGGCGCGCCTGGTGCTCGAGCAGGTGGTCGCCGATCTCGACCTCGGGAATGACGCATTCCCCTTCATGGCGGCCGGCAGCGCCGTGATCGCCGGCGTGCCCGGACGCATTTTCCGCATCTCGTTTTCGGGTGAGCTCGCCTATGAGGTGGCGGTGCCGGCGGGCTTCGCCGAACATGTCTGGAGCGCGATTCTTGCGGCGGGCAGCGCCTTCGGCATCACGCCCTACGCCCTCGATGCCCTGAACGTGATGCGTATCGAGAAGGGGCATGTGACGGGCGGCGAGATCAACGGCCAGACCACGCCTGCGGATCTCGGCTTCGGACGCATGCTGAAGAAGGGCGACCATGTGGGCAAGGTGCTCGGCGCGCGTCCCGGGCTCGCCGATGCAGATCGGTTGCAGCTCGTCGGCATTCGCTGCGCCGATGCTACGGCCCGGCTGCGCGGGGGCGCCCATCTCGTCGATCGAGACGCCACCTCCGTGAGCCAGGGATTCCTGACGGCCGCCTGCATGTCGGCCGAACTCGACAGGTGGATCGGCCTCGCCCTCCTGCGCGGGGGGCATGGAAGGCATGGGCAGCGGCTGATCGCGGCCTCTCCCATCTATGACGAGCAGGTGGAGGTGGAGGTGATGTCGCCGCATTTCGTCGATCCGAAGAACATACGTGTCCACGCCTGAAGCCCGCTCCCCATTCGCAGGCACGCTCGTGCCAGGCCGGCACGGCGCGGCCGGTCCCGATCCGGCGCGCTTGTGCGAGTGGCGCGTCAGCATCGTCGAGGTCGCGGCCCGACGCGGTCAGGGACTGGATTTTGCCGCAAGGGTGAACGCGGCCCTGGCGCTCGATCCGCCCGCCGCGGGCCAGGCGAGGGTTGGTGCAGCCGCATCCCTGCTATGGATCGCTCCGGAAGCTTGGCTCGTGGTGGCGCCGCCGGAACCACCCGGTGCGCTGGCCTTGAGGCTGGCAAGCGCCGTCGGCCCCTCGGCCGCCGTCATGGATCAGAGCTCCGGCCTCTCCGCCCTGCGTCTGTCGGGCGTCCGGGCTCGGCAGGTCCTGGCCAAAGGATGCCGCATCGATCTGCACCCCAGAGCCTTTCGAACCGACCAGGTCGCGCGCACGATCATTGCGCAGGTGCCGATCATTCTCCATCAAGCCGACGAGCTGCCGAGCTACACTCTTCTCGTGCCCAGAACGCTGGCGATCTCGTTCGTCGAGTTCCTGCTCGAGGCTTCCGCCGAATTCGGCTGCGAAATCGGTCCTCCACTTTGAGCGCGCGGACGCGGTTGGACATGTGCTTGTCGACGCTGAAATTCTCACTATGCTGACGAATTGACGCAAGCCGATGCGCGGATATTGGCGCCCGCGATCGCGGATGATGACATTCATCAGGGACGGTGCGAGCCATAAGGCTGGCCGTCCGACAGCGGAGATAGGATCATGACGATGCAACTCTCCAGGCGAAGCTTTCTTGCCGGCACGACTTTGGCGGGTCTTGCGAGCGCAGCCGATATGAGCGCCGAGGCGCAGACGCCGCCGCGTTCCAACATTGCCGTCCGCGTTCAAAACGAGTTCGCGGCCATCGACCCGGCCTTCCGTACCTTTCCGGCGGATGCCGATGTCGGTCGTGTCGTGTTTCAGCAGCTCATGAAATACAAGGCGAACTCGACCGAATACGAGAATGATGCGGCCGCCGAGGTCAAGCAGGTGAGCCCGACCCTCATCGAGTTCCGCCTGAAGCCCGGCCAGATGTTCACCGAAGATTTCGGGGAAATGACCGCGGAGGACGTGAAGTTCTCCTTCGAACGCTTCCTCGGGCAAGGCACTGGCGGTCGCCAGACCGTCTACAAGGCCGACTGGATGAATCTGGAGCGCGTCGAGACCACCGGCCAGTATACCGGGCGCATCGTCCTGTCGCGGCCGAACGCTGCGCTGTTCGCGCTCGCCATCGCCGATCATTCCGGCGGCATCGTCTCGAAGAAAGCCGCCGAGCAGCGCGGCGAGGGTTTCGGCAGCAATCCCGTGGGTTCAGGCCCCTATCAACTGGTGTCGGTCGAGCGTCAGAAGGGTGCCGTGCTGCGGCGCAATCCGGGCTTCACCGGCGCCAAGCCTCGCTTCGACGAGATCGCGGTTCGCTACATCCAGGATCCGAAGACGACGGAACTCGCACTGCGCTCAGGCGAAATCGATTTCGCCGTCCTGCCGCCGGCTGTGGCCGAGCCCTTGCGGAGCGTTCAGGGGCTCGCCATCGATCAGCACCCGGGCCTTGCTTATGTGTGGATCGGGATGAATGTCGAGAAGGCGCCCCTGAATGATGTGCGCGTCCGGCAGGCGATCCGTCTCGCGCTCGACGCCGACCAGATGCTGCTCGCCGGCTATAACGGCAAGGTGCAGCGCCTCAACTCGCTCATCATGGCGCCCATACTCGGGGTATGGAAGGATGCTCCGGTCTATAAGCGCAATGTCGCCGAGGCGCGCCGCCTGCTGCAGGAAGCAGGGCAGGGCGGAGGCTTCCGCACGCGCATCACCATCCTCAATCAGCCGGTGTTCCAGAGCATGGCGCTCGTCGCCCGCGCATTGTTGCAGGAAGTCGGCATCACGCTCGATGTCGAGCCGCTCGATGGCGGTTCGTTCTGGTCGTCGGGCAAGGGCGATGGCGGCAAGAACCTCGACCTCAGCATGCTGCGCTTCAACGGCAAGCTCGATCCGAACTTCCTCATGCAATGGTTCACCTCGGACCAGATCGGCGTGTGGAACTGGCAGCGCTGGGCCGATCCGAGCTACGACAAGCTCGCAGGCGGCGCTCTCGCCGAGGCAGATCCGGCGAAGCGCGCCGAGATCGTGATCAAGGCGCAACAGGAGATGGACAAGTCGGCGGCCTTCTATTGGCTGACCAACGAGGTTGCCTTCGTGGCGCGCCGGTCCTGGTTGAAGCCCGGCCTGATGCCCGGCGCCATCAACTGGCAGTACGAACACTTCGATGCTTTGGCGTAGAATGGCGCAGCGCCGCATGGAGGGGCGGCGCTTTCGGAGCGCAGCCGATGCATGAGACGGCGAGCTATCTGTTCAGCCGTCTCGTCACCACCGCCCTGATCATCCTCGGATCGATGCTCCTGCTGTTTGCGCTCTCGGCCATCGTGCCGGGCGATCCGGCGTCGTCGCTGCTCGGGCCGCAGGCGAGCCCCGAATTCGCGCGTCAATTCATCCAGCAGATGGGCCTCGACCAGCCGCTGCATATCCGACTGTGGAGATTCTTCGCCAATCTCCTCACCGGCAATCTCGGGGTCGATGTCGTGTCAGGCCACTCCGTCGTGTCGATCCTGGCGGCCGTGATTCCCTACACCATCGTCCTGACCTTCACGGCAATCGGACTTGCCGTGATCATCGGCGTGCCGCTCGGCATATTCGCCGCCACGCATCGCGGCTCCGTCGCCGACAATATCCTGGCCTTCGTGTCCGTGACGATGATCGCCGTCCCGAGCTTCGTGATCGCCATAGCGCTGTTGCTCGTCTTCTCGATCTGGCTCGACTGGCTGCCGGTTCTCGGCGCCGGCCGCGTCGACGATCTCTGGGATCAGGCGCGGCGCCTCATCCTCCCGACTGTCGCACTTTCGCTGGGCTGGATCGGTTTCATCGCCCGGCTGGTGCGCACATCGATGCTCGAAGTGATGGGCGAGAATTATATCCGCACGGCGCGCGCCTATGGGCTGTCCGAGCGGCTGATCACCTATAAATACGCCTTGAAGAATGCCTGCATCCCCACCATCGCCATTCTCGGCCTCGGTATCGGGCGCCTGCTCGGGGGCGCGGTCCTGGTCGAGATCGTGTTTGCGCGACCGGGACTCGGTCAGCTGGTGCTCAACGCCATCACGACGCGCAATTATCCCGTGCTGCAAGGCGCCGTGTTCGTCATCGTGGTCCTGTTCGTGTTGACCAATCTCGTCGTCGATCTGAGCTACTCGGCCATAGACCCGCGCATCAGGCGGGACGTCGAGCGGGCGGGCGCGCCGAAATGACCGATGCGCGCACCGTCACCACCGCCCTCAGGCGTGTCGGCGCGACGCTCCCAGGCGCCGTCGGTCTCGGGATCGTCGGCGTCGTCGTGCTCGCCGCCCTGTTCGCGCCCCTCATCGTGACCGATGACCCCGATCGGCTCGATGTCATGAACCGTTTCGCTGCCCCTTCATGGCAGCACTGGCTCGGCACCGACCATCTCGGGCGCGATCTCTACAGCCGGCTCGTCTATGGCGCCTCGGTCGCCATGGCGGTCGCGCTCTCCTCGATCGGCTTCGCGCTGGCGCTCGGCACCTGTCTCGGTATCGGCGCCGCCTATCTGCCGACAAGCACCGAGCGTTTCATCCTGATCGTCTTCGACATCATCTCCTCCTTCCCGAGCCTGGTGCTGGCGCTCGCCGTGGTCGCTGTGTTCGGCCCATCGACAGCCCTGGTGATCAGCATCGTCGGAGTGACGCTCGTGCCGCATTTCGGGCGTGTCGCGCGAGCCCAGGTGCTCACCGTGAGGAACGCTCCCTATCTCGAGGCCGAGCGTATCATCGGCGCCTCGGGGACACGGATCGTGTTCGCGCATGTCTTGCCGAACATCATGGGGCCGCTCATCGTGCTTGCGAGCATGGATATCCCGGTCGTCATCACCATCGAGGCCGGCCTGTCCTTCATCGGGCTTGGCGTGCGCCCCCCGCTCGCGAGCTGGGGAACGCTGATCTATGACGGCTATGCCTATCTCAGCGACTCGGCGATCCCCGTCATCGTTTCGAGTGCGGCGCTCGGCATCGCGACGCTCGGGTTCACGCTGTTCGGTGAAGCCTTGCGCGACGCGATCGATCCGCGCATGCAGCGTGCGCTGTGAGACGGCGATGAGCGCGGGGTCTCTGCTCAGCATAAGCGGCCTCACCGTCGAGGCGCAGACGAGCCGCGGGACGGCGCACCTGCTGCGCGGCATCGAACTCGACATCCGCAAGGGCAGCATCATCGGCATCGTCGGCGAATCCGGTTCCGGCAAGACGACGCTCGCCTCCTGCCTGCTGCGCCTTCTTCCCGCCAATGTGACGAAGCTGCAAGGCGAGGTGCTGCTCGACGGCGTCGATCTCCTCAAGCTCGACGAAGCGGCGATGAACGCGGTGCGCGGAGGCCGGATCGCCATGATCTTCCAGGATCCGATGACCGCGCTCAATCCGCTGTTCACGATCCGCACGCATCTCGTCGACGTGCTGCGCCGCCGCCACCCCTCGCTGTCGCGCGCCGAGGCGCTCGACAGGGCAGAGGCGATGCTGAGCAAGGTCGGCATAGCCGATCCGCACCTGCGCCTGTCAGCCTACCCGCACCAGCTTTCCGGCGGCATGCGTCAGCGCGTGATGATCGCCATGGCGCTCCTGGTCGAGCCCGATCTGCTCATCGCCGATGAGCCGACGACGGCGCTCGACGCCACGGTCGAGGCGCAGATCGTCGCGCTGTTCGAGGATCTGCGACGCGAGTATTCGGGCTCGGTCATCTTCATCTCGCACCATCTCGGACTCGTGGCGCAGTTATGCGACGAGGTGTGCGTGATGTACGGCGGGACCATCGTCGAGAGCGGGCCGGTCGACGATGTGGTGTTGCGGCCGCGACATCCCTACACCGCGGCCTTGCTCGCCTGCGAAGTCGGGGACGTCGAGGAAGGCGTGCGGCTGCGCTCCATCGCCGGTGAAGTTCCAGATCCCGTCACGCCGTTCACGGGGTGCATCTTCGCGCCGCGTTGCGCCCATGCCGTCGGGCGCTGCCGGAGCGAGACGCCGGCCTTGCGCGAAGCGGGGCCCGGACGACGCGCCGCCTGCCTTCGCCTGGAGGAGATCGTCGCATGACGCGAGAGCCGATCGCGCGTCTCGACGACGTCTCGCTCGTCTTCGGGGGCAAGGTGCGGGCGCTCGACCATGTCGACCTCGCGATCGACGAGGACGAGATCGTTGGGTTGGTCGGTGAATCGGGGTCCGGCAAGACGACGCTCTGCCGCGTGCTGATGGGCCTTGCCAGGCCGACCTCGGGCCGCGTCAGCTTCGCGGGGAGGGCGCTCGGCGACCTTCTGGCGCAGGATGCGCTCGCCTTTCGCCGCCGCACCCAGATGCTGTTGCAGGACGCCGCAGCCGCGTTGTCGCCGCGCATGTCGGTGCGCGCTCTCCTTGCCGAGCCGATCCGCATCCATGGGCTGCCCTTCGCGGAGACCTGGACGCAACTGCTCGACCTCCTGAGGCGGCTCGGGCTCTCGTCGGATGTGCTCGACAAATATCCGCACCAGATATCGAGCGGCCAAGCGCGGCGCGTCGCCATAGCGCGCGCCCTTCTGCTGCGGCCGAAATTCATCGTCGCCGACGAGCCGACGGCCGGGCTCGACGTGTCGGTGCAAGGAGACCTGCTCAATCTTCTCCTCGATCTGAAGGCCGAGTTCGGCCTCACCTATCTGCTGGTCAGCCATAATCTCAACGTGGTGCGGCGCGTCACAAACCGCACCGTCGTGATGTATCTCGGCGAGATCGTCGAAGCGGGTCCGACGCGTGACCTGTTCGCGGCGCCCGCGCATCCCTATACGGCAGCGCTGCTCTCGACCAATCCCGTGATCGATCCGGCGAAACGCAAGGCGCGCATCGTCCTCAAGGGCGAGATCCCGAGCGTTGTCGATCCTCCATCCGGATGCCGCTTCCACACCCGCTGCCCCCAGGCGCAGCCGCGCTGTGCCGTCGATCCGCCGATGCTGGAGACTATCGGCCCGGACCGTCGGGTGCGCTGCCATTATCCGCTCGTCGTCGCAGAGGTCGGGGCGACGCAATGAGGCCATGTCGGGCCGGTCATCAGCAACTGCCATCTGGTGCATCGCCTGTCGAAGCTGGCGAATACAAGCTGTCGTGATCGAGGGACGGAGCGCAACGATGGGCGATATCTTCAGGGACATCCGCAAGAAGGAATATCTCAATCCGGAAGGCGCCCACAAACCGCTGAAGAGCCCCGTGCCGCTCGCCACGCTGAAGGCGGCGCGCGCCTATCGCAAGCAGCGCGTCGTGGACGCGGTCGCCCGGCATGGCTGCGGCGCGATCCTGCTCTACGATCCCTGCAACATCCGCTACGCGCTCGATGCCTGCAACATGCAGGTCTGGATGCTGCACAACGCCTCGCACTACGCCTTCCTCGGTGCCGACGGCCACGGGGTCGATTTCGAATACAAGGGTTCAGAACACCTGGTGCGCGACATCGAGGTCATCGACGAGGTGCGCCCGGCCACCAAATGGTACTACATGTCGGGTGGCGACCGCCTCGGCGAGCGCGTCGAGAAATGGGCCGGCGAGATCGACGAGCTGATGCGTCGCCACGCGGGCGCGAACCGCAGGCTCGCGGTCGACAGGCTCGATCATCTCGGCGTCGATGCGCTGCGCCGGCGCGGGGTCGAGATCGTGGAGGGCCAGGAGGTGGTCGAAGGGGCGCGCAGGATCAAGAGCGCCGACGAGCTCGAGCTGATGGGCTGGACCATCCGCGTTTGCGAGGCCGGCATGGCGCGCATCTACGAGAATTCGCTGCCCGGCAAGACGGAGAGCGAGATCTGGGCCGAGCTGCATTTCGAGAATATCCGCTCTGGCGGGGAGTGGCTCGAAACCAGGCTTCTGGCTGCCGGGCAGCGCACCAATCCCTGGTTCCAGGAAGCATCCGACTATGTGTGCCGGGAGGGCGATATGCTCGCCTTCGATACCGACATGATCGGGCCGTATGGTTATTGCGCCGATCTCTCGCGCTCGTGGACCATCGGGCATGTGCGCATGTCGAACACACAACGCGAATACTACGCAGCCGCGGTCGATCAGATCGAGCACAACCTGTCGGTGCTCCAACCGGGGCTCACCTTCCGCGAATTCAACGAGAAGTCCTGGCGCATCCCTGAGAAATACCTCGCCCGCCGCTATGCCGTCGCCCTGCACGGCGTCGGCGTCGCCGATGAATGGCCTTCGATTCCGCTCCATACCGATTTCGCCGGCGCCTATGACGGCGTTTTCGAGGAGAACATGACGGTCTGCCTCGAGAGCCTGATCGGCGAAGAGGGTGGACGCGAATGCGTGAAGCTCGAGACGCAGGTGCTGATCACGGGAAGCGGCGCAAAGCGCCTCGACAGCCTTCCTTGGGAAACGATCTGAAGCGCCAACCCCGGCCGGCCGATTTGAGCGTGCGAACACGCTTCGAGGGAATGCGTCAGCCTGTCATTTGCTGAGATATTTCATCCCGGTATCGCACATGACGGTGACAATGGTCGCGCCAGGTCCGAGTTGCTCCGCCAATCGCAAAGCTGCGATGACATTGCCGCCGGTCGAAGTCCCCGCGAAAAGGCCTTCCTCCCGAGCCAGCCGAACCGTCATGGCTTTTGCCTCTTCGGTCGTGACCCTTTCGATCCGATCGGCGATATCCTTTTGCCAAAGCGGCACGACGTAACCTGCTCCGATGCCGTCGATCTTGTGAGCGCCTGTCTGGCCGCCCGACAGGACCGGGGATTCAGCGGGCTCCACGGCTACGATCCTGATCTGCGCATTGTAGCGGCGTAGGGTTTCCCCGGTCCCCCGAAGGGACGCCGCGGTACCGACGCTCTGGACAAAGCCGTCGACCCGTCCGCTGGCCTGAGTCCAGATTTCCTCCGCCATTTGATGATAGGCGGCAAGCTGGTCCTTGTTGTTCATCTGGTCGGTCCAGAAGCTTCCCGTCTCGACCGCGACGATGCGGGCGGCTTCGATCATGTCCCGGGTCAGCTTCTCCGTCATGCGCCCGCTCTCGCTCCGCACGATTTGCAGCTGGGCTCCGAGGATTTTCATGTGTTCGAGCTTTTCCCGGGCGAAGGCATCCGACGTCACGATATGCAACGGATAGCCCTTCACGGCGCAGACGAGAGACAGAGAGACGCCGGTGCTGCCGCCGGTATATTCGACGACGGAGCCTTCCGCCTTGAGGCGTCCGTCTGCCTCGGCGGCTTCGATCATGGCAAGCGCCATCCGATCCTTCATGCTGCCTGTGGGGTTCTCGTTTTCGAGTTTCAACAGGATGCGGGAGCCGTTCGCAGGCACGACATTGCGCAGGGCCAATAAGGAGGTGTCGCCGATGCAATGCAGGATATTCGACTGCAATTCCTTCATGATGCCTGCCACCCTTCCCGATGCGGTGTGTCCCAGCCGGTGACGCAAGGGGGCGTCGACGAGGCTTTCCATGTAGATACAAATTATGTAGACGCATATACCCATGAAGCCCAGGAGACAACCGCGCGCATGAGACAACCGCGAAAGTCCCTTCGAACGGATGCCCGCCTCCTGGTCGAGGTCTGCGCCGGCTGGAACAGCCGGCTGGCGGCGCGGCGCATCACCCAGTTCCTCGATCGCGAGATGGGAGGCGTCGGCCTCACCGTGGCGCAAACCGGCCTCATGGCGCAGATCGCCGCGGCATCCGATGACACGCTGGGCGCCTTGGCCCAGCGCACCGGCCTCGATCAATCGACGCTGTCGCGCAATCTGCGCAAATTGGAAGGCGAGGGGCTGATCGAGATCGCCGTGGTCGAGAGCGACCTGCGGCGCCGGGCGGTGTGGCTCACCGAGACCGGCGCAAGGCGGCTCGAGGCAGCAATCCCGGTCTGGCGCAAGGCGCATGCCAAGCTGGAGAAGCGCCTCTCGCCCGACTTGGCCCGCCGCCTGGCGGATGAGGCGGAGGCGCTGAGCCGGGACCTGACATGACCTTAGGTGTGCCTGCGGAAGACCATCAGCCGGTCGTCGCGCATATACCATTGCGGGATTTCGACCACCTCGATGCAATCGAAACCGGAAACGAGCTGCGTGAAGAAGTGCGGGTCGGCGCTGCCACCCATCCATTCGCCGATATAGATGACTTGCTCTCCGCCATATGCATCGAGCGCGTTGGCGGCCATGCCGCTGCCCCATGGTGGCCAGCACAGCAGCAGCGCCTTGTCGGGATGGTCGCGCACCATGCGCTCATCGCCGCAATGGACCTCGGTCCATGTGAAAGGTGGTGGGTCCAGGTCGAATGCCGCGACGCTGAGGCCGGCCTGGCGCATCAGCCAGGTCCAGTAACCGCTGCCGGCGCCGGCCTCGACGACGCCGGTGGTGTGCTTGCGAATGGCCGCAATGGCCTCGTCGGTCGGCACAGCCCAGGCGAAATGTCGGGTGATGGTCGCTTTCAAGGCCAACCAGTCGGGCATCAGCAGCTCGGTCGCCGAAGGCGGCAGCAATGGATCGCGTCGAAACGAACCCGGCAACGCTTGAAAGAGATCGAGATAGGGGTTCAATAGCTGCATCGCTGAACGGCCGCGCGAGCCTGTTCGTAGCCTAGCTCAATTCCGAAAAATGATCTTCCGCCATTCGGGATAGATGACGCGATATCGGCGAGCGCTCAACTCGCCGAGCCCTACCCGATGGCGGCGCCGGTCGCCCCTTTGTTCGCGGCAATCATGGCGTTCATCCGATAATAGGTCGTGGGGTCGCTACGGCTCTGATAGGCGGGCGGAATGTAGAGCGTGTTACCTGCGGATAGCGGGCCGTAGGCGAGCTCCGCTGCTGTGATCTGGCGAATCATCGGCTCGCAGCCGTGGAACACCGCCGCTTCGTAGAGATACATTGGATGCGCCGCAGGATAGATATTGAGCAGCCTTTCGATCAGCAAGGGCATCGCCGACAGATCGTAGCCCATCGCTTTGAATGTCGCATCGCCGACCACGCCGATTTGCCAGAGCACCACCGAGCTGGTCGGGTCGATGACGCGCCCGTTGAGCAGGAAGTCGGTCGCCTCGTAGGACTGGCAGCCATTGATGCCGGGATCGACGCCGAGATCGGCGAACAGGCAATCTTCCGACGAGATTCCGGGCAGCATCCGGGCGCTGTAGCCTTCGGAGCGGGCCCGCCGAATGGACTCATGCGAAGGGTAGACGAAGACGCCCGGATGGCCGTAACAGGCCACGCAAGTCAGCATGCCCGCGCGTATGCATTCCAGCGTGCGCTCGACCATCTGGTTATAGGTGTCGATGCGCTGCTTGCCCTCGGCGTACATGCCGGTCATCGACTCGGCGCCCAGCGGATTGAGCTCCTTGAGCACGAGCTCCGCGACCGGATCGCCGACGACATACAACACCTTGTCTGCCTGCTTGATCCAGGCCACCGCCTCCATCGTCAAGTGGCCGACGGTGCGGATGCCGGTGCCGACGACCACCAACGAGCCCCTATGTGCGCCGTTGCCGGCAAATCCTTGGCCTGCAGATCCTTGGCCCGGATCGCCGGCGGCTGGCGTCTCCGTCCGCGCACGCGCCTGATCCGTCTTCCCGTTTGCCTCCGATACCATTCCGATCCCCTCATGAACGAGTGAACATGCCGTCTACCTGCGCGAACCCATTCGGCGGCGCTAGCCCTGAGGTCCCGGGGTTACCAGTGGATGCACTTGCGGGAAGATCTGGGGAAGCACCTGCGGGAAGATCTGAGGATGCACCTGCGGGAAGATCTGGGGGTGGACGACCTGCGGGTGGATCACGAGCTGCGGGTGCACCTGTGGGAAGATCTGGGGATGCACCTGTGGGAAGATCTGGGGATGGACGACCTGCGGGTGGATCACGAGCTGCGGGTGCACCTGCGGGAAGATCTGCGGATGTACTTGCGGGAAGATCTGCGGGTGGACGACCTGCGGGTGGATGACGAGCTGCGGGTGCACCTGCGGGAAGATCTGCGGATGCACTTGCGGGAAGATCTGGGGGTGAACCTGCGGGAAGATCTGCGGGTGGACGACCTGCGGATGGATCACGAGCTGTGGGTGGATCTGCGGGTGGACGACCTGCGGATGGATCACGAGTTGCGGGTGGATCTGCGGGTGGACGACCTGTGGATGGACCACGACTTGCGGGTGGATCTGCGGATGGACGACCTGCGGATGGACCACGACTTGCGGGTGGATCTGCGGGTGGACGACCTGCGGATGGATCACGAGTTGCGGGTGGATCTGTGGGTGGACGACCTGCGGATGGATCACGAGTTGCGGGTGAATCTGCGGGTGGACGACCTGCGGGTGAACCACGACCTGCGGGTGGATCTGTGGAAAGATCTGCGGATGCACCTGAGGGAAGATCTGCGGATGCACCTGCGGGAAGACCTGGTAAATCTGCGGATATACCATCTGCAAAGGCATGTTGGGGAACATCGTCGAACTCCCTTCGTAGGGCAAGGTTGCCTGGCTCGGCTGGCTGCGCAGGGCGGGCTCATCGGCCGCAGCGCCTTCGGGCGCTCCGGGCGGTCTGACCATGTCGACCACCAGCACCGCAGCCGGAGTGGGGGTTGGAGGCGCGAACGAAAAGCGTTGACCGCTGAGCCGCGCATGAATCGTCCAGGGCTGACCGCTCTTCAAGATCACCTGGTCGACGTCGCTGATGCCCGCCGCGCGCATGGCGGCGTCCGGGTCCTTGATGAAGGCGCCAAGCTGTGCCGGGTCGGTCGCCAGCGCGACCATGAAGAGCCGGAACTCATCCGGCGCAACGACTTCGGGCGGAGTCGCCGGAGTATCGGAGGGCGCCGCGCCCGATGCAGCCGAAGGAGAATCGCCCTCTTCGTCGCCTGCTCCGCCTCGCTTCTTCGCGCTCATCGTCAACCTCTTGGGTTCAGATTCGCCGCTAAACGGAATTATTCAATGCGCAATAGGTCATCGCTCCGGAAGGTGCAGTAATCGCAAATATTGGTACGACAGTTCCCCTGCGGAGAAGCCCGCAAATTCGCAAGAATCTTCAGTCCCTAAGTATGCCGCCCCTATCGGCCAATCTGCGGATAAACGGTCATCCGGTGACTTCAGCGCGGGACGCCATCATTCAGGCGATCGGCATCGAATCTCGGCCACAAACGAATCTCGGCCACAACTGTTCTTGTGGTCCAATCTTGTGGGGTTGATTTCGCGTCTTCTCGCCATCGCTTGGTCAGCGAGCGTTAACGACAACGTCTCAAAGTCAGCGTTATTTAATCGTGATTTTTGCGAATCAGGAGTCGCGCTTAGTTGTCATTTATGTGTCATTTGAGCTCATCAACTGTTGATAATTCAAATAATACATAAATTTTACAATACTTCTTATCGAATAATAGAGAGTGTTTTGAAGGACGATCAACGGATCTTGCCCTGATGACCGGTCTTGACGAGCCGCGGAGTAGAGCAGACTGCGGCTCCAACGGGGAATGGTGTTTAGCCGGCCTTCGATCAAATGGGGCTGGCGATCATGGCGACAACGCGATTTGCCGCTGCGATGGGGTGCTGCGCCGGATCGGGCGCAAAGTCCTTCAATCATTTGCTCGCGGACATCGGATCGCGACTGGCGCCTCCGTGAAGCTTACGCTTTAGAAAGCACCTCACGACAGAGCGGAAGCACAATATCCGATTGGAGTGGACATGTGCTTCCCTGGGCAAAAGCGTTCAGCTCGCCCAGGCCTCGGCCATGCGCAGCTGCCGCTCTTCGCCGACGCGGCTTGCGACATCCAGCCTCGTCCTCACGCCTTCGAGCTTGCGCAGCAGCAGGCCGTCGCTTTCTGCCTGCCGCGCCATGCGTTGCGTGAGCTCCTTCAAGACGAGATCACGCTTGTGCTTGGCCTGTTGCCAGAGCCGCATCTGGATCGACCAGTCCTGCGGCTCCTCGATGCGGGTGGACATCCGATCCTCCTCAGCTGCAGCCGGTGGTGCCGCCGCAAGTTTCGCATTTCAGGCAGGTGCCATTGCGCACCAGGGTGAAGTTGGCGCATTCGGGGCAGGCTTCCCCGACATAGCCCTTGGCCTTCGCCTCGGCGCGCTTGACGGCCTCGGGCTTGCCCATGGCCTCGCCCGAATGGGGCAGCGGCGTGTCGACGCTATGAGCCCCTTCAGGAGCCTGTCGCGCATTCGCCTCCGCGCCTGAGGGCGCTGCGTCGTATTGCGCCTGCGGCTCGGCGAAGCCGCTCTTGAGCGCCGCCGCGCCGTCGACGGCGTAGAGATGCGGACCGCGCCCGTCGTTGCCGGAGCCGATCGTGCCGAGCATCATCCGCTCGGCGCGGCCGCGCGTCAGACCCTTGGAGACGAAGGCGGAGGCTGGAGGCGGGGAGGGCGGTCCGCCCTCTGCGAGCTTGCCCTGGGCCACGCCGCCGCCGAGCACGTCATGGCCGATCTCGCTCGGATCCACATGGGCGAGGTCGGTGCGGTCGAGATAGGAGATGGCGAGCTCGCGGAACACGTAGTCGAGGATGGAGGTCGCGTTCTTGATGGCGTCATTGCCCTGCACGAAGCCCGCCGGCTCGAAGCGGGTGAAGGTGAAGGCATCGACATATTCGTCGAGCGGCACGCCATATTGCAGGCCGAGCGAGATGGCGATGGCGAAATTGTTCATCAGCGAGCGGAAGGCAGCGCCCTCCTTATGCATGTCGATGAAGATCTCGCCGATGCGGCCATCGCCATATTCGCCGGTGCGCAGATACACTTTGTGCCCGCCGACCACCGCCTTCTGGGTATAGCCCTTGCGGCGATCGGGCAGCCTCTCGCGCTCGCGCACCTTCCTCTCGATGATGACGCGCTCGACGATCTTCTCCGCGAGCGCCGCGGCACGCGCGGCGGCCGGCTGGGCGAGCAGCGCCTCGACCGCATCCTCCTCATCCTCGTCATCGGCGACGAGCGAGGCATTGAGCGGCTGCGACAGCTTCGAGCCGTCGCGATAGAGCGCGTTGGCCTTGAGCGCGAGACGCCAGGAGATGAGATAGGCGTTCTTGCAATCCTCGACGGTCGCGTCATTGGCCATGTTGATGGTCTTGGAGATGGCGCCCGAGATGAAGGGCTGCGCCGCCGCCATCATGTGGATATGGCTCTCGACCGAGAGATAGCGCTTGCCGATGCGCCCGCAGGGGCTGGCGCAATCGAACACCGCGATATGCTCCTTCTTCAGATGCGGCGCGCCTTCGAGCGTCATGGCGCCGCAGACATGGGTGTTGGCGGCCTCGATCTCGGCCTTGGAGAAGCCGAGATGGGTCAGGAGGTCGAAGCCCGGATCGTCGAGGCGCCCGAGCGGGACTTCGAGGTTTTCGTGAAGGAATTCAGCGCCGAGCGTCCATTTGTTGAAGACGAACTTGATGTCGAATGCCGATGGCAGCGCCTTCTCGACGGCGGCCAGCTTCTCGTCCGAGAAGCCGCGCGCCGCGAGCGTCGCATGATTGATCGCCGGCGCCTGGCGCAGCGAGCCATGGCCGACCGCATAGGCTTCGATCTCGGCGATCTCGGAGGGGCGGTAGCCGAGCGCGGTGAGCGCGTCCGGCACGGCGCGGTTGATGATCTTGAAATAGCCGCCGCCGGCGAGCTTCTTGAACTTGACCAGCGCGAAATCGGGCTCGATGCCGGTGGTGTCGCAATCCATGACGAGGCCGATCGTGCCGGTCGGCGCGATCACCGTCGCCTGCGCATTGCGATAGCCATGCCGTTCGCCGCTGGCGAGCGCCTTGTCCCAGGCCTTGACCGCATGATCGGCGAGCGCCGTGCCGGTTTCGCCGAGCGCGCGGCAGGCCTCGCGGTCGAGCGGCACCGGAATCGTCGCCAGCTCCTCATAGCCCGCGCTCTCGCCGCGTGCGGCCCGGGCATGGTTACGGATCACGCGCAGCATATGCTTGCCGTTGCGCGCATAGCCGGGGAAGGGGCCGAGCTCGCCAGCCATCTCGGCCGAGGTGGCGTAGGAGATGCCCGTCATGATCGCGGTGAGCGCGCCGCAGAGCGCGCGACCGGCCTGCGAATCATAAGGCAGGCCCATGGTCATCAGGAGGCCGCCGATATTGGCATAGCCGAGGCCGAGCGTGCGGTAGCGATAGGAGAGCTCGGCGATCTCGCGCGAGGGGAACTGCGCCATGGTCACCGAGATCTCGAGCACCAGCGTCCAGAGCCGGCAGGCATGCTCGTAGGCCTCGATGTCGAAATGCTTGCTGCCGCGGTCGTAGAATTGCAGCAGGTTCAAGGAGGCGAGATTGCAGGCCGTGTCGTCGAGGAACATGTATTCCGAGCACGGATTCGAGGCGCGGATCGGCCCCGATGCCGGGCAGGTGTGCCAATCATTGATGGTCGTGTGGAACTGGATGCCCGGGTCCGCGGAGGCCCAGGCGGCGTGGCCGATCCGCTCCCACAGATCTTGGGCCCGCAGCGTCTTCGTCACCTTGCCGGTGATACGCGCCTTCAGCGCCCAGTCACCATCGGCCTCGACGGCATTGAGGAACTCGTCGGTGACCCGCACCGAATTGTTGGAGTTTTGGCCAGAGACCGTGAGATAGGCGTCCGAATCCCAATCGGTGTTGTAGGTGTCGAAGGCGATATCCGTGTAGCCCTGGCGTGCGAATTGGATGACGCGCTTGATATAGCTCTCGGGCACCATGGCGCGCTTGGCGAGCTTCACCTCGCGCTTCAGCGCCGGGTTCTTGGCCGGATCGAAGCAGTCATCGCCCGGGCCCTCGCAATTGACGCAAGCGCGCATCACGGCCTTCAGATGCTTCTCGCAGATGCGCGAGCCGGCAACGAGGGCCGCGACCTTCTGCTCCTCCTTCACCTTCCAATCGATATAGGCTTCGATATCGGGGTGATCGGCGTCGACCACGACCATCTTTGCGGCGCGTCGCGTCGTGCCGCCCGATTTGATGGCACCGGCCGCCCGGTCGCCGATCTTGAGGAAGGACATGAGGCCGGACGAGCGCCCTCCGCCCGAGAGCCGCTCGCCTTCACCGCGCAATTGCGAGAAGTTCGAGCCCGTCCCCGAGCCGTATTTGAACAGGCGTGCCTCGCGCACCCACAGATCCATGATGCCGCCTTCATTGACGAGGTCGTCGGCGACGCTCTGGATGAAGCAGGCATGCGGCTGGGGATGCTCATAGGCCGATTTCGACTTGATCAGCCGGCCGCTCTTGAAGTCCACATAGAAATGGCCCTGGCTCGGCCCGTCGATGCCGTAGGCCCAGTGCAGGCCGGTGTTGAACCATTGCGGCGAGTTCGGCGCCGCCATCTGGCGCGCCAGCATGAAGCGCATCTCGTCGAAGAAGGCTTGCGCATCCTCCTCGGCCGAGAAATAGCCGCCCTTCCAGCCCCAATAGGTCCAGGCGCCGGCGAGCCGGTCGAAGACCTGCTTGCCTGAGCGCTCGGAGCTCAGGCGCTCCGCCTCGGGCATCGTCTCGAGCGCCTTGTCGTCGGGAACCGAGCGCCATAGCCAGGAGGGGACGTCATTCTCCTCGACACGCTTCAATTTGACGGCGACGCCGGCGCGGCGGAAATATTTCTGCGCCAGCACATCGCAGGCGACCTGGCTCCAAGCCTCCGGCACCTCGATATGGTCCATATGGAAGACCACCGAGCCGTCCGGATTGCGGATTTCGCTTAGCGCATCTCGAAAACGGATATCCGCATAGGGGGACTGGCCGGGTTTTGTGAAGCGACGTTCGATCCGCATAATGTTCCCTCTTCCATGCGGGCATAGATAGCCCGCTGCGCCCCCTGGCGCGGGTTGATCCGAGTTTGTCGCTGTCTGACGCCGCGCCTTTGAGCCTGTTGATCGGCCTTCAAGGCGGGAAACCCCAACCTGGGAAAACCTGGCGAGACTTTCGTTCACATCCGGCTTTCCGCGGGTCGCGGAAACTCCCCTTCCGGAGGCTTCAGGCGGTCTCGCGCCCAGGTCTTTGACGATGACAGACGAGTCGGGTTTCGTCAAGAGATTGTGGCTAGCGATCGGACCAACAACTATATGTGGGAAAGAAGTGGATAACTTTCAATCCTGTCGCAGCGACTCAGCGCAAGCTTCGGATTCAGCTGCGTGAATCTTCGGGCGGGCTCGCCGCACCCTTGCGCGGCGGGTGCTGCGAGCAATCTCCGGCATCGATAAAAATGTGGCAAAGCACCTGTCCCCGCAACGCATGGTCTAGCGTGCAGGAGGGGCATCGGCACCAGCCGAGGTTGTCCGATTTCCGCTTTTGCCTCCGGGAGGCCCGAAGGAGCCCCATCGGACCGGCGCGAATCGCTTTTCTTCCCGTTGACCGATCCCATCCTTCCATCCATGTCCGTGCCGGGCGCGGGCATGGATGGAGAGCGTGGATGGATAAGAGGTTGCGGGTCGCCTTGCTGTTCGGAGGCCGGTCGGCCGAGCATGATGTCTCCGTGATGTCGGCGGGAAATGTGTTCCGGGCGCTCGATCCGAGCCGCTACGAGGTGGTGCCGATCGCGATCACCCGGGCGGGCTCCTGGCTGCTCTGCCCCTTGCAGGACAACGCCTTCCCCATGGCCGTTCCCGAATCTGGTACGCGCATCGCACTCCTGCCGGGCGGTGGAGGGCGGCTCATCGTCATGCCGCAGGATGAGGATCTTCCGACCGACCTTTCGCTCGCCGTCGATGTGGTCTTTCCGGTGCTGCATGGGCCTTTCGGCGAGGACGGGACTGTACAAGGGGCGGCCGAGCTTGCGGGCGTCGCCTATGTCGGCTCGGGCGTGCTCGGCTCGGCCGCCGCCATGGACAAGGAGACCGCGAAGCGCCTCATGCGCGATTCCGGCCTCCCGGTCGCGGGGTTCGGTGCTTTCATTGTGGGCGATGCCCCCTCCTTCGAGGCGGTGACGGCGGAGCTTGGGCGTCCGGTCTTCGTCAAGCCCGCTCGCCTCGGCTCGTCGGTCGGGGTCAGCAAGGCCGGCACGGTGGACGAGTTTGCGGCCGCGCTCGTTGAGGCCTTCCGGCATGACCGCAAGATCCTCGTCGAAGAATATGTGCGGGGCCGCGAGATCGAATGCGGCGTGCTCGAAGACGAGGACGGCACGCTCCTGATCTCGCAGCCCGGTGAGATCGTGCCGACCAATCGCCACAGCTTCTACAGCTATGAGGCGAAATATCTCGACGCCGACGGCGCGGAGATCAAGGTGCCGGCCGACCTGCCGGACGGCGTAGCTAAGGAGGTGCGCGATCTCGCGGCGCGGGCCTTCCGGGCGCTCGGCTGCGAGGGAATGGCGCGGATCGACTTCTTCCTGCGCGAGGACGGCAAGGTGCTGATCAACGAGGTCAACACCCTGCCGGGCTTCACGGCGATCAGCATGTATCCCAAGGTCCTCGAGGCGAGCGGGGTCAGCTACCCCGACCTCGTGGACCGGTTGATCCGGCATGCGCTCAAACGCGCCGGCAACGCGTGAGCGTCATTGTCGCGAGGTGGCGCCGCAGGAGCCGCGATCGGGGAGGGCGCGCACGCTGTTTGCGACGTCTGGGCTGTCGAGGGCGCTCGAGGCCCCGTTGAGCCGCCTGTCCTTGACGAGGGCAGGGGCAGGCGTGGCCGCGTAGGCGCCGTAGAGCAGGTTTCGTTCGGCCTTGACGCATTTGCTGCGCTTCAAATCGTAGATCTGGCCCTTGGCGCAGATAGAAGGAGGGGTGTTGACCCTGTCACGGCCGCTCCCGGCGTCGCCGCCGTTCCCGCCGCCTCCACCACCCCCACCTCCTCCGCCGCTACTGCCTCCACCGTCACCCATGCCCATGGCCGCCGCGGCAGTGGCGGCGGCGAACCAGAGGCTGAACGCGATCGAGGCTGCGGCAAGGCCGCGAGCCGTGAGCCCCCAACGCTGCATGGCCATGCTCCTTGGTTGCGGATCCATCTTAGCGACGCGACGGAGTTCTCCGCCGCGCCGCCCACTCGCCGTCAGAGCTTGGCGTCCTCGATGGCTTGCGCCAGATCCTCATATTCCTCGCAGCCCGCGCCGCAGATGGTCTTGATGGTCGCAAGCTGGTCCTTGGCGAGGTCGATCTTGCCTTGGATCACATAGGCTTCGCCGAGATATTCGCGCACCTGCGCGTAGCTCGGATCGAGCGAGACGGACTTCAGATAATAGCTGATGCCCTCATCGGTCCGGCCGAGCTTGCGCGTCGCATAGCCGCGATAATTAAGGGCTCGCGGCGTATTCGGGTTCTCGAGCAGATCGAGGACGTTCAGCGCCTCGTCGAAGCGCTGGTCCTTGGCGAGCGCATACGCGTATTCGGTCACATATGCATCGGGCAGGACGCCCCGCTCGGCCTTGATGCACCTGTTCCGCTTCAGGTCGAAAATCTGGCCCCTGGCGCATGCGGCCGGAGGGGTGTTGATCCTTGCATTCGTCCCTGCGCCCGTGTCGCCTCCGCCCCCACCTCCGCCCGCGCCGCCTCCGCCACCACCTCCACCCCCGCCGCCTCCACCCCCGCCACCCCCGCCACCCCCGCCTCCACCTCCCGCACTCATGACCGGAGAGATAGCGGCGGCCGAGAGGCTGAGCATGAGTGCGATCGAGGCCGTAGCGAGGCCGCGAGCCGTGCAGTTCCAAAATTGCATGATGGTCCTCCTGGTCATGGATCCGGGACCGTCGACAACACACGCCCCCATGGCTTTATTCGCGCCTCGCCGGCGCAAGGCCCGGGGGATCGCCGCAGCCGCGCCGTCAACCTCGACACAAGCCGTTGAGCAGGCACTGCTAATTTATTCCAGGCCGCGACTTCACAAGAGTGTGAGGCGCGGCTGCCTTGGGCTCGATTTGGCCGGGCGCAGGGGCGGGGATTGCGCTTCGTCGCAAAGGCCCTTATATGCGCGCCTCATCCCACACGCGGTCGGTCCGAGCCGAGAGGCTCAATCCGGTGGCCAGTGACTTGCCCTTGGCTTGTAACTTGGCCTTTGACCGCGGAGGTCCAACCGGAGTTTGAGACATCATGGCGCTACCCGACTTCTCCATGCGTCAGCTCTTGGAAGCTGGCGCCCATTTCGGCCATCAATCGCATCGCTGGAACCCGAAGATGGAATCCTACATCTTCGGCATCCGCAACGGCGTGCATATCATCGATCTCGGCCAGACGGTGCCGCTGCTGCATCGCGGCCTCCAGGCGGTCAGCGACACGGTGGCACGTGGCGGCCGCGTGCTGTTCGTCGGCACCAAGAGGCAGGCGGCCGATCAGATCGCCGACGCCGCTAAGCGCTGCGCCCAGTATTTCGTCAATGCGCGCTGGCTCGGCGGCATGCTGACCAACTGGAAGACGATCTCGAATTCGATCCAGCGTCTGCGTCAGGTCGAGGAGACCTTGGCGGCAGGTGCGCAGGGCCTCACCAAGAAGGAGAGGCTGATGCTGTCGCGCGAGCGCGACAAGCTCGACCGCACCCTCGGCGGCATCAAGGATATGGGCGGCACGCCCGACCTGATCTTCGTGATCGACACGAATAAGGAGCAGCTCGCCATCGAAGAGGCGCGCAAGCTCGGCATCCCGGTCGTCGCCATCCTCGACACCAATTGCAACCCGGATTCGATCACCTTTCCGATCCCGGCCAATGACGATGCCGGTCGCGCCATCTCGCTCTATTGCGACCTGATGGCGCGTGCCGCGATCGACGGCATCTCCCGTCACCACAGCGATCTGGGCATCGACACCGGCGCCGCCGAAGCGCCCGTCCCCGAGCCGCTGCCGGAGGCGGTGAGCGAAGCTGCGGCGAGTGAAATTCCTGCGGCTGCGACCGTCGCCTTCGAGCGCCTCGTCGGCCCGCGCGGCGCGCCCGACGATCTCAAGCGCCTGCATGGCCTCGGCCCCGAGATCGAGAAGAAGATGAACGATGCCGGCATCTTCCATTTCTGGCAGGTCGCCGCCATGTCGCCTGAAGACACCAAGACCCTCGACCAGGAGCTGAAGCTCTCGGGACGCATCGAGCGCGAGCATTGGGTCGATCAGGCGCGCAGCCTGGGCGAGGCCGAGTAAGCCATCGTCGAGCGGCGCAAGAGCGCAGTCAGGTTTTGGGCGCCGCGAGGTCATCGTCACGCTGCCGCAATGCGGCGGCGTATTTACTGTTGGTTTGAAGAGAAGGGCAGGGTGTGATGGCAGTGATCTCCGCCTCCATGGTCAAAGAGCTTCGCGAGAAGACCGGCGCGGGTATGATGGATTGCAAGACGGCGCTGAGCGAGACGCAGGGCCAGCTCGAGCCGGCGGTCGACTGGCTGCGCAAGAAGGGGCTCGCCAAGGCCGCCAAGAAGTCGGGCCGCGTCGCGGCCGAGGGGCTCGTCTCGCTCGCCCATCATGGCAATCACGGCGTGGTGGTCGAGGTCAATTCCGAAACCGATTTCGTGGCGCGCAATGAGAGCTTCCAGGCGCTGGTGCGCCATATCGCCCATATCGCGCTCGAGAAGGGCGATGATGTCGAGGCCTTGAAGACTTCCGCCTATCCGGGCGGCGGCACGGTCGCCGACGCCATCAATCAGGCGGTCGCGACCATCGGCGAGAACATGACGCTGCGCCGGGGCAAGCGGCTCTCGGTCACGAATGGCATCGTCGGCACCTATCTCCACAATGTGGTAGCCGATGGGCTCGGCAAGATCGGGGTGCTGGTGGCGCTGGAATCGCCCGGCAAGCATGCAGACCTCGCAGATTTCGGACGCAAGGTCGCCATGCATGTCGCGGCGGCGAACCCTCTCGCGCTCGATTCCACCTCGCTCGACAAGGAGACGGTGGCCCGCGAGCGTGCGATCCTCTCCGAGAAGCATCAGGGCAAGCCCGCCAATGTGATCGAGAAGATCGTCGAGAGCGGCCTCAAGACCTATTACAAGGAAGTCTGCCTCATCGATCAGGCCTATGTGCACGAGCCCTCGAAGACGGTCGGGCAGGTGGTGCAGGAATTCGGCAATCAGATCAAGCAGCCGGTGCGGGTCGCGGCATTCGTCCGCTATGCGCTCGGCGAAGGCATCGAGAAGGGCGAGAACGACTTCGCGGCCGAGGTCGCAGCGGCGGCTAAAGGCTGAAGGCGCTTCTCCTTCTCCCGCTCTTCGCGGGAGAAGGTGGTCGAGCGAAGCAAGACCGGATGAGGGGCGCAGAGTCTTCGCTTCAAGCTTTGGCGCTTCACCTTCGTCCCTCATCCGCCCTCACTCCGTTCGGGCACCTTCTCCCGCCCAAGGGCGGGAGAAGGGGACGCCGCCCGGTTGCCAAAAGCCGGGGGGTGGGCAAAGCTCGACCGCATCGTCAGATCGCGGAGAGCCCACCATGAGCATTTCGATCGCGAGCGAGAAGAGCCTCCTGAGCCATGATGAGTTCGAGGCCATCAAGCCTACTCATCACCCCGCCATTTCGAGCCTCAGCGTGGAAATTCTGCAGGAGGCGCAGCGCGATCTGCGCCAGCGCCGGGACAAGACGCGCACCGTCGCGCGTCAGAACCGGCGGCGCGCCCAATCGCGGCGCGGGGCTCGCGAGGTTGTGCCGGCGGGCGAGGAGGCCCATGCCGGCAAGCGCAAGCAGGTCTTTGCCCAGGCGCTGAAGCGCGTCAATCATGAGCTGCAGCGTCGCCATGAGGTGGCGGCGCGCGAAGCGCTGATGGATTCCGCCAAGCGGGCGCTGGAGCTGCGCCGTGGCAAGGCCCCAGCTTCACGGCCGGCCGCCGGGCCGAGCGCAGGCGAGGGGATGACGCCGAAGCCGAGCCGCCGGCGCACGGTCGAAGTTGCGGGCCGCGAGGTCGGTCGCGTCTCGAAGGCCACCAAGGTGGCGCAGGCGAAGCGCGATTCCTGACGGTCGGGCGAGGGCCGCCACTGCGGATCGGGCTCATTATCCGGCCGGGCTTGTCGCGATGATGCCGCGAAGTGCCGCTAGACGGTGGCGAGATTCCTTCCGCCAGGCCGCAAACCTGTCCCGGAAAGGATGAAGCCGCTCCAATTCGATCCGAGGTCGAGATTTGGCTGGCGGATGCCAAGCATCCTCCGCAGAAGCATCTGTCGCGATCGACACGCTCGGAAGCCGAAAATTTGACTTGAACCCCGCCCCTGGGCTTCAACCCGACTGTGTTGAACCCCTGCAATGTCCCTCGCGTCAGCTGTCGCGCCGTCCAAGTTGAGGAATAATGGATAAGACTTTCGATTCCGCGGCCGTCGAGCGCCGTGTCGCCGCAATCTGGGAAGAGGCCGGCGCCTTCAAGGCGGGCCGGCCCGAGCGGCTCGCGGCCAAGCCCTATACGATCGTCATTCCGCCCCCGAACGTCACCGGCTCGCTGCATATGGGGCATGCGCTCAACAACACGCTCCAGGACATTCTCTGCCGTTTCGAGCGCATGCGCGGGCGCGACGTGCTCTGGCAGCCCGGAACCGATCATGCCGGCATCGCGACCCAGATGGTGGTCGAGCGGCAGTTGATGGAGACCCAGCAACCCGATCGCCGCAAGCTCGGCCGCGAAGAGTTCCTCAAGCGCGTCTGGGCCTGGAAAGAGCAGTCGGGCGACATCATCCTCAATCAGCTGAAGCGGCTCGGTGCCTCATGCGACTGGTCGCGCGAGCGCTTCACCATGGATGATGGCCTGTCGAAGGCCGTCGTCAAGGTGTTCGTCGAGCTGCACAGGCAGGGGCTCGTCTACAAGGATAAGCGCCTCGTCAATTGGGATCCGCAATTCCAGACCGCGATCTCCGATCTCGAGGTCGAGCAGGTCGAGGTGAAGGGCAATCTGTGGCATTTCGCCTATCCGGTGGTCGATGAAGCCGGCGCCGAGACGGGCGAATTCATCACGGTCGCGACCACGCGGCCCGAGACCATGCTGGGCGACAGCGGCGTCGCCGTGCATCCCGACGATGAGCGCTACAAGCATCTCGTCGGCAAGCGCGTGAAGCTGCCGCTGGTCGGCCGGCTGATCCCGGTCGTCGCCGACGCGTATTCCGATCCCGAGAAGGGCACGGGCGCGGTGAAGATCACGCCGGCTCATGACTTCAACGATTTCGAGGTCGGAAAGCGCCATTCGCTTCCTGCTATCAACGTGTTCGCCCCGGATGCGACGCTCAAGCTCGCACCGCAGAGCGCCTTCGACGAGGGGGTGGCGCCGTCGACCGACCTCATCGCGGTGTTCGGCCTCAACGGTCTCGATCGCCTCGAGGCGAGGAAGCGCATCGTCGCCATGATGGAGGAGCGCGGGCTGCTGCGCGCCACCGAGCCGCACACGCATATGGTGCCCCATGGCGACCGCTCGGAAGTGCCGATCGAGCCCTACCTCACCGATCAATGGTTCGTCGACGTGAAGCCGCTCGCCGAGAAGGCGATGGCGTCCGTGCGCGAGGGTAAGACACGCATCATTCCGCAGAATTGGGAGAAGACCTTCTTCCAATGGATGGAGAATATCGAACCCTGGTGCGTGTCGCGCCAGCTCTGGTGGGGACATCAGATCCCGGCCTGGTACGGGCCCGACGGGAAGGTCTATGTGGCGGAGAGCGAGGAGGAAGCGCTGGCGTCGGCGCTCGCCAGCGCCGTCATCAAGAATGAAGTGTCGCATGAGGAAGCGCGCGCCCTGGCGCTCGATCCCGAAAAGCGCGCCGGCTATCTCAAGCGCGACGAGGACGTGCTCGACACCTGGTTCTCCTCCGCGCTCTGGCCGTTCTCGACGCTCGGCTGGCCCGACAAGACGCCTGCGCTTGCCCGCTATTATCCGACCGATGCGCTGGTCACCGGCTTCGACATCATCTTCTTCTGGGTGGCCCGCATGATGATGATGGGCCTCAACTTCATGGAGGAGGTGCCTTTCCGCGACATCTATTTCAACGCGCTCGTCCGCGACGAGAAGGGCGCCAAGATGTCGAAGTCGAAAGGCAACGTCATCGATCCGCTCGTGCTCATCGACAAATACGGCGCCGACGCCTTGCGCTTCACCCTCGCCGCCATGGCGACGCAGGGGCGCGACGTGAAGATGTCGGTGCAGCGCGTCGAAGGCTATCGCAATTTCGCGACCAAGCTCTGGAACGCGGCGCGCTTCGCCGAGATGAATGGCTGCGCCAGGCAGGACGGCTTCGACCCGAAGGGCGTCAAGGGTACCTTGAACGCCTGGGCGATCGGCGAGCTGGCGCGCGCCGTTCGCGACGTCACGGCCGCCATCGAGGCCTATAAGTTCAACGACGCGGCTTCGGTCGCCTACCGCTTCGTCTGGAACGGCTTTTGCGACTGGTATCTCGAACTGGCCAAGCCCGTCCTGCAGGGCCCTGATGGAGCCGACAAGGACGAGACGCGAGCTGCCGTGGCCTATGTGCTCGACGGGGCGGCGAAGCTTCTGCATCCGTTCATGCCGTTCATCACCGAGGAGCTGTGGGGCGCCGACGGGACAGTAGCGGCGCGCGGCCTCTTGGCGCTTGCTCCCTGGCCCGATCTGGAAGGCCTCGACAACCCTCAGGCTGAGGCCGAGATCGGCTGGCTGATCGACCTCGTCACCGAGATCCGTTCGGTGCGCGCCGAGATGAACGTCCCGGCAGCCGCGCAGATCCCGCTCATCCTGGTGGCGCCTGGGGCTGAGACCGCGGCGCGGCTCGGGCGCTGGGATGCGGTGCTCAAGCGACTGGCGCGCCTGTCGGGCGTCGAAACGGCGAGCGAGCCGCCGCCGCAATCGGCGCAGATCCTGGTGCGTGGCGAAGTCGCGGCGCTGCCGCTCGCGGGCGTCATCGACATCGCGGCGGAGCGCACGAGGTTGACGAAGGAACGCGACCGGCTGACCGGCGACATCGCCAAGATCGACGCCAAGCTCGCCAATGCGGATTTCATCAAGCGGGCGCCCGAGGAGGTGGTCGACGAGCAGCGCGAGCGGCGCGACACGGCCCTCGCTCGCATCGCCAGGCTCGAAGACGCACTGAAGCGGCTAGGGTAGGCGCTCCTCGATCATGCGCTTCCTGCGACGATCACTCTTTGCTTTGGTCGTCGCCGGTCTCACCCTCGCGATCGCGACCATCCTCACGCGTCGGGCCGGCGATCCCAGCCTTTACCCGCCGCGACCCGAAGACACCGGCATCACGGTTCATGTGACGGCCTACAGCTATCATTCGGGCCTCGTTCTGCCGCTGCCGGAGCTGAAGGAAGTCGCCGAGAGGCTCGCGCTTGGCGAGGTGATCGCAATCGCCGATCGCTTCAGGGCCTATGCCTTCGTCGAGATCGGCTGGGGCGATGAAGGCTTCTACCGCCTCGTGCCGACCGTGGCGGAACTCACCGCGCGCGAAGCGTTGCGGGCGCTCTTGCGTCCGAACAATCCTTCGGTTCTGCATGTCGTCGGCTTCGCTCGCGCCCCGGTCAGCGAGTTCTCCGGGATCGAGGTCGCGCTGATCACCTTGTCCGGGAAAGGCTTCGACCGCTTGGTGTCGCGCCTCGCCGAAAGCATCGCGGCTGAGGACGGACGCCCGATCGAGCTTGGGACCGGCCTCTACGGGCCGAGCCTGTTCTATCGGGCGCGCGGTGCCTTCAACATCTTCAATGTCTGCAATCACTGGGTCGCCGGGCTCTTGAACGCAGCGGGCCTGCCGACCTTGCCCGTCCTCGACACGCTGCCGGCCGGCCTCCTGCTCGACCTCAGCTGGGTGGTGAAACCGCCGCCGGCTTAGGTCTGATCAATGCGGCAGGTGCACCGAGCCAAAGCTCACACCCCGATGATGCGCTTCTGAAAACCCTTTGCCGACATCACCGGCTTCTTCGAGGAGATGATGCGCGAATTGATGCCCTGCCAGCCGATCTCGCCCGAGAGCCGGCCATATTCGATCTTGGGGCAGCGGTTCATCACCACCCTGACCCCTTGGGCCTCGGCGCGGGCTGCGGCCGCATCATTGCGCACCGAGAGCTGCATCCAGATGACCTTCGGCTTCGGCACCAGTGCAAGGGCTTCGTCGACGATCGGGCCGGCCGCTTCCGAGTTGCGAAAAATCTCAACCATATCAAGTGGCTCGCTGATATCCTTCAAGCTTGCCACGACGTCCTGGCCGAAGATCTTCTGACCTGCGAGCCCGGGATTGACCGGGATCACCTTATAGCCGCGCTCGGTGAGGTATTTGAGCACGATGAAGCTCGGCCGCGCCGAATTGGCGCTCGCGCCGACGAGGGCCAGCGCCTTGGTCGTGGTCAGGATGTTCTTGATATAGGCATCGGGATAGGAATCGTGATCCAATTCGTCCTCACTCACAGCTTCTCGGGATTGCCGGGCAGAATCTCGATCTTATATGGGGTGCCGTCCTCATCGGTCATGACGCCGGCCGTCCCGTCGAGCTCGAGCTTGTAGCAGCTCTCATCCTCGTCGTCGGGATATTCCTCGCACAGATCATCGCCGCTTATCGACCATTTGCCGCTCGAGACCTCCCCGCCGCGCTTCATCGTCACCGTGCCGTCCTTGGCGTAGAAGGCGAAATAGGGCGCACCATCGGCGCTCCCCGTCATGGTGCTGCCGATCAGCGCTTCGATCGCTGCCTTCCCCGTGAGCTTGGTCGGTGCGGACGGCGAAGGCGTTTGCTGCTGGGCGAAACACAGGCTCGAGATGAGCATCGAAGCGCAGATTGCAAGCGCCAAGCGTCCCCTTCTCCCGCTCTTCGCGGGAGAAGGTGCCGAGGCGGAGCCGAGGCGGATGAGGGCAGTGGAGCGCTTCACAAGCGCCCCTCATCCGCCCCCACTACGTTCGGGCACCTTCTCCCGTAAACGGGAGAAGGAACCGCGCTCATCCCCAAATACCCGTGCGAAGATCGTGTCGACATGTTTGAGATGGTAGCCGAGATCGAACAGCGCTGCGATCTCGTCGGCCGACAGATACCGGCGCACCTCCGCATCCCCGGTCAGCAGCGTGCGGAAATCGCCTTCGCCGCGCCAGACCGGCATGGCGTTGCGCTGCACCAGCCGATAGGCCTCCTCGCGCGAAGCACCCTTCTGGGTGAGGGCGAGCAACACGCGCTGCGAGTTCACGAGGCCGCCGAGGCGATCGAGATTGCGCTGCATATTGGCTGGATAGACGAGCAGCTTGTCGATCAGCCCCGTGAGGCGTGACAAGGCGAAGTCGAGCGCGATCGTGGCGTCGGGCGCGATGACGCGCTCGACCGAGGAATGGGAGATGTCGCGCTCATGCCACAGCGCGACATTCTCGAGCGCCGGCAGCACATAGCCACGCACCAGCCGGGCGAGCCCGGTGATGTTCTCCGACAGGACCGGGTTCCGCTTATGAGGCATGGCGGACGAGCCCTTCTGCCCTTCCGAGAAGAACTCCTCCGCCTCATAGACCTCGCTGCGCTGCAGATGGCGCACCTCGATCGCCAGCCGCTCCATCGAGGAGGCGATGACGGCGAGCGTCGCGAAGAACATGGCGTGCCGGTCGCGCGGGATGATCTGGGTCGAGACCGGCTCGACCGACAGCCCCATCCGTTCCGCCACATAGGCCTCGACCCGCGGATCGACGCTGGCGAAGGTGCCGACTGGGCCCGAGATGGCGCAAGTGGCGATCTCGGCGCGCGCCGCGACGAGGCGGGCGCGGGCCCTGGCGAATTCCGCATAGGCCGAAGCGAGCTTCAAGCCGAAGGTGACGGGCTCGGCATGGATGCCGTGCGAGCGGCCGATGGTCGGCGTCATCTTGTGCTCGAAGGCACGGCGCTTGAGAGCCTCCAGCAGCGCGTCGAGATCGGCGATCAGGATGTCGCTCGCCCGCTTGAGCTGCACCGCAAAGCAGGTATCCAGCACGTCGGATGAGGTCATGCCCTGATGCAGGAAGCGCGCCTCGGGCCCGACGATCTCGTTCAGATGCGTCAGGAAGGCGACGGTGTCGTGCTTCACTTCACGCTCGATCTCGTCGATGCGCTCGACGTCGAAGACCGCGTCCTTGCCCATTTGCCAGATCGTCTCGGCCGCCTCCTTGGGGATGACTCCCTGTTCGGCCATGGCGGTTGCCGCATGCGCCTCGATCTCGAACTGGATGCGAAAGCGTGTCTGCGGCTCCCAGATCGCGGCCATGGCGGGGCGGGAATAGCGGGGGATCAATTTGAACCTCTCTGGCGGGCTCGCCGCATGGGAAGGAAGCTCCGGTTCACGCCGTCTCGCCGCGCGCGGCGGCGGCCGCCTGACGGATGGCGGCGATGTTCGCCGCATAAGCGCGCGGGCCGCCCTTGAACACCGCGGCACCGGCGACCAGCACATTGGCGCCGGCCGCCGCGACCGGGCCCGCCGTCTCGGGCGTGCAACCGCCATCGACCTCGATGTCGATGTCGCGCCCTTGCGTCATGGCGCGCAGGCGCGCCACCTTGTCGACCACTTCGGGAATGAAGGCCTGGCCGCCGAAGCCCGGATTGACCGTCATGACGAGGATCTGGTCGACGAGATCGAGGAGATAGGCGACGGCGCTCTCATGCGTGCCCGGATTGAGGACGATGCCGGCGCGCTTACCCTTGGCGCGGATCGCCTGCAAGGTCCGGTGCGGATGCGGCCCGGCCTCGACATGGATCATGATCATGTCAGCGCCGGCCGTGGCGAAGGCCTCGATATAGGGGTCGGCGGGCGCCATCATCAGATGGGTGTCGAGCGGCGTCCTGGCATGCGGGCGGATGGCCGCGACGACATTCGGCCCGATCGTGATGTTGGGCACGAAATGCCCGTCCATGACGTCGACATGGATGTAGTCGGCGCCCGCTGCCTCGACGGCGCGGACCTCCTCGCCGAGCTTGGCGAAATCGGCGGACAGGATCGAGGGGGCGATGCGCAGGGGGCGATGCATGACGCCGCGCTAACATCAAGCGCGCGCAAGAGCAATCGCGGCTCGCCTGGTCAGGCCTGCGCCGGCTCCCGACGAGGCGTCAGGCCGTCGGCCGGCCGAGAGGCGGCATCCCCTCGAAACGGGGCAGATGCGCCTCGATATGGTCCCACGGCTGGGCGCTCGATATGTAGACGACCATGGTGGGCCGAAACCAGCTCGGATCGTCGAGGCTGCCGGCGGTCACGAAGATCGCGTCGGGAAAGGCCGTGCTGGCATAGGTGACGGAGGAGCCGCAATCGGGACAGAAGCCGCGCTCGACGGCATTGCCGCTATCGGCGAAGCCGTGGAACAGCCTGATCCCGCCCTCGATATTCAGGGCAGCCTTCGGCAGCATGACATGACAGGAATGGCCGGTGCCGCTGTCGTGCTGGCAGTCGCGGCATTGGCAATAGAGCGAGGCAAGCGGCAAAGCGCTGCTTTCGTAGCGGATTTTGCCGCAGCCGCAGCCGCCGCTGATCGTTGCGCTCACGCCCATCCTCCCGTGCTAGGCTCCAACATGATCCCGTTACGGGGTTTCGGCCCCGATCACCCGAACAAGGCATGCAATCCTCGCCTCGTCCCGACCCACTCGGTGTCGTGCCGCCTCAGGCCGTTACGCCGAGCGCGGGCTGGCGCGCCCGCCAGCCGCCGCTGCGCAACAACAGCCACAGCGCGATCGCCGCGTTGAGCACGTTCCAGGCGACTCCATTGGCGAAGGCTGCCCGGTAGGAGCCGGTCAGATCGAAGATCAGGCCGTTCATCCAGCCGCCGAGCGCCATGCCGAGCACGGTCGCCATGATGGCGATCGAGACGCGGGTACCGGCTTCGCGCGGCGGGAAATAATCGCGCACGATGATGGCGTAGCAAGGCACGATGCCGCCCTGCACCAGGCCGAACAGCGCCGAGATGGCGTAGAGCGAGTACATCCCGTCGAAGCCGGTATAGAGGATCAAGGCCGCGCCTTGGAAGGCCGAACCGATCAGCAGCGTGGCGAGGGCGCCGATGCGGTCGGCGACGAGGCCGGAGCCGACCCGGCTGATGATGCCGAGCCCGAGCATCATCGCCAACATTTCGGCGCCGACCGCAGGCCCGTAGCCGAGATCGGCGCAATAGGCGACGAGGTGGACCTGCGGCATCGACATGGCGACGCAGCAGCCGACGCCGGCGATGCCGAGCAGCACCTGCAGCGTATTGGGCGACATGCCGAGCGGGCGTTCCATGCTGCGCGCCTGTGCTGGGCTCTGCGCCTCGTGCAGAGGGGCAGGGCGCCTCAGTACCAAGGCCAAGGGCAACATGGTGACGACGCAGAAGATGCCGATACCGATATAGGTGTGGCGCCAGCCGATGCTGTCGATGAAATACTGCTCGATCGGCGGCCAGATGGCGCCGGAGACATAGTTGCCGGCGGCCGCGATCGCGACGGCCGTGCCGCGCCGACGCGCGAACCAATGCGACACATCAGCCATCAGCGGTCCGAACAGCGCCGAACAGCCGAGAAGGCCGAGAACGCCTTGGGCGAGGGCGAACAGCCATAGGGTCGGCGCCAAAGCGCAGGCGAGATAGCCCAGGCCGAGCGACACCGCCCCGATCATGATCGGGAGCATGACGCCGAAACGGTCGGTGAGGCGCCCCATCAGCACGCCGCCGAAACCGAAGCCGAGCATGGTGAGCGTGTAGGGGAAGGAGGCCGCGGCGCGCGTCACGCCGAAATCGGCCTGCACGGCCGGCAGCGCCACTACATAGGACCACAGGCCGACATTGCCGATGGTCGAGATGACGACGCAGGTCCCGAGCCTGAGCCAGGCATAGCTGCTATCGACGCCGCCCGCGCCGATGTCGCGGGAGGCAAAGTTGGTCGAGGTGGTCAAGGGCGTTCCTTCCGTCTTTGCCGGAAGGGTAGCATTCTCGCTGCGTGAGCTGCTATCCGCCAGGCTCGCCCCTGCCGTGCATGTTCCGCAGGACCAAGCCTTTCATGCTCACGCCCCCCGTCGCGGCCGATTTGCTCGCGTCGGCTTGGTCGACAGGATCTCCGGGGCCGCTTCCGACACGGCCACGATGTCGGTCAGGACACTTGCGAGGGCGCCGAAATCCGCCGTTCGCGGTGAGGTACGCCGCCAGGCAAGCCCGATGGTGCGGCGCGGCTGCGGCTTGGCGAACCGATGAACGGCGATGCGCTTGCTGCGCCCGATCTCGAACGGCACGGCCATTTCGGGCAGCAAGGTGACCCCATAGCCATTGGCGACGAGCTGAACGATGGTGGCGAGGCTGGTCGCGCCGAATTGGCCGCGCATCTTGCTGGCGACGGCTCCGCAATAGGCGAGGGCCTGATCGCGCAGGCAATGTCCCTCTTCGAGGAGCAGCAGCTTTTCTCCGGAGATCGCTTCGGCCGCGACCGGATGGTCGAGCTTCGCCTCCTTATGCGTTGCCAGGAGGAAGGCGTCCTCGAACAGCGGCAGCGTGACGATGTCCGGATGCTCCACGGGGAGCGACAGCAGCACCACGTCGAGCGGTCCTGCCAGGAGCTCTTCGATGAGAATGGCGGTCTGCGTTTCGCGCAAGGTGAGCTCGAGCAAGGGGAATCGCCGACGGATGATCGGCAAGGCCGCGGGCAGCAGATAGGGCGCGATCGAGGGGATGGCTCCGAGAACCAGCTGACCGGTGAGGACCTCGTTGCCATGCCGGGCGAAGTCGGTGAGGTCGCGAACCGAGGTGAGCACGGCGCGCGCCCGCCTTGCGATCTCCAAGCCGACATCGGTGATGCGGATGTCCCCACGGCAGCGTTCGACCAGCGCGACGCCAAAATCCCTCTCGAGCTCCTGCACCTTCATCGAGAGCGCCGGCTGGGTGATGGCGCATTCCTCCGCGGCTTTGCCGAAGTGGCGCAAGCGCGACAGGGCCTCGAAATAGCGCAGATGCTTGAGTGTGACCATGGCATAAGGATATCTGATCGGCAGGCCTATGCAATACGATTGGACGTGATGGAAGCCTCAGCCTACGCCCGGACGGCACGATTCATTTGAGGAGCCATTCATGACGAAGACACCCACTTTGACGACGTCGTCCGGCGCCCCGGTTGCCGACAACCAGAACAGCATCACCGTCGGCCCGCGCGGCCCCGTCCTGATGCAGGATTTTCACCTGCTCGAGAAGCTCGCCCATCAGAACCGCGAGCGAATCCCCGAGCGCACCGTGCATGCCAAGGGCTCAGCCGCCTATGGCACGCTGACCATCACCAAGGACATCTCGAAATACACCAAGGCCGAGGCCTTGCAGCCCGGCAAAAAGACCGAAGCCTTCCTGCGCTTCTCGACGGTCGCGGGCGAGCGCGGCGCCGCCGATGCCGAGCGCGACGTGCGCGGCTTCGCGCTGCGTTTCTACACCGAGGAGGGCAATTGGGACCTCGTCGGCAACAACACGCCCGTGTTCTTCGTGCGCGACCCGTTGAAGTTCCCCGATTTCATCCACACCCAGAAGCGCCATCCGAAGAGCAATCTGCGCTCGCCGACCGCGATGTGGGATTTCTGGTCGCTGTCGCCCGAGAGCCTGCACCAGGTGACGATCCTGATGTCGGATCGCGGCCTGCCGCAGAGCTACCGCAATGTCGACGGTTTCGGCTCGCACACCTATTCCTTCGTCAATGCCAAGAATGAGCGCCATTGGGTCAAGTTCCATTTCAAGACGCAGCAGGGCATCAAGAACTGGACCAATGCCGAGGCCGCGCAGGTCATCGCCAATGACCGCGAATCGCATCAGCGCGACCTGTTCGAGGCGATCGAGCGCAAGGAATTCCCGCGCTGGACCCTCTCGGTGCAGATCATGCCGGAGGCCGATGCCGGCAAGCATTGGTACAACCCCTTCGACCTGACGAAGGTGTGGCCGCACAAGGATTACCCGCTGATCGAGGTCGGCGTTCTCGAGCTCAATCGCAATCCGGAGAATTATTTCGCCGAGGTCGAGCAGGCGGCGCTCGCGCCCTCGAATATCGTGCCGGGCATCGGCCACTCGCCCGACAAGATGCTGCAGGCCCGCATCTTCTCCTATGCCGACGCGCATCGCTATCGGGTCGGCATCAATGCGGATCAGCTCCCGGTCAACAAGCCGCGCTCGCAGGTCCATGACTATCATGCCGATGGCGCGCTGCGGCTTGCGGGCCATGCCAATCCGGACGCCTTCTACGAGCCGAACTCCTTCAATGGCCCGGTGGAGGATAAGAGCTTCGCCGAGCCGCCCTTGCGGCTCACAGGCGATGCGGCGCGCTACAATCATCGCGACGGCAATGACGATTACAGGCAGCCGGGCGATCTGTTCCGCCTGATGTCGCCGTCGCAAAAGCAGCAGCTCTTCGACAATGTCGCGGCTTCGATGGACGGGGTTCCCGACGCCATCGTCGAGCGTGCGCTCGGCCATTTCGGCAAGGCCGATCCAGCTTACGCCGATGGCGTCCGCGAGGCGCTCGCCAAGCATCGCAAGCACCGGCAGGCGGCCGAGTAATCAGTTCTCGACGAACACGCTCGGCGGCTCGTCATCGCGCCGCCGAGCCGATCGCCATCCGCAGCATTCGAAAAGGAGTCGCATCTCATGACGATGTCGCAAGCACCGAGGCTTTCGAACTACGCCCACGTCGTCGAGGAACTCTACACGGAGGCGGAGATCGAGACGCTCAACGTCGTTCTTCTGCAGCATGGCATTTCTGCGGAAAGGATCGTCGCGATCATCCCCGTGCCCGCACAGACGATGGTCACCCCGACGCCGCCGCAATTCCGCGTCCTCTACCGGTCAAATTGAACCGGCTATTGCGCGCCTTATCGGCCGAATAGATCCCCGAAGGGCAGCGATCTGCGCCGCCCTTCGCTTTCTTGAACCAGCGCCGATCCGGATCAGGCTTCGAACAGCTTCGCCTTGAACAGGAAGCCGGCGCAAAGGCCAGCGACCGAAGGCACGATCAGGAACAGCCAGAGCTGTGAAAGCGCATGGCCGCCGACGAAGACCGCCGGGCCGAGCGAACGCGCCGGGTTGACCGAAAGACCCGTCACATTGATGAAGGCGAGATGGAGAATGAACAAGGTGAGGCCGATGGCGAGGCCGGCCGTCGCGGGCTGGCCGCCATTCTTCTGGGTGACGCCGAGGATGACCACGATGAAGATGAGGGTCGCCAGGAATTCCGCGAGGACCGCGGCGCCCGTGCCGTAAGCGCCGAGATAGTCTTCGCCCCAGCCATTCGCCCCAAGCCCGCCCTTCGCGAGATCATAGCCGGCGAGCTTGCCGGTCGCGAGGACGTAGAGGAGGCCAGCCCCGATGATGGCGCCGATGATCTGGGAGATGATGTATCCGACCACGTCGGAGGCCGGCATCCGCCCGGCGGCCCAGACGCCGAGGGTCACCGCGGGGTTGATGTGGCAGCCCGAGATCGGGCCGATCCCGTAGGCCATCGCCGTGACCGCCAGGCCGAACGCCAAGCCGACGGGGAGAATGCCCATCGGAAAGGTCGGGCCGAAGCCTGACAGCACGACCGAGCCGCAGCCGACCAGAACCAGCACGGCCGTGCCGAACAATTCTGCGATATACTTGTTCACGATGATGTCCTCCTTTGGCAAGGGGGCGAGCATCATGATCTGCATCTGCCCCGTCAGAGCGCGCTCCCGACGCTCGCGCAGAGGTTATATGGCGAGGCCTGATCCGTAAATTGCCGGCTGACATGCGAGGAGTGCGTGGCGCCTAAGGGAAATGCCCCGGATGGGCAGGTTTCGCCTGCACTCGCCCCGGCAATTGTGGCCACGCCAGGTCGGGTGGAGGCGAAAGGGGAAGCCGGGGAGGGTGGGTGATTCGCGTCGGATGTGTGGCGCCCCGGGAGTCGGAGAGGAGCCGGAGGTTGTTTGATCTCCAGCATAGATCGCGATGTTTTCGAATATTAATGAGAAATTATTTGACTAACGTCAGATAAAATGGGGAGGCTTGGCGTTCTGATAGTCTTATCTATGACAGATAAATGAACAACATTTGAGTTCACCTTCTCCCGCAAGCGGGAGAAGGAAACGCAAGGGGAAGCGCCTTTGCAAGCTTTCGGGATCGTGCTGTAGGCTCGGCGGCTCCAGGAACACGGCACGCTGGCGCGGTACGCCAGCGCGGCACGCTCCGGTTGAACCGGGTTCGAGATCGTCATGGCCGACACGCTGCACGCTGATATCGAGGTGAGGATCGGGATCACCTATGCGACGCATGATGGCGTCGCGCTGATGGGCGATTTCTACGCGCCGAAGGAGAGGAAGGATGCGCCCATCCTCATCGGTGTGCATGGCGGCGGCTGGCAGGTCGGCACGCGGGATTTCTACCGCTATTGGGGGCCTTACCTCGCCAAGCGCGGCTATGGCCTGTTCTCGATCGATTATCGCCTCGTGCAGGAGGGGCGCAAGATGTTCCCCGAGGCGGTGCAGGATGTGCGGGCCGCCGTGCAATATGTGCGCGCCCATGCGGCCGAGCTCAATATCGATCCGGCGCGCATAGCCTTGATCGGGGATTCGGCCGGCGCCCATCTGTCGGCGCTGGTGGCGCTCGCCGGCGACAGCCCGCCTTTCTGCACGGGCTATCCGTCCGACCAGAACGCCTCCGTCAGCTCGTCCGTGAAGGCGGTGGTCCTGTTCTACGGTGTCTACGACATGGCCGCCCAATGGCGCCATGATCAGCTCACGCGCCCGCGCGACCAGATCAGCCAGAAATTCCTCGGTGTCCCGCCCGCGGAGAATCGCCGCCTCTATTTCGATGCCTCGCCGCTGAGCTATGTGCAGGCCGACGGCAACGCCACCTCCTTCCTGCTGACCTACGGCACGGAGGATAATATCGTCGACCGGGTCACCCAATCGGAGGCGATGCTGACGGCGCTCAGCGAGGCCGGAAAATATGTGCGCACCGTGATCGTGCAATCGGCGCCGCATTTCTGGAGCGCCGATCCGATCGAGGAAGAAGGCAGCTTCAGCGGCTTTCTGGCGCCGAGGCTGCTGCGCTTCCTGAAGGAGCGGCTCTGACATGTTCGGGTCGCGACGCGCGGGCTCCGACTCCTGGATAGAGCTCAGTCGCCGCCGCGCGACAGAAAGGCTTCCATGCGCGCCATCTCGGCGTCGAAGGCGCGGGCGAAATCGCGCCCCTTCGGCTTGGTGCCGGCAAAGCCTGTTTCGACCTGCAGGCGGCCCTTGGCCATGGCGAGATTGGCCCAGCCGATCACTTTGTCTCCGAAGAGCAGCGGCATGGCGTAATAACCGAAGCGGCGCTTCTCGCCGGGCGTATAGGCCTCGAAGCGATAGTCCCAGCCCCAGAGATGCTCGAAACGCCGCCGGTCCCAGACGATCGGATCGAAGGGAGCAAGGAAGCGCAGCTTGCGGCCGACGCTGTGGCGCGTCGCCGGGTTGGCGACGGCCGGCCACAGATAGGTCTCGCCTTCGACCGCACCGCTTTCGAGCTCTCCCGAGCGCAACAGGCGCTGCGCGGCCGCGGGCATGCCCGTGAGGCCGGGCGCCCCTCGCGTCAGCAGAGCGAGGGTGGGGCGCAGGCTCCGCTGCGGCAGCGGCGCGAGGATGGTCGTCACCAGGAGCAGCAGGCGCCGCAGCCGCTCGGCGGGCTCGATGGCTTGCGCTTGCGCCTCCTCATGCCGCGATGCCGCCTCGTAGATGCGAATGCCGTCACGCCGCCGCGCGACGCGCAACAGGCCGTAGAAATGCAGGCTGTGCAGGGCTCGCGTCGTGGCCTTGGAGAAGCCGCCCCAGCCATTCACCGCCCGCTCCTTGCCGAATTGGTCGAGCAGATCTTGCGGATGCACGATGCCGCGCTCATGGACGAAGGCCAGGACCTCGGCCGCAAGGCCGGTCGGCCGATGCGGTCCGCCCTTGGGGTCCGGCCGCGGATGCAGGAGCCGCGACACCTCGCGCGGCATGAAGCCATAGGCGTAGAGGAAATCCTCTTCGAGGCCGAGCTTGGCGAAGCGGCGCTCGAGGTCGCCGGCGCGGTAATTCGCGACGCGCTGGCGCAAGATCAGGTCCTGGGCCCGGGCCGGCGAACGGATCGGGTCGGCCTGCACGAAGCCGAGCGCCGCAATGGCGCGTGCCAGCGTGGTCGGTGCCATCAGCGAGGCGGCGACGGCGCGGTTGCGGATTTCTGCGATGTTCAGCTCGGCGCTCAATGCAGCCTTCACCTCCGCTAGAAGCTCTCGCCCTAAAAGCTCATGGCTGCGGCATTGATGATGCCCGCCGCGAGCGAGGCGCAGCCGAGAAAGAACGCTGCCGTCACCTCGCCGCCGGCGATGCGGCGCGACAAATCGGGCAGGATCAGGCGCACCAGCCAGTAGACGAGGATCTGCACCACGAGGGCGATCACGCCCCACATGAAGAAATTCAACAGATTATGGGTGTAGACGATGGCGCTCGACAGAGGCAAAGCGAAGCCGATGAGGCTCATGCCGAGCGCGATGGCGGCCGAGAGCACATTGGCGCGGATGAGCGCGATCTCGTTGTGCTGGGTCGCGAGTACGTAGACGACGAGGTAAAGAACGACCAGCGCCACCGCCAGCCCGAAGAACTCCCCGAAATCCGCCAATCTCTCGATGATTGCCACGCCCGCCTCCCTGCCGCCTTCCAAAGGGCATGATTATCGTTCAAGATCAATGCCAAATCGAGGATTCGGCGGGCCGGGATTCGACCACCAATATCGGCGACGACCAAGACCCGCGACGATGAGGGATCATTTGCGCCTTGCCAAGGTTCGGTTTGCCACGCTCGAGCGCCTGGCGCGAATGCCTGTGGATAGGGACTCGCGCGGCCCGCCTTGCTGGGGTGGCCGCGGCGCTGAGCCTTGCTCTTGCCGCGACCGCCCAGGACGGGGCGTCGGGCGCTGCGCGCAAGCCGCTGCCGGCCGCTGCGGCCTCAGCGGCCACCATCTATGTGGATGAGCGCGATTGCAGCGACAAGGACGCGCTCGAGGCCACGGAATGCCATAACGCGGCGCTGAATTCGCGTGCCGAATATGAGGAGAAGGCGCCGCGCTTCGACGCCAATGAGGCCTGCACGCGCGTCTTCGGCGCGCATAACTGCTCCATGCGCATCGGCGTCGGCGCGAAGGGGATCGGCTTCCTGCCCTCCTATCGTGGCTTCACCCTGGTCCGCGGCAAGGGGGGGGCCGAGATGATGGTGCTTCCCGCGCTCGCCGGCGCTTCACGCCTGGTCGAGTTCACGCCCCGCCCCGTCTCGCGTCTCGACGCCGATCAGGATGCGGCCCGCGCCGCCCGCGCCCAGGCGGCCTGGCAACGCGCCCATGCCTCGGTGATCCGCAGCGCCGGGGGTGGCCCGCGTTATCGCGACGCGCCGAAAGGGGTCATGCCCGATCTGTCGGACGATGCGGGAGCGGCGCAATCCGGCCCTGCGGCGACCTATCCGGTCAGCCCCTCCATGCTCAAGGCGATGCAGGACGAGATGCGCAAATATGGCCACCCTTCGCCCAAATGATACCGGCCAATCTGAGGATCAGGCCGGGGTGTCGACCGCCTTGCCGCCCTCGACGACGTGGATCGCGACGCCGCCCTCTTCGAGGATGACCCGCGAGCGGTGGAAGGCGTCGCCCCAGGCCGCGTCCTCGTAATCCGGCGCCGGCGTGCAGAGATGAGCGATGCCCGATTGCACGATGGCGCGGGCGCAGTCGATGCAGGGAAAGAAGGTCGTCGCCAGCGTTCCGGCCTCGGTCGCGATCCCCTGGCGCGCCGCCTCCAGGATGGCGTTGCGCTCGGCATGCTCCATCCACACGAAGCGCCCATCTCCCTCATGACGCTCGGGGAGGTCGCGCACGCCCTTGGGGAAGCTGTTGCAGCGCGCGATGACGCTCGCGCCTTGCACCGCAGCCAGCGTTGCGCCCACCTGGCGGACGCGGTTGGGGCTGAGGCGGGCCGCCGCTTGCGCCCGGTTCATCAGCTCTTCGATGCGTGAGGCTGAGGGCGCGGCCGGCAACCGATCGCGACCGGTCACGCCTCCGGCACCTTCTTGACCTGGGGCCAATCGACCTCGTCCTGGGCGATGACGAAGCTCTCCTTATAGGCCGCGTCCCGCCAGGCCCTGAAAGCAGGCAATTCATGGATCGCCTCGATATAGGCGCGGCTCACGGCATCGCAGGGTATGTCATAGGTGCGAAAGCGCGTCGCGATCGGCGCGAACATCGCATCCGCCGCCGTGAAGCCGCCGAACAGGAAGGAGCTTCCTTTCCCATGTTGCTCGCGCGCCATGCGCCAGATCTGGGTGATGCGCGCCACATCCTGCTCGACTTGCGGGGTTAGCTCGCGCCGCTCGACCGGGCGCCACAGATTCATCGGGCAATGGCTGCGCAACGCCGCGAAGCTCGAATGCATCTCGGCGGCGACCGAGCGCGCCTCGGCACGCGCGGCCGGATCTTCGGGCCAGAGCCCGGCCTTGGGGAAGCGTTCGGCCAGATGCTCGAGGACGGACAGGGATTCCCAGACCGTGATGTCGCCGTCGATCAGCACCGGCACCTTGCCGGCCGGAGAATGGCGCTTGATGCGTTCCTTGGTGTCTGGCTGGTCGAGCGGGATGAAGACTTCGGTGAAGACGATGCCTGCGGCCGTCATCGCGATCCAGGGCCGCAAGGACCAGGAGGAATAATTCTTGTTGCCGATGACGAGCGTGAGGGACATCAGATAAGGCCTTGATGGGAAAGCTGATCCTACCCCGTCCGCAATGGCGGACAGGCCGTCGCGGCGAAGGGCGGTCGCGCTCTTGTCGGCGCGGCGCTATTTCTGCTTGGCGATGATCTTGTCCTTGATCTGCTGATAGACGCTGTCGGGGACGATGCCCTTCTGGACGAGCTCGTCCTTGCCCTTATAGGGGCGGCCCTTGATGATGGCGTCGGAGCGCACATCGCCGATGCCGGGCAGCGCCGACAGCTCCTTCTTGGTCGCCGAATTGAGGTCGAGGAGCGCTTCGGCGGCAAGCACGATCGTCGTCGCGCCGCGATCGGCGGGGAGGGCGCCCGGCAGGGCGAAGGCGCTGGAAACGGGAGCGCAAGCAAGGCCCAGCGCGGCGAGAGCGAGAATCGGCGAAAGACGCATCGGCATGGCCTCCATGAGTCGAGCGGGCGTCAGCGGAGCGGGCTGAGCCCCTCCGGAGGCGCGATGATAAGCATGATTCCGATAGCTGTCACAGTAGGGCGGGATTCGTGCGCTTCCCTTCTCCCGCGAAAGGGCGGGAGAAGGTGGCGCGCAAGGCGCCGTGGGTTCTACTCCAAGCCCACCGTGCGTCCGAGGAAGCCCGCGGCGTCGAAATATTTCGTGTCGCCCACGATCTGGTAGCGCAAGATGGTGCGCAGCCCGTTGGCGTCAGGCTTCGAGGCCCGCGTATGGCTGGTGAAGTCGGGCGTCATTCCCCCCGGAAAGGCCTCGCCGAGCACGCGCCCGACGAGCTTGCCGTGGGAGCCCGGCTTCAACTTCAAGATCGCCAGGATGGTCTTGCCGAGATCGACATTGCTGGCCGGTGCTTCATCGACATAGCCGGTTTTGAAATCAGGCCCGATCGCCGCCATGAAGTTGAAGGTATCGGCGCGGCTGAAGGAACCGTGCATGCCCTGGCCCTGCTGCAGCCCGGTATCGGCGAGCTCGACCGTGCAATTCGTCGGCTCGTCGCAGCCCGACCATTTCGAGGCGAAATTGATGGCGATCGCCGGCGGCGGCGTCACAGCCGAGCCCTTGAGGTTGATGTCCTTGGTGGTCATGGTGCCGGGATAGCTACCGAGCGCGTCGTCGACGAACAGGCCGCTGACATAGTCCTGCTTCATCAGCCCCTCGACCACCTTGCGCACCAGCTCGCGATCGACGGGCTTGGGGAAGTAGACGAGATCCGAGCCGCCATTGGCCGCGACCACGATAGATGGCCGGTTCGGATCATTGCCGATCAGGCCGTTGGCGCGCTTGCTATACGCGCCTTCGGCGACACGGGCGAGGCCGTTATCGGGATCCCAGAGCGGCAACCCGGCCATGGTGGCGATGTCGATGGCAACGAAGCCCGGCGGCACGAAGCCCGCCGGCACGTCGGAATAGCTGGCCTTGGCGGCTAGGCTCGTGGCGCTCTGCTTCGAGATGGTGGAGAAGCCATGATCGGCCGTCACGATCACATCGGTGGTCTTGTCGAGCCCGAGATCGGCGAGCGCCTGGCGCAGCCGGCCGAGATCATCGTCGGAGTTCTTGATCGAGGCCATCGTGGTCGGCCCGTTGATGCCGGGGGTAATGGAATTCAGGCTGTCGCCCTGATTGTGCTGCGTCCCGTCCGGGTCGCGCGACCAGAAGACCAGCAGGAAGGGCTTGCCCTGCTTCTTGAATTCGGGAAGCACGACCTTGGTCGTCGCGTCGACCATCCAGTTTTGCTGCCCGGTATTGGCCTCGAGTGTGCCGGCGGTCTTGGCCGAGCCGGGGTTGCCGTTCTCGCCGCGCGTCGGCGCCGCGGTGGCGAGATTGGCCGCGATGAGGCCCTCGCTCACCCAGGACGCGAGGGGGATGCCGTTCTTCGAGCCGGTCGAATCATCGATGATCACCGTCTTCTGGCCGCTGCGCTCGGTGTGATCGAAGATCAGGGTGGGGCCGAGCTTGCCGATCGCCGCCGTCTGGAAGCCGGCCTCGCGCGCCATCTGCAGGATCGTCAATTGATCCAGATAATTGCCGGCGAAATGCGCGTCCACGTCGCCGAGCACCGGATCGCTCTCGAGGAAGGGGGTGAGCGAATTGCCGGCGCCCGGAACCGGGAAGCCCGAATAAATGACGTTCGAGAAATCGCCGGTATCGCCAAGATAATGCCCGGTCGCCATGGCCGAGGCATTGGCCGTCGTGAAGGTCGGGAACAGCGAATGGCTGTTGGCGAAGCGCACCCCATTATCGCGAACCGAGGCCATCACCGGCGCCGTCTGGTTGTTGACGATGCGCGCCCGCAAGCCGTCGGACACGAACAAGATCACGCTATGCGGCTGGTCGTCCGCGCGCGCCGCGCCGCCCTGAAGCCACATCCCCAAACCGAGCGCGCCCATGCCGAGCGCGGTCGCCACCGCAAGCTGCGCAGCTTTCATCGTCGATCTCCCTCCACCTTGGCCTGCCGTTACTCGGCCTTGCCCATGACAGTTTATTGACAATGCCAAGAATGCGAAGTGCCGAATGCGAGAGGTGTGAAGAACGCGAGGGCGAAAAATCAGGAGTGCGAATGAGGTGCCTGTTGCCGGCTCGTCATGGCGCATGAGCGGAGGCTCAAGCTGCAGCCACGGCCCCGAGCCCGAACCCGTCTCCGAGCCCGTTTCCGAGCCCGTTTTCCGGTCATTGCAGAATCCCGTTGAAGGCTGCGATGTTCTGTAAGATGGTTTCAGGGCCGTCCTCGGGGGCCATGACAAGGTGCCGGCATCAGGTCGACGCAAGCTCGCGGGAGATCGGCAAGGGAGGTTGAGTATGTCGTTCATGACCCGCGCGCTCAGGACGGGTGCGCTTTTGGCCGCCTCGCTCGCCGTTGCAGGTTTGGCCGAGGCCGCGACCCTGCGCGTCACCATTGCCGAATACAGCGCCAAGACCGGGCCTTTTTTCAACGAGGTGGCGCGGGCTTTCGAGAAGGACAACCCCGACACCAAGGTGCAGATCGAGGTCGTGCCCTGGGACGTGCTGCGCCAGAAGCTCGACACCGATATCGCGGCCAACGCCAATGCCGATCTCGCCATCATCGGCACGCGCTGGCTGATCGACTTCGTCAAGGCCGGCATCGTCGAGCCACTCGACGGCACCGTCCCGGCCGAGGTGACGGGCCGTTTCATCGAGCCCTTCCTCAAGCCCTCCAACATGGACGGCAAGCTCTACGGATTGCCGGTCGCGGCTTCGGCGCGCGCCCTCTATTACAATACGGAGCTGCTCTCGAAAGCCGGCGTCGACGGTCCGCCCAAGAGCTGGGACGAGCTCGTGGCGGACGCCAAGAAGGTCAAGGCGGCAGGCGGCGACGCCATCGGTTTCGGCCTGCAAGGCAAGGAGATCGAGACCGACGTCTATTTCTATTACGCCATGTGGAGTTTCGGCGGAGAGATCGTGCAGAACGGCAAGAGCGGCCTTGCCTCGGACGCGGCGCTCAAGGCGGCGAACCTCTATAAGAGCCTCATCGACCAGGGCCTCACCGAGCAGGGCGTCACCGCCTATAACCGCGAGGACGTGCAGAACCTGTTCAAGAAGGGCCGCGTCGCCATGATGATCTCGGCGCCCTTCCTCGCCTCGCAGATCAAGACCGAGGCGCCGAACCTCAAATACGGCATCGCGCCGGTGCCCGCCGGCAGCGTCTCTGCCTCCTATGGCGTGACGGATTCGATCATCCTGTTCAAGAACGCCAAGGCCAAGACCGAGGCGGCGAAGTTCCTTGAATTCTCCTTCCGTCCGGAATGGCGCAAGAAGTTCAACATCAATGAAGGCTTCCTGCCGGTGCTGAAGAGCGTGGCCGAGATGCCCGAGTTCAAGGACAATGCGGATCTGAAGGCCTTCACTCAAGTTCTGCCGAATGCGCGCTTTGCACCGGTCATCCCGGGTTGGGAAGAGATTGCCGAGAAGACCGGCTCCGCCTTGCAGTCGATCTATCTCGGGAAGGGCGAGCCCAAGACGGTGCTGGTCGATACCGCGAAGTCCATCGATACCATCCTCGGCGCCAAATGAGGACTAAGCAGCCTGTCCGGAACAGGCCTGCACGCTCCGCCAGGAGCGCGTGGGCCCATCGAGTGAGAGAGTGACGGACAGGCGCGCCCGTATCGCGCTCCCCGCGGCCATGGCTCGCGGGGGCGGCGTGAGGGCATCGGCAAGCGTCGCCTGGCGGGCGGCGCAGGCCGGCCCGCTCACTTTCCTGGCGCCGAGCTTCCTGATCGCCGCGCTGGTGATCCTCTACCCCTTGTGGAATATCGGCGTCCTCGCCACCCATGAGGTCAATCGTTTCGGGCAGCTCGGCGGCTTCACCGGGCTCGCCAATCTCCTGCGCGTGCTCGAAGATCCACTGTTCTGGCCGACCTTGACGCGTACCCTGGTCTGGACGCTCTGCGTCGTCGCAGGCGCCGTGCTGGTTTCCTTGCCGGTAGCGCTCATCCTCGACCAGGATTTCGCCGGGCGCGGGCTCGCGCGCATGATCATCATGCTGCCCTGGGCGGTGTCGCTCACCATGACGGCTGTGGTCTGGCGCTGGGCCCTCAACGGGGAATCCGGCTATGTCAACGCCGTGCTGCAGGGGCTCGGCGTCGTCGACGGGCCGGTCGTCTGGCTTGCCGAGGCGGGCACCGCTTTCCCGGTGCAGATCCTGATCGGCATCCTGGTCTCGGTGCCCTTCACGGTCACGCTCTTCCTCGGCGGCCTCGCCTCGCTGCCGCGCGACATCTACGAGGCGACGGAGGTCGACGGCGCCACGCGCTTTCAGGCTTTCTATCTGCTGACCTTGCCGCTGATGCGCCCCTTCGTCACCATGGCGGTGGTGCTCAACGTCATCTATGTCTTCAATTCTTTCCCGATCATCTGGGTCCTGACCCAGGGCGGGCCGGCGAATTCGACCGATATCCTCGTCACGTATCTCTACAAGCTGGCGTTCCGCTTCGGCCGCCTCGGCGATGCGGCGGCGCTGTCGCTCGTCATGTTCGCCATGCTGTTCGCCTTTACGCTCGTCTATGTGCGCCTGGCGAGCCGGACGAGGGCCGTATGAGCGCCGCCTCTCGGAGCGATAATCGGCGACGCGCCTTTCGGCGGCGCAGCTTCTTGTGCTGGCTGGCCTTGAGCCCGCTCCTCGCCATCACGCTGTTTCCCTTCGCGGTGATGCTGGCGACGGCGCTGAAGCCGGCCGCCGAGATCCTGACGCCGCGGGCCGAATGGTTCGGCAGCCGTCTCGCCTTCGAGAATTTCGCGACCATGTGGGCGGCGACGAATTTCGGGTCGGCGCTGGTGAACAGTCTGATCGTCTCCATCGGCGCCACGCTCTTCGCCCTGATCCTCGCCGTGCCGGCCGCTTATGCGCTGTCGCGCCATGAATTCCGCGGCAGCTCGCTCTATCGCCAGTTCCTGCTGATCACCCAGATGCTGTCGCCGATCGTCCTCGTGGTCGGCCTGTTCCGCCTGCTGGTGAACATCGGCGTCGTCGACAGCCTCAGCGCCGTGACCCTCGTCTATGCGGCTTTCAACATCGCCTTCTCGGTATGGATGCTGCAGAGCTATTTCGCGACCATCCCGCGCGAGCTCGAGGAAGCGGCCTGGCTCGACGGGGCGAGCCGCTTCACCACAGTCAAGAGCATCTTCCTGCCGCTCGCCGCGCCGGCGCTCACGGTCACGGCGATCTTCACCTTCATCCAGGCCTGGAACGAGTTCGTGCTGGCGCTCACCCTGCTGCGCCGGGAGGAGAACTACACCTTGACCATCCAGGTCTTCTCGCTGGTTGCCGGACGCTACACCATCGAATGGCAGCATGTGATGGCGGCGACTTTCGCTGCGACCGTGCCGGTCGCCATCCTGTTCGCCTGGCTGCAGCGCTATTTCGTGCAAGGGCTGGCGCTCGGCGCCGTCAAGTAGGGCGGGAATGCCTGGCGGAGCCCGGCCTGGAGGGTTAGTCGCATTGGCGCTTAGATCGGCAGGCCCGATGGGCAGGCTTGCGCCTCTCGGGTCTTGCCCTTCGGCCCGGTCTGCGCTGAAAGTCGGCTTCCCAGGCGATCCGGGCTGATCCGGGCCGCCCGCTCATACAGGGACGAAGCGATCCATGGCCAATTCCTACGACATCATCGTGATCGGCGCCGGTCCCGGCGGCTATGTCACCGCGATCAGGGCCGCCCAGCTGGGCTTCAAGACGGCGATCGTCGAGCGCGAGCATCTGGGCGGCATCTGCCTCAACTGGGGCTGCATCCCCACCAAGGCCCTGCTGCGCTCGGCCGAGATCCTGCATTACGCCCAGCACGCCAAGGATTACGGCCTCGTGCTCGAAGGCACCATCCGGCCAGACCCTGCGGCCGTGGTGCAGCGCTCGCGCGGCGTGTCGAAGCAGCTGAACGATGGCGTCGGCTTCTTGATGAAGAAGAACAAGATCGACGTGATCTGGGGCGAAGCGGCGATCGAGGCGCCCGGCAAGGTCACGGTCGCCGCCTCGAAGAAGCCGCCGATGCAGCCGGCCCTGCCGGCGCCGAAAGGGGTGCTGGGGGCCGGCAGCTATGAGGGGAAGCACATCATCGTCGCGACGGGGGCGAGGCCGCGCCTGCTGCCCGGCATCGAGCCCGACGGCAAGCTGATCTGGACTTATTTCGAGGCGATGGTGCCCCCCTCGATCCCGAAATCGCTGCTGGTGATGGGCTCGGGCGCCATCGGCATCGAGTTCGCGTCCTTCTACCGCGATATGGGCGCCGAAGTGACGGTCGTCGAGCTCTTGCCGCAGATCCTGCCGGTCGAGGATGCCGAGATCGCCGCCTTGGCGCGCAAGCGCTTCGAGAAGGCCGGCATGAAGATCCTGACAGGCGCCAAGGTCACGCGGATCGAGAAGGGCGCAAATTCGGTCACCGCCCATGTCGAGGACGCCAAGGGCGCGCAACAGACGCTCTCGGCCGAGAGGCTGATCTCGGCGATCGGCGTCACCGGCAATATCGAGAATCTCGGCCTCGAGAAGCTCGGTGTGAAGACCGAGCGCGGCTGCGTCGTGACCGACGGGGTCGGGCGCACCAGCGTCAAGGGCATCTATGCGATCGGCGACGTCGCCGGCCCGCCCATGCTGGCCCATAAGGCCGAGCATGAAGGCGCGATTTGCGTCGAGGCGATCAAGGGCCTCGATGCGCATCCGATGGACAAGCTGAAGATCCCGGGCTGCACCTATTGCCAGCCGCAGATCGCCTCGGTCGGCCTCACCGAGGCCAAGGCCAAGGAGTCCGGCTACGAGCTCAAGATCGGCCGTTTCCCCTTCATCGGCAACGGTAAGGCCATCGCGCTCGGCGAGCCCGACGGCCTGGTGAAGACGATCTTCGATGCCAAGACCGGCAAGCTGCTCGGCGCCCATATGGTGGGCGCGGAAGTGACGGAGCTGATCCAGGGCTTCGTAATCGCCATGAATCTCGAGACCACCGAGGAAGAGCTGATCCATGCCGTCTTCCCGCACCCGACCTTGTCGGAAATGATGCATGAGAGCGTGCTCGATGCCTTCGGACGGGTGATCCATAAGTGAGCGGACAACCTGTCGTCGCTCTGCCGGGCGGCGAGAAGGTGCCGGCGCTCGGCCAGGGCACCTGGAAGATGGCTGAGGAGCGCGGCCGGCGCGGGGAGGAGATCGCGGCGCTGCGTGCCGGCATCGAGCTCGGCATGACCTTGATCGACACCGCCGAGATGTATGGCGAGGGGCGCACCGAGGAGCTGGTCGGCGAGGCCGTCTCGGGCCTGCGCGACAGCCTCTTCCTGGTCAGCAAGGCCTATCCTCACAATGCCGGCGCCAAGAGCCTGCCGCTTGCCTGCGAGCGCAGTCTGCGCCGGCTCGGCACCGACCGGATCGATCTCTACCTGCTGCATTGGCGCGGCGGCGTGCCGCTCGCCGAGAGCGTCGAGGCCTTCGAGACACTGAAGCGAGACGGCAAGATCCGGCATTGGGGCGTCAGCAATTTCGACGTCGGGGATCTGCGGGAGCTCGCGGCGGCAGGCGGGCAAGGCTGCGCCACCAACCAGATCCTCTATAATTTCGCGCGGCGCGGCCCGGAATTCGAGCTTCTCCCCGTCATGGAGAGCGGTGGCATGCCGGTGATGGCCTATAGCCCCGTCGAGCAGGGGCGGGTGCCCGCGGCCGGTGCGCTCGCCACGATCGCCAAGGCGCATGCGGCGAGTGTCCATCAGATCGCGCTTGCCTGGCTGCTCCGCCGCAAGCACATGATAGTGATCCCCAAGGCGTCGCGCATCGAGCATGTGCGCCAGAACCATGCGGCGCTCGGCATCGCTCTGTCTGCCGCCGAGCTCGCCGCGATCGACAAGGCCTTTCCGCCACCGCGGGGCAGGGCGCCGCTGGAGATGCTGTGAGGCGACGGGCCAGGGAGTGGCGCTACTCGCGACACTCGCATGGCTGGCGAAGGTGAGACGGCTCGCCATCGGCCCGGATCGGTATTACGGGGGATGTGCCGCAGCCGGTGGCGCAAACAACGGCATAACGACAACGAGGTGATCCATGGTCAAAGGCATTCGCGTTCATGAGATCGGTGGCCCCGAGGCCATGAAATTCGAGGAGTTCGAGCTTCCGAAGCCCGGGCCCGGCGAGGTTCGCGTCGTGCATGAGGCGATCGGCGTGAATTACATCGATACCTATTTCCGCACCGGGCTTTATCCGGCGCCCACGCCCTTCACGGTCGGCAACGAAGCCGCGGGCGTGGTGAGCGAAGTCGGCAAGAAGGTGACGGGGTTCAAGCCGGGCGATCGCGTCGCCTATGTGGCGGGGCTGCGCGCCTATGCCGAGGAAGCCAATGTGCCGGCCGACACCCTTGTGAAGTTGCCCAAAGGCATCGCCTCAGAGACCGCGGCCGGCATGATGCTCAAGGGAATGACGGCCGAGTATTTGCTGCGCCGCACCTACAAGGTGAAGGCCGGCGACACGGTGCTGGTGCATGCTGCGGCCGGCGGCGTCGGGCAGATCTTGTGCCAATGGGCGAAGGCGCTCGGCGCGACGGTGATCGGCACGGTCGGCTCGGAAGAGAAGGCGAAGCTCGCCAAGAAGAACGGGGCGCGCCACACCATCCTCTACCGCGACGAGGATTTCGCGAAGCGGGTCGGCGAGATCACCAAGGGCAGGAAATGCCAGGTCGTCTATGACGGGGTCGGCAAGGCAACTTTCCCAGGCTCGCTCGACTGCCTGGCTCCGCTCGGCACCTTCGTGAGCTTCGGCAACGCTTCGGGGCCGGTGGATGCGTTCAATATGGGCCTCTTGTCCCAGAAGGGCTCGCTCTACGCCACCCGCCCGACGCTCGGCACCTTCATGGCGATGCCCGGCGGCACGGCCTCGATGGCAAGGCAACTCTTCAAGGTCGTCGAGAACGGCTCGGTGAAGATCAAGGTGTCGCAGCACTTCCCTTTGAAAGACGCCGCCAAGGCGCATCGGGCCCTCGAAGGCCGCGGCACCACGGGCTCGCTGATCCTGACCCCTTGAGGGAAGGGCGGCGGTCATCCTGACCCAGCGGACGGGAACCATCCGTTGTGCCAAGGCCGACCGCCGGTCTTTGGCATCGATTTTGCCCGCGATGGGAGATCATCCGTCGGGATTTGCGGCGCGGTGGGCGTTCAGGGCGACGGTTCACTCGGCTGTGCACGCCAAGATGTGCGTCGTACCGCCTGAGCGCCGAAGAACAACGAAGGAGCGAGCCGTGCAAAGAGTGCCTGGCACTGTAATTCGCACTGTAATTGGATTTCGTCGCTGTTGATCGGATGGCGAGACGCCGCTATGCCGTCGATGTGGTCGGGCACAGGCCCGGCCTTTTCATTCCTGCGACAAGAAAAGAGTTGAGATTGAGATGAGGATGCGATTGCCATTGCTTTGCGCCCCGCCCGGCGAGGCGCGATAAATGACTATGCGGTCAGCATGGCGCTACACGCGCTTTCGCGCGAGCGTCGTCGCCGGACATCTTCGTCGGATGCGGCCGACGCTCCTGGGCTCCTGGACCGGCGGCGACCCGAATAGCGGCGGCAATCGGTGGGCCGTCTACGCGCATTATAGTCGGCAGGGGCGGGTATTCGACTACGTGCTTCATGCTCTGAAGGCGCTATGCGACGAAGGCTATCGGATCATATTCGTTACCAATTCGAGCAATTTCGATTCGGCTCAGATCGCGGCGGTGGCGCCGTGGTGTGCCAAGATCCTCAAGCGCCGGAATATTGGTTATGATTTCGGCGCATATAAAGAAGGAATCTTGAATATCGACGATTATTCGACGATTGAGAGTCTTATATTGATGAATGATAGTGTATATGGTCCGTTATTTCCATTGGGCGATACGCTTGATCGTATGTCATCGGAGAAGGCTGACATCTGGGGCTTTACCGACAGTTGGGAGCACGCCTATCACGTGCAATCTTATTTCTATTGCTTCAACCGTCGGATTCTTGCGTCGCCTCATTTCCATAAATTTTGGCGCGGGATCCCTTTGATAAACTACAAGAGGGCGGTGATTGAGCGACTCGAGATCGAGCTCACCCAATTTTTTCTTGATCGCGGCTACCATTTGACTGCCGCGTTCCCCTACAACGCCCTGGTCGATCGCTTTATGAGTTTACTCGCATCGGAGCAGCCCGATGAAATGGCTGAAACTGAACTCGAGTCAAAAGAGCGTCTGCGCACCCACTTTGCCACGGGGAGCAGGGTCAACTCCACCCACTATTTCTGGGAAATTCTTATCAACGAGTTTCGATACCCCTTTATCAAAGGGGAATTGTTGTCGCAGAATCCGTCTGCCGTCTATGGGGTGCATCGCTGGTACAACACAATTTCGAAACAGACCGAATATGACCCTGACCTGATCGTTGAGCACTTGAAGCATTCTCAGCGCCCAAGATTGTTCGGAATCGTCCCGCATACGTGAGCTGAGGGGCGGATCTCACAGGCCTTGCTCAGACTCTCGAGCGGACTTTGGGAGCCCGTTTGAAAACGTGGTCATCGCCGGGGATGAGGCGCTGGCGTTTTCAAATAGGCTGCAGCCGGTCGTTCGAAGCATTCCTTTCAAATTCCGGTGTAGTCGTGAAGCTCTGCCGTGCGTCCCGGAGGCCACATCGTGCTTACCGACCCCGGCAGATGAAAAATGACATTCATGCTCCGCCGAGAACGACGGCAGCCCTCTGAGACCCGAGAGACAGCGTGCCATGACGCGTGCGAGCGTGCGAGCACGACGGAATTCCCGACGATCGGCATGATCTCGCTCACGATGTCGGATGGATCAGCTGATCTCAATATACTTAGATATCCGCCGTTCTCCTTTTTCCATGACTCGTTGAAATACAACACGTGGGTCACGATTTTCTCTTTGAGGTCAAGGTGGGGCCCAAGCCAGGCGCCCGTTCCGTAGTGAACGACATTGATCTCCATGGGGGCGGTGGCGAGATCTCGCCCGGTGAGGCGCGTCATGGCGGCGCGATAGGCGGGGGAGAGCAGGTCCGAGGCCAGTTGCTTCCAAGCTGGACTGAGGTGCTCGGCGAACGATGGGGCATGTGCGCCCATATGGACGAGCGATCGAGCGACGTACTCATAGCTCTTCTCTCCGTCATAGCCGGCTACGGTTTTGAAATGGTCGCGCGGAAAGGACGCCGCGAGGGCCGCGGCGTCGCCGAATGAAAACAATCTATCGACGAACGCCCATCCGAAGGGTTCGGAAGCAAGCGCTTGGCGCCCAATTCTCGAAATATCAAGCACTTCATTTCACTCCGGTTGTAGACGTCGCTTGCGATTGTTCAACATGGCTGCACGCCGGATTGCCGTCACTTGCGCCTGCTCAAGCCGGAGCCGAATGCGGCTTTGCTTCCTGCGACAGGTGGGGCTTGGATCGGAGACTGACCGATGTCATTGCAGACACCGGCGAGCCATCCGAGCATCTCCGACATGGCGTGATCCCGGTGAGAAGGATGTGGATTGACAGCCGTCCGCGCGACATCATCCCAGTATCGATCAAGGCGATCAGCGATTTCGACGACGCGCGGCTCGGTCCTTTTGCCACGTTCCAAGAGTCGTGGAATGGCTTCGAGGTCATCAATCAAGGCAACGCTCTCAAAGCCGGACAACAGTTCAAATTTTCGATCGGCAGGCAGGGGCGATACAGGGGCCCGCACCACCGGTACCCCATAGCTGAGCCCGGTGATGCAGGCATGGAGGCTTGATGCGATGACAAGCTCGGATCGGGCGATGATCTCGCTGATCAATTTTGGGTGGAGCCATGCCGAGGAATTGGCAACGCGGGCGTCGAGAGCTGGGAACGTTTCCGCACGATCACCGTGACACCAGCAGATCGGCAGAACCACTGCGGTCGCGTCCTTGAACGAACGCAAGATGGTTTCAATTGTCGAACGGTAGGTGGCAATGGCAGGGTTCGCTTGAATAACGACGTAGCGAGTTGCGATGCCAAGCGATCTGCGCCACTGGACATGGCGGTCACTGGCCTTTCCCAAAGGCCAGACTCGGGAGAGAGAAAACGCCGTGTCGGGCAGCGGCTGAATGTCGGCCTTCGGCGCCAATCTGGAAAGATAGACCTGGGAAGCGACATCGCGGGCGCCGATGAAATGGCTTGCGGCAAGGACCCTTTGTATGACCTCCGTATACCAAGGCGCTGGAGGTGACCCTGTCCATGCGCCGACGGCATTCCATATGACCGGCTTTCCGATCGTAGCCGCGAGAACTGCGGGAAGCAGCCAATAGGCGATTGGAACCTTGATCTCGCGAGAGACACGGACCGGGTAGTGCGTGTCAAAACGCACGATCTGGCCACCGCCGATGAGCATGGCGGCAAGCTTTGGAACCAGATTATGGATGTCGCTTACCGAGGCGACATCAAACGGCCAGGAGCGCTTCGATTTTCCGTTGGCGGAAATCGGGACTATCCGAATTCGCGGCTCGCGCCGAGCGAGAGCCGCGCCGGCGATCAAAGGAAACAGCAGATCTCCGTAATTCTCGACATCAAATGTTCCGGTGATTCCAACATCGAGATTCAAATGACCTGTTTCGCGCAATTGCATTGATCCGACCAGGTCCTCTTGGGTCGCTAAATTTGGAAGGTGAAACGAAGGCCGCCGGCCTCATCGGCGGCACGATCCCTGAAAGGACCGCTCGGCTCGCATCAGGCTGCGCCGATCCCGATCACTCTTTGCGCTCCGTCATCGTTTCCGCGGCCAGGACAAAACGTGATCTCGCGGGCGACGTCAACCCTGTGGAAATCGCGGCTCCGGACGGGCTGGTCGGGCGCTTCAGCCTGCGTGAAGGTCTTCGCTTCCACAGCGGCGATCCGGTGACAGCACTCATCCGTCTCACGCAGGCGAGACCTTTGCAAAACACGCAACGCTCGGTCATCCCGGACGCGGCGCAGCATGACATGATGCGCTGCAGATCTGGGATCAACCGCTTATCCTTTGAATATGGATCCCGTCTGCGCCGCACACTATCGTGCTGCAGTGCGCAGGGGACGACCCCCAATCCGCAATGGTCTCAGCTGCGGGAGAAGGAGGCGCCCGCCCGTGACGCTACGATTTCGATGTGGTCGGTCGCGCCGCGCTCCTCGCCTTTGGCTTCACTGCCGCCTTTGCCCTTGGCTGCGCCTGCTTGCGTTTCGGACCTGTTTTCATAGCTTCAGTCTTTGCCGCGGCGCTCTTCCGCTCAACCGTTGCTGCCGTCCTTGACACGATCAGCGCATCGCTGCCCGCCTCGGCCGCAGCGTCCGTTGCCACCATCTCAAGACCGAACAGCGCGGAAATATCCTCAGCTGCATCGAGCACCTTCCCGGCGGCAGGTCCGGTCTTCGTCAAAGGCAGGGTCGTGTTCAGATTGGCCGTGAGATCTTTGCCATCGACGGCGCGGAGCTGGAACAGCAGCTCCGGCTTCTCGTCCAGCCGGGAGCCTACGCCATAAAGCACCGCCGCGACATGCTTGCACATCGATGCGGAGTCGGGGCAGCTGCAGGAAAATTTGATCTCGGAGGGCTTGGGAAACAAGCCTGTATCCTGGCGGCAGATCCGCTCCATGACTCCTTTGGAAAATCGGCCTTGCAAGAGCTCCACCAGTGAATCGATGCCGCCGGCGCAATCTTGGCACAGGGACTGCCAACGCGGCTTCGGCACCGACGCGATGCTGACCTCGACCTTGTAGATCGACGATCCGCTGACCATCGCCTTCACCTCGAGCGACGCGATCTGCAGGTCGATCACCGAGCCGTTGCGGACATAGGAGCGGCCGCGAGGCAAGCGGTTTTCGAAGTCGCGATAGCCTTCCAGATTATCGCACCAGGCCTTGCCCCAGAACGTGGTGGCGATCGCACGTCCCTCGATGCTCACCGGTGCGACGGGGTGGCCCTTCTTGCGCAGCTTCTCGACCTGGAGCAGCGCACAGATGCTTGCACCAATCCCGATCTCGGCCGTAAGCTCGCCGTGGTCACAAGAGAGGTATTTATCACTGACTTCATTACGGTCAGAGGGCCAGGGTATCCAAATGGTGGATATTGGAACGACGGCCTCGGCGGTCCACCAATAAAAGCTTGCCGTTACGACCATAACACCTGGCGCCTCGAGGTCGCTGGTAGCCACCCTTATAGACCGTGGCGCTCGCCAACAAGACAGCGCACATCACCTTTGCTTGTCAGCGGAATGAAACTGCTGCAATCTACGGGAATGTGGTTAAAGTTAGGAGCGGAACGCCATGGCAACACTCCACAATCTCCCCTCTCCGTCGTTTGACCCTATTCGGAATTCTGTACACGGAACACCGATTACCCTAGATTTGATGTATTGATCCCCACGAATACGAATGCTCAAATAATTAAAACTAGGCAACTCGTATTTCAAAACGGATCTAGTTTGATATTTCAAAATATTACGCTGCCATTTATCGCAGTTTATTCAGACGACGGGTATTTTGATGGTCCTTTTAAAGTAGGATATTCTTCAAATTTGAACCTCAACGGAGCCAGCGGTACACCTCCGGCGCCGACACCGCCAACGCTCGCCGGGTGGGGTGCAAATGGAAACAACGGAGTGGCTGGTTCTAGAGGCCATGATGGCCTCCCCGGGGCTGCATTACCTCAAATTGTGTTCTTCGGTCGAAGGGCTTTTCTCGGCGAGCCTGGAAGATCTGTCGCAGCTAGGCCAGGGGACGTGCAGGCGCTTTTTAACTTCGACGGCTTGCGCGGCGGAGACGGCGGACAGGGCGGTGCGGGTGGACCTGGAACTGACGGCAATCAGGGTGAACCTGGAATAGACGGAGCCACGTGGTTCGAAACTTGGACCGAATGCCGGGCGGGTCCCGGATGGGGTGGTCGTGGCGGAGACGGGGGTTCTGGTGGCGTACCCGGACAAGGCGGTAATGGAGGGGACGGAGCGGACGTTTACATGTTCATTGACCCCGGCGTCGCCGCTATCTTTCGTGCAACCGGCGTTTCATTGGCTGGAGGTTGGTCAGGCAATGAAGGGCCCTACGGACCGTCGGGGTTGCCCGGGAGGGGTGGACTAGGCGGAGCCAAGAGCGCCGGTTGCACAGCAGACCGCCCTGGGCAGCCCGGCCGTGTAGCCCCATCGTGCAGGTTTCCCGAACAGCACCGTCTCAATGGCTAGAAGGGCACCTTGCTGGTCCAAGAGTACGACGGATTCGCTGAGCTAAATTGACATCGTCCACTTCTGCTTCGGGTCAATCGCACCGCCGCACACACTCCGCTCGAACATTCGAGATCGGGCGATAGCGGCCCTCGACTGGGCCTTGACGAAGCCGCGGCACCCGCCGAGGTGAGGCCCGGAGTGATGCTTGCGAGGCCCTTGCCGGCGAGCACGCCGGCGCCACCGATCGTCGCCATGTTGAGGACGATGTTCCTCGACCGCTTGCTTAATCGGCTGCACATCCGTTGCAAACCGGAGGGTCAAGGCCCTAAAAGTATCAGCCATGTCCCACCTGACGAAACTCCATGTCCTACTGTTGATCGCGGGCAGCTTCGCTGGCTGCGCCACGCGACAGTCCGGCACGAGCAGCGACAGAAGCTTGTCGCGGTTCGCCGCTCCGGAATACTCGCGCAAGGCCTGGCCGAGCGGCACATGCTGGGCCTTGGCCTGCGCCGACAGGCGGGTGGTGTAGGTGGCCATGAAGGCGAAGGGCTGCTCGGGATCGCGCCTGTTTTCGGCCAGGTTGAAATGCACGCGCCCAACCAGGTTCCAGGCCGGGTTCAGCTCTTTGAGAAAGCTCTGCAGCTCCATTCGGGCTGCGGCCAGAGAGGTGTCGAACGCTGCCCCGAGATCTGTCCACAGCGACCGCAGGACATCCGGGTTCAGATATTCGGCACCCGGCATCATGGGCGCCGTGAGCGCGAGGGAAGCGAGCTCTGCGTCGGTCGGCGGCGGGACCCGAGGCGCTCGACGACGATAAACACAATGCCCCGACATAACGCGCCGCGAATTCGCGCCACCAGATGAAGGTGGGCGGCAAGGCTTGCCCGAGCTCTGCCGCGCCAAGCCGCAAGAGACCGTGCCCCGTGCCCTGGGCAAAAGCCTCGGCAAGCCGCTTCGCGGCGTTGTCGTCCAAGTCGGAGCGTCAGCGGCCGCCTCGAGCAGAAGGTGCCCCTGCGGCGTCAGGCGTAAGGCGAGGGGGGGCATGGATATCGCACGATCCTTCGACGAACCCGCTTATTGCGGACGGCACGCGATGACGGTGAGCTCGCACCACGTGGCGAGGTATGAAAGTAGCGAGGCATGAAATCAGCGGCAGGTTGCGTCTATCGCGGCCTGGGGCTGCTGCGCAACGGCGCAGCTTGCTTCAGCCGTCGATCACGCCCCACAATGGCTCGACCTTCTGGCAGGACACAAAATGATGATGACGATCGCAAGGCAAATTCGCGCACTGGCTCTCTCCGGCATTTCCGCCCTCGCACTGCTGGCCACGAGCTCAGTGATCCCCGTCGAGGCAGCCGCGCCGGCGAAGGTTCTGCGCGTGGCGCCGCATGCGGATCTTTCCCTCCTCGACCCGATGTTCGCCTCGATCGTGATCACGCGCGAATACGCCTTGATGGTCTACGAGACGCTGTTCGCCTGGGATGCCAATCTGCAGCCGCGCCCGCAAATGGTCGATAGCTGGACGACCTCGCCGGACGGGCTGGTGTGGCGCTTCAACTTGCGTGACGGCCTTCGCTTCCATAGCGGCGAGCCGGTGACGACGAGCGATGTGATCGCCTCTCTCAAGCGCTGGATGCAGCGTGATATCGTGGGGCAGAAGCTCGGCGCCGCTGCCGCCTCGCTCGATCGCATCGACGACAAGACCTTCGAGATCAAGCTCAAGCAACCGGTCGGCTATGTGCTGTTCGCGCTGGGTTCCGGCATCGGGCAGATCCCGGCCATCATGCGGGCCAAGGATCTCGAGGGCGATCCGGCAAAGCCGGTGACCACGGCCATCGGCTCCGGGCCTTTCACGCTGAACAAGGCCGAGACCGTCAGCGGCTCGCGCGTCGTCTTCGACCGCAACACCGATTACGTGCCGCGCCAGGAGCCGGCGAGCGGGCTTGCCGGCGGGCGCGTCGCGAAGGTCGACCGGGTGGAGTGGAAATTCATCCCCGATCCCGCCACGGCCGCCGCTGCCCTGCAGAACGGCGAGGTCGATATCTGGGAACAGCCCACTCTCGATCTGGTGGCGCTCATCACGCGCAATCCGCAGGTCAAGGTGAAGCCGCTGAGCAAGCTGAGCAACCAGGCGATGCTGCGCCCGAACTCGCTCTACCCGCCCTTCAACGATCCGCGCGCCCGGCTCGCTCTCGCCTATCTCACGGACCAGGCCGATGTGCTGGCCGGCGGCTTCGGCGACGAGAAATGGTGGAAGAACTGCGCCTCGTTTTTCATTTGCGGCGGCCCCTTCGGCACGCAATCCGGCACTGATGCTTTTGGCAAGCCGAATATCGAGCTCGCCAAGAAGCTCCTGGCGGAGGCGGGCTACAAAGGCGAGAAGCTGGTGATGATGTCGTCGAAGGATATCGCGCCGATCGGGCAGATGGCCGAGGTGGTCGCGGACGAGCTGACCAAGGCCGGCGTCAATGTCGATCTCATCTGGTCCGATTGGGGCTCGGTCACCACGCGCCAGATCAACCGCGGCCCGCCGGCGCAAGGCGGCTGGAACCTGTTCGTGACGACGGCTTCGGGGCCGACCATGCACAGCCCCTTGACCAATATCGGTACCAACATGTCCTGCGACCAGAAGAACTTCGCCGGCTGGCCCTGCGACGACGAGGCGGAGAAGCTGCGCCAGGCCTTCCTCGATGCGCCGGACGATGCCTCGCGTCAGGGCGCGGTCGAGGCGCTCCATAAGCGGCTCGCCGAAATGCAGCCCTATCGGGTGCTCGGCCAATACGACCAGCCGATCGCCTTCAGGAGCAATGTCACGGGCCTTCTCGAGTCGCCCGTGGTCGTCTACTGGAACGTCGAGAAGCAGTAGCGAAGCGCGGTATCGTCGCGTAAGGCGTCACCTGCGGAGAAAGGCGTGACTGATAGGGAGAAACCTCTGGGCGACCTCGGCCGAAAGCTGCGGAGAATGCGCCTCCTGCGCGGCATGAAGCAGAGCCATCTTGCCGAGCTCATGGGCGTGAATCAGGCGACCGTGTCCCGCTGGGAGCGTGGCACGCTGAGCCTGTCCGAGGTGCAGCGGGCGACCGCGCAGCTTCTGCTCGCATCCCCTCCAGATCCGGCGCAAGACACCGCGCTGAAGCGCCTTGTGGAATCTTCAATGCGCAAGGTGCATTTGATCTGCGATCGAACCCACAGGCTGCTTGCCGCGTCCCCGGCGCGCCAAACCGAATGGCAGGCCGACCCGGCCGAATTCCTGGGCAAATCCTTGCTCGTCTATGCCACCGCGGAGATCCTGGCCGCCGAGGCCACACTCGGCGAGCTCGGCTGGCATGAGGGGCGGCTGTCCTGCCTTGCCGTCGACACCGGACCCAACGCCGATCCGGTCCTGCATATCCTGCCCGGACGGATGCTGTGGGAACGCATCGCGCTCGCGGACGGCACAGCCGGACGGCTCGTCACGACCATCACCTAGCCCCGCGCAGCCGGCCTCGCTCGGGCGTTTGCGCATATTTTATGCGTGGCGGAGCTACTCCAGCCGTCGCAAGCCTTTCGCTCTCACGCGGAAGGAATGCCAATGGCGCGGCCATGGCCAAGCATCATTCTGATCTGGGGTATCGGCGTGCTGGCCGCGGCGCAGCTCGGCAAATTGGCCGCGCTCATGCCGCTGTTGCGCCGCGATCTCGATCTGTCGCTCGCACAGGCCGGCTGGCTGGTGTCGCTGATCGAGGCCAGCGGCGCTTGCCTTGGCCTCGTGGCCGGCCTGGCTATCGGGCGCGTGGGCAGCCGCACGGCGTTGACGGCGGGGCTGTCCCTGCTGGCTTCTGCCTGCCTGGCCGAGGCCCTGGCGACCGGGATCGCGGCACTGCTCGCGGCGCGGCTGGTCGAGAGCGCGGGTTACCTGTTGATCGTCATAGCGGCCCCGAGCCTGATCACCTCTGTCGCCGGGCCTGCGGATCGAGGCCGGGCGCTCGCGCTCTGGAGCAGCTTCGTGCCCGCGGGTCTCGCAATCGGCACCGCGCTCACCGGGCAAGCCACTTCGCTGCTCTCCTGGCCTGACGTCCTGCTGCTCTGGGCCGTTGTGGCGGCGGTCGTCCTCGCCGCCAGTTTCCGCCTGCCCGCACTCGGGGGAGTGCGCTCGCAGAGCTTCGGCTTGCCGGCCGGCGCCGTGTGGCTGCTCGCCGCCGGGTTCGGCTGCTACACCTGTGTCGAAGTCGGCGTGCTCGCCTTGCTGCCGGCCTATCTCGCGGAGCAATGGGGCCTCGCAGCGAGCTCGGCCGGCATGGTGACGGGAGCGGCATCCGCCGCCACCTTGCTGGGGAGCGCTGCCGCCTCCCTCGCCCTCGGCCGCGCCGGTTCGCGCCGGGGCAGGGGGCGGGCGTTGTGCCTGATCGCAACAGGGCTGCTGGTTCCTGCGCTCATGCTATTCGCCGCCTTCCCGCAGCCCGGCATGTGCGAGCTGATCGGCGTTGGTGGCGTCTGTCTTCTGGCCGTGGGGCTGAACGCGGCTTCGGGTCTGGTTCCGGCCGTCACATTTGCGCGGCTGCCCGATCTGGCAAATCTGACCGCGGGCCGCGTGTCGGATGTGGCGACGGCGAACGGGCTCCTCGCTCAGTTCGGCGCTGCCGGCTCGCTTGCCGGGCCGCCTTTGCTAGGCTTCGTCGCCAGCCGATGGGGCTGGGCGAGCCTCGCGCCGGCGGCTTCTCTGTGCTCGGTGCTGTCGCTTGGCTTCATCATTCTGGCCGAGCGCCGGGCCTGAGCTTCGAGCAGTCCGGGTGTTTCACTTTGACCGTCGCCAGGGCCTCGCCCGCCTCTGCGGTGTTCTGGCGTCTGCAAGGTAACGCCCGAGGCGATGGAGCGCGAGGACGCATCTCTGGGGGTTTCATCGGCCTTATTATGATAGAGAGAGCTAACGGCCGCGCGGCCGGCCTATATTGAGTGGCCGCGAGGGGAGGGGCGTCGTGCGTTTGGCTTTAGCTTTTCTGGCTTGCTATTGTGCGCTCAACTACGGGATGGCGCGGGCCGCGGAGATTAAGGCCACGCCCATCTCCGGACTGCCCGATACCGCTCTGATTACCGTTAGCGGCGTCCTAGAGAGTTCGGACGCGGAACGATTTCGAGCCGCAGTTGCGATGTATCCAAAGGCCATTGTTGCCTTCCAGAGCACCGGCGGTAGCCTGATTGCGGGGATCGACATTGGCACTCAAATCCGGTTTCGAAACTACACTGCGTTGGTCCCAAGTGGAACGCTTTGCGCGTCCGCCTGTGCCACTGCTTGGCTTGGCGGCACAAAGCGTTTGATGGGATCTGGAGCCCTCATCGGCTTTCACGCCGCCTACATTGATCAGAACGGGCAAGCTACCGAGACCGGTGTAGGTAACGCTCTTCTTGGAGCCTATCTCAACAAATTGGGCTTGCCGGATCGAGCGATCGTCTTCATTACGCAGGCTCATCCCAACGAACTCACCTGGCTTACGATGGCGGATGCGGCGCGAGAGGGGATTGATGTCGCACTCTTCACGGTGCCGACCGAAGCCCCAAGCGCCGCTCCGGGGTCAATCGCTGGTCCCGCTCCGCCCGTCAGCCCCGCTCCGTCTTCGCTGCCTTCCGTGACGACGTCTCTCGAGCAAAGAGCGTCTGCATCTCTGACTGAAATGCTTAGTCGCCTGTCCCAATCCACATCATTGGCGCTGCCCTACCTCAGCTCCGTTTATGCTGATGAAGTGATGTACTACGGCAAGCCTACAAGGAAACAGGAGGTGTTGCAGGACAACATGAAATATATGGATAGATGGCCTGAGCGCACCTATGGAATTATCAAGGATACCGTTGACTGCAACTCCGCCGATTTGACCTGCTTGATCAATGGCCAGATGAGATGGTCGGCTCGAAGCACTGCTCGAAACATTGAGGCTTATGGCACTTCGGATTTTTTATACAAATTCGGCTTCAGCAGTGGGTCCCCTCAATTGCTCTCGCAAAGCTCGCACGTGGTAACCCGATCACGTCGCCCGATCGAAGCTGCGATAGGCGCGCTCGCTCCAAGCGCCTCCCTTCCGCAATATCGGGATTACCCAGTTGCCCGCACGTACCACGGGGCCAACGCTCCCGTCGCCCTCACGAAGCAGACAATGCAGTTCCAAACGCGACTGCGCGTTGCAGCCAAAGAGGAGCCGAATTTTGCCGGGAATTACGTCCTGGAATATTGGGGCTGCGGCACAACGTGCTTAATGGGGGCCGTTATCGACGTGGCCACCGGAGAGATCACATGGCTGCCCTTTACGATCTGCTGCGCGATGAGCGTTGATCCAGGCTTCCAGGCGATAAATTTCAAACCGAACAGCCGGCTTGTTGTATTCGCCGGGCTCAGAAACGAGCAACAGCCGATGGGCGCTCATTTTTACTGGTTCGATGGCCGAGAATTCCATTTCATCACAACAGTCCTTGACGACGGGAGCTTCGGAAAGCATAGCGCAACTAAGTGATTACGAGGCTTGGGTGCACATGAACCATCTGGAGCAGCTCGTCGTGGAGGGTTCGCGTCTCAGTGCCGGTCGGGGCGCGCCCGAAACGGGGCTTCGAAGGCGACCTGGATGTCGTGGCTATCAACCTCGGAAATTGCGGTGACGCCTACCTATTTCCCTGATGGATGGCAACCATCCACTAGTCAACGCCGCCACAGATCTTTAGCACGATGGATCGATTGGCCGGTGGAAGGGAATCACGCGTCGGAATCGCTCAGGACTCATTGATCGAGACCGCTTGCTGAGCGTCAAAGCGATTCATAAGAGTTGGAGAGGCGTCCTCATGAATGATGTGATCAAGCGAGAGCCGGTTTACGATCCCCAGGATTTGGAGCGGCTGCTGGTGGCCCGACAAAATGCAGGCGACGTCGATGGCATGACCGCTTTGTTCGAACCCGACGCGGTGATCGACTGCGGCGGTGGACGGCTGGTGCGGGGCCTGGAGGCCATTCGCAGCTTTTATATCGAAACCGTCGCGACCGGGCGAAAGTTCGCGTTCGGGGGGCAGCGGCCAGCGCTGATTTGCGGCGATCTGGCCCTCACGTCGACGCGTCTTCCTGACGGCGACGTGACCACAGAGGTCGCCCGGCGACAGAGCGATGGAACCTGGCTTTGGGTGATCGACAGGTATTCCGTCAGCTAGACCACGCTGCCCTGCAGGTCATAGGCATCGGCGCGCTTTACCTTGGCGGTCACGATGTCGCCTGCGCGCAGCGCCCGGCGTGACGAGAGGATGATGCTGCCGTCGATCTCGGGAGCGTCGTGCATGGTGCGCCCGATGCCGCCCTTCGCCGTCACCTCGTCGATGATCGCCGTCACTTCCTTGCCGATCTTCGCTCGCTGCTTGGCGAGGCTGATCGCCTGCTGGTGCAGCATGAAACGGTCATAGCGCTCCTTCGCTACCGCTTCCGGCACCTCGGCGAGGCCGAGATCATTGGCGGCCGCGCCCTTCACCGGCTCGTAGACGAAGCAGCCGACGCGATCGAGCTTCGCTTGCGTCATCCAATCCAGAAGCTCCTCGAAATCCGCGTCCGTCTCGCCCGGGAATCCGACGATGAAGGTCGAGCGGATGGCGATGTCCGGGCAGATCTCACGCCAGCGCTCGAGGCGCGCCAGCGTCTTCTCCTGCGCGGCCGGCCGCCGCATGGCCTTCAGCACCTTGGGAGAGGCGTGCTGGAACGGAATGTCGAGATAGGGCAGGACCAAGCCCTGCGCCATCAGCGGCACCAGCGCGTCGACATGCGGATAGGGATAGACATAGTGCAGCCGCACCCAGGCGCCGAGCGAGCCGAGGCCGCGCGCGAGATCGAGGATGCGCGTTTCCACGGCCTCGCCCTTCCACGCGGTCGCCTCATGGCGCAGGTCGAGCCCATAGGCCGAAGTGTCCTGCGAGATGACCAGGAGCTCCTTGACGCCGGCGGCGACGAGGCGCTCGGCCTCGCGCATGATCTCGGGCAGGGGGCGCGAGGCGAGCCGGCCGCGCAGGCTCGGGATGATGCAGAAGGAGCAGCGATTATTGCAGCCCTCGGAGATCTTCAGATAGGCGTAATGCCTCGGCGTCAGCTTGATGCCTTGCGGCGGCACGAGATCGATCTTCGGGTCATGTGCGGGCGGGACGGCCGCATGCACCGCGCTGACCACGCTCTGATAGTCCTGCGGCCCCGTGATCGACAGCACATTGGGAAAGCGCTCGCTGATCGATTGCGGCTGCGCGCCCATGCAGCCGGTGACGATCACCTTGCCGTTCTCGGCGAGCGCCGTGCCGATGGCCTCGAGCGATTCCGCCTTGGCGCTGTCGAGAAAGCCGCAGGTGTTGACGATGACGCAATCGGCCCCGTCATGCCGGTTGGTCAGCGCATAGCCTTCGGCGCGCAGCCGCGTGATGATGCGCTCGGAATCGACGAGCGCCTTGGGGCAGCCGAGCGAAACGAAGCTGATGGTCGGGGCGGATGCGGCCAATGCGTCCCTCTTGGGGCGGTTCAATCACGGATTTTGCGGATCGGAAGAGGGGAAATATGGCCCTGCGCCCCAAAATGCAAATTCCGGCCGTCGAAGGCACGCTGCGACACGCGCCGCGACGCAAGGTTGAACCGCCGCCTCACCCCGCGCAATCTCCGCAACCGCCGATCAGGAGAAGGAGAGCTTCGTGCAGTTCATGGTGATCGAGACCTTCCGCAACCAGGACGCGAAAACCGTCTATCGGAGGTTCAAGGAGAAGGGGCGGATGATGCCGGACGGCCTCGCCTTCGTGGCGAGCTATGTGACGGCCGATCTCGGACGCTGTTTCCAGGTGATGGAGTGCGAGGATGTGACCTTGCTGCAGCGCTGGGTCGCCGAATGGTCCGACATCGTCGCCTTCGAGATCGTGCCCGTGGTGGCCGGTAAGGATGCGGGCGCGGCCCTCAGCGGGCAGTTGTGACGGCAGCCGCGATGGTCGCCGGACTCGTCGAAATCTCACGCCTTCCATGTGGATAACCGCTGTGAAGCCTGGGTCGCGGCGTCGGTGAACGATAAGGTCCGCCAGTTGCGGCAAGGGCCGGGCTGCGGGAGCGGCGGTGCGAACGCGTCCGGCATGTCGCGTGCATGGGGGCTCTACTTGCAGGAGGACTGACGAGATGGCGATGGCGGTCGAGGACGGCACCAGGACGGCGGTGGAGCGGCCGGACGCCTATGCGATGCGGGCCTTGATCGGTTCCGCCGCCGGCTACGCCATGGACGGCTTCGATTTCCTGATCCTCGCCTTCATGCTGGGGGCGATAAGGGCGGACCTCAACCTGACGCCGGCCGAATCCGGCTCGCTCGCCACCTGGACGTTGATCGGCGCGGTCATCGGCGGCTTCCTGTTCGGGTTGCTGGCCGACCGCTTCGGCCGGGTGCGCGTTCTCACCTGGACGATCCTGGTCTTCGCGGTCTTCACCGGGATCTCCGCCTTCGCGCGCGGCTATGAGGATCTGCGGCTCTATCGTGCCATTGCGGGGCTCGGCCTTGGCGGCGAGTTCGGGATCGGCATGGCGCTCGTCGCCGAAGCCTGGCCGGCCTCGATGCGGGCCCGCGTCTCGTCCTATGTGGGGCTCGGCTGGCAGGCGGGCGTGCTGGCCGCGGCGCTGCTCGTGCCGCTGCTGCTCCCGCTCGTCACCTGGCGCGGCATGTTCGCGCTCGGCGTGCTGCCGGCGCTCGTCTGCCTCTATATCCGCCGCAATATCGGCGAGGAGCCGCCCCTGTTCCTGGCGCGCCAGGGACAGACGAGCTTTGCCGAGCGGCTCGGCCTCCTGGTGAAGGACGCAGCGACGATCAAGGTGAGCCTCGGGGTCTTCATCCTCTGCGCGGTGCAGAATTTCGGCTATTACGGCATCATGATCTGGCTGCCGAGCTATCTCTCCAGCCGCTTCGGTTATTCGCTCACGCAATCGGCGCTGTGGACGGCGGTGACGGTGCTCGGCATGGCCTTCGGCATCTGGCTCTTCGGCCAGCTCGCCGACCGGCTGGGGCGTAAGCCCGTCTTCCTCGCCTATCAGCTCGGCGCGGCCGTCATGGTCCTCGTCTATTCGCAATTGCAGGACCCGATCGCGCTGCTGATCGGGGGCGCCGTGATGGGGCTCTTCGTCAACGGCATGCTCGGCGGCTATGGGGCCCTGATCTCCGAGCTCTACCCGACGCAGGCGCGCGCCACCGCACAAAACGTGCTGTTCAATCTCGGCCGGGCGGTCGGCGGCTTCGGGCCTTTCGTGGTCGGTGTGCTCGCGACCCAGTATTCCTTCGCGACCACCATCGCGCTGCTGGCCGTGATCTATGTCCTCGACATGGTCGCGACCCTCTTGCTCATTCCCGAGCGCAAGGGCGCGGCGCTCGGCTGAGGGTAGGGCGGCGGTTGACCCGGATAGCCGCGCAACGATAAGCACGACCCTTCCAGCGGGGGCCGTGCCAAGAGTCGTTGCCAAGAGTCGTTGCAAGGAGCCGTTGCGAGGAGTCGTTTCGCCAAACATCCATGCCCGACCAACCCGAAATCTCGCAACCCGAAATCCTGACCGAAAGCCGCGGCCGGCTCGGCCTGATCACGCTCGACCGGCCCGAGGCGCTGAATGCGCTCACCCTCGCCATGGTGCGCGCCATGCGCGTTGCGCTCGATGGTTGGGCGAATGATCCGGCGATCTCATGCGTTGCCATCCGCGCGGCCGGCGGCAGGGCCTTTTGCGCCGGCGGCGACATCCAGACGATCTATCGGCAGAGGCAGGAAGGCCAAGCCGGGGAGTCGCTGACATTCTGGGCCGAGGAATATGATCTCAACCGTGTCATCAAGCGCTACCCCAAGCCCTACATCGCCTTGACCGACGGCATCGTCATGGGCGGCGGCGTCGGCGTTTCGGTGCATGGCTCGCATCGCGTGGCCGGAGAGCGTTTCCAATTCGCCATGCCGGAGGTCGGCATCGGCTTCTTCCCGGATGTCGGGGCGACCTATGCGCTGCCGCGCCTGCCTTGGCGCGCCGGCTTCTGGCTTGCCCTGACGGGCGGGCGCATCGGGCGAGGCACGGCAGCCGCCTTCGGCCTTGCGACCCATTGCGTGGCGAGTACGCGCTTCGATGCCGTGATCGAGGCTCTGGCCGCGGGCGAAGCGCCTCATCAGGTGCTGATCCGCGAGGCCGTTCCGGCCGGAGAGGCGCCCGAGCTTGCGCAGGCCGGGGTCGTGGCGCGCTGCTTCGCCGGCGCCACGATCGAGGAGATCCTGGCGGCGCTCGACGAGGCCGCCGCGGCCTCATCGGCATTCGCAGCGGACGCTGCCGCTTCCATGCGGGCAAAGTCGCCGACCAGCCTGAAGCTGACGCTCGCCGCGCTGCATCTTGGCCGCCGCCTCGAATTCGAGGAGGCCATGCGGCTCGAATATCGCATCTGCTCACGCATCATCGCCGGGCACGATCTCTATGAGGGCATCCGCGCCCAGGTCATCGACAAGGATCGCAATCCGCGCTGGCAACCACCGGCATTGAGCGAGGTGGCGAGCGAAGCCATTGAGGCCTATTTCGCGGATCTCGGCGCAGACGAGCTCGTCTTCCGCGACGGTGCCGCATGAGACAGCCGCGCAATGACGATGCCATCAGGCTGAGCGCGACGGGCGAAAGCGGCAGGCAGCGCAGAGGCGTCGATTGGGGGCTGATCCGCGCCGTCTATATGCGCGTGCTCGGCCTCCTCTGGCTGATGAAGGGCCTGTATGGCGGCGCGCTGATCATCGGCCTCTTCGGGCATCGCTTCGACACATTGGAGACGACCGCGCAGGCGAGCGAGGCCTTCTCTGCGATCGGCGATTGCATCGCCGGCGTCGGCCTATGGCTGACGGTGAGCTGGGGGGCGGTCACCTGGATCGCGGTCGTGCTCGTCGAGATCGCCTTTGCGCTGAGCGATGGGGCGGCGATCGGGCAGGCCCTCTTGGTGCTCGTACCCATCCTCGCCTATATGGTGCTGAGCGTGCTCAATTCCCGCCAAGCCTATGAACGCATTTGAGAAGCCGAACGCATGATCGCTCGGATTCAATTTGTATTCATCCTATTGAATAAACCTCGAATTCACCTTCAAGTTTAAACTCGTCTTCATCCGCTCAAGCTAAGGTTTGCCCACTGGACGGCCGAAAAAATTGGCCGCGGGGAAAGTCAAACGGAGTAAGGCATGAGCACGGCATTGAAGATGCCCGCGGCGAGCGAACCCGCACGCGGCGCTGGCGCGGCGGTGAAGCCGCATTATCTCGAATCCCTGAAATTGGTGGAGCGTCTGCATCGCTGCCTGCTCGACGTGGTTAAGGACGAGTTCGAGCGGCGCAAGCGCGACGACGTCAACGCCATCCAGGCATTGCTGATCTACAATATCGGCGATCAGGAATTGTCGGCGAGCGAGTTGCGGGCGCGCGGCTATTATCTCGGCTCGAACGTCTCCTACAACGTCAAGAAGCTCGTCGATATCGGCTATCTCCATCATCACCGCTCGCGCATCGACCGGCGCGCGGTGCGCATCAGCCTGACCGAGAAGGGCAGGGAGGTGCACGACATCGTGAAGAAACTCTACGAGAAGCATATCGGCGTCATCGAGCATCTCGGCGGTGTTTCCATCGAGGATTTCCAGCGCATGAACCATGCGCTCGCAAGGCTCGAGCGCTTCTGGTCCGACCAGATCAAATACCGGCTCTGAGCGCGGCCGGCGGCGAAGACGCTGGTCCTGAGAGGCTGACTGAAAAAAGAAAGTTGGGTGATTTCAATCTGTTGTGATTCCGTTGGGTTGCGAAGCTCAAAGGAGATCACGATGGCTTGGACTGAAACCACCCGCGCGCACTATCGGCGCGATGCGTTGCGCTACGCAAGCGATCTTACCGACGCGGAATGGACGTTGATCGAGCCGTTTCTGCCGACGGCTTCGAAGGTTGGGCGGCCGAGAAAGACGGACTTGCGCTCGGTGGTGGAGGCGATCCTTTATATGGCGTCGACCGGCTGCCAATGGCGCGCGATCCCCAAGGATTTTCCGCCCTACTCGACAGTGCAAGGCTACTTCTACGCTTGGTCGCACAAGGGTTTGTTGGCGCACATCAACCACATGCTGGTCATGGCCCTGCGCGAGATGGTCGGGCGAGAGGCCAGCCCCACGGCGGGCGTCATCGATAGCCAGTCGGTGAAGACCGCCGAATGCGGCGGCCCCAGAGGCTTCGATGCGGGCAAGAAGCTCAAAGGCCGCAAACGCCATATCGTCACCGACACCGAGGGCCATCTGGTCGGCGTGCAGGTTCACCCCGCCGATATCCAAGACCGCGACGGCACACCGGACCTGCTGGCGTCGATCCGCTCGCTCTATCCGTGGCTGCGCCATGTCTTCGCCGACGGCGGCTATGCCGGAGACAAGCTGCGCGACGCCATGACCACGCTCGGCCAATGGACTTTCGAGATCATCAAACGCTCCGACACCGCCAAGGGGTTCGAACTCCTGCCGCGTCGATGGGTAGTCGAACGAACCTTCGCTTGGCTCGGCCGATGCCGGCGGCTCGCGAAGGACTTCGAAGCCAGCATCGAGAGCGCCGTCGCTTGGATCCTCATCGCCCACATCCGCCGCCTTACAAGAAGGCTGGGGAGAGCGTGAAATGCTGCCAGCCTTTATGAGTCAGACTCTGAGGCAAAGCCGGCCTCGCCAGAGCATGATCCGGCGAAACGAGCCGTGTTTCGCCGAAAGGCGGGCGTCACGCCGAAATTAGGCGTTCGGCGCTCCGGACCTCGCGCCAGATTCGTGATGAGAGGATCAAGTGGGAGACGTTCGATGCAGCGTCCACGGCTGGCAGCCGAGGACTTTCGTATGCCAGCACATTGCCGATGGTCTGACCAACCGTAAGCGGATCGGCTTTTTCTCGACGAGTTACGACCCCGACAATTCGCGACCGGATGCCTGGTGCTCAGCCTGCGAAGAGCGGGTGCGTGCTACCGGCGGCGAGTGGGTTGGTCTGGCGCTAGAGCACCTGCAACCGAAGATCCTATGTGGTGCCTGCTACGATCTCGCAAAGCAGTTCCACACGGGTGGAGACCCTTGGTGTTAGGGATCTGTTCGTTCGGGCCGTGGGCGCTTTACGCGTTGCCCGGCTGAGGGAACTGCCGGCTCCGACCTTCGATCGCGCATGACCGCGATCAGCGCTTGGCCGGCGCTCAGGATGTGATTTGACAACAGGGCCGATGCGGCCTCGACATCGCCCTTGCGCGCAGAAGCGAGGATGGCGCGATGCTCCTCGTCCGAGCGCCCCTTCCAGTCGAGATCGCGCCAAGCCGCAAACAGGAAGCGCGCGCTCACGCGGTGCAGATCGTCGATGGCGGCAAGCAGACGCGGCATGACGCAAGGCGCGAGCAGCGCCCGATGGAAGCGCCGGTTCGCCTCTTCCCAGATCTGGATGCTGGTCGAGCGCGCGCTGCCCGCGAGCACGGTGTCGGCGAGCCTGTAATCGGCCGGCAGCATCTTCGGCACCGCATGGCGCAAGGCGAGCGCCTCGAACGCCGCACGCATCTCGGCGACCTCGATCACCTTCGCCGCGTCGATCGGTGAGACACGCACGCCGCGCCTCGGCTCGCTGGTGACGAGCCCGCGCGCCTCGAGGCGGCGGAAGGCTTCGCGCACAGGAACATGGCTCGCGCCGAACTCCGCCGCGAGGTGATCCTGGCGCAGTCGTAGCCCAGGCGCGAGCGCCCCAGACACGATGCCCTGCGCCAGTTCCTCTGTGATGCGCGTGACCAGCGTCAGATCGCGCCCTGCGTCTGATCCGCTCTGCGCCCCGCGATCTTGTGTTGCGCCCGCTGGCATGATTTATAGATAATCTATAATTTTGACCGGGTCCAATCCAGGCTGGGTCCAATTCGGGCCGGATCCGACCGGTGCGGTTGGATTCGACCCAGATCCGGTTCTTTCGAGGGCCCGTCCTTTCAAGATCCCATTCATCCGAGGTGCGGCTCATCCAAGGGAGATGACGATGCGGAAGCGGCCGAGACGCTTGCAGGATGTGGCGGGGATTGGGGTCGACCGCATGGGCGCGCTCGCCGATGCGTCGGGCGGCGAATTCCTGCGGCTCGAGAATCTCGATGTCGACATCCCGCCCGATGCCGTCGCCATCGAGCGGACGCGTTCTGCGGCAGGTGAGGATGAGGCCAATTCCTACCTGCCCTTCATCGGCCAGCTGTCGCTGCGTCGGGCGGCGGCCGAGCATGTCTCGAAGCTGTCGGGTGTCGCCTATTCGGGTGAGCGCAATTGCATCATCAGCGCCGGCGGCTTGTCGGGCATCCTCAACGTGCTGCTCGCGACCGTCGATGACGGGGACGAAGTGATCGTCACCGACCCGACCTATGCGGGGCTCATCAACCGCATCCGGCTCGCCGGCGGCGTGCCGAAATTCGTGCCCTTTGCCTTCACGCCCGGTGCCGAATGGCGGCTCGACCGCGAGGCGCTGCAGGCGGCCATCGGCCCGAGGACGCGCGCCATGCTGCTGATGTCGCCCTCCATGCCTTCCGGCGGCTATCTCGATCGCGAGGATTGGTCGCTGATCGCGAGATCTTGCGTCGCCCATGACCTCACCTTGATCATCGATGCGGCGATGGAGCGCCTGCTCTTCGACAAGCGCACAGTCATCCATCCGGCGGGACTTCCCGGCATGGCGGAACGCAGCATCACAGTCGGTTCCTCGGCCAAGGAGCTGCGCATGATCGGCTGGCGCGTCGGCTGGATCGTGGCGCCGGAGAGCTACGTGCCCGACCTCGTCGCGGTGTCGCTCGCCAATGTCGTCGTGCCGGTCGGCATCGCCCAGGAGGCGGTGGCGGTCGCGCTCGCGCATTCGGCCGAAACGCTGCCGGCTTATGTCGGCGAGCTCGAGCGGCGGCGCGATCTCCTCATTCATGAGCTTGCCGGCCTGCCCTTCGGCGTGCCAGCGGGCGGCTGGTCGCTGCTCTTGCGCCTCGCGGATTTCGGCATCGACGGCGCCGAGATGTCGCGACGGCTTCTCGAGCAGAAGGTCGCGGCGACTGCCATGGCAGGATGGGGTGAACGTCACGGGCGGGATTTCATCCGTTTCGTTTTCTCGAACGAACCGGTCGAGCGGCTGAAAGGCCTCGGCGCCAAGCTGCGCGCAGCCCTGCGGCTCTGACGGGGGGCGAGTTTTGTTGCATTGCGGCAACAGCCAGCGAGATATGACATCTCGGCATTGTGAATGGCGTTATCTCGGCGCATGTGGGCACGCCGGGACATAGATCGGTCCCAATTGGTCAGCATTTGTACACAATGTTCGGTCGATGCTTTGGCTGCGCGATGCGGCCGGCATTCGAAGAGATCGGCTTTGGAACAGCAAGCATTCGACGAATCGTGCGCCAATCGGCCTTGGCGACGGGACGCAGGAGCGGGAAGCAAGACATGGCGATGCGAGTGACGGCGAATCTGGCTGTGGCTGGGGCATGTTTGGGACTTGCCGTCGGCGTTCCCGCATTTGCGGTGCAGGTCTTCGCGGCTCAAGCCTTCGCGGCCCAAGCCTTCGCGGCGCAAGTGGACACAGGTGGTCAGGCCGAGTGGCGCCAAAGCTATGAGGCGGCGACGAATCTCGCCGTGCCGCGTTCGCTGGTGCCGATGCTGTCCTCCGATTCGGCTGCGGCCACCGAAGCGGCGATTGCGCGCTACCAGCAGATCGCGGCGCGCGGCGGCTGGGGCACGCTGCCGACCAATCTGCATCTCAAGCTCGGAGCGCGCGGCAAGGGCGTCATCGCGCTGCGCCAGAGATTGCTCGCGAGCGGCGATCTCGATCAGGCCGACAACGTCTCCGATACGTATGACAGCTTCACGGAAGCCGGCGTGCGCCGCTTCCAGACCCGCCATGGCCTCGGCGTCACCGGCGTGGTGGGCGACCAGACGATCGCTGCCATGAACGTGGCGGTCGAGACGCGCATCCAGCAACTCGAGGTCAACCTCGTGCGCCTGCGCTCCTTCTCGGGCTTCCTCGGCCAGCGCTATGTGGTCACCAATATCCCGGCCGCCCAGGTCGAGACGGTCGAGAACGGCCAGGTGGTCACCCGGCATGCCGCCGGCGTCGGCAAGATCGACCGCCAATCGCCGATCATGACGACGAAGGCCGTCGACATCAACTTCAACCCCTTCTGGACGGTGCCGGTCTCGATCATCAAGAAAGACCTCATCCCGCGGATGCGCAAGGATATGAACTATCTGAGCGAGGAGAAGATCCGCATCTATAACGGCCAGGGTCAGGAAGTTCAGGCGACGCAGGTCAACTGGAATTCGGAAGACGCCACCCATTTCACTTTCCGTCAGGATCCGGGCGCCGATGTGAACTCGCTCGGCACGGTGCGCATCAACATCGCCAATCCTTATGGCGTCTACATGCACGACACGCCCGAGAAGGGCATTTTCGGCGACGATTACCGCTTCGTCTCCTCGGGCTGCGTGCGCGTGCAGAATGTGCGCGACTACATCACCTGGCTGCTCAAGGACACGCCCGGCTGGACGCGCGACAAGATCGACGAGGCCATTGCGTCAGGCCAGCGCATCGACGTGAAGCTCGCCCAGCCCGTGCCCGTCTATTGGGTCTACCTGACCTCCTGGGCGACGCCCGACGGCATCGTCAATTTCCGCGACGACATCTACCAGAAGGACGGCATCCAGGGCGTCCCGGTCGCGACTGCCGACGCCGAGTAGCGTCGAGGGGCGCTGTCGGCCGCCCCGATAACATGCCCTCGACGATTTCGTTATCAAGGCGACACGCGTGAGCCGCTTCGCGCCCTTCCTGATCGGGGCTCTGTGGGCGGGCTTCGCGCTCTATTGGATCATTGCGGCGCTGAACGTGAAGGCGACCTTGCGCCGCGAGAGCTTGGCGCAACGGCTCATGCATGTCATGCCGCTTTTCATCTGCGCCGCGCTGTTCCTGCCTCTCAAGTTGTTGCTCACCTTCCTGCCGCAAGCCCTCAGCTTCCGCTTTCTGCCGCATAGCGGTCTTGTCGAAGCGGCCGGCCTCGCGCTCCTGGTCGCAGGCCTTGCCTTCGCGGTCTGGGCGAGGTTGCATCTCGGGCGCAATTGGAGCGGCGCCATCGCGCTCAAGACCGACCATACACTGATCCGCAGCGGCCCTTATGGGCTGGTCCGCCACCCCATCTATACGGGCCTGCTGCTGGCGCTCCTGGGCTCTGCCGTCGCGCTCGGCGAATGGCGAGGGCTGCTCGGGCTTGCCTTCGCGTCCGGAGCCATCCTGCTGCGGGTCGGCGCCGAGGACGCCTTGATGGCGCAGACCTTCGGCGACGACTATCGCGATTATCGCCGCTGCACCAGGGCTCTCATCCCCTTCCTGTTATGAGGCGCGGTCCCCGGTGACCGAATGGCAAGCCCGATCGGGTCAGCCAAGCTCTGACTGAGCGGACAAATATCACAGATTCTTGACTTATTCTGCCATTGCTCGGTACCTTGGGCGGATTAGCCTAGTGCAGCGAATCCGAAATTCGCATCACATTGGGGCAACGCAACCTTGGAGCGATGCACTTGGCGAATTTCGGATTCAAAGGGCCCGAATGAAGGGCCGGGGATGGCGCAAGCGGAAGGCTCGACCCTTCCGGCTGGAAAGCGCAATGGGAGGGGAAACGCCGATGTGGAACCAGGTCTATAATCCGTTCAACAGCGCTGCGCTGTCCACCGCCGCGGCGGCGATACCGGTCGTCACTCTGCTGGTGCTGATCGCCTCCAATAAGGTCAAGGTGCACATCGCCGCGGTCATCGCGCTCGTGGTCGCCAACCTCGTCGCGATCTTGCTCTTCACCATGCCGGCCGGCATGTCGATCCGCGCCTCGCTGCTTGGCGTGGTGACCGGTTTCTTCCCCATCGGCTGGATCGTCCTCAACGTCATATTCCTCTACCGCCTGACGGTGGAGAAGGGCGCCTTCGTGACTTTGCAGACGACGATCGGCGGGGTGACCAATGATCGCCGCTTGCAGCTTCTGCTCATCGCCTTCTCGTTCGGTGCGTTCTTCGAGGGCGCTTCGGGTTTCGGCACGCCGGTCGCGGTCACCGGCGCCATCCTGATCGGTCTCGGCTTCTCGCCGCTCGCGGCCTCGGGCCTGTCGCTGATCGCCAATACCGCGCCGGTTGCCTATGGGGCGCTGGGCACGCCGATCGCCGGCCTCGCCAGCGTGACCGGGATCGACCCGTTCCTGCTCGGCGCGATGGTTGGGCGGCAATTGCCGTTCTTCTCACTGATCGTGCCGTTCTGGCTGATCTGGGCCTTCGCCGGCTTCCGCGGCATGATCACGATCTGGCCGGCGATTCTCGTCTGCGGCGTGTCCTTCGCGATCCCGCAATTCCTGATCTCGAACTTCATCAACCCGTGGATCGTCGACATCGGCGCCTCGCTGATCTCGATGGCCTGCCTGATCGCTTTCCTGCAAGTCTGGCAACCGAGAGAGATCTGGACCTCGCCGGCGCTCCGCAGCCGCGACGATTCCGCCGCGACGATGAAGCCCCTGCCGCCGCCGGCTGCGAAGCCGTCGAGCGCACTGATATGGGCTTCACTGCTCCCGTGGATCATCGTCTGCGCCGTCTTGCTGATCTGGGGCACCAATGCCTTCAAGAATCTGGTCAATCCTTGGGCTACCTGGGCCTATTCGGTTCCGGACCTGCACAACATGATCAGCAAGGTCGCGCCCATCGTGGCCAAGCCGACGCCGGAAGGGGCGGTGTTCTCCTTCACCTGGCTCTCCTATACGGGCACAGGGATGTTGATCGCGGCGATCATTTCCGGATTGCTCATGGGGTTCTCACCCGCGGGCTTGGTCACCGCCTATGGCCGCACCATCAAGCTCTGCGCCTATTCGCTCATCACCATCTCGGCGATGTTGGCCATCGGCACGCTGACAAGACTCTCCGGAATCGACGCGACGCTTGGTCTCGCTTTTGCCGCAACGGGCGTCCTCTATCCCTTCTTCGGCACGCTGCTCGGCTGGTTGGGCGTCGCGCTGACGGGATCGGATACCGCCTCGAACGTGCTGTTCGGCAACCTGCAGAAGATTACCTCGGAGCAGTTGGGCCTGTCCCCCATTCTCATGGGCGCCGCCAACTCGTCGGGCGGCGTCATGGGCAAGATGATCGACGCCCAGTCGATCGTGGTCGCCTCGACCGCGACCAATTGGTACGGACATGAGGGCACTATTCTGCGCTTCGTGTTCAAGCATTCGATCGCACTTGCCTGTCTTGTCGGCCTGTTGGTGATGTTGCAGGCCTATATCGCCCCGTTCACCAGCATGGTGGTGAAGTGATGTGGCGCGGGCGAACCACCCGCGCCCGTGCCGAGCGCCGGCGTCCACATCTCCCTTGAGCAAGTGACATCATTCGTCATTGCGAGGAGGCGGTTCGCCTGCGGCTCGCAATGGCGGTGCAACTGCCCCTGAGGCAGAAACGGCCACGTTCGGGAAGATAGGCTGCATATATCCGGCCGGGCTTGTCGGCGAAGGTGCAGAATTGCTACTCGATCTCGATCCTGCGAGCGGATTGAGCCATTCGGACCTGCCGCAAGTCGAACACGAGTTCGCCGAAAACAATTTGGAGCGCCTGATGTCTGCGAATACGCGATCCTTGATCGTCGGCAATTGGAAGATGAACGGGCTGCGCCATGCCGTCGCCGAGATCGAGGCGATCGCGCATGGTTACGATGCGAGGTTGCGCCGGGCCTGCGAGCTCATCATCTGCCCCCCGGCCACGCTCATCCATCTCGCGGCGAGCGCGGCGCTCGGAACGCGGATCGGCGTCGGTGCGCAGGATTGCCATATCGAGGCGAGCGGCGCCTTCACGGGCGAGATTTCCGCCGAGATGCTGGCCGATTGCGGCGCCTCGACCGTCATCGTCGGCCATTCGGAGCGTCGCAGCTATTTCGCGGAGACGGATGGCGACGTGAAATCCAAGGCGCAGGCCGCCTTGCGCGCCGGCCTCATGCCGATCATCTGCGTCGGCGAGACGAATAGCGACCGTGAAGCCGGCCGCACGCTCGCGGTCATCAAGCGCCAGCTCTCGGGCTCGGTGCCGCATGAGGCAGGTTCCACGTCGATCGTCATCGCCTACGAGCCCGTCTGGGCCATCGGCACCGGGCTCACCCCGACGCTCGCCGATATCGCCGAGGTGCATCGTTTCATCCACCGCGACCTCGCAACGACCCTGGGGGCCGAAAGGGCCGGCTCGGTGCGCATCCTCTATGGCGGCTCGGTCAAGCCGTCGAATGCGCGCGAGATCCTGGCGGTCAAGCATGTCGGAGGGGCGCTGGTCGGCGGCGCGAGCCTGAAGGCAGCCGATTTCCTAGCCATCGCCAACGGGGCTCGAGCGGAGGCCTGACGCGCCGCCCAAGTCCTGACACGTCTCCCAAGTCCTGACACGTCGCCCAAGTCCTGACGCCTCGCTCAAGCCCTGGCACTTGCCCAAGACTTGGCGCTTACCCAAGACTTGGCGCTTACCCAAGACTTGGCGCTTACCATTGACCGCCTCTCGGGACTGTGCTCGCATCGCCGCGGCCAGAGAGGGACGCAGATGATCGGTTCCATCGCCGGGTTCGTCCTGCTTGTGGTCGCTGGTCTTGCCCTGTCGGCGTGGAGCGTTCGCCGGCGTAGCGGCCGCAATGCCAGATCGGATGCGGCCGGCTCAGATGCCGCAAGAGAGGCTGGAAGCTCTGCCGATTCTGGAACCGCGGCCGGCGACAACAATTCCGGATGGCTCGGCTATCTCTTCGGCCAATCCTCAGGCAATCACGACGCCTCCCCCGCGAGCCCCTCGCATGTGGCGGTCGAGGGCGGCAGCTCCGATGCAGGCACGAGCGACAGCGGCGGGGCCCATACCGGCTAGGACCCTGGGCCCGCGCCGCGCCCTATTTCGGAAAGAACGCTTCCGGGATGTCGAAATCCGATTGCGGCTCGCCAAGCCCGGTCCGATCGAAGAAGTCCGGGCCGAGCTCGCCTTCGACATAATTGGCGTCGAGTCGGCAAGGGATATTGGCGATCTCCGCCCCGTCCTTCTGCACGGCGACACCTTGGACGGTCGCCTTGCGGCCCTTCGCGCCCCAATTCCCGATGGCGCTGAAGATCGTGTAGACATAGGGCGTCTTGGTGAAGCGGAAATATGCACCTCCGCCGCCTGAAAACATCAAGGTTCCCGGGGTGAACAGGCCGGCCGGATGCCGCGGCGTCTCGGGATGGACGAGTTCCGGCTTGCCGCTCGGCCCGAACCGATATTGCAGATAGCCGGCATTCTTCGAGAGGTTTCTGGAGGCGCAGACCGACAGGAAGCGCGAGCCGGTGGAGCAGGAATAGACGACATTCTCTTCGGCGCTGCACAAGGTCACGGCGACTGCCCCGGCCGCGGACGGCGCGAACACGGCGAGCAGCAGCGCCGCACCTGCCTTGACGACGTGGCGTATCATCCGGCGGGCGCGGCAGGCCTCGCGGGTGCCGATCACGCCTGAGCGCCTGTGGCGCTGAAGCGCACCGTCTCGCCTTCGATGGCGACCGCGATCTGCATGCCGGCAGCTTTTGCCATCAGCCCCGTATAGAAGGGTTGGATCGCATGGGCATCGACGCTGCCGGTCGGTGAATGCCCGGCGAGCAGCTCGTTCACATGCGGGGGAATGCGCGCATTCGGCCCGGTCGCGGTGATGATCATCGTGTTCGCGGCCTCCCCGCCCTCCACAACCACCTTGATGGTGCCGCCGCGCGGGATGGCGGGGCCGGCGAGCAGCAGCAGGTTGAGCAGCAGCTTGACCTTGTTCTTAGGCAGCAGCACCCGCGGCGCCTCCCAGATGAGCTCCGCCTTCTCGTCCTCGAAATAGGTGCGCGCCACGGCGTGGGCGGCGCCCAGATCGATATTGGCCCCCGCCGAGCCGCCCGCTCCGAAAGCGAGGCGCGCGAATTGCAGGCGTGAGGAGGCGCGCGCCGCGCTCTCGCGCACGAGGCGCAATGCGTCCTCGCGCATCGCCGCGTCCTTTTCGATGTCCATGACCTCGAGGCCGTTGACGATGGCGCCGACCGGGCTGATGACGTCGTGGCAGACGCGGCTGCACATCAGGGCAGCGAGATCGAGCGATTCGAGTGTGATGTCGGTCATCGGATGTTCGCAACCTCTCGTCCCGGGCAGATCTTGGCGACAGGGCGGCCTCGATCTGCCAAGCTCGCCAAGCCTCGATCGCCGAGGCGATTCGGCCCGTTGCTGATACACCTTGGGAGCTAGGCTTGAAAGGAGAGCGGCATCAATTGAGCCATATCGAAGCGCTCTTCGTCGAGGCCGCCATCGCGGCCGGGCGCGAGATCGTGTCGATCGCAGGCTGCGGCCCGGAGGCGCAGCTCAAGGCTGACGGCTCCCCCGTCACCGATGCCGATATGCGCGCCGAGACGCTCATCCGCGCGAGGCTCGGAGCGTCCTTGCCCGATATCCCGATCATCGGGGAGGAAGGCGGCGCCTCCTGCGCTACGGCGGCTGCGCTCGACGCCCTCATCCTCGTCGATCCGCTCGACGGCACGCGCGATTTCCTGGCGGGCTCGCATGAGTTCACGGTCAATATCGCCTTCATCGAGCATGGTCGTGCCGTGGTCGGCGTGGTGCACGCCCCGGCCCTGGGGCGGCTCTTCGCCGGACATGTCGGGGGAGGCGCCTGCGAGATCGCCGTCGGCCCGGATGGCGCCTTCGACGCGCTGGCGCAGAGGCGGCCGATTTCGGTGCGGCCGGTCGAAGGGAAAGGGCCGATTGCGCTCGAGAGCCGCTCGCATCGCGAGCCCGCGACGGAAGCTCTGCTGGCGAGCCTGCGCCCGGCCGGCCGGCGCTGCGTCGGCTCGTCCTTGAAGTTCGCCCTGATCGCGGCCGGGGAGGCCGATCTCTATGCGCGCGGCGTCAGCTTGAACGGCTGGGACATCGCCGCAGGCGATGCGGTGCTGACCGCGGCGGGCGGAGCCGTGCTGTCGCTGCAGGACGAGCCCATCCGCTATGGCGGCGCGACCCCGAAAGCGCCGCCTTTCATCGCCATCGGCGATCCGGGCTTGCGAGCCTTGATCAGGCGACAGCATATCGCCGATGCGGGGGAATGAGCGTCATTTCCCCTGGCCGGGTGGGTATTGCCCGCATGGCTCAGGTTGTAGTGCCGGTGTCCCGCAACTTTTTCGCTGGCCAAGGACCGCTCGGCAAGCTTCTGTTAACTCTCCTGATCCCCAATGCCTCAGGGGCGCCCGTCTCTTGCCATAGTCGACGGCGAGAATAGGGCGAATCGCGCCTTCCAAATCGCGCTTCATGGCGAAGGAGAAGATGACCATGTCGGAGCCTGCCATTGAGCCTGGCCCTTTCGCGGGTCCGAGGATGGATCGGCGCGACGTGTTGCGGGGCGGCGCTCTCCTCGCCGCGGGTCTCGCGGTTCCGAGCTTGGCGAGAGCCGCCGCGCCGCAAGGCGGAGCGCCCGACACTTTCGAACCGGGCGAGGTGCTCAGTAGCGGTCATCGCTTCTTCGGCTCGGTTTCGCGCGGCCTTGCTTCGGTCGTCGAAGAGGCGACGCGGCGTTGGGGACGGCCGAACGGCTATATCCTCGGCCAGGAAGCTTCGGGCGCCTTCATCGGCGGCCTGCGCTATGGCGAGGGCACCTTGTTCACGCGCAATGCCGGAGATACCCATGTCTATTGGCAGGGGCCTTCGGTCGGCTTCGACTGGGGCGGGGACGGGGCACGCACGATGATGCTCGCCTATGGCTTGCCGGCCGTCGAGGCGCTGTTCACGCGCTTTGTGGGCGTCAACGGCTCGGCTTATTTCGTCGGCGGCTTCGGCATGACGGCGCTCGCCGCCAATGACGCTGTCGTCGTGCCCATCCGCTCGGGCGTCGGCCTGCGGCTCGGCGCCAATATCGGCTATGTGAAATTCACCCCAGACGCCACCTGGAACCCGTTCTGAGCTGGGACCGCGGGCGTCCCGCCCCGCTCTTACGCACGCCTAGGCCTCCACGCACGGGAAGAAGGGCGACCGAGACGATCGCGGTCCCAGGGCATCGCGTTGCCACATTCGAGCTGACGACCACGGTTTGCGTTGGACCCTGCCTCGCATCTGCCGCGATGACCGCTTATGTGTAAGGATCAGCGAAGGAAGGCGTCGATGATCCGTCTCACGGTCGGCCGCGGACCCTTTATGCGGCAGGTGAAGATCCCATTCTGGGCGCTCGCCCTGTCCGGCACGGCGGTGGTGCTCCTCGGCTTGCTGCTGCTCGCCTTCCTGGCAAGCCTCGCGGCCATCATCATTCCGGTTTGCCTGATCGGGGCCGGTGCGGCGCACTGGTTCGGAAAGTCCGGCAATTCCGCCCGCGAGCCGATCTTCACGCCGCGGCGCGCCGCCGACCCGAACATCATCGAAGGCGAATATCGGGTCCTCGACGAAAAGCGCCGCTGAGCGTGCGGCCATAAGGGCTACGAGCCCGGAAATTCCCTCCCGAGGGTAGAAATCGCGCTGAGACCGGCATGCGCTTGTCCGCTATCCGGACAGGCGCGCCTGAGGGTCTATCGGCAAAGCGAGCGACCGCCTCCGATTCCCTGCGAGCCGTGATCCGATCACAATCATCGGCTTGGCGATTGCGCTTTTTCCAAAAACCGGCTTCGATGCGCGCAGCGCAGCGGCGGGGGTTCTGCGAGCCTCCGTCGTGGCACGAAGCTTCAACGTCGCGGCCAGATCGCGCGACACAGAATGAACCGAGGGAGACACCCAATGCCTTCGCCACGCTATTTTCAGCTGGCCGGAGCCGGCCTCGCCGCGCTCTTTTTGAGCGGAACATCGCTCAGCGCCAAGACCTTCGTCTATTGCTCGGAGGGCTCGCCCGAGAATTTCAGCCCCGCGCTGAACACCACCGGCACGAGCCTCGATGCGGCCCGCCCAGCCTTCAGCCAACTCGTCCGCTTCGAGCGCGGCACCACCCAGGTTGTGTCCGATCTCGCCGAGAAATACGACGTATCCGAGGACGGCAAGGTCGTCACTTTCCATCTGCGCAAGGGCGTCAAATGGCATTCGGGCGTGAACGGCTTCACGCCGACGCGCGATTTCAATGCCGATGACGTGCTGTTCTCCTTCAACCGCCAATGGAAGCCGGACCATCCCTACGCCAAGATTTCAGGCGGGAAATACGACTATTTCAGCGATATGGACATGCCGAAGCTATTGGCCTCCATACAGAAGAAGGATGATTACACGGTCGTCTTCACCTTGACCGAACCGAACGCGCCGATCCTCGCCAATCTCGCCATGGATTTCGCGACCATCCAATCGGCCGAATATGCCGATTTCCTGATGAAGAAGGGCACGCCCGAGCAGTTCGACCAGATTCCGGTGGGCACCGGCCCCTTCCAGTTCGTGGCCTATCAGAAGGACGCGGTGATCCGCTTCAAGGCCAATCCGAGCTATTATCAGGGCAAAGCGGCGATCGACGACCTCGTCTATGCCATCACGCCCGACCCGACTTCGCGCCTCGCCAAGTTGAAGACCGGCGAGTGCAGCTTCATCTTCGGGCCGCGCCCCCAGGATCTCGAGGAGATCAAGAAGGATCCGGCGCTGACATTGACGTCGCAGCCAGGCCTCAACATCGCCTATTGGGCCTTCAATAACAAAAAGCCTCCCTTCGACAAGAAGGAGGTCCGGCAGGCCTTCAACATGGCCATCGACAAGGCGGCGATCATCAAGGACGTCTATAACGGCGCCGGCGTAGCGGCCAAGAACCTGATCCCGCCGACCATCTGGTCCTATAACGACAAAGTGAAGGACTACGCCTACGACCCCGAGAAGGCCAAGGCCATGCTCAAATCGGCCGGCGTGACGGCGCCGCTCGACATCGATTTGTGGTATATGCCGGTGCAGCGCCCCTATAATCCCAATGCCAAGCGCATCGCCGAGATGATGCAGTCCGATCTCGCCAAGGTCGGCGTCAACGCCAAGCTCGTCACCTATGAATGGGGCGAATATCGCAAGCGCGCCCAGCAGGGCGAGCCCATGACGGTGCAGCTCGGCTGGACGGGCGACAATGGCGACCCCGACAATTTCTTCTTCCTGCGGGGCTGCTCGGCGGCGCGCGAAGGCGGGCAGAACCTGCCGAAGTGGTGCAACAAGGAATTCGACGACATGCTCAGCAAGGCGCGTCAGACGACCGATGTGGCGACGCGTACCAAGCTCTATGAGCAGATGCAGGTCATCGAGAAGGAGGAAGCTCCCGACTTCACCATCGCCCACTCGATCGTCTTCGAGGCGATGCGCGCCAATGTCGTGGGCTACAAAGTCAGCCCGCTTGGCGCCCATGTCTTCTATGGCGTCGATCTGAAATAGGGCAGGGCGCGGCCCGCCCGCGTCTCGGCTCCGGCCCCCGTCGCAACGGGGCGCCGGACCGTATCTGGCTTTCGAATTGCATCACCGTCGGCCGTTCGCGGTCGGCGGCCGCATAAGAACAGAACAACGACGGAGAAACCAGGATGCAATCACGTCAGATCATCAGCATGATCGGTGCGCTCGCGGCGACCTGCCTGAGCGCCGCAGCAGCCGACGCCAAGGCGCTGGTCTATTGCCTCGAGGGCTCGCCGGAGAACTTCAATCCGGCGCTGACCACGACCAATACCAGTCTCGACGCCTCACGCCATGCCTATGACCAGCTGGTCGAGTTCGAGCGCGGCACCACCAAATTGATACCGGGCCTTGCCGAGACCTGGGATTTCTCCGATGGCGGCAAGACGGTCACCTTCCATTTGCGAAAAGGCGTGAAATTCGGCGCCGTCAAGGACTTCACGCCGACGCGCGACTTCAACGCCGACGACGTGTTGTTCTCCTTCAACCGCCAGCTCAAGGCCGATCATCCCTATCATATGGTGACTGGCGGCAAGTTCGATACCTTCAACGACATGGATATGGGCAAGATCATCCAGTCGCTCGAGAAGAAGGATGACTACACGATCGTCTTCCATCTCTCCGAGCCGAACGCGCCCTTCATGGCCAATCTCGCCATGGATTTCGCTTCGATCGGCTCGGCCGAATATGCCGACGCCATGATGAAGAAGGGGACACCCGAGCAGCTCGACCAGGTTCCGGTGGGCACCGGTCCCTACAGCTTCGTCGCCTATCAGAAGGACACCGTGATCCGCTTCAAGGCGAATGCCGCCTATTTCCGCGGCAAGCCGAAGATCGACGATTACATCCTCTCGATCGTCCCCGATCCGACCGTGCGCTACGCCAAGCTCAAAGCCGGCGAATGCACCCTGATGGGCTTCCCGCGGCCGTCCGACCTGCCGGAGATGGAGAAGGATAAGGGCCTGCAGGTCATGCACCAGGCCGGCCTCAACGTCTCCTACTGGACCTTCAACGAGCAGAAGAAGCCCTTCGACGATGTGCGGGTGCGCCAGGCGCTGATCATGGCGATCGACAAGGCCGCGATCATCAAGGATGTCTATGGCTCGACCGGCCAGGCGGCCAAGAACCCGATCCCGCCGACCATCTGGTCGTATAACGACGCGGTGAAGGACTACCCTTACGATCCCGAGAAATCGAAAGCCCTCCTCAAGCAAGCGGGCGTCACCACGCCCCTCGACATCGATCTGTGGTACATGCCGGTACAGCGGCCCTATAATCCCAACCCGAAGCGTATCGGCGAGATGATGCAAGGCGATCTCGCCAAGATCGGCATCAACGCCAAGCTCGTGACCTATGAATGGGGCGAATACCGCAAGCGCATGCAGCAGGGCGAGGAGATGACCGGGCAGCTCGGCTGGACCGGCGATAATGGCGATCCCGACAATTTCTTCTTCCTGCTGGGCTGCAACGCGGCGCGGGACGGCGGGCAGAACATCGCGCGCTTCTGCGACAAGGACTACGAGGACAAGCTGCAGAAGGCGCGCCAATCGACCGACACGGAGGAGCGCGCCAAGCTCTATGAGGAGATGCAGGTCATCGCCCATGACAAGGCGGCCTGGTTCACCATCGCGCATTCGGTCGTCTACGAGATTTCGGCCGCCAATCTCACCGGCTATGCGGTCTCGCCGCTCGGCCGGCACGAATTCGCGGGTGCCGACCTGAAATAGTACGAAGCCGCGCCGAGGAACGGCCATGATCAAGTTCCTTCTCCGCCGCATCGTGTTGACGCTGCCCACTTTCGTGGCGTTGATGTTCGTGACCTTCGTGGCGATCCGGCTGGTGCCTGGCGACCCGGTCGAGGTGCGGGTCGGCGAGCATGGCATCTCGCCGGAGCGGCTCGCCCAGTTCCGCCATGATCTCGGCCTCGACCTGCCGGTGTGGAGGCAGTTCCTGGATTATGTCTGGCGGCTCTTCCATGGCGATTTCGGCACCTCCGTCGTCACCAACGCCAAGGTGACGACGGAGTTCTTCACCCTCTTCCCAGCGACCCTCGAGCTCGCTTCCTGCGCGCTGATCCTCGCCATCGGCATCGGCATTCCGGCCGGCGCCATCGCGGCCGTGAAGCGGGGCTCGTTCTACGACCATACGCTGATGGGCCTCTCCTTGACCGGCTATTCGATGCCGATCTTCTGGTGGGGGCTTTTGCTCATCATGTTCGTGTCGGAGCGGCTCGGCTGGACGCCGGTCTCCGGGCGCATCGATCTCATCAACTACTATTTCGAGCCGGTCACCGGCTTCATGCTGATTGATGCGCTGTTGTCGGACCAGCAAGGCGCCTTCTGGTCGGCACTGAGCCATCTCGTCTTGCCGGCTATCGTGCTCGCCACCATCCCCCTCGCGGTGATCGCGCGCATGACGCGCTCCTCGATGCTCGAAGTGCTCAACGAGGATTATGTGCGCACGGCCCGCGCCAAGGGCCTGCCGCCTTGGCGCGTGGTCGGCCTTCATGCGTTGCGCAACGCCCTGATCCCGGTGATCACCATTGTCGGCTTGCAGATCGGCACGCTTCTGGGCGGCGCGGTGCTGACCGAATACATCTTCGCCTGGCCCGGCGTCGGCCATTGGCTGATCGACGCCATCTCGCGGCGCGACTATCCGGCGCTGCAGGGAGGCATCCTGCTGATCTCCTCCCTCGTCATCCTCGTCAACCTGATCGTCGACGTGCTCTACGGCACCGTCAATCCACGGATCCGCCATGGCCGCTGACATCACCATCTCGGTCCCGGTCAAGACCGCCGCACCGCCCTCGCGCTTCGCGGAATTCTGGTCGTCCTTCCGGGAGAACAAGGGTGCGGTCGCGGGCCTCGTCCTGCTCGTGCTGATCATCCTGGCGGCGATCTTCGCCGACGTCCTCGCCCCCCATTCGCCGCTCGAGCAGTTTCGGCAGTTCGTGAAGCTGCCGCCCGCCTGGTACGAGGGCGGCAATTGGACCTTCCCGCTCGGCACCGACGCGCTTGGGCGCGACATGCTCTCGCGCATCATGCATGGGGCGCGCTATTCCTTGTTCATCGGCCTCAGCGTCATGGCGGTGTCGATCGTCTGCGGCGTGTCGCTCGGCCTGATTGCCGCCTTCGCCGGCGGCTGGCTCGATTCTACCATCGCCCGCATCATGGACCTCATCGTCGCCATTCCGAGCCTGGTGCTGGCGATCCTGATCATCGCGATTCTGCAGAATCCGAGCCTCGAGAAGACGATCGTCGCTGTGACCATCGTGTCCCTGCCGCGCTATGTACGGCTGGTGCGCGCCTCGGCGCTCTCGGAAATGGGCAAGGATTATGTGACGGCGGCGCGGGTGGCGGGCGTCGGCAAGCTTCGGCTGATGCTGCGCACGGTGCTGCCCAACTGCCTTGCCCCGGTCATCGTGCAGGCGGCGCTCGGCGTCTCCGACGCGATCCTCGAAGCCGCGGCGCTCGGCTTCCTGGGGCTCGGTGCCCAACCGCCGACGCCGGAATGGGGCGCCATGGTCGGCGACGGGCGCGAATTCATCCGCTCCGAGCCGTGGATCGTGACGCTGCCCGGCCTTGCCATTCTCGTCACCGTGATCTCGATCAACCTGTTCGGGGACGGGCTGCGCGATGCGCTCGATCCCAAGCTGAAGCGCAGCTGAGCTTCGTGCGGCTTCGCCCCCGTTCCGTCCCGCAGCCTCGGCCGTCGGCACGGCGAGATCACAGCCTCAGTGCGACAGCTCCAATGTGATGCCATCAATGTCTCTTCTGTCCATTCGCAATCTCACCGTCAGCTTCGCGACCCGTTCGGGCGCCTTCACGGCGGTCGACGGCTTCGACCTGACCATCTCGCGCGACGAGGTGGTGGCGATCGTCGGAGAATCGGGCTCCGGCAAATCGGTCGCCATGCTCGCGGTCATGGGGCTCCTGCCCTGGACCGCGACGGTGACGGCCGACGAGCTGCGCTTCGGCGAGCACGACCTCTTGAGCATCGGGCCGCGCGAGCGGCGCAGCATCATCGGGCGCGACGTCACGATGATCTTCCAGGAGCCGATGTCCTCGCTCAACCCGTGCTTCACGGTCGGCTTCCAGCTGTCGGAGGCGCTCAAGACGCATCTCGATATCGACAAGCCGGCCCGCCGGGCTCGTTGCATCGAGCTCCTCGACGAGGTCGGGATCACCGATCCGGTGCGGCGCTTGTCGACCTTCCCGCACCAGCTCTCGGGCGGGATGAGCCAGCGCGTGATGATCGCCATGGCGCTCGCCTGCAAGCCGAAGCTCCTGATCGCCGATGAGCCGACGACCGCGCTCGACGTCACCATCCAGGCCCAGATCCTCGACCTTTTGCGGCGCCTGAAGGACGAGACCGGCATGGGGCTCGTCATCATCACCCACGACATGGGCGTGGTCGCCGAGACCGCCGACCGCGTCATCGTCCAATATGCCGGCGAGCAGGTGGAGAAGCAGACGACGCGCGATCTCTTCCGCGAGCCGCGCCATCCCTATACGGCGGCCTTGCTCGCGGCCTTACCGGAACGCGCCGCCGGCAAGCAGGAGCTGCCCGCCATCCCGGGCATGGTGCCTGGCCAGTTCGACCGGCCGCAAGGCTGCTTGTTCTCGCCGCGCTGCCATTTCGTCTTCGAGCGCTGTCGGGTCGAGCGACCGAAGCCCGCAGGATCCGAGCTCGGTGAGGCACGCTGCCATACGCCGCTTGTCGGCGGTCAGCCGGTGGCCAAGGCGGAGAGCCTCGCATGAGCGACGTCATCCTGGAGGCCAAGGATCTGCACCGCACCTATGAGGTCAGGCGCGGCATGTTCGGCGGCACGGCCATCGTCAAGGCGCTCGCCGGGGTCTCCTTCACGCTGGCGGCCGGCAAGACGCTGGCGGTCGTCGGCGAGTCGGGTTCGGGCAAGTCGACGCTCGGCCGCCTCGTCACCATGATCGAGGAACCGAGCGGCGGCTCGCTCGTCATCGACGGCATCGACCTCGCCAGGGCGACGGCGCAGGAGCGCAAGCGCCTGCGGCGCGAGGTGCAGATCGTCTTCCAGAACCCCTATGGCTCGCTCAATCCGCGCCAGACCATCGGCTCGGCGCTCGAGGAGCCGCTGATCGTCAACACCGATATGGGCAAAGCCGAGCGGGCGCGTGAGGCGCGCGCCATGCTGGCCCGCGTCGGGCTGCGCCCCGAGCACCATGACCGCTACCCGCATATGTTCTCCGGCGGCCAGCGCCAGCGCATCGCCATTGCCCGCGCCCTGATGACGCATCCGCGCATCCTGGTGCTCGATGAGCCGGTCTCGGCGCTCGACGTCTCCATCAGGGCCCAGGTGCTCAATCTCCTCGACCAGCTGCAGGCTGAGTTCAACCTCGCTTACCTGTTCATCAGCCACGACCTCTCGGTCGTGAAGCACATCGCCGATGAGGTGATGGTGATCTATCTCGGCTCGGCCGTCGAATGGGGCACGAGCGCGACCATCTTCGCCGAGCCGCGCCATCCCTATACGCGGGCCCTTTTGTCGGCGACCCCGGTCGCCGATCCCATGGCCAAGAAGGAGCGCATCATCCTGAAGGGCGAGCTGCCTTCGCCCTTCTCGCCGCCCTCGGGCTGCTCCTTCCATCCGCGCTGCCCGCTGGTCATCGACCGCTGCCGGGCGGAATTTCCGCCAACCGAGACCATCGCCTCACGCGAGGTCGCCTGCTTCCGCGCAGGTGAGCCGATCATCGCCAAAACTGCGGCGTGACGATTGGACGGCTGCGTGGCGAGGTCGAACGCGAAAGCCGACCAAGACTGCGCGAAGGCGGCGATGCCAAGAACAGTGGTTGCAACAGTGGTTGCCGACATCTTGCGTCTGATCGCCGAACTACGAGTTCCAATCGCTGCTATTGCGCGCTGATCATCCGGTGTTGCCTGACGGACTCGAACGGCGCAAAATCATGCTGAAATCGGCGTCATCCGGAGGAATATCGATTTGGCGCATGATCCCGAAAAAGAGGCCCACTCTTCGGATAAGTTCATGTGTCAAAACAAAGAGATGGAACTCCACGCCGATTCGATAGGAACGCATCGCGGCCGAGATCGATGAGGTGCGTGCGAGGCATGTGAGAAGAATCTGCCGGCGCGAGGTACTTCGAAAGAGCGAATGGCGTTCGCGTTCGCGGGGCCTCCGGGTGAAACATGTTCGTGACCGCGACGAGTTTTGAGGATTGCGCATGACGGGCAGCAAAGCCTATGTCGAGGGGTTCGAGGCCGACGTCTTCATCAGCTATGCGCGCCTCGACGACAAACCGGTGCTCGGTGACGCCGAAGGCTGGGTGTCGCAGTTCCACGCCGAGCTCGTGAACCAATTGCCGGTGTATCTCGGCGCCGAAGCTGAAATCTGGCGCGACCGCGAGGAGATCCGCAACAACGAGGATTTTTCCAAGAAGATCTCGCATCAGCTCGAAAGCACCGCGACCTTCGTCGCCATCCTCAGCGAGAGCTTCATCCATCGGGAATGGTGCCTGCGCGAGCTCGAGGAATTCACAAATCACGCCCAACAGCGCTATGGCGTCTATGTCGACGGCGACAAGAAGCGCATCTTCAGCATCGAGCGCATGCCCATGAGCCGGGACGTCTTGCCGAGCCAGCTCGAGGGGACCACGACCTATCGGTTTTTCGAGGGCGATCGGATATTGCGCCCAACCATCAATGCAAGCCATCGGGCCAAATATCTCGCAAGCGTCGAGGATTTGCTGATCGACATTTCGCGCGTGTTGAAGCTGCTCGCCAAGGCAGCCCGCGCGGGGGACATCGCGGCGGCGCCCGAAGAGCCGAAAATGACCGTCTATTTGGCTCAGACGACGTCCGAACTCGACGATCACGCCGCGGAAATGCGTCGCGACCTGACAGAACGCGGCTATCGCGTCCTGCCCGTCGGCGATCTGTCGCCGCGCAGCGCGCGCTTCACGGAAGAGGTGCGATCCTGCCTGGCGAAATGCGCGCTCTCGATCCACCTCGTCGGGCACGATTACGGCTTCGTGCCGGAGGGCGAAGCTTCCAAGTCGAACGTCTGGCTCCAGCACGAAATGGCGCTCGAGCGCGCCCAGGTATCGGATTTGCGGCCTATCGTCTGGGTCGCCGGCGGGGAGGCGGGCGATGCGCGTCAACGCGCGTTTCTGGCTTATCTCGAGGAAGATGACGTCGTGCAAAGCCACGCCGAGCTCTTGAAAAACTGCGGCTTGGAAGAGCTCAAGACAGAGACCTACGACAAGCTCGACCGTATTCGAAAAGACCGGGCGAAGGCCGAGCTCGAGCAGGCCGGCCCGGTCAAGGCGACTTTCGCTGGTCTGCGCCCGGCGCCGGACGAGCCGCCGATGATCTACGTCATGTGCGAGGAGGGCAGCCGGAAATCGCCACCGCTCCTTGCAATGCGGAAATATCTTCTGGCCAAGGGCTATGATCCTGTCTTCCTCGAGAAGCTCGACGCAGAAGAACCGACATTGCAACAACACATCGATAATCTGACGCTCTGCGACGCCTGCATCATTTATTACGACCAGAAATCGCCGGCATGGCTGGCGCAGAAATTGGGCGACCTTCGTAAATATCTGCGCGGCCGCGAGCGGCCGGTCATCGCCAAGGCCATCTACCAAGTGGCGGCTGGGGACGACGACGAGGCCATCGAAACGAATGCCGCGCTGGTTCTGCGCGGCCAAGGCGAGTTCGCGCCCGAGCACCTGCAGCCATTCGTAGAGCGGCTTGATGCCCTCTCGGGTCGATCGGTGTTGTGAGCCGCTCTGTCGACGGAACGATCCATCCGTTTCCCGGGCTGCGGCCGTTCGAGCCCGACGAAGGTGACCTGTTTTTCGGGCGCGAGGGTCAAAGCGAAGAGCTCCTGCGGCGGCTGGGTGCGAACCGGCTGCTCGCGATCGTCGGCGTCTCGGGGAGCGGCAAGTCCTCGCTCATCCTCGCCGGGCTGCTCCCCTATCTCGCAGGCGGCTTTCTGTCCTCGGCAGGCTCTCGATGGCGGACCGCGACGTTTCGACCGGGCGCCGACCCGATCGGCAACTTGGCTCGCGCCCTCAATGGTCCGGAAGCGCTGGGCAAAGCCTACGCGGATGCGGCGCAGGAGACCGACGAGGCCACGCGGATCGAGGTTCGCCTGCGGCGCAGCGGGCTCGGCCTGATCGAAGCGACGCGTCTCGCGCGCCTGGCGGAGAAGGACAATCTTCTCATCGTCGTCGATCAATTCGAGGAATTGTTCCGTTACGCGGGAACCATCGAGCGTGCGGACGACGCCGCCGCATTCGTCAAGCTGGTGTTGGAGGCGACCCGGCAGAGCGAACTGCCGATCTATGTGGTGCTGACGATGCGCTCGGATTTCATCGGCGATTGCGCGCGCTTTCGTGATCTGCCGGAGGCCGTGACCAATGGGCTTTTCCTGATCCCGCGCATGACGCGGGAGCAGCGCCGCGCCACGATCGAGGAACCGGTACGCGTGGCCGAGGGCAAGATCGCGCGACGGCTCGTCAACCGGCTTTTGAACGAAGTCGGCGATAACCCCGATCAACTGCCCATCCTCCAGCACGCGCTGATGCGCACCTGGGACCATTGGGTCGCCGCCAAGCGCGGCGGGGCGATGGACATCGAGGATTATGTCGCCATGGGCGGCATGGAGCACGCCCTGTCGCTGCATTCCGAGGAGGCCTACGCGGAATTGGACGAACGGCGCAAGGCGGTCGCGCAACGGCTTTTCCGGTGCCTGACGGAGAAGGGGGCCGACAATCGCGAGGGACGCCGCCCGTCGAAAGTGGCGGTCATCGCCGAAGCTGTGCAGGCGAGCGTGGACGACGTCATCGGCATCGCCGAGGTTTTTCGCGAGCCTGGCCGATCGTTCCTGACACCGCCCGCACGACAGAAGCTGACCGCCGACTCCACGATAGACATCTCGCATGAGAGTCTCATCCGCGGATGGGACCGGTTGCAGAAATGGGTCGATCAGGAGGCCGAATCCGCTGCGATCTATAGGCGGCTGGCCGATACCGCGGCGCTGCATGTCCAGGGCAGGGCCCGCCTCTGGGACGATCCGGACCTTGCCGTCGCGCTCGCATGGAGCGCACGCGAACGTCCGAATGCCGCCTGGGCCCAGCGCTACCATTCCGGCTTCGACGCCGCGATGACGTTTCTGGAGGACAGCCGGCGTAAGCAGGAGGAGGCAAAGGCTCAGGCGCTTGCGGCCGCGCGGCGCGCGGTCGAGCTTCGCCGCATGCGTTGGGCGGCGGTCGCGGCGATTGTCGTCTGCGCTTTCGTATCGCTCGTCGCGGTGTATTCGTATCGGCAGAAATTGGCGGCCGAAGCGGCGCTGGCGGCGACGGAAGAGACGCAGAGGAAGGCGATCCTGGCGCAGCAAGCCGCGGAAATCTCCGAGCGCCGAGCCGTTGCGGCGCGACTAGCAGCCGAGACCTCCGAGAAGGATGCAATTGCCGCCCAAAGCGCCCTGCGCCGGGACGAGCAGGAATCGCGCAAGCTCGCCGCTGAGGCGAGATCGCAGAAAGAGCGGGCGCTCGACCTGCTCAGGCGGACGATCGGCGCCGACAACAGCCGACGCAATGAGCCGGGAGCGGCGCTCGCCTATTATCGGGAGGCGCTGGCAAAGACCAGCAGAATGGCCGCCGCCGAGCCGTCGAATCTCGATCTCGTCGAAACGCTTGCTCTCCTCAACGCGAATATCGGCGCCGTCCTGCTCGGGCAGATCAAGCTTGACGAAGCTCTCACATCCTACAGAGCGACCCTGTCAAACTACGAAACGCTCGCCAGGCTCGCGCCCGAGGATTCGACCTGGAGGCGAAACATCGCGTGGAGCCAGCGCAAGATAGGCAATATTTTCGATCAACAAAGGAGGCCTGCCGACGCGACGGCCGCCTATCGTGAAAGCGCCCGCATCCTGAAGGCGCTGGTCGACGCGGAGCCCGCTAATGTGGCTGCGAGGGACGATTTGGCCTCGAGTGACGAACTGATCGGAAGTGAATTTCTCAACAGCGGCGAATACGACAATGCGCTCACGTCGTATCGAGACGCGCTCGGGGTTGAGGTTGCGCTCGCGGCTCTGGAGCCGCAAAAGACGCAGTGGAGGCGCAACATCGCCTGGGACCAACGCAAGATCGGCGACATTCTGGACCAGCGGAAAAAGCCCGATGAAGCGATTAGCGTGTATCTTGAAAGCGTGGATGTCCTCAAAGCGTTGATCGACACCGCTCCCAAGGACCCCGATGCACGGCACGATCTGGCGCTGAGTGAAGAAAGCGCCGGCGGCGTATTCTTCGATCGGAGCGATCTCGACAATGCGCTGAAATGGTACCGCGAAGCGCTCCAGACGAATATCGCGCTCGCCGCCTTGGAGCCGGACAAGGCGCAGTGGAAGCGCAACGTAGCGTGGACCCATCGCAAGATCGGCCAAATCCTGAACCGGCGAAGAAGCCCCGATGACGCGATCGATGCGTATCTCAAGAGCGCGGGCGTACTCAAATCCTTGATCGAGGTCGCACTTAAGGATGCCGACGCAAGGCAGGATCTGGCGCTGAGCGATGAAGGCGTTGGCGGCGTATTTCTGGACCGAGGCGATCTCGACAATGCGCTGAAATGGTACCGTGAGGCGCTCGACGCCAACATCGCGCTTGCGTTCCTGGAGCCGGACAAGGTGGAATGGAAGCGCAATGTCGCCTGGACCCACCGCAAGATCGGCGACATCCTGGGTCAGCGAAAAAAACCCGATGAGGCGATCGATGCTTATCTCAAAAGCGTGGCCGCCCTCAAATCCTTGATCGACACGGCGCCCAAATATGCCGAGGCGCGCCGCGATCTGGCGCTGAGCGATGAAAGTATTGGCAGCGTATTCTTGGACCGAGGCGATCTCGACAATGCGCTGCAATGGTACCGCGAGGCGCTTGACGTCAATGTCGCGCTCACGGTCCTGGAGCCTGATAAAGCGCTATGGAAGCGCAACGTCGCCTGGGACCAACGCAAGATTGGCGACATCCGGGGTCAACAGAAGAGCCCTGAGCAAGCGACGGCCGCCTATCGTGAAAGCGTGCGCATCCTCAAGGCGTTGGTCGAAGCGGAGCCCTCGGATTTGCTGGCGCGGGATGATTTGGCCACGAGTTATGAGAAAATCGGCAGCGCATCATACAACCGTGGCGACTACGACAATGCGCTGAGCTCTTACCGCGACGCGCTTGGGGTGGAAGTCGCGCTCGCGGCCCAGGAGCCGGGCAACACGCAATGGCAGCGAAACATAGCCTGGGACCACCGCAAGATCGGCGACATCCTGGGTCAGCGAAAAAAACCCGATGAGGCGATCGATGCGTATCTCAAAAGCGCGGCCGCCCTCAAATCCTTGATCGACACGGCGCCCAATTATGCCGAGGCGCGCCGCGATCTGGCGCTGAGCGATGAAAGTATCGGCAGCGTATTCTTGGACCGAGGCGATCTCGACAATGCGCTGAAATGGTACCGCGAGGCGCTTGTCGTCAATGTCGCGCTCGCGGACCTGGAGCCGGACAAAGCGCTATGGAAGCGCAACGTCGCCTGGGTCGATCGCAAGATTGGCGACATCTTGGGTCAACAGAAGAGGCCTGAGCAAGCGACGGCCGCCTATCGCGAAAGCGTGCGCATCCTCAAGGCGTTGGTCGAAGCGGAGCCCTCGGATTTGCTGGCGCGGGACGATTTGGCCACGAGTTATGAAAAGATCGGCAGTGCCTCATACAACCGTGGCGACTACGACAATGCGCTGAGCTCTTACCGCGAGGCGCTTGGCGTCAATGTCGCGCTCGCGGCCCAGGAGCCGGGCAACGCGTTATGGCAGCGCAACATGGCCTGGGACCACCGCAAGATCGGCGACATCCTGGATAGCGCCAACAAATGGGAGGACGCCCTCGCTTCATATCAGCGGAGCCAGGAAATTCTGCAGCCGCTGAGGCTCACGGCGCCGGACGACATCGCGATCGCCGATGATCTGGCCTTGAGCGATGCGCAGGTCGGATATGCCTTGACCCTGCTTCACCGGATTGTCGACGCCCAGGACATCTGGAATAAGGCGCTTGAATTGAGAAAATGGCTTGTTGCCAAGGAGCCAGATAGCGCGCAACGGGAATATGACGTCGCCTGGACGCAACGTCAGCTCGGCAACAGCCTGATCGCCCTGAAACGGCCTACCGAAGCGCTCGCCCTTCTACGCGAAAGCGTGGTGATCATGCGCGCGCTTCCACTTGCCGATCCAGCTCATGCGGATTGGCGTGCCAATCTGTGGCGCGATCTCGGCGAGATCGCATGGACCGGACTTTTTGCCGGCGATCCCGCCGCGGCGCTCGACGCGGCGGAAGAAGTTATCGCCTCCTCGCAGAGCGACAACAGCAAGCTCATCGCCAAGACCAACCGGGCGCATGCCTTGATGTTGCTGGGCCGGCTCGAGGATGCGCGTGTCGCCTATTTGGCGAGCAGAGGCCAGACCATTGAGGAGCAGGGGCCTTGGGAACAGGTTGTGAGCAACGATTTCGCGCTGTTGCGCGCCGCCGGCATCGAGCGGCCGCTGATGCGCGAGATCGAAGAGATTTTCGCGAGCTCCCAGTAGCGGCCTTTGGGAGCGGAGCGACACCGGTCGGACTGCCGTAGCGGCCGACGATTCCAAACAGGGGGAGAGCCGTGACCGGCAGTTCAAGGTCGGAACGCATTGTCGGTTCAGCACTTTGGTCGGCGGCTGGTGATGCAGTTGGTTGGATCACGGAAATGGCCGACCCGGAGACGATCAGCTATCGGATCGGGGAGAGCTCGGTCAGTGCACCGATGGAGTGGACGCTGAGAGTAGGAGGGTGGCACGGACCGACATTGGTGCTTCCTTCCGGGAGCTACTCGGACGATACACAACTGCGGCTCGCGGTCAGCCGAGCAACACGGGGCAATGGTGACTTTGACGTCGCGGCTTTCGCCAAAATCGAGTTGCCCGTCTGGTCGAGCTATTCGCTGGGAGCAGGCCGGGGCACCAGCGCCGCTGCATCGAACCTTGCCGAGGGTAGCGTAAGCTGGTTCTCCAATTTCTTCGGCGGGTGGGGAGGGCGTGGTTATTTCCATGCAGGCGGGAACGGTGCGGCAATGCGCATCCAACCCCATGTTTGGAAATGCGATCCCGAGCAGCATGAAAAATGTGTTCGCGATGTTCTGAGAGACGCAATCACCACGCACGGGCACCCAAGGGGTTTCTGCGGCGCCTTATTTCACGCGCTCTGCGTTGGCCGAGCCGTAGCGGCGCAAATGATCCCCGGCCCCGGCGACTGGATTGAATTCGTCTCGCAACTCAGGTCCATACCGAAACTGGTTCAAGCCGATGAGCAACTCGGACAATTCTGGCTGGGACCTTGGGAGGAGGGATTTGGATCGACCTTGGCCGACGCTGTCGCGGCTGAGGTCGAGTACGCGTTGGGTGCGATTGAATTTCTGAAGTCGAAGCCTTTCGTTGATCCAAGGCAAGCCTATCAGACAGCCTTGAGCCGGCTCGGTTGCTTTGACGATCAAACGAGGGGAGCGGGCTTCAATACGGCTCTGGCCGCGGCTGCGCTTTCCTATCTTGCAAGCGGGCTCAGCAACGAGGATGCGATCCTGCTCGCGGCGAATACGCTTGGCAGCGATACCGATACCATAGGCTCGATGGCTGGCGCGATCCTTGGCGCGGCAAGGCCTCATCCTTTGAAGTGGAATATACAGGACCGTGAATACATAACTGAGGAAGCAATTCGACTGTCGAATATCGCCGAGGGCAAGCAGGCCACGTCATTCCAATATCCGGAGCTGAGGTCGTGGCGCCCTCCGATGACGCAAATCGATGCGGTTGGTGCGGTCGGGAAACAGCTCTGCCTTGCGGGGCTGGGTCCTGCCAAGCCAATCGGCAAGACCTTCCCGTCGAGCGATGGAAGGTGGCAGTGGCTGAAGTTGCAATTCGGGCAAACCGTGCTCGTGCAGCGGCGCGCGAAGCTTCGACAACTTATTTAGGGTCCGCTCGGGAACAGCTTGCTCGATCGGTTGGTGCTTGTCTGAAACGCCCCCCAACTCGCCCTTGAGGCCATGACGGCGCGCCAGGCGATCGGCTTGCGGGCCTGCCTTGCGGTGAACAGCATGACCAGGATCGTCGCCGCATAAGTGACCGGCTTCATCCAGCGCAGCACCGGGTCGAGATCGATGTCGTAGATGAGGAGGATCAACGATCCCGGTATCCCGATGCCGCAGAGGATGCCCATCATGCGCCAGATCTGCCGGCGTATCTTGGTTGCGAGCGCACGATCGAGGTCGATCACGGCGGCGAGCTCACCTGTCTCCCACCGGTCGGCGATCAATCCTCCGGCATTCAGGGCGATCGGGTAGCCGATGCCGATCGTGAGAAAGGCCGTGCCGAACAGCCCCGTCAAAAAGACCAGCGCCGAGGTCTTGGCGGGGTCCGGATAGAGCCACAGCATGGCCGGAATGAAGATGAAGCCGATGGCCGCCGCCGCCATCACGATGAAGATGGCGGCCGCCGAGAACATGGCGATCCAGCTCGCATTCGCGCTCACGGTCGCCGCATGCACGCTGAAGCGCTCCCATTCGGGCGGCGTGTAGCGGAAGCCCGGCCAGTCGCGCCCGGCCGGGCCGAGCGCCAGCAGGCTCTGTCCGAAATAGCGCAGCAGGCGCCGGTCTTTGTCATCGGAGGGGAGTGCATCGCTCGTCATGCGGGACCATCCTCGGGGCGGTCGGCAAAGGCGTTGGCGGGCGCTGAGACGCCAATAATAGCCGCGAAAATTCGCATGTTTCAAGGATGCGCGGCGTGCGTGCCGGGATCGGCTGGTAAGGCGCTGTCACGATCGGCGCAGCGACGCCGCTCATCTCGCCTTCACCCGCCCGGGGCTGATGCCGTAGCGCCGGCGGAAGGCCCGCGCGAAAGCCGAGGACGACGTGAAACCCGTCTGCGCCGCGGCCTCGAGCACGGGCCTTCCCGCCAGCTCGAGCATGCGCCTCGCTGCGGCGAGACGCAGGTTGAGGTAATAGGCGCCGGGACTGGTATCGAGATGGCGCCGGAACAGCTTCTGCAGGCCGCGGGCCGTCATGCCGGCGCGCCGCGCGAGCTCCGCGATGCTCGAGGGCGCATCGATCCTCTCTTCCATGAGCCGGATCGACGCGGTCAGCCGTGGTTCGGCCCGATCGAGACGGCCGGTCGAGACCATTGGCTGCGGATCGGCCCCCGGATGGGATTCGTCGTAGATGAAGATGCTGCTGACATCGAGCGCGAGGCCCGGCCCGTGCTGGCTGCGGATGAGCTCCAGCATCAGGTCGAAGGCCGGGCTCGCCCCGCCCGTGGTGAAACGGTCGCGATCGATGACATAGCGGTCGCGGACCACCTCGACGTTCGGATAGGCGAGCGCGAAGTCCTCGACATCCTCCCAATGGGTCGTGGCGCGGTAGCGGTCGAGGAGGCCGGCACGCGCCAGGATCCAGCTCCCCGCCTCGACGCCGCCGATCGGGATGCGTTTCTGTCGGGCCACCGCTCGCAGCAACGGCAGGGCCGCCGCTCCGTTGCGCTCGTGCTCGAAGGCGGAGACCACGATCAGCACCTCGCCCAGATCGCTCGGCTGAAAGCTTTCCTGCAGGGTCAGCGGCACGCCGCTCGAGCTCGTGGCCTGACGCCCGCCGAGCCCGAGCAGGCGCCAGCGATAGAGCTCGCGCCCGCTGACCCGGTTGGCGGCCCGCAAGGGCTCCATGGTCGAGGCGAGCGAGAGGAGGGAGAAGCCGTCGATCACCAGGATGTCGATGCGCAGAGGCTCGCTGCCCAGCCTGTCTTCGAAGAGCATCGGTTCGTTTCCGGCACGGTTCGGTTCCGATTGGGTTTACTACGCCGGCCAGGCCGCTGCTAGCCTTGTGGAAAGCTCAAGAGACAGGGAGGCCGCGTGAATTCCGAAGTCTTCATTACTTGTGCGCTGACCGGCGCCGGCGCGACCGCGGACAAGAGCGAGCATGTGCCCGTCACTCCGGTTCAGATCGCCGATGCGGCGATCGAGGCGGCCAAGGCCGGAGCGGCTATCGCCCATATCCATGTGCGGGTTCCGGGGACCGGCGCGCCGTCGCGCGATCCACGCCTCTATCGCGAAGTGGTCGAGCGCATTCGCGCCTCGGGCGTGGATGTGATCATCAACCTGACCGCCGGCATGGGCGGCGATCTCGTGCTCGGCGGCGTCGACAAGCCGCTGCCGCTCAATATGAGCCAGACCGATATGGCGGGCGCCGACGAGCGCCTGGAACATGTTGCCGAGCTTCGCCCCGAGATCTGCACGCTCGATTGCGGCACCATGAATTTCGCCGAAGGCGATTATGTCATGACCAATACGCCCTCGATGTTGCGGGCGATGGCAGGCCGCATCAAGGCGTTGGGCGTGCGGCCCGAGATCGAGGTGTTCGATACGGGGCATCTCGTCTTCGCCAAGCAGCTTATCAAGGAAGGCCTGATCGACGACCCGGCGATGCTGCAATTATGCATGGGCATCCCCTATGGCGCGCCGGACGATCTTTCGACCCTCCTCGCCATGGCGCGGCAGGTGCCCGAAGGCGCGGTCTTCTCGGCCTTTTCGATCGGCCGCATGCAGCTGCCCTATGTGGCGCTCGCCGCCTTGGCCGGAGGGCATGTGCGCGTCGGCCTCGAGGATAACCTCTTCCTGTCACGCGGCATCAAGGCCACGAACGGCCAGCTCGTCGAGCGCGCCGTCACCATTCTCGAAGGCATGAATGCTCGCGTGATGACACCTGCCGAGACCCGCCGCAAGCTGAAGCTCAAGGGCGCGACATGAGCCTTGACGGAGCGAAGGTCGCGCTCGTCGGCGGCGGCGTCATCGGCGGCGGCTGGGCCGGGCGCCTCGTCGAGCACGGCTTCGACGTCGCCATCTACGACCCCCATCCTGATTCCGAGCGGCGCGTCCGCGAGATGCTGGACAATGCCGAGCGAGCCTGGAGCCGCTTGACCATGGCGCCCCGGCGCCGCGGCAAGGCGAGGTTCTGCGCAAGCCTCGCCGAGGCCGTCGCCGACGCCGGTTTCATCCAGGAAAGCGCGCCCGAACGCGAGGATCTGAAGCGCAAGATCCTCGCCGAGATCGATGCCCATGCGCGCCCCGACGCCTTGATCGGCTCGTCGACCTCCGGTCTCCTGCCCTCGAAGCTCCAGGCCGGGATGCGCCGGCCCGAACGATTCTTCGTCGGCCATCCTTTCAATCCCGTCTATCTCCTGCCGCTCGTCGAAGTCTGCGGCGGCGAAAAGACCTCCGAGACAGTCCTCGATCGGGCGCTCGCCTTCTATGCGGGCATCGGTATGAAGCCGCTGCGCATCCGCAAGGAGATCGACGGTTTCGTCGCCGACCGTTTGCTGGAGGCGCTGTGGCGCGAAGCCTTGTGGCTCGTCCATGACGATGTCGCGACCACCGAGGAGGTGGACGACGCCATCCGCTACGGCGCAGGCTTGCGCTGGGCGATGATGGGCACCTTCCTCGTCTATCGCATCGCCGGCGGCGAGGACGGCATGCGCCATTTCATGGCGCAATTTGGCCCCGCCCTGAAATGGCCCTGGACCAAATTGATGGATGTCCCGGAATTGACGGCGAGCTTCATCGACAAGATCGCGGAGCAGTCGGACGCCCAGGCGGGCGGCCTGTCGATCCGCGATCTCGAGCGCAAGCGCGATGACGGCCTGATCGCCATCATGCAAGGCCTCAAGATCGAGGATTTTGCCGCGGGCCGGCTCCTTGCCGGGCACGAAGCCAGGCTTTACGAAGCGTCGGGCCACAACGCGCCGACGACGCAAGATCCGGCCAAGCCCCTCGCTTTGCATGGCGCGACCGCGCGGCCGGACTGGGTCGACTACAACAACCATATGACCGAGGCGCGCTATTGCCAGGTCTTCTCCGACACCACCGATGCCTTCCTGATCCATGTCGGGATGAGCGAAGACTATCGGCGCGAGGCCGGCACCTTCTTCACGGTCGAGACCCACACCCGGCTTCTGGGCGAGGTGAGGGGGCTCGAGCCGGTCTCGGTCACGACGCAGGTGCTGAAGGCGGACGAGAAGCGCCTGCACCTCTTCCACGAGATGCGGCATGGACGCACCGGCGAGCTCGTCGCGACGTCCGAGCACATGCTGCTGCATGTCGATGCGCAGAGCCGCCGCTCGGCGCCCATGCGCGAGCCGGTGGCAGGGACGGTCGCAGACATCGCTTTGGCCCAGGCAAACCTCCCGCAACCCGAGGGAGCCGGCCGCAGGGTCGGCGACAGGCCCTGAAGGGAGGATCCGAAGAGGCGCCATGCACAAGCTGATCCGTATGATCGTGACGCGCTGTGCACTGGGCTTCCTCACCCTGTTCATCGTCTCGGTGCTGGTCTTCGCGGCGGTCAATCTTCTGCCGGGCGACGTCGCCGAGCAAATACTCGGCCAGAACCGCACGCCAGAAACGGTCGCCGCGATCCGCAAGGAGCTGCGTCTCGACCGGCCGCCGCTCGAGCGCTACGCGGATTGGATCGGTGGGGTGGCGCGCGGCGATTTCGGCAATTCGCTCGCCTCGGGGCGGCCGGTGCGCGAGCTGATCGGCAGCCGCCTGCGCAACAGCTTCTTTCTCGCAGGCCTCGCCGCGGCCATCGCCATCCCCCTGTCCCTGGCGCTCGGCATCCTGGCGGCGCTCTATCGCGGGCGGCTGGCGGACCGGTCGATCAGCAGCCTCGCCTTGACCGCGATCTCCCTGCCCGAATTCTTCATCGCCTATCTGCTCATCTTCCTGCTCGCGGTCGAATGGCGGCTCCTGCCGGCCATCGCCAGCATGGGGAGCGAGGCGACGCTCGGCGAGCGGCTCTACCGCACCCTCCTGCCGGCCCTGACGCTGACTCTCGCCGTCAGCGCCCATGTGATCCGCATGACGCGCGCCGCCATCATCAATCTCATGTCGAGCCCCTATATCGAAATGGCGAGGCTCAAGGGCCTCTCGCCCCTGCGCGTCATCGTCCAGCATGCGCTGCCGAACGCTCTCGCGCCGATCATCAATGTGGTGGCGTTGAACCTCGCCTATCTGGTCGTCGGCGTGGTCGTCGTCGAGGTGGTGTTCGTCTATCCCGGGCTCGGCCAGCTCCTGGTGGATTCGGTCTCGAAACGCGACATCACCGTGGTGCAGACGGCGAGCCTGATCTTCGCCTCGACCTATATCCTGCTCAATCTCCTGGCGGACGTGCTGTCGATCGCGACCTCGCCGCGCCTGATGCATGGGCGCTGACAGTGAGCTGGGCGCTGACCGTGAGCTGGGCGCGGCGCATGCTCCGCGGCATGCCGGGCAGCGCCAGGCTCGGCATCGCCGTCATCTGCGTCTGCATGATCCTGTCGCTGCTGGCGCCGCTCGTCGCGCCCTATGGCGAACGTGAGGTGGTCGGCCCGGAATTCTCGCCCTGGTCGCTCGCCAACCTGCTCGGCACGGACAATCTCGGCCGCGACATGCTCTCGCGCCTGATCTACGGGGCCCGCAACAGCATCGGCATCGCACTCGTCACGACGGCTCTCGCCTTCCTGATCGGCGCCGGCGCCGGGCTGAGCGCCGGCACGGCCGGCGGCATCGTCGACAGGGCGCTGGCCTTCGTCTGCGACATCATCATGGCGGTGCCGTCCCTGATCACGGTGCTGCTCGTCCTCACCATGCTGGGCTCGTCCATCCCGGTGCTGATCGCGGTCATCGCCCTGCTCGAATCGACGCGCGTCTTCCGCCTGGCGCGCGCCGTCTCGATGGGGATCGTGACGCAGGATTATTTCGAGGCGGCCCGCCTGCGTGGCGAGGGCTTCGTGCGGCTCGTCACCCGCGAAGTGCTGCCCAATTCGGCAGCGCCGCTGACGGCGGAGTTCGGTTTGCGCTTCTGCTTCGTCTTCCTGTTCATCTCGGCGCTCAGCTTTCTCGGGCTCGGCATCCAGCCGCCGGCCGCCGATTGGGGCGGCATGGTGCGCGACAACGCCTCGCTCATCACCTTCGGCGACATCACACCGCTCCTGCCCGCCGCCGCCATCGCGCTCCTGACCGTGTCGGTAAACTTCATCGTCGACTGGCAGTTGCAGCGCGGCGCCGGGCTGAAGGATTAGCGCCGTGGCCCGAGCGACATCGAGCGGATCGGTGCAGGATGGCCTGCCCCTGCTCAGCATGACGGGGCTTGTCGTCGAGGCGCGCGGCAATGAGGGCTCGACCAGGCTAGTCGACAGCGTCGACCTCACGGTCAAGCGCGGTGAGGTCGTCGGCGTCATCGGTGAATCGGGCGCCGGCAAATCGACGCTCGGCCTCGCCGCCATGGGTTTTGCGCGCGACGGCTGCCGGATCGCTGCGGGCTCGATCCTGTTCGACGGTATCGATCTCGTGCGGGCATCCGAGACCGAGAGGCGGCGTCTGCGCGGGCGCCGCATCGCCTATGTGGCGCAATCGGCTGCCGCCTCCTTCAACCCGGCGCATCGGGTTCTCAGCCAATGCATCGAGGTTCCCGTCATCCGCGGCGGAGCAGGACGCATCGCCGCCGAGGAGGTCGTGCGCGAATTGTTCGCGCGTCTGCGGCTGCCGCAACCGGAAACGATCGGCCGGCGCTTCCCGCACCAGCTCTCGGGCGGGCAATTGCAGCGGGCCATGACCGCCATGGCGATGGCGCCGCACCCCGATCTCATCGTCTTCGACGAGCCGACCACCGCGCTCGACGTCACGACGCAGATCGAGGTGCTCGCCGCGATCCGCGATGCCGTGCGCGGCCTCGGCCTCGCCGCGATCTATATCAGCCATGACCTCGCGGTCGTGGCGCAGATGGCGGATCGGGTGATCGTGCTGCGCCACGGCAAGATGGTCGAGGAGAACGCCACGGCCGAGATGCTGGCTGCGCCCCACGCCGACTATACGCGCACGCTCTGGGCCGTGCGCGCCTTCAGGGCCCCGTCAAAGCCGGCGCCGGCGCCGAGCGACGCGCCCATTCTTTCCATCGAAGGAGTGAGCGCGAGCTACGGCTCCGTCGACGTGGTGCGCGAGGTTTCGCTCGGCGTCGGGCGCGGGCGGACGCTCGCGATCGTCGGCGAGTCGGGTTCCGGCAAATCCTCGCTGGCGCGGGTGATCACCGGCCTCATGCCGCCGCGCCTCGGCCGCGTCGTCTTCGACGGCGAGCCGTTGGCGGCCCGCCTCGCGGCCAGGCCGCGCCGCCTGATCGGCGCGATCCAGATGGTTTCGCAAATGCCGGACACGGCCCTCAATCCGCGCCAGCGTGTCGCCGAGGCGGTCGGCCGGCCGCTCGAGCTGCATCATGGCCTCACCGGCGAGGCGAAGCGCGCACGCGTCGATGCGCTGCTCGACGAGATCGAAATGGAGCCCGCCCGCTATCGGGATCGTTTCCCCGGCGAATTGTCCGGCGGCCAGAAGCAGCGCGTCGCCATCGCACGCGCCCTCGCGGCGGGGCCGAAGCTCCTGATCTGCGACGAGGTCACCTCCGCGCTCGATCAGCTCGTGGCCGAGGAGATGCTGAAGCTTCTTTCCCGCCTGCAGCGAGAGCTTGGCCTCACCATCTTGATGATTACGCACGACCTCTCGACCGTCAGGGCCATGGCCGACGACGTGGTGGTGATGCAGCACGGCCGGGTGGTCGAGGCGGGCAGCAAAGGCGAGATCTTCGCGCCGCCTCATCACCCCTACACGCAATTGCTGCTGTCCTCGGTGCCCGAAATGGATGTCGCCTGGCTCGATCGGGTGTTGGCGGCACGCGGCGGCCAGATCGGATCCGAGACGAGCAAATTGTAGACGAGCAGATTCTGGACGAGCAAATTCGAGACGAGGTGATTGCGATGCCCCATCCCATGCCGACCGACCCGGAGGTGCTCGCCTATATCGAGCGCACCAATTCCTTCTATCCGCCGGATGCCACTGATTTCAGCGTCGCCGAGAACCGCGCCTGGTACGATCGCTACGCGCGCGAGATGCGGGCCCCGCATCCTGCCGGCGTGACGGCCGAAGATTTTTCCATTCCGGCCGCGTCTCCGGAACGAGCCATCGCCTGCCGGCGCTACCGCAAGGCGGGCTCGACCGCGCCACCCAACGTCACCGTGCTCTATCTGCATGGAGGCGGCTTCATTCTCGGTGGGCTCGAGAGCCATGACGATGCCTGCGCCGGGCTTTGCGACGCCACCGGCCTCGAGGTCGTCGCGGTGGATTATCGCCTCGCCCCGGAACATCTGCATCCCGCCCAGGGCGACGACGCGCAGGCGGCCTTCGCGCATCTCGCGGCGCAGGAGCGGCGCGTGATCGCGGCCGGCGACAGCGCCGGCGGCAACCTCGTCGCGGCCTTGTGCCTGCGCTGCAAGCGCGGCGGCAGCATGCCGATCGGCCAGATCCTGATCTATCCCGGCCTCGGCGGGGATAGGAGCAAAGGCTCCTATGTCGTGAATGCCGAGGCGCCGATGCTCACCGCCAAGGAGGGCGCCTATTATTTCGGCATCCGCACCGGCGGCCGCGAACGTGCCGATTGCCGCGATCCCGACCTGATGCCGCTGCTCGCCGCCGATCTCGCGGGCCTGCCTCCCGCCTATGTCATCACCGCCGATATCGACCCGATCCGCGACGACGGGCGCGATTGGGTCGAGCGCCTCAAGGCGGCCGGCATCGAGGCGCATTGGCGCAACGAGCCGCAGCTGGTGCACGGCTATTTGCGGGCGCGGCATATGTCGCGCCGGGCGGCCGAGAGCTTCACCTTCATCTGTCAGGCGGCGACCCGCCTGGCGGCTGGTTGAAGAGACCTTCCTACCCCGTTCCACGAGCGGGAGCGGGCAATGCCCCATATGAAACAGGGAGAAAGCACATGAACATGGAGAAGCTCGACAGACTGGACCGTCGGCAGTTGCTGATTGGCGGCGCGGCCGCTTCTCTCGCTCTCGGCCTCGCCGGCCCTGCGCATGCCGAGAGTGCACCCAAGAAGGGTGGACGCTTCCGCCTCGGCACGACGGGCAGTGTCGGTGACTCGCACGACCCCGGCACTTTCGGCACCTCCGGCGTCGTCAATATCGGCCTCTGGGGCGCGGTCTACAACAATCTGACCGAGATCGCGCCGGATGGGCGCGCGGTGCCGGAACTCGCCGAGAGCTTCGAGGCCTCGAAGGACGCCAAAACCTGGTCCTTCGGGTTGCGCAAGGGCGTCACCTTCCACAACGGCAAGGCGCTCGACGCCGAGGATGTCGTCGCCTCGATCAACCATCACCGCGGGGCGGATTCGAAATCGGCCGCCAAGGGCCTTCTCGCCAATGTCGCGGAGGTCAAGGCGGACGGCAAGGACAGCGTCGTCTTCACCCTGAATGCCGGCACCGCCGACTTTCCGGTGGTGCTGACCGACTACCATCTGGTGATCGGCCCTTCGATCGCCGGCAAGATCGACTGGGAAAGCGCCGTCGGGACGGGCGGCTACAAGCTCGCCGCCCATGAGCGCGGCGCCCGCATGACGTTGAAGCGCACCGGACAGTACTTCAAGCCCGACCGCGCCTTCTTCGACGATGTCGAGCTCATCGCCATCAGCGATACGGCCGCCCGCATGAACGCGGTCGTGACCGGCGAGGTCGACGCCATCGGCAGGGCGGACATCAAGACGCTCGCGCTCCTGCAGCGCAACCCGGAGATCGTCATCGACGAAACCTCGGGCACGCAGCACTTCACCTTGCCGATGTTCACCGACGTCGCGCCCTTCAACAATGTCGATGTGCGTCTCGCCTTGAAATACGCCATCGACCGCAAGGCCCTGGTGCAGACCATATTGCGCGGCCATGGCGTGCCCGGCAATGACAGCCCGATCACCCCGAGCAACCGCTATTTCGCCAAGGACATCCCGATCCGCGAATACGATCCCGAGAAGGCGAAATTCCACCTGAAGAAGGCGGGCATGGAGGCGCTGAAGGTCGATCTCTCGGCGGCCGACGCTGCCTTCAACGGCGCGGTGGACACCGCGATCCTGTTCAAGGAGCAGGCGCTGAAAGCCGGCATCGAGATCAATGTCACGCGCGAGCCGAATGACGGCTATTGGACGAATGTCTGGACGAAGAAGCCGTTCTGCACGGCGTTCTGGGCCGGCAGGCCGACCGAGGATTGGATGTTCTCGCAAGTCTACGCCAAAGGCGTCGCCTGGAACGATACCCATTGGGACAATGAGCGTTTCAACGCGCTATTGGTCCAGGCGCGTGTCGAGCTCGACGAGGCGAAGCGACGCGAGATGTATCGGGAGATGCAGCTCATCGTCAGGGACGATGGCGGTGTCATCATCCCGATGTATGCAAATTACGTCGACGCTCGCAGCAGGCGCATCGCGCACGCCGCGCAAGTCGGCTCGAATTACGAGCTCGACGGCTGGAAATGCATCGAGCGCTGGTGGGTGGCGTAGCGAGCGGCGAGTAGCGAATGGCGAGTAGCGAATAGCGAATAGCGAATAGCGAGTAGCGAGTAGCGAGTAGCGAGTAGCGAGTAGCGAATAGCGAGTGGCGAGTGGCGAGTGGCTGGTAGCTGGTAGCTGGTAGCGGGTAGCGGGTAGCGATTGGTCGAGCTGCGAACAGCGATTGCGGTTGCTACTCGCTATTCGCCACTCGCCATTCGCCCCTTCACTGCCTTCGGGGAGCCACAATCTGAATTTATGAGAATGAACGTTCATTCTCCGTATTCAGGGCGATTCTCGACACATATGGCACTCGCCGAAGGCCTTCGCGGCCAAATTTTGCACGTCCAGACGGTTGCGGAAAGCCAGGCTGCGACGCACAGCCAAGCCTCCAGCACCGCCGAGGCCGATCGCCGCAAGCGCATCCTCGAGGCTGCGGAACGCGCCTTCGTGCGCCAGGGCTTCCACGCGACCACGATGCAGCATGTGGCGGCCGAGGCCGGCATGAGCCCGGGCAATCTCTACCGCTATTTCCGCTCCAAGGAAGCGATCGTCGAGGGGCTGTGCGCCCGCGACCAGGAGGAGCGCGCCAAGGCCTTCGCCATGCTGGCCGAGGCCGACAATGTCGTCTGTGCCATGGCGGCGGGCATTCGCGACAAGCTGTTGGGCGAGCCGCGCCAGAAAATGCAGATGGTGCTCGAGATCTGGGCCGAGGCCGGGCGCAATCCGGTGATCGCCGGGCTCTGCGGCGCGATCGATGAGGATGTGCGCCAGGGGCTGGCGAAGCTGGTCGCCGCGGCCAAGGCGAAGGGGCAGGCGGCAGCCTCCGTCGATCCCGATTTCGCGGCCCGCGTCATGATCACCGTCGTGGTCGGCTTGTTCAAGCGCCGCGCCCATGAGGCGGATTTCGACGGCGAGGCCGAGCTTGCGCTGGCGCTCGGCATTTTCACTTCGTTGTTCCGAGGCGACATCAAGCCGCTTCCATACGATCCCAGATGATGATGCGAGAGGGGCGAATTGATGCGTCGAAAGACATTCTTGATGGGGGCGGCCGTGCTGCTGATCGGCGGCCTCGTGGGGGCGCGCGTGATGCTGCCCTGCGCGCCGTCCTTGGCCTTCGTCGATCGGCTGCTGCCCGGCACTGACAAGGCCTGTGCGGCCGTAGCAGGCTCTCCCGAGGCCAAGCTCGCCAAGCACGCACCATTGCCGCCGGCGGTGACGGTGGTGCAGGCACGCCTCAACGATTTCGTCGACCGCTTCTTCGTGTCCGGCACGCTGGTGGCGCGTGACGAAGCCATGGTCGGCGCCCAGATCGACGGCTTGCGCATCATCGAGCTCATGGCCGAGGACGGGGATCGCGTCGCCAAGGGGCAGGTGCTGGCCCGCCTCGACCGCAGCCAGCTCGACGCGCTGGTGGCCCAGAACGATGCCGCCTTGTCGCGCGCCGACGCCGCCATCGCCCAGGCATCGAGCCAGATCGGCCAGTTCGAGGCATCCTTGACGCAGGCCCAGGCCGAGCTCGATCGCGCCAGGAAGCTCGATGTGCAGATCGTGACGCAAGCAACCCTCGATCAGCGCATCGCTGCCTTCCGTACGGCTCAGGCGGTGCTCAGCGCCGGCAAGGGCGCGCTCGCCGCGGCGCAAGCCGACAAGGCAAGCCGCGAAGCCGAGCGGCGCGAATTGATGGTGCGCATCGACCGCGCCGAGGTGAAGGCGCCGGTCGCCGGCCTCGTCAGCCGTCGCACGGCAAGGCTCGGTGCCGTCGCCATGTCGGCCGGCGATGCCTTGTTCCGCATCGTCAGCGACGGGGCGATCGAGCTCGAGGCCGATGTGCCCGAGCAATCGCTGGCGCGGCTCAAGCTCGGCATGCAGGCGAAGATCGTGCTGGCCGGCAGTTCGGACGAGGTCGAGGGCAAGGTGCGGCTCATCTCCGAGGAAGTCGACAGGACGACACGGCTCGGCAAGGTGCGCGTCGCGCTGCCGCCGGAAGCTCCGGCGCGCATCGGCTCCTTCGCCTCGGGCGTCGTGATCGTGGCGCGCCGGCCCGGTGTCGCCGTGCCGACGAGTGCCGTGGCGCGCGGCGATGACGGGGATTTCGTCCAGGTGGTGAAGGACGACCGGATCGAGGAGCGCAAGATCATGGCCGGCATCACCAATCTGCGCCTCACCGAGGCCCGCCAGGGGCTCGAGGCGGGCGAGACCGTCGTGGTGCGGGCCGCCGCCTTCCTGCGCTCCGGCGATGTGGTGCGCCCGATCGCGGTCACGACGCAGGCCGGCCGTGCCGTCAAGGAAGCCGCGAAATGAGGCTCAACATCTCCGCCTGGTCGATCCGCCAGCCGATGCCGGCGACGGTGACTTTCGTCGTGCTCGTCGTCCTCGGCCTCTTCAGCTTCCATGCGCTGCCGATCACCAAATTCCCGAATATCGACATTCCGATCGTGCAGGTCACGGTCACCCAATCGGGCGCGGCTCCCGCGGAGCTCGAATCGCAGGTGACCAAGAAGATCGAGGACACTGTCGCCTCGGTGAACGGCCTGTGGCACATCATCTCGACAGTCACCGACGGCTCCTCGGTGACCACGATGCAGTTCTATGTCGGCACCAATGTCGATCGGGTCCTCAACGATGTGAAGGACCAGGTCGCCAAGATCCGGACCGACCTGCCGCGCACCATCAACGAGCCGATCGTCAGTCGCCTCGACATCGAGGGCCTGCCGATCGCGACCTATGCGGCCTCGGCGCCCGGCATGTCGGTCGAGGACCTGTCCTGGTTCGTCGACGACACCGTGGCGCGCAAGCTCCAAGGCATCAACGGCGTCGGCAGCGTCTCGCGCTCGGGCGGCGTCGATCGCGAGATCCGGGTGTCGCTCGATCCCCGCAAGCTCCTGTCGCTCGGCGTCACGGCGGCGAGCGTCAATGCCCAGCTGCGCGCCACCAATGTCGACCTCGCCGGCGGGCGCGGCGAAATCGCCGGGCAGGAACAGGCGATCCGCACGCTCGCCGGAGCACGCAGCGTTGCCGATCTCGCCGCCTTGCCGATCTGGCTGCCGGGCGGGCGCAAGGTGCGTCTCGACGATCTCGGCACGGTCACCGACGGCGCCGCCGAGGCCCGCAGCTTCACCAGGCTCGACGGGCGCCCCATCGTCGCCTTCAACCTGTCGCGCGCCAAGGGCGCGAGCGAAGCGACGGTCGAGGCCCTGGTCGAAAAGAAGATCGGCGAGATCCAGAAGCAGCATCCCGAGGTCGAGCTCACCAAGGTCGACACGCAGGTCGAAAACACCATCGGCAATTATCATTCGGCGATGGAGACCTTGATCGAGGGCGCGATCCTCTCGGTGATCGTGGTGTTCCTGTTCCTGCGCGATTTGCGCGCCACCATCGTCTCGGCGATCGCCTTGCCGCTATCGGCCATCCCCACCTTCTGGGCGATGGACATGCTCGGCTTCTCGCTCAACCTCGTGAGCTTGCTCGCCATCACGCTCGTCACCGGCATCCTGGTCGACGATGCCATCGTGGAGATCGAGAACATCGTGCGCCATATGCGCATGGGCAAATCCGCCTATCGGGCGGCGCTCGAGGCCGCCGACGAGATCGGCCTTGCGGTCATCGCCATCTCGATGACGATCGTCGCGGTGTTCGCGCCGGTGAGCTTCATGGGCGGCATCGCCGGCCAGTATTTCCGCCAGTTCGGCCTCACCGTGGCCATCGCCGTGGTGTTCTCGCTGATGGTGGCGCGGCTGATCACGCCGCTGGTCGCCGCCTATTTCCTGCGCTCGCATGACGAGGTGACGCGTCCGGACGGCGCGATCATGCGCTTCTACACGCGGCTGGTGCGGGCCTCCGTGCGCCATCGCTGGATCACCCTGTTCGGGGGCCTGCTGCTGTTCGTCGCCTCGCTGATGTCGACGCAGCTCCTGCCCTCGGGCTTCGTGCCGGCCGGCGACGTGTCGCGCTCGCTGCTCGCCATCGAGCTGCCGCCCGGCTCGCGCCTCGACGACACCGACAAGGTGACGCAAGGCATCGCCGACCGCCTGAAGACGATGCCCGAGGTCAAGTCGGTGCTGGTCTATGGCGGCCTCGTCCTCGGTGGCGCATCGGAGGTGCGCAAGGCGACGCTCGTCATCAATTTCATCCATAAGAGCAAGCGCGACATCTCGCAGCAGGATCTGCAGATCAAGATCGCCGAGGATCTGCGCGACGTGGCCGATATCCGCTTCTGGTTCCTCAAGGATAACGGCCAGCGCGACATCTCGCTGATCATCGCCGGCAGCGACATGAAGGTCATCAACGACACGGCGAACCAGCTCGCGAGCGAGATGCGCCAGATCCCCTTCATCGAGAACCCGATCTCGACGGCCGAGCTCGACCGGCCTGAGTTGCGCATCACGCCCAAGCCCCAGTTGGCCGCCGATCTCGGCGTCTCGACCGAGGCGCTGTCGGAGACGATCCGGGTGGCGACGCTCGGCGATGTCGACGCCAACCTCGCCAAATTCGATGCGGGCGACCGGCTGATCCCGATCCGTGTCGAGCTCGACCAGCGGGCCCGCGCCGATATCGGCTTGCTCGAAGCCTTGCGCGTCTCGACCGGTGCCGGCGCCTCGGTGCCGCTCTCGACCGTCGCCAATTTCGAGATGAGCCGCGGCCCGACCGCAATCAACCGCTATGACCGCTCGCGGCGCGTGACGATCGAGGGTGATCTGTCGGGCCAGACGCCGCTCGGCCAGGCGACCGACGCCATCTATGCGCTGCCCACGGCAAAGAAGCTGCCGCCAGGCGTCGAGATCAAGCAGTCGGGCGATGTCGAGGTGATGGGCCAGATCTTCACTTCCTTCGCGACCGCGATGGGGGCGGGGCTGATGATGGTCTATGGCGTGCTGATCTTGCTGTTCGCGAGCTTCGTCCAGCCGGTCACCATCCTGTTCTCGCTGCCGCTCTCGATCGGCGGCGCCATCATCGCGCTGCTCATCACCCATAAATCGATCAGCATGCCCGTGGTGATCGGCATTCTCATGCTGATGGGCATCGTGACCAAGAACGCCATCATGCTGGTCGACTTCGCGGTCGAGGAGATCGGGCGCGGCACGCCGCGGCTCGAAGCGCTGGTGGAAGCCGGACGCAAGCGCGCCCGCCCCATCGTGATGACCACGATCGCCATGGTGGCCGGCATGTTCCCCTCCGCGCTCTCCTACGGCGATGGCGGCGAGTTCCGCGCGCCGATGGCGATCGCGGTGATCGGCGGGTTGATCGTCTCGACCGTGCTGTCGCTCGTCTTCGTGCCCTCGGTGTTCACTTTGCTCGACGATATCGGCCGTCTCACCTGGCGCCTGGTCTCGCGTTTCGTCGGCGAGAGGGACGAGCCCGACGAGACGCCGCAAGCCGCCATGCCGGCGCATATCGTCTATGCGAGCCGCGAGGACCTCAAGATCGCCGCCGAATGAGGGCCTCTCCCTGGGACCGCGGGCGTCCCGCCCGCTCTTGAGACGGCCGGGCGCACCGCCGGAAGGAAGTGCGACCGAGACGGTCGCGATCCCAGCGCCTGCGCCGGCGGCCTCTCCTTGGGACCGCGGGCGTCCCGCCCGCCCTTTCGGCGGTGAGCCGGCGCCGCCGGAAAGGAAGGGCGACCGAGACGGTCGCGATCCCAGCGCCCACGGGCTTTCTCCACGGCACACACCTCTGCTAAGCATCGTCGCGAAGAGCGGTCCGCCGCTTTTCGATACGACATGACGCCATTCCAGATCGCGCTCCAGCAAGGCTCGTATGGGTCACCCACGCGACTTCGCCGGGCCTGTCTGCTCAAGCCGGAGGAAGTCCATGAGTCGCGACGCCGCCATCGCCAATGTCCGTGAGGCTTTCGACAGCGGGGCCTTCAAGGCGACCTTGGCGCGCCGGATCGCGGTGCCGACCGAGAGCCAGAATCCGGCAAGTGCGCCGGCGCTCGACGACTATGTGCGCAAGGTCATGACGCCCGAGCTCGAACGGCTCGGCTTCACCTGCAGGATCCTCACCGTCGATGGCGCCAAGGGACCGTTCCTGGTCGCCGAGCGCATCGAGGATCCGGCCCTCGTCACCGTGCTCGGCTACGGTCATGGCGACACCGTGCTCGGGATGGAGGGGCGCTGGATCGACAACCTTTCGCCCTGGGAGCTCACCGAGCGCGACGGCAAATGGTATGGGCGCGGCGTCGTCGACAATAAGGGCCAGCATTCCATCAACCTCGCCGCCCTCGAGGCCGTGCTCAAGGCGCGCGGCAAGCTCGGCTTCAATGCCCGCTACCTCATCGAGATGGGCGAGGAGACGGGTTCGCCGGGCCTCGCGAGGCTGGCACGCGAGCATGGCGATCTGCTCGCCGCGGATGTGCTCATCGGCTCGGACGGGCCGCGCCTGCATCGCGAGCGGCCCGATCTGTCGCTCGGCACGCGCGGTGCCCTCAATTTCGACCTGACGATCGAGGCGCGCGAAGGCGGGCATCATTCCGGCAATTGGGGCGGGCTGCTTTCCGATCCCGGCATCGAGCTCGCCCATGCCATCGCCTCGATCACCGGGCCCACCGGGCAGATCCGCATCTCCGAATGGGTGCCGGCGGAACTCCCCGCCAATGTCCGGCGCGTGCTCGAGGGCGTCGAGCCGGGCGGCGATCCCGGCACACCGGCCATCGATCCCGATTGGGGCGAGGCCGGGCTGACGCCTGCCGAACGCGTCTTTGGCTGGTGTTCCTTCTCGGTGCTCGCCTATAGCTGCGGCACGCCCGAAGCTCCGGTGAACGCCATCCCGCCGCGCGCCTGGGCGCGCTGCCAGCTGCGCTTCGTGGTCGGCATCGATCCCGACGACATCATCCCGGCGCTGCGCCGCCACCTCAAGCGGCACGGCTTCGGCAAGGTGGTGGTCGAGCCGTCGCGGGAATCCTTCTTCAAGGCGTCCCGGCTCGATCCCGACCATCCTTGGGTGAAGTTCGTCGCAGCCTCGATCGAGAAGACGGGAGGCCAGGCGCCCACGATCATCCCGAATGCCGGCGGCTCGCTGCCGAACGATATCTTCTCCGAGACCCTGGGCCTGCCGACCATCTGGATCCCGCATTCCTATGGCGGCTGCTCGCAGCATGCTCCGAACGAGCATGTGCCGATCGCGCTGGTGCGCGAGGCGCTGGAGTTGATGGCCGGGCTCTATTTCGATATCGGCGAGGGCAAGAATCCAGGCAAGAATCTGCATCCGGGCAAGAATCCGCATCCGGGGAGAACGCAATGACGGCGCTGCAGCTCGAGCCGCTCGGCTCCTATCGCGAATATCCGCAAGACGAGATGCGCGAGCGCGCCATGCGCTTCCATGAGGAGATGAGCCGGCGGCGCACGGTGCGCGACTTTTCGTCAAGGCCCGTCGACCGCGCCGTGATCGAGAGCTGCCTGCTCGCGGCCGGCACAGCCCCCTCGGGCGCCAATCTCCAGCCCTGGCATTTCACGGTGATCACCGATGCGGCCGTGAAGCGCCGCATCCGCGAAGCCGCCGAAGTCGAGGAGCAGGAATTCTACAATGGGCGGGCGCCTGCCGAATGGCTCGAGGCGCTGGCGCCGCTCGGCACGGATGCGCAAAAGCCCTTCCTCGAGACCGCGCCGGTGCTGATCGCCATCTTCGCGCAGCGCTACGGATATCTGCCCGACGGACGCAAGGTGAAGCATTACTACGTGCCGGAGTCGGTCGGCATCGCCACGGGCTTCCTGATCGCCGGGCTGCATAGCAGCGGCCTTGCGACGCTCACCCACACGCCGAGCCCGATGAACTTCCTCAACCGCATTTGCGGTCGCCCCGATCAGGAGAAGCCCTATCTGCTGCTCGTCGTCGGCTATCCGGCGAGCGACTGCAAGGTTCCCCACGCTGGCGGCATCAAGAAGCCGCTGCCGGAATTCGTCGACTGGAAGTAGGGCTTGGGCGCGCCTCCTTCTCCCGCTCTTTCGCGGGAGAAGGTGCCCGAACGTAGTGAGGGCGGATGAGGGACGCCGGTGAGGCGCTCAACCGCCCCTCATCCGATCTCGCTTCGCTCGACCACCTTCTCCCGCCTCTTCGGGCGGGAGAAGGAAAGCGGTGCTGCCGCGAGGCTACTCCGCGGCCTTGGGCGAGAGCACGCCGCGGCGGATCTGATCTTCCTCGATCGATTCGAAGAGGGCGCGGAAATTGCCTTCCCCGAAACCTTCATCGCCCTTGCGCTGGATGAACTCGAAGAAGATCGGCCCGAGCACCGTGCCGGAGAAGATCTGCAGGAGCACTTTGGTGCGGCGTCCGTCATCGACGCCCTCGCCGTCGATCAGCACGCCATCGGCCTGCAGGCGATCGAGCGGCTCGCCATGGCCGGGCAGGCGCGCATCGATCTTCTCGTAATAGGTGACCGGCGGGGCCGGCATGAAGGGCAGGCCCCTGGCGCGCAGCGACTCGACGCTCGCATAGATGTCGCGCGAACCCATCGCCACATGCTGGATGCCCTCGCCGTGATATTCGCGCAGATATTCCTCGATCTGCGATTTGTCGTCGAGGGACTCGTTGATCGGAATGCGGATCTTGCCGCAGGGGCTGGTCAGCGCCCGCGAGATCAGCCCGGTGAGCTTGCCCTCGATGTTGAAGAAGCGGATCTCGCGGAAATTGAAGAGCTTGCCGTACCAATCGCCCCAATACTGCATGCGGCCGCGCTGCACATTGTGGGTGAGATGGTCGAGATAATAGAGCCCGGCAGGCTCGGGATGCGGGTCGGGCGCGCCGGTCCAAGTGAAATCCACGTCCCAGATCGTGCCCTTGGCGCCGTAACGCTCGACGAAATAGAGGATGGAGCCGCCAATGCCCTTGACGGCCGGGATGGTCAGCTCGTTCGGGCCGACCTTGCCGGTGAAGGGCTCGGCGCCGAGCGACACGGCGCGCTCGAAGGCATGCTTGGCATCGACCACGCGGAAGGCCATGGCGCAGGCGCAAGGCCCGTGCGCCGCCGCGAATTGCGCCGCGAAGGAATTCGGCTCGGCATTGACCACGAAATTCACGTCGCCTTGCCGGTAGAGCGTCACATTCTTGGAGCGGTGCTTCGCGACCGCCGTGAAGCCCATGGTCTGGAACAGGCTCTTCAGCTTCTCGGGCTCGGGATGGGCGTATTCGACGAACTCCATGCCATCGGTACCCATCGGATTGGCATCGCTGATCGTGGCGGGGCCGGCGTCATGCGGGAAAGGACCCATGCTGATCTCCTGTCGGCGTTCGGGCGCGGCCTTGCGCCCCGAGGGGGGCGATCTTGGCCGCTGTTGGAGCCTCAATAACGCGGCGCTGGCGCAAATGGCGTGCATTCCGAACGCGTTTCTGCCAATCTGTGCATATCTCATGCGCAATTCGCAGGGTTGGCGCACATCATGATCATCGATGCTTTCGATCACAAGATTCTCGACGCATTGCAGCGCGATTCCTCGCGCACCAATGCCGAGATCGGCGACAGGATCGGCCTCTCGGCGAGCCAGGTATCGCGGCGCCGGGCGCGGCTCGAGGAGGAGGGCGTCATCCGCCGCTATCGCGCCGAGATCGATGGGGCGCGGCTCGGTTTCACCTTGACGGTCTTCATCCATGTGACGCTCGCGACCCATTCGCGCGACAATGCCCGCCGCTTGCGCGATCTCGTGCGCCTGACGCCGGCGATCCAGGAAGCCCATGCGCTGACCGGGCAGGCCGATTACCTCTTCAAGGTCGCGGTCGCCGGGCTCAAGGAACTGTCCGACCTCGTCAATGAGGTGCTGTTGCCGCATGAGGCGGTCGAGCGCGTGCGCTCCGAGATCGTGCTCGAGACGTTGAAGGACACACGAGAGTGGCCGATCGTCTGACCAGGCGTTATGGTTGCGTCGCCGGAGGGTGATAGAACTGACATCTCATCGCAGGAGGATCGCATGTTCGACCCGAAGGAACTCTTGAACGCGCTCGTCGGCAGCCAGGGCGGCCCGGCCGGCGGCCTTGGCGGCATCTTGTCCGGGGCTCTGGCGCAAGCGCAGAGCGGGCTCAATGCGGCAGCCGGCGGCGATCTCGGCCAGCGCGTGGGCGGGGCGCTGGACCAGGGTGCAGCGGTGGCCGGACAGGCCGCGAGCCAGGCCGGCACGGTGTTGTCGGGCGCCTTCTCGCAAGTCGAGGGGCAGCTGCAAGGCACCCAGGCCGGCGCCATGCTCGATCGCGCCAAGCAGGCGGCGCAGCAGAACCCGATGGCAGCCGGCGCCGCACTCGGTGGCCTCGCGGCGATCCTGCTCGGCACCCAGACGGGGCGCGCGGCGACGGGCGATGCCGTCAAGCTCGGCGGCCTCGCCATCCTCGGCGGGCTTGCCTACAAGGCCTTCAAGAACCATCAGGAGGGCAAGCCTCTGACGGCCGGCATTCCAGGTCTCGGCGATCTTGGGCTCGGCGGGCTCGGCGCGCCGCAAGGTTCGGGCTTCAGCGATGGCGATCACAGCCATGACTCGGCCCTGCTGATGGCGCGCGCCATGATCTCGGCGGCGGCGGCTGACGGCATCGTCGATGCGCAGGAGCGCGAGCGCATCCTCGGCAAGATGCAGGAAGCGGGCCTTGGCGGCGAAGCTGCGAAATTCCTCAATGACGAGCTCGCCCATCCGGCTTCGGCCGCCGATATCGCGGCAAGCGTCGGCGGCGCCAAGGAACTCGCCACGCAGGTCTATATGGCGGCCGTGTTCGGCGCCCATTCGGTGAGCCAGCCGGAGCGGGCCTTCCTCGACGATCTCGCCAAGGCGCTCGGCCTCGACCCTGCGCTTGCGGCCCATATCGGGGCCACGATGGCGAAAGGAAGCTGAGGCCTCGTCGCAGCTGCCAGTGAACGACGCGGAGGCTGAGCGCGCCGGCACCCGTGCCTTTGCCTGAAGCGGCAGGGGCTCAGCCCAGCTGAATTGACGCCGGCGACGCCCCCAAGTCCATTTGTCGTGACTCGGGCAAAATGTCGTATGCCGCAGGTGAGGGGGCGAAATGACCCGACGCAATAACCGGACGGAGAAGCTCGATCTGCGGCTGACCCGGGCCGCAAAACAGACCTTGCAAGCGGCCGCAACCGCCGAGCGCAGATCCGTCAGTGAATTCGTGCTCGACGCAGCGCTCAGCCAGGCCGAGAAGCGGCTCCCCGATCGGCGGCTCTTCACGCTCGATGCCAAGAATTGGGCCGCTTTCCTGGCCGCGCTCGATGCACCTCCGCGCCGTCATTCGCGCCTCGAGCGATTGTTTCGTGGGCCTTCGGTGTTCGGCTCCAAAGCCGAACCCTGACCCGCGCCGTCGGGCAATTCACCCGCAACCGGTGCCTGCGCCGCAATCACGGACGCGACGGCAGCGGAAGTGACCTCCTCGCGAATGCCCGTTTCATCGAGCCAGCTTTCGAAGGTTGAGCCGAGATGGGGATTTGTCTTCGTCATCGCCGTCCTCACGTGACATGAAGCGCCGGCGGCCGATGCCTGTCACGCGGCGGCTTGACGACGATTTCGACATCCTGGCCGAGCGCGACGAGAAACCGAAGCAGGCGCTCCATTGAGAATTGCCGGAAATCCCCGCGCAGCATTTTCGACACGTCGGGCTGCTTGATGCCGAACAAGCCGGCGGCCTCGACCTGCTGGATGCCGCGCTCCTTCATCAGCGTATCGATCTTATAGACGAGACGCGCCTTGACGAGTTGATCCCCTGGGTTCGGCACGCCGATATCGGCAAACACATTGCCGCTGCCGACCTCATAGGTTTTCTCGCTCATGGCTGTCTCTCCTTCGCGATCCGTTCCGCCTCCCGCAACCGTCTGTCGATCAGGTCGATATCCGCCTTCGGCGTCTCGCGCCCCGAGTTGGCCCTTCAATCATACAGGCGTGTGAAATATAGTGATTTCACTATATTGCCAAACCCCGCTATCCTTGCTCCTCGGCCTTCACCGCTCGCTCACCCCCGCAACGCGACCTCGCCCGCGGGCAGGCGGCGCGGGCGGCCGGCCGGCATGACGGTCAAGGCGACGAGGGCGGCGAGGCCGTTGGCGGCGGCGGCGAGCTCCAGCGCGCGGCGCATGCCGGAGACGAAGGGGGCGGGATCGGTGCTGCCTGTCGCCACGTCGCCGATCAGCATGCCCGCAACCGCGACGCCGAACACGGCGCCGATCTGGCGGAAGGTGTTCCAGATGCCGGAGGCCGTGCCGGCGCGCTCGGGCGCGACCGAAGCCAGGATGGCGACTGAGGCAGGCGCGCCCGCGAAGGAGGCGCCGATGCCGATGAGCGCCAGCGCCCAGCCATAGGTCGCGACGCCGGCCTCGAGCGGAATGCACGCCAAGACGATCAGGCCGGCCATGGCGGCCGACGCGCCGAGCACGATCGGGACCTTGGCGCCGATCCTGGCGGCGAGCCCGCTCGCCACATAAGAGGCGACCATGATCGGCAAGGTCAGCGTCAGGAAGCGAAGCCCGGTCTCGAAGGCGGAGAGGCGGCCGATCCCTTGCAGATAGAGCGTCATGGTGAACAGCAAGGTGAAGAGGGCGAAGAAGATGGCGAAATTGACGAGGCAGGCGACCGCCAGCACCGGGTTGCGCAGCATGGCGAGCGGCAGCATCGGCTGATCGGTGTGCGCCTCGCGCACCACGAAGGCGGCGAGCGCGGCGAAGGCCATGATGAGGGTTCCGAGGATGGGCGGCGAGGTCCAGCCGGCACCATTGCCTTCGATCAGGGCGAAGGTCATCGCGGCGACGCCGATGACGAAGAGGAGCTGGCCTCGAATGTCGAGATGGTGCGTCGACCGCGTCGGCGCTTGCGGCAAGAGGCGCATGAGGACGAAAGCAGCGACGAAGCCGATCGGCGCGTTGAGCCGGAAGATGCTGCGCCAGCCGAGCAGCCCGACCAGCAAGCCGCCGACAACGGGGCCGGTCGCAAGTGCGAGCCCGCCGAGACCGGCCCACAGGCCGATGGCGCGGGCCCGCTGGCGCGGCTCGGCGAACATGGTCGAGATGATGGCGAGCGAGATCGGGATCAGGGCAGAAGCGAAGATGCCCTGAAGCATGCGGCCCATGAGCAGCGCCTCGATGCTCGGCGAGAGGGCGCAGAGAATGGAGGCGAAGGTGAAGCCGATGAGTCCTGCGATGAAGATCCGCTTGCGGCCGATCATGTCGCCGAGCGCGCCGGCCGAGAGCAGGAAACTGGCAAAGGCCAGCACATAGACGTCGATGACCCATTGCAAGCCGGTGATCGGCGCCAGGAAATCGGCGCGTATGGCGGGGAGCGCCATATTGGCGATGGTGGTGTCGAGCTGAACCATGAAGACGCCGGCGCAGAGCATGACCAATGTCAGGCCAGTTTTTTGCGCCAAAGCCTTCTGCGGCGAGGGGTCGTTCGAAAAGTCCGTGGTTTGGCTTGCAGTATGCGACATGCTAAATCCCCTGGACGTGAATGAACGAGTGTCAGTCGTAGTAATGAATGACAGTCATTCAGTCAATTGGAGAGACTGGTTCGGATGAGCGTCGCAAATAAGCCGGTGGAGAAAAGCAGGCCGGCCGAGAAGAGGAAGCGCGTCAGCAAGGCGCCGGAAATCCGCCGCGAGGAATTGCTGCAGACCGCCGCGCAGCTGTTCAAGGAGAAGGGCATCGCGGCCACGGGCATCGGCGACATCACCGATCGTGCCGAGGTGGCGCGCGGCACTTTCTATCTCTATTTTGCCTCCAAGGACGAGGTGGTGGGCGCGCTCTGGGAGCGCTACGTCAACGGCCACCTCCAGCTCATGGAAGAGAGGCTCTCCCACACCGGGGTACGGGCGGGAGACGGCTTGGCGCTGATGCTCGAGCTCGTGACGCGCCTCACCGAGCACTCGCTCGAACATGCCGAGCTGCACCGACTGGTCTATGACACGGCCGATGCCGAGGCGATCGCCATCTGCCGGCGCGCCAACGAGCTGATCATCGTCAGGCTCGCCGAAGCCATGCGCACCCATTTGACGGCGCCGAACCTGTCGCGCGACGAGCCGCATCTGACGGCATCCTTCATCCTGCATGGGGTGCATGGCGCCTTGCACGATGCCATCATGCACGGCGGCCCGGTCGACCGGGCCAGCTTCATCGACCGGGTCCGGCGCTTCGCCGCGAATGCACTCGCCGGGCCAAGTTGATCGGGCTCGCCCTGCTGCGGTGCAGCAAAATCGAGCCCAAAGATATCAGGTCACCTGTTATTTTCCTGTATTAACAGGTGGTGCGCTGAAGCATTGGCCGCTTCCGGGATGCGAATTCGCCCCGCCAGCGTCGGCACCCATCGCGCGCCTGCGTTGCGGCGCCCGTCTGTCCGCGGCCGCGCGATCGGTGTAGATTCGAGCAAGAGGGAACGAAGGAGAAGCCGATGCGCGAGAGTGTCGCCGGGCGCGCCGATGTCGAGGACACGAGCGAGCTTTTGTCCTATTACGCCGATCTCGAGAAGCTCGAGGCCGGAGCCCTATGGACGGTCGCGAACAAGATCGAGCCCTGGTTCCCGCAATCGACCTCGGCGCCGGTGCTGTGGCGCTATCGCGACCTGCGCGAACATGTGCTGCGCTCCCTCGATCTCGTGACCGCCGAGAAGGCCGGACGGCGCGTCATCTATCTCGCCAACCCGCATCGGCGCGATGTCTCGGCGGCGGTCGGCTGGCTCTATACGGGGCTGCAGGTCATGCGCCCGGGCGAAGTCGCGACCTCGCATCAGCATTCGGCCTCGGCGCTGCGCTTCATCATGGAAGGCAAAGGCGCCTACACCATCGTCGACGGGCACAAGATGACGCTCGCCGAGAATGATTTCGTGCTCACCCCGAACGGCTCCTGGCACGAGCATGGGGTGGCGGCCGAAGGATCGCCCTGCATCTGGCAGGACGGGCTCGACATCCCCTTGATGAATGCGCTCGAAGCCAATTTCTTCGCCGTGCATCCGAGCCTCAAGCAGGAGGTGACCTGTCCGGTCGATGATTCGACCTTCAGCTATGGGGCGCCCGGTCTCGCGCCCGCGACCGGAACCTGGTCGAAGCCCTATTCGCCTCTGCTCAAATATGAATGGGGCAAGACCTATGAGGCGCTGCAGAGCTACGCCAAAGCGGGCGCGGGCTCGCCTTATGACGGCGTGATGATGAACTACGTCAACCCGCTCACGGGCGGCCCGGTGATGCAGACTATCGGCGCCAGCATGCAATTGCTGCGGCCGGGCGAGCGCACCAAGGCGCATCGGCACACCGGCAGCTTCGTCTATCAGGTGGCGAAGGGCAGGGGCTATTCGATCATCGCCGGGAAGCGCTTCGACTGGGAGGCGAAGGACATATTCTGCCTGCCCTCCTGGGCGCTACACGAGCACGGCAACGCGTCCGAGAGCGAGGATGCCTGCCTCTTCGCCTTCAACGACCTGCCGGTGATGCGTGCGCTAGGCCTCTATCGCGAGGAGGCTTTCGGCGATAATGGCGGCTATCAGCTCGTCGCGGGCGCGTGAGAGCTTGCCGGATCACCCGCCTTTGGCAATGATCGACATGTGCGGGTGACGAACGTCGCCGCGCTTGTTGCGCCGGCGCACATAGTTGATCACGGCATCCGGCCTCTCATGCTTCACCTTGAGGGCGGCGATCAGCGCATCCTCCGCCGCGACCGTCACGATATGCTGCTTGCCGGCGACGTTCATGCCGACAGTGAATTCCGGCATCATCATCTGCCTCCGTGGCGCAGGCGGGCGACATCCGCCGCCAGCTTCTCATGTATGGATGGTCGGAGGCTTGCAAAAGAGCAAGTGCCGCCGCGCAAGCGACGTTCGGCGTCGTGGCGCAACTGCCGGAGAGGGTAGGAAGGAGGCGATCAGCTGACCTTCGGGCGAGGAGAGTGAACCTCGTCATCGGCTCTAGCGACCAAGCTTCATGCGTTTCATGCGAAACGGGTGGAGAGTGTCGTGACCGATCAGACGCGACCCCAGAGCCGGACAAGCCAAGCCAGCAGCACATGGACGGAGGAATCCCGCCTGAAACGGGCTCTGCTCATCTGCGGCGTCGCTCTCGGGCTTTTCTGCATCGCCATCCTCGGTGTCATTCGCCTCTTCCAGAGCCTCAATGACGGCTCGGTCAGCGCCTGGCGTCTCGCGGTCCTGTTCGCCAACATCTTCGGCTGCGTCACCGTGATCTGCGCGCTTTACGCTCGCGGCCGCGAGCGTCCGCGTCCTCTCCCGATCAGCCGCAAGAGGTTGTGATGATGGCGAAAGGGCCAAGTGTGCGCGCTGGAAATGCGCGGGCAGCGGGATTTGGGCCGGCGCGGCGAGCCCAGTTTGCCGCCGTCACCGCCTATCTCCTGGCGCTTCTCTATCTGTTCGGCGTGATCGTCTTCCTAGGCGTGGAAATAGCGGCGCTGCTGCACGGCACCGCGCCGCCCCAGGACACGGCGGCGATCCGCGCCCTGTTCAATAATCTTGTGAATCCGGCGATGTCGGCTGGGCTCGCAATCTGCGTCGTGTATATGGCCCATGCGCGCAGGCGCCGCTGAGACGGCCCGCGCGACCACCCCGACCGAAGCTTTGTCAAAAGAGGCGCGACCACCATCAGCGGCGGCGCGGAAGAGTTGTCCGATGAAGGCGATCATGATCGAGCCAACCGAACACGCATCGGGCCGGCAGGGCGACGGAGACGGCGAGCGACGCCTTGCGGTGAGCCGGCGTCTCGCGGCGCGCTGCATGTCGCTGGCAGCTGTGCTCGCCGTGATGGCGACCGGCCTGCAGATCTATGACAGCTTCGAGGGCGCGGGCAGCTATTGGCGTGTGTTGGGCTCGACCGGCGTCGCGCTATGGTGGATCGGCATGGCCGCCTTCTTCCGCCATCAGCAGCGGCGCTAACTCAATTGACGGGAGCCCCGCCTTCCTCCTTGCGCCTGGCGACGAAGGCGTCGAGCGCCTCGAGATTGGCGAGGTCGATCGGGGGTTCCTCATAGGTGGCGAGCGCCTCCTTGGCGATGAGCGAGGCCCGTTGCGTGGCGTCGGTCGCGCCATCGGCATTCCAGGCATCGAAATTGCGCCAATCGGAAACGAGCGGGGCGTGGAAGGCATGCTCGTAGCGCGCCAGCGTATGCGGGGCGGCAAAGAAATGCCCGCCGGGGCCGACCTCGGCCACCGTCGCGACCGCGAGCGCCTCCTTGTCGACGACGAGCGGCTCGAGGAAGGCTGCGAACATCTGCAGGATCTCGATGTCGAGCACGAATTTCTCGAACGATGCAGTGAGGCCGCCTTCGAGCCAGCCCGCGCTCTGATGCAGAAGATTGACGCCGCCGGTGATCGCGGCCCAGGTCGCCATCATCGATTCATAGGCGCTTTGGGCGTCTGGTGCGTTCGAGGTGTTGATGTTGGAGGAGCGGAAGGGGAGGCGGTAGCGCCGCGCCAGCTGGCCCGAGATCAATGCCGCCTTGGCATATTCCGGGGTGCCGAAAGCCGGAGCGCCGGTGCGCATGTTCACATTCGTCGTGAAGGCGCCGTAGACGACCGGCGCTCCCCGCCGTGCGAATTGCGAGACCGCGATCGCCGAGAGCGCCTCGGCATTCTGCTGGGCGAGCGCGCCTGCGAGCGTCACCGGGGCCATGGCGCCCGCGAGCGTGAAGGGGGTGATCACGCAGGCCTGGTTCGCCTGCGCCATCTCGACGATGCCTTCGCCCATGGCGGCATCGAGCTGCAACGGCGAATTGGTGTTGATGATGGCGATGGCTCGCGGCTTCGCCTGGAACCCCTCCAGCGTGCAGCCATGCGCGAGGCGGGTCATTTCGAGGAGGTCGCGAGCTCGTTCCGCCGTGTGGCAATGAACGCGCGAGATCTTGTCGGTCAGCGTCAGCATGGCGCGGCCGGCATCGAGATGGCGGGTCGGCACAGGCAGGTCGATCGGCTCGACCGGGTAGCCTCCGACGATATGGATGGCATTGAACACATGGGCGAGCTTCACGAGGGCGCAATAATCGGCGAAGCTGCCCGGCCGGCGGCCGCGCTCGAGATCGGAGACGTTCGGCGCTCCGCTGACCGGGGTGAAGCACAGATAGCCGTCGCCCAGGCGGACATTGCGCCTCGGATTGCGAGAGGCGAGCTCGAAAGAGGCGGGCGCGGCCGCGATCGTTTCGAGGGTGAGGCCGCGATCGAATCTCAGCCTGACCCCGTCCCCGATCGGCTCGGCGCCATGCCGGCGGCACAGTTCGCGCACGCGCGGCGACTGGATGGCGATCCCGACCTGCTCGAGGATGTCGAGCGAGGCGCCGTGAATGGCCTCGATCTCGTCCGCGGACAGGATCTCGAAGGGCTTATAGGGATTGCGCAATTGCCGCCAGGGCAGTTGCCGCTCGATCGCCGCCGCATGGCGGTCGCGCGGTGGCCTGGCCCGTTGGCGGGAGCGGCGCGTCGCCGGCTCGGGAAGGATGGGCTCCGTCATGCAAAGCCTCGAAACTGGGGCGGATCGCGGTCCGGCCCCGATGCACGGCTTCCATTCGTTGCAATCAATCCGCCGACGGCCCGTGACGCCGCGGGCCGCATCAGCCTTCGTAGTGGCTCGACACCAAGCGATCGAGCAGGCGCACGCCCCAGCCCGAGCCCCAGGAATGGTTGATGTCGGTCTCCTTGGAGCCCATGGCGGTGCCGGCGATGTCGAGATGCGCCCAGGGCGTGTCGCCGACGAAACGCTTGATGAACATCGCCGCGCTCGAGGATCCGCCCGGCCGCCCGCCGACATTCTTCATGTCGGCGAATTTGGAGTCGATCATCTTGTCGTAGCCCTTGCCGATCGGCATGCGCCAGACGGTCTCGCCCGTCGCTTCGCCGGCCGCGATCAGGCGCGCCGCAAGCTCGTCATTGTTGCAATAGAGGCCGGCATGTTCCTGGGCGAGCGCCACGATGATGGCCCCGGTCAAGGTCGCCAGATCGATCACGAAGCGCGGCTTGAAGGTCTCGCGCACATGCCAGATGACGTCCGCCAGCACCAGGCGGCCCTCGGCGTCGGTATTGATGATCTCGATGGTCTGGCCGGAGAGCGAGGTGACGATGTCGCCCGGGCGCTGGGCGGCGCCATCCGGCATGTTCTCCACGAGGCCGATAGCGCCGACCACGTTGACCTTGGCCTTGCGGGCAGCCAGCACATGCATGAGGCCGGTGACGGCGGCCGCCCCACCCATGTCGCCCTTCATGTCCTCCATGCCGGAGGCCGGCTTGATCGAGATGCCGCCCGTATCGAAGCACACCCCCTTGCCGACGAAGGCGAGCGGTGTGGCGCCCTTTTCGGTTGCCCCGTTCCACCGCATGACGACGACGCGCGGTTCGCGCACCGATCCCTGGTTCACGGCGAGCAAGGTGCGCATGCCGATCGCTTCGAGCCGCGCCTTGTCGAGCACCTCGACCTCGACGCCAAGCGCCCGCAGCGCCTCGCAGCGCCTCGCGAATTCCTCCGGGAAGAGCACGTTCGGCGGCTCGTTCACGAGATCGCGCGCCAGGTTCACGCCATCGACCATGGCCGCCACCGCGCCGAGATCCTCGGCGCCGGGCGATAGATCGGAGCAGAGCGTCAGCGCGGTGTCGCCGACGGCTTCGTCCTCAGGCTCCTTCTTCGTTTTGTAGCGGTCGAACTTATAGGCCGAAAGCCTTGCGCCCAAAGCGAATTCCGCGCTGTGACGTGATGTCATCTCGAGGCCCGGAACGACGAAGAACACGCTCGCCGGGCCGCTGCCGACCTTGCTCAGCACCTGCCCGCCGAGCAGGGTCGCATCGATCGGATCGCTCTCGCTCGCGGTGCCGACGACGACCAGCTTGTCGAGGGAAGCGCCGGGCGACAGGAGCGTCAGGACGCTGCCGGCCTTCCCCTTGAAACGCTCGACGGTCGCGGCGCGCGCCATCAAACGCAGCATATCCTCTCCGAGAAGCGTCGCGACCTGCGCCGCCGGACGTCCGTCCGCGCCCACGAAGACCACGGCCGTGCCGCCTTTCGGAAGGGCGAGCGGCGAAAAGCTGATACTCACTGTCTTCGGCATGGCATCCTCGGTGGAAGGGAATGGGCTTGGTTCGCTGAACTTGGTTGGCTGAGGCTTGGTTGGCTGAGGCTTGGTTAGCTGAGGCTTGGTTAGCTGAAATTGGGGTGCGACACCGTTAGCTGAAATCGCCGCGGCCATGAAGTAGCGAATTCGAGCGAAATGCCCGGATTTCGGCCATATCAATGGCGGATCCGGCAGGTCGTGCCCCGCATGCACCAAAGCACGGCCAAAACGCAGCCTTGCCCCCGCCGCAAGCTCTGCGTAAAGCCTATGTTGCGACGCGCAAGGAGCCTTTTTCGCCGATGATCCTCGTCGAGCGCTACATTTTCAAGACGGTGTTCGTCGCATTCCTCGCGGTCTGCCTGGCGTTGACGGCCGTGATCTGGGTCACGCAGGCCCTGCGCGAGCTCGACCTGATGACAGGCCAGGGACAGTCCGCCCTGGTCTTCATCACCTTCAACCTCCTGTCGCTGCCGACCTTGCTCGCTATCGTGGCTCCGATCGCCCTGTTCGCCGCGACCCTCTCGACCCTGAACAAGCTCAACGGCGACAGCGAGCTGATCGTGATGAGCGCTTCGGGCGTCGCGCCCTTCCGCCTCGCCTTGCCGTTCGCGATGCTGGCGCTGATCGTGGCCGCCTTCAGCGCCTGGATGTCGATTTCGGTGATCCCGGAAAGCTTCAGGGCGCTGCGCGACCTGATCAGCCATGTGCGCGCCGACGTGATCACAAAGGTGGCGCAGGAGGGGCGCTTCACCGTCCTCGATTCCGGGATCACCTTCCATTTCCGCGAACGGAGAGGCGACTCGCTCGAGGGCGTGTTCATGGAGGATGCGCGCGATCCGGAGAAGCCCAGCGTCTATCTGGCCGAACGCGGCCATACGGTGTCGGTGGAGCAGGCGAGCTTCCTGGTCCTCGAGAACGGCTATGTGCAGCGCAGCCAGGGTGCGGGCAAAGACCCCGCCATGGTCACCTTCGATCGTTACGCGCTCGATCTGTCGCGGCTCGCCCAGGATGCCGAGCAGACCATCTACAAGCCACGCGAGCGCTCGACTGCCGAGCTGTTCACCGTCGATTCCCGCAATGACGCCTATGCGCAGCTCACCGCAGGCCGCTTTCGCGCCGAGCTGCATGACCGCTTCTCGTCGCCTCTGTTTCCGCTCGCCTGCATGATGATCGGCTTTGCGGCGCTGGGAACGGCGCGCACCACGCGCCAGGGACGCGGCAAGGCGATGGCGGTTGCGGTCTGCGCCATCGTCGCCCTCAGGATCGCCATCTTCTTCATATCGAGCCTGATCGTGCGCAGCCCCTGGGCAGTGCCGCTCGCCTACTTCGTGCCGCTCGCGGTCACGCTTGTCTCCGGCTGCATCGCCTTCGATGTGATGGGCTACCTCGAGCGCCTGCATCGTCCCTTGAAGGCCGTGCCTGCGTCATGATCGGTATCGGCTGGACGCTGGGGCGCTATTTCTCCCAGCGCTTCACTTATTGGATCCTCGGCGTCTTCCTGACGGTGTTCGCCCTGATCTACCTGATCGATTTCGTCGAGTTCCTGCGCCGTGCCGGCGACACGCCCGGCGCCACGGTCAGCCTGCTGGCGCTGCTGTCGCTCTATCGCACGCCGGTCGTCGCCGAGCAGGTCATGCCCTTCGCCGTGATGTTCGGATCGATGGGGGCCTTCCTCGCCCTGTCCCGCAAGCTCGAGCTCGTGGTGACGCGGGCTGCCGGCGTTTCGGTCTGGCAATTCGCCTTCCCGGCGGTCTTCGTCGCGACGGTCGGCGGCTTATTGGCGACTGCGGTCTACGATCCGATGTCGGCGCATCTCAAGCAGCGTGCCGATTCGATGGAATCCAAGCTCGTCGGGCGCGGCACCAAGAGCCCGGCCAAGAGCGTCTTGTGGCTGCGCCAGCGCTCGCTCGACGGGCAGGCCGTCGTCAGGGTGGGTTTCGCGGCCGATGGCGGCGATACCCTCAAGAATGTGACGGTCTTCGAATTCGATCAGAAAGGCCTGTTCGAGCAGCGGGTCGATGCCGAAGAGGCCGGGCTGCGCGAGGGTTACTGGCTGCTGCATGACGCACGCGTCGTCATCCCTGGAGTCGAGCCGGAAACGCATGCGACCTACATCGTCGCCACGAACCTCACGCGCGACCAGCTGCGCCAGACCTTCCTGCCTCCGGAAAATGTGCCTTTTTGGCAACTGCCGACGATTGTCGCTCAGTCGGAGCTCGCGGGGCTTGATGCGACTCGTTATCGCCTGCGATACCAGAAGCTCGTTGCCCAACCCATCATGTTCCTGGCCATGGTCCTTGTTGCTGCATCCGTTTCCTTAAGGTTTTTTCGCTTTGGTGGCGTTGCGCCGATGGTTCTGGCTGGCGTGATGGCAGGCTTCGTGCTTTACGTCGCCAGTGAATTGGTTGAGAATCTCGGCGCCGCGGGAATTGTGGGGCCCGGCGTAGCCGCGTGGCTGCCAGCATCGGTGGGGACGCTGCTCGGCGTCCTCAGCTTGCTGCACCAGGAGGACGGGTGATGTCGATCCGTATCGGCGAAAGCCGGATCGGACCGAGGGTTGGAACTGTGGGCGCTCGCGGGGGCTGCTTGCCGTTGATACGGCTGGCTTGCGTCCTCCTCGCGGTGACGCTCGGCTGTGCGCTGCCGGCACCCGCCGGCGCGCAGACCCAGGCCGAACGCAATGCACAAAAGGCCGCGGTCAAGCAGTCGACCGGCCAATCCGACATGCTCGTCGAGGCCAATGAGATGGTCTACGACAAGGACAAGAATTCCGTCGCGGCCGTCGGCAACGCCAAGATCTACTACCAGGGCAAGGTGCTGCAGGCCGACAAGGTCACCTATTTCCGCGACAAGAAGCAGGTGCTGGCCGAGGGCAACGCCAAGCTCACCGACGACCAGGGCAATGTCTATTACGGCTCGACCTTCGAGCTGACCGACGATTTCAAGGACGGGTTCATCAACTCGCTCCTCATGGAAACGAAGGACAAGACGCGCTTCTCCGGCCCGCGCGCCGAGCGCGCCAAAGGTGAGACGACGACCTTCGAGAACGGCACCTATACGGCCTGCGAGCCCTGCAAGGAGGACCCGACCAGGCCGCCTCTGTGGCAGGTGCGCGCCAAGCGCATCATCGACAATCACACCGAGCACAAGATCTATTACGAGGACGCCTGGCTCGAATTCTACGGCTGGCCCGTCTTCTACTCGCCCTATTTCTCGGCGCCCGACCCCACCGTGCGGCGCGCCTCGGGCGTTCTCGCTCCGCATTTCTACGGCGGCACCAACACGGGATACGGAATCGGCGTTCCCTATTTCTGGGCGCTCGCGCCGAACTACGACGTCACGATCACGCCGAACTACATGACCCAGCAGGGCTTCCTGGGCGATATCGAATGGCGTCATCGCCTGGAGACCGGGGCGTATTCGGTCCGCGTGAACGGCATCGATCAGATCGACCCGAAAGCCTTTGGGGCGCCGCCTTATGGGGCCAACAACAAGAAGTTTCGCGGGTCCTTTGAAAGCACCGGCAAGTTCTATTTCAACGAGAACTGGAAATACGGCTGGGACATCTCCGCCGCGACCGACAAGTTCTACTTTCACGACTATAAGATCCGCAGCCCCGACATCACCTATATCGATTTCGGCAATTTCAGGGAGGCGATCTCACAGGTCTATCTGAACGGCAAGGGAGAGCGCAGCTGGTTCGACTTGCGCGGATTCTACTTCGAATCGCTGAACGGCGTCGATTTCCAGAAGCAGATCCCGGTCGCAGCGCCGGTATTCGACTATGACCGGCGCTTCGACGCACCGAGCTTCCTCGGGGGGGAAGTGACCGTCAATGCCAATATGGAGAACATCCATCGTCAGGCCGGCGACTTCGTCGATACGGCCTTCCGAGGCATACCGATCGATCCGCTCCACCCGGGTGTGGTGAACCCGAACTACCTCAATACCTTCTACTTCAACAGCCTGAACCTGCCGGGCAGCACCTACGGCAATGTCTATGATGCCTGCGCCGTCTATTCGAAGGCGACCTGCATCGTGCGCGGCATGCCGGGCAATTATACGCGCGCCTCGGTCGACCTCTCCTGGCGGCGCCGCTTCATCGACGATTTCGGCCAGGTCTGGACGCCCTTTGCCTATTTGAAGGGCCAGGCCTCCTACACGGATGTCAACACCAGCGGCTACAACAACATCCAGATCGCCAATTTCATCAGCCCGAACCAGGATTTCGGTACGCGGGTCATGCCGGCGATCGGTCTCCAATACCGCTTCCCGCTGGTCATCTCGAGCCCGTGGGGAACGAGCGTGCTCGAGCCGATCGCGGAAATCATCGCACGGCCGAGCGAGTCGCGTATCGGGCATCTCCCCAATGAGGACGCGCAGAGCCTCGTCTTCGACGATACGAACCTGTTCCAATGGGACAAGTTCTCCGGCTATGACCGCATGGAAGGGGGCACGCGCGCCAATGCCGGCCTGCAGTATACCTTCACCAGCAAGAGCGGCGCCTTCTTCAACATGCTGTTCGGCGAATCCTATGCGCTTGCCGGCTCCAACTCCTTCAAAGTGGGGGATTTGACCAATACCGGCCTCGACGCCGGCTTGTCGACCAGGCGGTCGGATTTCGTCGGCCGCATGCAGTTCCAGCCGGTAGGCTGGTTCTCGACGACCGTGCGCGGCCGCTTCAGGGATACGGACTTCGCCTCCGAACGCCTGGAGGTGATGCAGAGCCTCAGCCCCTTCCAGGCTCTCGGCTGGTTCTCGGGTACCAAGCAGCTGCAGAGCATCGGGCTCAGCGGCACCTATGCGCATCTCGCAGCCCAACCCGCTCTCGGGCAACCGTTTCGGCGCGATGCGCTCAATCTGAACGCGAGCTTCAGTCCCTGGACGGATTGGACGGTCAGCTATGGGGTCTCCTTCGATCTGACGAACCACCTCCAACCGAATCTGGTGTATCTGAACAACATCCCCTATCTGCATTACTCGCATGGCCTGTTCGAGCCTGCCTCGAACTCCCTCGTGGCGCAGTACAAGAACGATTGCTGCACCTTCAAGGCGCAATACATCCAAGGCTACGCGACCTCCTCCTACGGCTCGCGCGTCAAGGACGAGACCGTGTTGTTCACGCTCGAATTGCGCACGCTCGGCGCCTTCTCCTATTCCTCCGACGTGACGTCGCTCTACAACTCCGTCGACGGCGTCAACACCGGCAAATGATCGGGGCCTGCAAATGATCGGGGCCTGCAAGTGAGCGGGCGGGCGATGGATCGTCCACGGCCGCCGCTCGCCGTCACCCTCGGTGATCCGTCAGGCGTTGGACCCGAACTCGTTCTGCGAGCCTGGCTCGGCGCCAAAGAGGGCAAGGACGTGCCGGCCTTCGCGGTTGTCGCCGATGCGCAGTTCCTGGTGCGCGTCGCGCACGCTCTCGATTTCGACGTGCCTGTCCGGATCTGCGAGGCGGAGGAAGCCGTAGCGCTGTTCCCGGGGGCTTTGCCCGTGCTCGATCTCGGCCATGCGGTCTCGGCCAAGGCGGGTGCGCCGAGCCGCGCGAACGCGCCTGCGGTGATCGCCTCGATCGAAGAGGCCGTGCGGCTGGTGCGGCGAGGCGACTGCTCCGGCGTGGTGACGAGCCCGATCGCCAAGCATCTGCTGCGCGAGAGCGGCTTTCGCCATCCCGGGCATACCGAATTCCTGGGGGCGCTGGCGACGGAGCTCTGGGGCCGGCCGGTGACACCCGTCATGCTGCTCTGGTCAGCCGAGCTCGCCGTGGTGCCGGTAACGGTGCACATCCCGCTCGCCGAGGTGCCGCAGCGTTTGACCACCGAGCTCATCGTCGAGACCGGGCGCATCGTGGCGCATGATCTTCGCTTGCGTTTCGGCATCGCCGCGCCGCGCCTGGCGGTCGCCGGCCTCAACCCGCATGCGGGCGAGAGCGGCATGCTCGGCTTCGAAGACCAGGAGATTATCGAGCCGGCGATCGAGCGCTTGCGCACCGAGGGCATTGCGGCGAGCGGACCGCATCCGGCCGACACCTTGTTCCACGCCCGCGCGCGGGCAGGCTATGACGTGGTGCTCGCCATGTATCACGACCAGGCGCTGGTGCCGATCAAGACGATCGCCTTCGACGAGGCCGTCAATGTGACGCTCGGCCTGCCTTTCGTGCGGACCTCCCCCGATCACGGCACGGCCTTCGACATCGCCGGCAAGGGAGTGGCGAGGCCGGACAGCTTCATCGCCGCGCTCGAGCTTGCCGACAGGTTGACCTGTGTGGAGCGCGCGGCCATAGCCGCGGCCAGCTTCGCGCCTTGATGCCGTGAGCGGCCTCGAGAGCTTGCCGCCGCTGCGCGAAGTGGTCCGCGCCCACGGCCTCGACGCCCGGAAATCGCTGGGGCAAAACTACCTTTTCGATCTCAATCTGACGCGCAAGATCGCCCGCTCGACCGGGCCGCTCGCCGGCGTCACGGTGGTCGAGGTCGGCCCCGGTCCCGGTGGCCTCACGCGGGCGCTGCTGCAGGAGGGCGCGGCCGGCGTGGTGGCGGTTGAGGCGGATGCGCGCTTCCTCCCCGCGCTCGACGAGATCGCCGGGCGCGCCGAGGGGCGGTTGCGGGTCGTCCATGGCGATGCGCTCGCGCTCGACCACGGTGCGCTGGTCTCGGCTCGCCCGCTGAGGGTGATCGCCAACCTGCCTTACAATGTGGCGACGCCGCTGATCATCTCATGGCTGAAGGCGCAGCCCTGGCCGCCCTGGTGGGAGGCGCTCGCCGTCATGGTGCAGCGCGAGGTGGCCTTGCGGATCGTCGCGACGCCCGAGCAGCGCGCCGCCTATGGGCGGCTTGCGGTGCTGGCCGGCTGGCGCAGTGTGGCGCATCTGCTCTTCGACGTGCCCGCCGCCGCCTTTACCCCACCCCCGAAGGTGACCTCGTCATTGGTGCACTTCCTGCCACGCGCAGCGCCTGAAGCTTGCGAAATGCGCGCCCTCGAGCGGGTCACGGCAGCGGCCTTCGGCCAGCGCCGCAAGATGCTGCGCCAGAGCCTGAAGACGCTCGGCGTCGATCCGGCGCCGCTGCTCGCAGCCGCCGGGTTGGAGCCGACCAGCAGGGCCGAGGAGGCGCCGGTCGCGGCCTTCCTGGCGATGGCGAACCGGCTTGCGGCAGATCAGCCCGCGTAGCGGTTATGCTTGACGGCGACCGCAGCTCCGACGGTCGCGGCGAGGGCCGCCGCGATGAAGGCGAAGGCATAAGGCGTTTGCCCGCGGTCGATCAGCGCTCCGACCACCACAGGCGCCACGAGCGAGCCAAGGTCGAGCCCGGAATAGACGAAGCCGAACACTTTGCCGGTGGCACCTGGAGGGGTGGCGGCCCGCACCAGCATGTCGCGCGACGGGATGGTGAGCCCCGACACGAATCCCATCGCTATGGCGGCCGCGAACACCAGAATGTCCGACATCGGCACGAAGCCGATCAGCAGCGCGAGCGCTGCCGCACCGATGAGGCCAGCCCCGATGACGCGCTCATGGTCCCTCGTCATATCGGCGAGATAGCCGCCCGCGAAGGAGCCGAAGGCGCTGGAGGCGAGGTAGGCGGTGGTGACGATCGCGGCGACCGTGAGCGTCACGCCCTGCACTTGCGGCAGCATGGTCGGAAAGAAATTCTGCGTCGCGCCGCCGGCGGCCGCAAGCAAGGTGAAATAGAGGAAGGCCATGAGGATCGGCAAGGTGAACAGCATCTTGGCGTTGGCGCCGCCGCGCTTGGCGGCCGGGTGGCCGTGGCGGGCCGAGGTCAATTCGGAATGCTCGCTGGCGATGAAGGCCGCAAGGATCAGGCCGAGCACGCCGACCGCCATCAGGGCGCCGCGCCAGCCGAGCCATTGCGACAGCGTCAGCATGGTTATGGGAGCCACGGCCCAGCCGACCGTGCCGCTCACCGTGTGCACCGAATAGGCGCGCGCCAGCCGAGACGGCGTGACCCGCGCCGTCAGCACCGAGTAGTCGGCCGGGTGGAAGACCGAATTGCCGATGCCTCCGAGTGCCGCCAGCGGCAGCAGCATCCAATAGCTCTGCGCGAAGCCGATGCCGAGCGTCGACAGGCCGAGGCAGGCGATGCCGACCGGCAGCACGCGTTGCGCCCCGAAGCGATCCACGATGAAGCCAGCCACCACCTGGGCAATCGCCGATACCGAGTAGAAGACGGTCAGGATGGAGGCGAGCTTCACGAAATCGACGCCGAAATCGTCCTTCATCAGCGGAAACAAGGGCGCCAGCACGAGCTGGAAGAAATGGCTCGAGCAATGCGCCGCGCCGATCAGGCCGATGACGCGAGTGTCTCGTCTCGGGACGTCGAGGGTGATATCGGTCATGTCCGGCTCCGCACCTCGGCGTCATACTCCCAACTCGTGCGGCGCGCATTATCACCGGCACATATCTTGAATGCTTGAAAGCTCGCCGCTTGGCGGGCAAAGGAATGGGCATGGTTGCACGAATCATCAGCGTCGAACCTTTCGACCTCGTCGTCTTCGGCGGCACGGGCGATCTCGCCCATCGCAAGCTGTTCCCGGCATTGTTCCAGCGTGACGCGGACGGTCAGTTCTCCGAGCCGACCCGCATCATCGGCGTGGCGCGCCGCGACGTGAGCGAGGACGAGTTCCGCGCCAGCGTCGCCAAATCGCTCAAGCAATTCGTCGGCGAAGCGGCGCTCGCTTCGCCGGTCTATGAGCGGTTCTTGAAGCGTATCGCCTATGTCGCAGTCGACGTGACGGGCGAGAAGGGGTGGCGCGAGCTTGCCGATAAGCTCGCCGCGGGGGCCGAGCGGGTGCGCGCTTTTTATCTCGCGACCAGCCCCGAGCTCTTCGGCCCGATCGCCGACCAGCTCGCCAAATATGATCTCGTCACAGCCAAGGCCCGCATCATCGTCGAGAAGCCGATCGGCCATGACGGCGCCTCCGCCGCGACCATCAACGACGCCATCGGCAAGGTGTTCAGGGAGCCGCAGATCTTCCGCATCGACCATTATCTCGGCAAGGAGACGGTGCAGAACCTGATGGCGCTGCGCTTCGCCAACGCGCTGTTCGAGCCGGTCTGGAATTCCGCCCATATCGACCATGTGCAGATCACGGTCGCCGAGACGATCGGGGTCGAGAAACGCGGCGACTATTACGACACGTCGGGTGCGCTGCGTGACATGGTGCAGAACCATATGCTGCAGCTCCTGTGCCTGGTCGCCATGGAACCGCCTTCCGCCTTCGACGCCGATGCGCTGCGCGACGAGAAGCTGAAAGTGCTCAAGGCGCTCGTGCCGATCAACGAGGCCAATGCCGGCATGTTCACCGTGCGCGGGCAGTATCGCGCTGGCGCCGCGAACGGGGAGGCGGTCCCCGGTTATCTCGAGGAGGTCGACAAGAAGGCCTCGAACACCGAGACATTCGTCGCCATCAAGGCCGGCGTCGCCAATTGGCGCTTCGCCGGTGTGCCTTTCTATCTGCGCTCCGGCAAGCGGCTACCGCAACGCGTCTCCGACATCGAAGTCGCTTTCCGCCCGGTGCCGCATGCGATCTTCGACGGCGCCACCAGCAACACCATCCCGGCCAACCGCCTCGTCATCCGCCTGCAGCCCGATGAAGGCATCAAGCTGTGGCTGATGATCAAGGAGCCGGGTCCTGGAGGAATGCGGCTGCAGCATGTGCCGCTCGATATGAGCTTCGCCAAGACCTTCACCGGCCATGTGCCGGAGGCCTATGAACGCCTGGTCATGGATGTGATCCGCGGCAACCAGTCGCTGTTCATGCGGCGCGACGAGGTGGAGGCGGCCTGGCGCTGGATCGACCCCATCCGCGAGGCCTGGAGCCGCTCGCCGGAGCCGCCGCGTCCCTATATCGCGGGCACCTGGGGGCCGGCCTCGTCGATCGCGCTGGTCGAGCGCGACGGGCGCACCTGGAACGAGGATCTGGTCTGAGCAGGAGGCACGGCTTTGGTCCTCGGGGCCGTGCCCGCGGTGGCTTCGCGGACGACGCGCTTTTCCGACAGGCGCCCGCCCGGCGTTTCCGCACTCTCCAGCGGACTATCGGCCTCACTATTTGTTGCCTTTGCCATCACGCGATCGTGACGCTGGCCTGCCCAATTCGTGGCATAACGCGCACGTAGAGCATCCTAGGGGCCGGCCGGGGCGAGGATGCACAGTCTAACCAGGTTTTGACCTTTGATCTTGTGCGCAGAGCTTGTGGTCTTGGCGATCGAACCTTGAAGCCACGGTGAGGAGATCTTGATGATCATTCGCAGAGCCGACGCTATCCGCCCCTCGGAGGTCACGCCCTTTGCCGCCTATATGGACCGTCGGGCGCTGATCGCCGGCGGTGCTGCCTTGGCGCTCGGCGGCCTGGGAGCGCGGGCGGCTCGTGCCGATACGCTCCCGGCGGCGAAGAGCTCGCTCTCGACGAGCGAGGCGCCGACGGCGCGCGAACATGTGACGAGCTACAACAACTATTACGAATTCGGCACCGACAAGGGCGATCCGGGACAAAACGCCCATACCCTCACCACCAAGCCTTGGACCGTGAAGGTCGACGGCCTCGTCGCCAAGCCCGCCGACTACGCGCTCGAGGATTTCATCAAGCCCTACGCGCTCGAGCAGCGCATCTACCGCCATCGCTGCGTCGAAGGCTGGTCGATGGTGATCCCCTGGATCGGCTTTCCCCTGGCCGAGGTGATCAAGCGCGCCGAGCCGCTGGGCAGCGCCAAATTCGTCGCCTTCGAGACGCTGGTGCGGCCAGCCGAGATGCCGGGCCAGCGCGGCCTGTTCCAGCCCCTGGATTGGCCCTATGTCGAGGGCCTGCGCCTCGACGAGGCGATGCATCCGCTCGCCATGCTGGCGGTCGGCCTCTACGACCAGAATATGCCGAACCAGAACGGGGCCCCCTTGCGGCTCGTCGTGCCCTGGAAATACGGCTTCAAGGGCATCAAATCGATCGTGCGCCTCAAGCTCGTCGAGACGCCGCCGCCGACCACCTGGAATCTGCAGAACGCCACCGAATACGGATTCTATTCGAATGTGAATCCCGAGGTCGACCATCCGCGCTGGAGCCAGAAGACCGAGCGTCGGATCGGAGAGGGCGGCCTCATCGCCAAGCGCCGCCCGACCTTGCCGTTCAACGGCTATGCCGATCAGGTCGCAAGCCTCTATGCTGGCATGGATCTGCGCAAATTTTTCTGACGGGCAGTCTTCTCCGATGTCGATACAGAGCTCACCTGCGCGGGTCGCTGCGAGCACGCAGCGCGGCCTGCCGCAACTGCCGAAGATCCTCGTCTATCTCGTCGGCTTCATTCCGGCCGTCTGGTGGTTCGAGCTCGGCCTGACGGATCGTCTCGGCGCCGATCCCATGCGCACGCTCGAACATGCCTTGGGACTATGGGCGCTGCGCTTCCTGATCGCCAGCCTGTCGATCACGCCGCTGCGCCAGCTGACCGGTATCAACCTCCTGCGCTATCGGCGGGCGCTGGGGCTGCTCGCCTTCTATTACGCGGTGCTGCATCTGACGACCTATCTGGTGCTCGACCAGGGGCTCGATCTCGACGCCATCCTGGCCGACATCCTCAAGCGGCTCTACATCACCATCGGCATGGGCTGTTTCCTGGTTCTCGTGCCCTTGGCGGTGACCTCGAACAACCTTGCCATCCGGCGCCTCGGCGGCAAGGCCTGGATGCGCCTGCATCGCTTCGTCTACCTCGCCGCCATCCTGGCGGCGCTGCATTTCCTGTTGTCGGTGAAGTCCTGGCCGATCGAGCCCGTCACCTATACGCTCCTGGTCGCGATCCTGCTCGGCTACCGGCTGGCGCGATCCGTCATGCGGCGGCCGGGAGCGGGGCTCGTCGCACGCCCAGCAGCAAGACGATGAAGCCTGCGAGCCCCGACAGGACCACCGAGCTCGTCCACACCCGACCCTAGTAGGCGCCTTGTCGCCTTACAGCCCATTTGCTATCACTTTCGCGAAAGTCCGGCCGACCAGGCGAGGCGGTTGGGAGCCTGAGATGACGGCCTATTACGATCTCGGCGACTATCGCCGCCCGGTCTCGACGACCTCGCCCGAGGCGCAGCTCTGGTTCGATCGCGGGCTCATCTGGTGCTACGGCTACAATCATGAGGAGGCGGTTCGCTGCTTCCAACGGGCGGCCGAGGCCGACCCCGATTGCGCCATGGCTCATTGGGGCATCGGCTACGCGGCCGGCCCCAATTACAACAAGCAATGGAAGGCCTTCGATGCTGTCGACCTGAAGCGCTCGCTCGCCCTCGCCTATAGTGCAACCCGCAACGCCATGGCGCGCCTCGATCGTGCGAGCCCCGTTGAGCAGGCCTTGATCCGAGCGCTGGCGCATCGCTACCCGGCAGGCGAGCCGGGCGAGGTCAGCCCCATCTGGAACGACGACTACGCCAATGCCATGCGCGAGGTTCATCGCACGCATTCCGACGATCTCGACGTCGCGGCCCTGTTCGCCGAAGCCATCATGAACCGCACGCCCTGGCAGCTCTGGGATCTGAAGAGCGGTGGTCCGGCGGAGGGTGCCGGCACGCTCGAGGCCATTCGGGTCCTCGAAACGGCGATGGCCGCGCCCGGCGGGACCAGCCATCCGGGCCTTCTCCACATGTACGTCCATCTTATGGAGATGTCGCCCCATCCCGAGCGGGCCCTGCGCGCGGCGGATCAGCTGCGCGATCTCGTCCCGGACGCCGGCCACCTGCTGCACATGCCGACCCATATCGACGTTCTCTGCGGCCATTATTGGAATGTGGTCGAAGGGAACAGCCGAGCGATCATGGCCGACCGCAAGTTCCTGGAGCGCGAAGGAGCGATCAATTTCTATACGCTGTATCGCTGCCATAATTACCACTTCAAGCTCTATGGCGCGATGTTCCTCGGGCAGTACGCGCCGGCCCTCGCCGCGGCGAATGAGTTGATCGAGACGCTGCCGGAAGACCTCCTCGAGGTCGAAGTTCCGCCCATGGCGGACTGGCTCGAGGGCTTCGTGCCGATGAAGATGCATGTCCTCATCCGTTTCGGGAAATGGCGGGAGATCATCGCCGAGCAGCCACCGGCAAACCAGTCTCTCTACTGCGTGACGACGGCCATGCAGCATTACGCCAAGGCGGTGGCGCAGGCCGCGAGCGGAAACCTGCCGGCGGCGGAGGAAGAGGCGAAGAACTTCGAAACGTCCGTGGGCAAGGTGCCGCCGACGCGATATGTCTTCAACAACACCTGTCTCGACATCCTGGCCGTGGCCGGTGAGATGGTCCGCGGCGAGATCGAGTACCGCAGGGGCAATCATGACCTCGCCTTCGCCCATCTGCGCAAGTCCGTCGAGCTCGACGACAGCCTTCCCTATGACGAACCGTGGTCCTGGATGCAGCCGACGCGTCACGCCCTCGGGGCGCTGCTTCTGGAGCAGGGGCGCGTCGACGAGGCGGAGAGCGTCTATCGCGCCGACCTCGGGCTCGACGGGGTCTTGAGCCGCGCTTGCCAGCACCCCGAGAACCAGTGGAGCCTGCACGGTTTGCACGAGTGCCTGCTTCGGCTCGGCAAGAAAAGCGAGTCCGACATGATCAAGCAGCGCCTCGACCTGGCGGTGGCCCGTGCCGACATGTTGATCACGTCTTCCTGCTTCTGCCGCCTGGACACGGCCGGGTAGGTGCCTCCACAACTCAATGCGCCGGACCGCCAAATCCGATGCGCCGGATCTGACATCGTTGCCCAGGGGCGGCGTCGGCTGGGTGGTGCCGGGGCGCCCGGAATTGATGGCGGGAGCAGGGAATTTTTTCCCCGCTTCGCGAGTCCTCATTATCAACCGCAGCCGATGGTCCCCTTTGTTCGGCAGCTGGCCAGGACCCCGTCATCCCTCAGCCCCGGAAGGCGGGGTCCGCCTAGCTTGCTATCGGAGTCAGCGCATGAACGCCAAGATGCCACGCTCGGAGAAAATCGTCGCCAGCCTCGCTGTCTCAGTGCTGGTCGCAGGTCTCGCGTCGGGCGTATTCGCCAAGCCGACCGATATGAGCCCCCACGGTTCGTCGCCCGTCGCGCATGTATCGGCAAGCCAGGCTCAGCACGAGCCCTGCCCGCGATGAAGATGCACGGCCGGCCGGTGACAGCTTACATCGCGGCGGGCGCGGGGGTTGGCTGGGTGGCGGCGCTACGCCCGCGCAGCCGCCGCCAGAAGCGCGACAGGCGCGCCATCTGCAGATAGATCACCGGCGTCGTGTAGAGCGTCAGCGCCTGCGACAGGATCAGCCCGCCCACGATGGTGATGCCGAGTGGCCGGCGCAGCTCCGAGCCAGCGCCCGTGGCGATGGCCAGCGGAACGGCGCCGAACAGCGCCGCGAGCGTCGTCATCAGGATCGGCCGGAAGCGCTCGATGCAGGCCTCGACCACGGATTCGCTCGGGCGCAGGCCCTTCGTCCGCTCGGCATGAATGGCGAAATCGACGAGCATGATGCCGTTCTTCTTCACGATGCCGATGAGCAGGATGATGCCGATGAAGGCGATCACCGTCAGATCCATCCCCGCAGCGTTGATGGCGATCAGCGCGCCGAGGCCGGCCGAGGGCAAGGTGGAGATGATGGTGACGGGATGGACGAGGCTCTCATAGAGCACGCCGAGCACGATATAGACGGCCAGCAGCGCCACGGCGATGAGCACGCCCTGGCCGCTCGAATTATCGGCGATAGACTTGGCGTCGCCGGCGAATTCGGCGTGCAGCGACGCCGGCAGATGCATTTCGTCGACCGCCTTTTGCACTGCATCGGTCGCGGTGCCGACCGGGGTGTCGGGCTTCAGGTTGTAGGTGATGGTGATCGACGGAAACTGGCCTTGGTGATTGACGATGAGCGGGGCCGTACCGCGCTCGACATGGGCGACTGCCGAGAGGGGGATAGAAACGCCGCCGCGCCCCGGCACGTAGAGGCCGGTGAAATCCGAAGGATCACGCGAGCGTGACGGGGAGATCTCGAACACCACGCGGTATTGGTTGCGTTGCGTGTAGTTCGTCGAGATCTGCCTTTGCCCGTAGGCATCTCCGAGCACATTGTCGATATCCTGGACGGCGACGCCGAGACGCGAGGCTTTGTCCCGGTCGATGACGACATTAGCCTGCAGGCCGCCCTTCTCGCGATCGGAGGCGACGTCGACGATGCCGGGGAGCTTGCGGATGCGCTCGAGAACCTTCGGGAACCATTCGAGGAGCTCGTCGAAATCCGGATCCCAGAGGGTGAACTGGTATTGCGCCTTGCCTTGCCTTGCTCCGGCCCGCAGATCCTGCACGGGGAACAGATAGACGCGCAGGCCGGCGATGTTGTCGAGCTTTTGGCGCATGCGGTCGATCGCCTGCGCAGCGGTGAGCTGGCGCTCGCCCTCCGGCTTGAGGCTGACATAGAAGGTGCCGTGATTGACGGTCGAGCCGCCGCCCACGAAGGAGGAGACCCCTGCGATCGCCGGATCGGCCACGATGATGTCGCCGGCCTGCTGCTGCAATGTCTGCATGGCCGGGAAGGAGATGTCGGGAGAGGCCTCGGTGAAGCCGAAGAGCAGGCCGGTATCGTCCTGCGGAAAATAGCCCTTCGGCGTCGTGCGGTAGAGCTGCACCGTCAAGCCGATGGTCGCCGCCATGACGATCAGCATCAGCCAGGGATGGCGCAGGCCGATGCGCAGCGAGCGCCCATAGGCGTTCGTCAGGCGCGTCAGCGCTCCTTCGACCAGGCGATCATACCAGCGCTGCTTGGCGTCGCGGTCGTGGCGCATGAAGCGTCCGCAGATCATCGGCGTCACGCTGAGCGAGACGAAGGTCGAGATGACGATGGCGAAGACCAGCGTCAGCGAGAATTCGCGAAACAGCCGGCCCAATATGCCTTGCATGAACAAGAGCGGGATGAAGGCGGCGATCAGCGAGACCGAGATCGACATCACCGTGAAGCCGATCTGGCGGGCGCCGGTCAGGGCGGCTTCGAGCCGGCCCATCCCCGCTTCCATGTTGCGGTGGATGTTCTCTATCATCACGATCGCATCATCGACCACGAAGCCGACCGAGATGGTGATCGCCATCAGCGACAGATTGTCGAGCGCGAAGCCCGACGCCCAGATGGCGGCGCAGGTGCCGGCGAGCGACAAGGGCACGGTGACGCCGGCAGCGATAGTCGGCGTGGCCCGGCGCAGGAAGACGAACACCACCATCATGACCAGGGTGATGGCGATCATCAAGGTGCGCTGGACCTCGGTGATCGAGGCGCGGATCGTCAGCGTCCGGTCGGCCATCACCTCGATCTTGATGCCGGCCGGTATGAGCCGCTGCAGCTGCGGCAGCAGCGCCTTCACCCGGTCGACGGTGTCGATGACGTTGGCGTCGGCCTGCTTGGTGACGATGAGCAGCACGGCGGGCTTGCGGTTATACCAGCCCGCGGCGCGGCTGTTGCGCACCCCGCGCTCCAGGCGGGCGATCTGCGACAGCTTCACCACCGTGCCGTTCGCCGCCGTCACCACGATGTCGCGATAATCCTGCAGCGCCGAGATGCGGTCATTCGTGGCGATGGTCTCGGTTTGCGTGTCGCCCTCGAAACTGCCGAGCTGGTTCGGGGCGTTGGCGTTGATGATCGCCTTGCGCACCGATTCCAGGCTGATGCCCATGGCGGCGAGCCGGGCCGGATCGACGCGCACCCGGATGGCGGGCTGCTCGGCGCCGTTCACCGTCACCTCGCCGACCCCGTCGACCTGGGAGATGCGCTGCGCCATGATGGTGTCGGCCGCGTCGTAGATGGCGTCCGCCGGCAGGGTGTCCGAGGTGAGGGCGAGGATGAAGACCGGCGCCGCCGCCGGATTGGCCTTGCGGAAGATCGGCAGGGTCGGCAGATCGCCCGGCAGGTCGTTGGCGGCGGCATTGAGCGCCGCCTGCACGTCGCGCGCCGCATTGTCGATTTTGCGGTTGAGGTCGAACTGGATGGCGATCACCGAGGAGCCGAGCGACGAGTTCGAGGTGATCTCGTTGACGCCGGCGATCTCGCCGAGATGGCGCTCCAGAGGCGCGGCGACCGAGGCGGCCATGGTCTGCGGGTCGGCGCCCGGCCGGCTGGCGATGACGCGAATGACCGGAAATTCGACGGAGGGCAGGCTTGCCACCGGCAAGAACACATAGGCCACCGCGCCCACCAGGAACAGGCCGATCGCCATCAGCGTGGTGCCGACCGGCCGCCGGATGAAGGGCGCCGAGATATTCATCACTCGGCCGCCTCTCGGCCGAGTGGCGGGGCGGGCGTCGGCATCAGCACGATGGCGGCTGTCGGCCGGAGCGGGGGCGCGCGCTGCCCCCAGAAACGGTCGCGCAGCTCCTCGAAGGCGAGATAGATCACCGGCGTCGTATAGAGCGTCAGCAATTGGCTCAACAGCAGGCCGCCGATGATGGTGATGCCGAGCGGGATGCGCAGCTCGCTGCCCGTTCCGTGGGCGAGCGCCAGCGGCAGTGCGCCGAACAGGGCGGCGAGCGTCGTCATCATGATCGGGCGAAAGCGCAGATGGCACGCACGCACGATCGCGTCCCGCGGCGCAAGGCCGTCAGTGCGCTCGGCGTCGAGCGCGAAGTCGATCATCATGATCGCGTTCTTCTTGACGATGCCCATGAGCAGGATGATGCCGATCAGGGCGACGATCGACAGATCCTGCTTGAACAGAATCAGCGCCAGCAGCGCCCCGACTCCGGCCGAGGGCAGGGTCGAGAGGATCGTCAGCGGATGGATGAAGCTCTCATAGAGCATGCCGAGCACGAGATAGATGGTGACCGCGGCCGCGAGGATCAGCCAGGGTTCGCCGGCGAGCGAGCGGTTGAACTCCGCTGCGTCGGCGCTGAAGGAGCCGATCACCGTCTGCGGCAGGTCGATATCGCGCTCGGCCATGGAGATGGCGTCGACCGCGTCGCCGAGCGATGCGTCGGGCGCCAGGTCGAAGGAGAGGGTCGCGGCCGGGAATTGCCCCTCATGGGCGATCGACAAAGGCGCGGTGATGCGCTTGATCTTGGCGAGCGAGCCGAGCGGCACCTGCGGAGAGCCGTTGACGGCGGTGTTGATGGTCGGCGCCGTGGGCGCACCGAGGGCGGTCGATTGCACGACGTTGGTCGAGCCCGATATGTAGAGCTTCTCCAGCACCGTCGGATCCGTCTGGTATTGCGGCGCCGCTTCCAGGATCACGCGATACTGGTTCGACTGGGCATAGATCGTCGAGATCTGGCGCTGGCCGAAAGCGTCGTTCAGCGTGTCGTCGATATTCTGGACCGTGATGCCGAGCCGGCCGGCCTGTTCGCGGTCGATGTCGATGAAGGTGCGCAGGCCGCCAACCTGCGTTTCGAGCGCGATATTGCGGAAGGCAGGCACCGTGTTGAGACGATCGGCGAGGCGCGCCGCCCATTGGTCGATCTCGTCGGTGTCGGTTCCGGTCAAGGTGTATTGATATTGGGAGCGGCTCGCCCGCGTGGTGATCTGGATATCCTGCACCGGCTCGACGAACACCGTCACGCCCGGCACGGCGGAGGCCGCTTTGGCTAGTCTCGCTCCGATCTCGTCGGCCGTGTCGCGACGGTTGTTGCGGGGCGTCAGGGTAACCGAGAGACGTCCTACATTGCTCGTGGCGTTCAGCGTGCCGATGCCGAGCACCGCGACCACGCCCGACACCTCCTTATCCTTGCTGATGACCTCGGACACCGCGCTCTGCAGCCGGCTCATCTGCGCAAACGAGACGTCGGGCGTGCTCTGCAGGACGATGGTGAGGAGGCCGGTATCCTGGCGCGGCAGGAAGCCTTTCGGGATCACGACGTAGAGATAGCTGGTCAGCGCCAGCGTGCCGAAGGTGAGGAACAGCATGAAGCGCCGCCGCGCCAGGGCCCAGCCGAGCGTCGCCGCGTAGAGCCTCGTCATGGCCGTCATCGGCCATTCGGCGGCGCGCGCCAGGAAGCCCGGCTCGCGATCATGGGTCATGCGCAGGAGCTGGCCGCACATCATCGGCGTCAGCGTCAGGGAGACGATGGCCGAGACCACGACCGCGATCGACAAGGTGAGGGCGAATTCGCGGAACATGCGCCCGACGAGCCCGGTCATGAACAGGAGCGGGATGAAGACGGCGATCAGCGAGACGGTGAGCGAGATGATGGTGAAGCCGATCTGGCGGGCGCCGTCGAGCGCTGCCTGCAGCGGCGATTTTCCGCCCTCCATGTTGCGCACGATGTTCTCGATCATGACGATTGCGTCGTCGACGACGAAGCCCGTGCCGATGGTCAGGGCCATGAGCGAGAGGTTGTCGAGCGAGAAGCCGGCAAGCCACATCACGCCGAAGGTGGCGATGATCGACAGCGGCAGCGCCACGCCTGCGATGATGGTGGCGCGCACGGTGCGCAGGAAGAGGAGCACCACGAGCACGACGAGGAAGGCGGCGAGCACCAGCGTGAATTCGACATCGGCGATCGATGCGCGGATGGTCTCGGTGCGGTCGTTGACGACCGTGAGATTGACGCCGGCCGCCATGGAGCGGGAGAGCCGCGGCAATTCCTTCTTCACGAGATCGACCGTGCCGATGATGTTGGCGCCCGGCTGACGCTGCACATCGATGATGACGGCGGGCTCGCCCTTGTACCAGCCGCCGACGCGCGCATTCTCGAGTCCGTCGACGACATCGGCGACGTCGCGCAGCAGCACCGGTGCGCCGTTGCGATAGGCGATGACGACGGTCCTGTAGGCTGAAGCCGCCGTGATCTGGTCGTTCGCCGCGATGGTGTAGGATTGCTGCGCGCCGTCGAGGGCGCCCTTCGATCCTGCCACATTCGCCGCGTTGATGGCGGTGCGCAGGTCCTCGATGCCGATCTTGTAGGAGGCGAGCCGCGCGAGGTCGGCCTGGATCCGGATCGCCGGCTTGATGCCGCCTTCGACCGAGACATGGCCGACGCCGGTCACCTCGCTCAGGCGTTGCGCCAGCAAGGTGTCGGCGAGATCGGAGAGCGTGCGCAGCGATTCGGTTCTCGAGGTGAGGGCGAGCGTCAGGATCGGCGTATCGGCGGGGTTCACCTTGGCATAGGTCGGCGGGTAGGGGAGGTTGCGGGGCAAGGTGGAGTAGGCGGCGTTGATCGCCGACTGCACGTCTTGCGCCGCGCCATCGATGTCGCGATCGAGATCGAATTGCAGCGTGACCTGGGACAGGCCGAAGGAGCTCTGCGACGACATGGTCGAGAGCGACGGGATCTGGCCGAATTGCCGCTCGAGCGGCGCGGTGACCAGCGAGGCGATGGTATCGGGGCTGGCGCCCGGCAGCTGGGTTGTGATCTGCAATGTCGGGAAATCGACTTGCGGCAGCGCCGAGACCGGCAGGCGCAGGAACCCCAGGACTCCGCACAGCAACACCGCGAAGCCGAGAAGCGATGTCGCGATCGGCCGCTCGATGAAGGGCGTCGATACGCTCATTGCGATGGAGGCGCCCCAGGAGGCGCACCTGGCGACGGTGCGGGCGGCGCCGGAGAGGCAGCCTGGCCTTCTCCCGGCGGGCGCTGTCCGCGCTGACGACGTCCGGCGCCGCCCTCTCCGGATGGTCGGCGGCCGGGGGTGCCGGCCTGTGCGCCGCTATCGGGGGGGCGAGCAGCCGGCGGATCGGCGACGACGGCCGCCGCCGCGCCGGCCTGAGCGGGACTTGCCGGGGCCGGACTTGCCTGAGCGGGACTTGCCGGGGCGGGACTTGCCGGGGCGGGACTTGCCGGGGCGGGACTTGCTTGGGCAGGACTTGCTGGGGCAGGACTTGCTTGGGCAGGACTTGCTTGGGCAGGACTTGCGACGGCAGGACTTGCGATGGCAGGACTCGCCGGCGCGGCGGCACCGGACGCCGCCTCGGGCGGGGCAATGCGCACCTCGCTTCCGTCCGTCAGCCGCGCAAAGCCGGTGGTGATGACCTGCTCGGGAGGCTGCAGGCCCGAGGTGATGACGGCCTCCGTCTCGTTCTGGCGCCCGACCATGACATTGCGCAGCGCCACCTTGGAATTGCCCCCGAGCACGTAGACATAGGCGCCGTTCGGGCCGCGCTGGACCGCTGCGGTTGGGACTACGACGGCGTGCTCGAGCACGTCCACATAGAGCCGCACATTGACGAACTGCCCTGGCCATAATTGCAGATTGGCGTTCGGGTAGAGGGCCTTGAACTTGATCGTGCCGGTGGTCTGGTCGACCTGGTTGTCGATGACCTGGATGATCCCCTTGTCGATTACCGTGGTGTTGTCGGCCTCCAGCACGTTGACTGCGACCGGGCCTTTCACCATCGAGGCATTCACGGCCCGCAATTGCTGCTGCGGCAGGTTGAAGAGCACGGTGATCGGCTTGACCTGCGTGATCACGACGATGCCGGCTATGTCGGAGGACCGCAGAATATTGCCTTGGTCGACGAGCCTGATGCCGGTGCGTCCGTCGATCGGTGCGACGATCGTGGTGTAGGCGAGTGTCGCCTTGGTGTTGTCGATCGCGGCCTGGTCGCCTGCGACCTGGGCCTCGAGCTGCGCCACCAATGCCTTCTGCGTGTCGGCTTGCTGCTTCGATCCGGCTTCGGTCGAGGCGAGCCTCTGGTAGCGGACGAGGTCGTTGCGGGCATTGGCGAGGGTTGCCTCGTCCTGCGCCTTCTTGGCCACCGCCTGATCGTATTGCGCCTGATAGGTGGCCGGATCGATGCGCGCCAGCACGTCGCCCTTCTTGACGTCCTGGCCATCCTTGAAGTCGAGCTCGATCAGCTTGCCGTCGACCTGGGCGCGCACCGTGACGGTGTTGAGCGCCTGCACCGTCCCCACGGCATCCGCCGTCACCGGCACGTCCTCATAGCGGGCCGCAGCGGCCACGACCGGAATGGGGCCGTCACCTCCGCCGCCCTGGCCGTTACGCCCTTGCCCGGAGCGCCCTTGGCCGCTGCGCTGACCGCCTCCGCGCCCGGCGGCCCCATCCGGGCTCGCCGCATGCGGCGCGATGCGGGCCCAATCGGGAACCCATTGCGGCAGCGGCACCGGCTCCCAGCCGGGCACCAGCCCGGCCTGGTTGGCGTAATAGGCGCCGCCGGCCACGATCAAGAGCAGGAGCAGTATGCGTTTCATGGCTGATTGCCTGGGGTGGCAACAACTCCTGAGGGTAGCACAGGACCGGGCTGCGTGGCGGCTTCATCGTCTTTGGTCACGGGATAGCGATCCCGCGTCCAGCCGCCTCCGAGCGCCTGATAGAGGCTGACGACGGCCAGTAGGCGCTGCAGCCGGATCTGCGACAGCGTATCTTCAGCCTGAAAAAGCGTCTGTTGTGTGTTGAGCACGGTGGTGATGTCGATCGTTCCTTCTCGAAGCTTCTGCTCGGTGAGCTGATAGGCCTTGCGCGAGGTGGTGACGACATCGGCCTCGAGCCGCTCATGGCGCGTCGTCTGCTCGACCGCGATCAGCGCGTTCTCGACATCGCTGAAGGCCTGGATGATGGCCTTGCGGTAGGTCTGCAGGAGCTCGGCCTGCCTGCCCTGCTGCAGCTCGAGCTGCCCCTCGAGGTTGTAGCCGTCGAAGATCGGCTGGGTGAGGCCTGCCGCCATCTGCCCGAACACCGCGTCCGAGCGGAACAGCGTCTTGAGCAGCAGGCTCTCGACGCCCCCCTGGGCGCTGAGCTTGATGTTGGGAAAGAAGGCCGCGCGCGCCGCATAGACGCTGGCATTGGCCGCTGCAAGCTGAGCCTCGGCCGCGGCGATGTCGGGACGGCGCAGCAGGAGCTGAGAGGGGATGCCGGCGGGGACGCGCGGCACCGTCAGGCTGTCGAGGCTGCCGCCCTTGACCGACGAGCTCTCGGGCGTGCGTCCCATCAGCACGGCGAGCAGATTCTTGCTCTGCGCGACCGTCTGGACGAGCGGCGGAATGGAGGCGCGTTGGGTCCCGGCGACGCTTTCCTGCTGGGAGACGTCGATGGCCGTCCCGGTTCCGACTGCAAGCTTGTTCTGGATCGCCTTGAGAACCCGATCCGCTATCTGCGTGTTGTTGTTGGCGATCCGCAGGCGGTCCTGCGCGCCCAGGATCGCCAGATAGCTGTTGGCGACTGAGGCCGCCGTCGTCAGCGCCACCACATCGCGGTCGAAGCGGCTCGCTTCGGCAAGCAGCCGGCCGGAACGCGCATTGGCCGCGTTCAAGCCCCAGAAATCCACCGCATAGCTCGCGGTCAGGCCGAGCGAGAACAGGTTGCTCGACGAGGTCTTGAACGGGCCTCGCTTGCTGTGAGTGGTGCCCGGCGAGAAGCTGCGCTGGGCGTTGGCGGTGCCACCGAGCGTCGGATACAGGCCGACGCTGTCGATCGTCGCCTGGGCATCGGCTTGCGCGATCCGGGCGACCGCTGCCGCGATATCGAGATTGCCGGCCTGGGCATCGGCGGCAAGTCTCGTCAGCTCGGCCGAGCGGAAATCGCGCGGCCAGTCGATCGAGGGCGGCAGAGCCGGCGCCGCCCGCGCCTCGCGAAAGGATTTCGCGACCTCGATATCGAGCGTCGGCTTTGGCGAATCGAGGATGCAGCCGCTGAGCAGCGGCGCCGACAGCACCAGCAGCAGGACCGACGTGTCGCAGCGCCGCTGCGCCCGTGATCCGGATCGCCCGTCCGCGGCCCCTTCGCCTTGCGCGGCAAGCCTCACCGGCACCTCCGATCCGGGCGCAGTCCAGCCTGACGAACGAACGCTCCCCTCGCAACGCCCATCGTCCCCGCTCCTCGATCTCGATCACATGCGTGTGCATATGACGGCCTGTACCGCGCCTGTCCATCCTGCCTCTACCGCAAACCACCGCCGGCCGAGCTGAGGCCAGGACCCCGCACTCCTTTATGCCGGTCCGCGACCCTGCCAGGCCCTTAGGGCGAGATTACAAATCCTTAAGGCCAGACTCCCGAGGCTGAAATCAGCCCAATTTGCGCCGATCCGGGCGCTCCCCGTCGCCCTAAGGTCGCGTCAGGACCATTCCGCGGTCGAAGTGCGGTCACAGAAGGCGGCTTCTATCCCGGGCCTCTGACATGATCCGAGAGATGGAGAGCCTCCATGAGTGACGTTGCCGCGACATCGCTTCTGAAGGGCGCCGGCAAGGCGGGCAGGCGATTCGTGACCGAGGTTGCGGTTTCCTCGATTGCGACCCTGTGCGTGACGCTCGCATTCTCCAGTTGGCTTCGACAGGACCTGTCGGGGCCCCAAGACCTCTCGCGAGCTCGAAGTGGCGGTGAAGTCTCGAGCCCGGTCGCGCCGGCGGTGATTCGGAGCTTGTCTTCCACGCCCTCGGGCTCCGCCCCGCCGCAGGTGCGCGTGATCGAGATCGCACCGCAGGCGACGGCCAGTGCCCGGCTGCAGGCCACCCAACCTGCGCCGGAGGCTTCCGACAAGCCGATGATCGTTGCAGGCGCAAGTCCAAGTGCAAGTGCAAGTGCAAGTGCAAGTACAAGTACAAGTGCCTCGCCGTCGGTGCCGGCCGCGACCCCGCCTCGCAATCGTCCGTCGCACACGCCCAAGGTCGTTATCGCGAAGCCGAAGGACGTCTCGCCGTCCTGCATCACTGCTTGCCCCGGCCAGGTGACTTTGGCGGCCGCGAGCGCGCTCGACGCATTGCCTCAGCTTGATCTGCCTCCGCAACCCGCAACACGGGCGGCCTCGCAGCCCGATCGCTCCCGCTCGCTCTTCGGAGTGCCGGTTCCGGTGCTCGCGCTGCCATCCGTCATCATGCACTCGGCGCGTCCGGTGGTTCAGGGCGCGGGCGCCGTGACCGACCTGCTGACAGGGCTCGCGGCGAGGCTTTGATTCCTCGCCCGCAAAGACGCTCAAATGGGCAGCGCATTTGCGGAGGTTGCCCATGAATCTTATTGTTTATCAAATCGTTGAATGGTGTCGCTAAGCGCCCGTGCGCATTCCTTCTTCGGTTACTTCTGAGCCGCCAGCGCCAGCCGCGAGAGGATATGCGAGACGATCTCGTCAGGCGTCGCGTCGACCGAGACCGTGACCGGGTTCTCGGCGGGGCCGGGTTCCTCGAGATCGTCGAATTGGCTCTTGAGCAGCGCGGGCGGCATGAAATGACCGTGGCGCGCCTTGAGCCGCTGCGCCAGCAATCTCTTGTCGCCCTTGAGGAAGACCAGGCGCACATCGCGACGGTCCCCGATGATGATCTCGCGATAGCTGCGCTTCAGCGCCGAGCAGGTTACGACGGCGTGCCGGCCATTTGCCCGCTCCTCGTCGATCCAGGCGGCGATGGCCCGCAGCCAGGGCCAGCGATCCTCATCCGTGAGCGGCACGCCGCTCTTCATCTTGTCGATATTGGCTTTGGGATGGAACTCATCGGCATCGCGATAGGGCCAGCCGAGGCCCTTTGCCAGGAGCGTGGCGATCGTCGTCTTGCCGGCGCCGGAGACGCCCATGAGCACGAGGACGGCAGGAGCCGTGTGGCTTTCCTTCGGCATGGTCGAGCGCCCTAGCTGAGCTTTGCCTCTCCGTGTCCGCCGAAGCCTTTGCGCATGGCCGAGAGCAACTTGTCGGCGAAGCTCTCGGCTTCGCGCGAACGGAAGCGCGTATAGAGGGCAGTGGTCAGCACAGGGGCCGGCACAGCCTCTTCCACCGCCGCCTGCACCGTCCAGCGCCCTTCGCCCGAATCCTCGACATGGCCGGTGAAGGCGGCGAGCTTCTCGTCGCCGGCGAGCGCAGCCGCGGTCAGGTCGAGGAGCCAGGACGAGATGACGCTGCCCCGCCGCCATACCTCGGCAATGTCGGGGAGGTTGAGCCCGAAGCGATGCTCGGGAGGCAGTTGCTCGCTGTCGGCATGGTGGAGGATTTCCAAGCCTTCGGCATAGGCCTGCATCAGCCCGTATTCGATGCCGTTATGCACCATCTTGACGAAGTGGCCGGCACCGCTCGGGCCGGCATGGATGTAACCGAGCTCCGCGCGGGGATCGCGGCCGTCCCGCTGCGGCGTCTTTGGGATATTTCCGGGACCTGGCGCCAAGGTGCGGAAGATCGGATCGAGACGGTCGACCACGGGTTTGTCGCCCCCGATCATCATGCAATAGCCGCGATCGATGCCCCAGACACCGCCGCTCGTCCCGACATCGAGATAGTGCAGGCCCTTGGCGGCAAGACCCTTGGCGCGCCTGATGTCATCCTTCCAGAAGCTGTTGCCGCCATCGATGATCGTGTCGCCCGGCTCGAACAACCCTGCCAGCTCCTCGACCGTGCGCTCGGTGATCTCGCCGGCCGGCACCATGATCCAGGCGGCGCGCGGCGCCGTCAGCTTGGCCTTCAGCTCGGCGAGGCTCTTCACCGCGACCGCCCCCTCGCCGGCCAAGGCATCGGCCGCCTTGGGATTGGCGTCGTAGACGACGCAGTTATGGCCGTCGCGCATCAGGCGGCGCACGATATTCGCGCCCATTCTGCCGAGACCGATCATGGCAAGTTGCATCGGACGCTCCTCCATTGCGGGTCATCGCCCTTACTCCGCTACCGTGCGGCCTGTTCCGTCAAGCCCGGCGGGCAAGAGCTTGATCAGCGCTGCAGGCGCTGCCCGCAACGCTGCTTTGCATCGCTGCCGCGAGTGGGTAATGTTCGCGCGGAAAACGCGCAGAACGGGCTTCCCGAGGGAGGGGTGCCGAGGGAGGGTTGAATGTCGGCAAGACAGGTCACGCGGGCGCTCGGTGCGCTCGTCGCAATCGGGCTATGGACGGGCGCCGCCGCGGCGCAAGACAGCGTCAAGGTCGGCTTGATCCTGCCGCTGACCGGCCAGCAAGCCTCGACCGGCCGGCAGATCGAGGCGGCGGCACGCCTGTTCATGCAACAGAACGGGGCGAGCGTCGCCGGCAAGACCCTGGAGCTGATCGTCAAGGACGATACCGGCTCGCCGGATGTCTCCAAGCGCCTGGCACAGGAGTTGATCGTCAACGACAAGGTCGCCTTCGTCGCGGGCTTCGGCCTCACCCCGATCGCACTGGCCGTGGCGCCGCTTGCCACCCAGGCCAAGGTTCCCGAAATCGTGATGGCGGCGGGCACGTCGAGCATCACCGAAGCTTCGCCTTATATCGTGCGCACCAGCTTTACTCTGCCGCAATCGACCGTGCCGATGGCCGAATGGGCGCTCAAGAACGGCATCAAGAAGGCCGTGACCCTGGTCTCCAATTACGGGCCCGGCCTCGATGCCGAGAAGGCCTTCACCGAGACCATCACCAAGGGGGGCGGTTCGATCCTCGACAACCTCAAAGTGCCGCTCGCCAACCCCGATTTCTCGCCCTTCCTGCAGAAGGTCGCGGATCTCAAGCCCGAAGCGCTGTTCGTCTTCGTGCCGTCGGGCTCGGGCGCCCTGTTCATGAAGCAATTCCTGGAGCGCGGCCTCGACAAATCGGGGGTGCGCCTGATCTGCACCGGCGATCTCACCGATGACGACCAGCTCAACGGCATGGGCGATGTGGCGCTCGGCGTGGTCTCGGCGCATCTCTATTCGGCCGCCCATGACAGCGCCGAGAACAAGGCGTTCGTCGGCGCTTTCGCGCAGGCAAATAAGGGCATGCGGCCGAACTTCATGGCCGTCGGAGGCTATGACGGCATGCGTCTCATCTACGAGGCGCTGAAGAAGACCAAGGGCGCGACCGATGGCGACGGGCTCCTCGCCGCCATGAAAGGCATGGCCTGGACCAGCCCGCGCGGCCCGATCTCGATCGACCCGGCGACGCGGGACATCATCCAGAACATCTATATCCGCAAGGTCGAGAAGGTGAATGGCGAACTCTACAATGTCGAGTTCGAGACCATCCCCAATGTCAAGGACCCGGCGAAGGCGGCCAAGCAATAGCCGACGTCGGGAGGGGCGCTTTGCTGGCGCTTCTACTTGCCTGGCGATCCCGCTTGTCTAATCGATCGAGAATCGCGCACACTCAGCATGGTCTTGCCGGCTGGGGCGTCACCCGGCCCGGCGGGATGTGTTGAGCCGCGGCAATTGCCGAGATGAATGACTTGCCGAGATGAACGGACCGGATCAGGCCATGCCGAGCTCATGCTGACGATCCTTTTCGACGGCGTCGCTTACGGCATGCTGCTGTTCGTGCTCGCCTGCGGGCTCGCCGTCACGCTCGGGCTGATGAACTTCGTCAACCTCGCCCATGGCGCCTTCGCCATGACGGGCGGCTATGTCACCGTCCTGATGATGGACCGGCTCGGCGCGCCCTTCCTGGCGACGCTGCCTTGCGCCTTCCTGGTCGCGGCCGTCATCGGCCTCCTGCTCGAGCGCACGCTCTACCGTCGGCTCTATGGACGCAGCCATCTCGAACAGGTGCTGTTCTCGATCGGCCTCGTCTTCATGGCCTCGTCGGCGACCGATTATCTGATGGGCTCCGAGCAGCGGATCATCAAATTGCCGGCCTACCTGCAAGGGCGCGTCGAGGTTCTCGGCATATCGATCGGCATTTATCGCGCCTTCATCATCGTGCTCTGCGGCCTGCTGACCGTCGCCTTGCAGCTCACCTTGTCGCGCACCCGTTTCGGCAGCCGGCTGCGCGCCGCCGTCGATGATCCGCGCGTGGCGCGCGGTCTCGGCATCGACGTGAACACCGTCTTTGCGTTGACCTTCGCGGTCGGATCGGGGCTGGCCGGGCTCGGCGGCGCGCTCGGGGCCGAGATCCTCGGCCTCGATCCCATCTTTCCCCTGAAATTCATGATCTACTTCCTGATCGTGGTGACGGTTGGAGGCACGTCGAGCATCACCGGCCCGTTCATCGCCTCGCTCATTCTCGGCGTCGCCGATGTGGCCGGCAAATATTACGTGCCGTCCTTCGGGGCTTTCGTCATCTACACGGTGATGATCGTCGTCTTGATCCTGCGGCCTCAAGGCCTCCTGGCGCGCGCCCGATGACGGACGCCGCATTGTCGACCCCTCGAGCCGCGGAGGCCGATGTCGCGGCCGGCCTGTCGCGGCGCGCCCGCTGGCGGCCCGGCGAGATCGTCTTCTGGGTGGTGGCGGCGCTGGCGCTCCTCGCCTTGCCGAGCCGCAACCTCCTCATCAACGAGGTCGCCATCCTCGCCCTCTTCGCCCTCTCGCTCGATCTGGTGCTGGGCTATGCGGGGATCGTGTCGCTCGGACATGCCGCCTTCTTCGGAACCGGCGCCTATGTTGCGGGCCTCCTCACCAAATACGGTGTCGCCGATCCGCTGCTCGGCCTCCTGATCGCCTGCGCGGTCGCGGCGTCGCTCGGCCTGGCGACGAGTCTCCTCGTGCTGCGCGGCTCGGATCTCACCCGCCTAATGGTGACGCTCGGCGTCGCCTTGGTGCTCGGCGAGATCGCCAACCAGACGGCCTGGCTGACCGGCGGCGCGGACGGGCTGCAAGGGGTCTCGCCGGGGCCCGTGCTCGGCCTGTTCGGCTTCGACATCTTCGGGCGCACCGCGAGCCTCTACAGCTTCATCGTGCTCTTCCTGATGTTCCTCTTGGCGCGGCGCATCGTCAATTCGCCCTTCGGCCTGTCGCTGCGCTCGATCCGCGACAACCCATTGCGGGCCGCCGCGATCGGCATCCCGGTCTCCGGCCGCCTGATGGCCGTCTACACCATCGGTGCGGCCTATGCGGGCGTGGCGGGCGCCTTGCTGGCGCAGACGACGCAATTCGTCTCGCTCGACGTCTTCGACTTCAACCGCTCGGCCGATGTGCTGCTCGTGCTCATCATCGGGGGCACCGGCTATCTCTATGGCGGGCTCATCGGGGCGGCGCTGTTCCGGGTGCTGCAGGACGCCATCGCCACGGTCACGCCGCAGCACTGGCAGTTCTGGATCGGCTTCCTGCTCGTCGCCCTGGTGCTGGTGAGGCGGGAGCGGCTGGCGCGCGTCGCGCATCGGGTCATGGGGGCGATCGCGTCCCGGCTTGGACTGGGCGGGGGCAGGGACGTCCTGCAACCGCCTGCGCCGGGAGGCGCGGCGTGACGGCGGCGCTCGAAACCATCGGGCTCGTGAAGCGTTTCGGCGGCATATTGGCGACCGACAATGTAGCGTTTCGCCTGGAGCAGGGCGCGCGCCACGCCTTGATCGGCCCGAACGGCGCCGGCAAGACGACCTTCGTCAATCTCCTCACCGGCGTGCTCGCGCCGTCGAGCGGCACGATCCGGCTCGCCGGCGAGGATGTGACGCATCTGCGCAGCGATCTGCGCGTGCGGCGGGGCCTGGCGCGGACCTTCCAGATCAACCAGCTCTTCGCCGACATGACCCCGCTCGAGGCTCTGGCGCTCGCCGTGTCCGAGCGGCGCGGCGGCGGCAAGGCCTGGTGGCGTCGCGTCGGCGGCAGCGGCGTCGTCGCCGAGGTGGCCGAGATCGCCGCGCGTTTTCGCCTGACCGATGTGCTGGCGCAGCGCACCGCGAGCCTCGCCTATGGCAAGCAGCGCCTGCTCGAGATCGCGCTCGCCTTCGCCTCGAGGCCGCGCGTCCTGCTGCTCGACGAGCCGGCCGCGGGCGTGCCGCAGGCCGAGCGTCAAGAGCTGGTGGCGACGGTCGCCGCTCTGCCGCGCGAGGTGTCGGTGCTGCTGATCGAGCACGATATGGACCTCGTCTTCGCCTATGCGGACCGCATCTCGGTGCTGGTGAACGGCGCCCTCCTGACCGAGGGACCGACCGAGGTGGTGGCCAAGGATGAACGCGTGCGCGCCGTCTATCTCGGCGAGGAACATCATGGCTGATCTCCTCAACCTGGACGGGGTGCGGGCCGGCTATGGCGAGGCGATCGTCATCTCGGACATCTCGCTGCAGCTCAGCGAAGGGCGCTCGCTCGCCGTCCTTGGACGCAACGGCGTCGGCAAGACGACGCTCGTCAACACCATCATCGGCGTGACGCGCCATCGCGGCGGGCGGGTGCTGCTCGGTGATCGCGACCTGACGCGCCTGCGGCCCGATGAGCGGGCAAGGGCCGGCATCGGCTGGACGCCTCAGGAGCGCAATATCTTCCGCTCGCTGACGGTCGAGGAGAACCTGACGGCCGTGGCGCGCAGCGGCCCCTGGACGCCGGCGCGCATCTACGAGATGTTTCCGCGGCTCGACGAGCGCCGCGCCAATCTCGGCAATCAATTGTCGGGCGGCGAGCAGCAGATGCTGGCCATCGGTCGGGCGCTGGTGCTCAACCCGAAATTGCTGCTCCTCGACGAGCCGACCGAGGGTCTCGCTCCCGTGATCGTGGAGGAGCTCTTGCGGGCTTTGCGGCGCATCATCCGTGATGAGGGCCTCTCGGCCATCGTCATCGAGCAGCATGCCAAGAAGATCCTCGGCGTCACCGATGAGGCGATCATCCTGGAGCGCGGCACGATCGTGCACCGGGCCGACAGCGCGACGCTGCGAGACGATGCCGTCACGCTCGATCGCTATCTCGGAGTCACCGGCAAGGGGACGGCCGCGCCGGGGGAGGGCAGGCCGCATCATTGACGCTGCTTAACGCCATCTGGACAATGAGGCATGTCCGCAGTTCCGCAATGGCCGCAACTCACCTTGGCGGTCGGAATCACAGGCCATAAGCCCGACAAGCTCGCCGATGAAGCGGCGCAGCGTGCCGAAAGGCATCTCGTCGAGGTCTTCTCGGCGATCGATGCGGCCTGCCTCGCGCGACACACTCAGGATCGCCGTCTTTATGTCGAGACGACCCCGCACCGTGTCCGGCTCTTCTCATGCTTCGCCGAGGGGGCCGACCGGATCGCCGTGAAGGCGCGGCCGCGGAGCTGGGATGTGACGGCCGTCCTGCCCTTTCCGCGCCGGCGTTACGAGGAGGATTTCATATCGAGGGGCGAGACGGGCGAGATCACCTCCGACCGTCGCCTGGAATTCGCGGCGGCCTTGTCGGAGGCGACCGTGGTCGTGGAGCTCGAGGAGACGCACGGCGCACCGCCCGCGGCCTATGCGCGCGCCGGCGGCCTGATGTTGCGCCAGATCGATATCCTTGTCGCCGTCTGGGACGGCGCTCCTGCGACGAAGAAGGGCGGCACGGCCGATATCGTCGCCCATGCGCTCGATGCCGGCATTCCGGTGGTGTGGATCGCGAGCGACCGCGAGCAGGCGCCGTGGATCATCGCGCATGTCTCGGATGCCACGCGCGAAGTCCCGCTCGCCGACGCCAGCAAAGGGCCGATCGCCGAGGCGGTCGATGCCGCGCTCGCCATCAGCCCCTTGGCCGCCGAGCGGCTCGAAGACTTCCTGATCGAGCCCTCGAGGTCCGAATGCATCTGGACGGCGTATGACGCCTTGACCAAATTGCCGCGATTCTGGGAGTGGCGGCGCTATCTTGCCATCGACGGCCTTCCCGAGATCCGCAAGCATTGGCGAGGCTTCCTGGACGAGGCGCCGGAGGGCGGCGGCTTCAGGGCGCAGATTGAGGATCTCCTGCTGTCGCGCTTTGCCGCGGCGGATGCGCAGGCGACCTATTTCGTCAACGCTTATCGCAGCGCCTATGTGCTCTGCTACGTGTTGGCGGTCCTGGCGATCGCTTTTTCGCTCATCGGCGTGCTGCCCATCGGTCCTCAAGAAGAACATGCCGAGGCTGCGCTCGTCTTCAAGGCCATATTGGTCTCGTGCGAATTCGTGCTGATCGCCGCCATCATTTCCCTCGTCCATTTCGGCCATAAGGGCCGCTGGCACGAGCGCTGGCTCGATTATCGGGCGCTTGCCGAAATGTTGCGGCATCTGCGCTTCCTCGCCCCGGTTGGCGAGAGCGCCAATCACCAATTCCCCCGCCACGCTTCGGAGCGCGGCTCGGAATGGGTACTCTGGTATCTGCGCGCCACGATCCGCGAGCTCGGCTGTCCCAACGCGCTTCTCGATGCGAGCTATCAGCGACAGATCCTGCGGGCCACCGAACACGCCGAGATCGACGGCCAGATCGCCTGGCATGGCGACAACAGCCGCCGCCTGACGCATCTGCATCACCAGCTCCTGCATATCGGCGATTATTGCTTTGCGGCGACCGCGGCGCTCCTCTTCCTGTTCATGCTCGGCTTCGTCGGCTGGCTCGGCCTGCGTTTCGGCATCGAATGGGTCACCGGCGTCCAGACCCCGAGATTTCTGGAGCGAGCCAAGTTCGTCCGCCAGATCCTGCATGGCGCCAAGCCCTTCCTGATCGTCTTGGCGGCTCTTCTGCCCGCGATCGGCGCCGCTGTATCCGGCATCCGCTTCACCGGGGATTTCGAGGGCTATGCGGATCGCTCCACGCAGACCGCTTCCGAGCTCGACGACCTCAAATCCGGCTATGAGCGCGAGATCGAGCGCCTGGAGCTCGACAAGACCGCCACCATCCTGATCGAGACCGCTCGCGTGATGAGCGAAGACATCGATGGCTGGCAGTCGCTCTATACCCGCAAGCGCCTGGCCTTGCCGGCCTGAGGAAACGAGCGCACCCCTCTCGACGCCTTGCGGGTTTGGCCCGGGCTTGCTTCAATCCGGCCATGGACGAGCCGACGGGACAGGATCGGGACGCGGCAGGCCAGGCCATGCCAAGCCGAGCTGAGCCAAGCTTTGCCGGCCGCGATGGACATTTGTTCGGTCCAGGGCACAAGCGCATCCTGGCGCTCGATGGCGGCGGCGTGCGCGGCGCCATGACCATCGCGTTTCTCGAGCGGCTCGAGGAGCTCGTCGCCGAGATAGAAGGGCGCAAAGTGCGCCTGTGCGACTGGTTCGACCTGATCGGTGGCACCTCGACCGGCGCCATCATCGCGACTGGCCTCGCGCTCGGCTATAGCGCCGCGCAGATGCGGGCCTTCTACGAGAAGCTCGCGCCGCGTGTGTTTCGCAAGCCTTTCTTTCGCCTGACGGGATGGCAGGCGAAATTCGATTCGCGGAAATTGCTGGCCGAGCTCGTCGCGGTGATCGGGACGCGCAGCCTCGACAGCGAGGATCTCGCGACCGGCCTTTGCCTCGTGCTCAAGCGGATGGATACGGGCAGCTCCTGGATCCTGCTCAACAACCCCCGTTCGGCGTTCTGGGAGACGCCGCAGGACAAATCCTTCGTCGGCAACCGGCATCTGCCGCTCGCCAATCTGGTGCGCGCCTCGACCGCAGCCCCCGTGTTCTTCGATCCCGAGCCGATCGAGATCGGCGGCGGCCATCCGCCCGGCCTTTTCGTCGATGGCGGGCTGACGCCCCACAACAACCCGGCGCTGATCCTGCTGCTCGCCGCGACCTTGCGCCCTTACGGCCTCAATTGGCAGACGGGGCCCGACAATCTCACCATCATCTCGATCGGGACCGGGTCCTTCCGCCCGACTCTGAGCTGGATCGAGGCCAAGCGCTTGCGCGCCATCGGGCTTGCCATCCGCTCCCTCTTGGCGACGAGCGCCGACAGCGTCGAGCTCACCATGACCTTGATGTCCTGGCTCGGCACCTCGCCGCTGTCCTGGCCGATCAATTCCGAGCTCGGCGACCTCGCCGCCAGCACGCCGCCATCAGGCCCATTGTTCCGCTTCCTGCGCTACGATGTGAAGCTCGAACAGGATTGGCTCGCCGCCCAACTCGGGGAGACGATATCGGCAGGCGAGCTGCGTCATCTGCGCCAGATAGACGATCCGGCGATCATCCCGGCCATCTACCAGCTCGGGCGCAAGGCCGCCGCCTTTCAGATGCGGCGCGAGCATCTCTGCGCCACGCCCGCTTGAAGGCGCAGCCAAGTGTCTGCCAAGCGTCGCTATCCCCTTGTCGTCGGTAGATGCATCTGCTACTCGCCTTCGCCTGCGCGGCGGCTTCGGCCGCGCTTGGCGGCCGTGGCGGAATTGGTAGACGCGCTAGCTTGAGGTGCTAGTTGGGCAACCAGTGGAGGTTCGAGTCCTCTCGGCCGCACCAGCGTAAAGCGCGTTGGATGTCAAACACCTGAGCTGCATCAAGCACTTGCGGGCGTCCCTGTGGTCGTGCTGGGGGGAGCCTGCTTGAGCCACGCAAGGTGGCGACACGGGAGGGGCCTCCCTCATGGAGTTTTTCATCTTCGCCCGCTTCCACGCGCGCGAAGGCCAGGAGACGGCCGTGGAGGCGGCGCTGCGCGACGAGGTTGATGCTTCGCGCGAGGAGCCCGGCTGCCTGGCGCATGATGCCTTTCGCTCCACCGGCGATCCGCGGCTGTTTTACATCCATTCGCGCTGGACCGACGAAGCGGCGTTCGAGGCCCATGCCGAGCTGCCGCATACAGTGTTGTTCTTGAAACGGGTACAGCCATTGATCGATCAGCCGCTCGATGTGACGCGGGCGAGGCCGGTCGGGTAGGCTGCCCGTCGCCGAGGGGCAGATCCTCTCGGTCACCCTTAGATCACAAGATCGCAAGCGTCTGCGATTCGGTCTCTTCGACGGCGTAGCCGAGCAGATCGGAGGACGACGTGCTCGAGCCAGTGCCGCTTGTGTCGGATGTCCCCGACGCAGCCGTGAGGGCGTGGTGGTGGTGATGCCCGGCGGCTGTGTCGCCCTGCAACGCCGCCAGCGCCTTTTGCGCCGCGCTCATATCGCCCGACTGCACCGCCTGGATCAGGCTCGCCAGGTCGGTCACGAGGCCCGATTGCGACGGATTGTTGCTGCCGGACCCATTTGATTGTCCGCCCTTTTGGAGCGCGGCGAGGGCGGATTGCGCGCTTGCCATATCGCCGGCCTGGACCGCGCCGATCATGCTGGCGAGCCCCGTCTTTTGAGCGTTGCCTTGCTTGTCGGCGCTGCCTTGCCGGGTTGCGGCCGCGAGGCCCGGATTGTCGTTGAGCAAGGTGGCGACCGCCGATTGCGCGCCACTGGTGTCGCCGGATTGCACCGCCTGCAGCAGGGCGTTCAGATCCTTCATGAAGGTCGATTGCGAAGGGGCGGCGGCCGAGAGGCTGCCATTCGCCTCGTAGCCGCCAAAGGTCGATTGGCCGCTCGAGATGGGGTCGGCCTGCAAGGAGCTGATCATGAAGGCGAGATCGCCGCTGAGCTGGGCCGCCTGCGGGGAGCCGCCGAGCTCGCCGCTCGCGGAGGCCTGCGCCGACTGGATGTTCTGGCCATCCTTCTGGTAGCTGGTGAGCGCCTGCCGGGCGCTCGCGATGTCACCCGTTTTGACCGCCCTCTCCAGGCTCTGCAGATCCTGGCGCCGTTGCTGGTAGAGCGCGATGAGGCTCGCATTCCCGGAGCCGACCCCTGAAATCGACATGATCTCTCCCTCGAAAGGATCGTCGGATGCGCCAGTCGCCGCATGGCTGTGCGGTCCTGACGAATCTCCCAATCGTCCGGGGATAGGAGAGGTGCGGGAGCTTGTTCGAAGCTTACCGAATTCTTAACCTCGCCAACTTGCGGCGAGATCTTACTCGGCGGCCGCCTTTTTCTGGTTGCGCGCGAAGGTCGGCGCGCGGCTCTTGGGCTTGGTGCGCAGCCGCAATTCGAGCAGATCCGCCTTGTCGCGCGGCGTGTTGCGCATCAGCTGCTCCTTGCCGGGCTGATAGGGCTTCGGCACGAAAATGTCCTCGATGCCGTACCAGGCCGCGGCCTTGAGCGCGAAGCCCGGATCGGCAAGATGCGGGCGCCCGAAAGCGACGAGATCGGCCCTGCCGGCCGCCAGGATGGTGTTCGCCTGATCGGCGCTGGTGATCGAGCCGACCGCCATGGTGGCGATGCGCGCCTCGTTGCGGATAGCCTCGGCGAAGGGCGTCTGGAACATGCGCCCGTAGAACGGCCGGGCCAAGGGCGTGGTCTGGCCGCTCGACACGTCGACGAGGTCGGCGCCTGCTTGCGAGAAGGCTTCGGCGATCTCGATCGATTCCGTCTCCGAGATGCCGCCCTCCTGCCAGTCGGTCGCGGAAATGCGCACCGACATCGGCTTCTCGGCCGGCCAGGCCGCCCGCATCGCGGCAAAGACTTCCAGCGGGAAGCGCAGCCGGTTCTCGAGGCTGCCGCCATAGACGTCACGGCGCTGATTGGTCAAAGGCGAGAGGAAGCTCGCCAGGAGATAGCCATGGGCCGCATGCATCTCCAGCATGTCGAAGCCGATCCGCCGGCCGCGTTCGACGCTGGCGACGAACTCGTCGCGCACCCGGTCCATATCGGCGCGGCTCATCTCGCGCGGCACCTGGCTGTCCGGATAATAGGGCAGGGGCGAGGCCGAGATGATCGGCCAGGCGCCTTGCGCCAAGGGCCGGTCCATCCCCTCCCACATCAGCTGCGTCGCCCCCTTGCGGCCCGCATGGCCGAGCTGCAGGCAGATGCGGGTCGCCGAGTTCGCATGGGTGAAATCGACGATGCGCTTCCAGGCGGCTTCCTGATCGTCTTTCCACAGGCCGGTGCAGCCTTCGGTGATGCGGGCATCAGGCGCGACGCAGGTCATTTCGGTGAACATCAGGCCGGCGCCGCCCATTGCGAGCGCCCCGTAATGGACGAGATGGAAGTCCAGCGGCAGTCCGTCCCTTGCCGAATACATGCACATCGGCGAGACCACGACGCGGTTGGCGACCTCCATTTCGCGCAGCCGCAGGGGCTGGAATAAGGGGGGCGCCGGCCGATCGAGATCGACCTCATGGCCCGCTTTGCGCACCTCCCGGGCAAAATTGCGCGACACCTCGCGGATGAAATCCGGGGCGCGCAGCTCCAGATTCTCCCAGGTGATCGACTTCGAGCGGGTCATCAGGCCGAAGGAGAAGCGCAACGGGTCCATGTTCCAGAAGCGCTTCACATGCTCGAACCAGACGAGCGAGACATCGGCTGCGTGCTGTGTCTTCTCGACTTCCTCGCGCCGCGCCGTCTCGAAACGGGCGAGCGCGGCCGCGATGTCGCCGTGCTCGGCAAGCAGCGCCTGATGCAAAGCGATGGCATCCTCCATGGCGAGCTTGGTGCCCGACCCGATCGAGAAATGCGCCGTGGATTTGGCATCGCCGAGCAGCACGACGCGGTCATCCATCGTGCAGCGCTCGTTGCGGATCATCGGGAAACGCCGCCACAAGGAGCGGTTGGTGGTCAGCCTATGGCCTTCGAGCTCGGCGGCGAACACACCTTCGAGGAAGCGCGCCGATTGCTCCTCGTCCATGCGGTCGAGGCCGGCCTTCGCGAAGGTGTCGGGATCGGTCTCCAGCACCCAGGTCGAACGGTCCGGCTCATATTGATAGCAATGGGCGATGAAGATGCCGTGCTCGGTCTCCTTGAAGAAGAAGGTGAAGGCATCGAAAGTCCTGGTCGAACCCATCCAGGAGAACCAGTTCGGCCGCAGGTCGAGCTGCGGGCCGAAATGCGCCTTGTGATCCTCACGGATGCGGCTGTTGATGCCGTCGGCCGCGACCACGAGATCGGCGTCCGGAAAAGCCTCTATCCCCGGGATGTCGCTGCGGAAGATGAGCTCGACGCCAAGGGCTCGCGCCCGCTCCTGCAAAAGCAGCAGCAGGGTGCGGCGCGAGCAGCCGCAAAAGCCGTTGCCGCCGATGCGATATATTTCGCCGTGGATACGGATCTCGATATCGTCCCAATAGGCGAAGCGGCTGGTGATCGCCTCATAGCTCTCCAGGTCGGCGCGCTCGAAATTGTCGAGCGTCGCATCGGAGAACACCACGCCGAAGCCGAATGTGTCGTCGGCCTGATTGCGCTCATGGACGCGGATCTCGAAGCGGGGAAAGCTCTTCTTGGCGAGGATCGCGAAATAGAGCCCTGCCGGACCGCCGCCGATGATGTCGATCTTCATGGACGCCTCCTTGGCCCGACGCCTCCTGGGGCCTCAAACCGCCTGCCGAATTATTTTAAGCTTAAAATATATTCGTGCAAGAGGACTGCATGCGACAGGTTCGTTGCCACTTTCCGCTACTCGCGCCGCGTCAGGAACCGGCCGCGGCTTGGACCGCTCCTTGAAGCGGGCTTTGCGCAGTCGGGCTTTGGGCAGTGGCCTGGGCTTGTGGAGTGGCCTGGGCTTGCGGAGTGGCCTGTGTCGCCGCTTGCGCCGGGCCTTGCGCCGCCGCTTGGGGCTGGGCGGCGGTCGCGCCCTTCTCGCTCGGCAGGGCGGCGAGCAGGATGATCAGCGCCCGGTCGCCGAGCACGATGTTGCGCTCGCGACCCTGTAGCCAGGAGGCGGCTTCCTCCATCGTCTCGGCATCGATCAGCTTGGCCTCGGCGACGGCGCGGTGTGGATCGACATGGCCGCGCATGCGCCGCGGCGCTTCGGGGAGGAGCTGGATATGGCGCTGGCGGACCGTGACGTCGCCATAGACCACGCCGAGCCCCTCCGTCTCGTCGATCCCAAGCTTCGACAATTCCTGCGTCAGGGCGTTGGCGCGCGCCACGATCGGCGGCGCCTGGCGTTCTTCCGGCGTCCGCAGCAGGCCGACGCGCTTCAAGGCGAGGCCGAGGCTCAACAGGCCGCTCGCGGCCGAAAGCGGGATGGCGAGGACGAGGCCGACGATGGTCGGCGACATCCAGGCGAAGAGATAGGGGGACAATCCATAGGCCGTGGCGCCGGCGAGCACGCCGAACACCGTATGCCAGAGATGGCGGCGTATGGTGTCGCGCAAGGGGATGGAGCCATCGTCCCGGCGTTGCGGGTTCCAGCCCGTGTCGCGCCCGAACAGGATCTGGAACACCGATCCCGACTGGATCAGCATCAGCACCGGGGCGAGCAGGGCCGAGGCGATGACTTCGAGGAGGGCGGACACGGTGAGCCTGATGGCGCCGCCGGCGCCACGCCGCACCTGTCCTTCGGTCAGCGCGAGCAGCCATCCCAGAAGCTTCGGAACCAGCAGCACCACCATGGTCAGGATGAACAGCGAGAGCGCGCGCTCGGCGTCGAAACGCGGCCAGGCCGGGTAGAGCGAGAATTCGCGCGTGAAATATTCCGGCCGCACGAAGCGCGTCTGCAGGACGAGCAGAAGGCCGACCACGAGCTGCATCAGCCATAGCGGGGAGGCGACATAAGCGGCAATGCCGGTCGCGAAATGCTGGCGTGAGGACCATTTCAGCCCGCGCGTGAGGATGACGCGCGCATGCTGCAGATTGCCTTGGCACCAGCGCCGGTCGCGGACCGCCAGATCGATCAGGGAGGGCGGCCCTTCCTCATAGCTCCCCTGCAGGTCCGGCAGCATGTACACCGACCAGCCGCCGCGCCGGATCAAGGCCGCCTCGACGAAATCATGGCTGAGGATATGCCCGCCGAAGGGCGGCTTGCCGGGGAGGGTCGGCAATCCGGCATGGCCGGCGAAGGCCCGCATGCGGATGATGGCGTTGTGGCCCCAGTAATTACCGTCCCGGCCGCTCCAGGCCGCGAGCCCCGCCGCCACGATCGGGCCGTAGAAGCGGGCGGCGAATTGCTGCAGCCGCGCGAACAAGGTGTTGCGGTTCAAGATGAGCGGCAAGGACTGGATGATGCCGGCGCGCGGATCGGCCTCCATGGCGCGCGTCAAGCCGAGGACGCAATCGCCGGTCATCAGGCTGTCTGCGTCGAGCACGATCATGTGCTCATAGGCTGCGCCCCAACGCGTGACGAAATCGGCGATGTTGCCGGCCTTACGTCCGGTATTCTGCGCCCGGTGGCGATAGAATATCCGCGCCGCCGGGCCCAACCGCTCGCGCAGCGCGAAGAAGGCGATCTCCTCGGCGATCCAGATATCCGGATTGGTGGTGTCGGACAGGACGAAGAAATCGAAATGCGCGATCTCGCCGGTCGCCGCGACCGATTCATAGATCGCTTGCATGGCGGCGAAGCAGCGATCGGTGCGCTCATTGTAGACCGGCATGACGACCGCGGTCTTCGTGCACAGCTTCCCGGGCGGTGGCGGGCGCCGCGCGAAGCGATGCGCCAGGAGCCAGCCGAATCCGAGCACGCTGCTGGTGGCCGCGAGCGCGATCCAGGAGAAATTGATGACGAACAGCGCAAGCAGCACATATTGCAGGAAGGTCGTGCCGCTGATCGACACGACCCTGTACATCTCGAACGCCCCATAGGCGGTCAGCGCGAGCGCGCCGCCGAACACGATCAGGCGGGCAGCGAGCAAGCGCCAGGGGCGCGGGGCCGGCGGGAAGGCGGCTTCGCGCGGGCCGAAGCGCTTGAGCGACTGCACCGGCATCGCCAGCGGGGTCGGCGGCGGTACATAGGGGAGCGGCCGGCCGTCATTGGCCGGCGCGGCGCCGCCCGGCTCCTCGATCAGCGTCAACTCGTCCAGCGATACAGCCATGTTTCCGATGCGGCTTTGCCGCTCTCCATCAGGACGAGCCGCAATTCGCACAATGCTTCCCCGCCCGGGTCGAGCTCGAAGGAGGCACGCAGCACCTTGCGGTCGAAATGCGGGATCAGCCGGACCCCTGAGATCGTGCCTTTGGCGGCGCTGGCGGCAGCGCTGACATCGGCAATCGCAACTTGATCGGTAAATCGCGGCGAAGAAAAGTCCACCACGAAACGGCGGCGCGACGCCGTCGAGCCGTGCCCGGTGCGCGTCATCAGCACGATCGCTTCGTCCGGATGATCGGGAACCGTCCAGGTCCAATATTGGCGGAAGGCGAAGTTGGCCTGCCCGTTGGCGGGGATTTGCGCCCGTGGCCGCCAATAGGAGAGGATATTGGCGTTGGTCTCGTTGGTGGAGGGGATTTCCAGAAGCTGCACCGCACCTTCGCTCCAATCGCCGATCGGCTCGATCCACAGCGACGGGCGCCGCTCGAAGGCCTTATCGTCATCCTGGAAGGAAGCGTAGTCGCGATAGCGCTGCAACAGACCGAACCCCCTGGGGTTCCGGTCGACGAACACCGAGATCTGCAGCGCTTCGGGGTTGGTCAGCGGGCGCCAGATCCATTCGCCCTGCCCGGTGTGCAATTGCAACCCGTTGGCGTCATGCACGGCGGGGCGCACATCGTCGTCGATGCGATGACTCGACGGACCGAGCAGGAACATGCCGGCGATTCCGGCATAGCCCACATGATCGAGGGGGCTGCGCGCGAAGATCGTCGCCTCGACATCGATGATGGTTTCGTCGCGCGGGCGGATGGTGAAACGATAGGCGCCGCAGACGCTGTCGGAATCGAGCAGGGCATGGGCGGTGATCTCGTCGCTCAGCGCGTTGGGCCGCTCGATCCAGAAGGCGCGAAACAGCGGGATCTCCTCGCCCTTCGCCTCGGCGGGACGCAAGGTCAGGCCGCGCGCCATCACACCCGGAACTTGGCCCTTGGCGAGGCCGCGAAAGAAGGATGCGCCCTGGAAGCTCGCGATCTCGCGCGTATCCTCCGTGTCGCGATCGCGGAACATGATCTTGAACCCGGAAAAATCGAGATCGGCTTGGGCGGGTGGGGTCAGGCTTCCGAAATCGAAGCGCGACACGTCGTAAGCGAGACGCCGGATCGAGCCGTCCTCGACGATGTAGATCGTCACCGGGTTCTGATACACGAAACCACGATGCAGAGGCTCGATCACGAATCCCCTGTTTTCGCCTTCCCAGACCCGATCCTTCCGATTGATGTGGATCGCCTGATATTGCTCGAAGCTGAGACTGCGCAGCGGCTCGGGCAAGTCGGTCGCGGAAGGCATGAAAGGGCGCCGCGCCAATTGGCGCGCCAGCTCGATCACCAGATTCGCGTCGAACCTCCTGCCCTCGCCGAGCACGGAGCGCAAAACTGTCGCAAAATCGATCTGTTGGGCCTCGGCCGTGCCGATGAGTTGTGCGCCCGCCAGCACTCCCAAGGGCGCGACAAGCACGCCACGGCGAGTCAAGCCGCGCTGCGCACGACTTGTCCTTGGAAATGGAACGGCTTTGGGCTCAGTCACGGGATGATGCAAGATTGCCTCGGAACGTTTGAGCAATTAGCACGAATTGAACGCTTGGCCAGCAAGATTGGGCCAGCAAGATCGGCACCAATCGTCCTATGGGCGTGAGGCGTCGATTCCATTGGCGATCTTTCGGAGAGATTTCATGACGGCGAGGGCGACGGGGCAAGGGGGCGGACGCAAGGCAAAGGGCCGTGCGGCGCCCCGGGGGCAAGCGAAGCGCCGTTGCCTCGTCATCGTGCTCGCGGCGGGCGAGGGCAAGCGCATGCGCTCGAAGGCGCCCAAGGTGCTTGCCTGCGTCGCCGGCCTGCCGATGATCGGCTACGCCGTCAAGGCCGCGCAGGACGTAGGTGCCGACCGCATCGCCGTCGTCGTCGGGCCGGGACATCACGAGGTCGCCGAGGCGGCGCGCTCGGTCTCGCCGCAAGTCCTGATCTTCGAGCAGGCCGAACGTCGCGGCACCGCGCATGCGGTACTCGCCGCGCGGGCCGCGCTCGCTGAGGCGACGGACGACGTGCTCGTGCTGTTCGGCGACACGCCGCTGGTCGAGGCCGCGACGCTTTCACGCATGCGCGCCGAGATCGCCAAGGGCGCGCCCTGCGTCGCGCTCGGCTTCGAGGCGCAAGACCCGACTGGCTATGGCCGCTTCCTCGTGCATGACGGCGAATTGACGGTGATCCGCGAGCACAAGGATGCCAGCGCCGAGGAGCGCAAGGTCACCTTGTGCAATGCCGGCCTGATCGGCCTTGCCGGCGGCACCGCGCTCGAAATCCTCGATCGCATCTCCGACGCCAACGCCCAGCGCGAATTCTATCTCACCGATGCCGTCGAGGTCGCCCGCGGCATGGGGCTTGCGCCCGTGGCGATCACAGCGAGCGAAACCGAGGTGATGGGCGTCAATGACCGGTTGCAGCTCGCCGTCGCCGAGGCCGCGATGCAGCGCCGCCTGCGCGAAACCGCAATGCTCGAAGGCGCCACGCTGGTCGCGCCCGAGACCGTATTCCTCAGCCACGACACCAGGCTCGGCCGCGATGTCCTGGTCGAGCCGCATGTGGTGTTCGGACCCGGCGTGGTGGTTGACGAAGGTGTGCGGATCCGCGCCTTCTCGCATCTCGAAGGCGCCCATATACGCTCCGCCGCCCGCATCGGCCCCTTCGCGCGCCTGCGGCCGGGCGCCGATATCGGCGAAGAGGCCCATATCGGCAATTTCGTCGAGGTGAAGAAGACGCGCATCGGGCGCGGCGCCAAGGCCAATCATCTTGCTTATCTCGGAGACGCTTCGGTCGGGGCGGGCGCCAATATCGGGGCCGGTGCCATCACCTGCAATTATGACGGGTTCGACAAGCACGAGACCAGGATCGGCGCAGGTGCCTTCATCGGCACCAACAGCGCGCTCGTCGCGCCGCTGCGCATCGGCGAAGGGGCCTATATCGCCACGGGCTCGGTGATCACCGAGGACGTGCCCAAGGATGCGCTGGCGCTCGGGCGGGCGCGCCAGGTCGTCAAGCCCGGCTGGGCCAAGAACCGTCGTGCCAGGGCGGGTGGCGAGCCGCAGCGCTGAGCCGAGAGGCGGACGACCTGCACCCAGGTCGACGCGGCTCGCGTAAATTCTCTTAATGAAACGTGATTTGAAAGATTCACGAAGTTTCGCAATATCCCGCTCGAACGAGATCGCCGGCAAGAAATGCTCAGGCATATTGGCATTATGCTGTAGCTTCGAAATTGCGCATTCTGGCGGTCGCTGCGGGTAATTCGAAATAGGTAGCAAGGATCGATAGCGTCGATCTTTGGGATTAGTTAAGATCCACGATATTCGACCAGAACGGGACGACAGAGATGTGTGGAATTGTCGGTATCCTCGGTAAGACGGCGGTCGCGACGCAGATCGTCGACGCGCTGAAGCGCCTCGAATATCGCGGCTATGATTCGTCCGGCATCGCCACCTTGGAGGAGGGCCAGCTCAAGCGCCGGCGCGCCGAGGGCAAGCTGCGCAATCTCGAGATCCGGCTGTCGCAGGAGCCGCTCGCCGGCCTGATCGGCATCGGGCATACGCGCTGGGCGACGCATGGCCGCCCGACCGAGCGCAACGCCCATCCGCATGCGACGAAGCGGCTCGCGGTCGTCCATAACGGCATCATCGAGAATTTCCGGGAGCTGCGCGCCGAGCTCGAGGCCGATGGCTATGCCTTTGAGACCGAGACCGACACCGAAGCGGTCGCCCAGCTCGTGACACGCGCGCTCGATCGCGGCGCGACGCCGGTCGATGCGGTCGCGGCGACGCTTGGGCGCCTCAAGGGCGCCTTTGCGCTCGGCTTCCTGTTCACGGGCGAAGAGGATCTCCTGATCGGAGCGCGGGCCGGCTCGCCGCTCGCCGTCGGCTTCGGCGAAGGGGAGATGTATCTCGGCTCCGACGCCCTGGCGCTCGCTCCCTTCACCGATCGCATCGCCTATCTCGAGGAAGGCGATTGGGTGGTGCTGAACCATCAGGGTGCCGAATTCCGCGACGCCGAGGGGCGGCGTGTCAACCGCGCTATGCAGCGGGTCGCGACCGGCGCGCTGCTCATCGATCGCGGCAATCATCGCCATTTCATGAGCAAGGAGATCCATGAGCAGCCCGAGGTCGTCGGCCACACCTTGGCGCGCTATCTCGACCTCTCCGCGGCGCGGGTGCGCCTGCCCGAGAAGCTGCCCTTCGATTTCAAGGCGGTGACGCGCATATCGATCTCGGCTTGCGGCACCTCCTATTATGCCGGGCTCGTCGCGAAATATTGGTTCGAGCGGATCGCGCGCCTGCCGGTCGACATCGATATCGCCTCGGAGTTCCGCTATCGGGAGCCGCCTCTGGAGCCGGGCGGGCTCGCCATTTTCGTGTCGCAGTCTGGCGAGACTGCCGACACGCTCGCCTCGCTGCGCTACGCCAAGGCGCAGCAGCAGCATTCGCTGTCGATCGTCAATGTGGCGACCTCCTCGGTGGCCCGCGAGAGCGAGGCAGTGGCACTGACCATTGCGGGCCTCGAGATCGGGGTTGCCTCGACCAAGGCCTTCACCTGCCAGCTCGCCGTCTTCGCCTGCCTGGCGCTGGCCGCCGGAGTGGCGCGCGGCACCGTCGATGCGGCGACGGAGACGCGTCTGGTCGAGACGCTCACGCATCTGCCGGGCCTGATGGCCGAGCTGCTCAAGGATGAGCGTCACATCGAACGCCTGGCGCGCGATCTGGCAAGAGCCAAGGACGTGCTCTATCTGGGGCGCGGCACGAGCTTCCCGATGGCGCTCGAAGGCGCCTTGAAGCTCAAGGAGATCTCCTACATCCATGCCGAGGCCTATGCGGCCGGCGAATTGAAGCATGGGCCGATCGCGCTGATCGACGAGGACATGCCGGTGATCGTCATCGCGCCGCATGACGAGCTCTTCGAGAAGACCGCCTCCAACGTCCAGGAGGTGGCGGCGCGCGGCGGCCGTATCATCCTGATCACGGATGCGGAGGGGGCGCGCAATATCGGGGTTGCGACCGAGGCGACGCTGGTCGTGCCGACCGCCGATCCGCTGTTCGCACCGATCCTCTACGCACTGCCGGTGCAGCTCCTCGCCTATCATACGGCCGTCTTCATGGGCAAAGACGTCGACCAGCCGCGCAATTTGGCGAAATCGGTCACGGTAGAGTAATCCTGTCCGGTGGCTTGAGGCCGCCGGAGGAAATGATGGCGTTCGACGCTGACGGACCGCCCGCCTTGCCGACGCTCATCGCTGCGCCCGAGAAGGCGCACACGGCCAGGGCGCGCCTGCGCAACTACTTCCTGACCGGGGTGATCGTTGCCGGCCCGCTCGCCGTCACTGCCTATATCGTGTGGTGGATCATCACGACCGTCGATGGCATGGTGAAGCCGCTCGTGCCCTCGGCCTATCTGCCCGACAACTACCTGCCGTTCCGTGTGCCCGGCTATGGGCTCGTGGTCGCCTTCGTCGGCCTGACGCTGCTCGGTTTCCTCACCGCAAACCTGGTCGGGCGCTCGCTCCTGCGTCTGGGCGAGGTGGTGCTCAACCGGATGCCGCTGGTGCGCGGCGTCTACAAGACGTTCAAGCAGATCTTCGAGACGATCTTCTCCCAATCCGGCACGAGCTTCCGCAAGGTCGGCCTCGTGCAATATCCGGCCAAGGGCATGTGGTCGATCGTCTTCATTTCCTCCGAACCCAGCGCCGAAGTGGCTACACGGCTTCCGGGCGCGGACTATATCAGCGTGTTCCTCCCCTGCACTCCGAACCCGACGACCGGCTTCTACTTTTTCCTGCCGCGAGACGAAGTGATCGAGCTGCCGATCCCGGTGGAGGAAGGTGCCAAGCTCATCATGTCGGCCGGCCTGATCCAGCCCGGCGATCAGCGCCCGAAGCTCGAGCCGGCCGTGGAGGCGCTCGATGCCGCCATGGCGGCGGAGACGGACGCGGCCTGAAGGAAAACCGGGCAGCTCGCAGGACCTCTATCGAAGAGCGGGCCGGGATCGAGCCTCAGGGAAAGACCGGATCTCCATAAGGGTAGAAGCGGCTCAGATCGACATTCTTGTAGGGGAGGCCTTCGAGGCGCACCGTCCCGAGGAAAGGCTCGGGCGGCTCGACCAGCAGGATCGTCCTGGCAAAGCCGCTATCGTCGAAGCCGCGCCGGAAATGCACCCGCGACTTGATGGCGATGACCTTGAAGCCATCCGGGTCGTGCCCGAGCGCGCGCAAGGAAGAGGGCTCCATGATCTGCTCGAGATAAGGGCTGATCACCAGCACATTGTCGCGCCCGAACTTGACGCTGACCCAGAGCTGCCCGGCGCCAGGGTGAAGCCCTTCACCGACCCCGATCACCGTTCCCTGGATGCGCACCGGATCGCCGGCCGATGCATCGACGCGACCGCCGATCTCCATGTCGAAGGCGTCGCCGGGCTTCGCGCCGCGCCTCTTCAGAATCTCGGTGGCCTTGGCGTCGGTCAGCGTGGCGATGAGGGTGTGTGAAAGATCCTGGGCGATGATTTCCTTGAGGAGCCAGGTGGCGTAGCCGGAGCGGTCGCTGTGATCGGCCAGCACCACCGGCGCCTCTCCTTGCGCCACCGCCGCCTTGGCCAGAGCCACGCCCTCGGAAATGCTGTGGATCCGGGTGGAATTCAGAAGCACTTTGCGCTGGCGCCAGGCAGCGCCGGCCATGTCGTTGCCGATCCTCCGCGCAAGCTCGGCATCGGCGTTGGTCAGGACCTGGACCGTCATCCCGACATCCGGAACATCCGCAAAGGGGAAGCCGAAGAACAGGTTCACATAGGCGTCCGGCTCACGCGCCTCCCAGGTCAAGGCGCGCTGCACCAGATCCATCCAGGGAGAGGCGCCGGTCCATTGCAGCACGGTCGGCGAGATGATCGGCACCTTGATGGTTACATGGGTCGGCTTGTAATCCCCTCGGATCGCCCGCACCAAGCTCCGCGCCGCGCGCTCCCCTTGCAGATACATGTCGTAATGGGGGAAATATTTGACCGTGAACGCCATGTCGGCATGGCGCAGGAACTCCTCATCCTCATTGCCATGCGGGTCGAAGGTCGCGGCGATGAAGGCGCGCGGCCCCAGCGCCTCGCGCACCCTGCGGGCGAGCTCGGCCTCGGGGCGCGGCACGTCGCGCACGCCCATGGCGCCATGCAGGCAGAGATAAGCGCCGTCGAACGGCCCCTGCGCCCTGATCTCGGAGATCATCCTGCCGACGAAAGTCTCGAAGGCCTCTTGCGTGATCCAGCCGGATCCTGTGCCCGTCTTCGGCCAATAGGGCGATTCGATGCCGACCAGCTCGACCCCGTCGAATTCCCGGGCGACCTTCACGAAGCCGCCCATATAGGCTTTGGGATCCCAGGCGAGCAGTTCCTCGCCCTTGGCGGGCGATCCCTGACCGACGAAATCCTCGAGCGTCGTGTCGTTCGCCAGGAAGGTCACGGTCTCATGGCAGAAATACAGAACTGCGATCCGCATCGGCGACGTCAGCTCACTATGCGGCGTTCATTGGGATGCGCTGACGGCGACCGAGGCCTCGTTGGCGAAGGTCGAGGGTTCCGCCATCCGGCCGATCTCGTTCGTCAGGGCCTCGGCGAGGCAGGCATAGCCCTTGTCGTTCATGTGGAAATGGTCGGAGGCGAGCGCCGCGAGGAGATCGGCTTCGCCTTGCGCGCTCCACCGCTTCATCATCGCATAGCGCCGGAAGACCGGCACATGCTGGTCATCCCCGATCGCCTTGATGATCGCCACGAAGCGTTCATAGCGCTCAAGGTCGCGGATGCCGGGGAAATATTGCGGGTCCAGCATGACGAGATCGACGCCCGCGGCGTGGGCCGCCGTCACGCCGCGCAGCACCAGGCTGCGGAATGCCTCAGGGTCATCGCCGCTGATCGCATCATTGGTGCCGAGCTGCCAGATGACCAGATCGAATCGCTGCGTCGCGAGCTGGCGCTCCAGGCGATCGACCGTGGCGGCGACCGTCTCGCCGCCGATGCCGGCATTGACGACCGATAGCGGATCTTGCGGCCAGCGCGTCCTCAGACCCGCCTCGAGCCGTGCCGGGTAAGTGTGCCCCGCCGAGGATGCCCCGATGCCTTGTGTCGATGAGGATCCGATCGCCAGGATGCGGATCGGCATGAGCTTCTGCAGCTTGCGTCCGACGAGGCCAAGCCGCGTGAGCGCCCCGATCGATGGGGCGGGGCCGCACCTCCTGCCGGTCGCCGGCGCACCCGCATCCGAGGTCGCGCGCGAGCCGTCGGGATGCAGAAAAGCGCCTGCGATCAGCGCGCAAACCACCACCGCGACGCGGCTCATGCCGCGACCTTGTCGCCCCATCCGCATATATGGTCTTCCCTGTTTGCATGGGGCGTAGGCGAGCCAGGGTGAACCCAAGCTGAATGGGCTCGGCCCCTGCATTGCCGGGCGACACACCTTTGCGCGACAGCTCGGCTCGGCTCCATCGCCCGCAAGCTCGGCCTTAGATCGTCAAACAGCCGCCGCATTTCGGATGAGTATGGTCAGCGGGCGGCTTCACGCCGGTTGTGACATTCGCGGGCTGGGGAATGGAACCGGGCGGCGTGTGGCGCAGCTAGGCGACTGGAGAGAAGAGATGATGTCGCCAAGGGCCGATCGTGTTCCCGCCGATCGTGTTGTCAGCGTCGATTTTTGGCGTGGCATCGCTCTCGCGATCATTTTCATCGATCATATGCCGGGCGGCTTTCTCGCCCATCTCACGCCGAGGAATTTCGGCTTCTCGGATGCGGCCGAAATCTTCGTCTTCCTCGCGGGCATCGCTGCGTCATTCGCCTATTTCAAGCGGCACGGAGAGGCGGTCCGCGACATCTTCAAGATCGGGAGGCGGGTTTTCACGCTCTACACCACGCATATCGTGGTGCTGGTTTTGTGCGGCGGCATCATCGCCTATACGAGCCTTGCCGCCCAAGATCCGCGCTTTCTCGAAATGATGCAGTTCGACCAGGTGGCGAAGGACCCGCTGCCGGCGCTGGTCGGCATAGCGACCCTGTTGTTCCAGCCGAGCAGTCTCAACATCCTGCCGCTCTACATCGTGCTCCTGGCGCTGGCGCCGGCCCTGATCCTCCTGGTGCGATATGATATGCGCCTGGCGCTTCTCGCTTCGGGCTCGCTCTATCTCCTGACCCAGTTCTTCGACCTGACGCTGCCGAGCTATCCCAATCCCGATGCCTGGTTCTTCAATCCGTTCGCCTGGCAGTTCCTGTTCACCTTGGGGCTGTGCTGCGGCATGCTCATCTCCCGGCACCGGCGCCTGGCATCCAACAAGGCGCTGACCGTCGCCTCGATCCTCTACCTCCTCGTCTCGCTGGTCGTGGTCCATGGCGGCTTCGTCGGCGGCTATGATCTCTCCCCGCTGCCGCGCTTCCTCTGGGACCAGGACAAGACGAACCTCTCCTTGCCGCGCCTCCTGCATTTCGGGGCGCTCGTCTATCTCGTCACCCGCTTGCCGGTCGATGCCTGGATCAGGGGGCGTCTTCCCTGCCTGCCTTTGATCTTCATGGGCCGGCATTCGCTCCCCGTTTTCTCTTTTGGCGTCGTGCTGAGCATGGTCGGGCAGGGCTTGAAGATCTTCTATGCCGGCTCGGACGGCGTCGATGTCTTCGCGGTTTCCGTTGGCCTTGCCTTGCAAATAGGTCTAGCCTGGATACTGGAATGGCAGAGGACGGGACTGACCAGGGCCGGCGCACCGGCCGAGCAGGCCGCCGCGCGAGCCTCCTGACGGCTCTCGTCTCGGCCTGCCTCGTGGCGACGCCGGCGATGGCGGGTGTCGCTGCGGCTTGTCGCGTGCCCGACCCCTATATTCATTTTGGCACCAATCTGCAGCGCACCGAGCGCCTGATCGACCTGAAGCGCCCGATCCGCACCCTCGTGGTCGGACCGGCCATCGAAGGCCCGGAGGTGATCGAGCGGCGCCACTCCCATCTGGCTCAGGCCCTGGCGCAGCGCCTTCCCGGAGTGGATTTCGCTCTCCTCGACGGCTGGCGCGGCTCGCGCGTCGCGGAGGAGGATTTCGATCGGTTGCGCAGCGAGGTCGCCGAGACGAAGCCCGATCTGATCTTATGGGAAGTCGGGACGCCCGACGCGCTCGCGGCCTCCGATCCGGAGGAGTTCGGGGATGTGCTGATCCGCGCGGCCCGCTGGGTGAAAGCACAGGACATCGACTTCGTGTTCATCGACCCGCCTTATCTGCCGCATGTCCGCCACGAGCCGCTCTACGGCAAGATGGTCCGCACCATCAGCGCGGTCTCGGTCGAGGCGAGGGTCAATCTGTTCCGCCGCTATGCGGCGATGGAATATCTCGACCGGGCCCCTCTCAAGGCCGGCGCCGGACGCCCGCATTGCATGTCGGAGCTCCTCGCCGAAGCGATCGTGCGGGCGGTGACCCGCTAGCGGAGCGTCGGGCGCTCCAAACCTTCATGCTCCAAACCTTCATGCTCCACGCTTCATGCCGGCTTGCGTCCGAACACCTGCGTGACCACGAAGCTCGTCCCGCTTGTCGCAGCGTCGCCGCAGAGCCGTTCGCATTCGGCAATGGCAAGGTCGAGCTCGTCCTCGCTCATCAGGCCGCCGGCGACGATGCGGGCGCGCAGCGACGTGGCGAATTGGATCGGAAGCCGCAAATAAGGATGCCGGTCTTGCAATGCGACGACGGCCGCCCGCAGCCGCACCTCCTCGAGCCCTCGCCGGCGCAGCATGGCAAGCGTGCGGCGACCCGCGTCGAAATCCCCGCCGCCCGCACGGAAGGCGGCAAGGATGGCATCTTTGAGCCTGGTCCAGGCCGGGTGCGGCGGATAGCAGCTCCAACTCGCGGAGTCGGGCTCCTGGATCGCGACGATGCCGCCGGGTTTGACCAGGCGGTGCAACTCGGAGAGCAGCGCCTCGTCGCGGCCGGCGGGGGCGAAGACGAAGCGAACATGGACGAGATCGAATGCGGCGTCGGGCAGTGAGGACGCATAGGCATCGTCCTCGATGATTTCGACATTGTCGAGCTTGTTCTGTTCCACGAAGGAGCGGGCGGCTGCGAGCTGCTGCGCGTCGCGATCGAGCCCGACGACGGATCCAGCCTCGCCGACACGCTTGGCCAACGGGCCGAGAATGCCCATGGCGCCGCAGCCGAGATCGAGACAACGCCAACCCGAAGCGATGCCGATCTGGTCGAGCCAAGCCTCGCTTTCGGGCTCCCACACCCGGGCCTGCAACCGCAAGCGCTCCAATTCGCTCGCGGCGTTGTTCAGGAGGTATTCCTTATTGGCCATGGCGTTCAATTCGTCCCTGGTGGTGTTGGCCGCGATCGGTCTGCACGTTGCCGCTTATCAGGGTTCGCCCCGCATCCGCCACGCCATGACGCAGAATATGCTCGTGCCCAGCACGAGGCCCAGAGCCGCCAAAGAGAGCAAGGCATGGGCAACCAAAGCGTGGGAATCCGCACTTGCCGTGAGATAGACGCCCAGCATGAAGAGCAGCGCTGAAGGGACGAACAGCCAGAAATGCGCGATCGCCAGGCGCGATTGCGCAAGCTCCGGCCAGCCACGATAGGCCAGTCCGAAAATGCCGTGCGAGGTCCAGCCGACAAGATTGATATGCGCGTGAACCGACACATAGGCGAAACTCTGCGCCATGCCCATGCCCATGCCGAAGAACATCCCCACCACGAGATAGGTCGCCGCCAGGGCCAGGAAAGTTGCATCCAATCGCGCCATCCGCATTCCTCCTCGATAAGGACGATCCATTCGAACGCGACAAAGACGATCCATTCGAAGCTTGGAACCCGACATCGAGATCAGCGTTGAAGGAAGAGGAGCCATAGTCGTGGCCGTCGAGAATCTCCGCGTCGCGCAGTGCGACCGGTCGGATGCGAGATGCGGTGCGGCATCGGGTTCGGGCGCGCGTGTTCGCGGGTCGGGCGATCCGAACACGCACGACGGGCGGGATGCGGAACATGGATGCGAGGATGTCAAATGCTGTCTCCTGACAATGCCGATGAGGCCGCGAGCGCGCGCGAAACCTCCTCGTTCCCGGAGCCGACCTCGGCGCGGGTCGCATCGGCGTTGCCGACAGCGGCCATGAGCGCCATGACAGCGGTGCTGCCGAGAAGAATGGGCCTCATCCAAAATCCCTTGTGCTGCGCGCCGCGTCGGCGCGCGCTTCGTCTTCCCATGGGAATGCGAAGACGTCGGGACACATAGCCGCGTCGGAGGCGCAATTCTTTAGCGCGCACCGAATAGGACTTAGCGACTACCGAAATTCTCCGATGAATTGTGTCATCTGTTGCAATTCTGCTGCAGCGCCAGTGATTGGGACTGGTCTGGCCGGCTCCTCGCGAGCCTTGCCGGTCCGCATGGCTTGTTCACGCGCCTCGCAGCGCATTTGGCTTGCAGGTCAATTGGCTCGCAGGTCGCTTCTCTTGACCATGGCCGAACAGGATTTGGACGAGACCGAAATCTCGCGACGATGTGAACTCTGCATTGCGGTCTCGCGAGATGACCGCTGCCAATCCCGCATGTATCTGCGTGCAGTCTCGTCGTCGCATAGATCGGGCCATGACTTTGAACGCAAGCAATGCCGCTACATTTCGGTTGTCGACGGATGATATGTTGCCACGCGACGGGATCGCCCTGGTTCGCGAAGCCGCGGGGCGCCTTTATTCGCGTCTCGAAATCGAGCCGATCGGCGATGCGCCGTTGAGCGTCACGGTCGAGCAGCAATCCTGGCCATCGGCCTCGCTCATATTCTGCGACACCAACCCGCTCAGCCTTGTGCGGACGCCGCAGCTCATTCGCGACGCCGATGGCGACTTTCGCTTGATCGCGCGTGTCGAAGGTGCGCGCTACCAATTCGCGGCAAACGGCGTCGACGAACTCATGAATGGAGAGGATGCCGCCTTGCTGTCCAACAGCGCGGCCGGGCGGATCAGTCTTCTCGGGCGATGCCCGGTGCACCGCCATACGCATCCGTCGTGACCCTCTCGCGGCCGCGGTGCGAGGGCTCGACGATCGGCCCATCCGGCGGGCGAGGCCGGCCTCCCAAGCCTTGCATCTCCTGAGAGGCTATGTCGAGCTGTTGCGCCGGCAAGGACCCGCGACCGAGGCCGCGTTGGCCCATCAGATCGGCAATCATCTGATCGATCTCGTGGCGCTCGCACTTGGACCGACGGAAGAGACGCAGATGCGTGCGACGGCCGGTGCCACGCGCGCCGCGCGTCTTGCGACCATCCGTGCCGACGCTCTCGCCAATCTGTCGGAATCGAGCCTGTCGGCCAAGACCATCGCCCGTCGCCACGGGATCACCGACCGCTACGTGCATGTCCTGTTCGAGGAGACCGGCCAGAGTTTCAATCGTTTCGTCGAGGAGGCGCGGCTCAGACGCGCCTTCGTACTGCTGACCGAGCCCGGGCGCGCGGAAAGGCGGATCGGCGAGATTGCGACCGAGGTCGGCTTTGCCGCGCTCTCCACCTTCGATCGCGCTTTCCGGCGTCGCTTCGGCGATACTCCGACAGGAGTGCGCCGCCAGCGTCTGGACGATCTCGTAAGAGATTGAAGCTGTGCGCAGCCGAGCTGGCCTGAATACTGAATGAGTTTTGTATGTGAAGGATCAGGGATTGGCGTCGGATCGCCCTCATCCGGCTCGGATCAGCCGCACGGCCGCGTCCCGCTCGAAGAGATAGAGGAGAACGCGCAAGGCGTCGCCGCGAGGCGATGCAAGCTCGGGATCGGTGGCGAGCACGAGCCTCGCATCGGCCCGCGCCGATTCCAGGAGGTCACCGTCGAGCGCCGCATCGGCGATGCGGAAATCCGCCATGCCGGATTGGCGCGTGCCGAGCACTTCCCCGGGCCCGCGCAGGCGCAGATCTTCCTCGGCGATGCGAAAACCGTCCTCGGTTTCGCGCATGATGGCGAGCCTTCCCTTGGCGGTTTCCGAGAGCGGCCCCTTATAGAGGAGGATGCAGCTCGATCTTTCCGTGCCGCGCCCGATCCGGCCGCGCAACTGGTGCAGCTGCGCCAGCCCGAAGCGCTCGGCATGCTCGATCACCATGATCGTCGCCTGGCGCACATCGACACCGACCTCGACGACCGTCGTGGCGACGAGGAGCTTGGTCTCGCCCGCCGCGAAGCGGGCCATCGCGGCGTCCTTCTCCAGGGGGCGCATGCGTCCGTGCAGCAGGTCAGCCTCAGCGCCGAACAGCGTCTTCAACCCCGCAAAGCGCTCCGTCGCGGCGGCAACGTCGAGCGCTTCGGATTCCTCGATCAGCGGGCAGATCCAATAGGCCTGGGCGCCAGCCGCGATGGCGCGGCGCAGCCCCTCGACCACCTCCTGCATGCGCTCGGCCGGCACGACTCGTGTTTCGATCGGCTGGCGGCCGGCGGGCTTCTCGGTGAGCGAGGACACGTCCATGTCGCCGAAGCCGGCAAGCAGCAAGGTGCGTGGGATGGGCGTCGCCGTCATCACCAGGACGTCGACGCCATTGCCCTTGGCCTGCAGCGCCAGGCGCTGATGCACGCCGAAGCGGTGCTGCTCGTCGACGACCGCGAGCGCCAGATCCGCGAAGGCGACCTGCTCCTGGAACACCGCATGCGTTCCGACCAGGATGTCGATCTCGCCCGCCGCTAACGATCGCAGCAGCCGCGCCCGGGCGCCGGCCGCGTCGCGGCCCGTGAGCGTCGCGATGCGCAGCCCCGTGCCTTGCGCGAATTGACTCAGGCGCTCCTCATGCTGGCGCGCCAGGATCTCGGTCGGCGCCATCAGGGCGGCTTGGCGCCCGGCCTCGACGGCTGTCGCCATGGCCAGGAGGGCGACCAGCGTCTTGCCCGAGCCGACATCGCCCTGAAGCAGGCGCAGCATGCGTTGCGGGGCCGCCATATCGGCGGTGATCTCGGCGAGCGCACGTGTCTGCGACCCGGTCGGTGTGAAGGGAAGCCGGTCGAGAATGGCGGCGGTGATGCGCCGGTCGCCATGCGTCGGACGACCGGGCGCCCGACGCAGATGCGCCCGCACCAATGCGAGCGCCAATTGCGAGGCCAGCAATTCGTCATAGGCGAGGCGTCGCCTTGCCGGCGAGGCAGGCCCGATATCGTCCGGCTGGCTGGGCAGGTGCAGAAGGCGCAAGGCCTGGCCGAATTCCGCAAATCGCGAGCGCTCGCGGAAGGCCGCGTCCTGCCATTCGGGCATTTGCGGCAAGCGCTTGACGGCCTGGCCGATCAGCCGTCGCAGGAGCCCTGGATGCAACCCCTCGGTGAGGCGGTAGACGGGCTCCACATCCGGGATCGTCTCGGCCCGTTCGGAAGGCGCGATATGGTCGGGATGCACGATCTGGCGGGTGCCGTCATACTGGTCGAGAAGCCCCGAGACCACGAGCCTCGTGCCAACCGGGTAGCGCTGCAGCATCGTCTTGCCGACGCCGTGGAAGAAGACGAGCGTCACATCTCCGGTTTCATCCTCGCACAGGATCTTATGGGGCGCGCGCGGCCGGTTCGGCGGCGCGGGGCGATGCACCGTGACGGTGGCCTCGAACGTTGCGATCTCGCCGATCTTGGCTTGCGCGATCTTCGGCCGCGCCCGCCGGTCGAGCGCGAAGCTCGGCACATGGAACAGCAGATCGACGAGGCGCGCCGCTTCGTCGGGGCTGGTGGCGACAAGCCGCGTGAGCAGCGCGGCGACCTTGGGGCCGGCCCCGGGCAGGGTGTCGACCGGCGCGAAAAGGGGGTCGAGGAGCGATGGCCTCATCAGGGCGCGGTCCTGCTCTGCGCCGGAGTACTCATGACGTGCCTTGCGGCCGTCGCTATATAGGGGCGGGCGGAGCGGCAAGAGGAGCTGCGGTCCGTCCACAAACGAATCAGGATTTCATGCTTTCCGACACTGAGATTCGCCGCCGGCGTCTTCGCTTTCGTGCTTGGCATCGCGGAATCCGCGAAATGGACCTGTTGATGGGGTCTTTCGCCGATGCCATGGCGGAAACGCTCGAGGATTCCGAGCTTTCCTCCTTCGAGGAGCTGATGGAACTGCCCGATCAGGACGTATTCGCCTGGTTGACGGGTCAGGCGCCCCTGCCTTCCGATCACGACACGCCTCTGTTCCGCAAGCTGAAACGCTTCCACGACCACGCCGATCCGCTCCATGTCTGCACTGACGATGTCTGACCTGACAATGCCTGAGCTAACAATGTCCGACCTGACAGCTATCAAGGCCAAGCCCGCGACGCCAACATCCTCGCCCGATCGGCGCGATGCCGTGCCTGCGGTCTCGCGCATTGCCGAGGCGCTCCGCCGCGGCGATCATCTGCGGCTGGTTAACGCGCCCGACGGCTTCGATGCGCTGGCGCTCGCCGCGGTGGCACGGCGCCTGGCGCAGGATGAGACCTCGCATTCGGTGACGCTCGTCTATCTGGCGCGCGACGGCCAGCGCTGCCAGCGCCTCGCGGACGCGCTTGCCTTCGTCGCCCCGCAGATCGAGGCCCTGGTGCTCCCGGCCTGGGATTGCCAGCCCTATGATCGCGTCTCGCCCAATGCGGCGATCGCGGCCGATCGCATGCTCGCCTTGTCGCGCCTGTCGACGGCTAAAGCTACGACGGATCGGCCGCGCGTGCTCCTGACCACGGTGAACGCCATCCTGCAGCGCGTGCCGACCCGGGCGAAGATCGCAGCCGACAGCTTTTCGGCGAGGCCCGGCAATGCGCTCGATCTGAACGGTCTCGCGAGCTGGCTCGAAACCAACGGCTATCTGCGCGCCGGCGTCGTGCGCGACATCGGCGATTATGCGGTGCGCGGCGGCATTCTGGATCTGTGGCCCTCGACCCATGCCGAGCCGGTGCGGCTCGACTTCTTCGGCGACACGCTGGAGTCGATCCGCTCCTTCGACGCCGAGACGCAGCGCTCGACGGGTCAGTTGCGCTCGATCGACCTCGTGCCGTTGAGCGAGGTCAGGCTGACGACCGAAAGCATCAAGCGCTTCCGCACCGCCTATGTGACGCGCTTCGGCGCCCCGGGCCCGGACGATGCCCTTTATGAGGCGATCAGCGAGGGGCGGCGCTATCCGGGCCTCGAGCACTGGATGCCGCTATTCCACGACCGGCTCGACACCGTTTTCGACTTCACCGGCGATGCGCCGATCCTGGTCGATTATCTGGCGCAGGAAGCCGCCCATGAGCGGGCGGCGCAGATCATCGATTATCAACGCGCCCGCATGACGGCGCTCGAGGCGAAGAGCGCGGGCGGAGCGCCCTATCGTCCCTTGCCGCCGGATGCGCTCTATCTGTCCGAAGAGGAGCTCGGCGAGCGCCTTGCAGGCCTCGGCGTCCTCAAGCTGTCGCCCTTCGCGGAGGCCGGCGGGGAAGCCTCCGGCATCTTCGATGCGCATGCACATAAAGGGCGCAGCTTCGCGCCGGAGCGGGCCGACCCCTCGGCTAATGTGTTCGACGCCGTGATCGCCCATGCCAAGGGCATGCGGCGGGAGGGTCGGGCCATTCTGATCGCCGCCTGGACCGAAGGATCGCGCGAACGGCTCGAGGCCATCCTCGCCGATCACGGCCTCGACGCCTTGCGACCGGTCGCCGATATCGACGCGGTGCTGGCGCTCGAGACGGGCGAGATCGGCATCGGCGTCTGGGGCCTGGAGGAGGGCTTCCAGACGAACGGCTTGGCGGTCATCGGCGAGCAGGACATCCTGGGCGATCGCCTGGTGCGCGCCGCGCGCCGCGGCAAGAAGGGCAAGGACGTCATCAGCGAGGCGGCGGCGCTGACCGCCGGCGACCTCGTGGTGCATGTCGATCACGGCATCGGCCGTTTCGTCGGCCTGACCACGATCGAGGCCGCGGGCGCCCCTCACGACTGCCTCGAGCTGCATTATGCCGGTGGCGACAAGCTGTTCCTGCCGGTCGAGAATATCGAGCTTCTGTCGCGCTACGGCTCGGAGGACACCGAGGCCCAGCTCGACAAGCTCGGCGGCGTTGCCTGGCAATCGCGCAAGTCGCGCCTCAAGCAGCGCATTCGCGAAATGGCGAGCAAGCTCATCGAGATCGCCGCGGCGAGGGCCATGAAGGAGGCCCCGGTGATCGTGCCGCCCGAAGGGCTGGTTTCCGAGTTCGAGGCGCGCTTTCCCTATCAGGAGACCGAGGACCAGCTGGGCGCCATCGAGGCCGTGACCGAGGATCTGGCCGCCGGCAAACCGATGGATCGGCTGATCTGCGGCGATGTCGGCTTCGGCAAGACGGAGGTCGCCTTGCGCGCCGCCTTCGCGGTGGCGATGGCCGGGCGGCAGGTTGCCGTCGTGGTGCCGACGACGCTTCTTTCCCGCCAGCATTTCTCGACCTTCAAGGAGCGCTTCGCCGGGCTGCCGCTCAAGATCGCCCAGGCGTCGCGCTTCGTCGGCTCCTCGGATTTGAAGGCGGTGAAGCAGGGGATCACCGACGGCACGGTGGACATTGTCGTGGGCACCCATGCGCTGCTCGCCAAATCGACGCAGTTCAAGCGGCTCGGCCTCGTCGTCATCGACGAGGAGCAGCATTTCGGCGTTGCCCATAAGGAGCGGCTGAAGGAGCTGCGCGCCGAGGTGCATGTGCTCACCCTGTCCGCGACGCCGATCCCCCGTACCTTGCAGCTTGCCCTCACCGGCGTGCGCGAATTGTCGATCATCGCCACGCCGCCGATCGATCGCCTGGCGGTGAGGAGCTTCGTCTCGCCCTTCGACCCCCTGACCATCCGCGAAGCGTTGCTGCGCGAGAGATACCGGGGCGGCCAGAGCTTCTATGTCTGCCCGCGCATCGAGGATATCGGCGAGGTGCGCAGCTTCCTCGACGAGCAGTTGCCCGAGCTGAAAGTCGCGGTCGCGCATGGGCAGATGCCGGCGGGCCAGCTCGAAGACGTCATGAGTGCCTTCTACGAGGGCAAATACGATCTGCTGCTGTCGACGGCCATCGTCGAATCGGGGCTCGACATCCCACGCGCCAATACGCTCGTGGTGCATCGCGCCGACAAGTTCGGCCTCTCCCAGCTCTATCAGCTGCGCGGCCGGGTCGGACGCTCGAAGACCCGCGCCTATGCGCTGTTCACGGTGCCGGCGAAGCGCAAGCTCACGGCGAGCGCCGAGCGGCGGCTGAAGGTGCTGCAATCGCTCGACACCTTAGGTGCCGGCTTCCAGCTCGCGAGCCATGACCTCGACATTCGCGGCGCCGGCAACCTCCTCGGCGAGGAGCAGTCGGGCCATATCAAGGAAGTCGGCTACGAGCTCTACCAGCATATGCTCGAGGAGGCCGTTGCAGGCTTGAAGGCCGGTGGTGTCGAGGTGCAGGAGGATGTCTGGTCGCCGACCATCCAGGTTGGGACACCGGTGATGATCCCGGAGAGCTATGTGGCCGATCTCGATGTGCGGCTCGCGCTCTATCGCGACCTGTCGATGGTCGACGCGGATGAGGATGTGGATGCCGCGCGCGCCGATCTGCGCGACCGCTTCGGCCCGCTGCCGCCCGAGGTCGACCAGCTCCTCGACGTGATCGCCATCAAGGCGCTGTGCCGGCGCGCCAATGTCGAGAAGGTGGAGGCGGGGCCGAAGGGCATCATCGTCGCCTTCCGCGGCAACGAGGCGCCGAACCCAGAGGGGTTGATCTCCTATATCGCCGAGCGCGGCTCCTTCGCCAAGGTGCGCCCCGACATGCGCATTGTCTTCCTCGGCGACTACGAAGACGCCAAGAGACGGCTCAAGCAGGTGAACCGGCTGTTGCGCGATCTGGTGCGCGTGGCCGAACGCAAGAAGGCGGCCTGACCGCCCCGGTTGAAGGCGAGGGCGGTCCCGGTCGGGGCAAGCCCTGTCTCAGGGGCTGCGCCAGACCGTTTCGAGCGAGAATCCGCGCAGCGGCACATAGGCAGGGCGCTTCACGCTCGCCGCGCGGGCAAGCCAGATATCCGCCGCGTGGAAGAGCGGCACGACGTAGGAGCCGGCGATGAGGGCGCGGTCGAGGGCGCGGATCGCGTCGACGTACTCCTCGAGCCCCACCGAAGACAGCACGGCCTCGATGCAGGCATCCACTGCCTTGGATCGAATGGCAGGATAGTTGAGCGATCCCTCGCGGCCGGCAGCGGCGGAGGACCAGCGATTGGGCAGTTCCGAGCCGGGCGAAGCGGTGCCTTCCCAGTTGTACTGCACCATATCGAAATCGAAATGCTGCATGCGTCGCCAGAACTGCACCTCGTCGACACGCCGCACGCGCGCCGTCACTCCGATGCGGGCGAGCGAGGATGCGTAGTTCAGCGCCAGCCGCTCCTGGAATTGCGAGGTCGTCATGATCTCGAATTCGAGCGGGCTTGCCGTCTTCTCGAAGATGACTTTGCCGGATCTCGCGCTCCATCCGGCCGCCTCGAGCAATTGCAGGGCCTGCTGCTCGATGAGGCGATCGCGGCCTGATCCGTCGCTGACCGGGGGCCGCCAGCTGCCGTCGAGCACCGCCTTCGGGATCTCCTCGCCATAGGGCGCCAGCAGGGCGATTTCCCGATCAGATGCAGGCCGCCCGACGCTCGATAGCTCCGAATCGTCGAAATACCCGGCCGTGCGCCGATAGGCACCGAAGAACAGATTGGCATTGACCCATCTGAAGTCGAAGAGGAGGGTCAGCGCCTGGCGCAAGCGCGCATCGGCGAAGACGTCGCGCCGCGAATTGAAGGCGAAGCCGTTCATGCCGGCGGGCACACGGATCGGAATGGTCTCCTTGACGATCCGGCCCTCGCGGGCCGCCGGGAAGTCGTAACCCCCGACCCAGCGGGCGGGATCGCTCTCGACCCGCAGGTCCACGAGCCCCGTCTTGAAGGCCTCGAACAGGCTGTTCGCGTCGCGGTAGAATTCGTAGCGCAGCTCGTCGACATTATAGAGCCCGCGCAGCTGGGGCAGGTCGGCGGCCCAGAAATTCGGGTTGCGCCTGAGGATGATGCTCGAGCCAGGCCGCACCTCGGCGACCAGATAGGGCCCAGAACCGAGTTGGGGCTTCAATGTCGTATTGGCGAAGCCCGCCATGTCGGTCGCGTGGCGTGGGAAAATCGGCCACAGTGCGAGGCTCAGCGGCACCTCGCGATTGGTCGAGCCGGCGAGGGTGAAGCTGACCGTCTTGGCGTCGCGCACGCTGACCGCGCGGATCTCCGCCGCAACAGCGCGAAAGAGCGGCTTGCCGAAGCTCTTGAGCAGGTCGAAGCTGAAAACGACGTCATCGGCCGTCACCGGACGCTTGTCGGCGAAACAAGCATTCTCGGCGAGATGGAAGGTGAGCTGGGTGCGATCGGGCGACAGCTCGATACGCCGGGCCAGGAGACCGTACATGCTGAAAGGCTCGTCGAGCGAGCGTGTCATCAGGCTCTGCATGGCGAAGCGCATCACGGCTTCGGTGGCATTGCCCTTCACGATCAAGGGATTGAGGCTGTCGAATGTGCCTTGGACGCCCCAGACCAGGCGCCCCCCGCGGCGCGCCTGCGGATCGGCATAAGGAAAATGCGTGAAGTCCTCGGGGAGCACGGGCTGCCCATGCATGGCGATGGCTCGCCCGGATGCCGAAATATCGGCGTTGGCGCCAGCCGATACCCCAAACGCCGCAAGGGCCGTTGCCGATCCAGCCCCGAAGACGACGGCGCGGCGATCGGCCAGGCCGAAAATCCGAGGCTGCGCCGGAGTGTTGGAGCGAATCGGTGACATCACGGATGAACTCTATCACGGCGCCTTCGACGGACGTTGGCTGGTGGCTGTCTCGTGATCGCAACGCAATATTGGGTTTTTGAGGCCCAAACGGGGGCCGACTTGGCTATCCGCGCCGCGAGGATATTGCGAGCTCCCTTCGTGCCGGTAATCCGATTATGCCCGCTCCAGCGGGCGCCCCGCCGGAATCGAGGCGTCGAGGGCTGTTAAGCCGGGGCTGGAAAAAGCGCGGCGAAGGCGCTAATCAGGGCGTGCGTCACGCTAACGCCGCATTCGAAGCCAATGCGGACGGGGCGTTGGTTCGTCTGCGCAAGGGTTCCCATCATCAAGGTGTTCGTGTGTCCGCGTTGCACGCGGGTGCGCCGCCAGAGAGGTTCACATGCCGTTTTCCGTCTTCCGTAACCTGCGCATGTCGGGCGCGCTCGGCGTTGTTGGGTTCGTGGCCTTGGCGATGGCGACGCCGGCGCTCGCTCAGCCCAAGCCCGCCCCGAAGCCTGCAGCTCCGGCTCCCGCGGCGCCCGCTCCTGCGGCCCCTGCTCCTGCCGCGGGTGCGGCTCCCGCCGGCGGCACGCCCGAGTCCGGGCTGGTGCAGCTCAAGCCCGAGCCCTCGCAGCCTGATTGGGTGAAGGTCTGCGGCAAGGATCCGCAGAGCAATGTCGAAATCTGCTACACGACCCGCGATTTCGTCTCCGATCAGGGCCAGCCAGTGCTTGCCGTCGCCATGTACGACGTCAAGGGCAAGCCCGAGAAGCCGACCCGCTTCATCCTGCCGCTCGGCCTGCTGCTTGCGCCCGGCGTCAAATTCGCGGTCGACCAGGGCCCGGCCTCGGACGGCAAGTTCGTGATCTGCCTTCCCAATGGCTGCTTCGCCGAAGGCGTGACCAATGACGCCTTCATCGGCGGGATGAAGAAGGGGACGACCCTCAACGTCAAATTCAAGAACCAGGTCGGCAACGAAGTCACGTTCCAGGTGCCGTTGGCGGGTTTCGGCAAGGCTTTCGACGGCGCGCCGCTCGATCCGAAGGTCGTCGAGGAGCAGCAGAAGAAGCTTCAGGAGGAGCTCCAGAAGCGCAGCGACGAATTGCGTGCGAAGCTGGGAGGCGCGGCGGCTGCTACGCCGGATCCGGCAGCGCCGAAGCCGTGAAGGCGAGGGGCCGGGCCGAGCGCGCCTGACCGCAACATCTCCCTGAGTGACGAAAAGGAGCGCCTGGCGCTCCTTTTTTGTGTTCGAGGCCAAGTCCCGGAAGCCAAGTCCTGGAAGCCAAGATTTGGTTTTGAGGGCGAAAGAGCGGCCAAGCCATGCCGCGGGATATCGATCGCCAGGGCCGTCGGCGCTTCGCGGCGCGTCAGTTGAGTGCGGCCGCCTTCATTCGATAGGCACCGTCGCGCCCCCGTCGGAAGATCTCCTGGACCTGGGGATGCCGAACAGGATCGCGTGAGGTGTCCGGAACGAGGTTCTGCTCGGACACATAGGCGATATATTCCGCCTCTGAATTCTCGGCCAGGAGGTGATAGAACGGCTGGTCCCTCGCCGGGCGAACTTCTTCCGGAATCGACGCATACCACTCCTCAGTGTTGCTGAAGGTGGGATCGACATCGAAAATAACGCCGCGGAACGGATAGATGCGGTGTTTCACCACCTGTCCGATCGCGTATTTCGCCGTTCGGAATTTCATGCCTACACTCCGAGATGCGTTGAATTAGGGCTTGAGGCGCGAAGCTGTCAAATCGGCGTTGTCACAGCGACGGCGAGAGGGCGCTATCAAGCTGCGTCTACTTGCTCGAATCCGGCAGATAGCCTTGCGCCGCTTGGGCATCCTGGAGCCCGGCGGATAGGGCCGCAGTTGCCGGCAGAGGGTCCGATGGGTCGTAGCCATGTTGCCGAGCCTTGGTGATGCAAGGTTGGCGCAAGGTTTCTGCCGTGTTTTTGGTTGCGACGCGGCGCACTTGCCCTTATCGAGGTACCCACGGCAATTCAGCGGGCGAATCGGGGCATTTGCAGTGGTATTTGGCCGGCGCGTTGCAGGAGTGGCTTGCGACAGATGCGAAGGAGTGTGTCATTTTCGCTCCATCGGGACATTTTCCGCAGGCCGCCGGTCATTGCCGCTTGGTTCTGCCGGCTCGGTGTTGCTACATGACTAACTGAGGACGACGGGGTGCCGAATCATTGGCGGCAGCTCGCGGTAGGACTGCGTCGAGGTCAATATGCTGCTTAAACGAGGCTTGGCGGGCGTGGCCGCTGCCGCAGTGCTGGTTCTCGTGACCCAGCAGGCGCGCGCCGAGACGCTCGATACCGCGCTCGTCAAGGCCTATGGCAATAATCCCCAGCTGAATGCGCAGCGGGCGGGGGTTCGGGCGACCGATGAAGGCGTTTCGAAGGCGCAGGCCGGCTATCGGCCGAAGCTGACGGCCTCCGCCGAGATCGGAGCGTTGACCTCCAACCTCCGGAGCCCCAATCCGCTGTTCGGCAACTCCGTGACGCAGCCGCGCACCATCGTCACACATATTGGATCCGTACCGCGGGGCGCCCAGGCACAGTTGAGCCAGACCCTCTTCGATTCGGGGGCGACCTCCAATACAGTCCGTCAGGCTGAGAGCCTGGTGCTGGCGGCGCGCGAGACCTTGCGCAACACCGAAGAGACGGTGCTCTTCACTGCCGCCCAGGCCTATATGAATGTGCTCAGGGATACGGCGACGCTCGATCTGCAGAAGAGCAATGTCGACGTGCTCGAGGAGCAGCTGCGCCAGACCCGCGACCGGTTCAATGTCGGCGAGGTGACGCGCACCGACGTGGCACAGGCCGAATCGCGGCTCGAAGGTGCGCATTCCCAGGTGAGCGCGGCGCAAGCCACGCTGAAGGCCGATATCGGCACTTATCGCCAGATCATCGGCGTCGAGCCGAAGACGCTGGCGCCCGGTCGCCCGATCGATCGCCTCCTGCCGCCGACGATCGACGGCGCCTTGAAGCTGGCATTTTCGGAAAATCCCGCCATCGTCTCGGCCTTTCACAACGTCGACGCCGCCGAGCTGGCGGTGAAGATTGCGGAGGCTGCCCTGGGCCCGAACGTGGCGCTACAGGCGCAGGTCCAGGGACAAAATGACTTCAGGACCAGCAATGATCAGTTTCTCAGCGCTCAGGTCACCGCGACGCTGACAGTCCCGATTTATCAGGGTGGCGCCGAGTATGCGGTCATCCGCCAGGCCAAGGAAACCCTCGGTCAACAGCGCCTGCTCGCCGATCAGGTGCGCGACCAGGTGCGCCAGCTCGTGGTGGCCGCCTGGGGCAATCTCGACGCCTCGAAGGCACAGATCCTGGCCGCACAAGCGCAGATCTCCGCATCCGAGGTGGCGTTGAACGGCGTGCGCGAGGAAGCCAAGGTCGGCCAGCGCACCACGCTCGACGTGCTCAATGCCCAGCAGGACCTACTCAATGCCCGCGTCGCCCTGGTCTCCGCCCAGCATGACCGGGTGGTGAACTCCTATCAGCTTCTACAGGGCATCGGGAGGTTGACGCTCGATTTCGTCTCGCCGCGTTCCGAAAAATACGATCCGGGCACCCATTATCAGCAGGTGCGGGATCTGTGGTGGGGAACGTCAGTGCCGAACGGCCATTAGCAGGAGATCGCGGCCAAGCTTCTCGCGAGGCAAGATCTCAGGCGCCAAGGGGGCCGCGCATTGCGCCTCATTCACATCTTTCTGCGAGCGACATTGCCGGGTCCGGTGCGGTGTCGCCCCTTTTCGCGGGTCTTCACATGCGACAAGCCGATCCGCCGTGCGCATTGCAGACGAATTCGCTAGACTTGCCGGAAGTCGCAAGTGATTCGATCGTGTCTGCCGATTCGATCTTGTCTGCCAATGGCATTCGTCGGATCACACCAGTCGCCCGCTTCCAACCGAACCTTGAAAGCGCATCGATGACCGCTTCCGCCCAAAGAGCCGCCGAGCCGAGCATGGAGGAAATTCTCGCCTCCATTCGCCGCATCATCGCCGACGACCAGTCGCGGGCGAAGTTGTCGCCGGCCAAGCTCATATCGGTGACGGATCGGGGAATCGGCGACAAGCCCGACGCGCCTGCGTCACGCGCCCGCACGACCGAGGCCGATATGGTCGAGGCGGATCTGGCTGAGGCCGATTTGGCAGCTCCCGAGCTTGCTGTGGTGCAGGCCAAGCGGCCTGACGAAGCCGGAGAATCGGCAGAGGCCCAAGGTTCTGCCGAGGCCCAAGGTTCTGCCGAGGCCCAAGGTTCTGACGAGGCTCGAGATGCTGCCGAGGCTCAAGCTGCCGGGGCTCAAAGTTCTGGCGAGGCTCAAGCTTCTGCCGAGGAGCGCGAGGAGCGCGAGGGCAAGGCCGAGCGCGCCGGCGAGCCCGCTGCTCAGATCTCCGCTTCCGCTGAGGGCGGCGCGAGTGCGCTGCGCGGCGAGATGCGCCCTCTGCCGATGGCGGAGACCTTGCCGGAGATACGAACGCACAGGGCTTCCGACCTGCGACCCTCGCTGCGCCCGGCCGTGTTCTCACCGGCGATCGAACGGGCAACGCTCGCCAAGCCCGAAGCGCAGATCATGCCCGAGCCCGTGCTTCGCCAACCCCTGACCGCGACTCTCCAACCCTTGTCCGCGACTTTGGCGCCGACGCCGAGATCGGAAATTGCGGACGAGGTGCGCAAGACGACCCCGGCGGTTGCCGATATGATGACCGAGCCCACGGCCCAGCTTCGGCCTGACGCTCCGCTGCCGGCTTCGCCGGTGCAAGCTCGCGGAGAGGGGCGTCTTGCGGCGCCCGAAGCCGCCCCCACGCCGAATGTCGCGCCCGCGGCTTCCGGATCTGCATCGCCGCTGGTCGAAGCGCTGCCTGCCGAGGCAGGCACCCCGATCATCGCTACGCGCCCCGAGCCCCGTCCGCGCGAATCATCCGCCATCCTTTCGGGCGAAGCCGATGTGGCAATCACGCGGGCCTTCAACAGCCTCAGCCGCACCGTGTTGAGCGAGAATGCCCGCACCCTCGAGGATCTGGTGAAGGAGATGCTCCGGCCGATGCTCAAGGCCTGGCTCGACGACAATCTGCCGCCGCTTGTCGAGCGGCTGGTCAGAATGGAGATCGAGCGGGTGGCGCGAGGACGACCGGATTAACGTCCATATGTCGCGCCAGGCTCGGCCTTTGGCGGCTCATGACACGTCAACGTCGTGACGGCCGGCGCAGGCAATCCGCGCCCGGGAGCGAAGCGGCATGTGCTTCTTGATCTCGACGGCACCATAACCGACCCGGCTCGCGGCATTATCGGCTCCGTTCAATATGCTCTGCGTGAGCTTGGAGCCGAGGTCCCTGATTTCGAGGCTTTACGCTGGGTGATCGGGCCGCCGCTGCGGCCGAGCTTCGAGGAATTGCTCGGCAGCGCAGAGCGTGTCGAAGATGCGATAGCGCTCTATCGGTCAAGATATCAGGGCAGCGGCGGTATGTTCGAGGCTCTGCTCTACGCGGGCATCGCTGACGCGCTGCGCTCTCTCGCCACCGAGGGCTATGCCTTGCGGCTCGCGACCTCGAAGCCGCATGTCTTCGCCCGGCCGATCCTGGCGCATTTCGACGTCGATGGGCATTTCGCCGCCATTCACGGTTCCGAGCTCGACGGGCGCAACGACGATAAGGGCGATCTGATCGGCCATATCCTGGAGACGGACCGGATCGATGCCGCCGATGCCGTCATGGTCGGGGACCGCAAATACGATGTCGTGGGCGCAGCGCGCCATGGCATCGCGACGATCGGCGCCTTGTGGGGGCATGGCGGGCAGGCGGAACTCGTGGCCGCCGGCGCCGCGGCGCTATGCGAACGTCCGCAGGAACTCCCGGCGCTGGTGCGCACACTATTGCCTTTGTAGGGACTTCCGTCGGATTTCGCGCAGGTCCGCGCTACGCCAGGACGCGCTGGCTCAATTCCGCGATGGCGGCATCGATCTCGTCGAAATGCGCGATGACGATATCGGGCGCGAGCGCCGTCACGGGCACATCCGTATACCCGAAGGGCACGGCGATCACGGGCAGCTCGGCCGCGCGTGCGGTGTCGATATCGGTCTTGGAATCGCCGACCATGATGGCGGTCTTGGCCGAGCCACCGGCAAGACGCACCGTCTCGGTCAGGTGCCGCGGGTCCGGCTTGCAAAAGGCAAAGGTGTCGCGACCGCAGATTGCCGCGAAACGCGGCGCGACGCCGAGCGCGACGAGGAGGTCGCGCGACAGCTCCTCCGTCTTGTTGGTGCACACCGCGAGGCGATGACCGCGCCTCGCAAGGCGCTCGAGCGCCGCTTCCACTCCGGGGAACAGGGTCGTCTGATCGACGAGATGCTGCCCGTAAAGATGCAGGAACTCTTCGAAGAGCTCCTCGAGTCGCGCCGCCGCGAGGCTGCGCCCCTGCAGGGCGAAGCCACGTTGCAAAAGGGCGCGCGTGCCTTGCCCGATGAGATCGCGGGCGGAAGCGAGCGGGATCGCCTCGAGGCCCTCCCGCTCGAGGATGGAATTGAGCGTGGTGACCAGGTCATTCGCCGTGTCGGCGAGCGTGCCGTCGAGGTCGAAGACGATGGTGGGTATCGGGGAGGCGATGAGCATTGGCAGGTTCGCTGTCTGACATCTGTCGGTCGCATGCTGCGGGCCGTAGCGCAAGTGCGCAACGCTACTGATCAGCCAAGGGCCGCGATGCTAAGATAGGGCAGGGCGAATCGCTTGGCAGCTCACTTGGCAGCTCATTTGGCAGCTCACTTGGCCGTTCATTTCGTGTCCGGAGGGTTTCATGATCCGTTTGCGCGCAGCGCCGTGCCGAGCACCTCATTGGCTCGCGGGTGCCGCTCTCTTGTCGATGGCGCTCGCCTCGCCATCCGTCTCCCTGGCGGCAGGCTCCTATGAATTCGTCGCGGCGCCGGCGACCGATCTCAACCGCGTCTATCGGGTCGACCGCTCGACCGGGGAGATGGGGGCCTGCCAATACGGGCTGCAGGAAGGCACGATCGGCGTCACCATCTGCTATCCGGCAGGCGAGGGCGGCAGCGCCCAGGCGCCGGGCGATTACACCATCCTTGCTTCGCGTCATGATCGCGAATCCGGCGTTTTTCGGCTCAATCTGCGCAACGGCGAGATGAGCAATTGCTATGTGCTCGAAGAGAAAGTGGTGTGCACGCCCTGGGCCAAGTAGGCGCGGCAGCTGATATCCTCGGCGCCCGTATTTCAGGGCCGCCGTTCTCAGGCTCGCTTGGTTTTCAGGCTCGGTTGGTTTTCAGGCTCGCTTGGTTCTCAGGCTCGCTTGGGCCACAGGCTCGCGGTCGCCGCGAGCGACAATGCCGCCATCACGAGGAAAGCCACGCGATAGCTCGAGGTCGCGGTGAGCAAGATCGCAAAGAGGGCCGGACCCAGGATATAGCCGACGAAGGTGAGGAGCGTCGCGCCGGAGGTCGTCTCGCCGACCCGGCCTTTGGGCGCCTCGCGGGCGATTTCGGCGAGCTGGATGCCGTTCCAGCTCGAGACGGTGATGCCGGCGACCGCCGCCAGCAGAATGAGGGCGGGCACCGACCATTCGGGGGTGGTCAACGCATAGGCCAGGCTCGTCGCCGCCGAGGCAACGCCGAGGCAACGCAGGATCGGCAGCGCCGACCCAATATGATCGGTGAGCCAGCCGAGCCCGACCCGGCCCGGGATGCCGGTCAATTGCGTCATGGCGAAGATGCCGCCGCTCGTGACGAGGTCGAGGCCGAGCTCCTGGTTGAGATAGGTGACGAGAAAGGCGAAGAGCGATCCCTGTCCGCAGGCGAAGAACACCCCGGACAGCGTCAGGCGCGGCAGCATGGGCGAGGCGCGCATCATCCGGAAGGGTGCCAGCATATTGGCGGGCGAGAAGAGATGCGCGATCGCGGTCGTTTGGGTCCGGTCGCGCTCGGCATCGATCGCCCGCCTGACGCGCTGCGCCAACAGGATGGCGACGAAGGGGATGAGGGCGACGACCGCCATGGTCCAGCCGAGGCCGACCCAGGCGACGAGCGCCGGCAGCGTCAGCCCCGACAGCACGCCGCCGAGTGGGACGCCGGCCTGCTTGAGGGAGAAGATCAGGCTGCGGCGATGCGGCGGCGACAAGCGGAACAACACATCGCTGGCCGCCGGACCCGTCGGCCCATAGCCGAGACCGGAAAGGAAGCTCGACACGTAGAGGGCGGCGGCCGACGGCCAGATGAGCAACAGCACCCCGACCACCCCGACGCCGAGCCCGCCCTGGAGCGCCCGGATCGGGCCGAGCCTGGCGATCAGCGGATTGCCGGCCGCGAGGAACAGGATCGAGCCGGCGGTGCCGACCGACGACAGATAGCCGACCGCATCGGGCAGCAGGCCTGCGGCCGTGGTCAGGACCGGCCCAAGCGTGGGCACCAGTCGGCTGAGATAAGCCCCTGCCGTTTGGATGAGCACGGTGACCGCCAGCGCGCTCACCCAGCTTGCTTCTTCGGTCGAAGCCGCGGAGCGATTGAGCCGCGTCGCGGTGGATTGGCTGGGAGCTGACACGATATCCTTCGACGCCCGTCGATCGAGGGCGCGTCAAGTGGGCGCCGAGCAAGTGTCGCATATGCCGGATCGGCGTCCATCCGCAAAGCGTCATGGCGGCCATCACCAATCGCCGCCATCACCAATCGTCGCCATCATTTGGCGCGCCGATCGCCGCTCCTAGCCTTCGGCCTGCAAGGCGCTCGCAGCCTTGGCGACTTCGGCGCTGCGCTCAGCCAGCATCCCTTTTGCTCGCGCAAGGGTCTCCGCCACGACCTCTTTCGGCGCGGTTTCCGGGGTTCCGGCATCGAAGGGTGGGGAGGGCGCGTATTCGATGCCGAGCTGCAGGGCCTGCGCGAAAGCCTTGCCCTTGAGCATTGCGACGATCGTCAGCGCGAAGTCGATGCCCGCGGTGACGCCGCCCCCGGTGATGATATTGCCGTCGACCACCACCCGCTCGGCGACCGGAATGGCGCCGAAGCTCTTCAGCATGTCGCGCGACATCCAGTGGCTGGCCGCCCGCTTGCCCCGCAACAGCCCGGCGGCGCCGAGCACCAGCGAGCCGGTGCATACCGAGGTGATGTAGCTCGCGCCTTCGGCCTGCCGGCGCAGGAAATCGAGCGTCTGCGTGTCGGTCAGGAGGGCATTCATGCCGCGACCTCCGGGCACGCAGATGAGATCGAGCTGCGGGCAATCGGCGAAGGCCGTGTCGGCGAGGATCGTCATGCCTTTTCCGGCAACGACGGGTCCCGCGCTCTTCCAAATCAGCCGGCATTCGGCGTCCGGCATGCCGCTGAAAACCTCCCAGGGACCGGTGAGATCGAGCTGGGTGAGATCCGGAAACAACAGGAATCCCACGCGAAACTTGGGTAAATCGCTCATATCCCTCACCATATTCGATCCGGCCCGGCATGCGGGCCCGGGGCGATCCTGTCGCAGCCGCGAGCCGATCGCAATGCCATGGCGGCAGCTTGCGAGGCGAGATCGGCGGGGCGTTTCGGGCGGGTTGCTTTCGGCGGACCCGTCGTTATAGTCCGCGCCGAATTTCAAGGAATATGCGCGTTCGAGCCGTGGAAACGGCCTCTGCGCGCGTTGAGGAGCCACCCCTTTGTTCATCACACCAGCCTACGCCCAGGCAGCCGGCGGCCTTGGCTCGACCGATATGCTCGTTCAGTTCGCGCCGCTCGTCTTCGTCTTCGTCATCATGTACGTGCTGCTGTTCCGGCCGCAGCAGAAACGCGCGGCCGAGCACAAGACCATGATCAAGAATGTGCGCCGCGGCGACACCATCGTCTCCAATGGCGGCATCGTCGGGCGGGTGACCAAGGTCATCGACGACAATGAGCTCGAGGCGGAGATCGCCGATGGCGTGCGCGTGCGCGTCGTCCGCTCTATGATCGCCGACGTGCGGGCCAAGGGCGAACCGGTGAAGGCCGATCTGCCGAAGCCCGCGAAATAACGCGAGGGAAAGCGCCGTCGTCGAATGTGGCGATGGCTCGGGGCGGATAGGAAGAAGGTGAAGCGGTGCTGCGGTATTCGAGAGCCAAGATCATCGGCGTGGCGCTGACGGTGGTGCTCGGCCTCCTGTTCGTGATGCCGAATTTCCTCGCCTCCTCGACGCGCGACGCGTTGAAGAACGGTTTGGGCTTCTTGCCGAGCGGCCTCCTGCCGCATCAGGCGGTCGTGCTCGGCCTTGATCTGCAGGGCGGCTCGCATGTGCTGCTGCAGGTCGATGCGGCGGCCGTCACCAAGGGCCAGATCGACCAGTTGCGCGACGATGTGCGCCGTGTGCTGCGCGACCAGAAGGTCGGCCTGCAAGGCGGCATCACGGTCACGGCGCGCGGCGTCGAGCTGCGCGTCCCCGATGCCACCGAGCGGGCCCGCATCATCGGCCCGCTCTCCGGCCTCGGCCAGGCCGTCGGGCCGGCCGCCTTCACCGGACCGCGCACCCTCGATGTCACGCAGGGCGATAACGGGTTGATCCGCATCACCGTCACCGATGCCGGCATCACCGACAAGGTGCGCCGCGCCGTCGAGCAATCGATCGAGGTCATTCGCCGGCGCGTCGACTCGCTCGGCGCCACCGAGCCGAATATCCAGCGCGAGGGCAGCGACCGCGTCCTCGTCGAGGTGCCCGGATTGCAGGATCCGCAGCGGCTGAAGGACATCCTTGGCCAGACGGCGCATCTCGAATTCCGCTTCGAAGCCGAGCCGGGCGCCGCGCCCAGCGATGTCGAGCAGTTTCCCAATCAGGAAACGGGCGCCATGGATACAGTCGAGAAGCGCGTCATCGTCGACGGCGCCGATCTGATCACGGCGTCAGCCGCCTTCGACCAGCGCACCAATGAGCCGATCGTCGATTTCCGCTTCAATGTGCGTGGCGGGCAACGCTTCGGCCAGGCGACGGCCGAGAATGTCGGGCGCAACCTGGCCATCGTGCTCGACAAGAAGGTGATCTCGGCACCGCGCGTCAACAGCCCGATCCCGGGCGGGCAAGGACAAATCTCGGGCCGCTTCACGGTCGAGGCGGCCAACAACCTCGCTATCCTCTTGCGCGCCGGCGCCTTGCCGGCGCCGCTCACGATCGTCGAGGAGCGCACCGTCGGTCCCGGTCTCGGCGCCGATTCGATCGCCGCCGGCAGGCTCGCGACCTATGTGGCCTCGGCCTTCGTGGCGCTCTTCATGTTCGCGGTCTATGGCGTCTTCGGCTTCTTCGCCAATTTCGCGCTGCTGATCCACGTCATGTTCATCTTCGCGCTGATGTCGGCTTTCGGGGCCACGCTCACGCTGCCCGGCATTGCCGGCATCGTCTTGACCATCGGCACGGCGGTCGATTCGAACGTGCTGATCTATGAGCGCATCCGCGAGGAGGTGCATAATGGCCGTGCGCTCGTCTCGGCGCTTGAGGCCGGGTTCACGCGCGCCTTCGCCACCATCATCGACTCCAACGCCACGATGCTGATCGCCGCCTTCATCCTGTTCCTCATGGGATCGGGGCCGGTGAAGGGCTTTGCGCTCACCATGGTGTTCGGCGTGCTCACTACGGTGATCACCGCCGTCACCATGACCCGCATGATGATCGGGCTCTGGTATCGGCTGCGCCGCCCGCAGACATTGCCGTTCTGAGGGAGTGGGCCAGGTGAAACTCCTTCGCATCGTTCCAGACGGCACCAAGTTCCGCTTCGTCCGCTTCCGGCGCGTGAGCTTCCCGTTCTCGGCCATCTGCTCGCTGATCACCGTCGTCCTGTTCCTGACGGTCGGCCTCAATTTCGGCATCGACTTCAAGGGCGGCACCCTCATTGAGCTACAGGCGAAGACCGGCAAGGCCGATGTCGGGGCGCTGCGCCACACGCTGCAGGGCTTCGTGGTGGGCGAGGTCGAGGCGCAAGAATTCGGTGGCGGAGAGGGCGTGTCGCTGCGCTATCAGGCTCAGCCGGGCGGCGAGCAGGCCCAGAGCGACGCGGTGAAGAAGGCGCATGAAGCGCTCGACCCGACCTATGAGTTCCGCCGGGTCGAGACGGTCGGCCCGCGCGTCTCGGGCGAGCTCGTCCAGACAGGCACGATCGGCGTGGTGCTCGCCATCCTCGCGGTGCTGGTCTATCTGTGGTTCCGCTTCGAGATGCAGTTCGCCATCGGCGCCATTATCGGCACGATGCACGATATCGTCTTGACCATCGGCTTCTTCCTGATCACCCGCACCGAGTTCAACATGACCTCGATCGCGGCCATCCTGACGATCGTCGGTTATTCCTTGAACGAGACGGTGGTGGTCTTCGACCGCACCCGCGAGTTGTTGCGCCGCTACCGGCGCATGCCGATGGCCGAGCTCCTGGATCTCTCGGTGAATTCGACCCTGGCGCGCACCTCGATGACGGCAACGACCGCGGCGCTGTCGCTGCTGGCGCTCGTCGTTTTCGGCGGGCAGGCGATCGAGGATTTCGCCAAGGTCATGCTGTGCGGCGTCATCGTCGCGACCTACTCGGCGATCTTCATCTCCTCGCCTTCGCTCATCTATCTCGGGGTGCACGGCAAGACGGATGCCGAGCTCGCCGCGGAGGAGAAGGGTGGGGCGGTCACCGCCAGAGCCGCGGCTCCGAAACCGGCTGCCGCCAAGCCGAGTGCCACCAAGCCGAGTGCCGCCAAGCCGAGTGCCGCTAAGCCGACTGCCGCCAAGCCGGGCCGCTAGGCAAGTCGTGCCTCGCCGCCCCCGGCCTGCGGGGATGACGGTGTCGAGCGTGCCGAAGCCGTGTCCGTACGGTAGGATCGCATGACTGACGAGGCCCCGGAGCCCGGCCGTTTCCTCCCCGGGCGTCACCAGATCGACGCCTATGGCAATGGCGGGTTTCGCTTCGGCGGCATGAGCCATCGCGGCTCGATCCTGGCGCTGCCGTCAGGAATGAGGGCCTGGGCCGTCGAAAGCCTCGCCGATATCGACGTAGCCTCGCTCGCACCCATCCTCGCCGAGGCCGCCGCGATCGAGATGTTGCTCATCGGGACCGGCGCCGAGCCTGCCTTCATCGAAGAGCCGCTGCGCGCGAAGCTCGTGGGAGCGGGCATCCGCCTCGACGCGATGCAGACGGGAGCCGCCGCGCGCACCTATAATGTGCTGCTCGCCGAGAATCGGCGTGTCGCCGCGGCGCTGATCGCGGTCAAATAGGAGCTTGTGCCTGCGCGCTGGCCGGGTCTGGCGCTGCCGCCGGTGGAAAAAATAGCCGCGATGCGATGCCGCGGGGTGCAATGCGGCTCTTGGTGCGCTACATAAAGCGTTCTAGAAACGTTCATGGCCGCGCGACCCTCCATGCCAGCTCCCAAAGCCGCTTCTCGTGCCTCGCCTCGCCCCGTGGAACGCCTGTTCGACTCGCCTCAGCGCGTGATCTCGATCCGCGGCGCGCGCGAGCACAATCTCAAAGGCGTCGACCTCACCATCCCGCGCGACAAGCTTGTGGTCTTCACCGGATTGTCGGGCTCGGGCAAGTCGTCGCTTGCCTTCGACACCATCTACGCCGAAGGGCAGCGCCGTTATGTCGAGAGCCTCTCGGCCTATGCCCGCCAGTTCCTGGAGATGATGCAGAAGCCCGACGTCGATCTGATCGAGGGGCTGTCGCCCGCTATCTCCATCGAGCAGAAGACGACCTCCAAGAATCCGCGCTCGACGGTCGGCACCGTCACCGAGATCTACGACTATATGCGCCTGCTCTGGGCGCGCGCCGGCGTGCCCTATTCGCCCGCGACCGGGCTGCCGATCGAAAGCCAGACCGTTTCGCAGATGGTCGATCGCGTGCTCGCCTTGCCGGACAAGACCAGGCTTTATCTCCTGGCGCCGGTGGTGCGCGGCCGCAAGGGCGAATACCGCAAGGAGATGCTGGAGTTCCAGAAGAAGGGCTTCCAGCGCGTCAAGGTGGACGGCACCTTCTACGAGATCGGCGAAGCGCCCGCACTCGACAAGAAGTTCAAGCACGATATCGATGTGGTGGTGGACCGCTTGGTGGTGCGTCCCGACATCGCAGCGCGGTTGTCGGAGAGTCTGGAGACGGCGCTCGAGCTCGCCGACGGCATCGCCATCATCGAATTCGCCGACGAGAAGGATGCGAGGGGCGATCCGAAGCGCGTCACCTTCTCCTCGAAATTCGCCTGTCCGGTCTCGGGCTTCACCATCCCCGAGATCGAGCCGCGGCTCTTCTCCTTCAACAATCCTTATGGCGCCTGTCCGGCCTGTGACGGGCTCGGCCATGAGATGCGCATCGACCCCGAGCTCGTCGTGCCGGACGAGAGCGCGACCTTGAAGCGCGGCGCCATCGCGCCTTGGGCGAAATCGACGAGCCCCTATTACGGGCAGACGCTCGAGGCGCTCGCCAAGCATTATCGCTTCTCGATCTCGGCGCGCTGGCGCGAGCTGCCCGAAGAGGCGAAGCAAGCCATCCTCTACGGCTCGGGCGAGGACAAGATCCGCATGGCCTATGATGACGGCCTGCGCGCCTATGAGATCAACAAGCCCTTCGAGGGCGTGATCCGCAATCTCGAGCGACGCTACAAGGAGACGGAAAGCGATTGGGCACGCGAGGAGATCTCGCGCTACATGTCCGAGACGCCTTGCGAAGCCTGCAAGGGCTTTCGCCTCAAGCCGGAGGCGCTGGCGGTGAAGATCGCCGGCAATCATATCGCCGAGGCGACGCGCCGCTCGGTGCGCGAGGCCCTCGCCTGGTTCGAGGCGCTGCCGGGCGAGCTCAACCAGAAGCAGAACGAGATCGCCCACCGCATCTTGAAGGAGATCAACGACCGGCTGCGTTTCCTCCTGGATGTTGGCCTCGAATACCTGACCTTGGCGCGCGCCTCGGGCACGCTCTCTGGAGGCGAGAGCCAGCGCATTCGTCTCGCCTCGCAGATCGGTTCGGGCCTGACCGGCGTGCTCTATGTGCTGGACGAGCCCTCGATCGGTCTGCACCAGCGCGACAATACGCGCTTGTTGGAGACGCTGAAGCGGCTGCGGGATCTCGGCAACACCGTCATCGTCGTCGAGCATGACGAGGATGCGATCCGCGAGGCCGATTACGTCGTCGATGTGGGGCCGGGTGCCGGCATTCATGGCGGCCATATCGTCGCCGAGGGCACGCCGGCGGAGGTGATGGCCAATCCCAACTCTCTCACCGGCCAATATCTGACGGGCGAGCTCTCGATCGCGATGCCCGAGCGGCGGCGCAAACCGCTCAAAGGCCACGCGCTCAAGATCGTTGGCGCGCGCGGCAACAATCTCAAGGACGTGACGGTCGAGATTCCACTCGGCCTGTTCACTTGCGTCACCGGCGTTTCCGGCGGCGGCAAGTCGACCTTGACGATCGACACGCTTTACAGGGCGGCGGCGCGACGCCTGAACGGATCGCATGAGCATCCGGCCCCGCATGACAGCGTCGAAGGGCTCGAAAAGCTCGACAAGGTGATCGATATCGATCAATCGCCGATCGGGCGCACGCCGCGCTCCAATCCCGCGACCTATACGGGCGCCTTCACGCCGATCCGCGACTGGTTCGCCCAGCTTCCCGAGGCCAAGGCGCGCGGCTACCAGCCGGGCCGCTTCTCCTTCAACGTCAAGGGTGGGCGTTGCGAGGCTTGCCAGGGCGATGGTGTCATCAAGATCGAGATGCACTTCCTGCCCGATGTCTATGTCACTTGCGATGTGTGCAAGGGCAAGCGCTACGACCGCGAAACGCTCGAGGTGAAGTATCGCGGCAAATCGATCGCCGATGTCCTCGACATGACGGTCGAGGAAGCGGGCGAGCTGTTTTCGGCCGTGCCGGCGATCCGCGAGAAGATGAAGACGCTGGCCCGCGTCGGGCTCGACTACGTCCATGTCGGCCAGCAGGCGACAACTTTGTCAGGCGGCGAGGCGCAACGCGTCAAGCTCTCCAAGGAATTGTCGAAGCGCGCCACCGGCCGCACGCTCTACATCCTCGACGAGCCGACCACGGGCCTGCATTTCCACGACGTGGCCAAGCTTCTCGAGGTGCTGCACGAGCTCGTCGAGCAGGGCAACACCGTGGTGGTGATCGAGCATAATCTCGAGGTGATCAAGACGGCCGACCACATCATCGATCTTGGCCCCGAGGGCGGCGATGGCGGGGGCGCCGTCGTGGCGACCGGGACGCCGGAGGAAGTGGTGCGGGTCGAGGCGAGCTATACCGGACGCTTCCTCAAGGAGGTGCTGGAGCGGCGGCCTGTCGCTGCGAAACAGAAGAAGGCGAAGGCGCAAGAGAACGGCCGGAAGGCCGCGGCCGAATAGCGGCGCCTTGCGGCGGCGACAGTGCAGCTGCCGCAACGGCAGCGGGCGCGGCCATCGGCGCAGCAATGATGATGGGCAGCATAATTCGACAATTCGACATGCGACCGCTCTCATCGGATCGTATATTTAAGTATAGATGATGGCGATTTCTGGTGATGCAGCTTCGGTGGGCGTCGAGGGCCAAGGCCGGTAAATGACCTCGCCGGCCGCCATCGCGCAGCCGGCCTTATCGGATCCAACACTGCCGCAATCGATATCGGCCACGGCCCAACAGCGGGCCTTGGGCGCGTCACAACCGTCCACTTCCGTTGACGACCGGTCCGGTGAAGGCATCACGCCAGGGGCCGGGGCGCTTATCGGCATCCGCCATTCGCCGGTATCCTCGACACCGCGATACATGGCGAATTGGCGCGGCTCCGGCTCATAGTCGTCCGCGAACGCTGCGTGGCCGCCTTGCAGCCGATGTCGTGATTCGGTTTGCGCGGTGCGCAGTAAGCCGCGCGGCTCCTTCTATCGGCTCCTGGCGGGCCAGACATCATTGCGGCGCAAGGCGAGCGAGGTCACGAATTCGCGACCAGCGCTTCTGTGGCGTGCATGCCGGCCGGGCACCCGATGAAGGGCTTTGCCGTGGAAATTTCCGCAAAAGAGCGGCTGTCATCTTGAACGAGCTTCGAGCCCTCCCGCGAGGCGCAAAAATTTACCTTGAGTTGGAGATAACATTGCGCGGCGGCTCGCCTCCTACCGGCTCGGCTAGAGGCGCCCCGCATCTCGAATCTCGATAGCCAGCCAATTCGGCACAATTGTTTGCGAACCGGGACCAAATTACACTCTTGTGACCGAGCGGTATCTGTGCGTTAAATTAAAATGATTTAAGGATGCGTCGAATTGAGTGGTTGGGGGGCCAATCAGGGAGGGGTCTCTGATGCTGGTTCTGTTCGACGGCGATAGCGGAGCGATCGACACGCTGCGCTTCGTGGAAGAGAGGTTGGGCATAGGCCTCTCGGTCCTCGACATCGACCCGCGCACAGGCGACTGGTCACGCGGCCTCTATTCCCGCCCGATGAAATGGTCGGCAGGCGCCTACAGGCTTCTCGGCCTGGAGCCTGGCAGCGTCGAGGCGAGTTTTTCGCTGCTCGACAGTCTCACACACCCCGAGGATCGCAGGGCTCCGAGCGAGCTCGAAGCGTCGTTACGGACCGGTGAGCCTCGCGAGCGGGAATTTCGGGTCATCCAGGCGACGGGCATCATGCGCTGGCTTCAGGTCCGCAGCGAGCTTTTGCGCGACGAGCAAGGTGTCCCGATCAGGAAGATCGCCGTGTGGACGGATGTCTCAGCCCGCAACGAGGCGAGGGACGCGCTGTCCGAGTATCAGCAGCGCTTCCAGGGGCTGGTGCGGGTCAGCAACCACCCGGTCTGGATCACGCGGGCCGATGGCGGCGTCATCGATATCTTCGGCTGGCAGGAGGTCACTGGGCAATCACTCGGCGAAGCGTTAGGCCTCGGCTGGCTCGAGACCATCCATCCCGACGACCGCGACGTGACATTGAATGCCTGGACGGATGCGATCGCGCGGTCGGCGTTGTTCGAGGTCGAACATCGCATCCGCACCAAGGAAGGGGGATATCGCTGGTTCAGGTCGCGATCATCTGCCCCATGCAAAGCGCAGGGCACGGTCTTTGCGCGAGTCGGCGTTTCCCTCGACATTCACGACGAGAAGATGTGGCCGAAGCGCTCCGACGAGGCATTGCTGACCGGAGCCCAGATCCGAGCCGCGCGCGGCATCCTCAATTGGTCGGTGCGTGACCTCGCCGAGGCCACTGCGATCTCGCCCTCGACGATCAGGCGCCTGGAGGAGACGGATGGCGTCTCGCACGTCCCGAAAGAAAGCGCCTTGGAGATCAAGAACTCGCTCCGCAGCGCCGGCATCGAATTCCTGTTCCCGCCGAGCGGCAAGCCGGGCGTAAGCCCCAATTGAGGCCTTGGATCGGAAGGTCCAAGACAGCCAAAAATTGTGTCTATGCCTGGGTGGCGGCCAATTCTTGCGATCCGGGGCTCGGAAAAGCCGGAAAGGGCGCAAGTTTTGTGGCCCCAAATTTGCGGATCAGCAATCGTCCACAAAATATGATTAAGATTGTGTTAATGCTCTGGTATCTACACTTGGCAGGCGAGCAAATCGGTCGTTGAGGATGAGAATCATGCAACAAGTTCACAGAAGAATACCAGAATTTACTGAACAGTGTGAACATTTTTTTGAGATCGGCCCGAAAACCTCTAGCTCGGATGCTGCCGTGGATCGAACGCGGATCGCGCGCAACAAGGATGAGATCGAGCAGGCCGCTGCCTATGTGGCGGATCTTTCGGCCGATCTCGCCAAGATCGCCAGAGGCCATTCGCTCGGCATGCTCGGCGACATTCTCGACCTCGCCCATATGGAGGCGAAGCGGTCGATGAAGCTTGCGCGCCGCTGATCGAGACGGGCCGGGGGATCATAACCAAGACCGCCGGGCATACCGTTCTGCCCGGCCTCTGAAACTGGTCATTCCCGGGTGATCGCAGCGGGCGCGCTGACCGTAACGGCCGACCTCGCTTTGTGCGACGCCCTCCATCACTGAGATTGCCTGCCATCCTGGCCCGGCGGCTGAACGCTGCGACGAAGCGGCGGCTCAAGCCCGGGCGTCTCGCATCCGATGCAATTTCATCCACACCTGCCTGGCGGCCCAAGATGGACGAGACCGCCATGGCGGCGGTCAGTGCCGGAATGAGCGATGCGCGCGTCTGGCGAATCGGTGATCGGCGCGGCTGAGCAGGCCAAGCCGACGGGTGGCGCTGCCCGGCGCAGCGGAAATATGGTAATGAGCGGCCACACGAAACCCCACCGGCGCCGCGCCGCGGGTCATCGAGCGAGGACGACGAGCCGATCATGCCTATGTCACATGCGACAATCACGACCGTTGCCGGAAGCCGCTATCTGCAGCAGCTCTGCAAGCATTGGAGCCATAAATTCGAGGTCGAGTTCACGCCTGAACGCGGTCGCGTCCCCTTTGACGCCGAGCGTGTCTGCACCCTCGAGGCACGCCCGGAGAATTTGATATTGCGGGTCGAAGCGGCCGACGAAGCCGCGCTCTTGCGCCTGGAGGGCGTGGTGATCGAGCATCTCAAGCGCTTCGCCTTCCGCGAGGGTCTCGGAGAGGTGCAATGGCCTGAGCCGCGGCGATCGCGGGGGGCGGCCGCAATAGCGAGACGCGATCCGTGCGATGGCCTATCCGCGCCACAAGGCCCATTGCCGTCGCCATTGGGGGAGCTCGGCCGGCGGGTTGAAGGGATCGTAGCCGCGCCTTTCGGTCCGGGCGAGATAGGGCTCGACCAGAGCGATGGGCAGGAAGGCGGGCTTGACCCTTTCCGGCAGGCTCGCAAGGGCGAGGCGCGCGGCGGCGAGGTGGCGCCGCGCTTCGGAGCGCCAATCGGCTAAAGCGGCGAGCAAAGCCGGCGTCGCCTGCCCACCGATCGCGTCCTCGCGTGACAATCCATGCCGGCCCAAGATATCGCCCGGAAGATAGAGCTGGCCCCGCGCCGCATGACGCGCGAAGGCGCCGATCAGCCCGGCGAAGGCATAGGCAAGGCCGGCCTCGTCGGCCGCTTGGTCCAGGAGCCGGTCCTCTGCGCCAAGAGGTTGCTCTTCGCCGAGAGGTTCCTCTTTGCAACGAGAAGGAGAGAGGTGGGCCCGCGCCGTCGCGCGGTTCAGCATGAAGGCGACCAGCCGGAACAGAATGGACGAGGTGTCTCTGCAATAGCCGCTCAGCGTCGCGAGGTCCGGCATCGGGTCGTCGTAGAGGTCGAAGCCGCGCGCCTCGATCAGCGCGCCGAGAGCCTGGTGCGGAAGATCATGGCGCGCAATGGTGTCGATGAGCGCCGCCGCGACCGGATTGGCGAGCGCTTCACCGCGGGCCTGGCCTTCAAGTGCTTGGCCTTCAAGAGCTTGGCCTTCAAGAGCTTGGCCTTCGAGCGTGTCGCGCCACCATTGATGGCGCAACTCGCCCGGCATCGGCTCGCTGACGATATCGCGCACCCGCGCGATCTCGAAGGAAAAGGCGTGCAGCGCATGCGCATGGGGCCGGATGGCTGCCGGGATGAAGAGATCGGCCAGATAGCGATCCTTGTCATGATCGCGCAACGCCTCCTGGCAATACGCATAGGCGCCTTCGAGCGACGAGGTCATGGGCAAGGCGAGATCATGGGCAAGGCGAGGTCATGGGCAAGATGAGACGTTCCGCAAGAGAGGCGACGCTCATGCGCTGCGTTGATCGAATTCCCGTTGTGCCACGTCGATATCCTGGAGATGCCGTTCGACCCAGCGGTCGAGCGTGGTGATCGGCTCGCTGAGTGAGCGGCCGAGCGCGGTGAGCGAATATTCGACGCGCGGAGGCACTTCGGGGAAAGCGCGCCGCGCCACGAAACCGTTGCGCTCGAGCCGCCGCAGCGTCTGGATGAGCATCTTGTCGGAGATGCCGCCGATCTGGCGGCGTAATTGCGCCGTGCGAGCCGGGCCATTGGCCAGCATATGCACGAGCAGCAGGGCCCATTTTTCGGCGAGCACCTCAAGAACCGCACGTGCCGGACAGGCCTTGTCGAAGACATTGCCCTGGCAGGCTTGTTGGGAGCCGACAATCTCATCCATGGCCCAAAACTTACCAGAAGGTTGGTACTTGTCTAGCAGAAAGCGATATGCGATGCCTCCTGCGTGCGGCGACAGGACGAGCCAATGACATGCCGAGAGGCTCGTCGCACCGGATCGCCGCCTGCTCAGGGAGATCACCGATGAAACTCTTTTATTCGCCCGGCGCTTGCTCGCTATCGCCCCATATCGCCTTGCGGGAGGCCGGGCTTCCCTTCACCCTACACAAGGTCGATCTGAAGGCGAAAACCGTCGAATCGGGCGGTGACTTCAACGGCGTCAACGGCAAGGGCTATGTGCCGGCGCTGCAGCTCGACAATGGCGAAGTCCTGACCGAGGGCCCGGCGATCGTGCAATACATCGCCGACCAGAAGCCCGCAGCCGCCATCGCGCCTGCCGCCGGCACCATGGAGCGCTACAAGCTTCAGGAATGGCTGAACTTCATCACCGCCGAGCTGCACAAGCCGATGGGCTCGATGTTCAACCCGGCCCAGACGGCCGAATGGAAGGAAGCCGTCAAAGTGACGCTCTCGAAGCGTCTCGACTGGCTGGCGAAGCAGCTCGAAGGCAAGGCCCACCTCATGGGCGAGAAGTTCAACGTCGCCGACGGCTACCTGTTCACGGTGCTCGGTTGGGCGAAGCATGTCGGCTTCGACCTCGGCAAATGGCCGATCCTCGAGCAATATTCGGCCCGAATCGCTGCTCGTCCGAAGGTGCTCGAGGCGTTGAAGGCCGAAGGCCTGGTGAAATGAAGGCTTGGTGAAATAAGGCCGGCCGGCACCGGGTCGACGTTCGATTGCGTTGACTCAGGTCCGGCCGAAGCTCATCTAACACTATGTGGCCGCCGGCCTTGACCCGGCGGAGACAAGGAGAATCGTCATGTTTATCCAGACGGAAGCGACGCCCAATCCGGCGACGCTCAAATTCCTGCCCGGCCGCGAAGTGCTCGGCAGCCGGGTCGCCGATTTCACCAGCGCTGAGGAGGCGGTGCATTCGCCCCTGGCGCAGCGGCTCTTCGCGATCGAGGGCGTGAAGGGCGTGTTCCTCGGCAGCGATTTCATCAGCGTCACCAAGGACAATCGGGATTGGCCCCATCTCAAGCCGGCGATTCTCGGTGCCGTGATGGAGCATTTCCTGACGGGGGCTCCCATTCTCGACGAGGCGGCAGGCGGCGCGCCGGCGGCCACGAGCGAATTCTTCGACGAGAAGGACGCCGAAACGGTCGCGACCATCAAGGAATTGATCGAGACGCGCATCCGCCCGGCCGTGGCCGGCGACGGCGGCGACATCACCTTCAAGGGCTTCCGCGACGGCATCGTCTATCTCAATATGAAGGGCTCCTGCTCGGGCTGCCCGTCCTCGACCGCAACGCTCAAGCACGGCATCGAGAACCTGCTGCGCCATTTCCTGCCCGATGTACGCGAGGTCGAAGCCGCCTGAAGCCTTCCCCGCCGTCTTCGCAAGTATGCCTATCCGCCGTGGCCGGCAACCCTTGCCGGCCCGGCAGATCCTTGCCCTCATCAACCCTCCTTTGCCTCTCCCCAGTCTCCGGAGCCTCGCTGCCATGAACGATCCGAATTTCAAGCCTTCGGCGCATCGCCCGATCGCCAAGGAGGCACTCGATCAGATCTTCCTCAGTGCCCGCACCCACAACAAATGGCAGCCGAAGCCCGTCCCGCAGCCGCTGCTGTATGAACTCGCCAATGTCCTCAAATTCGGCCCGACCAGCGCCAATTGCTCGCCAGCCCGCATTATCTTCGTCGAATCCCGGTCCGCGAAGGAGAGGCTCAGCCCCTTCATGTCGGAGGGCAACCGGGCGAAGACCGCCGCCGCCCCGGTTACGGCCATCATTGCCTACGACACGGAATTCTACGAGAAGCTGCCGAAGCTGTTTCCGCATGCGGATGCGAGGAGCTGGTTCGCCGGCAAGCCGGCCGTCATCGAAGAGACCGCTTTCCGCAATTCGAGCTTGCAGGGCGCTTATTTCATCATCGCGGCCCGCGCGCTCGGTCTCGACACCGGGCCGATGTCCGGCTTCGACGCCGCCGGCGTGAACAAGGAGTTCTTTCCCGACGGCAAGGTGAAGGTGAATTTCATCTGCAATCTCGGCTATGGCGATCCGGAGGGCGTGATGGGACGCTCGCCGCGTTTCGCCTTCGAGGAATTCTGCTCTATCCTTTGAGCAAGCGTACCGCATCGACGCGGAAACGCCCTGGCGGAGGCCAGTTTTGATCGTTCTTGCGCTCGATACGGCGCTCGCGGCCTGTTCGGTATGTTTGTTCGATGCCGAGCGCGACAAGGTCCTCGCGAGCGAAAGCGTGCTCATCGGCAAGGGCCATGCCGAGGCGCTTCTGCCCATGCTGGAGCGAGTCGTCGCCAAGCTCGACGCCGGCTGGCAGGGCATCGGGCGCTTCGGTGTGGTGGTCGGGCCGGGCAGCTATACCGGGCTGAGGGTCGGCATCTCGGCGGCCCGCGCTGCGGCGCTGGCGACCGGCCGGCCCGCAGTCGGCATCACCACGCTCGCTGCCTTTGCGGCCCCGCTCGTCGCCGTCTCCGAGGGTGTGCCGATCGCGGTCGCCATCGATGCCCGGCACGGCAATCTGTTCTTCCAGATCTTCTCACCGGAGGGCCGCCCCAGCACGGATCCGGCGGCACTCTCACTCGACGAGGCGGTGGCGCGCATCGGGGAGCGCCAGGTGCATCTCGTCGGCAGCGGCGCCTCGGCCTTGCAGGCAGGCTTGTCGCGGGCAGGCTTCGCGGCGAAATCGAGCACCGTCGAGGCTGCCCCCGACATCGTCAGTGTCGCCAAGCTCGCGGTGAGCTCCCATCCGCGCCTCGCGCCGCCCGATCCGCTCTACATCAAGGGTGCCGATGCGCGCACTCTCGCCGAACAGGCCAAGGATTCGCAGACCAAGAATTCCCAGGCCGAGAATTCGCAAACCAAGAATCCGCAAACCAAGAATTGGCAGGCCGCGAATTGATGCGGCCCTGGCGGCGGCGGGCGATCCTGCTGCGCGACCTGCGAGCCGAGGACGCGCCGGCTCTGGCGCGCCTGCATGGCCTCGCCTTCCATCGCGGCTGGGGGGAGGATGAGTTCGAGCAATTGCTCGCCGCCTCCTCGAGCCTCGGCGAGGCCGCCTCGTTTTCGAGGGGAGGCGGCCTGCAAGGTTTCGTCCTGTCGCGTATCGCGGGGGTGGAGGCCGAGATCTTGTCGATCGTCGTCGACCCGCCCGCGCGGCGCCAGGGCGTGGCGCGCTCGCTCCTCTCGCGCCATCTCGACCGCTTGCGCGAGCGTGGGGTGCGCGAGGTCTTCCTCGAGGTCGACGAAGGCAATCAGCCGGCACTTGCATTCTACGAGACTTTCGGCCTCAAGACAGTGGGACGGCGGCGCGGCTATTATCCGCGCTCGTCGGGCGGGCGCGGCGGGGCTTTGGTGCTACGCTGCGATCTTGACGGTTGAGGGGGCAGGCCAGGTGAGCAGGATCATGCAGAGTTCGACCATGCAGGAAATGCATCCATGACCGATGAAGGCCGATCGCTCGCAGTGCGCCGGCGCGAACGTCTCGGGCCGGACCTCAAGGAATTGCAGCTCAAGCAGGCCGACCTCTCCCAGGAGGTGCCGCGCAAGCCGCTCGCCTGGCCGAGCGAGCATGCAGGAGGCGGCGAGAGCCTGTTGCGCCTCGTCGCGCGCTCGGTCCTGTGTCTCGTCGCCATCTTTCCGATCATGCTCTTGGGGATGGTGGTGCAGGTCGTGATCCTGCGATTCTGGCGCAGCGCTGCCGGCACCTTGCCGCGGCTCTTCCTGTGGTGGGTCGGCAAGGTGCTGGGAGTGCGGGTGATCGTGCAGGGCGCCGTGGCGCGCACCGCGCCCGTGCTCGTGGTGTCGAACCATGTCTCCTGGATCGACATCGTGGTGCTGAGCGGGCTCATGCCCTTGTCCTTCGTCGCGAAGTCGGAAGTCGCCGGCTGGCCGATCATCGGCGCGCTGGCACGCTTGCAGCGCGCCATCTTCGTCGACCGGGCGCGGCGCTCGGCGACCGCCGATATCGCGCGTTCCATCGGCCACCGGCTCGTGGCCGGCGATACCATCGTCCTGTTCGGCGAGGGAACGACCGGAGACGGCAACCGCGTTCTGCCCTTCCGCCCGGCGCTGCTGGCCTCGGTGCGCGAGGCGATGAGCGCCAGTGGGGGCGGGGCAAAGCCGATCCTGGTGCAGCCTTTATCGATCGTCTATTCGCGCCTCGACGGCCTGCCGCTCGGACGCGCGGATCGTCCCTCGGTTGCCTGGTATGGCGACATGTCGCTCCTCTCGCATCTGCGCCGGCTCCTCTCGATCGGCCCGGTCGACGTGACCTTGCGCTTTGGCGAAGCATTCGAGGTCGCCCATGGCGACCGTAAGGCGCTCGCCAAGCGGTTGGGCGACGAGGTACGCCTGATGGCCGCCGAGACGGCGACCGGACGCTCGCATCCGCAGGCTGATCGCTCCGCGGCTTCGTGAGGCGCGATCCGCGGCGAAAGAGACAGCAGGGGGATTTGGCGACGGAGAAAAGGCAATTCTACCCCAAGGCGAGGGCCGCCGGGTCATCTGGCCAGTTTCTTCTCGGGCGCAAAGCGATTAAATGATGCGCGGGAGGCTGTCTCGATGGCGGCCTCGCGGGCCGGAAAGGTCGGTCTTTCGGGTCTTTCGTTATTTGCGGGCCTTTCGTCATTTTGGAGGTGGTGATTGCCGAAGCGTTTTTTCGTGAAGTCATATGGCTGTCAGATGAACGTCTATGACTCCGCACGCATGGGCGATCTCCTGCGATCCGGCGGACATGTCGAGACCAGCGACCCGGCGACGGCCGATGTCGTCATCCTGAACACCTGCCACATCAGGGAACGGGCGACCGAGAAAATCTTCTCGGAGCTCGGACGGCTGCGCGAGACGAAGCTCGCGCGGGCGGCCCTTGGGCATGAGACGCAGATCGTGGTGGCCGGCTGCGTGGCGCAGGCCGAGGGCGCCGAGATCGTTTCGCGCCAGCCGGCGGTCGATATCGTCGTCGGCCCGCAAGCCTATCATCGCCTGCCGGCGCTGCTCGCCAGGGGTCCGGGAGAAGGCGCCGCGGTCGAGCTCGATCTCGCCGCCGCCGACAAGTTCGCGACTTTGCCCTTGCCGGTGCGCGCGGACATCAGGTCGCGCGGTGTTGCGGCCTTCGTGACCGTGCAGGAAGGCTGCGACAAGTTCTGTTCCTTCTGCGTCGTGCCCTATACGCGCGGCGCCGAGATGTCGCGCGAGGTCGCGGCGGTGATCGGCGAGATCGAGAACCTGTCGCGCGCCGGCGTTCGCGAAATCACCCTGATCGGACAGAACGTCAATGCCTATCACGGGGCCGGGCCGGACGGCCGGACCTGGTCGCTCGGACGGCTTCTCGCCCGTGCCGCCGCGGTCGAAGGCATCGCGCGGCTGCGCTACACCACGAGCCACCCCCTCGACATGGACGACGAGCTGATCACGGCGCATCGCGAGATCGCCGAGCTCATGCCCTATCTGCATCTGCCGGTGCAATCGGGGTCGGATCGCGTGCTGGCGAAAATGAACCGCCGCCATGCAGCCGCCGATTATCTGCGCCTGATCGAGAAGGTTCGCCGGGAGCGGCCCGACATCGCCCTCTCATCGGATTTCATCGTCGGGTTTCCGGGCGAGACTCAAGGCGATTTCGAGGCGACCCTCGCCCTGGTGCGCGAAGTCGGCTATGCGAGCTCCTTCTCCTTCAAATACAGCCCGCGCCCGGGGACGCCGAGCGCCGATTGGGCGGAGCAGGTCGCTGACGAGGTCAAGGCGGAGCGCCTCGCCATCCTGCAGGCCCTGCTCGAGGAACAGCGCCAAGCCTTCAACCGTTCGATGGTCGGGCGCACCCTCGATGTGCTGTTCGACAAGCCCGGCCGCCATCCGGGCCAGATCGGAGGCAAGTCGCCCTATCTGCAGGCCGTGCATGTCGAACGGCGCGACGCCGCCATCGGCGAGATTCGGCCGGTCTTGATCACTTCCGTGGGGCCAAACAGCCTCACGGGCCGCCTTGTCGAAGCGAGAGCCGCATGACCATGCAGGACAATATCCTACCTCCGAGGACGCGCCGCCGGGCTCCGGGGGAGCCGCGCGCAGGCGAGGGGGAGGAGGTCAAGGTCGTTCTTGACGACAACCGCATCGCGAGCCTGGTCTTCGGCCAGTTCGACGAGAATCTCGCCCATATCGAACGCCGGCTCGGGGTGCGCGCGACCGCCAATGGCAACCAGGTGCAGATCAAGGGTGCGCCCGATGCCGTGGAACAGGCGCGCCGCGTGCTGAGCCTGCTCAACAGCCGCATCAAAGAGGGGCGCGAATTGTCGCTCGGAGATATCGACGGGGCGATCGCCGAAGCCGTGGCGCAAGGCTCGCTGTTCCCGGCCGCGAGCGATGCCGCCAAAGGCGCCTTCGATCAGATCGTGACGCGCAAGCGCGGCCCCGTGAAGGCGCGCAGCGCCAATCAGCATCTCTATCTGCAATTGCTCAAGCGCTGTGAGCTGACCTTCGCCGAAGGGCCGGCCGGGACCGGCAAGACCTGGCTTGCCGTCGGCCATGCCGTCTCGCTGCTCGAGCAAGGCGTGGTCAGCCGCATGATCCTGTCTCGGCCGGCAGTGGAAGCCGGCGAGAATCTCGGCTTCCTGCCGGGCGATATGCGCGAGAAGGTCGATCCCTATCTGCGTCCCGTCTATGACGCGCTCTTCGATTTCATGGAGACGCGGCATGTGGAGCGTGGCCTGCAGACCGGCATGATCGAGATCGCGCCGCTCGCCTTCATGCGCGGTCGCACGCTGTCGAACGCGGTGGTCCTGCTCGACGAAGCGCAGAACGCCACTTCGGTGCAGATGAAGATGTTCCTGACGCGGCTCGGCGAGGGATCGCGCATGGTGGTGACCGGCGATCCGACCCAGATCGATCTTCCGGGCGGCCAGAAATCGGGCCTGATCGAGGCGATCGACCTCCTCAAACAGGTCGAAGGCATCGGTCACGTGGCCTTTGAGCACGGCGATGTGGTGCGCCATGATCTCGTGCGCCGCATCGTCCAGGCCTATGAGGCAGCCGGCAAGTCGCCGCGCGGCAGGCCGGCGATCGAAAAGGGTTGATGGCTGACATGAACGTGCCCGATGTCGACATCCTTGTGGAGAGCCCGCTCTGGGAGAGGGTTCCGCAGGCGCGCGCGACGGTGTTGCGCGCGGTGGCGGCGGTCGCGGCCGATCGGGATGCCGGAGCGAAGCTGCGTCGCGGCGACGAGATGGGCGTCACCTTCACCGACGATGCGGCGATCGCGGCGCTGAACGGGCGCTGGCGCGGCAAAGACGGCCCGACCAATGTCCTGTCCTTCCCCGCGCCGCCGCCGCCCTCGTCCGAGATCCCGCACTTCCTCGGCGATATCGTGCTCGCCTTCGAGACCCTCGAGCGCGAGGCGAATTCGGAAGGCAAGGCGGTCGAGCAGCATCTCGCCCATCTCGTGGTGCACGGCTTTCTGCACCTCCTCGGCCACGACCATGAGGAGGATGAGGAGGCGAGCCGCATGGAGACGCTCGAGACCGGCATATTGGCGACGATCGGGATCGCGGATCCCTACTGACGCATGAGCACGAGCAGCAATTCGGAACCTGATGCCTCCTTGACCCCGCAGCAAGGCGAGGGGCCGGTGCGGCGTATTGCGGGGCGTGTGAAGCGAGCCCTGCATCTCGGCGCCTTGCCTGCGCCGAAGGAAAACCTGAACCACGCGATGACCCTCGCCGAGGGAGGCGCCGATGCCTCCTCCCAGGAGCGGGCCATGCTCAAGAACGTGCTCGCCCTGCGGCAGGCGCGCGTCGCCGATGTGATGATCCCGCGGGCCGATATCGTGGCCGTCCCGGCCGATGTCACCTTGGCCGAGCTGATGAAGGTGTTCCGCGACGCCGCCCATTCGCGCCTGCCCGTCTATGGCGAGACGCTCGATGAGCCTTATGGCATGGTCCATATCCGCGATTTCGTCGATTATCTCGGCAGCAAGGCGCAGGAGGCGGGTGGCGAACGCGGCAAGGTGGGCCGAGCGCCGGTCGCCGATTTGGGGCGTGTCGATCTTGCGACGCCGCTCGAGGAGCTGAAGATCCTGCGGCCGGTGCTTTACGTGCCGTCCTCGATGCGGGCCATGGCGTTGTTGCGCCGCATGCAGGCGACGCGCACCCATATGGCGCTGGTGATCGACGAGTATGGGGGCACGGACGGGCTCGTCTCGATCGAGGACCTGATCGAGATCGTGGTCGGAGAGATCGAGGACGAGCATGATGACGAGGAGGGGCCGCTCGTCTCCCGCATCGATGAGCGCACCCTCGTCGCCGGCGCCAGGGCGGAGCTTTCGGAAGTGTCCGCGATGCTCGGCGTCGATCTGTCGGTCGGCCATGCGGCCGAGGAGGTCGACACCATCGGCGGGTTGATCGTCACGCTCGCCGGGCGCGTGCCGGTGCGCGGTGAATTGATCGCCGGGCCTGGCGATATCGAGTTCGAGGTCATGGATGCCGACCCCCGGCGATTGAAGCGCGTCAGGATCCATCTCCTGTCCAATGGCCGGCGCATGCGCCGGCCGAAGGAACAGCCAGCGGACGCCAATCCGCCTGCCGCCGCCTCGACGGTGAGCCCGGGTCCTGCCGCGCAGGAGGCCTCCGCAGATCAGAGCGAGGACGGATCCGCGGGCGCGGCCAACGAGCCAGCCTGACGGGCATGCGCCAATCCTTCGTGACGTCGCTTGCCGATACCGTCATGCTCGCCTGGGGCTGGCGTCGGCGGCTGATCGCGCTCCTGGCGGGTGCCTGCGGGGCGCTCGCGATGGCGCCCCTCGACATCTGGCCGGCACTTGCAGTGTCATTGCCGGTGGGCATCTGGCTGATCGATGGCGCCGGCGTGCATGGCCGCCATCCGCGCCTTGCGACCTTGCGTTCGGCGGCCGGGGCGGGCTGGTGGTTCGGCTTCGGTTATCATTTGGTCGGTCTCTGGTGGTTGGGATCAGCCTTCCTCGTCAACGGTGACGAGTTCGCCTGGGCGCTGCCGCTCGGCGTACTGGTGCTTCCGGCGGGGCTTGCTCTGTTCTTCGCGCTCGCCTTCGCCGTGGCACGCATCCTCTGGGACGAAGGGCCCCGGCGCATCCTGACTTTCGCCTTCGCGGCTGCCGGCGCGGAATGGCTGCGCGGCCATGTGCTCACCGGCTTTCCCTGGAACGTGCCGGGAATGGCGCTTGGCCAGAACCTGGTGTTGGCGCAGGCGGCCTCCGTGATCGGCCTCTACGGCTTGACCTTCCTCACGCTCGCCATCTTTGCGGCGCCTGCGAGCATCGCGACCGAGCCGACACTGCGCGGCCGCTGGGTCCCGCCCGGGCTCGCGCTTCTCGCGCTGATCGGGCTTGCGGCCTTCGGCCTATGGCGGCTCGGCGAGGGCCCGCCCGCCATGGTCGCGGGCGTGCGGCTGCGCATCATGCAGCCCAATCTGCCGCCCGACCAGAAATTCATCCCGGCCAACCGCGAGGAGATCGTGTCGAATTATCTGGCGCTGAGCGACAAGGCGACCTCGCCCGAGCGCAGCAGCGTCGGGGATGTGACGCATCTGTTCTGGCCGGAATCGGCCTTTCCCTTCATCCTGACGCGCGAGCCCGCGATGCTGGAGCGCATCGCGGCTCTTCTGCACGACAAGACGATTCTGATCACGGGGGCGATCAGAGCCCAGGAACCTTTGCCTGGCGAATTCAATGCCCGCTTCTTCAACTCGATCTACGTGATCGGCAAGGGCGGCTCCGTGCTCGGCTATGCCGACAAGGTGCATCTCGTGCCCTTCGGCGAGTATCTGCCCTTGCAGGACTGGCTCGACAGGCTGGGCTTGCGCCAATTCGTGCGTGTGCCGGGCGGCTTCTCGCCTGGCCTCGAGCACAAGACGCTCGCGGTTCCGGGCCTGCCGAACGCGGCCCCCCTCATTTGCTACGAGGCCATCTTCCCGGGCGAGGTCGTGCCGAAGGGCGGGCAGCCGGTCGGCCTGCTCATCAACGTCACCAACGATGCCTGGTTCGGGCTGACGAGCGGGCCGTACCAGCATCTCGCCCAGGCGCGGCTGCGCAGCATCGAGCAAGGCTTGCCATTGGTGCGGGCAGCGAATACGGGTATTTCGGCTGTCGTAGACCCCTTCGGACGCGTCGTCGCCTCGCTGCCGCTTGGGATTGAGGCCGTGCTCGATTCGGACTTGCCCCGTGCCATCTCTCCTCCGCTCTATGCCAGATTCGGCGATGCGGCCTTCTTCATTTTCCTGTTGAGTTCGGTTGTGTTGAGCGGCGTCCGGTTGCGGAGGCGGCGGTCATTGTTTAGAGAACCATTTTAGGCTTGAAATATTTCGATCGAGTCGGGGGAGCTGAGTGTAGGGAAAAGATGGCAAAGAAGACCCCGAACCTTATCGACCGCCACGTGGGGAGCAGGTTACGAATGCGCCGTGTCCTAATGGGGATGAGCCAGGAAAAGCTCGGCGATCATCTCGGAGTCACCTTCCAGCAGGTGCAGAAATACGAGAAGGGCATGAACCGCATCGGCGCCAGCCGGTTGCAAAACGCATCACGTGCGCTCGAGGTTCCGGTCGAATTCTTCTTTCGCGATGCACCGCAATTCGATGTGAACGACCCCACTCCCAACCTTTCCAGCGCGGCCGACAGCAATTTCGTCGCCGACTTCCTCTCATCCAACGAAGGTGTCGAGCTCAATCAGGCCTTTGTCCGCATCAAGGATCGCAAGCTGCGCCGCCGTATCGTCGAGCTGGTGCGCGCTGCGGCCGGGGTGGATGAGAGCGAGCTCAAGGAGCCCTGATTCGTTCGGAATATCGAACGATTCCGTTTCGGGATGCTTGACCTGCCTCTGTCGTCCCGCATAAAGAACGCTCGTCCGACGACCGCGACGTGATCGCGCGAGGTCAGCTTCAGTTACATTGTCTTCACTACGGGCCGAGGAGCGAGCCATCGTTATGCGGAAGAATTACGTTTTCACCAGCGAGTCGGTCTCGGAAGGCCATCCCGACAAGGTCTGCGACCGCATCTCCGACGAGGTCGTCGACCTGTTCTATCGGGAGGGTGCCAAGGCCGGCATCGACCTGTCGAGCGTGCGCGTCGCCTGCGAGACGCTCGCCACCACGAACCGGGTCATCATCGCCGGCGAGGTGCGCGGCACGCTCGACGCCAAGAAGCTGAAGAGCAAGGTCAAATCCGCGGCGCGCAAGGCGATCAAGTCGATCGGCTACGAGCAGGACGGCTTCCATTGGAAGAAGGCCAAGATCGAGGTGCTGCTGCACGCCCAATCGGCCGATATCGCCCAGGGCGTCGATGGCGCGGGCAATAAGGACGAGGGCGCCGGCGACCAGGGAATCATGTTCGGCTATGCCTGCCGCGAGACGCCCGAGCTGATGCCGGCGCCGATCTACTACTCCCACAAGATCCTGGAAAACCTCACCAAGGCGCGCAAGGCCAAGGAAGGTCATTGCGAGAAGCTCGGGCCCGACGCCAAGAGCCAGGTCACGGTGCGCTACGAGGACGGCAAGCCGGTCGGCGTCACGCAGGTCGTGGTGTCGACACAGCATGTCGACGAGACGCTGTCCTCGAGCGATGTGCGCCGGATCGTCGAGCCGGTGGTGCGCGCCACCCTGCCCGAGGACTGGATCACGGCCGACACGGTCTGGCACGTCAATCCGACCGGCAAGTTCGTGATCGGCGGCCCCGACGGCGATTGCGGCCTCACCGGACGCAAGATCATCGTCGACACCTATGGTGGCGCGGCCCCTCACGGCGGAGGCGCCTTCTCGGGCAAGGACCCGACCAAGGTCGACCGCTCGGCGGCGTATGCGGCGCGCTATCTCGCCAAGAACGTCGTGGCGGCCAAGCTCGCCGATCGCTGCACCATCCAGCTCGCTTATGCGATCGGCGTCGCCGAGCCGCTCGCCGTCTATGTCGATCTGCACGGCACCGGCAAGGTCGACGAGGAGAAGGTCGAGAGGGCGCTGCGCGAAGTGATGCGTCTCACGCCGCGCGGCATCCGCGAACATCTCGGCCTCAACAAGCCGATCTATGCCAAGACCTCGGCCTACGGCCATTTCGGCCGCAAGCCCGGTCGCGACGGCAGCTTCTCCTGGGAGCGCACCGACCTCACCGACGCGCTCAAGCGCGCCGTCGCCAACTGAGCGAGATCGGACCGGATCTCGTTTTCGCAATCGACAACAGGGCCGCAACCCGATTTCCTGCTTGAAGTCGATTTCCGGCTTGCGCCCTGTTGCGTCCCGAGCCGCGATGGGTTAGCCCACCGCTTCGGGACCACCCCGCAGGCTGCGGTAGCTCAGTGGTAGAGCACTCCCTTGGTAAGGGAGAGGTCGAGAGTTCAATCCTCTCTCGCAGCACCATTTTCGAACATTGAAATCAATGCCTTGCCTGTCCGCTAAAGCGGATGAAAAGGCGGGCTCTTCGGTCGCGAGCCGTTCCCCGCAACGAGCGCGGCGCCGATCGCAAGCCCGAGAATCACGATGATGTTGGGGCCGGATGGGACCATGACTTTCTCGGCCGCAAACGTATGACTGTCCGATCACGAGCTTGGCGGCATCTTCGGCAATCGACTCGCTGAGCAGAGCGCCGAGGCGGCCTGCAGTTCTTCGACCCTCGTGCGCTCGAGGACCTGGCGTGGTCGAGCGCAACCGCATTGACGAGCGTGGCAGCCCGCCCTGAGTCTCGACATTCATATTTGACTGCAGACGATGCCTGCCGTTCTGGGTGCAAGAGGGGCGAGGTGAGAATCTCCCTCGCCTCGAAGTCAGGCACCAATTTCGTAAACAACATCGCCTTTCAAGGTGCATTCTATATTGTAGACTCGCAGTGAAGACGCGTGGCGTTATTCCATGTGCGTGGCGAATATTTGAGTAGTGGTTTTATTCACCATCGATGAGGCTCGACATGTTCTGGTCTGGCGGCGTTGGCGCCTGATCGACCAGCGAAGCACGAGTCATGGATGACCGGTGCGGCGAGAAGGCGCCGCCGAGGAGATATCGCTGGCGGTCAACGGGGTGGTCGCCCACTGGCGCGCGCCCCAGATCGGGTGGGGCGCGGCCGCGCATCGGTTCCAGTTTCGATCAGCGCAACGCCCATGGCGACTTCGGGTCGTTGCTCGCCGCATGGCCCGCGCCGTTCGCCAACGGCTCGGTGGGTGTCATTGAAAGGGCACCGTTGCTTCGCGGCTTGATGAGCTCCGCGATTCTGCCCCGATGAAAGGAGGAATCGCTTGCCATGGTCACGCCCGCAGCGGAACCGTTATGCGTTCCGCCAATATACGAGTCATGGTTCATCGCCCAAATGGCGGCTTGAGTCCGGTTGTTCACCCGGATCTTACGAAGGATCGCCTTGACATGAACCTTGACCGTGGCTTCGGCGATGTCGTTCCTGCGTGCGATCGTCTTGTTGGAATCGCCTTCGATCAGGCAGCGCAGGATACATTGTTCCCGCGCCGACAGCCTTGGGCTGTAGGTGCTCGAAGCCTCGGTGAGGGCGGTCGTGCCTGTCTGGACGTCCGCGCTCTTTTCAATCTCGTTCGCCGCGTCGCCAAGGTGAGCAAGAATGAACGACAAGATTGCGGGAGGCAGGATCGTTTCGCCGAGCATGACCAGCTCGAGGGATTTGATGAAGGTATCGCAGCTCGGCTTCAGGAAGTAGGCATCCGCGCCGGCCCGAAACGCAGCGACGATGTTGCTGTCGCTTAGCTGGTCATGGTCGGCCAGGAGAGCGATGCGCGCGGTCGCGTGCTGCTCCCTGAAGAGCTTGACCTGCCTGACGACCACATCTTGATTGCCGCTCACGTCGAGGATGAACAAGATCGGGCGGTCTTCCGCCAAGAGACTTGGCATAACGTCGTCGACGCTCGCCCCCGTGGCAATAATGCAGAAATCTGCCGCACTGAGAATGCGCCCGAGACCTTCTCGAAGCAGCGCACACGGCCCCACCACGACCGTCACAGAAGATTGTCGGCCCACGATTGCCTCCCCGGATCTTACGCCGCCCGAATTTCGGCGCCTGTCGGGAACTACTGAACCCGGACTACGGGCTCAGCCAGCTGACGCAAGATTCCCCCTATTTGGCTGTCGCTTCAGATGATGGGCCAGTCGGCAAAGCCGCCTTCGGCAACCACCATGATCCAGAGTTGCATGCCCCTCGCATGCGCCTCATGCTCTGTGCACATCTGACCAACTTATCCACAGGGCACGATTGACAAACCTGCACGTCATCGGGTCGCTTGTCAATTAACCGTCGCAATGCTCGGCTTGACAGTCAGCGTCGCAAGCGCGAACGAATTCCTCCGCGAAAGACGAGTTAACCAACAGCGCTTTCTTGAATCGGCGAGCAAACCCTACGAATCGGCGGGATTTTAAGTGGTGGACAAAGCAACAGCCTTAAATTTGCGGCAAATCCTCCAGTTTTCGTTTCCAAACGCATTTTCATCAATCTTTGTGAGTAATCCGTTGTGACCTCCGAGCTGAACTCGAATGCGGCTCCCCGGAAACGCGCTTCTCCACGACATGGTCGCCGGCGCCCTTGATCTGGTAGCGGGACATTCACTATCTCAGGCTGGCCCGTATCAGTCGACGGGATTTGAGGGCGACGCGCTGAGAATGCTCGCTCCCCCCTATCGCGGCGGGCCCGCATCGACGCGCCAGCCATAGAGCCAGTCATAGCGCGCGAGCAGGCGCTCGCCCGAGGACCGGCGCAGGATCGTGTCACGCACGCTGCCGAAAGGCCATGGCGCGTGATAGGAGAACATGTTGCGGCGGGCTTGCTGCTGAGCCCTGGCGGTTCGGGCCCGCCGCGCCCGCTCATAGCGTCGCAGCGCAGTGCCGATCTCGCGCCCTGTCCCGCCGGAGCTGAGCGGCGCGAGCTCGCGGGCCAGCACCGCCGCATCCTCGATCGCCATCGCCGCTCCCTGGGCGAGGAAGGGCAGCATCGCATGAGCGGCATCGCCCAGGAGGGTCAGGCTGCCGCTGCCCCAGCGCCGCCGCGGCTTGCGGTCGAAGAGCGACCAGTTGCGCCAATCCGGCGCCGCGCCGATCAGCTGGCGCGCCTCCGTGCTCCAACCCGCGAGGGCCGAGCGGATCAGGGTCGCATCGCCTTGGCGTGACCAGCCCTCTTGTGCTGCCTTTTCCTTGACCACCGCGACGATATTGACCGCCTTGCCGTCCCTCACCGGGTAATGAACGAGATGTGCTTGCGGGGCGAGCCAGAGGCCGACCTCATCGCTCAGCGCAAGAGCGGGCGCGCTTGCGGCCGGCAGTAAGGCGCGCCAGGCCGCAAAGCCCGAGAAGCGGGGAGGGGTCTCGCCGGTGAGCCCGCTCCATAGCCCGTCCGCCGCGATCGCGGCTGCGAATTCGAGCTCGGAGGTGGCGCCACGCTCGCTGCGCAAGGCGATGGCGATGCTTTCGGCGCGTTGCGTGCAGCCATGCGCCTCGCGACCATAGAGCAGCTGGATGCGTTGCTCGCCGCGCACCGCATCGAGCAGCAGGCCCGCGAGATCGGCGCGGTGGATGACGAGATAGGGCGCCCCATAGCGCTTCCTGGCCTGGTCTCCGAGCGGGATGGTCGCGATCTCGCGCGCGGTGCGGGCGTTGCGGATGCGGATGCGCTCGGGCGCGCTGGCGCGACGCGCGAGCGCCGGGCCGAGCCCGGCCGCGATCAGGATATGGCTGGCATTGGGCGAGAGCTGCAGCCCCGCGCCTTCCTCCTCGACACGCGTGCGCTTCTCGATCAGCGTCACCGGGAAACCTGCCCGCGACAGGAAGAGCGCAGCCGCAAGGCCGCCTATCCCCGCACCGAGGACGGCGATGGCTGGAGCCCCGGCGCTCACCGGAGGGGGCTGCCGAGGTGGGGCGAAGATGCGCGGAGCTTCATACGCATCTTCTGTCGTCGTACATGATGTCGCATCATTCCGTCGCGAAAAGCAGGGGATCGCTTCTCGAGAATGATGCTCAGGCCATCGCATCCTCGGCATCGGACGCCCAGGCACAGCCCGGAGGGTCGCTCTCGAGCCCGTGCAGGTCCGCGCGGAAGCGATAGAGCGTCGAGCAATAAGGGCAGACGATCTCGTCATCGCTGCCCATGTCGAGGAAGACATGGGGGTGGTCGAGCGGAGGATTGGCGCCGATGCACATCAGCTTCTTGGCCGCGATGCCGATGGCGCGGACGCCGGCATCGTTGTGGAAATGGGGTATCGCATCATGGGCCATGGCGCGCCTTCCAAATCAGGTCTTGCGAGCAGATATCTTGGAGCGATCTAACCGCTCCGAGGCCGCCTGGCTAGGCTTCGCCTCGATGCTTGAAGTCCAGCCGACATCTTCGCGATCGCCCGCAATCCAGCCGAAATGGCGGCTTGGCGCAGCGGTCTGGCGAAATGTCGCGGGGGAGCCTAGCCTGGGGGCGGCTGTGTCTAGCCCAAGGTCGGCTGCATCTCACCAGAGAGCGGCCGTGTGTTGATGTTTGCGGCCGGGCAAAAGGACCGGCACGGCTTGCCGTCGAGTTGTCGAGGCGCGCGTGATCAAAAGAATTCCGCGCGGAAAGGCAAAAGCAAATCGCTGCAGCTGGAAAGCATATGCACCATGACAATAGGCACTCATCTGGCTCGAAGGTGGAATCCTCTAATCCTCTTGGCCGTCGCGGGGCTGCCCCAGTCGACGGCCGCGGTTGCGCAGCAACCTAGCCAAGCGCAGATCGGCGCCATCCGGTCAGCCTGTCCGGCGGATTATCGCGCGCATTGTGCCGGTGTCCCGACCGGAGGGGCGGCGGCGCTGGAGTGCCTGCAGAAGAACTTGGCCAGCCTGTCGCGGGCCTGCCAGTCGGCCGTGAACAGCATCGGAGGCGCTCCCGCGGCGGCGCAACCGGCGGCCGCGCAACCCTCGGTCGCGCCGCAGCCCTCGTCCGCCCCGGCGGCAGCCGCGCCGGTGCCCGCCCCGGCGGTGCCGCCTGCTCCCGCCGCGCCTGCTGGCTCGTATCCCCCAATGACGCTCCGGCAGGAATTGGCGATCCTTCGCCAGGCCTGCGGTCCCGATTACCGCGCATTTTGCGGCGGCCTCCAACCTGGCGGCGGTCGTGTGATCGCCTGCCTGCGGGACAACGGCTCTTCGCTCTCGCCCCGATGTCGGAACGTGCTGATGCGAGCGGCTCGGCGGTAGCTCTTGCGGCATCGAGGGAGCCTGGGGCGGATGATGCGGGGCCGGACGCTCGAGGGCATCCGATTGCCGGCATCGTGACCGGCGCTGCCGGCTCCCTGTCGACCTTCGACCTCGGCTCGATCGTTTTCTTGTTCGCGGCGACGGTCGGGTTTTTGAATGATCGCCATTTTCACCTGCCGCGCGCGATCGCGCTGCTCATCGGCGCTCTCTTGGCCTCTCTCGTCATCATCGTTGTAGGTGCGCTGGTTACCCCCATCGACATCGCGCAGTTGGCGCAGCGCCGGATCGAAGGCGCTCATCTGCCGCGTATTCTGCTCGATGGCGTGCTGGCCTTGCTGCTGTTTGCCGCCAGTCTCCACGTCGACCTGCGCGAGCTGCGGAGTCAGGCTTGGGTGGTCTTCGGCCTCGCAACCGCGGGTGTTGTCCTGGCGACGGTCGTGTTCGCCTATGGCATCTGGGCGGTCTTCAAGCTCGCCGGAATGCAAGTTCCGCTGGCGTGGTGCTTCGTGCTCGGCGCCATCGTTGCGCCGACGGACGCGGTCGCCGTCGAGGGACTTCTCGAGCGTGTGCGACTGCCATCCGCCCTGAAGGGCATGATCTCGGGAGAATCCCTGTTCAATGACGGGACGGCCGTCGTTCTTTTCTTTGCCGCCGTGGCAGCCGCCGAGGGCGAGGTGGGCGTCGCCGGGCATGGCCGCATCCTGCTGTCCCTGCTCAAGGAGGGAGCGCTGGGGGGCGCGCTGGGCGTTGCCACGGGTTACCTCGCCCGCCAGGCGATCCGTCACGTCAAGGATGACAATCTGACGCTGACGATCTCCGTTGCCCTGGCATTGTCGACCTACAGGTTGGCGCTCGCCTTGGGCTTATCCGGGCCGATCGCCGTTGTCGTCTGCGGCATCGTGCTGACGAGCCGGCCGTTGGAGGCGAACGGCCGCGACGAGCGGCGACAAAAGCTCGCCACTTTCTGGTCGCTCGTCGACGAATTGCTGAATACGCTTCTGTTCCTCCTGATGGGGTTTGAGATTCTCGCGATCGATGGCAGCGTGGCTGCTCTCGTACCGATCATTGTTGCGATCCCGCTGGCGTTGGCGGCGCGACTTCTCAGTGTTTGTGCATTGATGCCGCTCTTGCCGCTGGGGTGGGACGAGAAGCGGCGCGCCATCGCAGTATTGACATGGGTCGGTCTGCGCGGGGGCATCTCGGTCGCGCTGGTCCTCAACTTGCCCGAGACCCAGTACAGGGATGCGTTGTCGGCTGTTTGCTATGGTGTCGTGATCTTCACGATCGTGGTTCAGGGTTTGCTGACGCCGCGGATCATCGGGTGGCTCTACCGCAGCCACGACGGAACTTAGGCAGGCAACGTCCTCACCCTCTGCAAGGAAGGAAGCGCTTCATCTCGCGTCGAGCCGATACGGCCCGGCGTGGTCCCGAGGAGGCCCTCCAAGAGGGAGCGTCATTTGATAAAGCGCGACATGCATGCGACGCTGCTGACGGCATCGAGGCGATCCTGCCTATGCCCAAAAGAACCATGGCTCAGAGCGTTTTGACCAGTGGCTCTGCTCACCCAAGGATGAGAATCATGAGGCGACTCATTCTAATAGCTGCCCTATTTGGGGGATTCTTCGCGCTCAGCGCGAGCGAGGCGAGCGCTTTCGTGTGCGCCCGCGGCGTCTATCGCGCAGGCTGTGTCGGACCGCGTGGTGCGGTGGTGGGACATCGCGGCTATTACGGAGGCGCCGTCTATCGTGGGGGCGCGGTCTACCGCGGAGGCGCGGTCTACCGCGGAGGCGCTGTCTATCGCGGAGGCGCCGTCTATCGCGGAGGCGCCGTCTATCGCGGGGGCGCGTACCACAGAGGAGGCGTCTACCGTGGGGGCGCCTACCGCCGTCGTTATTGACGATCGGGCCTGCGCAAAGCTCGGGCGGGCGAGCCCTGATCGGCTCCTTTGATCTAAGGCTCGCTCGGCAAGACGGGCGAACGTTTCGGCGGATGGGGCCAAGCTCGATCCGACGAGGTGCGCGAGTCGGGCCCCGAGCTATGCCGTCTGGCCGGATCGGGCCTTTGCTCCCGGCATTGCGGTGGGTCCGCGATCGCGGCAAGGAGGGGGATGCAGTTCTTTCAATCGCATGGCGCCCGGATCGCCTTCATCGACCTTCCCGCGACCGGCCTGGATCGGGGCGAACCGATGGTGCTGGTGCATGGCTTTGCCTCGAACCACGCCGTCAATTGGGGCAATACGCTGTGGACCCAGGCGCTGGCGCGCGACGGGCGGCGCGTCGTCGCCCTCGACAATCGCGGCCATGGTGAGTCGCAGAAATTCCACGATCCCAAGGCCTATTCGTTGATCGATATGGGGCGCGACGTCCTCGATCTGATGGACCATCTCGGCATCCCTCATGCCGATGTGATGGGCTATTCGATGGGTGCGCGCATCACGAGCTTCCTTGCGGCCAATCACCCCGGCCGCCTGCGTTCGGCGATCTTCGGGGGGCTCGGCATGCGCCTCCTGATGAGCGATCCGAATTATCTGGCGATCGCGGCCGCCATGGACGCTCCCTCGCTCGATGCCCTCACCGACCCTATGCAGCGGACCTTCCGCGCTTTCGCCGAGCAGACCAAGAGCGATCTTGCGGCGCTCTCTGCCTGCATGCGCGGCACGCGCGAGCTGCTGACGCAGGATCAGGCGGCGGCGATCCGTGTGCCGGTGCTGGTCGCTGCCGGCACCAAGGACCTGCTGGCCCGCGATTACCGCGAACTTGCTCAGCTGATCCCCGGCGCCGAGCTCCTCGAAATCCCGGGCCGCGACCATAATCTCGCGGTCGGCGACAAGGTCTATAAGCAAGGGGTGCTGGACTATCTGCGACGCCGGCCCTGAATATCATTTTTGAAGAGGGGGTCCACGACGAACAGACCCGCGTGTCATGATCCCCGCATCGCCGCTCGGGAGCCCGTCGGCGAATTTTTCGGCGAGCTTCCTCTCGTAACATCGGTTGCGAGAGCATATCTGACTCGCCACCGACAGATTTCCGACAGGAGTTTGCCATGCCGGCTGAGGTCAAGAAGAGTGTGTCGCTCGCAGCGGTTCGAGGTGCGGATCTGGTCTGGCGGCGGATTTGCACCGAAGCAGACGCGGCAATGACACGCGAGCCGGCCCTTGCCGGCTTCATGCTCTCGGCCATCTTCCGTCATGACCGGTTCGAGGCGGCCGTCATCTCGCGCGTGGCGTCGCGGCTCGACCATCGCGGTCTCGACGGCGATCTCATCGCCCAGGCCTTCACCGATGCGCTCGAGAGCGATCCTTCCATCGGGGACGCCTTCCGGGCCGATCTCGCTGCCGTCGTCGACCGCGACCCCGCCTGCACGCGCCTGATCGAGCCGCTCCTCTATTTCAAGGGCTTCCATGCCCTCCAGACGCATCGGCTCGCCCATCATCTGTGGACGCATGGGCGTAAGGATTTCGCCCTCTACCTGCAATCGCGCTCTTCGGAAGTGTTCCAGACGGACATCAATCCGGCGGCGCGCATCGGCAAGGGCATCTTCCTCGATCATGCGACCGGCCTCGTGGTCGGCGAGACGGCGACCATCGGCGACAATGTCTCTATGCTGCAGGATGTGACATTGGGCGGAACCGGCAAGGCCGGCGGCGACCGCCATCCGAAGGTGCGCGACTGCGTCCTGATCGGCGCGGGTGCCAAGGTCCTCGGCAATATCGAGATCGGCTCTTGCGCCCGGATCGCTGCGGGCTCGGTCGTGCTGCATGAGGTGCCACCGCGCACCACGGTCGCCGGCGTGCCCGCCAAGATCGTCGGCGAAGCCGGCTGCCCGGAGCCCGGCCTGACCATGGACCAGCTCCTGCAGAAGATCGAAGGCCTCGACGCCTGAGGGTTCGTCCGGACGCTCTTGCTGCGACGGACGCTGCCTCGATCCGTTCAGGTCCGACCACAACTCGTTGATCGTGTTGGAGGATTTGGTCGACGGATGGCAGCCATCCGTCGCCATTGGCGAGTTCGGCCCTGTCGTCGCGCCGAGGCGTGGCGCTTGCCTTTCGGCGCGTGGCACGCCACAGAAGCGCGCTCCACTCTGATCAGGAAGCGCTCATGGACAAGAATGACTGCGCGCGCATCGAGCGCTATCTCCGCCGTCTGTTCCGCAACACCGATATCCGGGTCACGGGTCGGCCCCGCAAGACCGACTCCGCCGAATTCTATATCGGTGAGGAGTTCGTCGGCGTGCTGTTCGAGGACAATGACGAGGGCGAGCGCTCCTACAATCTCCAGATCGCCATTCTCAACGAAGACCTCGCCGACTGAGAGGCCTGGTCGCGGCGAGCGCGGCCTTGGTTCGTGCTCGCGAATCGGCCGCGGCGTCCCGCAACGCGCCTGCCCGACGGAGTAGCCGATGCCGATCTATTCGCTCGACGGCGTAGCGCCAGAGCTGCCGTCGAAGGGACGCTTCTTCGTGGCGCCTGGCGCCCGCGTCATCGGCAAGGTCACCATGCATGACGAAGCGAGCGTCTGGTTCGGCGCCGTCTTGCGCGGCGACAACGACCGCATCACGGTCGGGGCGCGCTCCAACATCCAGGACAATGCCATGGTGCATGTCGACCCCGGCTTCCCGGTGTCGATCGGAGAGGGCTGCACCATCGGCCATCACGCCATCCTGCATGGCTGCAGCATCGGCAACCGCACCCTGATCGGCATGGGCGCGACGGTTCTCAACGGGGCGCGCATCGGCGAGGATTGTCTGGTCGGCGCCAATGCGCTGGTCACCGAGGGCAAGACATTCGAGCCCGGCTGGCTGATCGTCGGAGCCCCAGCGAGAGCCGTGCGCAAGCTCGACGAGGCGGCGATCGCCCAGCTTCTCCTTCCGGCCGCGGGCTACGTCGCCAACTGGCGACGCTTCGCGGCCGGGCTGGTCGAGATCGAGGATGGGAACGCGGGCGTCCCCGCCCGCTCTTGAGCCGGTGAGGTCGGCGTACCGCTGGGAGGAAGTGCGACCGAGACGGTCGCGATCCCAGAGCGGTGGGACCGCGGGCGTCCCGCCCGCTCTTGAGCCGGTGAGGTCGGCGTGCCGCCGGGAAGAAGTGCGACCGAGACGGTCGCGGTCCCAGCGGAGGCGCGTCCTTCGCCGTCAGGACACGCCGATCAGGCCCATCAGCCAATCCCAGAAGCGCCGATACCAGGGGCGCTCATCGCGGGCCGCCGCGCTGACCTTGTTGGCGACCGGCTTTTGCGCCTTCAGATAGAGCGCGATCGCCTGGCGGTCGGCATCGGTCAGGAAGCGCGTTCCGTCGGCGACGACCTCGCGCATCGACCCCTTGACCTTCGCGTCATCGGGCGTCGCGCCGGTCTTCAACAGCTCCGCAATGTCGCTTTCGTCCCACTCGCCGAGCCCGGTCTTGGGATCGGGGGTGAGGTTCGGCACGAGCTCCGCGTCCGGACCATCGAGATTGCCGGCAAGCCAGGCTCGGCGGCGCATGGCGCCGAGCGGGTTGCGCGGCGTATGGCATTCGCCGCAATGCCCGAGCGAGGTCACGAGATAGGCGCCGCGATTGACGACGTCGTTCCATTGCGGGCTGGGTTGGAAGGGCCCCTTGCTGAAATACAAGAGCTTCCAGCCCGATTGCAGAAAGCGCCAGGAGAAGGGGAAGGCGACGTCATGGGGCCGGTTCGGCTGATGCACGGGGGTGAGCTGGAACAGATAGGCCTTGATCGCCAGGGCATCCTCGTCACTGATGCCGGTGAAGCTCGGATAGGGGAATGCCGGAAAGTAATTGGCCCCGTCCGGGCGCACCCCCTTGCGCAAGGCGCGCAGGAAATCCGTATCGCTCCATGAGCCGATGCCGGTCTCGCGGTCAGGCGTGATGTTGGGGGTGTAGAAGGTGCCGAACGGCGTCGCCATCGCCCGCCCGCCCGCGAGCGGTGCGCCTCCCGGCGCCGTGTGGCAGGAGAGGCAGCCGCCGGCATGCAGGAGATATTCGCCGCGCGCCACGAGATCAGGCTGCGCCGAGGCGCGGGCACAGGGGGCCCATGCGAGGATAAGGGCGAAGGCGGCGCCGAATCTCTTGCCGAAGCCGAAGCTCTTGCCGAAGCCGAAGCTCTTGGCGCACCCGAATTTCTTGATGATCGCCACCTCAGCGAAGCGACGGGGCGTGGACGCCTTCCCCGCACGGACCGAGCTCGCCATCCTTATTCGTAGGGCTTGCGGAATTCGACATGGCAGGCATTGCAGGCGTCGTTGAGCACCTTGTAGGCAGCGGCGATCTCGGCCTTGTCGCCGTTCCTGACAGCCGGGACCAGCGCGGTGGCTGCAACCTGCACCGCCGCGAGCATTTCATCGACGCGCGCCGGAGCCGCGAACAGCTCCGATTTGAGATGGCTCTCGGCGATATCCGAGCCCTTGGGGAACAAGGTCGGCAAGGTGGAGGCGAGGCGCAGCACATTTTCGGCCGATCCGACCGTGTCCGGGCTGAAGGCGAGGCGGCCGCTGACCACCCGGCCGATATTGGTCGTGAAGCTGCGGCCGAGTTCCTTCATCGCGTCGTCGCGCCGCTGATAGGCCGTCTGATTTTCGTCCATCGCGGCGGCGAGCCCCGCCACTGCCGTGAGGCTCGCGACGCAAGCCGCCACACCGAGCGCCAAGCTCCGCCCCGCTAGTCCGGTGGATTGTAATGGCCCTCCGGCAGGATCTCGGCCGCAGCTCTTTGACATTGCGAATCGTTCGCGCCGACGGGTGGCGATCATCCGTCGCAAAAGATCCACGAGGCCAAGCTGCATGTCGCTCTCCCGGCGAGCCGCGCCGTTTGCGGTCCCTCATCAAGACCGCCCGAGCGATAGGATTATTCCCGCGTCGCGACGGCGTTCGTCCGAACGGGTTCGGTCATTGACGAGGTCACCAGCGATATCGAGAATTTGAGCCAGGCTTGAATGCCGGAGCCTGCCCCAAAAGGTGCGAAGCCGGCCTTGGGGAAAGCCGGCTTCGCCGCGTACCCGGTCTTTTGGGGACGGGGAGGGTGGGGACGACCGAGTCCGCGTTTCCGGGCAACGGCCGACCGCTCGCGCGTTCAGCCGTCCAAATCTCTGGTCTGATCTCTCCGTCGCCACGAATTTGGCAGGCGTCGATTGAAGCTCGATCAAGATTTTCACGACAAATTGAGGCAATTGGCCTCGCCAGAGCCGAAATTTCTCGAAGTTCAGGTCGAGAGGCCGGCAATGGCTATGGCGAGGCCGGCCTGACGCGCAGGCGAACGGAATCCGGTGAGGGACTGGACGAAAGCCTCGAAGGCGGAGCAGCATGGTGACCGGGCGGGCATGCGCCACGGGCGTTCCGTTCCGAATGGCTGCGATCAGATCAGGAGATCAACATGTCCCATCCGCGCGAACCGCTCCTCACCCTCGTGGCGATCACGGAGCTGCGCCCGACGCAGATCACGGTCGGCATGCGCGAGGTGAAAGCCAAGCGCAAGCATTGGCGCCAGGTGGAGGGCGGCAAGGAAGGCGTCTTCCTCGGCAAGCACATGATCCCGGTGATCCTCGGGCCGAAGCAGCGCCACTACGTCATCGACCATCACCATCTCGCCTTGGCGCTTCACGAGGAGCGTGTCGAGAACGTATCGGTGACCGTCGTCGCCAATCTGAGCAAGCTCGACAAGGAAGCCTTCTGGGTCGTGCTCGACAATCGCAGCTGGATGCATCCCTTCGATGATCAGGGGCGTCGGCGCGCCTATGAGGATATCCCGAAATCCGTCACCGACCTCGTCGACGATCCGTTCCGCAGCCTCGCCGGGGAGCTCCGCCGCGCCGGCGGCTTCGCCAAGGACACGACGCCGTTCAGTGAATTCCTCTGGGCCGATTTCATGCGCCGGCGCATGAAGCGCAAGGACGTCGACAATGACTTCGACGCTGCCTTGAAGGAGGCCATGAAGCTCGCCAGGAGCCTGGACGCCAATTACCTACCCGGCTGGTGCGGGCCGGTCGACGATGTCTGATTGGCGAGATCCGACCGCCAATGCCTGAACGCCGAAGCCTGACCGCGATACCCGCTCCGTCCCGAAGCGGGCAATCGCGTCAGAGCTCGAAATCGGGGCTGAAGCGCTCGGTGCTGATCGGCTGATTGAATTCGACGGCAATGCCGCCATTGAAATGGCGCACAACGCGTGCCTCGCGACGCCCGATGGTGACACTGGTGCCGAGCGGGATCATCTCGCCGCAATCAAGCGCTGCGCCCGAGATGGAGCAATCGACCACGACGGTGGCTAGGCGACGCCCATCCTCGAAGGTGATGAAGCTCTTGGTGTTCATCAGCTCGATGCGCTCATGGCGACGATCTTCAGGGAGGCCGAAGGCTTGGCGATTGACCAGCCAGGTGAGCTGGGCGGCGAGCTTGTCCTGCTTGCGCTGGGGCGCCACGATCGTCATCGCGAAGCCGTTCTCGAGCTCGCGGACGATGATCCCTTCGATGCGCCCGATATGTTCGAGATAGACGATCACCCGCGATCCGATCTCGCCGATCACCGGGGCGACGAGGCCGACGCCTCCCGGGCTGATATCGATCGTCTGGCAAGGGAATTCGCGCCGGTCTTCCAGCATGTAGCGCCCGAGCACCGACAATTTCACGCGCCGAAAACGCCTGCGCTCCTGAGGCACAGGCATAACGTGCTTGACCTGTTCAACGCTGATCATGAGACGGCGGCGCCGAGCTTAGAATTTGAGATATCTTGCTTAACTTTTCTACAGCTGCGTCGATGAACAAATGATTGAGGGAAAAAGGACAGGTGGAAAAAACAAAGGCTGATCGTCGGGCGATCAGGCCCTGCCGCCAGGTAGAACGACAAGATGCTCGCGTGCGACGCCTCGCCGCTCGATCTGCGGAGAGAAACGTCCGAACACGGCTTGCGGGCGCGGGTTGCGCTCGATCATGCGGATGGTCTTGGTGGTCAAGCTGACGACGCTGTCGATTCCGAACCAGGAGGGCAGGGCGGTGGCCGCGAAGGAGCCGATCGCCCCGCATTGGGCACCCGCATTCGGGCGCACCGGCAGGAGCAGCAATTCGGCGTCGAGCTCGCGGCCCTCGACCGTTTCTCCCGTGAGGCTCGCCACCAGGCCATGCATGCCCCCGGTGACTGCCCCAACCAGGCGCGATACCTCGGCGCGCTCGCGCTCGAGCCACAGATCGGGCAGGCGCTGGCCCTTCAGCTCATGGCCGAACAGGGCACAGATGCGCGTCCCGGCGAGCCTGATGCGGCCATCCTGCCAGGGATGCGCGTCGAGCATGAACACATCCGCGAGGAAGCCGCGCAGCTTCGCCGGGTCGATATCAGCCCTCGAAGGTGCCGCCCGCTCACCGCGCAGCTTGTCCCAATGGGCGAATAGCAGTCTTGTCGTCGTCAGTCTCACGCTCGTCCCTCGCGCTCCGAGCGGGTTGGCCCGCCCTGTTAACGTCTCGTTAGGGAACGTCTTCGTGTCCTCGCGACACGTCCTGTCCCCAAAGCCCGCCTGTGAGCACTCAGGCAGCAGCGGACGTGCCAAGTGGACGTACCAAGTGGACGTACCAAGTGGGCGTGCGTGCGAACTGGCTTCCGCTCGGGGAGCATCGCATGGGGCGCGACGAGCGCGCGCCGCGAATTAGGGTTAACCCACAGCTTCAATTGCGTTGTGCACCGTTATTGCGCATTGTTCGGACATCGACTTCGCCCTCGCGGCCGGCTCCGTCGAAGAGGGCGCAACACTGGGATCCGGGAGTTTTCGCTAGAGTTGGCGAATGATTCGCTTCTCGCAACTCCTTTGCTTCCAGGGCCCTTCGGGGCCCTTTTTTTGTGCCGAGGCTGCCGTGGCGCGCGCGCAGCGACGCCGCAAGTCAGGTCGCCCGCTCGGACAAACGGTCGGTGGCGTCGATGTCGATTTCGCTCGGAAATGCTTTCGGTATAGAGGCTTCAGCCCGTGATTTGGCTGAAGGAGCTTCCGTGACGCGCGCTCGCGAACCCATCTTCAACGTTCCAGCCGTGGTGCTGGCGCTGGCGGCGATACTTGCGGCCATCCATATCGGGCAAAGCTTCCTGTCCGAGGAGACCAAGAACGCTTGGCTTGTCGACTTCGCCTTCGTGCCGGCGCGTGAGATCTCCTGGTTCGGGTTCGATGTCCTCAAGGGGATCGTCGATCGGGGGCCGACGGGGCTCGATGAGAACGCCATCGACCAATATCAGCTCGCCCGCTATCTGCTGGCGCAGGACGGAGCCCATCCCTGGACGCTGCTCACCTATGCGGGCCTGCATGAGGGCTGGTTGCATCTCGGGCTCAACGTCGTCGTGCTCGCGGCGCTCGGCACTCCGGTGGCGCGCCGCTTCAGGGCGCCGCGCTTTCTCGCTCTCGTCGCGGCGGGCGCCATAGCCGGGGCCTTGATGCATCTTGCGGTCCATCCCGAAGGCGTGGCGCCGTTGATCGGCGCCTCCGCTTCGGTATCGGCCTGCATGGGGGCGGCAGCGCGCTTCGTCTTCGATCCGATAGCGCGCCTCGGCGGAGGCGCGCCGTCGCTTGGCGCCTCGTTGCGCAATCGCACCGTGATCACCTTCACGCTCGGCTGGTTCTTCGCCAATGCCATCTCGGGGCTCGGTGCCAATCCGAGCGTGCTGGCCAACGCTTCGATCGCCTGGGAAGCCCACATTGGCGGCTTCCTCCTGGGCTTCCTGGCTTTCGCGCTGTTCGACCCGGTGAGGCGTCACACGCAGACGCCCTGAGCGCAGAGCGGAGAGTTGGGCCGCAGCGTATTGTCAAAGTACCGGCCCTGCTCCACATTGACTTGATATGCCAAGGACGGCGGCCTCCGGCCCGGTCATGGTGGATAGGGCCTCACGGGCGGCGTCCGCGGACTTCGTCAAGGGAGGTTTACGTCATGCATGTCGCGGGCATTCTCAACGACAAGGGCCACGGGGTCGTCACGATGGGCCCGCGCTCGACGGTCAAGGAAGCGGTCGCCCTGATGGCGCAGAAAAGGATCGGCGCCGTCGTGGTCGCGGGCGTCGAGCGGCGCGCGCTTGGAATCTTCTCGGAGCGCGATGTGGTGCGCGTCCTGGCCGAGAAGGGGCCCGAAGGCCTGGCCGACGAATTGTCACGCCACATGACCTCGCCAGTCCTCACCTGCACGCCTCAGACTTCGATCGACGAGATCATGCATTTGATGACCAGCAAGAAATTCCGCCACGTGCCGGTGGTCGAGAACGACGCTCTTACCGGCCTCGTATCGATCGGGGACGTGGTGAAGTTCCGCCTGGCGGAGATCGAAACCGAGCACAAGGCGATGCGCGACTATATCGCGAGCGCCTAAATCCGGGGTTGGATGAAAGTCCATTCGCTCCTGACCGGGGAGCGATCCTGACGGATCGCCGCCGGCGCAACCGTTGCGCAGAGCGGGAGCGTCAGCCCATGCGCTGGCGGGCCAGGAAGCTTCTCTGCGCGATATCCATGATCTCGCGGATCTGGGGCAGCACACGCACCGTCGCTTCGCGTCCCGCGGCGATCGCCTCGGCGGCGCGGTGGAAATCGAACAGGCCGACTTCGCCGAGCTGCGGTGAAGCCAGCACATCGGGGGGATCGCCGGCGAGGCGAGCCCGCGTGATGCGATCCTGGGTGATGTTGAAGGCGTCGATCATCACCTGCGCGAAGCCCGGTGTTCCGCGCCGGCGCCGGAACAGGTCCCGCATCCGCGAGGCCGCCTGCCGGACTGGAGACAGGAAGCCGCGCTCCGGATGCGCCGTCGCATCGAGCATGGGGGCTGGCTCGGCGTCGCCGCCGAAATCCTGGATCACGGTGCCGCGGCCATAGCCCGCTCCGCTGAGATTGACCGCGACCACCACCTCGGCGCCCAGCGCGCGCGCTGCCGTCACCGGCACGGGATTGACGAGCGCGCCGTCCATCAACCAGCGCCCGCCGACGCGACGCGGGTCGAAGATGCCGGGCAAAGCGTAGGAGGCGCGCAGCGCCTCGGAAAGCGCGCCGCGGGTCAGCCAGATCTCGTGCCCGGTATTGAATTCGGTGGCGATCGCGGCGAAACGCAAGGGCAGTTTCTCGATGGTCCAGCCCTCGAGATTCTCGGTGAGGCGCCGCCCGAGACGGTCGCCCGAAATGAGCCCCGATCCGACATGCACGTCGAGCAGCGCCAGGACGCGGGCCGGCGTCAGTTGCAGCGCGAATTCGCTGAGGTCATCGAGCTTGCCCGCGGCGTAGCAGCCGCCCACCACTGCGCCGATCGAGGTGCCGACGACGATCTGGGGCCGGATACCGGCCTCCTCCAGGGCGCGCAGCACGCCGATATGGGCCCAGCCGCGCGCTGCGCCCCCGCCAAGCGCCAAGCCGAGCTTGATGCCGCGGCCCTGTAGATGCGGTGGCGTCGCGATATGTTGGGGCGGATCGACGATAAGAGGCGCGTTGAAACTCTGAAACATCGACTCACCCTCCCGCTCGGAAGGCGACTGTGCCGGCGCGCCCTCTTCACGCGCCTGAGCCTTTTCGGCCGGCGTAGCCCCATCTCCCGACGAGTGTGTGATCTTACGCGCCACCGGTTAATCGATCATGCTCAATGCCGGCGCGGCGCTCTCCGCCCTGTCGCCGAGTTCCACCTTGCGATAGAAGCAGGAGCGGCGCCCGGTATGGCAGGCCCCGCCATCTCCGCCGACCTCGACCTTGATGAGCAAGGCGTCCTGGTCGCAATCGATGCGCATTTCCACGATGGTTTGCGTCTGGCCGCTGGTCGCGCCCTTGCGCCACAATTCGCGTCGCGAGCGTGACCAATACCAGGCCTGCCGCGTTTCGATCGAGCGCTGCAATGCCTCGACGTTCATATGGGCGAGCATCAAGACCTCGCCGCTCCCGGCATCCACGGTCACGCAGGTGACGAGGCCGGCCGCGTCGAAACTGGGGGCGAGAGCGAGGCCGTCTTCCTTAGGATCCATTCTCAACCCAGTCTTCACGCGACCCGTGCTTGGCGGGGCGGGGTCTCCGACGCTCTGGCGCTTGCCGCGTCCTCCGCATCCAGAGAGATGATTTTGGGTTCTCCGCCCTCGAGCGCAAGGGCGACCCGGCCAGCAATGGCTGCGAGCGCGAGATTGCCGAAGATCTCGCCGCGCCACCCGCTGAGCGCCGCGATCGGCTCCTCGTCGCCTTCGGCGATGGCTTCGAGATCCGCCACAGTTGCGATGATTTTTGAAGCAACATCAGTCTGTTGGGAGACGATTTTCAACAAGACTTTGAGGAACTCAACGGTTGAATCATGGCGCGGCGAGCGGCCGCGACGGTCGAGCCGCGGCAGGGCTTTCGGGTCGATAGCGAGCCCGCGTTCGACAGAGGCGAGCAGTGCCTGGCCGGCGCGCGAGCGTTCGAGCCCCTGGCTGACCGAGCGCAGCCGGCTCAGCGCCTCGAGGTTTTGCGGGCGCGCCTGGACCACCTCCATGAGGGCATCGTCGCGCAGGATGCGCTGGCGAGGCACGTCGCGCTTTTGCGCCTCGCGTTCGCGCCAGGCGGCCACCTCGATGAGCACGCCGAGATCGCGCTGCTTCTTCAGGCGCCCGCCCAGGCGCTGCCAGGCATCCTCCGGCTTGGTTTCGTATGTCGACGAGGCTTCGAGAATCGCCATGTCCTCGGTGAGCCAGCTCTTGCGGCCGCTGGCGGCGAGCTGGCCGGCGAGCGCCTCATAGACGGCGCGCAGATGCGTGACATCTGCTTGCGCATAGCTGAGTTGTGCCTCGCTCAACGGACGCCGAGACCAGTCGGTGAAGCGCTGCGTCTTGTCGATCTTGGCCTTGCCGAGATCATTTGCGAGCTGCTCATAGCCGACCTGGTCGCCATAGCCGCAGACCATGGCGGCGACCTGCGTGTCGAAGAGGGGCTTTGGGATCGTCTGGGCCATATGCCAGAAGATCTCGATGTCCTGGCGCGCAGCGTGGAACACTTTCACGATTCGCTCATCGCGCAGCAAGGCAAAGAAGGGTTCGAGATCGAGATCGGCAGCCAAGGGGTCGATTATCAGCGCTTCATCGGTCGATGCGACCTGGATGAGGCAAAGCTTCGGATAATAGGTCGTTTCCCGCATGAATTCGGTATCGACCGTGACATAGGAGTGCCGCGCCAGGCGATCGCAGGCGAGGGCGAGCTCGGCGGTTGTCGTAACGACGTGCAAGGATGGGGTTGAGGGTTGGGAGGTCATGGGCCGTGCTGTAGCGCGAAAGACGGCTCTTGTCGCGGGCGACGACAGGCCGCAGGGTAAAATTGAGGCGGTCTGATTCCTACCGGAACGGCGCTTTTGCCAGGCTCCGCCGGCATGGCAAGGCTCGCATCTGAGGATGGAATAATGGATCACGGGGATGGGCGACATCGCGGGCCATTTGCCCGGCTCATATCTTAATGTGTAAGATCATAGTATCGATATAATATATTGTATTATAAGAAGAAATAGTTCGTTTCTGAGAATCCCAGCTCACCGCAAATTTGGAGCGCCGGCCAGTCTGCCCCCCGTAACATGTGCGGGGACTGCCATGACGAGTTGAGGTTTGGCAAAACGACTCGTCGCATGGATTGCCGCGCCGCCTGCCACGACTTTTCCCCCTCATGTCTCTTTTGGAAGCGCCGCGCTGTTTTTGGCCTGTATTATCAGCCGCCGCTTGCTGAGGCCGCCGCCCCGGACTTTGTCCGTCTGACGCGACCGAGCCGAATATTTGGTTTGCCGGATCGGCGCCGTGATGGCAGAGAGTGCGCCCTTCGCGCCTGCGCGATTTATTGCACCCTTGCCCTTGGACTATCCGATGCACCGTTACCGCTCCCACACTTGCGGCGCGCTCCGCAAGGAGCATGCCGGCGAAACCGTCCGCATTTCTGGCTGGTGCCACCGCATCCGCGACCATGGCGGCTTGCTGTTCATCGATCTGCGCGATCATTACGGGCTGACGCAGGTGGTGGCCGATCCCGATTCGCCCGCTTTCAAGGCGGCCGAGGTGCTGCGCTCCGAATGGGTGGTGCGCATCGATGGCCAGGTGCGCCACCGGCCCGAGGGCACGCTCAACGCCGAGCTTCCGACCGGTGCCGTCGAGGTGTTCGCCACCGAGATCGAGGTGCTGGGTCCTGCGGCGGAATTGCCGTTGCCGGTGTTCGGAGAGGCCGAATATCCCGAGGAGATCCGGCTCAAATACCGGTTCCTGGATCTGCGCCGCGAGAAGCTGCACGGCAACATCATGAAGCGCGGCAGAATCGTCGATTCGATCCGCCGGCGCATGAAGGAAGGCGGCTTCTTCGAATTCCAGACGCCGATCCTGACCGCCTCGAGCCCCGAGGGAGCGCGCGACTATCTGGTGCCTTCGCGCATCCATCCCGGCAAATTCTACGCGCTGCCGCAGGCGCCCCAGCAATACAAGCAATTGCTGATGATGGCGGGCTTCGACCGCTATTTTCAGATCGCCCCCTGCTTCCGCGACGAGGATCCGCGCGCCGACCGGCTGCCCGGCGAGTTCTATCAGCTCGATGTCGAGATGAGCTTCGTCACGCAAGACGATGTCTTCGCCGCGCTCGAGCCGGTGATCCGCGGCGTCTTCGAAGAGTTCGGCGACGGCAAGAAGGTGACGCCGAGCTTCCCGCGCATCCCCTATGCCGAGGCGATCCGCAAATACGGCTCCGACAAGCCCGATCTGCGCAACCCGATCGAGATGCAGGATGTCTCCGACATTTTCCGCGACTCCGGCTTCAAGGTGTTCGCGCGCATTCTCGACAGCGATCCGAAGGCGCAAATCTGGGCCATCCCGGCGCCGACGGGCGGCTCGCGCGCCTTCTGCGACCGCATGAATTCCTGGGCGCAAGGGGAGGGGCAGCCGGGGCTCGGCTACATCTTCTGGCGCGATGACGGGCTGGGCTCGGGGCCGATCGCCAACAATATCGGTCCGGAGCGCACCGAGGCGTTGCGCGACAAGCTCGGGCTCAAGGCTGGCGATGCCGCCTTCTTCGTAGCGGGCGATCCGGCGAAGTTCTCGCGCTTTGCCGGCAACGCAAGGCTGCGGCTCGGCACCGAGCTGAAGCTCGTCGATGAGGACCTGTTCGCGCTCGCCTGGATCGTCGATTTCCCGATGTATGAGTGGAACGAGGAGGAGAAGAAGGTCGAGTTCTCGCACAACCCCTTCTCCATGCCGCAAGGCGGGCTCGAAGCGCTGCAGACGCAGGAGCCGCTCTCCATCAAGGCGTTCCAATACGACATCGCCTGCAACGGCTATGAGATCGCCTCGGGCGGCATCCGCAACCATCGCCCCGAGGCCATGGTGAAGGCCTTCAACATCGCCGGCTATGGCGAGAACACGGTGATGGAGCGGTTCGGCGGCATGTACCGCGCCTTCCAATATGGGGCGCCGCCGCATGGCGGCATGGCGGCCGGCATCGACCGCATCGTCATGCTGTTGTGTGGAGAGCACAATCTGCGCGAGGTCGCGCTCTTCCCGATGAACCAGCGCGCCGAGGATCTAATGATGGGCGCGCCTTCCGAGGCGACGGCGCAGCAATTGCGCGAGCTGCATCTGAGGCTGAACCTGCCGCAGAAATAGGGCGCAGGCTGGATCGCGGAGAGCGGAACTGTCCTCACCTACCGACCGCCCCTCCGTGATCGCCGTCATCGTCGCGCATGACAGCGCGGCGATCCTGCCTTCATGCCTCGCGGCGCTCGCCCGTGAGGGGGGCAAGGCGATCGTCGTCGACAATGCGAGCAGCGACAAAACCGCGGAGATCGCGGCTGAGGCTGGCGCGCAACTGATCCATAACGCCCGCAATGAGGGTTATGGCCGGGCGATGAATATCGGCATGCGGGCCGCGACCTCGAAGTTCTGCCTGCTGCTCAATCCCGATGTTGCGATTGCGGAAGGCAGCGTCGGCGAACTGCTTCGGGCCGCGCAGGTCTATCCGGAAGCCGGCATGCTGGCTCCGCGTCTCATCGAGCCGGATGGGCGCTTGTTCTTCCAACCCCGCTCGCTGCTCTCGCCCTATCTGCGCAATGAGGCCGGCAGGCCCTGCAACCCTGAAGGCGATTGCTGCTCGCCTTTTCTCTCAGGCGCCTGTCTCCTGGTGGAGCGCGATCTCGTGCTGTCGCTCGGCGGCTTCGACGAGGAGATCTTCCTGTTCTACGAGGATGACGATCTGTGCCGCCGGATGATCGAGGCCGGTCATCCGCTCGTGCATGTGCATGCGGCCCTGGCGCGTCATGAGCGGGGAGGCTCCACGGCCCGCCGGCGCGGCAGCATCTTCGCAGCGCGCTGGCACCTTGCCTGGTCGGCCGGCCATGTGGCCCGCAAATACAAGCTCGCAGACCCGTCCTGGCGGACGCTCATCGTCAACGCGCTGAAATTCTGCGGAGCGGCGCTGCTCTTCGATCGCGGGCGCATGGAACGCTATGGCGGCTCGGCGGCCGGGGCCTGTGCCTGGCTCCGCGGCAAAAATGCGCTCGAGCGCGAGGGGCTTGCCCGGGAGCCTGGAGCTTGAGCCCATCCGCCAGGCGATTCCACTTCGCGCGCATCACACGCTAAACAGCGCCATGACCAATCGCTATTTCGACACTGCGCGGCGCGAGATCCTGCCATTCCTCCCCGCGAGGCTCGGCCATATGCTCGATCTCGGCTGCGGAACCGGTGCCACGGTCGCGCTCGTCCGCCAGGTGAGGACGGTCGACTGGGCAGGCGGCGTCGAGCTCGATCCGCAATCGGCGCAGTCGGCGGCCACCATCTGCGACCGCGTCTGGGTCGGCGACGCGAACAGCCAGCCCTTCGATCGTGAGATCAATCCCTCTTCGCTCGATCTCGTCTTATGCCTCGACGTGCTGGAGCATCTCGTCGATCCCTGGGCGATGATCCGGCGGCTCTCGCCGCTGCTCGCGCCGGGCGGCAGGCTGATCCTCTCCGTCCCCAATATCCGCAACTGGAAATTCCTGTGGCGGCTCACGACAAGCGGCGACTTCCACTATCGCGATGCCGGCCTCCTCGACCGGACGCATTTGCGCTTCTTCGTGCGCTCGACCGCCATCGAGCTTGCGACCGCAGCCGGGTTGCGCCTCGTCTCGGCCGCCAACGCGCAACCTTTCGTCTTTCCGGATGCGCGCTTCCTGTTGAGCAAGGCAAGCGGCGGACGGCTCGACGAGCTGACCGCCAAGCAATGGCTGGTGGTGGCCGAGCGTTGAAAGTGGCCACAAAGCGCGATCCCGCAGGTTGACTGGAGGTTGACAGCTCTTGCCGATTGCGGGGAAGCTGCCCGTCACGGCACTGTCATGCGGGGCGCGATCTTGGGCAAGACGCTCACCACCCACATCATCATCGTCATCGGCCTTGGCCTCTTGCGATGTGCCAAGGGCAGGTGATCGGCGACGCCGGCGCTCAGCAACGCCAAGGTCAGCAACGCCAAGGGAGGGGAAATTGAACCGGAATTTCTACTACGTGATGGCGGGTCTGGTGCTTGGCATCGCGCTCGGGACAGCCTGCTTCTATTCCTTTCCCGACAAGGGGACGGCGGCCGATGTCGCCAAGTATATGTCGCTCATCAGCGCCATCTTCCTGAAGCTCATCAAGATGATCATCGGGCCGCTCGTGCTTTCGACCTTGGTCGTAGGCATCGGCCATATGGGTGATGCGGCAACGGTCGGGCGCGTCGGCGCCAAGACGATGGCCTGGTTCATCTGCGCCTCGATCTTCTCGCTGTTGCTCGGCCTGACCATGGTCGATCTGCTGCAGCCGGGTGTCGGCGCGGTCGTCGATCAGGGCGCGAACACCGCCAATCTCACGACGCAGGCTTTCAGCATCGAAGGCTTCATCGACCATCTCGTGCCGACCTCGATCTTCAAATCCCTCGCCGAGGGCGAGATCCTGCAGATCGTGGTCTTCTCGATCTTCGCCGGTGTCGCCCTCATGGCGCTGGGCGAGCGGGGCAAGCCCCTGATCGAGCTCGCCGACGGCGTCGCCCATATGATGCTGACGATCACCGGCTATGTGATGAAACTGGCGCCCATCGCGGTCTGTGCCTCGGTGGCCTCGGTCATCACCAAGTCGGGCCCGATGATCTTGTTGAACTTCGCCAAATTCCTCGGCGGGTTCTACCTCACGCTCGCTATCCTCTGGATCGTGCTCCTCCTGGTCGGCTACTTCGTCCTGGGGTCGCGCATGTTCGATCTCGTCAGGCGCATGTACGAGCCGTTCCTGCTCGCCTTCTCGACCGCGAGCTCGGAGGCGTCCTATCCGAAGATCCTCGACCAACTCGAGCGCTTCGGCGTCTCGAAGCGGATTGCGAGCTTCGTGCTGCCGCTCGGCTATTCCTTCAACCTCGACGGCACCATGGCTTATACGACCTTCGCGACGATCTTCATCGCGCAGGCCTATGGCATCAACATGCCGCTCAGCACGCAGCTCTTGATGGCGGCTGTCTTGATGATCACCTCGAAGGGCGTCGCCGGCGTGCCGCGCGCTTCGCTCGTGGTGATCCTCGCGACCATGAAGCAGTTCGGTGTCCCCGAGGCCGGGCTGTTCCTGATCCTGGGCATCGACCAGTTCCTGGATATGGGCCGCAGCGCGACCAATGTGATCGGCAATTCGCTCGCTGCCGCTGCGGTCGCCAAGTTCGAGAAGGATCTCGGCCCGGCGAAGGATGAGGCGCCGGACACGGCCATGCCCTTGCCGGCTCGTGCCTGAGCGCGTGGCCACGCGCTCGACGTCTTGCGGGAGGCTTCATTGAGGACATCCATTGCGCTCGCGGCCGCGATCCTGGCGCTGACGACTTGTGCCGCCTTGGCGGAAGACATTGGCGGTGCCGACAACACGGCGCCGCCACCTCCAAGCGAGGAGAATACGCCAGCCATTCTCTCGGGAACCTTGAAGAAGATCCGCGATAGCGGCGTCGTTACCATCGGCTACCGCGAAGCCTCGTTTCCCTTCTCGTATGTCCGCAAGGAATCGCCGTTGCCGCTCGGCTATTCGATCGATCTTTGCCTCGGCATCGTCGACGAGGTGGTCCGCGAGCTGAACGGCAATCCGACACGGGTCGCCTATCAGGCCGTGACCTCCGATACCCGCATGGAGGCGGTCATCTCCGGCAAGGTCGATCTCGAATGCGGCTCGACCACCAGCAATCTCGAACGGCAAAAGAGCGTCGCCTTTTCGTCGATCATCTATGTGGCCGGCACCAAGCTGATGGCGAAGCGCGGCTCCGGCATCAATTCCTACAAGGATATGTCAGGAAAGACCTTGGTGGTGACCTCCGGGACGACCAATGAAGCGGCGATGAAGCTGCTCAACGACAAATATAAGCTCGGCATCTCCATTGTTTCGGCGCGCGATCACGAGGAATCCTACAATCTCCTCGCCGACGGCAAGGCGGATGCCTTCGCGACCGACGACGTGCTGCTCTATGGCTTCATCATCGCCAAGAAGGCCGAGGCGACCATGGCGGTCGTCGGCGATTTCATCACCTATGAGCCTTATGGGATCATGTTCCGCAAGGACGATCCGCTCATGCAGGACGCGGTGCGGCGGGCCTTCGAGACGATGGGGCGGACCCGCAGCCTTGTGAGCATCTATCGCAAGTGGTTCCTGCAGCCGACGCCGAGCGGCGAGCTCGTCAACCTGCCGATCTCCCTGCAGCTCGCCGAGACTTTCCGCTCGCTCGGAGCCGACGACTTCTGAGGCGGCGTGCGAGGACCAGGAATCATAGAGCGCAGATGAGTGGCTCGCGAGGCGCCTATCCCTCCCATGCGGAGCAGATCTTATGAGGGTGGTGGGTGATCAGGAGGTTAGGATTGGCTTTCCAGAACCCACCTAACCCGGGAGATCAAGATGAAGGCGATCGTTCGGACTGACGCACCCACCGACGACGAGTATGTCACGATTCACGTGGCCTTTGAACTGAGCAAGGCGAAGTGGAAGCTCGGGGTGATGCTGCCGGGCTCGGCGAAGTTGAGCCGCTACACGATTGCGGGGGGCGACCTGGCGGCGCTGGCGACGCGACTGGAGGCGGCCCGGTCGCGTGCGGCGCGCTGCGGCAAACCGGTGCGCATCATATCGTGCTACGAGGCGGGCTTCGACGGCCACTGGCTGCATCGCTGGCTGACGGAGCAAGGGGTCATCAATCACGAGATCGATCCGGCGAGCATCCAGGTGAGCCGGCGGGCGCGGCGGGCCAAGACCGACCGGATCGACCTCGATCACCTGATGCGGACGCTGCTGGCTTATCTGCGTGGCGAACCGCGGGTGTGCAGCGTACTGCGTGTGCCGACGGTCGAGGACGAGGACCGCAAGCGTCGCAACCGGGAACGCAAATACCTGCTCGATGAGCGCACGGCCCACACCAATCGCCTCAAGGGGCTGCTGCACACCCAAGGCATCCGTGATGTCATGCCGCTCAAGTCTGGCTTCATCGATAAGCTTGCGAAGCTGTGCACCGGCGATGGGCATCCATTGCCGCCTAAGCTCAAGGAGGAGATCGTGCGCGAGCATCAGCGGCTGTGCCTGGTGCAGCAGCAGCTGGCCGCAGTGGAGGCCGAGAGCCGAGCCGAGCGCCCTTATGCCGTTGCGGGCTCGGCCGAGGAGAAGAGCGTGCGCCTGGCGCGGCTCAAGAGCATCGGCCCGGTCGGCAGCCAAGGGCTGGTCAACGAGGCCTTCTATCGTTCCTTCGACAATCGCCGCCAGGTCGGCAGCTATTTCGGATTGACCGGAACGCCCTATGACAGCGGCGCCAGTCGGCATGATCAGGGCATCAGCAAAGCCGGCAACCGCCGGGCCCGCGAGCTCGCCATCGAGCTCTCCTGGCTGTGGCTGCGCCATCAGCCAGACAGCGAGCTGAGCCGTTGGTTTCGTGAGCGGGTGGGCGACGCCAAAGGAAAGGTGCGGCGCATCGCCATCGTGGCCTTGGCCCGCAAGCTCGTGGTTGCCCTGTGGCGCTATCTCGAGACCGGCCTGGTGCCCACCGGCGCCAAGCTGGGCCTGAGCCGCTGAACGGCGGCCAAAGATGACGGCCGACGTGAGCCAAGGACAGACGTGTGACCGTGCCTCCCCTGGGGCTGGCGCTATCCAATGCCGCTTAGCAGATGGGTCCCGTCTCTTCTGGGCTTCGCCTTCACCCGTGTATGAAAGACTAGGGCACCGGGCTATCGCGCCCGACCGGATACAAGGTGATGCGGTGTTGCCGCATATCTCGCACACAGCCCAGTCCAGGATCACGTTTCGCCGTTCACAGGCCGCAAACATCCAGCCGCAGCGCAGGCCGCAGCCGCCTGACTCTTGGCGGTCGATCGGCTCCGGCATCCCACCGCCGGTGCCAAAAACACCTCTTGACAAACCGCCCCTCATACAAGGGGAGGGTGGCGAGCGCAGCGAGCCGGGTGGGGTCCGCATCCGGAGAAGTCCCCCACCCGTCCGCTCGGCAAGGGCCTCGCGTCCACCCTCCCCCGCTCGCTGCGCTTCGCGGAGGAGGGATGAGCGGACGCGGCTCACCCTAAATGACAGTCGGTATTATCGTATCGTAATATTGATCAGCTTTCACCTGTTCCAAGGACAAACACTATTTCATTGCGCGTTGCTCTCGCGGGGCGCACGCCCCTGTTTCCGGGCCACTCAATATCCCGCCGCGGCGCCGGCAGGCCGGCGATCGTCATTGGCGCCGTAGAGGAAGCCCGGCAGCACCTTTCCGGAGCGTGCCGAATCATTGCCCGATGACATCGCGGATTTGGCGGCGGCGGCGATCGAGCCGGTTTCGATCAGCTCGGCGGCGCCCCAGGGCGTCTGCTCGGTCAAGGTGTAGCCGCGTTGCCGGAGAAGCTCGAGCGTATCGGGCGAGAGCGCATAGGGCTCGTAGAACACCTCGTCCGGCAGCCATTGGTGATGAATGCGCGGCGCGTTGACGGCCTCCTGAGGCTCCGTGCCGTAATCGATGACGTTCATGATCGTCTCGAGCACGATGGTGATGATGCGCGAGCCGCCCGGGCTGCCGAGCACGAGGAAGGTCTTGCCGTCCTTGGTGACGAGCGTCGGAGACATCGAGGATAATGGCCGCTTGCCGGGCGCGATGGCGTTCGCCGCGCCCTGCACCAGGCCATAGAGATTGGGCACTCCGGGCTTTGACGTGAAGTCGTCCATCTCGTCGTTGAGGAAGAAGCCGGTGCCCGGCGCAATCACATTGGCGCCGAACAGGCCGTTGATGGTGTAGGTCACGGAGACGGCGTTGCCGTCCTTGTCGACCACCGAATAATGAGTGGTCTCGGTCTTCTCATGCGGCTCGACACCGGGCGCGAGCTCCTTCGAGGGGGTCGGTCGGATGGCGTCGATCTTGGCGCGGATTGCCGCCGCATAGTCCTTCGAGATGAGCCGGTCGATCGGGTTTTTCACGAAATCCGGATCGCCGAGATAGGTGTTGCGATCGAGATAGGCATGGCGCATCGCCTCGACCATCAGATGCACCGACTGCGCCGAGTGGAAGCCGAGCGGCTTCAGGTCATAGCCTTCGAGGATGTTGAGGATCTCGCACATCGTGGTGCCGCCCGAGCTCGGCGGCGGCGAGGTGTGGAGCACATAGCCGCGATAGGAACAGGTGAGGGGCAGGGTCTCGGTCACCGTGTAGTCGGCGAAATCCTTGGCGGTGAGGATGCCGCCATTGGCGCGGCTCGCCTCCTCCACGGCGGCGGGGATCTTCCCCTTATAGAAGCCGTCCGGCCCTTGCTCGGCGATCAGCTCGAGCGTCGCCGCGAGATCTTTCTGCACATGCCGGTCTCCGGGCTCGAACGATGCGCCGTCGGGACGCAGGAAGATCTTGGAGGCGACCGGATCCTTGGCGAAGCGCAGAGCGCCCGCGGCCAGCACATCCGTGTCGCCGCGCGTCAGCACGTAGCCCTCGCGTGCCAGCGCGATCGCCGGCGCCATCACCTTGGTGCGCGGCATCGTGCCATATTCGGCGAGCGCACGATCGAGCCCCATCACGGTGCCGGGCACGCCGGCCGCGAGATAGCCGTAGAGGCTAGCCTCCGGGACGACATTGCCCTGCGCGTCGAGATACATTTTGCTCGACGCGGCGGCCGGTGCCTTCTCGCGGAAATTGATGAAGGTGTCGCGACCATCGGCGAGATGGATGGTCATGAAGCCGCCGCCGCCGATATTGCCGCAGCAGGGATTGACCACGGCGAGCGCGCAGCCGACCGCGACCGCCGCATCGATGGCGTTTCCGCCCTGTTCGAGGATACGCGCCCCGGCCTCGGAAGCGTAGTGCTGCGAGGACACCACGAGGCCGTGCTGTGCCTCCAGCGCCGGATGGGAGGCCGCGAGCGCTCGCGTGGCACAGCTCATGGCCAACAGAGCCATGAGCAGACGCTGCATTCCGATCGATCGTCTCATGAACCAACCTCCCTCAGCATCATTTTCGAAACTGGTTTTTCAGTCTTCAAGATAGAGGACGCGATCGCAAGGGCCAGGGAGCAGAGTCAGGAACCAAGCATCCCTGCTTAGGCGGCACCGTCCGGGAATGACTTGCTCGATCGGCTGGTGTTTGCTTTGAAACGCCCCCGCCCGTAGCCGGCTGGAAGCCGGCGGTCCGACCTTCCCTTGGACCGCCGGCTTCCAGCCGGCTACGGGTGGGGGGCCTTGTCGGCCGGACGCGATTCGATTGTTCCCCGGACGACCGCCTAGATATGGATGGGATGGCCGAGCGCCCTGAACGCTGCCTCCATGAGGCCCTCGCTCTGGGTCGGATGGGCATGAATGGTGGCGGCGACATCCTCCAGCCGGGCCCCCATCTCGAGCGCCAAGCCGAAGGCAGCAGATAATTCCGCGATGCCGGCGCCCACTCCCTGCACGCCGAGCACGACGTGATTGTCGGCCCTCGCCAGGATGCGGATGAAGCCTGCGTCTTTCTCCAATGTCATGGCGCGGCCATTGGCCTGGAAGGGGAACAGCCCTGTCTTGACGGCGATGCCGGCGGCCTTGGCGTCTTCGGGCGACAGCCCGGCGGTGACGATCTCGGGATCGGTGAAGCAGACGGCCGGTATAGCAACCTTGTCCCAGGAACGATTTTGGCCGGCGATGATCTCGGCCACCATCTCGCCTTGCGCCGAGGCCCGGTGGGCGAGCATCGGCTCGCCTGTCACGTCGCCGATCGCATAAATGCCGCGCATGGAGGTGCGGCATTGGTCGTCGATGCGCAGATACGACCCATCCCTGTCGAGATCGATCGCCTCGAGCCCCCAACCCTCGATCGCCGGCTTGCGGCCGACCGTCACCAGGATCTTGTCGGCCGCGAGCCTCACGGCTTTCCCGTCGGCGGTCTCCACGGCGAGGCCGGCGCCTTTCGAGTCGAGCCCCTTGGCCTTGGCGCCGAGCAGCACGTCGATGCCGAGCTCGCGCAGGCGTTTTTCCACCGGTCGCGTCAGCTCGGCATCGTATTGAGGCAGGATGCGAGGGAGGGCTTCGACGACGGTCACCGCGGCCCCCAGCTTGGCGAAGGCGGTCCCGAGCTCCAGCCCGATATAGCCGGCGCCGACGACGACGAGCTTTTCCGGAACCTGCGTCAGCGCCAGCGCTCCGGTCGAGGAGATCACCTTGCCCCCGAAGGGGAGGAAGGGGAGCTCGATAGGCTCCGAGCCCGTGGCGATCACGATTTGCTCGGCGCGGATCACCTGCCGGCCGATTTCGGTTTCCACCTCGACCGTCTTGCCGTCGCGAAACCGGGCGTAGCCCGCGACGGTCTTCACTCCGGCCTTCTTCAACAGCCCCGCGACGCCGCCGGTGAGGCGACCGACGATGCCGTCCTTCCAACGCATGGTCTTGGCGAGATCGAGCACAGGCTTGCCGGCGCTGATGCCGAGCACGCTCTTGCCGGTCGCGAAATGCGCGGCCGCCTCGAATTCATCCGCGGCATGGATCAGCGCCTTCGACGGGATGCAGCCGATATTGAGGCAGGTGCCGCCGGGCTTCCTCGCCTCGACGATCACCGTATCGATGCCGAGCTGGCCCGCGCGTATCGCGCAGACATAGCCGCCGGGGCCGGCGCCGATCACCAGAAGCTTGCAGGAGATGTCTTTCACGGGCTTTAGCCTTCCATGAAGATCAGCGCCGGCGTCTCGAGCAGCGCCTTGATGCGTTGCACGAAGACCGCGGCATCCCAGCCATCCACCACGCGGTGATCGAAGCTCGACGACAGGTTCATCATCTTGCGGGGAAGGAACTCCGTCCCGTCCCAGACGGGACGCATCATCATCTTGTTGACGCCGATAATCGCAACTTCCGGATGATTGATGATGGGCGTCGTCACCACGCCGCCCATGGCGCCGAGCGAGGTGATGGTGATGGTCGAGCCGCTGAGCTCGTCGCGGCTGGCGGTGCCGGCCTTTGCGGCGTCGCCGAGCCGGTTCGCTTCGGCGGCGCAGCCCCAGAGATCGAGCGCCTCGGCGTGCCGCACCACTGGCACCATCAGGCCGGCGGGTGTTTGCGCCGCGATGCCGATATGCACGCCCTCATGCTGGTGCACGACACCCGCCTCATCGTCGAACAGCGCGTTCAGATGCGGCTGCTCGGCGATCGCCCGCACCATGGCGCGCATCAGGAAGGGCAGGAGGGTCAGCCTCGGTTGGTCCTGCCGCTTCTTTGCATTGAGTGTCGCCCGCAACTCCTCGAGCCCGGTGACGTCGACCTCCTCCACATAGGTGATGTGGGGAATGCGCGCATGCGCGACCGACATCTTCTCGGCGATCCTGCGGCGCAGCCCGACGATCTTGATGTCGGCGACCCCTGTCTTCGGCTGCAGGCCAGGGGCTCTCGCCAGGCCCGGACCTTGGGCGAAGAAGGCGTCGAGATCCTCATGCGTGATGCGCCCGGCAGGGCCGGTGCCCGGAACCTGCCGCAGGTCCAGGCCCGCCTCGCGCGCCCGCAGGCGCACGGCCGGCGATGCCAGGGGTTTCTCGCCCTCGGGGCGAGGAGCGCCGCGCAGGAGCTGCCGCGTCGCGGCGGTTCGGGCTGGCTCGCTTGCGGCCGGTGCCGGCGATGCGATCGCAGCCGACGCGCGCCCGGGCTCGGTGCGTGTCGCAGGCGTTGCCGACGGAGCGGGCTTCGCTGCCTGCGGGACGGCTGCCTTCGCGGCTTGCGGTTCCGGGGCGCTTTCGCCAGATATGTTCTCGCCAGGTATCTTGAGACGCACGAGGTCGGAGCCGACGGGCACCACATCGCCGACCTTGGCGCCAAGCCAGACGATCTCCCCTTCGACCGGCGAGGGGATCTCGACGGTCGCCTTGTCGGTCATGACCGCGGCAATCAGCGCATCCTCGCGGACCAGGTCTCCGACCTTGACGTGCCATTCCACGAGCTCGGCCTCGGCGACGCCTTCGCCGACATCGGGCAGCTTGATGACGTGTTCGCCCATCTCACTGCTCCATGGTTTCGAGCAGCGCCCGTCCGACGCGGGCAGGACCGGGGAAGTAATCCCATTCCTGCGCATGCGGGTAGGGCGTATCCCAGCCTGCCACACGCCTGATCGGCGCCTCGAGATGATGGAAGCATGTTTCCTGGACGAGGGCTGACAATTCCGCCCCGAACCCGGAGGTCAGCGTCGCCTCATGCACGACGACGCATCTGCCGGTCTTGCGCACCGAAGCCTCGATCGTCGGGAGATCGAGCGGCAACAGGGTGCGCAGGTCGATGATCTCGGCATCGACGCCGGTTTCGGCGGCGGCCGCCATGGCGACATAGACCATGGTGCCGTAAGCGAGCACGGTCAGGGCCGCGCCCTGGCGCCGGATCGCGGCCTTGCCGAGCGGCACGACATAATGACCGTCCGGCACCTCGCCGAGCTCGTGCTTGGACCAGGGCGTGACCGGGCGGTCGTGATGCCCGTCGAAGGGCCCATTATAGAGCCGCTTCGGCTCCAGGAAGATCACAGGATCCGGATCCTCGATGGCGGCGATCAGCAGGCCCTTGGCATCCATCGGGTTTGAGGGCACGACCGTCTTCAGGCCCGATACATGCGTGAACAGAGCCTCCGGGCTCTGGCTGTGGGTTTGTCCGCCCGAGATGCCGCCGCCGGTCGGCATGCGCACCACGATCGGGCAGGTGAACTGGCCGTTCGAGCGATAGCGCAGCCGCGCCGCCTCCGAGACGATCTGGTCATAGGCCGGATACATATAGTCGGCGAACTGGATCTCGACGCAGGGTCGAAGCCCGTAGGCCGCCATGCCGACCGCCGCGCCGACGATGCCGAGCTCGTTGATCGGGGCGTCGAAACAGCGGCTCTTGCCGTATTTCGCCTGCAGGCCTTGGGTGGCGCGGAACACCCCGCCGAAATAGCCGACATCCTCGCCGAACACGACGACATTGTCGTCTTGGCCCATCATCACGTCGATCGCGTCGCGGATGGCCTCGACCATGGTCTTGCGGGGCATGTTCAGACTCCCGCCTCTTGGCGTTGCCGGCGCAGATGCGGCGGCATCTCCGCAAACACACCTTCGAACATGTCGCGGACGGAGGGCTTGCCGCCGGAATGCAGGGTGCCGTGGCGCTCGGCCTCCTTCTGCGCGCCGATCACCGTGTCCAGGATCTCCGCTTCCGCCTGCTTATGGCGCTCATCCGTCCAGGCGCCGCGCTTGATCAGGTGGTTCTTCAGCCGAATGACCGGATCGCCGAGCGGCCAGGCGTCGGATTCGGTCTTGGGCCGGTAGGCGGCCGGGTCGTCGGAGGTGGAATGGGCCCCGACCCGATAGGTGACATATTCGATCAAGGTCGGACCGAGATTGCGCCGCGCCCGCTCGATCGCCCATTTGGCGACCGCATAGACCGCCAGGTAGTCGTTGCCGTCGACCCTCAGCGCCGGGATGCCGAAGCCGAGACCGCGCGCCGCGAAGGTGCCCGAGCCGCCGCGCGCAATGCCCTGGAAGGTCGAGATCGCCCATTGATTGTTGACGATGTTGAGCACCACCGGGGCCTTGTAGGTGGAGGCGAACACCAGCGCGGCATGGAAATCCGATTCCGCCGTCGAGCCGTCGCCGATCCAGCCGGCGGCGATCTTGGTGTCGTTCTTGATCGCCGAGGCCATGGCCCAGCCGACCGCCTGGATATATTGGGTCGCGAGGTTCCCGGAGATCGAGAAGAAGCCGTCCGGCTTCGACGAATAGAGCACCGGCAATTGCCGGCCTTTCAGCGGGTCCTGCTCGTTGGAATAGATCTGGCACATCATGTCGATGAGCGGATAGCCGGCGGCGATCAATAGCCCGGCCTGGCGATAGGTCGGAAAGTTCATGTCGCCCGGCCGCAGGGCCTTGCGGAAAGCGCAGCTCACCGCCTCTTCGCCCATATGCTGCATGTAGAAGGAGGTCTTGCCCTGCCGTTGCGCCATCTGCATGCGCGCGTCGAAGCTGCGCAGGGTCATCATGTGGCGCAGGCCCTCGAGCAGCTCCTCATCGCCCAACAATCCGGACCAGGGGCCGACCGCCTCGCCGTCCCGGTTGAGGACGCGGATGATCGAATAGGCGAGGTCGCGGATCGACTGCGGATCGGCATCCACCTCCGGCCGTGCCACCGAGCCCGCCTTCGGGATGCGGACGCTGGAAAAATCCGGGGTGCCGCCCGGGCGAACCGCAGGTTCGGGCACGTGCAGGGTCAGCGGCGCATGATCGGCCATGTCTTTATCGCCCATGTCTTTATCGGCCATGTCGTTGCGATCTCCCATCCGCGCCTCTCCCTGGCGATAGCCAGATCCAATGGCGATGAGCCTCGCCTTGCGGATATTGCCACGATCCCCATGTCGTGAAGAGCCGCCTCATGTGCAAATGTCGGAGATCATGAGGGGTATTCATTCGTGGGGAGGGGGCGGGTTCGGCACAGTGCGATCGGCATCTTTGTCGCTGGCCGACGGATAGCGCGATCCGCTCGCGCCATGACGTCCGCTCAAGATCATCGATTCATTTGTCAAATCAAAATGTTACGTAGCGTCATTGAACTTCCAACAGCGCCCAGCCGGTCCCGTTGCGTGGCAGTCACGGGCCTCAAGCGGAGCCCGGCGACCACCTTGGGAGAGCGCATTTCACATCCCAAAATCCCGGCGATTTTGTCTGGAAGCCGTTGTCGGTTACGGGGATGCTTATTCGTCCTACAGGAAAACCGGGAACGGTCGCATGCTCTACGCCATCCTTTGCTACAACTCCGAAGACGTCGTCGGCTCCTGGAGCAAGGAGGAGCATGCGACGGTGATGTCGGATCTCGCCGTCGTGCGCGAGAAGCTCACCAAGCAAGGCCGGCTCGGTCCGGTCGCCCGCCTGCTGCCGACCACCGCCGCGACCACCCTCAGGAAGGGCCGCGAGGCGCTGGTGATCGATGGGCCCTTCGCCGAGACCAAGGAGCAGTTGCTCGGCTTCTACATTGTCGACTGCGCCTCGCTCGATCAGGCGCTCGAGACGGCTCGCGAGCTTGCGCAAGCCAACCCAGGGACCGGCGCCTATGAGATCCGCCCGGTCGCCCAGCTGCATCCCTCGAGCCTTGCGACCGACATCGCCAGATGACCGATATCGCCACATGACCGACATCGCCAGATGACCGACATTGCTTGGATCGACGCGACGCTGACCTCCGCCCGGCCCCAGGCGGTCGGCGCGCTGCTGCGCTATTTCCGCGACCTCGACACGGCCGAAGAGGCCTTCCAGGACGCCTGCCTGCGGGCCTTGAAGAGCTGGCCCCGCAACGGTCCGCCGCGCGATCCCGCCGCCTGGCTCATCCTGGTCGGGCGCAATGTCGCGATCGACGCCAAGCGGCGCGAGAGGAAGCAGGAGCCTCTGCCCCCCGACGAGGTGATTTCGGATCTCGACGATGCCGAGGCGGCGTTGGCCGAGCGGCTCGACGGTGCCGATTACCGCGACGACGTCTTGCGCCTCCTGTTCATCTGCTGCCATCCCGATTTGCCGCCGACCCAGCAGATCGCGCTGGCGCTGCGCATCGTCAGCGGCTTGTCGGTCAAGCAGATCGCGCGCGCCTTCCTGGTCGGCGAGAGCGCCATGGAACAGCGCATCACCCGGGCCAAGAGCCGCGTCGCCGAGGCCGATGTCCCGTTCGAGACGCCGGGGCCGGCGGAGCGCGCCGAGCGCTTCGCCGCGGTCGCGGCCATGGTCTACCTGATCTTCAACGAGGGCTATTCGGCGAGCGGCGACTCGGCCCGCGCACCGCTCTGCGACGAGGCCATCCGGCTGGCCCGGCTGCTGCTGCGGCTCTTCCAGACCGAGCCGGAGGTCATGGGGCTGACCGCCTTGCTGCTGCTGCAGCATGCGCGCGCGGCGGCGCGCTTCGATGCGGATGGCGCCGTCGTGCTGCTGGACGACCAGGATCGCCGCCTTTGGAACCAGCCGATGATTGCCGAGGGCCTCGCCCTCATCGACAAGGCGATGCGGCACAGGCGCCGCGGCCCCTACCAGGTGCAGGCAGCGATTGCGGCGCTGCACGCCAGAGCCGAGAGGCCCGAAGACACCGATTGGGCTCAGATCGATTTGCTCTACGCCGCGCTCGAAGAGCTGCAGCCATCCCCGGTCGTCACGCTCAACCGGGCCGTTGTGGTCGCCAAGCTGCGCGGCCCCGAGGCGGCACTCGCCATGATCGAGCCCCTGGCGCCGCGGCTTTCGGGCTATTTCCATTTCTTCGGGGCGAAGGGCGGGCTGCTCATGCAGCTCGGCCGCGCGGAAGAAGCCCGCATCGCCTTCGGAGAGGCGATCGCACTCGCCAATACGGCCGCGGAAGCCGCCCATATCCGGATGCATCTCGACCGCCTGATCAAGGACAACGCGCCGCGCGACGGCGCCAAGGCCTCGGCCGGCTAGTGTGGTGGTCTGGTACCCGAGCGGTCAGTTTCAGCATCGCCGGGACCAGCCCTTCAAAAGCAAGGTGGATGGGTCATTGCGCGCCAATCTAAGGCCTCAAGCTACTTTGCCTCCCCGGCAAGAGCCCGCGCGAGCACGGCGAAGACACGAGGGTCGACCATCTGCGCCACGTTGAAGCGCATGAACTCGGACGCCGATTGAGAGAGGCTAAAGACGTTGCCGGGAGCGAGCACGAGGTTCTCGCATAGCGCCGCGCGGGCGACGTCGGCTGCGTCGCGGCCGTCCGGCAGGCGGCACCACAGATAGAAGCCGCCGCGTGGCATGATCCATGGCCGGATGCCGAGCGTCGCGAGCTTCGAGCCAGCCTCGCGACGCGCCTTCGAAAGGCGCCGGCGAAGCGCATCCAGGTGCTTGCGATAGCTGCCGTCACTCAAGGTGCCGGAGACCAGTTCGGCCGCGACGGGGCTCGGTCCGCCGAAGCTCGTCGCGACCTGAAGGTCGACCAGCGCCTCGATCCAATCGGCACGCGCCGCGATGTAGCCGCAGCGGATCGAGGCGGACAGGGTCTTGGAGAAGCTGCCGATCCGGATCACGCGGGACAGCCCGTCGAGGGCCGCGAGGCGCGGCGAGGGTTCGGGCTCGAAGTCGGCGAAGATGTCGTCCTCGACGATGGTGAGGTCGTGGGCTGCCGCCGCGTTCAGCAGTCGGTGGGCTGTCCGCGGGGAGATCGTCGCGCCGGTCGGGTTGTGGAGCGCGGAATTGGTGATGTAAAGGCGCGGGCGATGCTCGGCGAGCACCTCTGCGAAAAGAGAGGGATCAGGTCCGGTTGGCGTGTACGGTACGCCGACGACCTTCACCCGATGGGCGCGCAGCAGGGCTTGGAAGTTGAAGTAGCAGGGATCGTCCACCAACGCCGTGTCCCCGGGTTGCAGCAGGTAGCGGCAGATCAGGTCGATTGCCTGCGTGCCCGACGAGGTGAGGAGGATCTGGTCTGCGCCGGCATCGATCCCTTCCCCCGCGAACTGGCGGACAAGGAGTCGGCGCAGGGGGAGCGACCCACGCGTGTTTCCGTAATCCGCCAGGACCGTGTCGTCGGCCCTGGCAAGGCTGCGGATGGCACGGCGAATGGCAGCGATCGGCATCCAGTCGGACGGGAGCCAGCCGCATCCAGGCTTGAGCATCTCGGCGCCGGCATCGAGCGATTGGCGCGACACCCAGAATGGATCGATCGCCCGATCGTGCCGAGCCTCGACCTCGGCCAGCGCAAGCGACGGCATGGCACCAGAGACGTAGAAGCCGGAGCCCGGCCGCGAGCGGATCACGCCTTCGGCCGCCAGCCGGTCATAGGCTTCGACGACGGTCGACGGCGACACGCGCATGGTGGCGGCGAAGCTACGGATCGAGGGCAGCTTCTCCCCGTCCGTCAGCGCGCGCGTGGCCATCTTGCGGCGGATCGCATCCATCACCTCGCCGGTGCGGGTGCTCGCGTCGTTTCTCATTCTTGACTGTCACCAAGTGTGTGGGTGCTCAAAGCCATACAGTTCGGCTGAATTGTATGGGACCGTCGCTGTCGCGGCCAGCCCCGATCGCACTACCGTCGGGCGTAGTGAAAGGAAGGGACGATGCAGCGGACGACGGACGGATGGGGCAGCGGCCTCCTTGGCGTGATCATCTTTAGCGGCTCGCTGCCGGCCACTCGCATTGCGGTGGGCGGCTTCACGCCGTTGTTCCTGACCTCGGCCCGCGCGGTGATCGCCGCGCTGCTCGGGGCAGCACTGCTCGGGGTATTCAGGCAAAAGCGGCCCGCCTCGAGCGATCTCGGCTCACTCGCCATCGTGGCGCTCGGCGTGGTGATCGGCTTTCCGTTGCTGACGGCATTGGCGCTCCAGCACGTCACCTCGGCGCATTCGATCGTCTTCGTCGGACTGCTGCCGCTCGCGACCGCGATTTTCGGCGTACTGCGCGGGGGGAAAGGCCGAGGCCGGCCTTCTGGCTGTTCTCCACCATCGGCAGCCTGTCGGTCGCGGGCTTCGCGCTGTCGCAAAGCGGCAGCGCCTCGCTCACCGGCGACCTCCTGATGGTGGCGGCGATCCTGCTCTGTGGCCTTGGCTATGCCGAGGGCGCGACGCTGTCGCGTCGGCTCGGCGGATGGCAGGTCATCTCCTGGGCACTGGTGCTGGCGCTGCCGGTGATGGCGATCGTCGCGCTGGCGACTTTGCCGGGGGCGTGGAGCGGGATCGGCCTCCCGGTCTGGGCCGGGCTCGCCTATGTCTCGGTGTTCAGTATGCTGGTCGGCTTCGTGTTCTGGTATCGCGGGCTCGCTCTCGGCGGGATCGCCGGTGTCGGACAATTGCAGTTGCTCCAGCCATTCTTCGGGCTGACGCTCGCCGGCCTGCTGCTGCGCGAGCCCGTCGCCTGGACGATGATCGCCGTGACGGGACTGGTGGTGCTGTGCGTGGCCGGCGCAAAGCGGTTCGCCTGACTAGGGCGCCGTCGTCCCCGAAGGTGCTCGGCAGCACCGGCCCCTACCCATGCCTTTCTCGCGCCGAGGGGGCGACAAATTCCAGAGTCATGTAGCGGGGGCGCTGGAGTTGCCGGAATGCGAGAGCAAGAACCGGAGTGCTTTGCAAGCCGAATGCGGCTGCATCGGACAATCGAACAGATCGCCGATCATTACGAAGACATTGCACTCTCTCGCCCAAGGAACGCCCAGGGGAAGGATCGGGACATGCATCAATTTCGCTGCATTGCGCTTGACACGGGTTTCGCCGAGAAAATGCGAAAATCGCCGACGGACGAATTTGGCTATCCAATCACGAAACGCGTTGAAGGCAGCAAGACTTATCCGTGTCGGCATTGCTTGAAGGAAGCTCCGGCCGACGACGGGATGCTGCTTCTTTCGTATCAGGTTCCAAGGCCAAAGAGCGTCTACGGTCATCCGACCGCGATTTTCATGTGTGGCACGCAATGCAGCCGGTTCACGGCTGAGAACACGATCCCTGACATCGTTCGCAACCGCCTCATCGTGTTCCGGTCGTTCGCGCAGGACGGCATGATGATCTACGACGCCAACGAGCTGGTTGACGGCAAGGCGTGCGAGGGCACGCTTCAGACGCTTCTTGCCCGCGAAGACATTGCCTACATCAACGTGCACACCGCGAAAGCCGGTTGCATGCTCTGCCGCGTCGAGCGGATGTGAGCTTCAAAACACGGCGGCGCTTGCGCTAGGCTAGGGGAACACATGTCCATCGAAGGAATGGAGGCGTGGGGCGACGAGTCCGCGCGCCTGCGTCGCGATTTCCATATGCACCCGGAATTAGCCTTCGAGGAACACCGCACCAGCGAGACGATCGCACGGCTTCTTCAAGGCTGGGGCTATCAGGTTCACAGCGGCCTTGCGGGCACCGGTGTCGTGGGGCGCCTCTCCCATGGGACCGGCCGTCGGTCACTCGGGATTCGCGCCGATTTCGACGCCCTCCCGATCCATGAGGAAACTGGCGCAGCTCACGCGAGCCGCAATCCCGGCAAGATGCATGCCTGCGGCCATGATGGCCACACCACCATCTTGCTGGTTGCGGCGCGCTTCCTGGCGCAGACGAAGAGGTTCGATGGCACGATCAACGTGATCTTCCAGCCCGCCGAGGAGATCGGTCGCGGTGCCGCGGCGATGATCGATCAGGGATTATTCGAACGGTTTGACTGCGACGCCGTATTCGGACTTCACAACATTCCGGGCCTGAGGACCGGTGTTTTTGGATTCAAGCCTGGAATTTTTTGGGCCGCGATCGACAAGATCGATATTCGCTTGAACGGCTTTGGCGGCCATGGCGCGCTTCCCCATCTGAGCATGGACCCGCTGGTCGCAGGCGCGAGCATCGTCATGGCCTTGCAGACCATCGTGTCGCGCAATGTCGATCCGCTCGAGAGCGGGGTCGTGACAGTCGGTGCGTTTCGTTCAGGTGAGGCCGGCAACGTCATTCCGGACACAGCCGATCTGCGACTGAGCTTGCGGTCTTTCACCCCGGCCGTGCGCGGCATCCTTCTGGATCGGGTACAGGCGATTGCCGCGCACCAGGCTCGAAGCTTCGGAGTTGCAATGGCAGCGGAGATCACGCCGGGCTGTCCCGCGCTCGTCAATGATCCGGCGCAAACCGCATTTGCGCGCAGGATTGCCGCAGAGCACTTCGATGCGAATGCGGTGTCCGATCTCGATCGCCCCATGTCGGTCAGTGATGACTTTGCGCTGTTCTTGCAGAAGCGACCAGGCGCGTATGTCGTGCTCGGCAATGGCGAGCAGAGCCACCCCCTCCATCATCCGAAATACGACTTCAACGATGACACGATTCTTCCGGCCGCAAGCTATTGGGTCAAGCTCGCGCAAGCCTATCTGAGCTGAGGCCCAGGCGTTCCGGGTGTGTTGCCGGCTGGAAGCCGGCGATCCAAAGGTCGGATCGCCGGCTTCCAGCCGGCATCGTCGAGGGCATGACAATGCAGTTCCGGAAGGCTTTGGCGCGCCGCCAATCGCGTGATCCCGTCCTCGCTCCAATCTTCGCTGCCCACCCCGTGATGCACCGCCGGCGACGCGCTATTTCGTCACGCCGCCTGTTCGATCGGCGGCGCCAACGCACCGGTCATCATCGCGACCGCATCGGACATCGACTGCTTCTTGGGATCGATGACGCATAGGCGGCGCCCGAGCCGGTGGATGTGGATGCGATCAGCGACCTCGAACACCTGAGGCATGTTGTGCGAGATGAGAATGATCGGCAACCCGCGCTTCTTCACGTCGAGGATCAGCTCCAGGACGCGCCGCGATTCCTTGACGCCCAAGGCCGCCGTCGGCTCATCCATGATGACGACGCGCTTGGCGAACGCGGCCGCGCGCGCGACCGCGACGCCTTGGCGTTGGCCGCCCGACAACGTCTCGACCGGCTGGTTGATGTTTTGGATCGTCATCAGTCCAAGCTCGTTGAGCTTATCGCGCGCGAACTTTAGCATGGCGGCGCGGTCGAGACTCCGAAGCACGCGCCCGATCAGCCTTGTCGAGCGAATCTCGCGCCCGAGGAACATGTTGTCCGCGATCGACAAGGCGGGCGAGAGCGCGAGGTTCTGGTAGACGGTTTCGATTCCCGCTTCGCGCGCGTCGATCGGGGAACGAAAATGCACGACTTGGCCGACGAGCCTGATCTCGCCCGAGTCCGGGATGACCGCGCCGCATAGAGCCTTGATCAACGACGATTTGCCGGCGCCGTTGTCGCCGATCACGGCGAGGATCTCGCCGGGATAGAGATCGAAGTCGGCATGGTCGAGCGCGGTCACCCGGCCATAGCGCTTGACGAGGCCGCGGGCATGAAGGACGGGCTCAGCGCTCATGCCGACACTCTCCGGATCCATTGATCGAGCGCAACCGCGATGATGATCAAGACTCCAATGCCGAACTCCTGCCAAAGCACGTCGAGACCGGCGAGCGAAACCGCGGACTTGAACACGCCGACGATGAGCGCCCCGATCAACGTGCCGACGATCGAGCCGCGTCCGCCAAAGAGGCTGGTGCCGCCGATCACGACGGCGGTGATGCTGTCGAGATTCGCGTTCTCGCCGGCTGTCGGGCTGATGGCGCCGATGCGGCCGATCAACGCCCATCCGGCGATTGCCGCGATGAGCCCAGCCAGAATGTAGACGCTGAGCAAGACATGATCGGTGTTGATGCCGGCCAGGCGCGCCGCCTCGGGATCGTCGCCGGTCGCGTAGACGTGGCGGCCATAGGCGGTCCGGTTGAGCACGTACCAGATGATGATCGCCAGCACGACCAACAGGAAGGTGCCCATGATGATGCGCGCCCCGCCGATTTCGAAAGGGACCCCCATCAGCTGCAGGAACGGCGCCTGCGCCTCGATATCCTGTTGTCGAATCGTCTCGCTCTGCGAGTAGAAAGTGTTGAGAGCGCCGATGATGCTGAGCGTGCCGAGCGTGACGATGAACGGCGGCATGTGCAACCGGGTGACGAGCGAGCCGTTGAGCAGGCCGAATACGACGCCGCAAAGGAGTCCGGCCGGAAATGCCACAATTACCGGGAGGCTGTCGATGACGCCGAGCCGCCCCATCACGACGGACGAAATCACCATGATCACACCCACCGAAAGATCGATGCCGGCGGTCAGTATGACAAGCGTCTGCGCGATGGCGAGAATGCCGATGATTGTCACCTGCGTCAGCACGGTCGACAGATTGCTGCCTGTAGCGAAGCGCTCGAAATTCACGGTGACGCCAAGCAGAAGGCCCAGCAGCAATACTACGAAGGGAACGACGGTCGGATAGACGTGGAGGAACCGCTGCGTGCGTTTGACCAGCGAGAGGTGCTCTTCTTCGAATTGGGCCTGCGTCGTCGACGCGGCGGCGAGCACCCGCTCAAACTCCTGAGGGGCGGGCCGCTGGCCTTGCGTAGCCTCGCTCATCACACCCTCCCCATTTCTATAGTTGGCTTGCTTGTCCTCCCGCAGCGTCGGAGCTCGCAAGATCAAACTCGCGAGCGCCGATCTTTTACATAATTAAGCGATCAAACGTCGCAGAAATCAACCCCAGCAGAGCTTCATCCCCTCGGTCGTGTCGATCGAGGGAACGCCCGGAACAGGATGGTCGGTCACGAGCTGCTCGCCGGTATCGATGCTGACGGGCTTCTTGCCGGTCTTGATGTATTCCACGACGGCTTCGACGCCTTTAGAGGCCATCAGCAGTGGATATTGCTGCGAGGTGGCGCCAATCGCACCTTCCTTGACGCTCTTGACACCAGGGCAGCCGCCGTCGACCGCGACGATCAGCACACCCTTCTCCTTGCCTGCCGCCTTCAACGCCGCATAGCCACCGTCCGCGGCCGGCTCGTTGATCGCATATACAACGTTGATATTGGATGCTTTTTGAAGGATCTTCTCCATGGCGGTTCGGCCGCCCTGGGTCGAACCCGCCGTCACGTCGGAGCCGACGATTTGCGGGCTGTCGCCCATTGCGTAGTGCTTCTGATCCTTAACCGGGATGCCGAAGCCGGTCAGGAAGCCATTGTGGCGAAGATAGTCGACCGTCGGCTCGTTGGGCGCCAGATCGAGGGTGGCGATCTTGGCGGAAGCCGCTTTGTCGCCGAGCGTCGCCTTCGCCCACGCGCCGATCAGTTGGCCGGCCTTGAAATTGTCGGTGGCGAAATTGGCATCGGCGGCGGTGACGGGATCGAGCGGCGTGTCGAGCGTGATCACCAGAATGCCGGCCTTGCGGGCTTTCGCGACCGTCGGCACGATCGCTGTCGAGTCGCTCGGCACCAATAGGATGCCCTTAGCGCCGGCAGCCATCAGCGCTTCGATGGCCGCGACCTGTCCGTCGTTGTCGCCGTCCGTCTTACCGGCGTAGGCCTGCGGCGTAACGCCGAGTTCCTTGGCCTTGGCCTCGAAGCCCTGCTTCATCTTGACGAAGAAGGGATTGGTGTTGGTCTTGGTGATAAGGCCAACGATATCGCCGGCCGAAGCCGGTACGCTCGCGAAGGCGAGCGAGAGCGCCGCTACGGCGCAAGACAAAATAGCGAGCTTTCTGGACACCGATATCCTCCCCGATGCGAGTCTCTGTTGCGACTGCCGCTTCGCCGCGCCGCGCGACTTGCTGTTCGACTTGTCTGCAACCGGCTGGGAGGCGGCTTAGCGCTGACGCAACGTAATAGGCGCAAAATCGCCGCGTCCTGTCAAACGCGCCCATCGCAGGCCGGGATAGGCTTGGCCGCGCTCTTAGCCGCCGGCGCCACGGCAAAAAAACTTGCGACGCTGTCGGAACGGTGGTCCGCGCTTCGTCCTTGGTTTGAAGCCGTCGAGAACATGGCGTCTTCCCGATGAGGACCCATGGCCGACCACAGACCACCGATCTTCTCTCTCACTCGCAGCTTCGATGCGCCGCGCGAGCTCGTATTCATGGCGCATTCGCAAGCTGCGCATCTGTCCCGCTGGTGGTGGGCGAAGGGTTTCGCCTTCGCGAAATGCACGCTCGATTTCCGCCCCGGCGGCAATTTTCACTACTGCATGCGATCCCCGGACGGCCACGAAATATGGGGCAAGTTCGCCTATCGCGAGATCATCGCCCCTGAGCGGATCGTGTTCGCCAGTTCCTTTGCGGACGAAACCGGGGCCACCGTGCGCGCGCCGTTCTCGGCGGAATGGCCGCTCGAAGTGCTGAATACGCTGACGCTCGCCGAGCAGGGTGGCACGACGGCGGTCGAGATGCTGGGCTCTCCCATGAATGCGACGCAGGCGGAACGCAGAAGCTTCGGAGCGGCGCGGGAATCCGTCCGCCAGTGCCTGGCCGGAACCTTCGGGCAGCTCTCCGAGCATCTGGCCGCGCTTCGATCGGGCAACATGGTTGACGAGGTGCATCACGCAGCTTTGACGCGAACGACGTAACAGCCGACCCGAAGCATGGACAAGATGATCGGCAAGGAGTTCGAGACCGGCCTTGCCGAGCTGAAGCGGATCGCAGAAAATCAGGCGTGACAGGCGCGGCGGTGCAGCCGCAAGCAGGCACAGGCAGGAGAGTGGACCGTCATGGCGGATGCCAAAACGCTCGATCGGCTCGAGATACGGGACCTTCTCGAGAACTGGGCCGTGTGGCGTGATGCCGGCGACTGGGATCGTTTCGCGAGCGTCTGGCACGAGGATGGCTGGATGTCGGCAACCTGGTTCCAGGGGCCGGCACGCGACTTTATCCGCGTCAGCCGCGAGGGCTGGGACAAGGGCGTCAGCATCCTGCATTTCCTCGGTGGCATCAGCATCGATCTTGCGGGGGAACGTGCCATTGCCCAGACCAAGATGACGATCTCGCAGCGGGCCGTCGTGCACGACCAGCTCTGCGATGTGGTGTGCACCGGACGTTTCTACGATTTCCTGGAAAAGCGCCGCGGCCGTTGGGGTCTCGTCCTGCGGCAGCCCGTCTATGAGAAGGATCGCATCGATCGGGTCGACCCTTCCGCCGTGCTGGCCCTGGACAAGGAGGCGTTGCGCGCTTTTCCCGAAGGCTATCGCCATCTCGCCTACATCCAGGAGCGGATCGGCTACCGCGTGAAGCGCGACATGCCCGGCCTCAAGGGGCCGGAGGTCGAAGCGCTCTATGCACGCGGCCTCGGATGGCTGCAGGGCGGCCCCGCGCGCGCCGCGCAGGTCGCCTGAGGGAGAGGGCCGCCAGAGCTCTGTAATAAATATCAAATATTATGCCATATTTCCGTAAAGCGGCCAGGACATGGACGTTCAGCGAAACCCAAGTGCTCTTGAACACATCGTTCCAGGTTTCCCACATCAGCTTGAGCAGACCAGCGACGTCCAACTGCGCGCCCGCAGCAGGTCCATCGCTTCGCCGATGCGTTCATGGTTGGTGATGGCCATTGGTCAGTCCAAACAGATAGTTGGTCCGATTTGCGCCAGCAGGGCGGGCGCGGCTTCCGTTGCAGTGACCCACAGAATATCGAGGTTGATGTCGAAATAGGCGTGAATCAGGCGATGACGCATGCCGATAACGGCTGCCCACGGAATCTGCGGATGTTCGTCGCGCGTCTCGACGCTGATCTTGCTGGCAGCCTCTCCCACGATCTGGATGGCATGAACCAGGGCGAAGGCCAGCATTTCGTCCTTGTCTAGGTCATCGCGATGCCGCCCCTCGGTGAAACGGATCACGGAACGCAGGGCGTCGGCCATATGGCGAAGCCGGACATGGTCATCGGGCGTCATATTGCGCCTCAGCTGTCCGCACGACTTCGTCCCGGAAATACCGGCTCAAATCCGGGGCGGTGCGCAGGTCCACCTTTCGTCCACCCAGCAGAGGCGACAATTCCAGCTCGATCTCGGCCATGGTGAGCAAGCTCGGTTTGGCCTCGGGCTCGAATTCCACCAGCAGGTCCACGTCGCTGTCAGGTCGCGCAAAGCCTTTCAGCGTCGAACCGAAGAGAGAGAGCCGGCGAATCCGATAGCGTTGGCAAAGGGAGGCGAGCGCGTCCTTATCGGAGAACAGACGGGGCATCGATCTCCTCCTCATACGGACATCTCGGCCTATGCCATGCCGGTGGTCGTGGCGGCCCCGCGAGCGAGGCGCGCGATCTCCGACCGGCTCTGGACCAGGCCATTATAGCAGAGCGCCTCGGCGGCGCGCTTCTTGCGCCCGCAGGGCATGGACCGGCGCTGTATCGAAGGGGTTGTGGCGTGGTCAATAATGTTCCGCGAAGACATGCGATGGGATCCCCCAGGCCCCCGGGTGGCTCGGTCGCACTATCAGCCGAATGATGCAACTTGCGCAACTGGGACGTCCAGGTCTGCAAGGCAGCAGGCATCCCCGCGAGACAGATGCCGACATTGTTGGCGCCCGCGCACTGGTTCGGTAGGATCAACGACCAGGGAGCGAATTCATGAAAGCCTTCATCTACGAGGCCCTGCCGGCGCGCGTCGTCTTCGATACGCTCAAGCCCGAGCTGCTGCGTCGCGAGGCCGCGCGCCTTGGCATGAAGCGCGCCCTCGTGCTGGCAACTGCCCCGCAGCAGGAGCAGGCAAGGCGCCTCGAAGCGATGCTGGAGCAAGGCGCGGCCGGAATCTTCGCCGGGGCCGTGATGCATACGCCCGTCGAGGTGACCGCGGCCGCCATCGAGGCGGTGCGCAGCACCGGGGCCGACGGCGTCGTTGCCATCGGAGGCGGATCGACGACCGGGCTCGGCAAGGCGATTGCGCTCCGCACCGACCTGCCGCAACTGGTCATCCCGACCACCTATGCGGGGTCCGAGATGACGCCGATCCTCGGCGAGACGGAAGGCGGCGTGAAGACCACCCAGTCGACCCTCAAGGTCCTGCCCGAGACCGTGATTTACGACGTCGAACTGACCTTGAGTCTGCCGGCCGGGCTCTCGGCCACTTCCGGCATCAACGCCATCGCGCATGCGGCCGAGGCGCTCTACGCCAAGGACACCAACCCCATCATCATGTTGATGGCGGAGGAGGGCATCCGGGCGCTTGCGCGGGCTCTGCCCCGCATCGTCGACAACCCGGCCGATCGGGAGGCGAGGTCGGAGGCGCTCTATGGTGCATGGCTATGCGGCACCTGCCTCGGCGCCGTCGGCATGGCACTTCACCACAAGCTTTGCCACACGCTGGGCGGCAGCTTCGACCTGCCGCATGCCGAGACGCATGCCGAGACGCATGCGATCATGCTGCCGCACGCGATCTCCTATAATTCCGTCGCTGTCCCGGATGCCATGATGAGGCTTGCCCGGGCGCTCGGCACGGCGGATGCGGCACAGGGTCTCTACGCCCTGGGCGGCCGGCTCGGCGTCAGGCAGGCGCTGCGGGATATCGGAATGCCGCAGGACGGGATCGAGCGCGCCGCCGATCTCGCGGTGCAGAAGCCCTATTGGAACCCAAGGCCGGTCGAGCGCGACGCCATTCGCCACCTGCTGGCTCGCGCCTGGGCCGGTGAGGCGCCCGAGAAGCCGGCAGCTGCGGGGTCGCCATAAGGCTCCGGCCCCCATGAGCGGACGCCATCGCGACCGGAGAACGCCGCGGACCTGGCTTGCTCGCAACCCCACCGTGGTTAAAGGTGGCGGTAAGCGTGGTGAGCGAGAATGGGAGTGGGCCGATGCCGTCGACGATGTCCGAGGACCTGCGTGTAGGCGCGCTTGCCTATCATCGCCTGCCGCGGCCCGGTAAGCTCGAGATCCAGGCGACGAAGCCGCTCGGCAACCAGCGCGACCTTGCGCTCGCCTATTCGCCGGGCGTCGCCGCGCCTTGCGAGGCGATCGTCGCCGACCCTGACGAAGCCGCGAGCCTCACCTCGCGCCAGAACCTCGTCGCGGTGCTTTCGAACGGCACGGCCGTGCTCGGCCTCGGCGCCATCGGGCCGCTCGCCTCCAAGCCGGTGATGGAAGGCAAGGCGGTCCTGTTCAAGAAATTCGCCGGCCTCGATTGTTTCGATATCGAGGTCGCCGAGACCGATATCGACAAGCTCGTCGACATCATCGTGGCGCTCGAGCCGACATTCGGGGGGATCAACCTCGAAGACATCAAGGCGCCCGAATGCTTCGAGGTCGAGGAGCGGGCCCGCGCCCGCATGAAGATCCCGGTCTTCCATGACGACCAGCATGGCACGGCGATCATCGTCGCGGCGGCGGTGCTGAACGGGCTCGAAATCGCTGGCAAGAAGCTCGACGCCGTCAAGGTCGTGGCTTCGGGGGCCGGAGCCGCCGCGCTCGCCTGCCTCAACCTCCTCGTCTCGCTCGGCGTGAAGCGCGAGAACATCTTCATTTGCGACATCGAGGGCGTCGTCTACCAAGGCCGCGAGAAGCTGATGGACCGCTGGAAATCGGTCTATGCGCAGAAGACCGATGCCCGCGCGCCCGCCGATGTGATCGGTGGTGCCGATATCTTCCTCGGCCTCTCGGCGGGCGGCGTGTTGAAACCCGAGATGGTGGCCCGGATGGCCGAGAAGCCGCTCATCCTGGCGCTCGCCAATCCCTATCCGGAGATCTTGCCCGAGGAAGCGCTGAAGGCGAAGCCGGACGCCATGATCTGCACCGGCCGCTCGGATTATCCGAACCAGGTCAACAATGTGCTGTGCTTCCCCTATATCTTCCGCGGCGCTCTCGACGCAGGAGCGACCACCATCAACGAGGAGATGAAGCTCGCCGCGGTGCGCGCCATCGCCGAGCTTGCCCGCATGGCGCCTTCCGATGTCGTGGCGCGCGCCATCGGCGGCGAAGCACGGACCTTCGGGGCGCAATCCCTGATCCCTAGCCCCTTCGATCCGCGCCTCATCCTGTGGATCGCCCCCGCCGTCGCCAAGGCCGCCATGGACACCGGCGTGGCGCGCCACCCGATCGTGGATATGGAAGCCTATAAGGACCAGCTGTCGCGCTTCGTCTTCCGCTCGGGCTTCATCATGAAGCCGCTGTTCCAGCGGGCCAAGGAGAATCTGCGGCGTGTCATCTATGCCGATGGCGAGGATGAGCGGGTGTTGCGCGCCACTCAGGTGGTGATCGAGGAGGAGCTCGCCAGGGCGGTGCTGATCGGGCGTCCGCATGTGGTCGAGGCGCGCCTCAAGCGCTTCGGCCTGTCGGCGCGGCCGGGCAAGGATTTCGAGCTCGTCAACCCCGATGACGATCCCCGTTATCGCGATTACGTTGCAGATTATGCCAGGATCGCGGGGCGCTCGGGCATCACGCCCGACGCAGCGCGCACCCTGGTGCGCACCAATGCGACGGTGATCGCGGCGCTGGCGCTGGCGCGCGGCGATGTGGATGCCATGCTGTGCGGGCTCGAGGGCCGTTTCCCCTCGCGCATCCGCCATATCCGCGACATCATCGGTCTCGCGCCCGGCGTGCGCGGCCTCTCGGCGATGAGCCTCGTCATCACCTCGAAGGGCGCTTATTTCCTCGCCGACACCCATGTGCGCACCGACCCGACGGCCGAGGAGATCGCCGATATGGCGGTCCAATGCGCCTCGCATGTGCGTCGCTTCGGCCTCTCCCCGAAGATCGCCTTGCTGTCGCATTCGGATTTCGGCGCCGCCGACACGCCCTCCGCCGTGAAGATGCGCAAGGCGCTGGCGCTGGTGCGCGCCATGCAGCCCGAGCTCGAGGTCGATGGCGAGATGCAGGCCGATACGGCGCTCTCCGAGGTGATCCGCGATCAGGTCCTGCCCAAGGCCCGCTTCGCCGGAGAGGCGAATGTGCTGATCATGCCCAATCTCGATGCGGCCAATATCGCCTTCTCGCTGATCAAGGTGCTGGCCGACGCGCTGCCCGTCGGCCCGATCCTGATGGGGGCGGCAAAGCCCGCCCATATTCTTTCGCCCTCGGTCACGCCGCGTGGCATCGTCAACATGACCGCGGTCGCCGTGGTCGAGGCGCAATCGCGCGAAAGCTCGGATACGGCATAGGGTGATCTTGCATGGTCGCCGCCATATCGCACGCGGTGGCGGCGCTTTAAGTCGCCATGTCCTCGTCTTGGTCGCGAGATCATGGAGTGCCGGACAGATCCGATCAAAAGCGATCGCGCTCCAGAACCAGTTTCCCTCACCCGCAACCTGTCGAGGATATGGCCATGTCGCACTCAAGCGCCGCCACGCCGCAGACCAGCGCGTCGGACGAACCAGGCGCCGATCGGCTCGGGCCCGCCGTCCGCGGCTCGAGCTTCGGAGCGGCGGTCCCGATCCTGAGGATCTTCTCGGTCGAAAAGGCCAAGGAGTTCTACCTCGGCTTTCTTGGCTTCACCCTTGATTGGGAGCATCGGTTCGGCGACAATTTTCCGCTCTACGCGCAGGTCTCCCGATCCGGATTGACCCTGCATCTGAGTGAACATCATGGCGACGCCAGCCCAGGCTCGACGGTGCTCGTGACGATCCAGGGGGTCGATGCTCTTCATCGAGAGCTGATCGACAAGAATTATGCCTACTCCAAGCCCGGCATTTGCGAAGACCAGTCCTGGGGCCGTGAGCTCGAAGTGCCGGACCCGTTCGGCAATCGCATTCGCTTCTGCGAGCCCAAGGAATGAGCATGAGCGATCAATCGGGACGCGCCTATCCCTCCTCCGCGAAGCGTAGCGAGCGGGGGAGGGTGGACGCGAGGCCCTTGCCGAGCGGACGGGTGGGGGACTTCTCCGGAAACGCACCCCACCCGGCTCGCTACGCCGAGTCTTTCTGTTCAAGACTTGACGCCTCCCCTGCTCCGCATGGGAGGGATAGGCGCGTCTCGATCAATCGTACCTTAAATCATCACGCTCTAGGCAACTTTCTCGTAGTCGAGGCTGTTTTATACTGTATTCATTTTGATGCTGTCGGAATAATTTCGATATAGACGATTCTGTTGGCCGGTCGACCGCGTCCTTGACCTCTCGGGTCTACGCCCATCTCCTGCAGAGGGCAGGACGGTCGACGCCGTCAAGCCGCCTTGGCGATGGTTTTCGGCTCGAGGGGACACAGATCGGCGATCGGGCAGATCGGGCATTTGGGAGTGCGCGCCACGCAGACATAGCGCCCATGCAGGATGAGCCAATGATGCGCGTGGCGCTTATAGCGCGCCGGCACGACGCGTTCGAGGCCTTGCTCCACTTCGAGCGGCGTGCGCCCCGGCGCCAGGTTGAGACGGTTGGCGACGCGGAAGATATGCGTGTCGACGGCGATCGTCTCCTCGCCGAAGGCGACGTTCAAGACGACACTCGCGGTCTTGCGGCCGACGCCCGGCAAGGCCTCGAGCGCGTCCCGGTCATGCGGCACCTCACCGCCATGACGCTCGATCAGCGCCTGCGACAGGGCGATCACGTTCTTGGCCTTGTTGCGGAACAAGCCGATCGTCTTGATCGCCTCGCGCAGCGCGTCCTCGCCGAAGGCCAGCATCTTGGCGGGAGTGTCCACGCGCGGGAAGAGCGTCCTGGTCGCCTTGTTGACGCCGGCATCGGTCGCCTGGGCGGAGAGCACGACCGCGACGAGCAGCGTGAAGATATTGTGGTAGGCAAGCTCGGTCGCAGGGTCCGGATTGAGCGCCGAGAGGCGCGCGAATATCGCCTCGATCGTCTCGGGTGGCAGGCGTGCCTGGCGCCCGCCCTTGCGTCGGTTCGTCACAGCCTTGTGAGGCCTGGCCTTGGCCGTCTTCGGTGTCGGCTTCGTTGTTTCTCGGCGCATGGAGACGATATAACAGGCGCTCACGCATGAAGGGCAAGGCACCAATCGCAGATGTCCACCGGCGCGGACGAGACCGTCTTCGAGGCGAAGCTGACGCCACATCGATCGCTCGGCCGCAATGGCTTTCGCCTGATGATGACCTTGTGCTGCATCTCGGCCGTGTTCTCGAGCATCCCCTTCATCCTGTTCGGGGCCTGGCCGGTCGCCGGCTTCTATGGGCTCGACGTGCTCGCGGTGTTCGTTGCCTTCAAGGTCAATTACCGGCGCGCCGGGGCTGAGGAGAGCGTGCGCCTGACCTATGTCGAATTGGTCTTGAGCAAGATCACCCATCGTGGCGAGACGGCGGTGTGGCGCTTCAACCCGCTCTGGGCGCGGCTATCGCTCGAGGATGACGAGGATTTCGGAGCGCAGCGCCTCAGCGTCGTGTCGGGGCGCCAGAGCGTGTCGATTGGCGATTTCCTGGCCCCGCCGCAGCGACGCGACCTTGCCGTCGCCCTCGGAGCGGCGCTCACCAAGGCCAAGCGCGGCCCCGACCTTGGTTGAGTCCGGACCGGCGTGCCGGCAATGCCCTTCGGGTGACGCGCTCAGCGATAGTACCTCTGGCTCTCATAGGGCCTCTGGCGATAAGGGTGATGATAATGGTGCCGGTAATAGGCGCGACGGTAATAGCGGTGCCGGTAAGTAGGCGTCACGCTATTGCCGATGAAGGCGCCGGCTCCGGCTCCGACTACTGCTCCGACCGGTCCGCCCACCACGGCACCCACCGCACCACCGGTTACCGCGCCGCCGACCGCGCCCTGACCGGACGCTGAAGCTGGCGCCGCCAACGCCACGCTGAGGGCGAGGGCGGAAGCGATGATTGGGATGCGCATTTTTTGACTCCTGGTGTCAGTGTCTCAACGTCCCCCGGCTCGCCTTGTTCCCATAACGCCGACGAAATGTCGCGGCACCGGACATATTGACGCGGCGTCGCACGAGGTGTCTGGTCGCGCCATGCGTCGCATGCGGTTTCAGCGGGCTTGGATCGAGCGTTTGAGAGAATGGCGGCTCGCCGTCTCGACGCTCGCCATCTATGGGCTCGTCCTGCAGGCCCTCCTGGGGGGCGCGGCGATGAGCGCCTCCTTGGCCGTGAGTGCCGATGGGGGAACGATCATCTGCAAGGGGGAGGCTTGGCATGCGGACGTCCCCGGTGGGGCGCCGCAGGAGCATGGCCAGAATTGCGCCTGTCAGGGTCTCTGCGCGCAACATGGAGGTGTCGGCCTCGATCCGTCGAGCAGCGCCGCGGCTCAGCTCCCCTCGCGGCATGCGAGCCGCCTCGCCGGGCCGCCGGCGATCGTCATCAAGGTTCCGCGCACACTGCGGCGATCGGGCTTCGCCAGGGCGCCTCCTCGGCCAGGCGTGGATTTCGCCTGAACCCGAGTTGAACCTTGCCGCGATCGCCACGGCGCGCGGCTCCTGCCTGCGAGGACCTCATGAAACGATCTTTTGCCGCGGCGCTCGCCGCAGCCTCGGCCCTGGTCGGGGCGCTGACGCTCGCCTCGATTCCCAACGCCGCCCATGCAGTCGCCACAAGCGCCCCCGGGCTTCGTGGGCCGGCTTTGGCCGGCCATCTGCGGCTCGCCGCCATGGCGGGCATGGAAGCAGCCGAATTCACCCTTGGCGCTCTGCGCATCAAAGGGCTCTGGATGCGCGCCACGCCGAAAGGCGCTACCGTCGCCGGCGGCTATCTGTCGATCACGAATACGGGAACGGAGCCCGATCGGCTTGTCGACGTGGCGAGCGACGTTGCAGGAAGCGTCGAGGTGCACGAAATGAACATGTCGGGCGGCGTGATGACGATGCGCCCCGTCCCGGCGCCGCTCGAGGTCAAGCCCGGTGCGACGCTCGAGCTCAAGCCGGGCGGCTATCATGTGATGTTCACCAAGCTCAAGCAGGGCCTGAGCGAGGGCGACAAAGTGAAGGCCACGCTCGTCTTCGAGAAGGCGGGCAAGGTTGAGATCGAATTCCCGGTGGGTGGGCTCACGGCGACCGGCGCCGGCCAGATGCCCGACCATAAGATGTAGGAGTGAGCCATGTTGAAACGCATCAGGGTCGTGCTCTGGATTGCCTGCGCCATTCCGCTCCTGGCGCTCGGCGCCGTCGGCATCCTCGAGCTGACCCAGAAGACCGGTAGCGTCGGCGCCTTGCAGGCGAGCGGCATCGGCGGCCCGTTTAAGCTCGCCGCCTCGACCGGCGGCTCTTTCTCGACCGACGAACTGAAGGGTAAGCCCTTCCTGGTCTTTTTCGGCTTCACGCGCTGCCCGGAGATCTGCCCGACCACGATCTCCGACATCTCCACCTGGCTCGACGCGCTCGGGTCCGACGGCAAGGAGATCAAGGCGCTGTTCGTCAGCATCGATCCCGAGCGCGACGATGTCGCCTCGCTGAAGGATTATCTGTCCTCCTTCAACGACCGCATCATCGGCCTGACCGGAACGCCGGACGAGATCGCGGCGGTGGCCAAGGAATATCGCGTCTATTACGCCAAACATCCATTGAAGGATGGCGATTATACCATGGACCATTCGGCGGTGATCTATCTGATGGATCGCCAAGGCAAGCTCGCCGGCACGCTCACCTATGGCGACCCCACGAACGACGCCGTCGCCAAGCTGAAGCGGCTCCTGGCCTCGGCCTGAGCCGGCGACGCGGTCGCCCGCGCGCCTGGCGCGAATGACACGTTTGTCCCTCGCACGACCGTGTCATTCGGCTTGCCCGCCTCCGCCAGGACCGCTATCGAGCTTCGCCCCGAAATCGGGTATACGCCGCTTCGCGCGAAATTCTCGCCATGGATCAGGATGCCATGTCGCAGACGGATAGGGCTGTCACCGGCCTGCGGGCTCTCGGCGCGCGCGACGCCGGAACCGGCCCGAGCGGGGAGGGCGCGCGATGAGTGGGCGCAAGATCCTGCGCGGGCGGCTCCTTTGGTTCGTGGCCGATCCTCAGGAGGCGGGGGCGCAGGCGCATCGCTATGTCGAGGACGGCGCCGTTCTCATTTCCGACGGCAAGGTGCGCGAGGCCGGGGAGGCGGGTTCGGTGCTCGCGCAGGCCGCCCCCGGCACGCCGGTCGAGGATCATCGGCCGCATCTGATCATGCCGGGCTTCATCGACCCGCATATTCATTTCCCGCAGACCCAGGTGGTGGCGAGTTATGGCGCGCAGCTGCTCGAATGGCTGATCAAATACACCTTCGTCGAGGAGCAGAAATTCCACGATCCTGCGCATTGTGCCCGCAATGCGCGTTTCTTCTTCGACGAGTTGCTGCGTAACGGCACCACCACGGCCGTCGCCTTCTGCTCCGTGCATGCCCAATCGGCCGAGGCCTTCTTCGCTGAATCTGCGCGCCGCAACACGCTGATGCTTGCCGGCAAGGTGATGATGGATCGCAACGCGCCTGAAGGCCTGCGCGATACGCCGCAGCGCGGCTATGACCAGTCGAAGGCGCTGATCGCCAAATGGCACGGCCGCGGTCGCCAGCTCTACGCCATCGCACCACGCTTCGCCGTCACCTCGAGCGAAGCACAGCTCGAGGCGGCGGGTGCGCTGGCGCGCGAGCATCCCGACTGCCATGTCGAGACGCATCTGGCGGAGAACCATGCCGAGATCGCGCTCGTCAAAGAGCTCTTTCCCTGGTCGCGCGATTATACGGATGTCTATGAGCGCTACGGCTTGCTCGGTCCGAAGAGCTTGCTCGGCCATTGCATCCATCTCGGCCCGCGTGAGCGCAGCCTCCTCGCCGAACGGGGTAGCGTCGCGGTCTTCTGCCCGACCTCGAACCTGTTCATCGGCTCGGGCCTGTTCGATTGGCGCGCGACGCGCGAAGCGGGTCTGCGCATCGGGCTTGCGACCGATATCGGCGGCGGCACCAGCTATTCCATGCTGCAGACGGCGGCCGAGGCCTACAAAGTGCTGCAGCTGCAAGGCCAGAACCTGCCGGCCCTGCAGGCTTTCCACGCCATGACGCGCGGCAATGCGCTGGCGCTCGGCCTCGAAGACCGCATCGGCTCCTTCGAGGCGGGCAGGGCCTGCGATGCGGTGGTGCTCGATGCGGGCGCGACGCCTGCAATGCGTCACCGCATGGAGACGGCGCGCAGCCTTGATGAGGAATTGTTCGTGCTGATGACGATGGGCTCGGAGCGCAATATTGCCGCGACCTATGTGATGGGCGAGAAAGCCTGACCACAGCGCGCGGCCCCGTTCCGCCAATCATTGACTCTACGAGGGCGTGTTCCTCTTTTTGGAAAACAATGCAATATCAAAGACTTAGATGAGAAACTGACGATTGCCGATGCCACTTTCCGGGTCGCGCCGCGCGACGGGAGAGTCAGGCCGCTATTTCTTCGGCAGAGCGCAAGGGTCGAGCTTGATCGAGCCCGTCGCGATGTCGCCGGTCAGGGCAGCTGTTGCCGTGCGGCGCATCGCGTCCCGGTCCGTCGGCGACAAGAACCATGCGACCTTGGAGGCGCCCGTGCCGCGCTCGGTGGTGGAGTCCGCGAGTATGGAGCCAGCGATGACCGAGAAGGCGCCGACCCCCAGCCCCACCTTCACGATGCGCACCAGCATGCTCCAACGAATCAACAAGCCGCGTGGAGCCTCGTCCCCCTCATCGTCCTGATATCTCATCCCCAATACCATGAGCCGATCCCCGAACCCTTCGATCAAATTACGTCGAAGGTAATTATGGATCGTTTAGGTAAATAAGGAGTTGCGGGGCCGTTTGCCGCAGGCCGCGAAGGGCGGGCGCGCCGCCCTCAGCGGCTCAACTCTCACTCAAACATCGAGCTCCGTCGCGAAGGCGGCGCGTTCGGTGATGAAGGCGAAGCGCGCCTCGGGCTTCACGCCCATCAGCCGCTCGATCGTCTCCGAAGTCCCTTCGCGCGCCTCGTCGACCACTTCGACGCGCAGGAGCTGGCGCTTGCGCGGGTCCATGGTGGTTTCCTTGAGCTGCGCCGGCATCATCTCGCCGAGGCCCTTGAAGCGCGACACCTCGACCTTGGCATTGGCCTTGAAGGCCGATTTCATGAGGCGCTCCTTGTCGGCATCGTCGCGCGCATAGACCGATTTGCTGCCATGCGAGAGCCGGTAGAGCGGCGGCACGGCGAGGAAGAGATGGCCGTTATCGATCAGCTTCGGCGTCTGGCGCCAGAAGAAGGTGATCAGCAGCGAGGCGATATGGGCGCCGTCAACATCGGCATCGGTCATCACGATGACCTTCTCGTAGCGCAGATCCTCGTCCTTGTAGTGGGTGCCGGTGCCGCAGCCGAGCGCCTGCACGAGGTCGGCGAGCTGCTGGTTCTGCGAAACCTTGTCGCGGCCGGCCGAGGCCACGTTGAGGATCTTGCCGCGCAACGGCAGGATCGCTTGCGTCGCCCGGTCGCGCGCCTGCTTGGCGCTGCCGCCGGCCGAATCGCCCTCGACGATGAACAGCTCGGAGCCGGCCGCGCCCGCATTGCTGCAATCGGCGAGCTTGCCCGGCAGGCGCAGCTTGCGGGTCGCGGTCTTGCGGGCGACCTCCTTCTCGGCGCGGCGGCGCAGCCGCTCCTCGGCCCGCTCGACGAAGAATTCCAGAAGCTTGGTGGCCTGCGCCGGAAAATCCGCGAGGAAATGGTCGAACGGATCGCGGATCGCCTGCTCGACGATGCGCGCCGCCTCCAAGGTCGCGAGCTTATCCTTGGTCTGGCCCTGGAATTCCGGCTCACGGATGAACACCGACAGCATGGCGGCGCAAGAGACCGCGATGTCGTCGGAAGTGATCACGGCGCCGCGCTTGTTGCCGATGCGCTCGGCATGGTCGCGCAAGGCGCGCAAGAGCGCCACCCGCAATCCCTGCTCATGCGTGCCGCCCTCAGGCGTCGGGATGGTGTTGCAATAGGAGGAGGTGAAGCCGTCGTCGGCGGCGAACCAGGCGATCGCCCATTCGACCGAGCCGTGCCGGCCTTCCTTCTCTAGCTTGCCCGAGAAGATGGCGTCGGCGACGAGGTCCTTGCCTTCGACCTCGCGCGCCAGATGGTCCTTGAGACCATTGGGGAAACGGAACGTCGCCTCGGCCGGCACCTTGCCGTCGGCCGGCAGCAAGGACGCGGCGCACCGCCATCTGATCTCGACGCCGCCGAACAGATAGGCCTTGGAGCGCGCCATCTTGAAGAGGCGGCGTGGGTCGAAGCGGGCCTCTTTGCCGAAGATCTGCGGATCGGGATGAAAGCGCACGCTGGTGCCACGACGATTCGGCGCCGGCCCTACCGTCTCGAGCTTCGAGGTGGGCAGGCCGCGCGAGAATGTCTGGCGGTAGAGCACCTTGCCGCGCGCCACCTCGACCTCGAGAACGTCGGAAAGGGCATTCACCACGCTCACGCCCACCCCATGCAGGCCGCCTGAGGTTTCGTACACCTTGGAGTCGAATTTGCCGCCCGAATGCAGCGTTGTCATGATCACTTCGAGCGCGGATTTCTTCGGAGACTTCTTGTGCGGGTCGATCGGGATGCCGCGCCCATTATCGGTGACGCGGATCGAGCCGCCTTCCTGGAACTCCACCTCGATGAAGGTCGCATGGCCGGCCACCGCCTCGTCCATGGAATTGTCGATGACCTCGGCGAAGAGATGGTGCAGCGCCTTCTCGTCGGTGCCGCCGATAAACATGCCGGGGCGCCGGCGCACCGGCTCGAGCCCTTCCAGCACTTCGATGTCGTCGGCCGTGTAACCCTGCTCGCCGGGCGTGCCCTTCTGGGCCGCCGCTGCGGAAGCGACGTGGCGCGCGAGCTTCTCCAGCGCCCGGGCATTACGTTCGTCCTCGCTCTCGCGCGGAGCCGCCTTGCGCATTGCTGCGCCGCCCGTTCCGAAAAGATCGTTACCCGCCATGTGCCGCCAACGTCGAATGATCAGAAAAAAACGGGCGCGAATCGGCTGATTCGCACCCTACGCACTATGCCACGACACGTCTCTGGCCGCTAACCATGGCGGCAGCTTGGCAGAGCCCTCCGCTCATTCCGGCTTGTCGGGTTTGTCGTCGTCGCCGCCGAAGCGGCCGAACAAAGCATGGTCGATGCGCAGGCCGAATGACAGCACCAGCAGCGCCAGCACGGCCGCGACCCCGCCCATCTTCCAGGAGCCGAGCCCGCAGGCGATGCCGAGCGCTGCGCTGATCCAGATGGTCGCGGCGGTGGTCAGGTTGCGCACCCGGTTGTCGCGCCCCTCGTGCAGGATCACGCCGGCGCCCAGGAAGCCGATGCCCCCGACGATGCCCTGGATGGCGCGGCTCGCCCCGTTCGGATCCGCGAGGCCGACATGCGGATCGGAGGTGATCACCGTGATCAGGCCCGCGCCGAGCGACACGAGGGCGCAGAGGCGAAATCCCGCCGGCTTGCCGTAGAGATCGCGATTGATGCCCAATAGCGCGCCGACGATGACCGCAGCGATCAGCCGCAGTGCCGGTTCGCCGAGATCCCGGAGATCGTTGAGGAAGGCATCCATGTGGAGAAGCTTGCCGGTGATCGCCGGCTTGCGCAATGGCCAGACGGGCCAAAGCTCTGGATGCAGGCCCTGGATATAGGCTTTTGGGCAGCCTGCCGGCGCGGCCCGCCCTAACGGGTGCCGATCAGCGCCGTCAGCCTCGAATCGCGCTTACGCCAGGCCGCCTCGAAGCTTGCATAATCGCGCTCGACCTCGGCGGCGCATTCGGCCGCAGCCTCCAGAAGCTCGCGCCGCCAATGCTCTTCGGCGCCGAAGGCGATCAACTCCTCGGCGCCGGCCGCGCCTCGGCGGCCGCAGCCGCGCAGCTGGTCCCAGGCGGCGATGCGGGAGAGCGTTTCAATGGCGAGGCTCAGCCGTTTGGGGCGTTCCACCAGCGCCTCGATCGCCAGGCGGTCTTCGGCCGGTTGCAATTCGCGCAGGATGAAAGGCTGATTCGCGAGCAGCGCGGTTTGCAGGAAGGCCGGCGAGCGCGCCTGCGCCAGACGTTGCACGAAGACGACGCGTTCGGCCGCATCGGCGAAGACGGGCTGAGGCGCCTCCACCGCCGCGAGCGCTGCCGGCGGCCAGGCCGATTTGATGTCGATGAGGAAATTGCCGTCCGGATCCCCATGCCCCTTCACCAGGGCGACGTAGCGCGGCCGGCCGAGGCTGCCCTTGCCGGCTATGCGCCCGGCAAGATCGCGCAGCTTCCAGAAGCCCCGCTCGCCGCGCTCCTTGCCGATTGCCGCAAGCGTCGCCTTGATCTGCGCCTCGAGCGGCTCGCTCTCCTTCGGCAGCGGAAAGCTGCGCCGGCCGTCGCGCAGGAGCTTGCGGCGTCCGTGCCGCCCGACGCGGCTGAACAAATCGAGCTGATCGCGATGCGAGCGTCCGGCGAGCCCCGACAAGAGATCGGCGACCGGCCCGCGCGCCAGCTCCCGCTCGATCCAGCCGGGCTTGCCGCCGGCGAGCGCTGCCGCATAGGCGTCGAGCGCCTGCTTCGCCTGGCGCTTCGGATCGAGATCGTCGGGCTCGTGCAGGCGGATGGTGACGATGATGCTCGCCAGGAAGCGCACCATCTCGACTCCTGCCGGCATCAGCGCGGCTTCGTCGAAATCGTTCTGGTCGAAATAGGTGAGGCGGTTCTCGCCCGAATAAGAGCCGAAATTCTCCAAATGCAGGTCGCCGCAGCCGAAGACCAGCGGGGAGGGCGGCAAGGTGATCTGCACCAGGCGGTCGAAGAAGAGATGCGCGGTCGCCCGCAGGAAGGAAGAGGCGTCATGCGCCATCGCGTCGAATTTGCGCGGCAACAGCCGGCTGTCCCATTTCGTGTTGAAGACGGCGATGCGCTCGACGGCGTCGGTGTCCTCGGTCTTGCGGGACTTGCTCATCGGCCCCCCTTGCGCATTCCTTAGCCGAACCATTTTATCGCAATGACATGAAAGTTTGATGTCGCTTTGTCAAAATCGGGCCCCAGATGGGGGAAAACCGCTGCGCCGCAGCGCGATATCCGGACCATCGGCGGGTGGATTGGCCCGAAGGCGCGCCTCCTTGCCTGCACGGAACGATTTCGAGATCATGGCCGCCTCCCGCCCCGAATCGGGACTGTCGCAGCGCGCGATGCGACGCATGTGCCAGCGGCCCGCCTGCAGTGACGCCGCAACGGAAAACGGCCGGGCTTGGGGCCCGGCCGTCGTCTCGGTGTATCGAAAGGGGGCGTTCGTCAGAGCGAATAATACATGTCGAACTCGACCGGGTGCGGCGTCATCTCGAAGCGCGTCACCTCGGTCATCTTCAGCTCGATATAGCTTTCGATGAAGTCGTCGTTGAAGACGCCGCCGGCCTTCAGGAAGCCGTTGTCCTTGCGCAGCGAATCGAGCGCTTCGCGCAGCGAGCCGCACACGGTCGGGATCTTCTTGAGCTCGCGCGGCGGCAAGTCGTAGAGATCCTTGTCCATGGCCGAGCCCGGATCGACCTTGTTCAAGATGCCGTCGACACCCGCCATCAGCATGGCCGCGAAGGCGAGATAGGGGTTGGCCATCGGATCGGGGAAGCGGACCTCGACGCGCTTGGACTTGGGCGAAGCGGTCCACGGGATACGGCAGGAGGCCGAGCGGTTGCGCGCCGAATAGGCGAGCAGCACCGGCGCCTCATAGCCCGGCACCAGGCGCTTATAGGAGTTGGTCGAGGGGTTGGTGAAGGCGTTCAAGGCCTTGGCGTGCTTGATGATGCCGCCGATGTAATAGAGGCAATCCTGCGACAGGCCCGAATATTTGTCGCCGGCGAAGAGCGGCTTGCCGCCCTTCCAGATCGACTGGTGGCAATGCATGCCCGATCCGTTATCGCCGAAGACGGGCTTAGGCATGAAGGTCGCCGTCTTGCCGTAGCTCTGGGCGACCTGGTGGATGCAGTATTTGTAGATCTGCAGATGGTCGGCCATCTGGGTCAAGGGGCCGAATTTCAGGCCGAGCTCGTGCTGGGCCGAAGCGACCTCGTGATGGTGCTTTTCGACATTCGCGCCCATCGCCTTCATGGCGGCCAGCATTTCGCTGCGCATGTCCTGGGCCGAATCCTGCGGGGGCACCGGGAAATAGCCGCCCTTGGTGCGGATGCGGTGGCCGAGATTGCCGCCGTCATAGGCCGTGTCCATATTGGTCGGCAGCTCGACGGAATCGAGCTTGAAGCCGGTATTGTAGGGCTCGGACGCGAAGCGGACATCGTCGAAGATGAAGAACTCGGCCTCGGGGCCGAAGAAGACGGCGTCACCGATCTTCGAGGATTTGACGAAGGCTTCCGCCTTCTTGGCCATGCTGCGCGGGTCGCGGCCATAGGGCTCGCCCGTCGTCGGCTCCAGCACGTCGCAGACGATCGACAAGGTCGGAGCCGCGAAGAACGGATCGAGCGTCGCCGTGGTCGGGTCGGGCAAGAGCGTCATGTCGCTCTCGTTGATGGCTTTCCAGCCGGCGATCGACGAGCCGTCGAACATGGTGCCGTCGGTGAAGATGTCCTCGTCGATCAAAGCGATATCGAAGGTGACGTGCTGCCACTTGCCGCGCGGATCGGTGAACCTCAGATCGACGTATTTTATGTCCTTGTCCTTGATCGTCTTCAGGACATCCTTGGCGGTCTGCATCAGGGTCTTCCTCTGGTTATGAGCTGAGCGAGGTCAGGCGGGATTAGTCGTCGATCGGTCCGTCGGACCTGTCACAGCGCGTCCGAACCCGTCTCTCCCGTCCGGATGCGCACCGCGCTCTCGATCGAGTATACAAAAATCTTGCCATCACCGATCCGCCCGGTCAGCGCCGCCTTGCGGATCGCTTCCACGGCGCGCTCGACATGCACATCGTCGATGACCGTCTCGATCTTCACCTTCGGCAGGAAGTCCACGACATATTCGGCGCCGCGATAGAGTTCCGTATGCCCCTTCTGGCGCCCGAAGCCCTTGGCCTCGGTGACGGTGATCCCCTGCAGCCCGATTTCCTGAAGCGCCTCCTTCACCTCGTCGAGCTTGAAGGGCTTGATGATCGCTTCGATCTTTTTCATGCGGGAACCTGATTGAAGTCGGAAAACATCTGCAAAGAGGCGATTAGAGCGCAACCGTGGCGGCGGTCAATCGATCTCTTGGCAAATGATCCGTCGTCCATCGATCTCTTGTCCATCGATCTCTTGGCAAGCAGCGCGGGAGCTGGAGACGCCATAGCAATGGCTGTGCCGTGGCGCCGCATCGGGGCGCCGCCCATGCAGCAATTGGCTGCCTGTTTTTTATGCATATTGCACAAGGATCAGGCGAAATAGCGGGCAAAGGAGGGCAGGGGTCCCGGCTGCGGCTCGGTTTCCTGGCTCCAGGGGCGCCAGGCCAAGCTACAGCTCCAGCCCAAGCTTGCATGATCGTCCGGCAGGCGCTTCACTTTGCATATGTCGAACGGATTGGAGCTCTTGAGTCCCGCCGAGATGGGACGCGCCGATCGCCATGCGATCGAGGCGGGCATCAGCGGCTCCTTGCTGATGCGGCGTGCCGGCGAGGCGGTGGCGCGCCTCGTCGCAAGCCGCCTGGGCGACGCGGCTTCCAGCGGTCGCGTCCTGGTCCTGTGCGGACCCGGCAATAATGGCGGCGACGGCTTCGTCGCGGCGGCCGCCCTGTCGCGTCTCGGCTTTCCGGTCGAGGTCGCGCTGATCGGCGCCTTTGAGGCGCTGCGCGGTGACGCAGCGATGGCTTGCAAGGAGTGGCAGGGGCCGGTCGCGGATGCGCTCTCGGCCGCGCCCGATGCAGCAGCCGTCATCGTCGATGCGCTATTTGGGGCAGGCTTGTCGCGGCCGATCGAGGGCGAGGCGGCAGCACTCATCGGGCGGGTGAACGCTGCCCGGCGCAAGGGCGCCCATGTAGTCGCGGTCGATCTTCCCTCTGGGGTGAACGGGGCTGGCGGCGGCGTTCTCGGCGCAGCGATCGAGGCCGACGAGACCGTGACCTTCTTTCGTCGCAAGCCGGGTCATCTCCTTTATCCCGGCCGCGGCCTCTGCGGCGTCTTGCATGTGACCGATATCGGCATCCCGGTCGAGGCGCTCTCGCGCGTCGGGGTCGCGACTTTCGCCAATGCGCCCGGCCTGTTCCTGGCCGAGCTGCCGCGCCCGGCCGCCACCGGACACAAATATGATCGCGGCCATGCTCTCGTGCTCTCGGGCGGCATTGAAGGCTGCGGCGCAGCGAAGCTCGCGGCCCGCGCCGCCTTGCGGGCGGGCGCTGGCCTCGTCACGCTCGCCGTGCCGTCCGAGGCGCTCGCGGCTCAGGCCGCCGCCAATATGGCCGTGATGATCCGGCGCGTCGACGGGGTTGCTGCTTGGGCGGAACTGCTCGTCGACAAGCGCCGCAACACCGTCCTGCTTGGGCCTGCGGCCGGCGTCGGCGACGAGACTTCGGCGAAAGTTCTGGCGGCGCTCGCGGCCGGCCGCGCCGCCATCATCGACGCCGACGCATTGACGAGCTTCGCCGACAAGCCGGAATTGCTGTTCGAGGCCATCAAGGACGCCGAGGGCGACGTGGTGCTGACCCCGCATGAGGGCGAGTTTGCGCGGCTCTTCCATGCCGCCGCCGATTTCGTGGCGCTCGGCTCCAGCGTCGGGCGTCTCGACAAGCTGGCGCGCGCCCGTATGGCGGCGCGTGCCTCGGGCGCGGTGCTGGTGCTGAAGGGGCCCGACACGGTGATCGCTGCGCCCGACGGGCGCGCCGCCATCAATGAGAACGGCACGCCCTATCTCGCGACCGCCGGCTCCGGGGACACGCTTGCCGGCCTCGTCGCCGGGCTGCTGGCGCAGGGCATGAAGGGCTTCGAGGCCGCCTGCGCCGCGGTCTGGCTGCATGGGCAAGCGGGCGCTTCGCTCGGGCCCGGCCTGATCGCCGAGGACCTGGCCGAGGCGCTGCCCGCGGTGCTGCGGCAGCTGCTCTCCTTATGAAGTAGAGAAAAGTGGCATTCTCGGGCCCCTCGGAGCAGGCCTGACAATTGCGCTTTATGTTCATTAGTAATATGATAGAGTTGTTTCTTAAACTGAATTATGCGAAATCGCGCGTAACCTGATGCCGCTGCGGGTCAGGTGACCTCGAACCAGCCGAACTGGCCGCCCGCCAGATGTTCGAGGATGCGGCCGCCGAACAGCCAGCGCCCCGGATTATCGGCGACGAAGGCGAGACGCTCGGTGGTGTTGGGCGCGACGAGCACGACATCCACCCAATAAGGCACCCAGCCATCGTCCCTGGGGTGCAGCAGGCGAGCCACATGCCCGTTGAGCTTCATGACGATCGGCGCGTCGGTGGTGTTGGTGGTGGCGATGACGACCGGCGTGCCGCGCTTGACGGAGAAAAGAGGAGGGGCGGAGAGGGAGCCGCTCTTGCCGTTGAGGGCCCATAGCTTTGCGGCATCGGCGCCGGCGAGCGCCTGGGCATTCGCCGGATCGACGCTGCGCGTGACCTTGAGATCGATGCGGGTCGAGCGGCGCAGATCGACGATCTCCGGCAAGCCGTTATCGGACAGCCAGGCGACAGGGGCGGGTTCGCCGCGCCGCACCGGCTCGCCCGACAAGGCGACGCCGAGAAGTGGAAATCCTTCGCCGATCATGGCGCGGATCTGCGGTTCAGCAGGCGGGCGGGCATCGCCTGCAATGTCGCAGACGAGATCGAAGCGGGCTCCGGGCACCAGCAGCATTTCGCCGTGCAACGGCGTGAAGGCGGCCGATTGCTGCCCGGAGACCCCGATCAGGGTCGGATGCATCCCCTCGAACCGCAAAGGCAGGATGCGGGCGTTGCAGGCATTGGCGATCCGCACCCGGAAACGTGCGCCGGGGGCGAGCGACAACAGGCGCTTCTCGCCGAGACCGCCGATGGTGAAGATATTGCCGAGGCGCCCGGACCCGGCGCGCAAAGCCCGTTCGCCGAAACTGTCCTCGAGCGCGCCCGAAGCGTCGAGCCGCCAATCCCTGAGCACGAGCACGATATCGGCTTCGACTTCGGGATCCTTGGGGTCTGCGACGATCAGCACGCCGCCGAGCCCGCGCCCGCTCTGCTCGGCGGCGCTCGCCGGATCGGCTGGGCCGAAGGTGAAGAAACCCACATCGCGCGCCGGAATGCGCAATTCGGCCCGTTCCAGGGAGGCGATGGCCTTGCCGCTCAGGCCCGGAATGCCGTCGAGCGCGTTCGGCAGCCGCATTCCGGCAATGTGGAAAGAGGTCGAGCCGGCGAGCTTGTTCTCGAGGTCGAGCACGATCTCATCGCCCTGGCGCGCGAAGATGACCGGCCCCGGAACCGTGTCGTCATAGCTCAAGATCGCGCTCGCCGCGGCAGGCGGGGGGCGCAAGCTCCAATTTGCCGCCGCGGCCCGCAGCCCACGGACGCGCGGCGCCTCGCCGGCTGCCGCCCGGACAGGTGCGCCGATGACCGCCATCGCGACGCCAAGGCCAAGTCCGACGCCCAGGCCAAGCGCGACCTCGCGGCGTGATGGGGCAGGGGCAGGTCGATTCGGGCTCATGCAGGGCCATCAAGCCCGACGGCGCCGCCATAGCAAGGGCTGGCCCCCGGCAAGACTTGGCCCCCTGCAAGACTTGGCCCCCTGCAAGACTTGGCCCCTGGATTGCGCCGCCTGCCGGAGTTGAGGGCTTTCCGTGCCAGGGCGGCACAGGCAAGCCCAGCTTCGGGAGTGCGCCATGACCATCTTGAAACTCGTATGCACCGGCCTAGCTTTATGGGGTCTCCATCAATTCCTGCTGGCGCACGGAACCCCGATGGGGGCTCATGTGATCACGGGAGCCGCCGGCTTCCTCTTGGCGGTCATTATCGGCCTGAGCAAGGAAAGCTTCGTCTGAAGGCCTGTGGACGGCCGGTCCTGGCCCAATGGGCGTGAATTTTAAGCTGGCGCCCCCCGCAACGCGTGCTATAGAGCCCCACCCTGCGGCGACCTTTGAGCTGCCGCGCTTGCTGGCGGGCGTGGCGGAATTGGTAGACGCGCCGGATTTAGGTTCCGGTGGCGCAAGTCGTGGGGGTTCGAGTCCCTCCGCCCGCACCAGTTTCCAGACGACGACGCTCAATCGCGTCTAGAGAGACTGGGTCGACATTGGACGAGCCGCATGCGCCGTTGGGGAGGCGAGGCGGCCGCAGACAACGAATAGAGAAATGATGCAGGTCACGGAAGTCTTCTCACAAGGGTTGCAGCGCTCATATCGGGTGGTGTTCCCGCTCGCCGGTGTCGCCGACAAGGTCAACGCCCAACTCGATGACCTGCGCACCAAGGTGCAATTGAAGGGTTTCCGGCCCGGCAAGGCCCCGATCTCGCATTTGCGCCGGCTCTACGGCCGTTCGGTGATGGGCGAGGTGATCCAGGATACGGTGAACGAGGCCTCCCGCAAGATCGTCGACGAGCATCACATCAAGCTCGCCCAGGAGCCGCGGGTGAAGTTCCCCGAGGACAAGGCGCTGGTCGATGCTATGGCCGAGGGCAAGGCCGATCTCGACTTTTCGGTCGATGTCGAGGTGCTGCCGGAGATTCCCAATGTCGATCTGACGGGGGTTTCGCTCACGCGCGAGACGACGGCGATCGATGAGGCCATGGTGGACCAGGCGGTGCAGCGCCTGGCCGAGCAGAACCGTTCCTTCACCCCGGCCGAGGCCGGCCACAAGGCGGAAACCGGCGACCGGCTGACCGTCGATTTCGTCGGCACCGTCGACGGGGTGGCCTTCGATGGCGGCAAGGCCGAGGGCATCGAGGTCGTGCTCGGCCAGAGCTCGTTCATCCCGGGCTTCGAGGACGGTCTTGCCGGGGCGTCGGCGGGCGAGGAGCGCAAGGTCGAGGCGACCTTCCCCGAAGCCTATGCGCGTCCCGATTTGGCCGGCAAGGCGGCGCGCTTCGACGTTCAGGTGAAGGAGGTGGCGCGTCCCGACGCCATCAAGGTCGATGACGAGCTCGCCAAGGGCTTCAACATGGACAATCTGGAAGCTTTGAAGACCTCCGTCAAAGCCTCCATCGAGCGCGATTTCACGCTCGCCTCGCGCCAGAAGTTGAAGCGCAAGCTGCTCGACGCGCTGGCCGAGAAATTCACCTTCGATCTGCCGCCCACGATGCTCGAGCAGGAATTCTCGAATATCTGGGGCCAGGTCGAAAGCGAGATGAAGGCCTCGGGCAAGAGCTTCGCCGATGACGGCACCACCGAGGAGGAGGTGCGCGCCGATTATCGCAAGATCGCCGAACGCCGGGTGCGGCTCGGCTTGGTGCTTGCGGATATGGGCCAGAAGGCCAATATCTCTGTGAGCGACGAGGAAATGTCACAAGCCCTCGTCGCCCGCGCTCGGCAATATCCGGGGCAGGAGCGGGAGGTCTGGGACTTCTACAAGAAGAACCCTCAGGCGCTCGCGGAACTGAGGGCGCCGATCTTTGAGGAAAAGACCGTCGACCATCTTCTCGGCCAGGTGAAGGTCGAGGAGAAGGCGGTGTCGCGCGAGGAGCTGTTCGCCGATGCCGAGGAGGCGCCGAAGGGCGCCGCGGCGGCAAGTGAATGAGGGTTGCTGAGTGAGGGTGGCCGAGTGAGGACTCGGGCTCCTCGATACCAGAGGCGAGACGGGAATTGGCCGTGTCGGCGGCGCCTAGAAACGGGTTGCGGCGGCTAGAGGGATGACATGAGAGACCCATTCGAGATCTACAACAATGCGCTCGTGCCCATGGTGGTCGAGCAGTCGAATCGCGGCGAGCGCGCCTTCGACATCTATTCCCGGCTGCTGCGCGAGCGCATCATCTTCCTCACCGGGCCGGTCGAGGACTACACGGCCTCGCTGGTGGTGGCGCAGCTCCTGTTCCTCGAGGCCGACAATCCCAAGAAGGAGATCTCCTTCTACATCAACTCGCCGGGCGGCGTGGTGACCTCGGGCCTGTCCATTTATGACACGATGCAGTTCATCCGTGCTCCCGTTTCGACGCTCTGCGTCGGTCAGGCGGCCTCGATGGGCTCCTTGCTGCTCACCGCGGGCGAGCCCGGCATGCGTTTTGCACTGCCGAATGCGCGTATCATGGTGCACCAGCCTTCGGGTGGCTTTCAGGGACAGACGACGGACATCCTCATCCATGCTCGCGAGATCGAAGCGGTGCGCCACCGCCTCAACGAGATCTACATGAAGCATACCGGTCGCGACCTGAAGACCATCGAGGATGCCCTCGAACGCGATAATTTCATGACCGCCGATGCCGCCAGGGAGTTCGGCATCGTCGATCAGGTGCTGGACAAGCGCCCGGAAGACGGCTCACCGGCCGGCACCACCCAGAAATAGGTAGGCCTGCTGGAACCGGGCCTGACACGAGGCTGTGACCTGCGACGAACCGGCTGTTGATCGCGCGACCGATGCGTGATTGCATCCACCGGAAAGGAGGAGGTGAGGCGAAATCCGAATCCTGCGCCCCGGGACAGGCTTGGGCAGGTTAGATTTCGTTAGGGCTGAGGTGTCTATGTTACGAGTGTTTTTGCCGGTGCGTTTCCGCCGCGCGGGATGACTGAACGGAGAACTGTGATGAACAAGTCCAGTGGCGGAGATTCGAAGAGCACGCTTTATTGCTCTTTCTGCGGCAAGAGCCAGCACGAAGTGCGCAAGCTGATCGCCGGCCCGACGGTGTTCATCTGCGACGAATGCGTCGAGCTGTGCATGGACATCATCCGCGAGGAATCGAAGTCCGCGCTGGTCAAGACGCGTGACGGCGTGCCGACGCCGAAGGAGATCCGCAAGGTCCTCGACGACTACGTGATCGGCCAGGACTATGCCAAAAAGGTGCTCTCGGTCGCGGTCCACAACCATTACAAGCGGCTCAACCATGCGACGAAGCATGCCGATGTCGAGCTCGCCAAGTCGAATATCCTGCTCGTCGGCCCGACCGGCTCGGGCAAGACCCTGCTCGCCCAGACGCTGGCGCGCATCCTCGACGTGCCCTTCACCATGGCCGATGCCACCACGCTCACGGAGGCCGGCTATGTCGGCGAGGATGTCGAGAACATCATCCTGAAGCTGTTGCAGGCCTCCGACTACAATGTCGAGCGGGCCCAGCGCGGCATCGTCTATATCGATGAAATCGATAAGATTTCCCGCAAATCCGACAATCCCTCGATCACCCGCGACGTGTCGGGGGAGGGCGTGCAGCAGGCGCTCCTGAAGATCATGGAAGGCACGGTCGCCTCCGTGCCGCCCCAGGGCGGGCGCAAGCACCCCCAGCAGGAATTCCTGCAGGTCGACACGACCAACATCTTGTTCATCTGCGGCGGCGCCTTCGCGGGCCTCGAGAGGATCATTTCGGCACGCGGACGGGGTACCTCGATCGGCTTCGGCGCCAAGGTGCAGTCGCCTGAGGATCGGCGCACGGGCGAGGTGCTGCGCCTCGTCGAACCGGAAGACCTCTTGAAATTCGGGCTTATCCCCGAATTCGTGGGGCGCCTGCCGGTCATCGCAACGCTCGAGGACCTCGACGAAGAGGCCTTGAAGAAGATCCTCACCGAGCCGAAGAACGCGCTGGTCAAGCAATATCAGCGCCTCTTCGAGATGGAGACGGTGGAGCTGACCTTCCAGGACGAGGCCCTCAACCTCATCGCCAGGAAGGCGATCCAGCGCAAGACCGGCGCGCGCGGCCTGAGATCGATCATGGAGAGCATCCTGCTCGACACCATGTACGACCTGCCGGGCTTCGATTCGGTCGAGCAGGTGGTGATCGGCTCCGAGGTCGTGGAGGGCAAGGTGCGCCCGCTCTACATCCATGCCGATCGCGAGAAGGAAGCCGGCGGAATGTCGGCCTGAAGCGTCGCCCAATAGGGCGTGACGGTTTTGCAACGCCACGGCGTTGAAACATGGTTACGCCGTTCCCATTTGCCCGTGAGGCGAGTGGGCAACATGATTGCGATGTTTACCGCCGCTCGCCGCGCATCTAGCCTTTCCGTTGCGAGCGATTCGCAACCGTCACCTGCCTATAGCGGGGGGTGGCGGAAGAACGTATCGCGCCGGGCTGGCGGAGACATAAGGATAATGAGATGAGCGATCCGAAGACCCGCCCCCTTCCCAATGCCGGCGAGAGCCACGAGTTCCCGGTTCTGCCGCTTCGGGACATTGTCGTCTTCCCGCATATGATCGTGCCGCTTTTCGTCGGCCGCGAGAAGTCGATCCGCGCGCTCGAGGAGGTGGTCAAGCATGACCGCTTCATCCTGCTCGCAACGCAAATCGATGCCGCAGCCGAGGATCCGGCGACCGACGCCATATACACCACCGGCGTGCTCGCCACCGTGCTGCAGCTGCTCAAGCTGCCGGACGGCACCGTCAAGGTGCTGGTCGAGGGCCTGACGCGCGCCAAGATCGCCGAATACACCAAGACCGACGAGTTCTACGAGGCGCGCGCCGAGGTGCTGGTCGAGGAGATCGGCAACAAGGTCGAGGCCGAGGCTCTGGCGCGTTCGGTCGCGGGCGATTTCGAGAGCTATGCCAAGCTCAACAAGAAGGTCTCGCCCGAGGTCGTTCAGAATGTCGGCCAGATCGAGGATTACTCGAAGCTCGCCGACACGGTCGCGTCCAACCTCGCCGTCAAGGTTGCCGACAAGCAGGCTGCGCTCGAAATCCTGTCGGTCTCCAAGCGCCTCGAGAAGGTGCTGAGCCTGATGGAGAGCGAGGTCTCGGTTCTGCAAGTCGAGAAGCGTATTCGCACCCGCGTCAAGCGCCAGATGGAGAAGACGCAGCGCGAATACTACCTCAACGAGCAGATGAAGGCGATCCAGAAGGAGCTCGGCGACGAGGAAGGCAAGGACGAGCTCGGCGAGCTCGAGGAGAAGATCCGCAAGACCAAATTCACCAAGGAAGCTCGCGCCAAGGCGCTGCATGAGCTCAAGAAGCTCAGGCAGATGTCGCCGATGTCGGCCGAGTCGACCGTGGTGCGCAATTATCTCGACTGGCTGCTCTCCATCCCGTGGGGCCGCCGCTCGAAGATCAAGCGCGACCTCAAGCTCGCCCAGGAGACGCTGGACGCCGATCATTACGGCCTCGACAAGGTCAAGGACCGGATGCTCGAATATCTCGCCGTGCAGCAGCGGATGAACAAGCTGACCGGGCCGATCCTGTGCTTCGTCGGACCGCCCGGCGTCGGCAAGACCTCGCTCGGCAAGTCCATCGCCAAGGCGACGGGGCGCGAATTCATGCGCATGTCGCTCGGCGGGGTGCGCGACGAGGCCGAGATCCGCGGCCATCGGCGCACCTATATCGGCTCGATGCCCGGCAAGATCATCCAGTCGATGCGCAAGGCGAAGACCGTCAATCCGCTCATCCTGCTCGACGAGATCGACAAGATGGGCATGGATTTCCGCGGCGATCCGTCTTCGGCATTGCTGGAGGTTCTGGACCCTGAGCAGAACTCGACCTTCAACGACCATTATCTCGAGGTCGATTACGATCTGTCGAACGTGATGTTCATCACGACCGCGAATACGCTCAACATCCCGCCCGCTCTGCTCGATCGGATGGAGGTCATCCGTCTCGCCGGCTACACCGAGGACGAGAAGGCTGAGATCGCGCGTCGCCACCTGATCCCCAACGCCATGCAGAAGCATGGCCTGCAGGGCAAGGAGTGGTCGATCGACGACGACGGCCTGAAGTTCCTGATCCGGCGCTACACGCGTGAGGCCGGCGTTCGCAATCTCGAGCGCGAATTGTCGAACCTCGTGCGCAAGGCGGTCAAAGATATCCTGCTCGCCAAGGCGAAGACCATCACGGTCACGCCCAAGGTCTTGGAGGAATATCTCGGCGCGCCGAAATATCGCTACGGCGAGACGGATACCGAGGATCAGGTTGGGGTCGTGACCGGCCTCGCCTGGACCGAGGTCGGCGGCGAGCTGCTCACCATCGAAGGCGTCATGATGCCCGGCAAGGGCAAGATGACGGTCACGGGCAATCTGAAGGACGTGATGCGGGAATCGATCTCGGCGGCGGCCTCCTATGTCCGCTCCCGCGCTCTCGATTTCGGCATCGAGCCGCCGCTCTTCGACAGGCGCGACATCCACGTCCACGTTCCGGAGGCGGCGACGCCGAAGGACGGGCCCTCGGCCGGTATCGCCATGGCGACGGCGATCGTCTCGGTGATGACCGGGATCGCGGTGAGGCGTGACATCGCCATGACCGGCGAGATCACCTTGCGCGGACGCGTGCTGCCGATCGGCGGCTTGAAGGAGAAGCTGCTCGCGGCCCTGCGCGGCGGCGTGAAGAAGGTGCTGATCCCCGAGGAGAACGTGAAGGACCTCGCCGAGATCCCGGCGAACGTCAAGAACGGCCTCGAGATCGTGCCGGTGTCGCGCATGGACGAGGTGGTGAAGCATGCGCTGATGCGCGTGCCTTCGCCCATCGAGTGGAAGGAACCGAAGCTCCCGGCGGTCAGCGTGCCGGATGACGAGCATCCGGGCCTCGTGGCCCACTGACGATCCTCGACGAACCAAAGAAGGCCCGCGCCCGCGCGCGGGCCTTTTTCATGAGCAACCCTGGGACCGCGACCGTCTCGGTCGCCCTTCCTTCCGGCGGTGGCGGCCTCGCCATACGCAAGAGTGGGCGCGGACGCCCGCGGTCCCACTGGGATCGCGACCGTCCCGGTCGCCCTTCTTGCGATCGGTCGATTGCACTGCAGGCTTGCGCGGCCTAAATAGCCGCGGCGGGGCGGTTAGCTCAGTTGGTAGAGCATCTGGTTTACACCCAGAGGGTCGGCGGTTCGAGCCCGTCACCGCCCACCAATGAAATCAATAAGTTAGAGGGAATGTCAGGCTCGTCATATTAGCTGAAAACGAGCCGGGGTAGCGCCGGGAGTAACGGATAGGGAACCGGGCCGATGACCGACGAATTCACAGTCGAGAGCAGGACCGCCGAGGCCGTCACGGTGCGGCATGTCGCGCACGGCCATCGCTACGTTTTCTACGTTACGCAAGAGCCCCATCGAAGGCTGTTGTGCGTCGGTCCGGTTCAGACAGGCGGGAAGGCATCTTTGCCCCGCTCTGCGTTCCAGACGGCGGCTCGCGCCTTCGCCGAGCGCGAGGCCAGGAAGGCGGGCTTGATCGAATAGTGGATTACGTCAGCCAGCGCTCGATCAGCGCTGCAACAACGGCGGCTGATGCAAAGGCCACGGCGAAAATGTATTTGCGCCAATCCGGCCGGCCGGCACGAGGATGATCGTAGAACGACATCGCTTGGCCTCCCTGCAATGTGGCGATCTCAGTGTGCCTTGGTGACTTAAATTAGGCTTCGCGCCCAATTTGGCAAGAGCACCCCTTGCTCAACGAAAAGCGAGAGACGCGTTCCGGTGCTCCATCCGCTAAGCATGGCGCTCCAGGAACCGTGCGAGACTCTGGCGCGGTGTCGCGTTAACCATGGTTCTCAGCGGATGCCTCAAGGCTCTGCGAAGCGCCTCGACCGCCCCCTTGTCCCCACCCGTCCCCAGCGGTCGAGGCGCTCTTTGTTGATTGGATTTGGCGGCCGCCCGGAGGGCAAGTCGTCGGTAGGTTGAGGGGCATCGGCCCGAGAGGCGAGCGGTGCGTTGCGTAATGCCGCTCGCCCTCGTCCAGCTCAACAAAAAGCCTCGCTGTTTCGAGGCGGGGTTGGAGCGGGAGCCTCGGGCGAGCTACCCCCGAATGCCAGTGCCGAAGAGACGCAACCGCCGCTATGGTTGCGATGGCTGCGGCAGGGTTGCCCCCAGCCTCCCCGCGGCAGGGCCTCGCCGGTTCCCAGAGTTCCGGCGGGGCCCATCGTTTCGGGCGGCTCAGCAACGCCCTACTCATGGCGCCATGATCATCGCCGCGGTTTTGTCTTGCGGCGTCGGATATATGGCGAAAGACATTCGAGATATTTGCGAAACAATAGGCTTAATGGCGAGACTCTCGTTTGATTTTACAAAGTATCTTCGTTGTTCGTCGTCTGATCATCCGCGTCGCGAAGAACTATACAGCCAATTATGCGATCAACGGCCCGTTGTGCAAGAGTTGGAACAACTCCGTCAAAGAATTCCGTCGGCTCCCTCAGTAGCGTTCACAAGCTGAGCACACGACACGCAACGCTCGGCCTCTCTTCCGCCGCGGCGCCGGCAGTCCTTCTGCGACCGCGCTTAAGGGCTGAGCACCGCCTCAGACGCCGCCCGTCGATTCAAACGCAGAAAGCCGATGATGCATAAAGCGCCCGAGAGCGCTACCAAGGGGCACGGCGAATATGAAATAAAGGGCAGCGTAGCAGAGAATTGTCATGGCTATTCCCCAGCTTAGGCCGTAACCCTCATTATCCAGGCGGTTTTAACGATCGGTTGCATGCTGACTGAGAAACGTGCGCAGACGCGAGAGGTTCCTTGACAATAAGCGTTCCCGCCCGCTGTACCCAAGCCAGCCGCGCAAGACGGCTGTCTACAATCGCTTCTGAGGCGCCTCGGCATCCGGCTCGTCCCGGCGGATATGGGCGGCCTTAATGTCACCCTGGCGCCTCGGCTGCATCGCCATGGGGCCGGCGGTCTGACGCTTGCTGGTCACCTCCTTAAATTTGACTTGCGCTTTCGCGGCCAAATCCGCGACGCGTTTCCCGTCGACCATCATCGCCTCCTTTCGACAGGCGACTAAGGAAAAGCCCCCGGCGACCGGGCGCCGGGGCAAGTTCCTGAAGCGTTGTTGACACCTCCCGAAGGAGGCAGCGCAATAGTCGCCTGGTCCACACAACTCGCTAGTGCGGAATAGCAACACCAACTGCTTATCTTCCCGGTGCTGCAACCTGCCCGGAGACCCACTCAAAACTATCTCTGCACTTATCCACAGAAATATCTAGCCAGCCGCCCTTGCCATGACACAAGGTTGGCGCCGGCGACAACTCGACCGTCATATGCGCTCAAGCGGCGTTCGATGCATCACGAAGCGTAGTCTCGAGCGGGAGCTCGCTGATTGTGAACGGGCCGACACCTCGCGCAACTCGACGAACAGCGCCGAGACCTCGGCCGATCGCGGCCCGCTGATGCTCTGGGTCGCCGGCGTGCAGCCTGGCGTCGGACGCATCCCGACGACCGGCAGCGCGATCTATGGCGGGCATGTCGTCGCCAATTTCACCGACGGCACCAATCAATATGTCGCGGCCGGCAATTTCTCGAACATCGTCAATTTCGGCAAAAAGACCGGCGGCGTGTCCATCTCCAGTCTCGACAACCACAATTATGCGGGCACGATCACGCTCGGCGCCGCAGATCCGCGCTTCTTCACAGGCTCAGGGGCCCCGACGATCGGCAACTCGGCGAATTTTTCGCTCGGCGGCCAATTCTACCAGGGCTCCAGGAGATGGGCGGAAACATCCTGTTCCAGGGCTTGAGCAACAGCTATCTCGGGAGCGGCATCTTCGCGGCGCGGCGCTGATGAGGCGTTGCAGGTCGCGGGGTCGCAGGCCGCGAGGCTAGCGAAGATACCGGAATCCGTCGGGCGGATTGGCAACATGCGCGGCGGCAAGGTATTTTGACGCCAAGGTGCTCTCACGCCATGACGTTCACCCGCATCACCATCGATCCAGCCGTCTGCACCGGCAAGCCTTGTATCCGCGGGCTGCGGTTTCCGGTGGCGCGCCTGCTCGGGCTCATGGCTTCCGGCGGGACGCGCGAGGCGATCCTCAAGGCCTATCCCTATCTCGAGGACGGCGACATCGATGAAGCGTTGCGCTATGCGGCCTTCCTCGCCGAGGACGAGACTGTCGAGCTGCTGCCCTACGCTCCCGTCAAACCCCACTAGCCAGCTTGTCGTAACTGCCGATTTGGGGCCATGGTAGACCCAATCTTACGGAGGGGCTGGGACCATGCTTGTCGAGGGTTCGAATATGAAACGGCTCATACTCCTCACGCTCACGGTCTCGATGCTCGCGGTGTCAGGCGCAAGCTTGGCCCAAACACCCGCTCAACCAGCCCCGGATGCGAGCGCGCCCGCTCCGGGCGCCGCTGCGCCGGCCCAGGCACCGGCGCGAGCCAAGGCCGCTCCCAATCGGGGCGAGACCCTGAGACGGTCGACATGTCGCAAGAACGCGGATCAGAGCCTGAAGGGTCCGGATCTCGTCGATGCGGTGCAAATCTGCATGGCCGAGGCGCGGTTGAATTGTCTCAAGCAGGCGGTCGCAGATAAGGTCCAGGGCAAGAAACGGGAAGCCTTCATGAGCACGTGCAGCGGATCATAGCGCGCACGCAGATAGATCGCGGGAAGCGATCAGCTAGCCGATCAGCCCTTGCATCGGCGCCACAGCGTCCGAGCCCGGGAAGACGTCGCGGGCGAGGAGGGCAGGCGAGGCGCCCAGCAGATCGACCGCGATGCCCTTGGCGATGGCGCGCAGATCGGTCGTCGCCGCGAGGTCGCGCCCGTCGCGCAACTGCGCCTCCTTGAGGCCTGGCCAATCGGCGATCACCCGCCCGCCTTTGACCGCGCCGCCCGCCAGGAAGGCCGTGGTGCCGGTGCCGTGATCGGTGCCGTCCGTGCCGTTGACGCGCGCCGTCCGGCCGAATTCCGTCGCCACCAGGATCACCGTGTCCTTCCAGGCAGGACCCAGCTCCTGCTCGAAGGCAGCCATCGCCCCATCGAGCCCCGCGAGCAGGCGCGCCAGGCGCCCGACCTCCTGGGCATGGGTATCCCAGCCCTCGAAGGCGAGGGCGGCCAGGCGCGGGCCGTCGGGCTGCGCCAGCAGCCTCGCGGCGCCGGCGGCGAGCCGCTTCATGCCTTCGGCGTCACCAGGGCCGCCACGGGCCTTGACGTCGATGCCCGAGGCGATCTTGCCGGTCGCGATGCCCTCGGCGAGGGCGCGGGCCAGCAAGGGGTCCCGACGCTCATAGAGGGCCATCAGCCGTGCCGCGAGATCGTCATCGGCCGGCGGCAAGGCGGCGGGCGCCCAGCCGAGCACGGGGGCGTGTCCGCGAATGATGAGGGGAGCGTTGGCGCCGACGCCGAGCCCGAGGGTCCTTTCGGCCGCAGCTGGGGCGACCTTCTCGCCCTTCGCCAACCCGGCCAGCATGCGGTTGAGCCAGCCTGAATCGACGCGGCCAGGCATGGCGTAACCCGATTCCAGCACGTCCTGCCCGTCGAAATGCGACCGGTCCCGGTAGGAGGTGGCGCTGGCATGCACGATCGCGGCTTGTCCTGCCCGAAACAGCCTCGCGAAATTCTCCAGGGACGGGTGCAGAGCGAAGAAGCCGTCGAGCGGCAGGGCCGGATTGGCGCCGTCCCCATGCAGCGCCAGTCCTTGGCGCAGCGCCTCGTAATTCGCGTCGCCCAGCGGGGGCACGGCGGAGAGCCCGTCGAGGGCGCCACGCAGGATGATGGTGACGAAGCGCGCATCGCGCCCCTGCGACGCATGCGCGAATTTCGGCATGAAGGCCCAGGCGAACAGGGCGCCCGATGCGCCGAGGACGGCACGTCGCGAGGGTGAGATGGTTTCGCACTGCATGGTCAGCGCCTCTGGAATTCAGGTGACATGAAGGCGATGGCGAGCCCCTGGGTCCGGCTCTCGGCGCGGGCGACGGCGCTCCTGGTATCCTCCGACAGCAAGGGGCCGAGCCTCGCCTCGATGAAACCGGGCGGATCGAAGCGATCGGCGGTCCTGGCCGCTGCCGCGTTGGCGATATCCATGCGCGTCTTCAGGGCTTCGGGCGATGCCCAGGCATCGAAGGTGTCGGGAAAGCCGTTCGGCCCGGCCGGCTGCCACAAGGGCTGGCCCATCACATACAAGGCGCCGAGGATCGGTTGCGGCTCGGGCCTGGCGTCGGTCGCGCGCAGGATGGCAATGCTGAATTCGAGCGGCGAGCGCAGCTTGGTCAGATCGGTCGCCCAGGCTTCCTTGGCTTCGACCAGCGCCGTCGACACGGCGGCGAGATCGCCATCGGTTGCCCGGAAGGTCGCTGCCAGCCTGTCGACGAGCGCGGCCGGAGGCGTGTCGGCGACGAAGTGGCGCGCGAGCTTCTCGGCGATATGGGTCGCGGTCGCTGGATGGCGGGCGAGGTCGAGCAGCGCGGCCTTCCCCTGCTCGAAGCCCGCATCCGCATAAATGCGGCCGAGCAGCCGCGCTTGTCCCGGCTCATGTGCATTGGCGAAGAAGGCGAAGCTGCCGGGGTCGCCGAGCCGCCCTTCGCGCCCGACCACAGTCCAGCCGGTGATGATGCGGGCAAGCGAAGTGACGTCCTCCTGCGTGTAGCCGCCATTGACGCCGAGCGTGTGCAGCTCGAGGATTTCGCGCGCCAGATTCTCGTTGAGGCCGCGCTTGCGGTTCTGCCCGGCCATGGAATCCGGGCCGAAGGATTGCTGGTTGTCGAGGAAGAACAGCATCGCCGGATGCGTCTCGACGGCGAGCAGCATGTCGGCGAAGCGCCCGAACACATGCGGCCGGATGGCTTCGCGCTCGAAGGCGCCGGCGATCATGCGGACATTGCCGCCCTTGGTCGCCGAGATGGCGAAATGATTGGCCCAGAAGATGGCGAGACGTTCGCCGAAGCCGATACGCGGCGCGTGGATGGTGCCGCAGAAGCGCGCTTTGGCCTCGGCGAGGAAAATACGCTGCGGCAGGGGAGGCGGCGTCCTCTGCTCCGGCTGCGCTGACGCATTGCTCGGCATCGGCGTGGCCTGGCCTTGTGCCTGCGGTGTCACAGGCGAAGGATTCGCGGGCGGCGCATTTCCTGGCGGCGCCGGCTGGATCTCGCTCATCGGCGCGCCAGGCGCGGCTGGTGTCGCCGCCTTCCGCTCGCGCAATTCGCGCTCCATCTGGACGAAGGCGTAATATTGCTTGAGGAGCTCGGGCGTCGGCTTCAGCTCCTCGCCTTCAGGGGAGGGGATGAGCTTGGCAGTGATCTCGGCCTTGACCGCGCCTTGCGGATCCGAGGCGATGGCATCGATGTCGCCCGGTCTTGCGCCAAGCCCGAAGCGCGACAATGCGAGTGCGGCATTCAGCCGGTCCGGCGATCCGACCATCTCATTTCGTCCTGTCACCACCGCCTTGGCGGCGCTTTGCGCAGGGCTCCATGCAGCCCGGATGCGATATCATCACGGCGCAAATTAAGGCGCGATGTCCCGAACATGACAATATCGTACGGCTGATGGCTTATTGCAGGACGCAATGCATTGACGCGCGCGCGAGCCTACCCTATCAGGCGGATCACACGATCAGCGGGTGTAGCTCAGTTGGTTAGAGCGCCGGCCTGTCACGCCGGAGGTCGCGGGTTCGAGCCCCGTCACTCGCGCCAGTGTTTTCAAGAACTTGGCGCATCGCCCGCCCGAAAGATTCGGCACAAAAGCCGGGCGTGCCGGCTCTTGATCATTTCCTGTTCTCCCGGATGGTGGTGCGGCCCCGGCTTGCAAGGTGCCGGCGAGGTTCCATGCGCGCGGCCGCTTTATGATCCTACGGGGTTGCGAATCCGGGGGTGACGATCGTGCATTGCCGGCTGGAAGCCGGCGGTCCGAAGGTTGCGCCCGGCTGAACCGTTGTGCCAACGCCCTTTTGGACCGCTGGCTTCCAGCCGGCAGCCCAACCCGAATTTGTTACGGCTCGGCCTGCTGCCGAATAGTGCTCGCGCGGGATGAGTGGAGGACGGCGATGAGAAACTCCCCCCATCTGCTTGGTTTCGCGGAATGATCACTTTGACGCCACATTCGCAGTGTCTTCGAATGCATGAGCTCGAGGCACGGAAGCTTGTCGAGGACAGGCATTGGGGGTTCTAGGGCGTAGTGACCATGTTGAAGACTGCGGTTCAATCGATCGACTTCGATGAAATCGAGCGGCAATTGCGCGAAGCAGCCCACGCCGCCGGTCTAGATCGGTCGCGTGACGAGGTCGAGCAGGTTCCGGAGGTCCTTGGCTCGCAACGGCGCTCGAGTGGATTCGGCACAATGTTGCGGATCGGGCTCGCTGTCGCGTTGCCGGTTCTCGTCGCCGCAGCGGGTATCGGTGCCGTCATGGCGATGCGCGCTGGCCCGATGAGCGGGCAGGCTGACGCCGCATCCACCAAGGCGCAGCCTGCCCTCGTCGCCGACGGCGCTCCTGTGCCTTCGCCGTTGGCGACCGGCACCGCCGGGCGGTCCCGCGAGCCGGACGAGGTTGTCTTGGCGCCTGCCGGGCAGCCTGACCCAAGCGTCGCGAAGCCCGCTGGCGAGCAAGTGGCAGCGCCTGAGCCTCCCGCAGCACCGCCGGCGCCCATGACGGCCGTGGCCGCGGATGTGCCGCTGCCGGATCCGCCGCAACAGCCGGTGCAGAATTCCACATCTGGGACACCGCGTCGCGTCGCGGGCCTTTCCGTCAAGCCCGAAGGAAGCATCATGCCGATGGCCGGCCCTTCGGCCGCCGCGAAGGCAAAGCTCGCTTCAACGGATGCAACGGCTTCTCTGAATGCTCCATCCCCTCTTTGGAAAGGGACGCCCAGCGCCAGGAGACATTCTGATAAAGGGCACCCAAAATCTTCCCAGGGCGCCCCGGCGGAGAGGCGGCAGGCCAGCAAACCGGCGATGTCGATCCTGCCGACTACCACTGCCGAAAATGCGCAACCGCCGATAGGCGCGCCGTCAACGTCAGGCAATCCGGTGACGCGGGTCGCGAACGGTTTCCGCAAGGTCCTCGAGATAACCCACATCGTTGGGCCGGCTGTCGAGACCGATGGTCAGTAGCGCTTATCAGGGTCGCCTGGCCTAACGGTCGATCGCGGATCCAGCGGCCGTCGGCGCCGCTTGCTTGGCGCCTCGCCCGATCAATCCAGTGCAAGCAGTTCCGCGCCTTCGACGGCGTAGCGGGCAAAATGGAAATCCTGAATGGCGACGACGCTGTCGTTGCTCCAGTCCAGGACAATGAAATAGGCGGGCCGTCCGGCCGGATCGTTCGGATCGAACATGAGTATCGCCGGACGCCTGTCCACAAATCCCGGGACGCACCGCCAGTTGCTGGCGAGCGAGTATCTGTGAAAATACTCTCGCACTTCGCCGCGCCCCTTCATCTGAAGCCTGTTGACGAGGTCGAGCCGAACGTCGTCGGCGAGCATGTTGCGCAGGGAGTCGAAGTCGCGTGCGTTGAAGCGTTCGACGTACATCATGAGGCGGGCGCGCTCAGGCTCCGCCAGTGCGGGAGGCGCAATATCGTCAGGTTCCTGCGCCAGCTCGCTGAGGCGCATGCGGCCTCGTTGCAGCGCGCCCTTGATGGCCGGAATGCTGCCACCCATGACGTCGCAGATCTCCTCGACCGAATAGCCGAGCACGTCTCGCAGGATCACCGAGCTGCGCTGGGTCGCCGGAAGACGCATGAAGGTCCGCAGGCTGGCGGCCGCGCTCTGACGATCGGCCACCGGGTTTGCCGGAGCAGCGATCATATCGAAGTCCTCGTCGGAATGAGTGGCCTGATAGCGCGTCCGGCGGCGCAGATAATCCAGCGCGGCATTATGGGCGATGCGAAACAGCCACCCTTCCGGATTGATCAGCGATCCGGCCGAAGGCAACGCCTCGATCGCTTTAAGAAGCGCTTCCTGGACCACGTCCTCGCCATCGATGACCGACCCGGTCATGCGGGCGCAGTAACGATGCAGCTTTGGCCGCAGCTCCCCGATAAGCCGCTCAAAGGTCTTTTCGATCGTCCCGTGAACGGCCGGCGCGCCGTCGTCCGTCGAGCCTTGTGCCAAACTCAGCCTCCTTAGGGTTCGAAGCTCATGCCATATCGGTCGGGCGCAAACTATTCTCAAGCGCCGGCTTGGCTTGCGCCAGGGCCATTCCGCGTCGGGCCGGCAGCCAAAGCCCGGCGATTGCCCCGGCCAGGGAAAGGACAGCCGCGACGCCGGTGGCCGCCGCGAACCCGTCGCTGAAGGCTTGCGGCGTCGCGCGACCTCCCGCCTGGGCGAAGACGGTCACGGTGATGGCGATTCCGAACGCACCGCCGAGCTGGCGTATCATGCTGAGCGCGCCCGACGCCTTGCCGATATCACCTGGCGGCGTCGCGTTCATGACTGAGGCCCCTGGCCGAGCGCTATCTGCTGAAACTGCGCCATGAAGAATATGGCGCTCATCAACGCCCCGTTGAGGAGGAACATCGCCGCATTCCCGGCCGCGAAAGCGCGCAGCCGAAAGAGGCGCATCGGTATCATGGGCGCGGCGCAGCGCAGCTCCCACGCCACGAAGAGCGCGACGAGCAACGCGCCAGCCGCCAGCGAGGCCAGGATCTCCGGGCTTCCCCAGCCGACCGCGTTGGCGCGCACCAATCCCCAGACGACGCTGAGCACGCCGCCGGTGGCGAGCGCGAGGCCGCTTATGTCTGCGGCCGTGCCCGGTCCGAAGGTTTCGCGCAGGCGGCTGAATGTCAGCACGACGACCAAGAGCCCGATCGGCACATTCAGCCAGAAGATCCATTGCCATGCCAGGCCTTGGGTGATGGCGCCGCCGACAACCGGGCCGACCACGCTCGATAGCGCCGTGACGCTGCTATAGATCCCGAGCGCCCAGCCCCGGCGCTCGGGTGGGAACGCCGCGCTGAGCTGCGCCAGCGCCAGCGGCATCACCGCCGCCGCGCCGACGCCCTGAACCGCACGCGCCGCAATGAGCCAGCCGATATTCGGTGCCAGCGCACAGGCTGCCGACGCCGCCACGAACAGACCGAGGCCGGCGGCGAACAGGCGCCGCCGACCGAATCGATCCCCCATGACCGCAGCGGTCATCAGGAGCACCGCGAAGCTGATCGTATAGGCGTTGACCGTCCACTCGAGCGATTCGATCGAGGCGCCGAACTCGCGCCCGATCTCCGACAGCGCCGTCGAAACAACCATCGCGTCGAGCGCGACCATCAGCGAGGCCACCGATGTGAGCACGAGCACCCATATTTTGCTCGCCGCGTCGTTTGCTTCATTCATGATCGTCTGGTTCCTTGATGGTCTGGCCGGCGGCTTGCCGATCGATCGCTTGGGGGCAAGTCAAACGTGGTTGACGTAGGCCACTTCGCACTCGATGGTTTCAGCCTTCGCCAGGGCCGCTACGCACTGAATATACGGACCAAAATTCGGATCTTGCCGGAAAGCCTCGATATCTCCGACGCTTCTCCACTGCGAATAGTTGATCACTTGTCGGCCATTCTTGCCGTTGAGGACGCTTGACGAAATGAAGCCGGACATTTTGCTGAAGAATGCTTCGGTGCCGCCCTTGAGGACATCGATCAGTTTTTGCTGATTTCCGGGGTCAACGGTGAAGACGTTGATCAGGGTCGTGACATTGTTGTCTGCGCGGATTGTCGTTTCCATGTGTGGGTTCCTGTCCTGGCTCTGGGCTCTGACCACCTGCACGACGAGCGCAAAGCCGGTCAGGCTGGTGGCAACGAAACTGCGGCGCGATAGCTCGGTTTGAATTCCACGCAAAAGCACGTCTCCCATGCACGTCTCCCTGGTCGGGAGCTCTCGACCGGCCGGCCGGCCCGCATCTCGACGCCGGCGGCTCGGCGAGCTCCATGACACCAAGACGAATGGAGAGGGTCATTGGAACCGGTGAGGACGAGGTTTTTCTTCGACCAGCGATCATTCCTGCGTCCGTCCGTAGACGGCGTCGCGAATGGCGGGGACGAAGGCGCCGAAGCCCCCTTCGAGGGCCGTGTTGGTGAAAGCGACGACCGTAAGGTTTCGCTCCGGGTCGACAAAAAAGCTATGGCCATAGGCGCTGGTAAACGCCCAGGTCCCGGGCGCCTGCGGGGATTTCGCCGCCACCTGGTCCTTCAGCGACGTGCAGCCAAAGCCGAATCCCCAGCCGGGAAGATTCGACACGGTCAGATTGCCGATCTGGTTCGTTGTCATCTGCTGCACCGCCGATGGTGTCAGGATCGATTGCCCCCCGGTGCGGACCGCTTCGAGAAAGCGAACGAAATCGCCGGCGGTGCCGATCATGCCGGCTCCACCGGAGGGGAAGGAGGCGCGATCGAAAGCGCGGGACGGCGAAAAGCGAATGACGCCCAAGCCCCTGAAAGGAACAAGCTGCGGATCCGCCATCCTCACGGGCTCGGGCTTGCCGTCCGCGTAGGGCACAGCAAGACGACCCGATTCGCTGACGGAGAAGCCGCTATCGACCATAGCGAGCGGAGCGGTGACCAGGCGCTGGACAGAATCCGGCAAGGACTCTCCGGCCGCCTCGGCGATGACGCCGCCGAGCACGTCGGTCGCGATCGAATAGCGCCATGTTGTGCCGGGCTCGGCGGCGAGGCCGGCCAAGGCGATGCGGTGCAGCTCTTCGTCAAGGTCCAAGCCCGACTGATCGAGCCCGTCGGAAACTCCGGCGCGATGATAGGAGCCGTCCGGCGGCTCGTAGAACCCATATGACAGGCCGGCCGTATGGGTGAGCAGTTGACGGATGCTGATGACGGGGACCGCCCCGTCCTTCGTGCGTGGTTGGAAGCCCGGCAGCCATTTGGTGACCGGATCGTCGAGACCCAGTCGCCCTCGGTCGACCAGAGCCAGCGCCGTCGCCGATACGATCGTCTTCGACAAGGATGCGAGGCGGAAGATCGCGTCCTCATGCATCGGTCGCCCGGCCTCGCGGTCGGCATAACCGGCGGCGCGCCGATACGCGACATCGCCGTCTCGGACGACGATGACGACGGTCCCGACAATGCGGCGATCGGCGATCGTGCGGTCTATCGCGTGATCGACGCGCGCCTCGAGGTCGTTGGTCCGAAGCCTATCGTTGGTCTGAAGCCTATCGTCGGTTCGAAGCCTGTCATCTTGGCTCTTTGCCGGCAGCGCTTGCATAGCAAGCGCCAAGCCGGCAGCCGGGCCGATGGCGACGAAGCTGCGACGCGACGGCTCGTTCTTGATGGCGCGCATGAACACTCCTGTGGCGCGCGCTCGTGACCGTCGGTCCGGCATGTGGAGGCCAGGTCCGCTCGGAGAGCGCTACGACCCCAAGACGAATCGCGAGGGCCAACGGAACCGGTCGGAACGAGATATTTTCTGCCCCCCTCGAACGGCCCATAAATGGTTGCGACGAGCGCCCAAGAGCTCGACTACCCAAGAGCTTGATTACCCAAGAGCTCGACTACCCAAGAGCTTGACTACCCAAGAGCTTGACTGCCCAACAGGCTGGCCGTCGATGAAAGGTTGGCGGGCCCCCGATCGGGCCTGCGCGCGATCGCAAGTTGCCGGTATTGGACGCCGTCAGGCTCAAGCTGGATTTCAATCGCCCTTGCCGCTATGGTTCTATGGCAGTGATTGGAATCGTTCACGAATTTCCGGCCTCTCGGGCTGGAGATCGCGGGTTCGAGCCCAATCGCTATGGGCATATCGAGCCCGCGACAGGTGGCCATATGTCCGATCAGACCCGAGACCTTCCAACACAAGGTCTTCCGACACAAGACGATCAGAAGCGCGCGGCCGCCGCACATGCCGTGTCGCTCGTGGCCACGGGCATGAAGCTCGGTCTCGGAACGGGATCGACAGCATCCCGCTTCGTCGATCTATTGGCCGAGCGGGCGCTTTTGGCCGAACGGGCGGGTTCGGGGCTTGATCTCGTCTGCGTTCCGACCTCGGAGGCGACCCGGGCCCAGGCCGAGCGCCTCGGTCTGCGGGTGGCGACGCTCGACGAGGTGCCGCGGCTCGATCTGACCGTCGATGGCGCCGATGAGATCGATCACGAGCTGCGCCTGATCAAGGGAGGCGGGGGGGCGTTGCTGCGCGAGAAGATCGTCGCCTGCGCCTCGGCGCGCATGATAGTGATTGCCGATCGCTCCAAGCTCGTATCGCGGCTCGGCGCCTTTCCCCTGCCGATCGAGGTCGTGCCCTTCGGTCTCGCGGCGACACGCATCGCCATCGAGACCGCGGCGTCGCGTCTCGGGCTCGCCGGGCGGATCGAGCTGCGCAAAGCGCCGGATGGTCGGGCCTTCGTCACCGATGGCGGCCATTTCATCCTTGACGCCGCATTCGGTGTGATTGCGGACCCGGTTGCGCTTTCCGGCCGATTGGGCGATATCCCCGGCATCGTCGAGCACGGCCTGTTCATCGGGTTGGCGCGAGGCGCGATCATTGCCGGGGGCGGCGACCTTACGATCCTCGGCTCACTTGGCTGATTCGGGGCCTCCGATCCGCCTCGGCCGCCATTACAGGGAGCATCTCGTGGCCCACCGTTCTATTCGCCGTGCCCTCGCCGGACTGTGCCTGGCCGGTGCGCTTGCCGCCTCGCAAGCCCTTACTGCCTCGCAAATCCTGGCTCAGCAGGCGCCCGCTCAGCCAGCCGCTCCCGCACCAGCGCCGGCCGCCCCGCTTCCGCCGCTTCCTGCCACGCACCTTGCCGTGGCCCGCAGCGTGATGGACGCTTCCGGGATCACCAACAGCTTCGATCCGCTGATCTCCAATGTCGCCTCCCAGCTTCTTGTCCTCTACACAAAGAAGCGCCCGCAGAGCTCCAATGACTTCGAAGACATCATTGTCGCCATGAAGCCCGAGCTCGACGCCAAGAAGAAGGAACTCGTCGCCAAGGCGGCGGAGGTCTATGCCCGCAAGCTCGACGAGCCCACCCTCAAGACAATTCTCGCCTTCCTGCAGAGCCCGGCCGGCGTCAAATACACCGCGGCCTTGCCGCAGGTGCTCAACGACGTCGCCGATGCGACCGATAACTGGTCGAAGGATGTGGCGACGTTCATGGCCACTCGGATCGTCGACGAGATGAAGAAGCGCGGCGTCGATCTCGGACGTTGAGCCACCCATTCGTGTCCCCGAGGCTCGATGCCGCATCGCGCGTGAGCGCGGCCAAGAGTCTCGACGGACAGATGAGTCTTGACGGACAGACGAGTCTCGACGAACGGATCGAGGCGGGCGGAGCGTCGGCCTCGCGGCTGGCGACCTTGGCGATGCTGCTGTTTGCGGCCCTTCCGGTCGCCATGGCAGTCGCCAATCGTTCGGCACCGCTGGTGCTGGCGCTTGCGGCGGTCGCCGCCCTCGCTTCAGCCGGCGCCCTGACGGGAAGGAGCGCCGTCGGCTCGGCATTCGTGTCGGCGGCACGCTCGCGCATTGGCCTCGCGAGCCTCGCATTCGTCCTCGTGAGCGTCGCCTCCTATGGCTGGAGCGCCGATCGCGTCCAGACCTTGCGGGCGCTCACGGAAGTCGCCGTGCCGCTGATTGCCGGCGCCGTGATTCTGCAGATCCTGCCAAGGAACATCCTGCCGAGCAACTTGCCACAGAACCGACTTGGCGTCGCGCCGCGCACCATCGCGCTGCCGCTCGCGGTCGGGGCGATCGTCGCGGCGCTGATCTGCATCGGCGAGCTGCGCTTCAACATGCCGATCCGCAACGCGCTGCATCTGCGCGCCAAGACTTTTGAATATAACCGGCCGGTGCTGAGCTTGCTGGTGTGGTTCTGGCCGCTCTGCACCATGGCGATGTCGGCGCCGCGGCGCCACATCGCTCTGTGGGCCGCGCTCGCCGTGACCACGGTCGCCATCTGGTCATCGCAAAGCGGGACGGCGATGTTTGCCCAAGGCGTATCGGTCGCCGCTTGCTTGCTGGCCTGGCGCTTTCCGCGCCTGGTGCTGGGGCTCGCGGCTATCGCTGTTTCCTTCGTCTTCGTCGGCGTGTTCGCTTTCGGCGACATCGCCTGGCGCGTCCTGCCGCAGGCCACCTACGACGTCTTCGCCTGGATGCATGCCGCCGATCGGGTCGAGATCTGGCGCAGCTACGGCGCTGCCATGCTGCTGCATCCTTGGCTGGGTGCAGGCTTCGGCGCCTCGGTCACGCTCGGCGATACCGCGATTGTCGGCCAAGTCGCGGACGAGTTCCGCAGGATGCTCGCGGTCGGCCATCCCCATAACGGCTATCTGCAGATCGGCGTCGAGCTCGGCCTCATCGGCTGCGCTCTCGCCCTGGCGGTTGCGCTGATGCTCCTGTGGAGCTGGCGCGACTTGAGAGGGCCGGCGCTGCTGTCGCGCCTCGGCTTGTTCGGCACGGTCGCAGCCACCATGTTGGTCGGGCATGGCGCCTGGCAGGCCTGGTGGATCGCAGTTGTCTTTGCGGGAGGGGCTCTCATCCGCGTCGCCTACTCCCCCGATCCCGCGGCGCCTCCACAGCCCGAATCGGCTCCCAAACCGCCAGCTCCCAAGCCAGCCCCCTTGCCCAACCCGGCGCGCATATCATGACGAGCTTCGATGCGGATCTGTTCGTGATCGGTGCCGGATCAGGCGGGGTGCGCGCCGCGCGCATCGCCGCAGGCCACGGCGCCAAGGTGATGATCGCCGAGGACAACCGGATCGGCGGTACCTGCGTCATCCGCGGCTGCGTGCCGAAGAAGCTCCTCGTTTATGCGAGCCGCTTTCCTCATGCTTTCGAGGATGCGGTCGGCTTCGGCTTCGAGGCGACGCATCCGGGCTTCTCCTGGGAGCGCCTGCGCGACCGCGTCGAGGCCGAGGTGACGCGTCTGTCGGGGCTTTACCGCAAGGGCCTCGACGGGGCAGGCGTGGCGATCCGCGAGGAGCGTGCCACCATCCTCTCGCCCCATGAGGTGCGGCTCGCCTCGGGCGATACGGTCCGGGCCAAGACCATCCTGGTCGCCACCGGCGGCAGGCCGTCGCGGCCAGGCTCGGTGGTCGGGGCGGAGCTCGCCATCATCTCCGACGACATCTTTCATCTGCCGCGCCTGCCGCGACGCATGGTCGTGCTCGGCGCCGGCTATATCGCGCTCGAATTCGCCAGCGTCTTTGCCGGGCTCGGCACCGAGGTTCATCTCGTCCATCGCGGCGATGCGGTGCTGCGCGGCTTCGACGAGGATCTGCGCAAGCAGGCCGCCCATTCGCTCGCCGGCCGCGGCGTCAAATTTCATTTCGAGCGCAAATTCGCCAAGATCGAGGCGCTCGCGGATGGCTTGCGGCGCGTGCATCTGCACAATGGCGAAACGCTCGATGCCGAAGTGGTGCTCATGGCCACCGGCCGCGAGCCCAATACGCGCGGGCTCGGCCTCGAGGCTGCGGGCGTCGGCCTCGGCGCCAAGGGCGAGGTGAGGGTCGATGCCGATAGCCGCAGCGATGTCACCTCGATCTATGCGATCGGCGACGTCACCGATCGCCTGCAACTGACCCCGGTCGCCATCCGCGAAGGGCATGCCTTCGCCGACAGCGTCTTCGGCGACAAGCCCTGGAACGCCGATCACGCCGATGTGCCGACTGCGGTCTTCATCACGCCCGAGATCGGCACGGTCGGGCTGACCCAGCTCCAGGCTTGCGAGCGCCATGCCGAGGTCGACGTCTACACGGCGCATTTCCGCCCGATGCTCGCGACCCTCTCGGGTCGCGACGAGAAGATCTTCATGAAGCTCCTCGTGGCGGCGCGAACCGACAAGGTGCTCGGCCTGCATATCAGTGGAGAGAGTGCGGCCGAGATGGTCCAGCTCGCCGCCATCGCCATCAAGATGGGCGCCACCAAGGCCGATTTCGACCGGACGATGGCCCTGCACCCTTCCGCCGGCGAGGAAATCGTCACCATGCGGCAGCCGAGCGCGCGCTTGCGGCGCTGAGCGGTCAGGTCGCTCCCTGATATGCCGTCTCGAACTCGGCGAGCTCCGGCTCGGCGATATCGCTCACGGCCCAGAAGGTGAGGCCGTCCTTCGTCCAGTGCCGCAGGAAATAGCCCGAGAGCTCGGTCGACGGCGGGGCAGGGTCGGTTCCCGGCCAGACGAACAGGTTGATCACATGGGTGCGGCGCCGATAGACGACGACCGCCGCCGCCTGGCCGCGCACATAGTCCAGGCGGCCTCCGACCAAGGTGAAGCCCTTCAAGGCGAGATCGGGCACCGGCGGCGTCACGGCGAGCTTGCCGGCGAACCACGGCTTCACGGTGTGCTGGTCGGTCGATTGCACGTCGAACAGATGCTCGCCGGCGAGCGAGCGCAGATGGCCGTCGACCAGGTTGGCGGCGATCTCCCCGCCGCTTCCCACACGCATCACGAAGAAGGCGAGGCAGGCCGCAAGGGCGAAGGCGCCGCCGGCACCTGCGAGCGCGCCCTGCACCCTCAAGGCCCAAACCTTGCTGGAGGTTGCGAACTTGCCGGAGGTTGAAGGCTTGCGCGGCTCACCGAACGACGCCGGCGCAAGATTCGCGACCGGCGCAAGCCGCGCGGTTTGAGCTCGTGCGACCTCCTTCGGCGCGGCGGCCGGCAGGGCTTGCGCGATGCGTTGCGCCAAATCGGCCGGCGCCCGCAGGCGCAGGCCGGGCATTGCGAGCTTCTGCTTCAGCGCCATGGCTTCCGCGTAGGTCGCGGCGCATTCAGCGCAAGAGGCGATATGCGCCTCGACCTCGCGGGCATGGATGACATCGAGTTCGCCATCGGCCAGCGCATGGACCAGCGGCTTCTTGTCGTCGCAAGTCATGGGATCTTCGCCTTCTTTTCGAGCTCGAACCAAGCCGCCTGCAATTCCTCCCTCGCACGGGCGAGCCGCGACATCACGGTGCCGATCGGAACCCCCGTTACTTCGGCGATCTGGCGGTAGCTCAGATCGTTGAACTCCTTGAGCAACAGCGTCTCCCGATAGACGGCCGGCAAGCGGCCGATCAACTCGCGCAAATGCAGGGCCGCGTCCGATCGCGCCGCGTTCGTCTCGGGGTTGGCCGCAGGCTCGCCCCAGAGCGGTTCGACCGACACTTCTTCGCCCCCTTGAGTCTGAGGCAGCGGCTCGAAACGCCGAGGATCACGCGAGCGCAGCACGTTGCGCAGGATGGTGAACAGCCAAGGCTTGATCTGGTCACCCGAGAACCCCGCAAAATAGCGCAGCGCCCGCAGAAAGGTCTCCTGCGCTGCGTCCTCGGCCTCGATCGCGTCGCGCGTCAGATAGCGGGCGAAAGTATAGACCTCGTCGAGCAGCGGGAGGACGAGCGCCCGGAACCGCTCGGCCTCGCGCTGGTCCGGTTCGAGCATTCGGCGATCCTTCCCCGACCGACATCCGCTCAAGCCCAGCCCTGAGATAGGCTTCGGGCAGAGCAAGGCCTTCGCGAGAGCGTTCACTTGACGATGATCTTGCCTTTCATATGCGGGTGAAGCGAGCAGAAATATTCATAGGTGCCGGGCTGCGTGAAGGTGAAGGAGAAGCTGTCGCCGGTATCGAGCGCGTGGGACTTGAACTGGCGCTCGGCGTTGGCGATCGTGTGGGGAATATCGTCCTCATTCGTCCACACCACGGTCGTGCCGGCCGGGATCTCCATGCTGTCGGGCGTGAAGGTGAAGTTGTCGATCTTGACCGCGACATCCGCGGCATAGACCGGCTGGGCCCCCATCACGGCAATTGCGAGAAGCGCGGCCAGTGCGTGGGTAGAACAGGCGCGGGTGAAAGCGGCAATCATATGCTTCAGGCCTCGTTGCGATGCATTCGGGACGCAGGCTGCCCGATCGTCATCAGGGTGGTCCGGTCGGACAATTCGCCTCCGCGGCGGAGGCGAAAGACCCGCGGCAATCCCTGCTTCGTCGGGCGGCAGTTTCGACGCAGCGGCGTGCCTCAACCGATGAGGGGTTGGTCGATCACGGCAAGGCGCTGGGTGCCGGGCTGGAACGTCACCTGGCGAATGCCGAGCAGGGTGCGCAATTTGGCATCCTCGACCTTCATCGGGCCGGGTGAGGGGGCAGAACCTGGCGCCGGCTGCGCGAATGCGGTCGAGCGCGCCGTGTGGAAGGCGACATTGCCTTCGACCTTCTGCATCACCTGATGGATATGGCCGTTGAGCACCGTGACCGAGCCGAAGGATTTGAGCATGGCGAGCGCCTGCGCCGAATCCTCGGTGCCCCAGCCCCATTCCGGATAGACCGTCCAGAGCGGGATATGGGCGAAGACCACGATCGGAGTGCTCGCGGTCCTCCCGGCGAGGTCGGCCTGCAGCCAGGCGAGCTGATCTGCGCCGAGATTGCCCATGCCGCCGGACTTTAGGTCGACCACGTTGACGAGCCCGATGAAATGCGCCCCGCCGGCATCGAACGAGTACCAGCCCGAGCCTTTCGCGCCCTTCCCGTAGCGGTCGAGATAGAGCTTGCGGTCTTCGTCGAGGACGTCGTGCTCGCCAGGCACATAATGCACGTCGAGGCGCGATTGGCCGATGATCTGGTCGGCGGTGTCGAATTCGGCGGGCTTCGACAGATGGCTGATATCGCCGGTATGGATCATGAAGGACGGACGGGCCGGCAGCGCATTCACCTTGGTGATCGCCTCGATCAGAGTGCCGTTGGCATTCGGGTTGGCGGGCTTGTCGAAGCCGATATGGCTGTCGCTGAGCTGGAGAAAGCTGAACGCCTTGGCGTCTTCAGCCCTGGCTTCGCCGATCAGGCCGTTCGAGCGCGGAATTCCTCCGGCGAGCGTCCAAAGAATGCCCGTGCCGGCCCAAGTCATGCATTCGAGCACCTTGCGCCGTGTGGTCGCACCCTCTTCGTGATCGTAAGCGTCCTGCGTCATTTCGGTCTCCTTGTCCGAAGCTTGGATGCTTCGAGGGAAAAGACCGTCCGTCGCCGTCGTTTATTCCAGGAAGAGGCGCGGCAACTCGTCGCAAGCAGCTTCTATCGGCTGGCGCCGCACAGGACATTGCCGCGGACAAAATCGATGAAGGCGCGCAAGGGTGGCCGCATCAGCCTGCGGCTCGGATAGTAGAGAAAGAAGCCTGGGAAAGGCTCGCACCAAGCCTCGAGCACCCGCACCAGCCTTCCCGCCTCGATATAGGGTGCGACATGACCCTCGAACAAGAGGGCAAGGCCCGCACCGGCCAGCGCTGCCTCGAGCACCAGCTGATCGTCGTTGAAGATGAGCGGCCCGTCAACCTCGACCTCGAGCGAGGCGCCCTCGCGGTCGAACTCCCAGTGATAGAAATTGCCCGACGGCTGGCGCCGGCGGATGCAGCGATGGCCCGACAGCTCGGATGGCGAGTGCGGCACCTTGTGGTTGACGAAATAGCTCGGCGCGGCCACGGCCGCAAAGCGCAGCGGCGGGCCGAGCGGGGTGACCACCATGTCACGCTCCAGGCTCTCACCGATGCGGATGCCGGCATCGAAGCCGCTGCTGACGAGATCGACGAAGCGATCATTGATGTCGACATCCAAGACGACGTCCGGGAAGGCGGCGCTGAAGGGCGCCACATAGGGCGTCAGCACGAGCTGGGCGGCGCTGCGCGGCACCGTCAGCCGCAACGGGCCGACCGGTCGGTCGCGTAGCGCCGCCACCGCCTCGAGCGCCATGTCGATCCCGGAAAAGGCGGGCCCAAGCCCCTCGAGAAGCCGCTCGCCAGCCGTCGTCAGGGCGACGCTGCGCGTGGTGCGGGCGAAGAGCGGCACGTGCAGTCTCTCTTCCAAGCCGCGGATGGCGTGGCTGACGGCCGAGGGCGAAATGCCGAGCGCGCGGCCAGCCCTGCGAAAGCTCAGATGCTCGGCGACGGTCGCGAAGACCGCGAGGTTCGAGAGATCGGCGCGTTCCATTGATGAGCCTGATAGAACAACCCGTGCAGATTTGCACGCATTTTCGGGACAAAGCCGACGCCTTATCTTCGGTGAGCGATCCCGGAGGGTTCGCGATGATTTCGCAGTGCTGCAGGAGAATTCCATGAAGATGCGTCAGCTCGGAAGAGAGCTCGAGGTCTCGGCGGTCGGGCTCGGCTGCATGGGCATGAGCTTTGCTTATGGCGGCCAGGAAGAGGCGGCCTCGCTCGCGACCTTGCGGCGCGCCGTCGATATCGGGGTGAATTTTTTCGACACCGCAGAGGTTTACGGTCCGTTCGAGAATGAGATCCTGGTCGGCAAGGCGCTGAAGGAACGGCGCGACCAGGTGGTCATCGCCACTAAATTCGGCTTCAAGATCTCCGAGCACGGGGTCGGGGCGGCCCGCATGATCGGCGTCGACAGCCGGCCGCAGCATGTGAAGGAGGTGGCCGAGGCGAGCCTCAAGCGGCTGGGCATCGAGACGATCGACCTGTTCTACCAGCATCGCGTCGACCCATCGGTGCCGATCGAGGACACGGTCGGGGCCATGGCCGATCTGGTGAAGGCCGGCAAGGTGCGGGCGCTCGGCCTGTCGGAGGCCAGCGCCAAGACGATCCGCAGGGCGCATGCGGTGCATCCGATCGCCGCCGTGCAGAGCGAATATTCGCTCTGGAGCCGCGAGCCCGAAGCCGAGGTCTTTCCGGTCTGCCGCGAGCTCGGCATCGGCTTCGTGCCCTATAGCCCGCTGGGGCGTGGCCTTTTGACCGGCGCCATCCGCACCCGGACCGATCTTGGCGCCGATGATTGGCGCCTCGGCCTGCCGCGCTTCCAGGACGAGACGATGGCGGCCAATCTCCGGCTGATCGACACCTTGGAGCGCATCGCCAAAAGGAAATCGGTGACGGCGGCGCAGCTCGCCCTCGCCTGGGTGCTGCATCAGGGCGATTTCATCGTCCCGATCCCGGGTGCGCGCAAGATCCGGCATCTGGAGGAGAACAGTGCCGCCGCAGAGATCGTGCTGAGCGCGCAGGATCTCGCTGAGATCGAGGCCGCCTCGCCCGTGTCGGCGGTCGCGGGCGCGCGCTACACGGAGGCGGCGCTACGGCTCGTCAATGGGTGAGCCCAGACCTGAGGGTCCCCTGCGTTTCAGCGAAAATAGCGCGATATCAAGGGCCGTGAGCGAGGAATGGCTCGCGGCTTGCGATCGTGTATAGAAGCTGAAGACGCGTCCGAAAGGGGCGCCGCAAGCGCAAGGCAAGGCCGCGCTTGCGCGTCGTTTTTCGGAGCGGTCTCGGGGTAGGGCCGCGAGGACCTGCATTTGGTAATTGGACGGATCGGCCTTGAGGCGGGTGGCGGCATCCGGCGGGCCGGTCCGGGAGGAGCTTGCGTATGACCCAGAGCGTGATGACGAAGAATTGGGCGCCCGGTTCCTGGCGGGGCATGCCGATCGAGCAGGTGCCGGTCTATCCCGACCCGGAGGCGCTGGCGGCCGTCGAGAAGCAGCTCTCGGGTTTTCCGCCGCTGGTCTTTGCCGGGGAGGCACGCAAGCTCAAGGCGGCGCTCGCCAAGGTGGCGGCGGGCGATGCTTTCCTGCTCCAGGGCGGCGACTGCGCCGAAAGCTTCGCCGAGCATTCGGCCGACAACATCCGCGATTTCTTCCGCGTCTTCCTGCAGATGGCGGTGGTGCTCACTTTCGCTGGCGCCTCCCCCGTGGTGAAGGTCGGCCGCATCGCCGGCCAGTTCGCCAAGCCGCGCTCAGGGCCGACCGAGACAATCGGCGGCGTCGAATTGCCGAGCTATCGCGGCGACGTGATCAACGGCATCGACTTCACGGAGGCGGCGCGCCGGCCCGACCCTTCGCGCCAGATCGACGCCTATCGACAATCGGCGGCGACGCTCAACCTGCTGCGCGCCTTCGCGACCGGCGGCTACGCCTCGCTCGAGAATGTGCATCGCTGGATGCTCGGCTTCCTCAAGGATGCGCCGGCCTCCTCGCGGTTCAGCGAAGTCGCGGACCGGATCACCGAAACGCTCGATTTCATGCGCGCCATCGGCATCGGCGCGGATGTCCATTCCGAGATGCGGGTCACCGATTTCTACACCAGCCATGAGGCGCTGCTGCTCGGCTATGAGCAAGCCTTCACCCGCATCGATTCCACCAGCGGGGATCCTTATGCGACCTCCGGCCATATGATCTGGATCGGCGACCGCACGCGCCAGCCGGACCATGCCCATGTGGAGTTCTGTCGGGGCGTCAAGAATCCGCTCGGCCTCAAATGCGGACCTTCGCTCTCGCCGGAAGGCCTGCTGCGGCTCATGGACATTCTCGATCCCGGCAACGAGCCCGGCCGGCTGACATTGATCTGCCGTTTCGGGGCCGGCAAGGTGTTCGACCATCTGCCGAAGCTGGTGCGCGCCGTCAAAGCCGAAGGACGCCATGTCGTGTGGTCCTGCGACCCGATGCACGGCAACACCGTCAAGGCCGGCAATGGCTATAAGACGCGACCCTTCGACCAGATCATGGGTGAGGTGCGCAATTTCTTCGCGGTCCACCAGGCCGAGGGCACGCATGCGGGTGGAGTGCATCTGGAGATGACAGGCAAGAACGTCACCGAATGCACTGGCGGCGCGCGGGCGGTCTCCGATGCCGACCTCGCCGACCGCTATCACACCCATTGCGACCCTCGCCTCAACGCCGAGCAGGCGCTCGAGCTCGCCTTCCTGATGGCCGAGCTGCTCAAGCGCGAGCGTCAGGCGCGGGGGCGCCCGGTGATCGAGGCTGCCGAATAGCGAAGCGCCACGCGGCGGGATCGGAGCCGATGGGCACTGCAAACCCGCTTGTGCTGATCTTCGATTCCGGGATCGGCGGGCTCACTGTGTTTCGTGAGATCGCCAAGCTGCGTCCCGATGCGCGCTATGCCTATATCGCCGACGATGCCCGCTTTCCCTATGGCGATCTCGCCGATGCGGAAATGATCGCGCGCGTTTGCGAAGTGGTGGGGGAGGCGATCGGGCGCGAGCGGCCAGATTGCGTGGTGATCGCCTGCAATACCGCCTCGACCCTGGTGCTGCCGCATCTGCGCGCCGCCTATGCGATGCCTTTCGTCGGCACGGTGCCGGCCATCAAGCCCGCCGCCGCCCTGTCGCGCACGCGACGCATCTCGGTATTGGCAACCCCCGGCACCGTGAGGCGCGACTATACGCGTGAGCTCGTCGCGAGCTTCGCCGAGGGCTGCCACGTCGAGCTCGTCGGCTCGGCGAAACTCGCTGCTCTTGCCGAGGACGAGTTGTCGGGGAGGCCGGCGCCGGATGCGGAGATCCTGGCCGAGATCGCGCCCTGCTTTCGCGACGATGGCGGCGCCGTGACGGATGTCGTGGTTCTGGGCTGCACCCACTACGCTTTGCTCTCGGCGCGGCTGACCAAACTCGCGCCTTGGCCGGTCACCTGGCTCGACCCGGCGCCTGCCATCGCAAGGCGGGCGGCGGCGCTGCTCGGCGATCTCCCGCCGCCATTGGCCGAGGCGAGGCTCGATGCCGCGATCGCCTTCACCTCGGGCCGGAAACCCGCCGCGGCGCTGGTCGCGGCCTTGCGGAGCGCTGGTCTCGAGATGCGAAACCAGGAGGCGGCGGTGGCCTTCTAAAGCGGCCTGCGGGCGATGAGGGCGCTGAACCTGACGATCTCGGTCAGGCGGCCGTCGACCGCGAAAGGCAGCAGCGCCTCGCGGGCCTGCGCCTCGAAGACCGGGCGTTGCTCGCCGAGCTTCTCGGGCGAGGATGCCGAATAGGAGAGGGCGCGCGCGAGCGCCGTCTCGATCGTCAGCACGCGCCGCTCGGTGATGCCCATGCTTTCGAGGCGAGCGAAGGCGGAGGCGAGGAGCACGATCTCATGCCGCTCGACCTCACCGGTCTTCTGCATGGTCCTGAATTCTTCCGGGCGCTCGAAGGGCCGGCGGACCTCTTCCAGGGCCTCGACCCAGCGATTCTCCCGGCAGCGAATGTCGTCGTCGTTGAACAGGGCGATAGCGCCGCCCTCCGGGACGATGCCGTCGAGCGTGGCGAGCGTCGCCGGTCGATCCATCCAATGGAAGGAACGTCCCATGGTCACGAGCTTGAAGCGGCCGAGCGCCGGGCCGAGCTCGTAAGAGGAGCCTTCGCGGAAACTGCAAGACACGCCTTCCCGGGTGGCGAGTTCCCGCGCCGCCGCCAGCATCGCCTGGTCGGGATCAATGCCCGTGACGCTGCAGCCGAGCTTGGCGAAGGCGATGGCGAGGAAGCCCGGTCCGCAACCGAGGTCAAGCACATGGTCCTGAGGCGAGATGTCGAGCCAGGACGCGACGTTCTCGAGGAGGCGAGGTGGATAATTCAGGCGTCCCGCAACATAGAAGGGCACGGTCGAGCGAAAACGGTCCGGTATGAAGGGAGCGATGGGCGCGGACATTCAGGCTCCTGAAGATGGCGGTCGAGGCGCTTGAGCAAGCTGGCTCGATCATGGCATGCCGTGACGATATCGGTCGCGCCAGAAATTGCGGCACCTGACAGGGGGCCCTCGGGAGAGGCGATCAGGACCCTTCCGTTTCATGGCGAAGCAGGTCGCCCGGCTGACAATCCAGATACTCGCAGATGCGTTCGAGCGTCTCGAAGCGGATGCCCTTCACCTTGCCCTGCTTGAGCAGGGATAGATTTGCTTCCGTGATGCCGACATGCTCGGCAAGGTCCTTCGATTTCACGTTGCGCTCGGCGAGCATGACATTGAGCCTGACCCTGATGGGCATGGCATCGACCCTTAGACGAATTGCGCGTTTTCGTCGGCGATGGCGATGGCCTGCGTCATCACCCAGGCGATCGCCGCTATCGTGCCGGCGAACACGAGCGCAAGCAAAGTGTCCGATCCCACGCTGAAGGCGAGGGTCATCGCGCCGGACGGATCGCTGGCGCTCAGGACGAGCGAAAGCGCGGCGCCCGCGAAGGGCTTGAGCAGCGTCTCGGCCAGGATGGCGAGGGAGAATCTCTGCAGCCCGCCGACGGCGTCAACGCAGAAGAAGCGTCCGGCCGCGAACGCATTGAAGCTGCGGCGGGCACTCATGAGACCGAAGACCAGCACGCAGAGCGGCACCATGGTGATGACGAAGCAGAGCGACCGAACGCCGAAGCCGATCTCGCGCGGCGACGTGACCGGGAGCTGGGCCCCGGCCAGCAAGGCCGATGACGGCGTGACGCACCAATAGAGCAACGTGCCGGCGACCAGCACCAGCGACGTCACCACGCAGAGAACCGCCATGGCCCTGCTGAGCGCATGGACGCGCACGGCGCGTCGGGAGCGGTGATCGGCTGGTATTGCGGGCATCGATGCAGATTTGGTCATGGGGAGGCCATCATTGAACGACATGAGTTGCATATACGGCATAAATTATCGTTTGACAATAATAAATATCTGCATGACGATGATGGCCTCACTGTCAAAGGAGCTTCATCCCATGTCGATTTCCAAATTCGGTCACGCCTGCCTCATCGCCGTCGTCGCGACCCTGTTCACATCAGCCCCGTCTCGGGCCGCGCCCTCGACCTCGAAGGGGCAGATTTCCGTGGTGCAGGTGATGGAGATGTTGACCCAGGCGCCGTCCAACCCGACTGCCCGCCAGGTGCTCACCGCCTATCTCGCCGGATTGGGCGAGACGGCCGGAATCCTGATTGACGCAGCTGTGGCAGGCGACGGAACGCCGGTCGCGTCCTGCAATGGCCATCTCAGCCTCGACGACAAGGCGGCTCGCCACGCTCTCGAGGCGGCTGCGCCAAGCCGCGATCATTGGGCCGAAACTCCCGCCACCCCTCTGATCGTGCGCGACATGATCGACCGGGCCGGGTGCAAGATCACCGGCTGAGCAACATCACCGGGTGACATGGCGGATGCTTTCGGCTGCTGCGGACGGGCCGTCGCGGCCGACCTCGAACGCGACATCGCGGCCCGGCCTTGCGCCGGGCCGCATGGCGGAAGCGCCCTGCGATCAGAAGGAGTAGCGATAGCCGGTGCCGAGATGAATGGTGTTGCCGATCGGCTTTGCTCCGAGCGTCCCGTCGATGAAGACGTCGAGGATCGACGAGCGGGAAAAGCGATAGCCGACGCGCAGCCCATATTCGGCCCAGCTATGCTCGTGGTCGGCGCCTCTCAGAGAGGTGGCGCTCGAGAAGGAGGCTCCGACGCCGCTATGCGAATCGAAGGACCGGGCGATGCCGAGATTGACCTGCGTCTCGATCTTCGAATCGAGGACCCCGGTCCATAGATGCGTCCATTGCCCACCGATCTTGGCGATATTCATGATGTCGGTGCCGGAATTGATCCGGCCAGGCACGGGGTTGGTGAGGGTGATCGCCTCGTTATAGCCATCCACGCGCTGCCAGCCGCGCCAGATCTCGGCCGCGAGGCCCGCCTCGTCCTGGGGCGTGATGCGATAGACCCAGCCGAGCTTGGCATAGGTCGCATAATCGGCCGAATTGGCACTTCCGGTTCCGGTTCCGTTGATCGAGCCGAAGTTGTAATTGCGCGAATACTTGACGCGTTGCCATGGCGATGCTTCGCCGCCGATCTCGACGAAGGGGCGTGAGGAACCGAGCTCGGTGAAGTCGTAGCGCACTGCGAGCACGCCGATCGGCGCGGTGGTGACGTTGGCGCCGCCGCTATCGTAATGGGCGAGCGCGAGGCCGCCGAAGACATAGATGTCGTCGGTCAGGCCAAACCGGCCATGCACGCCGGCGCTCAGCGAGCCGATCGATCCGAAGCCGCTGATGCAGTTCGAGCAATTGATCTGCTCATTGAAGCCGCCGAGAATGCTGGCGAGCACGCGATTGGTGATCAGCTGGCCTTGCCGATCTCCTGCCAGCGTGTTGAGCGAATTGATGAGGCCGGGCTGGGGCTGGTCGCTCGGCAGCACGAATTGCAGAAAGGCGTGATCGGCATCGTAGGTGACCTCGGGCTGCAGGCCCGAGAGACCGGTGAACGCTACATTGCCGAAGGTGCCGTTGACGCCGCCGGAGGCTGTCAGGAGCGGATAGCGCCCATAGGTGTTGTAGCTGCCGGGTGCGGCCTGCGTCGTCAGATTGGCGCCCGAAATGGTCGCGGTGCCCGCGACATTGAGGCCGGCCACGCTGGTCGGCGAGAGATTGACCACATAATTCGAGCCCGGTGCCAGGATGACATTGCCGAGCACGCTCATGCCCGCATAGGGGTTCGCCGCGTTGCCGGGCATCACGGTCGAGCCCGCGAGCGCGTTGATCGCGTTCACCGTGCCGATGCCGGTCAGGGCCGAGCCCGAGGCCAGCGTGACGATCGGCGAGGAGGCGATCGAACCGTCGACCTCGAGCGTGCCCTGGCTGACGGTGGTGTTGCCGGTGTAGCTGTTGATGGCGCTCAGGATCAGGGTGCCGGTGCCGGTCTTGTCGAGGGCGCCGGCACCCGAGATGACGCCGGACGCCGTGATCGTGCCGGGCCCGCTGTCGATGGTCGGATCGGTGAAGCTCTGATCGACGAACTGAATCGGGTTCGCGAAGCTGTAGCCGGTTCCGGTGAAGGCGAGCGTCGTGTTGAGGCTCATGGCGATCGGGCCGGTGCCGGCGGCACTGCCATTGGTGAGCGCCAGCGTGCCGCCCTGGATCCAGGTGAGGCCCGAATAGGTGTTGACGCCGCCGAGCGTGAACCTGCCGCCTCCGGCTTTCGTCAAGCCGCCCGATCCGGAGATCACGCCCGAGAAGGTGGTCGATGAATTGTCGAAGCCGGTGAACAGCCTGCCGCTGCCGAGCGTGATATTACCGGCGCCCGAGACCGAGGCCAGGCTCTGGTTGAAGCCGTTGAGGTTGAACGCGCCGCCAGGCTTGATCGTCAGGGCGGTGCTGGCGAGAAGGGCGTTGGTGTTGCCGAGCTGCAGCGTGCCTCCGGCGATGGTGGCGCCGCCGGTAAAGCCGTTCAGCCCGTTCAGCAGGGTGACGCCGCCGATCGTCGTCAGGGAGGCCGATCCGCCGATCGCCGAGACCGTGCCGCCCGCCGAGGTGATCGCGCCGGTCAGCGTCCCGTTCTGCAGGGTCCCGCCGGCGAGACCCATAGTATTGATGGTCTGGGCGAAATTGCCGAGATCGAGCGTGCCGCCCGTGGCGACCACCGTCGGGCTGGCGGCGCTGAAGACATTTGTGGCCCCGCCGAGGAAAGTGGCGCCCTTGATCAAGGTGGCGCCCGTATAGGTCGCAGGCCCGGTCAGCGTGACTGTCCCGGGGCCGCTCTGGATCACCGCGCCCGTGCCGCTGATCGGGTTCGCAAGCGTGAAGGCGCTGCCTTGCTTCAGCACCAAGACCGCATTGTCGACGATGGCGCCGGTGCCGGCATTGCCGTTGGCGATGCCATCGCCGAGCTGCAGCGTGCCGGCGCTGATGAGGGTGCCGCCGCTATAGGTGTTGGTGAGGCTGTTGAGCGTGAAGGTGCCCGTACCGGTCTTGGTAAGAGCCAGCACGCCCGTGGTGCCTGGCGGCTCCGAGAGCGAGCCGCTGAAGGTCGTCGAAGCGTTGTCGGCCCCGGTTGACAGGGTCGCGCTCGTGCCGGTGGCGACGCTGACGACGGAGCCGCCGCCGCTGAGCGATCCGATCACCTGGCCGAAGCCGTTGAGATCGAGCTGCCCGCCGGGGACCGGGGCACCGCCACTGACCGACGGAGCCGCCAGAACATAGTCGCTGTTGGGACTGAAGGCGTTCACGGCCCCGGCCTGCAAGATGCCGTTCAGCAGGCTGGTCGTTCCGGAATTCGTCGTGACGCCCGTATCGGCGAGAAAGACGACGGCCGGCGTAAGGAACGACCCTCCATCGGGGAAGTGTGTGCCGTTGAGGGTCAATCCCTGGCTGCCATTCAAGGTCAGGCCACTCGCCGAATTCGTGATGGTGACCGTGCCGAACGAATCGACCGCAGGGACGGTTGCATCGATCGTGGCGTTGCTGGTCAAATTGATCCGGCAATCATCGAACGTGCCATTCGCCGTGCTGATCGCCCTGCTCAGCGTGCTCGTGCTCGAGGCAGTCAACATGCAATAGGGATTGGGAGGCGGAGGAGGCCTCGAGCCGGCTCGCGCGACCAGGCTGCTCGTCGTGATGGCGAGGCAAGCCACGGCGCTGATGGGAACCCAGGCGAGGCGCCCGAATGTGGCGCGGCTCGGAGCGAACAGGGATTGGACCGGGTCGAGCGATGACGTTTCGCCTTGGCGGCCGGCCGCGCCGTGCGATCTATGGCCGGCGTCTCGGCACGCGCCCTCGCCGCGAAACTGGGTCGATGTGCTCCTCGACATGATCGCTCAGCGTCCGCACAACGCGGCGATATCGGCGGCTCCAGGCAGGGACGAATACAGCGTCGGTCCGCACAGGCCGCCGCTGACGCTCTGGCCGCAGCTTTCCAGGAAAGTGAAGCGAGACGTGGTCGTGAGCTGGGCACTGGCTGCCGTCACCACCACCGTCTGACCCGGCAAGATGAGATCGACGCAGCTGCGCCCGGAACGCGTGCAGACATGTGTCGCTCCCTCGACCAGCGTCACCACCGTCCGGCCTTGCAGCACATGGATGTCGAGGATGGTGCCGCGCACGCCGAGCGTCGCTACCGGGGTCGTCAGCGTATAGGCATTTTTCGGCGAGCTGCCGGTCATGAAGCGGAAGGCGCCCTTGCTGAAGTTCACCGCGACCGCTTTGGCCGTGCCGTTGCCCGAATAGACGAAACGGTCGAGCACGACGTTCGACAGGGGGCCGAGCGAGATATTGGTGTCGTCCTTCAGGACGAGCTTTGCGTCGCTATCCTTGCCGGTGCGCACGGTTTCATCGCGAAACACGTCGCTGCCGACAGCGATGCCGCGTGCGGGGTTCGACCCCGTCACCTCATTTTCGGCGATCGCCGCGTCGCCGATCTGCTCCGCATGAGCGCCCGCAACGCCCACCATGGCCATGAAAGCTGCGGCCCATCGCTTTGCCGGAATTCGGGAAAACGGAGCCGCGCACATATGCCAAGTCATCTGCCAAGCCATCTGCAAAGTCATCTGCAAAGCCATCGACCAGCCCGTTGTTGACACCTGCCTGCCGTTGAAACTTGGTTCGACGACTATTAGGTCCGTTTCGATTGTTAGGCCAAGCTCGTTGGCCAGTGCACCTCCCGAATGGGGGATATGGCGGTTCATCTTGATGGAGTACAAGGCCGCCGCAATACCTGCGTTCATCCATTTAACTAATTGATGTTATGATTATATTCTCAAGATCTAGGGTCTGAGCTTGGGATCGGGGGCAGGGTCGGGGCCTGATCGGGATTCCGTTCGGTGTGTCGCGAAGGCCACAGCCGGTTTCGGCTCGGGACAAAGGCGTTCGGCACGGGCGGCAACCGACGTCCGCCGTGATATGGCGATCGGACGATGACGAAACTCGACGAGCTTCTCAGCGATCTCGCGGCCTGCCGCATTTGTCGCGATGCGCCGCTCTACGGTCCGCCCCTGCCGCATGAGCCGCGGCCGGTGATCCAGGCTGCAGCGACTGCGCGCCTGTGCATTGCGGGCCAGGCGCCGGGCACGCGGGTGCACCTCTCGGGGCGCCCATTCACCGACCCGTCGGGCGTCAGGCTGCGTGCCTGGCTCGGGCTCGATGAGGCGAGCTTCTATGATGCGAGCCGGGTCGCCATCGTGCCGATGGGCCATTGCTTCCCGGGACTGGACGCCAAGGGGGGCGATCTGCCGCCGCGTCGCGAATGCGCGGCCACCTGGCGAGATCGCATTCTTTCGGCCTTGCCGTCGATCGAGCTGATCTTGCTGATCGGGCAATATGCGCAAGCCTGGCATCTCGGCGCCGAGGCGAAAGGCGGCCTCACCGCCACGGTGAGACGCTGGCGCGAGACCTTGAGTGCGCCGCGTCGGCCGGCGCTCCTACCGCTGCCGCACCCCTCCTGGCGCAATAATGGCTGGCTCAAGGCCAATCCCTGGTTTGATACCGAGCTCGTGCCGCATCTCAGGCGCGAGGTGGCTCGTCTGATGACCTGACCGGACGATGAGATCATGCGCCGCATCAAGAGGTTGCGCCGGACCGCGGGCGCAAGGACGGCTTTCAGCCCTTTCGGTCGGGCCCTGGGCGCTGCGCTCGCCGCGCGCCGGTCCGAGGCCTATAACGGTTCATAGGTCATTCATGCCTAGAGACAGAGAATCATGACGATTCGATGGGGGCAAGGAGTGCTAAAATGATCGGCAGGATTTGCGGCCTCGCCATTGCCGCCTTCGCAGCGCTGACGATACCTCCTGCACAAGCGCAATCGGTCCCGCCCGGCAATCAGCCACGGCTCGCCTTCGTGATCGGGGAGGGCACTTATGCGAATGCCTCCGCTGCGCCCGAAACCACCGCCGTCAACGATGCGGGGTTGATCGCCTATCAGTTGCAGCAGGCGGGCTTCGACGTCACCGGCGGCCGCGACGTCGATCGCCAGACCTTCGAGACGCTCGCGGCGACCTTCATCGCCAAGCTCGGCCAGGCCGGCCCGAACGCAGTCGCCGTCATCTATGTCTCGGGATATGGCCTGCAAAGCGAAGGCGATAACCGCATCGTCCCGACGGATGCGCAGCTCGCGACGCTTGCGGCGATCGGCCCGGAGACGATCTCGATCAACGAATTCCTGGCGCAGTTCCAGACGCTGCCGGGGGCCGCGCATGTAGCGATCTTCGACCTGTCGCGCCCGCTTCCCTTCCGCATTGCGCCCCAGCTCGCGCCGGGTCTCGCGGCGCTCGACCCGCAGACCAGCCTCCTGGTCGCCTTCTCGCAACAGCCGGGCTATCTCATCGAGGAGCAGAAGCAGGGATATGGCGCCTATGCGAGCGCGCTCGCCGAAACCATCCGCGTGCCTGGATTGCCGCTCGACGAGGTCTTCGCGCGCGTCCGGTTGAGGGTCCAGACGGATTCGAAGGGAGGCCAGCTGCCCTGGAACGTCTCGGGCCTCTCCACCAATTTCACCTTCTTCACGCCGCAGACGCCGCTTCCCCCGACGCAGGCGCAGTCAGATTTTCGCAGTCGCCCGATCGCTCAGATGTCGAGAGACGACGCCTTCTCGATCGCTATCGAACGCGACACGATTGAGGGCTATCAGCAATTCATCGCTGCCTATCCGGACGGCCCGCTGGCGAGGCGCGCCCGGGCGATCATCGCGGCTCGGCGCGAGGCCTTCTTCTGGAGGCGCACCGTCACGCGCGGCACGGCCGAAGCCTATTGGACCTATTTGCGGCATTATTCGCGCGGGCCGCATGCCGAAGAGGCGCGCTACCGGCTGGGCCAGCTGAACGAGCCCTACAGCCCGCCCGCGACCTTCTATGAAGAGGATTACGACATTCCCCCGCCGCCTCCGATCGAGGTGACGGAAGAGTTCATCCCCAATGATGAATGGTACGCGTTGCCACCCCCGCCGCTGCCGCCGATCATCATCCTGCCCCCGCCGATCGTCGAGTTCTACACGATGCCGCCGCCGCCCCCACCGGTCGGCTTCCTGGTGCTGCCACCGCCACCCCCGGTGCCGCCGCCGCCTCTGATCATCCCGATCCCGATTCCGGTGCCGATTCCGTTCGCGGCCAAGCTGCCGCCCTTGCCGCTTGCGGTGCCGCCGAAGCCGGTGATGTTCCCGCCCGGGAAGATCGTGCCGCCACCCGCTCAAGGTCCGGTGCCGGGCGGGCCGTTCGGCGGCCAGGGGCAGTTCAAGCCTCTGCCGGCGGTCGTTCCTCCGGGAGCGAAGGTGTCGCCGCAGCCTCAACCCGGCCCCGTTCCGGCGCAGCCTGGTCCTGTTCCGCCGCAGCCGGGTCAGCCGCCGAAGCCTCCTGGAGTGCAGCCCTTGCCCGTGCCGGTTCCGTCCGGGGCCGGGCAGCCGCCCAAGCCTCCCGGAGTGCAGCCCTTGCCCGTGCCGGTTCCGTCCGGGGCCGGGCAACCGCCGAAGCCTCCTGGAGTGCAGCCCTTGCCCGTGCCGGTTCCGTCCGGGGCCGGGCAGCCACCGAAGCCTCCTGGAGTGCAACCCTTGCCGGTGCCGGTTCCGTCCGGGGCCGGGCAGCAGCCCAAGCCTCCTGGAGTGCAGCCCTTGCCCGTGCCGGTTCCGTCGGGGGCTGGGCAGCCACCCAAGCCTCCTGGAGTGCAGCCTTTGCCCTTGCCGGCTCCGGCGGGGGCCGGGCAGCTGCCAAAGCCTCCCTTGACGCCGTCTCCTTTGGCGCCGTCCCCTGTGGCACCATCTCCCGCGACGCCGTCGCCCTCGGCACCTTCTCCGTTGGCGCCGGCTCCTTCGGTGCCCGTGCAGCCCAATGTGCCGCCGGTGCTGCCGAAAGTGCCGTCCGTGCAACCTCAACCGCTGCCGCTGCCGGCGGGCCAGGGTCAGCCGCCGAAACCCCCCGTCCTCCCGCCGCTGACGCCGTCCGCGCCTGCTCCGGCGGCACCCGTGCTGAAGCCGGTTCCGCCTGCCACGCCGCTGGCAAAGCCCGCACCTCCGCCGCCGCCTCCACCGGCTCCGGCGGTCAGGCTGCCGCCGCCGCCGCCTCCTGCGGCAAGGCCGGCACCCCCGCCGCCTGTGTTCAGGCCGGCACCTCCGCCGCCTCCTGTGTTCAGGCCGGCGCCTCCGCCGCCTCCTGTGTTCAGGCCGGCGCCTCCGCCACCTCCTGTGTTCAGGCCGGCGCCTCCGCCGCCTCCGCGTCCCGCGCCTCCTGTATTCAGGCCGGCACCTCCGCCGCCTCCCGCGGCAAGGCCCGCACCTCCTCCGCCGCCAGCGCAGCGGAAGCCCTGCACGCCCCAGGAGCATGCAGCGGGCAAGTGCTGAGGCTTAAGCCGTCCTATGAGAGCCCCGCCGCGTCGCGGCGGGGCTTGGATCAGGTCTCGAACCGGGCGATCAGCGAGGACGTGTCCCAACGGCGCCCGCCGAGCTTCTGCACTTCCGCATAGAATTGATCGACGAGCGCCGCGACGGGTAGCTGGGCCCCGTTCTCGCGCGCCTCGGCAAGGCAGATCGACAGGTCCTTGCGCATCCAGTCGACGGCGAAGCCGAAGTCGAACTTGTTCTGGTTCATGGTCTTGCCGCGATTCTCCATTTGCCAGGAGCCGGCGGCTCCCTTGGAGATCACTTCCAGGACCGCCTCGACATCGAGCTTCGAGCGCTTGGCGAAATGAATGCCCTCGGCAAGGCCTTGCACCAGTCCGGCGATGCAGATCTGGTTCACCATCTTGGTGAGCTGGCCGGCGCCCGGCGGTCCGATGAGACGGCAGGAGCGGGCATAGGCGGCGATCACCGGCGCGACCTTGGCATATTCCGGCTGGTCGCCCCCGCACATGACGGTGAGGACGCCGTTCTCGGCGCCTGCCTGGCCGCCCGAGACCGGCGCATCGACGAAGCCGAGCCCGGCAATGCCTGCCGCCTCGTGCAGCTCGCGCGCGATCTTGGCCGAGGCGGTGGTGTGGTCGACGAAGATCGAGCCTTTGCTCATGCCCGAGAAGGCGCCGTCCGCACCCGTCGTCACGGCGCGCAGGTCGTCGTCATTGCCGACACAGCAGAAGACGATGTCTTGTCCTTCGGCGGCCTGGCGCGGCGTCTTCGCGCTCGCCCCGCCATGCGCCTTCACCCAGGCGTCGGCCTTGGCTGCGGTGCGATTATAGACCGTGACCTCATGCCCTTTGGCTTTGAGGTGACCCGCCATGGGATAACCCATGATCCCCAGCCCGAGAAATGCGACTTTCATCTTGACCTCGCGATGCCTGCGTTTCACGCGTTGCGATCACGAGATGCCGCGAACATGACCGTTCGATCAAGTCCCAAAGGCGGCGGATGACCTCGACGATGACCAGATAGATGATCGCCGCATAGACATAGATGAGGAAATCGAAGGTGCGCGCGAAGATGAAGCGCGTCTCGCCCATCAGGTCGAGCAGGGTGACGATGGCCGCGAGCGAGCTCGATTTGATCATGGCGATCAGCTCATTGCCGAAGGGACGAAGCGCCACGATGAAGGCTTGCGGCCAGACCACGTGCCGCGAGATCCGGAATTTCGAAAGGCCGAGCGACGCCGCCGCCTCTGTCTGGCCGCGCGGCACGGCGGCGAGCGCCCCGCGCATGATCTCGGATTGATAGGCCGCCGTGTTGAGCGTGAAGGCGAAGATGCAGCAGACGAAGGCCTCGCGGAACAGCCACCACAGGCCGATATCGGTGAGGAAGGGCCGTATCTCGCCTGCGCCATAATAGACGAGGTAGAGTTGGCACAGGAGCGGCGTGCCGCGGAAGAAGGTCACGTAGGACAAGGCCGCGCCCGCCAGGATCTTGCTGCGCGACATGCGTGCCCGGCAGATCGGATAGGCGAGCAGGAAGCCGAGCGTCACCGAGATGACCACGACCTGGGCCGTCATCCACAGGCCGCTGAACAGTCGCAGTCCGTAGCGCGACATCATCTCGAAATTGAAGAGGATGGCGGCGTTGTCCTGGAAGGTCTGCCACATCACGCAAACCCCCGATTGGCGCGTCGTTCCAAGCCGGCCTGCACCATGCCCGAGGCGATGCTGAAGACGAGATAGACGGCAGCGGCCGCCGAATAGAACAGGATCGGTCGCGTGGTGTTCCTGCTCGCTTCCGAGGCGGCGCGAAGAAGGTCCATCACGGCGAGCGTGGAGATTAGCGAGGTGTCCTTGAGGAGGATCGTCCAGATATTGCCGAGACCCGGCAAGGCGATGCGGAAGAGCTGCGGCATCAAGACGAGCACGAAGGTCTTCTTCGGGTCGAGGCCGAGCGCCTGGGCCGCCTCATGCTGGCCGCGCGGCACGGATTTCAGCGCGGCGACCCAGACCTCGCTCGAATAGGCCGCCACCACCACGCTCAGCGCGATGACACCAGCCACGAAGGCGCTGAGCTCGATCTCGGTCGCAAGGCCGAGGAGGTGGCTGAGGCGCGCGATCAACGCCTGCAGGCCGAAATAGACGATGAACAGGGAGAGAAGATCGGGGATGCCGCGGAAGAAGGTTGTGTAGGCGTCGCACAGGGTCCGCACCACCCGGTTCGACGAAAGCTTGAAGACCGCCAGCGCAAGGCCTGCTCCGAAGCCGAAGGGCACCGTCGTCACCGCGAGGAGGATGGTGACGACGGCGCCTTCGAGGAGCAGGGGCGCCCAGCCATTCGGCCCGAAGAGGAGGCTGAACCAGTTCATAGAGCCTCGCCCTTTTGATGTGCGGCGTTGCGGCTGCGCTTACGCACAGCCGAGCTGTCGAGCACTACTTTCCACGGATATCCTGCTTGAAATACTTCGCCGAGATCTTCTTGTAGGTGCCGTCGGCGTCGAGCTCGGCGATCGCCTTGTTGAACATGTCGCGCAGATCGGTGTCATCGGGCCGCAGCGCCGCGCCGACGCCCGGTCCGTGGATGCCGGGAACGCGCTTGATTTCCGAGATGACGCGGCAGCAGCCATTGCCCTTCTTCTCGAAGAAGTCCGCCTCGACGAGGCCGTCGCCGACCACATAGTCGATACGCCCGCTGGCGAGGTCGAGATTGGGCTCATCCTGCGTCGGGTAGAGCTTGATGCTCGAATCCTTGTAGAAGGCTTCGAGGAAATTGGCGTGAATGGTCGAGGACTGCGTGCCGATGGTCTTGCCCTTGAGCGCGGCAGGCGAAACGTCGTCGCTCTTGTTCGCGGCTTGGCCGGCGAACACGATCGGCGTCGCATAATACATCTCCGAGAACATCACCTTCTTCTTGCGTTCGTCGGTAATGTTCATGCTCGAGAAGATGACATCGAACTTGCCGGCGAGCAGCGCCGGGATGATGCCGTCCCAATCCTGGTTCTGGAACGTGCAGGTGAGCTTCATGCGCTCGCACAGAGCCATGCCGTAATCGACTTCGAAGCCGACGATCTTGCCCGAGGGATCGACGCTTTCGAAGGGCGCATAAGTTGCGTCCGTGCCGAAGCGGACCGTCTTCCACTCCTTCGCGCTCGCCGAAAAGGACGGAAGGCTGGCCGCGAGGCAGGCCGCCAAGCCGAACAAGGCAAGCACCTTAGTCTTTTGCAGGAAGCTCGTCTTTTGCAAGAGCCGTGCTTTTTTCATTCTCATCTCCTTGGTCTCTCACTCGCCGTTACGGACGGCGTGCCGCACTCTCCATCCCGTCCGGGCCATTAGACCCGCAGGCAAAAGCAATGCCAAACCTAATCCATGAAACCTAATCCATGAAGCCCAATCCACGACAGCTTATTTCGCTCCTCGATGCTGATCGGCGCTGCCATCTCCCGCGCTACAAGTCGAAATCGAAATATTTGCGGGCGATGATCGCATAAGTCCCGTCGGCGCGCACCTCCTTCAGGGCACCGTCGATCTTCGCTTTGAGCGCATCCTCACCCTTGCGCATCACCACGGCGAAGCCTTCACCCGCGATATGGGTGGGATCGTCTACGCGGCCGGCGGAGGCGCAGCAGCTCGCCTCCGGGGCGGTCTTCAGCCAGTCGCGCAGGCTCATCTCGTCACCGATCACCAGATCGACACGGTCGGCCGCGAGGTCGAGATTGGCTTCGATCTGGGTGGCATAGGTGCTCAAGGGCGATTTCGGGAAATGCTCCTCGGCAAGGCTCGCATAGGGGCTGTCGCGCAGCGCTCCGATCGAGTGATCGGCAAGGGCCTCAGGAGTGAGTGCGTTCGGCAGCGCATCCTTGCGCGCCACGAACAGGATCGGCATGCGGAAATAAGGGTCCGACAAGGTGAATTTGTCCCGGCGCTCATCGGTGATCTCGAAGCTCGACATGATGGCGTCGCCCTTGCCGCCGAGGAGGGAGGGGGTCAGGCGCTCGAATTCGCGATGCTTGAAGAGGCAACTGCGTTTGATGCGGGCGCATATGGCGTTCATGAGATCGATCTCGAAGCCCGCCATCTCGCCCTTCGGCCCCCAATAAGCATAGGGCGGATGGGCCGCCTCGCTCAGGAAGACGAGCGGCTTGTCCTCGGCCGCCTTGCCGGCATCGCCAGCCAGCGCCGCGAAGGCAAGTGCCGCAAAGGCAAGCGACACAAAGGCAGGCAGCATTTGAGCCAGGGCAAAACGCAGGATATGGCGCGCACGCCATCGCCGCCCGTGGAGGCGGCCGGAAGCGCCGGTCGGCTCGGCACGCAGTGCAGTTTGGCTCGGCAGCTTCAGCCCTCCAGGCCTCGGATCTGGCTTGCGATTCTCGTTCCCCCTCGGACGTGCAGGCGGATAAAGCCAGGATGTTGTCACATTGGCAACCGGGCTCGCGCTCGACCCCTTTGCACGATCGCGTGCATTCGGGAGTTCCGGATGCCGGCTGCCCGTCCTGGTTGCGAAATGATGATATCGGGCGCCTGCATGGCCTGGTGTGGCTGCCCGGCAAGCCATGCGCGGCGACGCGATCGGTTGCCCGCCTGGCGGTCGACGAAGCCAGGATCGCCTCTGGCCAGGTTCGCCTCTGGCGCGGTGAATTTCTTGAGCGTATGGCAGGGTCATCGAGCCTTTCTCCAGCCAGGCACCGATTTTCGACAGGTTGCGCGGCCCGTAGCGGGATTGAGTTCTGAGTTGAGATGGTCTGGGCGGAGGGTATGCATGGCGACAAAGGAAGAGATCATCGCGGCGCTTGCCGGCGTCGCCGGACCCGACGGCACGACCCCCTTGCCGCAATCGGGGGCGCTGTCGGATGTGCTGATCTCGAATGGACGGGTCACCTTCGCGATCACCGGCGATCCGGCACGTTCGGCCGAGCTCGAGACGATGCGGCTGGCGGCTGAGCGGGCCGTGAAGGCGCTGCCGGGCGTCAATACTGTGCTGGTGATGCTGACGGCCGAGCGTGCGGCGCAAGCGGGAAGCCCTGCGCAAAGCCCGGTTCCTTCTGCGGCCGGCCCGGGCGGGCGGCCTGTGGGGGCACGGGCCCATGCCATGCGGGCCCGCACCCCGATCGTCGGCGTCGACCGCGTGATCGCCGTCGCGAGCGGCAAAGGGGGGGTGGGCAAGTCGACGACAGCGGCCAATCTGGCGCTGGCCCTGGCGGCGGAAGGATTGCGCGTCGGCATTCTCGACGCCGATATCTACGGGCCCTCGATGCCGCGTCTCTTCGGCCTCACGGGGAAGCCCGAAGTGACGGAGGGGCGCGTCATCCAGCCGCTCATGGCGCATGGCATCAAGATCATGTCCATGGGCTTCCTGGTCTCGGAGCAGACCGCCATGGTGTGGCGGGGGCCGATGGTCGCCGGCGCGGTGCAGCAATTGCTGCGCGAGGTCGCCTGGGAGCCGCTCGACGTGCTCGTCGTCGACATGCCGCCGGGAACCGGGGACGCCCAGCTCACCTTGGCGCAATCGGTGGCGCTTTCAGGCGCGGTGATCGTCTCGACGCCGCAGGACCTGGCGCTGATCGATGCGCGGCGAGGGGTGGAGATGTTCCGCAAGGTGGACGCGCCGATCCTCGGCATCGTGGAGAATATGAGCATGTTCATCTGTCCGAATTGCGGGACGCGCCACGACATTTTCGGCCATGGCGGGGCGCGCAAGGAGGCGGCAAGGATCGGAGTGCCCTTCCTCGGCGAGATCCCGCTCGAGCTTGCCCTGCGCGAGACCTCGGATTCCGGCAAGCCGATCGTCGTGTCGCAGCCCGACGGCGCCATCGCCGCGGCCTATCGGGGCATAGCGCGGCGCGTGAAGGCGGCCATCGCCTGAGCCGCGGGGGCTGCCGTAATCGCGCCGTGAAATCGTGACTTCTTCATTTTGCCGGACGCCGATTCCGGATTATGTCGGTCGGTAAGTTGCGTGTTCGGAGCGACAGGGTCGAATCCATGATGAAACGCCGTCAGTTTCTCACTGCCGCGACGCTCGGTGCGGCGACATCCGGCCTTGCGGCGCCGGCCGTGGCTCAGGCCGCTCCGGAGTTGAAATGGCGGCTCACATCGAGCTTTCCAAAGAGCTTCGACATCGTCCAGGAGGCGGCCAAAGTGTTCGCGAGCGCGGCCGCGGCGGCAACCGATGGGCGCTTCCAGATCGACGTCTTCGCCTCCGGCGAGATCAAGCCCGGCCTGCAGGCGCTGGACGCGGTGAAAGGCGGCGAGGTCGAGATGGCCCATACGGCGCTCAATCTTTTCGCCACCCATGAGCCGGCTCTCGCTTTTGCGACCGGCGTGCCTTTCGGCCTCGATGCCCGCCAGCAGGCGGCCTGGTGGACCGAAGGCGGCGGCCAGGACCAGATCGGCGAGGTGTTGCGCGCCTTCGGCGTGGCGGCCATCGCCTGCGGCAATACCGGCGCCCAGATGGGCGGCTGGTTCCGCAAGGAGGTGAAGACGCCGGCCGATTTCAACGGGCTGAAGATCCGCATGGGCGGTCTCTCGGGCCGGGTGATCGAGAAGCTCGGCGCCGTCCCGATAGTGACGCCGGCGAGCGAGATCAAGGCGGCGCTCGATAGCGGGGCGCTCGATGCGGCCCAATGGGCAGGGCCCCATGACGATGAGCGCCTCGGGCTGCAGAGCGTGGCGCCGACCTATTATTTCCCGGGCTGGCATCAGGGCTCGAACGCGCTGCATCTCCTCGTCAACCAGGCCAAATGGGATGCCTTGCCGGCGAGCTATCAGGCGATCCTGACCTCGGCCGCTTCGCTCGCCGGGACCGCGATGCAGGCGAAATACGATGCGCGCAATCCCGACGCCTTGAAGAAGCTCGTAGTCGGCGGCGCCAAGCTCAAGCCTTTCGGCGCTGAGATCATGGATGCGGCCAATGCTGCCGCCAACGCCATCTATGCCGAGATCGCCGCCGACAATGCGGGTTTCGCCAAGGTGCTGTCCGCCTATATGGCGTTCCGCAACGATGAATATCTGTGGTTCCAGGTGGGCGAGGTCGCCTACGACAATTACCTGGTGCGGGCCCGCGCCAAGGGGTAGGGCGGCGACCGGGCAGACAGTTTTCATCGGGGGAGTTCAGGCTCCGATTGGAAAGATGGATGCCCTTCCCTCGGCCCTCATTTCAGCTCGGGCAGGCCGGCCGGCCCGAACTCCTTGTCGAGGCTGTCGATACGCTCCTGCTGGCTCTGCCCGGGCACCGATCTCGCGGCCTTGTCGCCGCGCGAGACAAGGCCTGGAAGCGCGATGATGGCGATCACCATGAGGAGCTGCAGAAAGACAAAAGGCACCGCGCCCCAATAGATCTCGCCCGTCGTCAGGGGCGCGATCATCTTGCCGGTCACCCGGTCGCGGTAGGGCTGCTCGGGCGCGACGGAGCGCAGATAGAAAAGCGAATAGCCGAAGGGCGGGTGCATGAAGCTCGTCTGCACATTGACGCCGATCAGCACCGCGAGCCAGACGAGGTCGATGCCGAGCTTGATCGCCGCCGAGGCGATGAGCGGCACCAGGATGAAGGCGATCTCGAAGAATTCGAGGAAGAAGGCGAGTACGAAGATCAAGGCGTTGATGAAGAGCAGGAAGCCGGTCGCTCCACCCGGTAGGCCGATCAGCAACCCCTCGACCCATTTATGGCCGTTGACCCCGAAGAAGGTCAGCGAGAAGACCCGCGAGCCGATGAGGATGAAGATCGCAAAGGAGGTGAGGCGCGCGCTGCGCAAGGTCGCCTGGCGCAACAGGTCGCCACTGAAGCGCCCTTTGGCGACAGCGAGCAGCAGCGCGCCGCTGGCCCCCATGGCGCCGCCTTCGCTCGGCGTCGCGACGCCGAGGAAGATGCTGCCGAGCACCAAAAGGATAAGGGCAAGCGGCGGCAGCATGGCGATCGGCACGCGCCGCGCGAGCTGGGCTGCGCGCAACTGCACCGGCACGGCGGGCGCTGCCTCGGGCTTCACGATCGAGACGCCGAAGACATAGACCGCATAGAGCGCGGCGAGCAGCAGGGCCGGGCGCAGCGCCGCCGCGAAAATGTCGATCACCGAGACGTTGAGCTGGTCGGCGAGCACGATCAGCACGATGCCCGGAGGGATGACCTGGGCGAGGGTGCCCGAGGCGGCGATCACGCCGGCGGCGAGCGGCCGGTCATAGCCGTAGCGCATCATGATGGGCAGCGAGATCAGCCCCATCGAGATCACCGAGGCCGCGACCACCCCCGTCATGGCGGCGAGCAGCGCGCCGACGAAGATCACCGCATAGCCGAGCCCGCCCCGCAGCGGCCCGAAGAGCTGGCCCATGGTGTCGAGCAGGTCCTCGGCAAGCCCCGAGCGTTCGAGGATCATGCCCATGAAGGTGAAGAACGGGATGGCGAGCAGGATCTCGGAATTCATGACGCCGAGCACCCGCTCCGGCAGTGCATGCAGGAAGTCCGGGCGGAACAGGCCGAGCGAGATGCCGATCACGGCGAAGATCAGCCCGACGCCGGCAAGCGTGAAGGCGACCGGGTAGCCGAGGATGAGCAGCGCGACGAGCGTCACGAACATCACGGGCGCCATGTTGGCCGTCAGCCAGGCGGTCAGCGCACCGGGCGCGGCGTCGATCCCGGCGGCCAGCGCCATGGCCGGCAGCGCCCCGAGGACGCAGGCGGCCGCAAATCCGACGAGCAGGCGCCTTGCGGGCGGCACGCCTCAGGGCGCTCCGCTCGAGCGCAAAGATGCGGCGGCGTCCTCGCCATGCAGCAACCCGGAAACCGGCGCGCTCGAAATCTCGAGGCCGCGCGCCACCGCGAGCGCCTTCACCAGCTCGGAGAGCGCCTGCACCAGGAGGAGCGCGAAGGCGAAAGGCACCAGCGCCTTGCCCGGCCATTGCGGCAGGCCGCCCGGGGTGAGCGCGCCTTCGCCGATGCGCCAGGAGCCGAGGAAGAAGGGCAGGCCGGCGATGATCATCACCAGGCAGAGCGGGATGAGGAAGAGGAGATGGCCCATGATGTCGACCAGGGCGCGCCGGCGCGGCGAAAGCGCCCGGAACAGGATGTCGACGCGGATATGGCTGTTCTCGGCGAGCGCGCGGGGCGCTCCGCAGAGCACGATGAAGGCGAAGAGCAGCATCGGCAGGTCGAGGAGCAGGGGCTGCGCGAAATGCACGCCATAGCGCATCAGGGCGTTGAAGACCGATAACAGGCAGGCCGCGAGCACCAGCCAGGCGGCCATGCGGCCGATGGCGGCCGTCAGCGCGTCGATGCGGCGCGCCAGCGGAAGCAGCTTCCTCAGCGCAGCGTCCATGCGGCTCGTCCCCCCTTCGCCCGATCCTCCAATTGCGCATTCTCCAGATTCTCGGCTTGCAGATCCTTGGCCTGCAGATCCTTGGCCTGGGCCGCGAGGCGGCGCACCCGCTCGCGATGCATGGTGTAGACGCCGCTCATGATGATCAAGGCGATGCCGAGGATCGACACGCCGTCGGGGAGGTTCGCGAACACCACATAGCCCAGGATCAGCGCCATCACGATGCTGAAATAGCGGAAGGGCGCCACGATGCCGACCTCGGCGCTACGATAGGCGATGACGATCGCGAGGTTGCCGAGCGTCACCAATATGCCCGCCAGGACGAGATAGAAGGTTGAGATGACCCATACCGGGCCCCACTCCTCGGAGACGCCGAGGGCAAGGCCGGTCAGCGCTCCGACCACCGCCGTCACGAGCGCGATGATCGGCGAGGGAATGGCGGGGTCGATGAAGCGGGTGAGGAGATCGCGCACCGCGACAAGCACGGCCGAGACCACCGCCAGCGCCGCATAGATGGTCAAGCCGTCGGCGGTCGGCTTGACCACCAGCAAGACGCCGGAAAAGCCGACCAGGATTGCGAGGACGCGCCGCCAGCCGATGCGCTCCATGCCGAAGGCTGCCGCGATCAAGGTCATGATGATCGGAGTGGCCTGCGAGATCGCCGTGACATTGGCGAGCTGCATATGGGCGAGCGCCTTGAGGAAGGCGAGCACGACCGCCGCATCGAGCGAGGCGCGGATGAGCAGCATCGGCCGCAGCACCAGGCGCGCGCCATGCCACAACATGCGCGCATGCCCGGTCGCGACCACGAGGACGATCGCCAGCGCGACCGCAAACACGCCGCGCACCGCCATCATCTCGCCGGTCGGAAAAACCTCGCTCGCGAGCTTGCCGCAGGTATCGTTGCAGGTCCACAAGGTGACGGCGATGAGCGTCGCAAAGATGCCGCGTCGATTGACGGCAGAGTCGGCCAAAGGATCGGCCATAACGGCTCCGCGAGAGGAAAGGCTCAGCCGCCGGTCACGCTCATATGGCGGCCGACTGAAGGCTCGGAGCGCTGGCGCTCGATGACGAAATCATGGCCCTTCGGCTTGCGCGCAATGGCCTCGACGATCGCCTGGTCGATGAGCTCGTCGCCGGGCGAGGCGCGCAAGGCGCTGCGCAGGTCGGCAGCGTCCTCCTGGCCGAGGCACATATAGAGGGTGCCGGTGCAGGTCACCCGCACCCGGTTGCAGCTCTCGCAGAAATTATGGGTCAGCGGCGTGATGAAACCCAACAGGCCGCCGGTCTCCTTGACCCGCACATAACGGGCAGGACCCCCGCTCGAATGATCGAGGTCGTCGAGGGTGAATTCCTTGGCGAGGCGTGCCCGCACCAGGGACAGGGGCAGATATTGGTCCGAGCGCATCGTGGTCAGCTCGCCGAGCGGCATCACCTCGATCAGCGTCAGCCCATGTCCCTCGCCATGCGCCCAGCGCATGAGCTCGGCGAGCTCATCCTCGTTCTCGCCCTTCAGCGCCACCGCGTTGATCTTGACCTCGAGCCCCGCGGCGCGCGCCGCCGCGATACCCTCGAACACCTTGCCGATCTCGCCCCAGCGCGTGAGGCGCCGGAAACGGGCTGGGTCCAAGGTGTCGAGCGAGACATTGACGCGCCTGACGCCGCAATCGGCGAGTTCCTGCGCATAGCGGGCGAGCAGGGTCGCATTGGTGGTCAGCGTCAATTCCTTGAGCGCGCCGCTCACGAGATGGCGAGACAGCGAGCGGAACAGGCTCATCACGTCGCGCCGCACCAGCGGCTCGCCGCCGGTGATGCGCAATTTCGTGGTGCCGCGCCGCACGAAGGCGGTGCATAGCCGGTCGAGCTCCTCGAGCGTCAGGAGATCGCGCTTCGGCAGGAAGGTCATCTCCTCGTTCATGCAGTAGACGCAGCGCAAATCGCAGCGATCCGTCACCGAGACGCGCAGATAGGTGATCGGCCGCATGAAGGGATCGATGAGCGGGGCAGGGCGCGGCACGGACGATGCCGCGTGACCGCCGGCCCCGCCATCGGGCCGATCGCGGTAGATCTTGCCGCTCCAGATATTGTCAATCCCGGGCATCATGGTGCCGATCATCATGGAATTAGGGCTGGCCGTCCGCCGTCAACATAAGCTCAGTTCATGGGCGTGCAAGCAGTGTCCGGGCCGGATTCGGCATGGCTGCCGGGCCGGGAGCGTGTCTTCGGCCGCTCTTGTGCCCATCGGCCATGAAAAAAGCCGGCGCGAGGCCGGCCTTGATGTGCACCTGGGACCGCGGGCGTCTGAGGCTGTGAGTTTTTGATTGCTCCGCGTTTGTCTTGCTGATTCTCTTCGTCGGAGGGCGCGGAGGATTCGGGATGACGACGGACGGTTTGTTTGACGATCTCCCTGAAGGTGAGGCTCCGCGGCAGGCTGGGTCAAGCGCTGCCGAGGCGCGCGTATCGCGGCCCGCTCGCGATCAGATTGGCTGGGAGATGGTCGATCTCGATCAGCTGGTATCGCAGGATCATCCGGTTCGTCTGGTGGTGAGCTTTGTGGCGGGCCTTGACCTGTCGGCGCTGTATTCGGCGATCCAGGCGCGGGCAGACGGGCCTGGCCGCAATGCGATCGACCCGGCGCTGTTGCTGGGGCTTTGGCTGTTCGCGACGGTTGAGGGCGTGGGCAGTGCACGGGAGCTGGCGCGACTTTGCACACAGGATCTGCCCTATCGCTGGCTCTGCGGTGGCGTGGGGGTGAACCACCACGCTTTGAGTGATTTTCGCAGCTCTCATGTCGAGCTTTTGGATCGGCTGTTGACCGACAGCGTGACGGCTCTTGTGGCGGATGGCTTGGTGAGCCTGGAACAGCTGGCCCATGACGGCGTGCGGGTGCGAGCATCGGCGGGAGCGTCGTCGTTTCGCCGCGGGGATCGTCTTTCCAAGATCCGGGCTGAGATGGAAGATCGCGTGAAGACGCTTCGCGCCGAGCTCGAGAGCGCGCCCGACGCCAGCCAGAAGCGCAAGCTGGACAGAGCCGCACGGGCGACGGCCGACCGCTTGGAGCGCTGCCGGAAGGCGCAAGAACGCTTGCGTGAGCTGGAGGCCGAGCGTGCCAAGCTGCCGAAGAAGGACCGGGTCGATCCCAAAACCGGCGAGGACAAACCGCTACGTGTCTCCGTCACCGATCCGCAGGCGAGAGTGATGCGGATGGCGGCGGGAGAATACCGACCGGCCTACAACATCCAGGTGTCTTGTGATCCCGACACCTTGGTGGCAGTCGCCATGTCGGTGCACGACACCGGCGTCGACGCCGGACAGCTTCGGCCGGCCCTCGAGCAGATTGAGAGGCGTTACCAGAAGCGCCCTTCGGTCATTCTGGCCGATTGCGGGTTCTGCAGCAAAGACGACATCTCTTGGTCGCACCTGCACGGGGTGACGACCATTGTCCCCAGCAACAATGAGGCGCGCCGGGGCGATCTGGCTTATGCGACGACTTACAAGGGTCACATGCCCGGCATAGCGGAATGGCGGCGCAGGATGGTCGAGCCTGCCACCAAGGTAGCCTATAAGGCGCGCGGCATGGTCGAATGTGTTTTCGCCCAGTTCCGCAACCGGGGGTTGCGGCTTCTGCGCCTGCGCGGACGCACCAAAGTCAAAGCCGAGGTTCTTCTCCACCTTCTGGCTCACAACATGCTGTGCGGCGCACGGCTCAGAGCGGCCGCCACCACCTGAAAGAGCAGCGCACGGTCGCCCTGTCGTTCCCTTCTTGGAGAGCGTAGCAAGCCGGCCAGCGCCGATCGCCCGCGTCCGCTCGGCCGCCAGCCAAATCCGACTTCAAGGTCGTCGCATTCCTCCGATCTGGGGATTCCTATCTCCCCACAATATCGGCGGCCCAAAAACTCACAGCCTCTCTCGCCCGCCCTTGCGAACGTCGAGGCCGCCACGTCGGGGAGAAGGGCGACCGAGACGGTCGCGGTCCCGGGGGAGGGCGCCTCAGCGCAGCACGACCACCCGCGTGCCGACCTTCACGCGCTCATAGAGATCGACCACGTCGTCATTGGTCATGCGGATGCAGCCCGAGGACACGGCCTGGCCGATCGTCTCCGGCTCGTTCGAGCCATGGATGCGGAACAGGGTCGAGCCGAGATACATGGCGCGCGCGCCGAGCGGGTTGTCGACGCCGCCCGCCATATGGCGCGGCAGGTCGGGGCGGCGGCGCAGCATCTGCGCCGGAGGCGTCCATTCCGGCCATTCCTTCTTCATACTGACGGCGTTGACGCCGCCCCAGGAAAAGCCCGGACGGCCGACGCCCACGCCGTATTTCATCGCCTGATGGTCCGGCAGGATGTAATAGAGGCGGCGCTCCTCGGTGGAGATGACGATCATGCCGGGCCCGTAGGGGCCGTTATAGGCGACCTGCTCGCGCGGGATCGGGGTGTAGCCGACGCGGCTGTCGGCGGCGATCTGCGGGAAGGGCAAATGCGTCAGGGGATCGATGTCATATGCGCCTGCGGCGGTTGCGAACGAGACACCACAAGCCAGGGCGGCACAGGCAATGAAACGTCTCATGAGCGGATTTCCATCGTGAACTAGCGGATCAAATCGCCTGAACCATCCGCCACGCATCAATTGGGGCGTGAATCGGACGCTTCGATGGCGATAAAAGCGCTAACCCGAACACGGCGCAGCCGCAATGCGCCTTCGCGAATTTGTGTGTCCCGCAATGCTGTCTGAAAGAAGCCGTGTCTTTTTCGCAACATGCGGCCCGCTGGGACCGTGGCCCCTGGGACCGCGGGCATCCTGCCCGCTCTTGTGCAGGGCGAGGCTCCACGCCGGGAAGAAGGGCGACCAGGATGGTCGCGGTCCAACGAGGCTTCAGCTCCCCGGAGCGATACGCACCCCGCTGCGGCCCGCCAGGTCCTGTACGAATTGCCAGGCGACGCGCCCGGAACGGGCTCCGCGCGTCGTTGCCCATTCGAGCGCCTCGGCATGGACCTGCTTTTTGTCGATCTTCAGGTTAAAGTCGAAATATGCGACATAACCATCGACCATTGCTAGATATTCGTCCTGGCCGCATTTGTGGAATCCAAGCCAGAGGCCGAAGCGGTCGGAGAGCGAGACCTTTTCTTCGACGGCCTCGCCCGGATTGATCGCGGTCGAGCGCTCATTCTCCATCATGTCGCGCGGCAACAGGTGGCGGCGATTCGACGTCGCGTAGAACAGCACATTGCCGGGGCGACCTTCGATTCCCCCCTCCAGCACCGCCTTCAGCGATTTGTAGGAGGCATCGCCCGCATCGAAAGACAAATCGTCGCAGAACACCAGGATCTGATGCGGATCGGCGCGCAACAATCCCATCAGCAGCGGCAACGCCTCGATGTCTTCGCGGTGGATTTCGACGAGCTTCAAGCGGCGGCCGGACTGCGCCTCGGAGCGCTTGTTGATCTCGGCATGCACCGCCTTGACCAGCGAGGATTTGCCCATGCCGCGCGCGCCCCATAACAGGGCGTTATTGGCGGGGAGGTCGCGGGCGAAGCGCTCGGTGTTGTCGAGCAGCAGGTCGCGCGCCTGGTCGATGCCCTTCAGCAGCGGCAGCTCGACGCGATTGACGCGCAGCACCGGCTCGAGCCGCTTGAGGTCGGAGCGCCACAGAAAGGCATCCGCGGCCGTGAGGTCGGCGGTGATGACGGGTGCGGGCGCCAGCCGCTCCAACGCCGCCGCAATGCGCTCGAGCGCCTTGACGGCATGCGCATCGACAGGGGGCGGGGCGGTGGAGCGGCGGTCGTTCACGACAGCATCCTTGCACAAAAGCATCCTTAAATGAGGAGGCCCACATAGTCAGGCTCGGGCGCTGCGTCCATGCAAGGTTTTCGCATAGGAGCCCTGATGGGGGTGGTCCTTTGGCGTGTTGGGGCTTGCGCGGCGCGGCCGTTCCTGGAAGCATGGGCCGATGCGGCGCCGTGGCGTCCGGCGACCGTTCACAAGAAGCGAAGCGGGAGGCCGGTCATGGGTTATACGAATGGTTCGTCAGGAGGCGAGCACGGCGTGGGGCCGCGATTGATCGCGATCGTCGGCCCCTTCCAGAGCGGCAAGACGACGCTTCTCGAGGCCATGCTGGCGCGCGCGGGCGCCATCACCCGCCAGGGCAGCGTGCGCGAGGGATCCAGCATCGGGGATTCGAGCCCCGAGGCGCGCGCCCATGCGATGAGCGTCGAGGCGAATATCGCGACCGCCGATTACCTGGGTGACCGCTACACCTTCGTCGATTGCCCGGGCTCGGTCGAGTTCGCCCATGAGATGCGGAACGTCCTTCCCGTCTGCGACGCCGCGATCGTCGTCTGCGAGGCCGATGCCAAGAAGACGCCGGCCCTGCAGGTGATCATGCGCCAGCTCGAGGAGATCGGCCTGCCGCGCATCCTGTTCCTCAACAAGATCGATGCAGCGACCACCCGCGTGCGAGACACGCTCGCCATGCTGCAGCCTGCCTCCCGCACCCCGCTTCTTTTGCGCCAGATCCCGATCTGGAAGGACGATATCGCGACCGGCTTCATCGATCTCGCCCTGGAACGCGCCTTCGTCTATCGCGAACATGCCGCCTCGACCGTCGTCGATTTGCCGGCCGACGAGTTCGACCGCAAGAAGGAGGCCCGCTTCTCGATGTTGGAGCGCCTGGCCGATTACGACGATGCGCTGATGGAGGAGCTGATCTCCGATATCGAGCCGTCGCGCGACAAGGTCTTCGAGGACATGGTCAAGGAGCTGCGTTCGGGGCATCTCGTGCCCCTGATGATCGGCGCGACCGATCGCGGCAACGGCGTCACGCGGCTGCTCAAGGCGCTGCGCCACGAAGTGCCGGGCATCGCGCGCACAGCTGAGCGGCTTGGGCTTAAGGCGGAGGGCCCGGCGCTCGCCCATGTGATGCGCAGCATCCACACCGCCCATGGCGGCAAGCTCTCCCTCGCCCGCGTCCTGCGCGGCAGCTTCGCCGACGGCACGACCGTGACCGGCTCGGGCGGGGCCGAGGAGCGGATCGCCGGCCTGTCGCGCCTGATGGGGACGAGCGCCACCAAAGTGACCAAGGCCGAGCTCGGCGATACCTTAACCTTCCTGCGGCTCGATCACATCGCCACGGGGGATTGCTTCACCGACACCAGGGAGGCGCCGGCGAGGCTCGAGCGCTCCGAACCCATCCAGCCGGTCCAGGTCTTTGCGCTGCGGGTGAAGGACCGCAAGGACGAGGTGCGCCTCGCCGCGGCGCTCGCCAAGCTCGTCGACGAGGACCCCTCGCTCAACTTCGTCCAGGATCAGGAGACGGGGGAGCTGCGCCTCGCCGGCCAGGGCGAGATGCATCTGCGCTTCGCGCTCGAGCGGCTGAACTCCCGCTTCGGGGTGACGGCGGATGCGCGCAAGCCCAATGTCGCCTATCGGGAGACGATCAAGGAGGCGGTGTCGGTGCGCGGCCGGCACAAGAAGCAGTCGGGCGGGCATGGCCAGTTCGGCGATGTCGTCATCGACGTGAAGCCGCGTCGGCGCGGCGACGGCTTCGCTTTCGACGAGAAGGTGCATGGCGGCACCGTGCCGCGCCAGTATTTCTCTTCGGTCGAAGCGGGCGTGAAGGATGCGCTCAATCGCGGCCCGCTCGGCTTCCCGGTGGTCGATGTCGCGGTGACGCTCACCGACGGCTCCTATCATTCGGTCGACTCCTCCGACATGGCGTTTCGCGCCGCCGCCAAGGTCGCTATCGGCGAGGCGCTGCCGAAGGCGCGCCCTGTGCTGCTCGAGCCGATCCTCTCGGTCGATATCGCGGTGCCGACCGAGGCGATGTCGCGGGCGACAGGCCTTGTGGCGGCGCGCCGGGGACAGATCCTCGGCTATGACGCACGTCCCGGCTGGGAGGGCTGGGACGTGCTCAAGGCGCAGATCCCGGAGGCCGAGATCGGCGATCTGATCGTGGAATTGCGTTCGGCGACTGCCGGTGTCGGCAGCTATGCCTCGCATTTCGACCATCTCGCCGAAGTCAACGGCAAGCCGGCCGATGCGATCATCGCCCAGCACAGGATGCAGCGCGCCGAGTAGGGGCGGGGTCCCCTTGGTGCCAATGCGGGAATGGGGATTTGGAGCCCGTGGGCGCCGGCGCTCGGCTCTCCCATGATTAAGGCACGGCTTGGCGCGAAAGTTGCCTGTCGACCATCAAAGCTGCATGGCGGCCAGCTCTCGGCGACACGGATGATCGTGTTGAAGCGAGTGATCTTGCTGGTAAGAGGAGAGGGATCTTGCTGACGAGAGAGTTCTTGCAAGAGAATTCTTCTCGGAGAGCTCTTTCAAGCGAGCTCTTGGCACCAGCAGCGGTCTCGGCGAAGGGAGAGATTGCGCATGCAGGATGATCAGGCCGCCGGGGAGAATTCGCCGGCGAGCTACACCATCACGCGCGAGCGCTTGCGCGACGGTTCCCATCTCGCCCAATTGCGGGCCCGCGCGCTCCCCGGTTTCCCGATCCGTTCCGATGAGGAGATCGAAGCCTCGCTCAAGCAGGCGCTCGCCGGCCGGCCGGACAAGGGCGATGTCTGGGTGTTCGGCTATGGCTCGCTCATCTGGAATCCCGCTTTCGAATTCGCCGAGAAGCGGGTCGCCATGGTGCGCGGCTGGCATCGCCGCTTCTGCCTGTGGCTCAAGGCCGGCCGCGGCACGCCGGAGCTGCCGGGGCTGATGCTGGCGCTCGATCGCGGCGGCTGCTGTCGCGGCCTCGCCTTCCGTGTCGACAAGGCCAAGGTCGAGGAGGAGCTCCTGATCCTGTGGCGGCGCGAGATGCTGAGCGGCTCCTATGACGCACGCTGGGTCGATGCGCAGGCGGATGGCAAGCCCTTGAGGGTGCTCACCTTCGTGGCCAACCGGCGCCATGCCCGCTTCACCAATCTCCTCTCCGACGACGAGGTGGCGGAGCGGATCGCCGTGGCGCGGGGGCCGCTCGGCAGTTGCGCCGAATATCTCCTCAACACGGTCCATCACCTCGAAGCGCTCGGCTTCCGCGACGCCAGCCTCGAACGCATCCGCCACCGCGTCGAGAGGCGGGGGCGCCTGCCTATGGCCGTGGCTGCACTCGGAAGCTGAGGGCCGGTCGGAGAATCGTCATTCGATCAGCCGGAGCGTGTTCGAACCGCCCCCCACCACGAAGCCGGCTGGAAGCCGGCGGTCCAATCTTCCCTTGGACCGCCGGCTTCCAGCCGGCTTCGCCATATGCGATTCGACGATTCGCGCACGAAGCTTGAGCGGCTCACGAACTCACGCAGGCGGCGGCGCGGCTGAGCAGCAACTCGCGCTCGCGGGCGTTTCGCGTCAGCGACGCTGCGCGCTCGAACGCGGCACGCGCCTCGTCGCTGCGGCCGAGCTTGGCGAGGAGATCGCCGCGCACGGCCGGCAACAGGTGATAGGTCTCGAGCGAGGGCTCCGTCATCAGCGCCTCGACGAGCGCGAGGCCCGCCTGCGGACCGAAGGCCCTGGAGACCGCGACCGCCCGGTTCAACTCGACGACAGGTGAGGGCGCAAGCTCGGCCAGCGCGTCGTAGAGCCCGGCGATGCCCGGCCAATCGGTCTCCGCCGCCGTGCCGGCCCGCGCATGGCAGGCGGCGATCGCGGCCTGCAGCGCATAAGGGCCGAGCGCTTGCCCTCGTCCCTTCGCCCCCGCCTCGGCCCGCTCGAGGGCGGCGAGGCCGCGCCGGATGAGGAGCTGGTCCCAGCGGGTGCGGTCTTGGTCCGGCAACAGAACCGCCTCGCCCTTGGGGCCGATCCGCGCGGCCGAGCGCGACGCCTGGATCTCGATGAGCGCGATCAGGCCATGGACCTCGGGCTCCTGCGGTGCGAGCTCGGCCAGGATGCGCCCGAGGCGCAGCGCCTCCTCGCAAAGCCCGGGCCGCATCAAATCCTCGCCCTCGGTTGCCGCATAGCCCTCGTTGAAGATGAGGTAGATCGCGGCCAGCACCGAGGACAGGCGGGCGGACCGTTCGGCTTCGCGCGGGATCTCGAACGGGACGCGCGCCGCCGCAAGCGCCCGCTTCGCCCGGACGATGCGCTGCGCGATGGTCGGTTCCGGCACGAGGAAGGCCCGCGCGATCTCGTCCGTCGTCAGGCCCGCGACGAGGCGCAAGGTCAGCGCCACGCGCGCGTCGGTCGAGAGCACCGGATGGCAGGCCGTGAACATCAGCCGCAGGAGATCGTCGCCGATATCGTCGTCGATCGCCGCATCGAGATCGGACACCGCTTTGTCCTCACCTTCGATCTCGCGACCGAGCTCTTCATGCTTGCGTTCGATGAGCTTGCGGCGACGCAGCGTGTCGATCGCGCGGCGCTTGGCAGCCGCCATCAACCAGGCCCCGGGATTATCCGGAACGCCGGCCGCCGGCCAGCGTTCCAGCGCCGTCACCAGGACATCCTGGGCCAGCTCTTCGGCAGCGCCGACATCGCGCAGGATGCGCGCGATGCCGGCGACCAGGCTCGCCCATTCGATCCTGAAGACCGCGTGAATCGTGCTGTTGATGTCGGTTGCCGTCACTTGTGCTCCAAGTCACTGATGCTCGAAGTCGCCTATGCTCGAAATCAGTTGCGCTCGAAGGCGGGCGCGTCGTGCATCTGGCGGATCTCGCTTTCGCCGTCACCTGCGATCTTGAGGAAGCGCTCGGCGACCTTGACCGCTTCTTCCATCGACGGCAGTTGCACGATGGCGAAGCCGCCGATCACCTCCTTGGCTTCGGCGAAGGGGCCGTCGGTGACGGAAAGCTTGCCTTTGGCGAGCCGGACCTTCGCGCCCTTCGAGCTCGGCAACAGCCCGTCGGCCGCGAGCAGCACGCCCGCCTCCGCCATCTCGCCGATGAAGGCCCCCATCGCGGCGAAGTGCTCTTGGGTCGGCGGCGCGGCCGTCTCCATGTCCTCCTCGGGCCTATAGATCATGATCATTCGCATCATCGTCTCCTTATGGGGCTCGAGGCCCGGATCGGGTCATAACTCGAGAGGTTCGGAGCCTGGCTCCAATGTCACGACGAACGGAGCCTCTCAAGATCGACACGCGGAGCGAGCATCGGGCGAAATTTTTCCGAGGCCGGGCGCCCACCTCGCCCCGCTGGCGCTCAGGGGAGATCGGCGAGCTCCCACACCTGCCCGAATCCTTGCACCTGCCGGATCTCGATCACGTCATGGTCCGATGCCGGACAGCGCGACGCCCAGGCGATCGCCTCCTCTTTCGACTTCACCTGGATCAGCCAATAGCCGCCGATCACCTCATTCGCCTCGGCGAAGGGCCCGTCGCTCACCTTGGGCTTCCCGTTTGACAACGATAGGCGCGCGCCTGTCGAGGGCGGATGCAGGCGCCCGGGCGCGAGCAGGACACCGGCCCTTTGCAGCTCCCTGGTGAATGTCGTCAGCGTCGCAACGGCCTCGGCGTCAGTCCTCGCCTCGACACGGGTTTTCTGGATCGTCAGCATCATGAAGCGCATCGCAGCCTCTCCTTCCGGTCAGGAGCCGGGCTGCGGGCCATTTCCGCCAGTCCCGGCACTGCCAGGACGACGAACGAGCGGAGCCGGGATCGACATGCCGCGGCTCTGGGACCGCTCCTTGGGACCGCGACCGTCCCGGTCGCCCTTTTTTCCGGCGTGCAGCCCTCGCCCTACGTAAGGGCGGGCGGGAGAGGCTGTGAGTTTTTGAAATGATCACGAAGGGCGGTGTCGAGAACGTCGCGGAGAACGGGGCCGGCATCGACAGAGCAAGTTCTTGAAGGCCTTTTCCGACCATTTACGCTATTTACTCACAGCAAAACAGGCGGGTCCCGGCAAGTTTTTCCCGCTGTTTCAAAAACTCACAAGCTCGGACGCCCGCGGTCCCACCGCCCTGGGACCGCGACCATCCTGGTCGCCCTTCTTCCCAGCGTGGAGGCCTCGCCCTGCGCAAGGGCGGGCGGGACGCCCGCGGTCCCAACCTATTGCTGCGGATGCTCGGTGAGGATCAGCACGTCGAGATCGCGCGTCGGCACGTAGTCCGATTTCCGGATCTCGAATTGGGTCGGCGCGATCTTCTTCACCCTGTCGCCGCACAGGCTGACGAGATTTTGCGGGTCGCCCTTATCGACGACCAGGCGGAATGACCGGATGGGGCCGGCCCAATTGCCGCCCGTCGTGAGGATATAGGCGAGGCGCTGCTCCTCGAGCGGCGGGAAATCGCTCTTCGCCACCTGCTTGGCGCGCTCGATGGCGCCGAAGAAGGAGGCGTCCATGCAATATTTGCGCTGATATTCCTTGTACCAACTCTCTTTCGCGGCCTGCCTGCTGCCGAGCGCGGTGCCGGCCGAATAGCCGACGCTCGGCTTGTAGCGATGCTCGATGACCACCTCTCGGCCGGCCGGAAAGCTCTGCTCGAAATAATAGGTCGTCTTCAGCGTCCAGCGCGGCCTCAGATGGATCAGCACGCCGCTGCCGTCATCGAACTCCTCGGTATCGGTGAGGCCCATGAAGCTGAGCTCGCCCCATTGCGCGTGCGACACCTGGTCGAGGGCGTCGTTGGTCGCCTTCAGCGCCGGCTGTAGCGGCACGCCGAGTTTGCGCAGCTCTTGCGTGCGGTCGACGCCCTTGGCGAACACCTTCTGCTCGACATGGGTGATGACCGGCCTGCCATCGGCCCAGGTCGAGAAATCGAGGAAGTTCTCGGGATTCTCGGTCGGCACCGAGATATTGTCGTCCGGGCCCTTGACGGTGATGTCCGGCATCGGAAAGGCGACCGTGACCGTCTTGTCCTGCGGACCGGTGTTGAAGAAATGATAGGTGACCCTGATCTCCCTCGTCGAGACATAGAGATCCTCCGAGCGCATCTCGATATCGGCGCTCTTGGTGAGGTCGAGGCCGCCCGTCGCGAGCTCCGCGATCGAGTCATTGGCGCGCGCCGCGCTCACGCCCGAAGCGAGCGCCAACACCGAAAGCTGAAGCAAGATTGAAGGCTTGAGCAAGACTGAAGGCTTAAGGGCGAGATTTCGATAGATTCGCAATTGCTGTCTCCGCACAAAATCGCGATACCCGGCAGGAGGACGACCCGCCCGAGCGAACGCGGCGGATCATAGCGGCGCGCCACGCCGGGTCACATCACGGAATCGGCAATTCACTCTTGCGCGCGACAGGGAGGTGAGCGTGAGCAACGGATTAGCGGGCCGGCGCGTGCTGGTGACGGCCGGAGCCGGAGGCATCGGCCTCGCGGTCGCCGAGCATCTGATCGCCCAAGGCTGCCGGCTATTCGTCTGCGATGTCGCACAAGAGGCCTTGCGGGAATTCTCGGCCCGTTTCCCGGAGCATGGCTGCGTCGCCGCCGATGTCGCGAATGACGCCGATGTCGAGCGCCTATTCGGTGAAGTTCGCGAAAGGCTCGGCGGTCTCGATGCCCTCGTCAACAATGCCGGCATTGCCGGGCCGACCGGCGGCGTCGACGAGATCGACCCCAAGGAATGGCGCAGATGCATCGATGTCTGCCTCACCGGCCAGTTCCTGTGCACGCGCCTTGCCGTGCCTTTGCTGCGTCAGGCGGGCGGCGGCTCGATCGTCAACATGTCGTCTGCCGCCGGCAAATACGGCTATGCGTTCCGCACCCCCTATTCCTCGGCCAAGTTCGGGGTGATCGGCCTGACGCAGAGCCTCGCCAAGGAGCTCGGCCCGCAAGGCATCAGGGTCAACGCCATCCTGCCCGGCATCGTCGAGGGTCCGCGCATGGAAGGGGTGATCCGCTCGCGCGCCGCCCAGCTCGGCATCGGCTATGAGGAGATGGAGGCGCGCTATCTCGAGCGCATCTCGCTGCGCCGCATGGTGACGCCGGGCGATGTGGCGAACATGATCTCATTCCTCATCTCGGATGCGGGCCGCAATATCTCGGGCCAGTCGATCGCGGTCGATGGCAATGTCGAAACCCTGTGAGGTCACCAACTTCTGAGGAGAAGAGAATGGCGCGTGTCGCAATCATCGGAACGGGTTTCGTCGGTCGCGCCTGGGCGATCTCCTATGCACGTGCCGGGCATGATGTGGTGCTGTGGGACGAGGTCGCCGAGGCGCCGCGCCAGGCGCTGGGTTTCATGCGCATGGCGGTGCCCGAGCTGGCGCAGAACGGCCTGCTCGGCGAGCAGACGGCCGCTGCCGTGCTGGGCCGTGTCGGCATCGAAAGCGAGCTCGCGGCGGCGCTTGCAGGCGTTGCTTATGTCCAGGAGAGCACGCCTGAGCGCGTCGAGGTCAAGCGCGATATCTTCTCCCAGCTCGATCGCCTGACGCCGGCCGACGCGGTGCTGGCGAGCTCGACCTCGGCCATCCTGCCGTCGCGCTTCACCGAGCATCTTCCCGGCCGGCATCGTTGCCTCGTCGTGCATCCGATCAACCCGCCCTATCTCGTGCCGGCGGCCGAGGTCGTGCCGGCGCCCTGGACCTCGCCCGATATCGTCGAGAGAACGCGCGCCTTCCTGGTGGCGGCCGGTCATGCGCCGATCGTGATGAAACGCGAGCTCTCAGGCTTCGTCATGAACCGCCTGCAGGCGGCCCTGCTCGAAGAGGCGTTCCGGCTGGTCGAGGGCGGCTATGCCAGCATCGAGGACGTCGATATCGGCATCCGTGAAGGCCTGGCGCTGCGCTGGTCGTTCATGGGGCCGTTCGAGACCATCGATCTCAACGCGCCGGCAGGCGTTCGCGATTACGTGACGCGTTACAAGGGTATCTTCGAGGAGCTGTTCGGCCAGATGCAATGGCGCGCCGATTGGACCGGCAAAGTGCTCGACACGGTCGAGCGCGAGCGCCGGGCGCTGGTGCCGCAGGAGAAGCTCGCCGAGCGTGGCTTGTGGCGCGACCGGCGCCTCATGGCGCTCGCCGCCCATAAACGGCGCGCAGCGAGCGAGATCGGCTGAGACGGGCGAGCGAAGGCGAAGGCCAAAAGCCGCAGCGGAATGACCGCGGAGAATTCGGGACCTGGGACCGCGGGCGTCTCGCCCGCTCTTGCAACGGTGAGGCCAGCCCGGCGCCGGTAAGAAAGGGCGACCGAGACGGTCGCGATCCCAGTGGGACCGCGGGCGTCCTCGCCCGCTCTTGCAACGGTGAGGCCAGCTCGGCGCCGGTAGGAAGGGCGACCGAGACGGTCGCGGTCCCAGGGCGCGCGCGCCCTCAGAACTCTTCCCAACCATCGGCGTCGGGCGCAGCCTCGACCTTGCGGATAGCGGTTTCGCCCCGACGGCCGGCCACGGCCCTGAGAGCCGGCTGAGGCTTGCCGGAAAACGGCCTGGCAGAACTCGAATTGGCGGCTCGGGCCCGCATCGGCTCGACCTTGGCGGTGCCTTTGCTGGTGGCGCCGGCCCCAAGCTGGAACTGCGAGACGAGCTGCACGAGCTCGTCCGATTCCTGGGCCAGCGAATGGGTCGCGGCGGTCGACTCTTCGGCCATCGCGGCGCTTTGCTGCGTGCCCTGATCCATCTGGTTGATGGCGGTGTTCACCTGCTGCAGCCCCGTCGCCTGCTCGCGCGCCCCGACCGCGATGTCGGCGATTATCGTGTTCATCTCGGCGATCTGGGCAGCGATCCGCTCGAGCGCCTGACCGGCCTTGCCGACCAGGTCCACGCCCTGCTCGACCTGCGTGCTCGAGGTGGAGATCAGCGCCTTGATCTCCTTGGCGGCTTCAGCCGAACGCTGCGCCAGGGCGCGCACTTCGGAAGCGACGACCGCGAAGCCGCGGCCCGCATCGCCGGCACGCGCCGCTTCAACGCCGGCATTCAAGGCGAGCAGGTTGGTCTGGAAGGCGATCTCGTCGATCACCCCGATGATCTGGCCGATCTGCTGCGAGGACTTCTCGATGCCGCCCATGGCCTTGATGGCCTCGCGCACCACCGCGCCGCTCTTCTCGGCATCGGTCTTGGCGTTAGCGACCACGTCGCGCGCATGGGCCGCGCCCTCCGCGGTCTTCTTCACGGTGGCGGTGATCTCGTCGAGGGCCGCTGCCGTCTCCTCGAGGCTCGCGGCCTGCTGCTCGGTGCGCCGCGACATGTCGTCGGCTGCCCGCGAGATCTCCTCGGTGCCCGAGCCGATGCCCTTGGTGCTCGAGGCGATGGTCAGCATGGTGTGCTGCAGCTTCTCGACCGAGCGGTTGAAATCGAGGCGCAGCTTGTCGACCTTGGCCTGGAAGGGGGTCTCGAGGCGAATGGCGAGATCGCCGCTCGCCAGATGCTCCATGCCCTCGCCCAGCGCATCGGTGGCGAATTGCAGCTGGCGTGCCTCTTCGGCCTTCTCGGCCTCATGGGCGGCACGCGCTTCCTCGGCATGCCGGTGCGTCATCTCGGCCTGCGCTTCGAGCCGCGTCTTCTCGATCGCCGCATCCTTGAACACCTGCACGGCCTGCGCCATGCGGCCGATCTCGTCGCCCGCGCCCGTGTCGGGGACGACGACGTCGTTTTGTCCTTGCGCGAGCATCAACATGGCCTTGCTCAGCCCGTCCAGGCGACGGCACAGGCCGAGCACGACGACGCCGGCGAGACCTCCGATCGCGAGCAGGAAAGCGAGAGCGACCGACGCCGACACATAGACCTGATGCCAGATCTGAGTGCTGATATCGTCGATATAGACGCCCGTGCTGATCGTCCATTTCCAGGGCGCGAACCATTTGGCGTAGGTCAGCTTCGGCGAAGGCTGATCGAGCGCTGCTCCGGGTCTTGGAAACAAATAATCGACGAAACCCTCTCCCTTGTCGGCGGCGAGCTTCTGCATCTCGATGACGAAATACTTGCCGCTCGGATCGACCGACTTGCGCCCGTCATTTCCTTCACGCTCGGGGCGGCCGCCATTGACGATGACGACGACATTATCGTCGAAGACCGAGAAGTAATCATCGATATTGTAGCGCATGGCGCGCACGGCCGCCTTGGCGCGCTCCTCCGCCTCCGGCTCGCTGATCTTGCCGGCCTTGAATTGCTGATATTGCAGCTCGACAACCTTATAGGCGACCTGGCTCACGGTCTTGAGCTGATCGCGGCGGGCGGCGAATATCGAGTCCGCCTCCATCCAGGTCAACACCGCCACGATGGCGACCAGCGCAACGCCGAACAAGGCGACAGTTGCCGCGAGACGTCCCCGGACCGAATGGAGCCGGCGCAAGAGCCCGTGATTCATGGTTCTGGATTTCCTGGACGCAGGGTCCCACCCTTGAGGCAGGGCGGCATCATGCCCTTCCGACGGCCGCCAAAATTCCGCGGCCCAACCATGCCCTGAGTAAGATTTGCCGCATTCCTCTTACCAAACCCTTAGCTGCCCGGGCTCGAGCCGAAAATCGGCTATGCATCCGCAAAAATATTACGGTGACGCGAACCGACGGTCACGCCTGGGACCGCGACCGTCTCGGTCGCCCTTCTTCCCAATTGATGCAGGCCACGCCGTTCGCAAGGGCGGGCGGGACGCTCGCGCTCCCAGAGTTACGGATGCACCTATCGGAAATTGCAAAGCCTTCGGTTCCGTAACATAATTTCACAAACGACCCGAGAAAGCCGCATGCGGGGCGGGGCAAATTCGGTGCGGCGAGACATTCCCGCTGGTCGATGGACGTTTGTCGATGGATGCTGGTCGATGAAGGCTCTTGGAGCGCTTGATTTGGCTCCGGTGAAATCCACCCGCCCGTCCAAGATGACGGTCGCGGGCGCCACGAAATATTACCAGACGCGCAGCGGGCCGGTGCACGCGCTCGACAATGTCTCGCTGCATGTGCGGGAGGGCGAGTTCCTGTGCGTCCTGGGGCCGTCCGGGTGCGGCAAGTCCACGCTTCTTTGGTCCATGGCCGGGCTGCATGGATTGAGCGCGGGCGAGATCAGGCTCGACGCCGACAGGATCATCCGCCCGCACCCGCAGATCGCGATGATCTTTCAAGACGCAAACCTTCTGCCGTGGCGCAACCTGGAGCGCAACATCGCGCTTCCCTTCGAGCTGAAGCGCATTGCGCCGGATCGGGAGCGTATCGACGCCCTGCTGGAACGCGTCGGCCTCACAGGCTTCGAAAGCAAATTTCCTCGCGAGCTGTCGGGAGGCATGCAGCAACGCGCCTCGATCGTCCGGAGCCTCGCCGTCAATCCTTCGGTTCTCTTGATGGACGAGCCCTTTGGTGCTCTGGATGCCTTCACGCGCGATGAGATGAACCTGCTCATCGAGGAGATATGGATGGAGACGGGCAAGACGGTCGTTTTCGTCACCCATTCCATCATCGAAGCGGTATTTCTGGCCGACCGTATCGTCGTGATGTCGGCCCGGCCCGGAAGAGTGGCCCGGATCGTCGATATCGACCTGCCTCGCCCTCGACCAATCGAGATACAGTCGACGCAAGATTTCATCACGCGCGTCAACGAGATCAAGAAGATGATCGATCATCGCCGCGCCTGAGTGAGGCATTCTTCGGCGCGGCGGAGAAGGATGGTATCGAGTGGATAGTCAGCTTCGAGATCAGATCCCGAGCTTCACCGGCAAGATCGCGACCGGCAAGACGGCCGGCGATGGGAGCGTCGGCCTCGCGGGCGGTCTGGCCTCGCTGACCCCCGGCGGCGGGCGTAGCGCTTACGAGGCTCTCATCATCGCATTGGTCGCGGTCATCATCATTGGCGGCGCCGAGATCTTGCTGCGCGTCTTCGCGGTGCCTCAATATATCTTGCCGACGCCGAGCCAGATCGGCACGGCGCTCTTCACCGAATGGCGTTTCATCTGGCCGCATCTCGTGACGACGCTCTGCGAGCTGCTCATCGGCTTTGCCATCGGGGCGGCGCTCGGCTTCGTGCTGGCGGCGGTCATCACGCAATTCCCCTTCGCCGAAAAGATCGTGACCCCTTATGTCCTGCTGCTCGTGACCACCCCGATGCTGGCCCTGGTGCCGCTGCTCATCTTGCGCTTCGGTTTCGGCTGGGAGCCGCGCATCATCGCGGTCGCCCTGGCGAGCGGCCCCATGGTGATGATCAATTCAGCCACCGGCTTTCGCCGCGTCGATCTCGCGAAGATTGCGCTCGCCCGCTCCTTTGGTGCCTCGACGCTGCAGATCTTCACCAAGATCCGCATCCCGATGGCCATGCCCATGATCATCGTCGGCCTGATGGTCGGCTCGATCTTCGGCCTTCTGACCGCGGTCGGCGCAGAAATGGTGGGCGGCGCCGAGGGGCTCGGCAACCGGCTCACCTATTACTCGTCCATGATCCGCATGCCGCAGTTTTTCGCGGTGATTACGCTTCTCGCGGTCATCGGCATCACGATCTACGTGCTGTTCTACTGGGTCGGAAAGAAATGGGCCAGCTGGGAAGCCTGACGACCTGAATGATAAGCGACCCAGCAAACAAGGGAGACGACGATGACCGACGTTGCGAGGGGCCTTCCCATCATGGGTCGCCGGCGGCTTTTGCAGCTGACCGCCGCTGGTGTTTCGATGTCCGCCTTTGGCCTCGGCACGCGTGGAGCAGGCGCGGCGGACCGGGCGATTCGCTGGGTATCGCCGCGCGGCACGCTCGAGGTCGTCGACGATTTCGCCTATTGGGTGGCGAAGAAATACGGATATTTCGGCGACCTCGCGACGGATATCCAGGCAGGCCCACTCGACGCCACCGCGACCGTGAAGCTGGTCGACCAGAAGCAGTCGGATTTCGGCTATCCCTCGCCGGGGATATTCTCGCTTGGGCTCAATCAGGGCATGGATCTGGTGTCGGTCTTCCATGTGATGGCGTCCGACGTCTTCGATTTTGCCTTCCAGAAGGGCAAGGCCCCGGCCGACCTGACGGGGCTCAAGGGCAAGACCATTCTTCTGGGAAGCGCCGGCTGGCAGGCGATCACCGATCCGATGCTGGCGGCCGCCGGCGTCGACATCAAATCGGTCAAATATATCGAGGCCGGCAATGGCTGGGCCCAGTCGCTCGCTCAAGGCCAGGGCGATGCCGCTCTCTCCTGGGAAGGTCTGCGCGCGCAATGGCGCGGGCAGGGGCTCAATTTCGACTATCTGCTCGGCAAGCGCGCTTCGAAGTTCCCGGCCAACAGCTATGTGGCGCGCAAATCCGACCTGGCCGACCCCGCCAAAGTCGCCCTCTACGGCAAGTATCTGCGCGGCTGGGCGATGGGAATGGAGTTCGGGCTGCGAAATCCGCGCGCGGCCACGCAGATCACCGTGGAGCAGTTCCCGGGACTGGTCTCGCAGATGAATCCGAGCGTCGCCACCGAGTCGCTCATGCAGGAGCTTCAGCTCATGCGCGGGCGGTGGGACGAGCGCAAGGCCTGGGGCTTCCACATCATGGACAGCTGGCAGAGCTATTTCGACTCGATCGCCGCCATCGGTCAGGTCTCCAAGACCTTCAAGGCCTCGGACGTCGTGACGAACCAGCTCATCGCTCCCGCGAACGCCTTCGACGCCGCGAAGGTGAAGGCCGACGCGGAGGGGTTCAAGCTGTCGGGTGAATATGCGGCGGTCGACGTCGCGGCCATCGAGGCGGCCCTTTGATCGACGCATGAGCTACAAAGCCATCTACGCCTATCCCTGGGATCTCGCCGAGGAGGGCGTGGCGAGTGTGGCCGAGCAATTTCGTGGCTTGGGCCTGGATACGGTCACGGTCGCAGGCAGCTATCACGCGGGGAAATTCCTGCGCCCTCACGGCAAGCGCGGGAAGGTCTATTTCCCGCAGGACGGCACGGTCTATTTCCGCCCGACCGCCTCGCGCTATGGCGCCATCAAACCCGTCGGCAATTCGATGCTCGGCGAAGTCGACGTCATCGACGAGCTGACCCATGTCGAGGGCATCGCGACCAATGTCTGGCTGGTCCTTCTCCACAATACCCGCCTCGGCATGGCCCATCCGGAAGCGACCGTGCGCAATGCCTTCGGCGACCGGTATATTTACAATCTCTGCCCCTCCGCGAGCGAGGCGCGCGCCTATGCGGTGGGGCTCGCGGCCGATGTCACGCATGGCTACGCGGTCTCGGGGGTCTCGCTGGAAACGCCTGGGTTCATGCCCTTTGCGCACGGATATCATCACGAATTCGCAATGCTGCGCCAGAATCGCTGGCTGACCAGCCAGTTGGGGCTCTGCTTTTGCGAGCATTGCCTTCGCGGCGCGAAATCAGCCGGCATCGAGGCTGCACGGCTCAGCGCACAGATTGCCGGGGAGGTGAACGCCTATCTCGACAGCGACGTCGAGTTCCCCGACGACATGGCCGAGGCGTTCTGGATGGCCGATACGCGGAGCGACGGCGAGCTGAAGGCGTTCCTGGATTGGCGCTGCGGTGTCGTCACGTCGCTCCTCGCCGAAATCCGCGCGGCCGTGCGGCCCGGCGCGACGGTCGCGGTGATCCCGTCGGTGGCTCGTCCGACGGCGGGCGCCTGGTATGAGGGCAGCGACCTCAAGGCAGTGGTGGCGACGGCGGGCATTCTCGAGGTCTGCTTGTATGAGCGAGGCGTCGAGCGGATCAGATCGGACATCTTCGATATCAAGCGGCGACTGAAGGGTGCAGGCAGGATTCGCGGTATCCTGCGCCCCGGACATCCCGACCTCGATAGCAAGGATGCCCTCGTCGCGGCCACATCCGCCCTTGCGGCGGAGGGGATCGATGAGGTCGCCTTTTACAATTACGGCCATTTGCGAGCGGCGAATATACGCTGGATCGAAGATGCGCTGATGGCCATGAAGCATATGGCGATGAAGGATTAGGCGATGATGTTTGCAGGCAAGGTGATCGCCGTCACGGGCGCGGCCGGCGGCATCGGGCAGGCGCTTTGCCGGTTCTTCGGCAATGAGGGCGCGTCGATCGTGGCGCTGGACAGGAGCCCCGGCGTCGAAGCCCTCATCGGCGAATTGCAGGCCGATGGCATCACGGCAGCTGCAGCCATCGTCGATATCGGGGACGCGACCGCTGTCGCTGCGGCCTTTGCCGCCCTGACCGCAACGTTGGGCGACGTCGACGTCCTCGTCAACAATGCCGGCTTTTCGGACCATTTGACCTTCGAGGGAACCTCTCCTGACGGCTGGCGCGACGACGTGAACGGCAACCTCAATGGCGCGTTCAACTGCGTGCACGCGGTCTTGCCCGGAATGCGGGCGAAGCGTGGAGGCTCGATCGTGAATATCGGCTCGGTGAACGGTCTCTCCGCCCTGGGTGACCCCGCCTATAGTGCGGCCAAGGCCGGCATGATCTCGATGACGCGCTCGCTGGCGCTCGAATATGGGCGCTACGGCATTCGCGCCAATATCGTGCTGCCCGGCACCGTGCGCACGCCGCTCTGGGAAGCGCGCGCCGCCAAGGATCCGACCGTTCTTTCGAGGCTGGTGCGCTGGTATCCGCTTGGCCGCATCGTCGAACCGGTGGATGTGGCGAGGGTCGTCGGTTTTCTGGCCTCGGACGCTGCCGCCGCGATCACCGGCGCCGCGCTGCCGGTCGATTGCGGCTTGAGCGCGGGCAATCTGGTGATGGCGCGCGAGCTGACGCTCCAGGAATTGTGAATCCCGGGGCCTGGGTAGGGGCCCGAGAAGCGAGATCGGGCGCTGAAGGCGCGGCTGACAAGAGGGAGGTCGAGATGGCAAAACGGGTCTTGGTTGTGGGGCTCGGCAATATGGGCATGAGCCACGCGCTCGCCTATACCCGCATCGACGGCTATCAGGTGGTCGGGGTGTGCGAGCGGCGGATCGCCGACCGAAAGCTGCCCGAGGCTCTCGCCGGCGTCGAGCGCTTTGCCAAATTCGAAGATGCATTGGCCAAGCTCAGGCCCGATGTCGTCTCGATCAATACCCTGCCCGACACGCATGCCGATTTCGCCATCAAGGCGATGCAGGCCGGCGCCCATGTCTTCGTCGAGAAGCCGATGGCGCTCACGGTGGCGGATGCCGAGGAGGTGGTGGCGACCGCAAAGCGCACCGGCAGGAAGCTGATGATCGGCTACATCCTGCGGCAGCATCCGAGCTGGATCAAGTTCATCGAGATCGCGCGCGAGCTCGGCACCCCCTTGGTGTTCCGCATGAACCTCAACCAGCAATCAAACGGCCAGACTTGGGACTGGCACAAGCGGTTGATGGACACGTTTCCGCCCATCGTCGATTGCGGCGTCCATTATGTCGACGTGATGTGCCAGATGACCTCGGCCAAACCGGTCCGGGTGCATGCCATGGGCGCCAAGCTGACCGATGAGGTGCCTGTGAACAATTACGGGGCGCTGCAGGTCATGTTCGAGGACGGCTCGGTCGGCTGGTACGAGGCCGGGTGGGGGCCGATGATGAGCGAGACGGCGTTCTTCGTCAAAGACGTGATCGGCCCGAAAGGCTCGGTCTCGATCGTCATGGCCGAGATGGATGCGAAGGTCCGGTCCGACGACATCAATGCCCATACCAAGACCAACCAGATCCTGCGGCACTACACCGACATGTCGAAGCCCGACGAGCGCATCGACATGACCGACGAGCCCGATCATGACGCGCTGTGCGAGCGCGAGCAGCTTTATCTGCTGAAGGCGATCGATGAGGATCTGGACCTGAACGAGCATATGGCGGATGGCGTGAAGAGCCTCAAGATCGTGCTCGCGGCGGATGAATCGATCCACAGCCACCAGGTCGTGACGCTTTAGCCGGCGCTTGAGAATTACGGTGACAGGCCGCTATTTCCCCAATTCGATTTTCATGCCATGATGGCGCATGGCTCGGATTGCCCGCATCGTCGTCCCCGGTCTGCCGCATCACGTCACGCAGCGCGGCGATGGAGGCGAGCGCGTCTTCTTCGAGCCCGGCGATTACGAGCTCTATCGCGATCTTCTCGCGGCTGCCTGCCACAAGGCGAAGGTGGCGGTGTGGGCCTATTGCCTGATGCCGAACCATGTGCATCTCATCCTGGTGCCGGCGGATGCGACCGGCCTTGCGCGTGCGCTCGGCGACACGCATCGGCGCTATACGGGCTTCGTCAATGTGCGCGCCCGCCGGACCGGGCGCCTGTTCCAGGGGCGCTTCAGCTCGGTGGTGATGGACGAGGGCCATCTCTTCGCCGCTGCCCGCTATGTGTCGCAGAACCCGATGCGGGCGCGCCTCGTGCGGCGCGCCAGGGACTGGGCCTGGTCGAGCGTCAGGGCCCATCTCAAGGGCGCCGATGACGGTCTGGTGAGCGTGCGGCCGCTGCTCGAGCGGGTAGGGCGCTTTGGCGATCTTCTCGCGAGCCGGGGCGAGGACGACGCGTTCGCGGCGTTGCGCGCCGCCGAAGGGATCGGCCGCCCGGTCGGCACTCCGGCCTTCCTCAAGCGGCTTTCGCGAAAGCTCGGCCGCAACATCGAGCCGCGCAAGCGGGGCCGCAAGCCGAAAGCCGCAGTGGCGGAACGCACGGCGATAAAGCGGAAATAGGCAGCCCGCGGGAATTTCCAAATGGCGTGAGACGGTTGGGGGCTAAGCGCCATCGATCAACGAGCATTGGGGAATTCGATGAAGGTATTATACATCGCATCAAAACCGGATCAGGCCGTCACGCTTCGCCTGGAGCAGGAAATCACGGAATTACAACGCAATGTCGTCTCGAATACGGGCGATGCCGTCGAGTTCAGCTTCCTGCCAAGCCTGCCGTTCGAGGACCTTCCCACGCAGATTTCCAAGCACAAACCCGATATCGTCCATATTTCGGCTCACGGCGACGATGACTGTCTCGCCATGGCGCACGAAGGCGGGCAGTTCGTGCCTCTGACGGCCGAAATGCTGAGTGCATTCCTCGATGTCGAGCCGCCGCCTCGATTGGTCTACCTCAACGCGTGCAATTCGGCTTCCATCGCTTCTGAGCTCAGCAAACGTGTTGCGATGGCGATCGGCACCACGACGCCCATCACAAATCTTGCTGCCAGAAAGGCGGCTGTGACCTTCTACACACGCCTGCTCGAGGGGAAGTCGGTCCAGAGCGCATTTGATACCGGCCACATGATCATGAAAGGCCTGAATAGCATGAAAGGCCTGAATAGCATGGCGGTTTCGTCAGAGCTTTTCGCGCGTCGCGGTTGCCATCCTGATCGGGAAGTGCTCCATACCACTACTCGTGTCATAGCTCGCTTCGCGGAGGACAAGGCCCAACCCGCGGATGGTACCAATTACGATATCGAGCTGGGTTTGATCGGCGCTCCTCGCAATACAAGCCAAGTCGTATTCTTTACAGACGACGAGGCATTTATTAAGGACAAAGCTCAATTGGAGCGCGATCTCTGTACTGTGATCCGCGGCACTGTCGTTCGCGGCGAGATATGGGAAGAAGATGGTTGGACCAGTTATGGAGATTTTCGTGTGTTTGTATGCGGGGTAACAGCTGGCGGCGAACACTATTCCGCGGCTGGCTCGCTCTGCGGCGGGTTGGAGACCTACTACATTGCGAAACATGACGTCTCTTCTGCGGACGCACTGCCGAACAAGCTACGGCGCGCAATCGCGCATCTCCGCTCGGAAGATGGCTCGTCGATTTCTCCCGTCGCCGACGGTGTCACGAAGATAACGTCGCGCAAAGGCAGAAGAAAGTGACCCTTCAAACCGGCGTTACGGTGACGTTGCAGGTTGCTGGGCGGCGGGCGATAAGGGAAATAGGTAGGCGTCACCGAAATTCACCAAATCCTCGGATTGGGCTCGGGGCCGCGCGTGCCGGTCGAGCCAGTGCTCAAAAGCTCCACGGAATGAACAGGCAGCGGATAAGCGCATTCGGGCCGAAGCCGCCATTGTAGAATGCCCAGACCTGCCCGTCCTGGCTCGGATAGACGCGCTCAGGCACAACGAGCCCCTCGAGCCCGTCGATCCGGTAGCCGCCGACGACCCGGTGCACTTGGCCGACATCGAGCAGATGGGCCTCCTCCGGCCCGCAGCAGTACTTCTTGACCCATGCCGGCACGCGCGTGCCGTCGGCCCATTGGTCATGGGCGCAGGCTGCGTCGCAGGCCGCAATGGTGGCGAGGACGCGAAAGGCGAGACCAGCGAGGCGACGGCTCATGGCGGCTCTCCCTCAGGGCACTCCTGCGGAGAGCATAATGTCGGAAAGCGTCGAAGTGTTGCCCGAGATGACGGTTGCGATGACGGTGGTGGCATCAGCCGAAGCTCGCGTGATCCAGCGCGGCCTCATCGGTTTCCGATATTCGATACATCGAAAGGCGTCGTCTGGTAGAGCTGGTTGATCCAGTTGCCGAACAGCAGGTGGGCATGGCTGCGCCAGCGGTTCTCGGGCTGGCGCCCCGGGTCGTCCTTCGGGAAGTAGTTGTGCGGCGTGGCGATGGGCTTCCTGGCGGCGAGGTCTCGGAAATACTCGTCGCTGAGCGAATTGGAATCATACTCGATATGGTTGAACATATGGAGGGACCTGTGGGCCGGATCGTCCAAAAGGCACAGGCCCGCCTGGTCCGACTCCATCAGCACGCTCATGCCGCTATCTGCCGGGATGTCCTCACGCCGCACCTCGGTCCAGCGCGACACAGGGATCGAGAAATCGTCGGAAAAGCCGCGCAGATATGACGAGGCGGGCGCGAGATTCCGGTGACGGTAGACACCGAACGCCTTCTCGGCCAGCAGGTGCTTGGGCATGCCGTGGAAGTGATGGACCGCCGCTTGCGCGCCCCAGCAAATGTTGAAGCAGCCATGGACATGGGTCTGCGTCCAGTCGAAGATGCGGCGCAGTTCGTCCCAATAGGTCACCTGCTCGAATGGCATCGTCTCGACCGGGGCACCGGTGACGATAAAGCCGTCAAACCTCTCCGAGCTGATGTCCTCCCAGTCGCGGTAGAACGATATGATGTGCTCGCTGGGCGTATTGCGCGCGACGTGGTTGGTCATCTTGACCAGAGTCAGCTCCACCTGAAGCGGGGTCGAGCCGAGCAGCCTCGCAAACTGCGTCTCGGTCTTGATCTTGTCGGGCATCAGATTGAGCAGGCCGACGCGCATGGGCCGGATGTCCTGGCGCACCGCATCTGCCTCGCGCATCACCATGACGCCTTCTGCGTCGAGCGTGGCGCGGGCGGGCAGGTCGTCAGGTATCTTTATGGGCATCGACTTGTCTCGCTCTGCGGGGGGTGCCGGACATACCGCAGATCATGGTCGCTCGCGACCTCAAAAGCGAAGGTTTTCGAGGGCAGGGGGCCAGTCCTCAGTCCTCAGCGCTTGGCCCTCGGCCCTCAGGCGCCGCTCGCCGCCTCGCCCAACGCTGCGAGCAGGCTCTGCCACCATTGCGCATGGCGATGCAGGAAGAGCGCGTCCGGCATCGTGTGGCGCGCCACATGCTCGGCCGGCACCGTATCCCAGCCGCGATGCTCGACGGTGACCCGCGTCTCGACGCCCACAGGCTCGAAGCGGATATCGACCTGCGTCAGCTGGCCCGGCCTGAAAGTCGCTTGCCGCCAGGTGAAGCTCAAGCGGGCGCCGGGCTCCCAGGTGGTGATCTTGCCGATCTCGAAGACCTTGCCGCTGGCGAGCGTCTCGGTAAAGCGCCCGCCTTCATGCGGCTCGAAGGCCAGCATTCCGGGCGAACGCGGCGTGAAGCGGAACAGCTCGTTCGGGCGCCACCAGAGATGGATCTCGCGGGTGAAGACCTCGAAGGCGCGCTCGGGCGTTGCCGCGACCCTCAGCGATACGAGCACGAGCGAGCTCATCGCTTGCCCTCCAGATGGACCTTGAAGGCAGCGAGCTGCCCGGTCCAGAGCCGTTCCGTCTCCTCGAGCCAGAGGCGCAACTGACGCATCGGCTCGGGCCTCAGCTGGTAGACGCGCAGGCGCGCGTCGAAATCGGGATGCGTCTCCTCGACGATGCCGTTGAGGCGCAGATTGCGCAGATGCCGGCTCATGGCCGGCGGGCTCAAGCCGGCGGCGCGCGCAAGCTCGCTCGCGCGCCGCGGCTCACGGCGCAGGAGATCGACGACCAGGCGCCGATGCGGATCGGCGAGCGAGGCCAGCGTCCGGTCGAGGTCGAATGCCTTGCTCGCAAGACCGCGCTTTGCAGGACCCTGCTTTGCGGGATTTGGCCTTGAAGGATTTGGTCTTGAAGGATTTGCTTTCGAAGAACCTGGTTTCCAGGAACCTGGTTTCGAAGAAATTGGCCTCAAACCCAGCCCTCGATCTTCAGCCCGCTCGCCTTCTCAGCCTCCTCGCGCGTCACCATCCGCACGGTCTGGCCAAAGGTCCAGACATGGCCTTCGGGATCGCGCGCCGCATAGACCCGGTCGCCGTAGAACTGATCTTCCGGCTCGCGCACGATCACCGCTCCGGCGGCACGCGCCCGGGCGCAATGCTCGTCGATGCCGTCGCGCAATTTCACATGGATGCCATGCGTGTTCTTGCCGCCAAGCGAGGCGGGGCTTGCCGTGTACTCGGCCCATTCGCTGCCGACCATGATGTAGCCGTCGCCGAACCGCATCTCGGAATGGCCGAGCCGTCCTTCGGCATCGGTGATCACCATGCTGCGCTCAAAGCCGAAGGCGGTCTCGAGCCAGTCGAGCGCCGCGAAGGGATCGCGATAATAGACGGCGGTGCCGAAAGTCGGCCGTTGGACCTTGTCGTTCATGAGTGCAAATCCTTCTCTCTTCGCGCAATAATTAACGGTGCGCGCAACTATCTGTCAAGCCGGAGGCGCCGGCGAACCGAGGCCCGCCGAAACCCCGCTTGACAAGCCGACGGGGAGTGAACAGAGTGGCAACACGAAGGTGTCGGCAACACCATGCTGCAGTGCAGCGAGACCGAATCCGGGACATGACGCGTTCGCTGTAGATCTCCTGTTTTTAACAGCTGATCGCAATGCAGCATCGCCCGTGCATCGACCGGGATATGCGCATCCAGCCTGCTGCGCCTTTTCTTCGCGGGATTTCGATGGCACAAAGACGCCTCGGGATCGCCGGCCGCGGGCGAGCCTCGTGTCGCAGAGGACCATCATGGACAAGCGCCTTCCCTTCCTCGCCGAGCTCGAGCGCAAGGTCTTGTGGTTGTCCACCTGGACGATCCACAACGCCAACCATCTGCGGGCGGGCGATGACAGCCTCAAGGTCGGCGGCCATCAGGCCTCCTCGGCCTCGCTCTCGACCATCCTGACGGCGCTCTATTTCGCGGTGCTGCGGCCCGAAGATCGGGTGGCGGTGAAACCGCATGCGAGCCCGATCTTCCATGCCATCCAATATCTGTTCGGCAACCAGACGCGCGAGAAGCTCGAGAATTTCCGCGGCTACAAAGGCGCGCAATCCTATCCGTCCCGCACCAAGGATGTGGACGATGTCGATTTCTCGACAGGCTCCGTCGGGCTCGGCGTGGCGCAGACGCTGTTTGCGAGCCTCGTCCAGGATTACGTCAAGGCGCATGGCTGGGCCAAGGACCGGCGCGAAGGCCGCATGATCGCCCTCGTCGGCGATGCCGAGATGGACGAAGGCAATATCTTCGAGGCATTGCTCGAAGGCTGGAAGCAGGGCCTGCGCAATTGCTGGTGGATCATCGACTATAACCGCCAGAGCCTCGATGCGGTCATCCGCGAGGGGCTGTACGCGCGCTTCGAGGCGATCTTCCGCGCCTTCGGCTGGGATGTGGTGATCCTCAAATACGGCTCGCTGCAGCTTGCGGCCTTCAAGGAGCCGGGTGGCGAGAAGCTGCGGCAATGGATCGACACTGCGCCGAACCAGCTCTATTCGGCCTTGACCTTCCAGGGCGGGGCGGCCTGGCGCAAGCGGCTCCTCGACGATCTCGGCGATCAAGGCGAGATGACGCATCTCATCGAGAGCCGCTCGGACGAGGAGCTGGCGAGATTGATGAGCAATCTCGGCGGGCATGATCTGCCGAGCCTGCTGCAGGCCTTCGAGGCGATCGACCATGACCGCCCGACCGTGTTCATCGCCTATACGATCAAGGGTTTTGGTTTGCCGCTCGCCGGCCACAAGGACAACCATGCGGGGCTGCTGACGCCGACCCAGCTCGACCTCTATCGCCAGACGGTGGGCGTGCGGGCCGGCCATGAATGGGACAAGTTCGAGGCCTCGCGCCTCCCGCCCGAGGCCATGGAGCGTTTCCTCGGCGAGGTGCCCTTCGTGGCTGATGGCCGGCGCCGCTACGCCAGCCCGCGCCTCCCGGTTCCCGACGCGCTCGCCACGCCCCAGCAGCCGCGCCTGTCGACCCAGCAGGGTTTCGGCCTGCTCCTGAACGAGCTCGGCCGCAGCGATGCGCCGCTCGCCGACCGCATCGTCACCACTTCGCCCGATGTGACGGTCTCGACCAATCTCGGCGCCTTCGTCAACCGGCGCGGCCTCTTCGCCCGCAAGGACATGAAGGACCTGTTCAAGGCCGAGCGCATTCCCTCGACCTTCACCTGGGATTTCTCGCCCAAGGGGCAGCATCTCGAGCTCGGCATCGCCGAGATGAACCTGTTCATCCTGCTTTCGGCGCTCGGCTTGTCGCATTCGCTGTTCGGCGAGCGCCTGATCCCGATCGGCACGCTCTACGACCCCTTCATCTCGCGCGGCCTCGATGCCCTGAACTATGCCTGCTACCAGGATGCCAGGTTCATCCTGGTGGCGACGCCTTCGGGCGTGACCTTGGCGCCCGAGGGTGGCGCGCATCAATCGATCGGCACGCCCCTGATCGGCATCGCCCAGGACGGGCTCGCGGCCTTCGAGCCGGCCTTCGTCGACGAACTCTCGGTGATCTTGCGCTTCGCCTTCGACTATCTGCAGCGCTCGGGCGACGGCGAGCCCAATGAGCGGACCTGGCTGCGCGACGAGACGGGCGGCTCGGTCTATCTGCGGCTGTCGACCCGCCAGGTCGAGCAGCCGCAGCGCGACATGAGCGGGGCCTTGCGCGACGACATCATCGACGGCGCCTATTGGCTGCGCAAGCCCGGCCCCAATGCCCAGGTGGTGATCGCCTATACGGGGGCGGTGGCGCCCGAGGCGATCGAGGCGGTCGGGCTGATCGCCGAAGACCGGCGCGATGTCGGCCTGCTGGCCGTGACCTCCGCCGACCGCCTCAATGCCGGCTGGACCGCGGCGCAGCGTGCCCGCGAGCGCGGGTTGGTGCATGCACGCAGCCATATCGAGCGCCTGTTGGCCGAGGTGCCGCCCCATTGCGGATTGGTCACCGTGCTCGACGGGCATCCCGCGACGCTCGCCTGGCTCGGTTCCGTCATGGGCCATCGGACGCGTTCGCTCGGCGTCGAGCATTTCGGCCAGACTGGAACCATCGCCGATCTCTACCGGCATTTCGGCATCGACGCGCAAGCCATCATCGCGGCCGCGCAGATGATCGCGCCGGGGCGACCCATCCGGCATTTGCGGGCTGTCCAGGGCTGAAGAGTTCTCAAGTCGGGTTGGTCGTGCCGGAACATTCGGGGCCGGCCGAGCGTTACTGGGAGGTAACTCGCAACGACATTGCCGAGGAGATATTCCAGTGACTACGAGATCGCTCGTGACCACAAGATTGCTGAAGATGGCCGCCATCCTGAGCATGCTGGCCTTGCCGATGGCAGCCCAGGCCCAAGGCATCGGGCGCGGAGCGGCTGAGGGCGCGGCCGCCGGCAACAGGGCGGCCGGGCCGGTTGGCGCGGTCGTCGGCGGCACGGTCGGCGGAGTGGCGGGCGGCGTCACCGGCGGCGTCAAAGGCGTGCTCGGTGTGCCCCAGCGGACCGGCTACTATCGTCATCACCACCGCTATCACCGCTACTCCCATCACTATCACCACTACTATCGGCACGCCCAGCGGTAGAGGTTCTGGATCGGCGCGCGGCAGGGTCCGCGCTCGTCGCCTGATCTGTGCGGGCGGTGGCTTAACGCGCGCGGGGGGCTACTGCGCCCAATCGAGGGCGCGCGACACGGCCTTGTTCCATGAGGCGTAGAGGCGCGAGCGCTCGGCGCCCGACATTGACGGAAGCCAGCGCCGGTCGACGCGCCAGTTCTCGCGGATATCGTCGGTGCTCTTCCAATACCCGGTCGCGAGCCCTGCCGCATAGGCGGCGCCGAGCGCGGTCGTCTCGATCACCTTGGGGCGCAGCACCGGCACGTCGAGGATGTCGGCCTGGAACTGCATCAAGAGCTCGTTGACCACCATGCCGCCATCGCTGCGCAATTCCTTGATCTCGACCTTGGAATCCTTGACCATCGCCTCGAGCACTTCGCGCACCTGGAAGGCGGTCGCCTCGAGGGCGGCGCGCGCGATATGGCCCTTATTGGCATAGCGGGTGAGGCCGGCGACGATGCCGCGCGCGCTTTCCTTCCAATGCGGTGCGTAGAGGCCCGAAAAGGCCGGCACGAAATAGACATCGCCATTATCCTCGACCGTGCGGGCGAGCGTCTCGATCTCCGAGCTCGTGCGGATGAGGCCGAGATTGTCGCGCAGCCATTGCACCAGCGCTCCGGTGATGGCGATCGAGCCCTCGAGCGCATATACGGGTTTTTCGCTGCCGAGCTTGTAGCCGAGCGTCGTCAGCAGGCCATAGGTCGAGGGGAAGGGCTTCTCGCCGGTGTTCATCAGCATGAAGCAGCCGGTGCCGTAGGTGTTCTTGGCCTCGCCCGGTTTCAGGCAGGCCTGGCCGAACAGCGCCGCCTGCTGGTCGCCGAGGATGCCGGCAAGCGCCACGCCCTTGAGCGGCGCGACCGTCATGGCATAGACCTCGCTCGACGAGGCGATCTTGGGCAGGCAGGCGCGCGGGATTTCGAACAGCTTCAGGATGTCGGCGTCCCAATCGAGGCTCACGAGATTCATGAGCTGGGTGCGTGAGGCATTGGTCACGTCGGTGACGTGGATGCCCCCATGCGGGCCGCCGGTGAGGTTCCAGGCGAGCCAGCTGTCGATATTGCCGAACAGCACCTCGCCGCCTTCGGCCTTCGCTTGCGCGCCCGGCACGGTATCGAGCAGCCAGCGCAGCTTGAGGCCTGAGAAATAGGTGGCGAGCGGCAGGCCGGTCTTGGCGCGCAGCCGGTCCTGCCCGCCTTCATTGGCGAGCTGGGCGACCAATTGGTCGGTGCGCGTATCCTGCCAGACGAGCGCATTGTGGAGAGGGCGGCCGCTCTTGCGATCCCAGATCAGCGTCGTCTCGCGCTGATTGGTGATGCCGATCGCGACGAGATCGCCGGCCGAGAGACCGGCCTTGGCAAGCGCGCCGGCGATCACCTCCTGCGTGTTGCGCCAGATCTCGAGCGGATCGTGCTCGACCCAGCCGGGCTTCGGATAGATCTGCTCATGCTCCTTCTGATCGACGGCGATGATCTCGCCTTGACGATCGAAGACGACGAAGCGCGTGCTGGTCGTGCCCTGGTCGATCGATCCTACATATCTCAAGCATGTGCCCCTTCGGCTTGTCCGAGCCGCCGCGTCATGGAGATGGCGGCGAAGCGCTGCGGCGGCCTTCGAGATAGGCTGCGATCTCGCCGGCCGTGCTCTGCGGCAGATGCAATCCGAGCTTGCTGCGGCGCCACAGGATGTCCTCGGCGGTCACGGCCCATTCGCTGCTCACGAGATAGTCGATCTCGGCCGCGGTCAATCCCTTGCCGAAATCGCGCCCGAGATCCTCGGCACGCTGCGCCTTGCCGATGAAGGCTTCGAGGCGCGTGCCATAGGCCCGGGCCAGGCGGCGTGCCGCATCGGCGGCGAGGAACGGCTTGCGGGCCCGGAGCGCCGCGACGAAGGCGTCGAAATCGCCATCGGCAATATCGCCGCCTGGCAGGGTCGAGGTCTCGGTCCAGGCCGGCCCCATGGCCGGGAAGAAGCGGGCGAGCTCGTCCATGGCGTGCTCGGCGAGCCGGCGGAAGGTGGTGATCTTGCCGCCGAACACCGACAGCGCCGGAGGGGCGCCGCCCGCCGCCTCGAGGTCGAAGACGTAGTCGCGCGTCACCACCGAGGCCTTGAGCGAGCCGTCATCGAAGAGGGGACGCACGCCCGCATAGCTCCACACCACATCCTTCGACTCGACCGGGGTGCGGAAGCAATGGGAGACGCTGTCGCAGAGATAGCGCGTCTCCTCCTCGCTGATGGCGACCCTGTGCGGCTCCTGGTCATAGGCGATGTCGGTCGTGCCGATCAGGGTGAAGTCGCGCTCATAGGGGATGGTGAAGACGATGCGCTTATCGGCATTCTGCAGGATATAGGCGTGCTCGCCCTCATAGAGACGGCGCACCACGATATGGCTGCCCTTGATCAGTCGCACATTCTTCGAGCTCTCCACGCCGAGCCGCGTTCTGAGCACCTCGGCGACCCAGGGACCGGCCGCGTTGACGAGGGCGCGCGCCCTGACATGACGCGTACCGCCGCCCGCGTCCTGCAAGGCGATGTTCCAGCCATCCCCCTCGCGCCGTGCCGAGACGAAGCGCGTGCGCACGCAGATCTCGGCGCCGCGCTCCCTGGCGTCCATGGCGGCGAGCACCACGAGGCGGCTGTCTTCGACCCAGCAATCCGAATAGGCGAAGCCGACCTTGAAGCTCTCCTTCAAGGGCTTGCCGTAGGGATGTTCTGCGAAGCGGATCGTCTCGCAGCCGGGCAGGCGCTTGCGCGGCGCGATATGGTCGTAGAGGAAGAGCCCGAGCCGCACGAGCCAGGCCGGGCGGATGCCGCGGTCATGGGGCAAGACGAAGCGCAGCGGCCAGATGATATGGGGCGCGGCCTGGAGCAGGCGCTCGCGCTCCGTCAGGGCTTCGCGCACCAGGCGGAATTCGAATAGCTCGAGATAGCGCAGGCCGCCATGGATCAGCTTGGTCGAGGCCGAGGAGGTGCCGCCGGCGAGGTCGCCCTGCTCGGCGAGCAGGACCGACAGGCCGCGACCCGCCGCGTCGCGGGCGATGCCGCAACCATTGATGCCGCCGCCGATGACGACGATGTCGAAAGCGTCTGGCGCAGCGCCCGCTTGCAAGCCGGTCCCTCCATCGCAGCCTCGTCGCCGCGATCCCTATTTCGTCTTCGTTTCGACGCTATCTGAACCACAAAACGAAAACAAGCGAGGAGGCGCCGCGACGCTAGCCGCCGCCCTCGTCGCTCGCCCCACCGACCTCGATCACCCGAACCCCTTTTGCTGCGCAGGTCCCGGCGATCTCGGCATTGGGCAGCCGGTCGGTGACCAAGACGTCGATGTCGCTCAGATGCCCGATGCGCACCGGCGCGCTGCGCTCGAATTTCATCCTGTCGGCGACCAGGATGGTCTGGCGGGCATTCTCGATGATGGCGCGCGCCACCTGCACCTCGCGAAAGTCGAAATCGAGAAGCGCGCCGTCGCTGTCGATGGCCGAGACGCCGACGATGGCATGGTCGACCTTGAATTGGCGGATGAAGTCCACAGCCGCCTTGCCGATCACCGCGCCATCGGCGCGACGCACCGGCCCGCCCGCGATGATCACCTCGATCCTCGGATGCGGGTAGAGCAGGGTGGCGACATTGAGGTTGTTGGTGATGACGAGCAGGCCCTGATGGTCCTGCAAGGCGCGCGCGACCTCCTCGGTGGTGGTGCCGATATTGACGAACAACGAGGCGTTGTCGGGGATCAGGGCAGCGGCGGCGCGGCCGATCGCCTGTTTCTCGGCCTGGTTGATGAAGCGCCTCGCCTCGTAGGCGAGGTTCTCGACGCCGGAGGCGATCACCGCCCCGCCATGGACGCGCGACAGCAGGCGGCGCGAGCCCATCTCGTTCAGGTCCTTGCGGATGGTCTGCGTCGTCACCTTGAGCCGGCTCGCCAGCTCGTCGACCGAGACCCGGCCGGCCTGACGCGCGAGTTCCAGGATGCTTTCCTGGCGTGGGTTCAGCTTATCCATCAGCCCTTCCTGCAGGCGCCTCATCTTGTCCAGAAGGCACCGCCGCCTTGCACGACTTGTAGCTCAGGCGCGGCCGCGGCGCGATTTCTCGGGTCGCACCCGCAGCGAGATCCAGTTGCGCAGCTCGGTCAACCGCAATTCGGCGTCGATGAGCTCGGGCTGGATGCCGAGTCGCCAGGCGATGTCGCTGCGCCTGGGGTCGCGATCGAGGTCGCGCAGCTCGGCGCAATACGCCTTGCCCTGCGCCTCGTTGGCGAACATGCCCTCTTGGGCGAGCGAGGCGGCGCGACGCTCGATGATGGTGCCCAATTCGGTCAGCGAAAACTCGGGGTGATACTGCACGCCCCAGAAGACGCCGCCCGCATGGCGGATCTCGGCTGCCTGCACGATCGCGAAGCGATTATGGGCGAGGATGGTGGCGTCGCCCGGCGGAACGGCGACCACGTCGAGATGGGTGCAGGGCGCGTCGAAGGCCCCTGGTCGACCTGCGAGCAAGGGATGCTTGCTGCCGGCTTCGGTAACCGCGATGTTGCGCGCTATGCCGACCTCGCGGCCGAGCGGGTTCTTGACGACGCTGCCGCCGCTCGCGGCGGTAGCGAGCTGCAGGCCCCAGCAGGAACCGAAGAAGGCCGTCTTCGAAGCATAGACGGCGCGCGCCAGTTCGAGCTGGCGCTCGATCGCTTCGCCGCCATCATAGATGTTGAGGGCGGAGCCCGTGACCGCGACCCCGTCATACTCCTCGAGCCCTTGGGCATTGGGCAGATTGGCGCCGCGATCGGCCGGAAAGCAGATGTCGCAGACGGCGTCGGGCGCGATGGCACGCAGCGTATCGGCATAGGATTGCGAGGGCGTCTTGCCGTAGCTCGTCCGGTGGGCCTCGCGTGCCGCCTGCACATTGCCATCGACCACCAATAGCCTGAGCGACATGTCGAACCTTCGAGATTGCGGGTGAATGATGGGCTGTGAGCCCGGCGGGAGCGTGACAGGATGGCCAAGGCGGCGGAACCGGAACTTTCGACTTTGGGAATTATCAGCTCCGTGGCTCTTGGTCACGCGACGAGCGCGCGATCGTGAAGGGCAGGCCGCCTGATTGCGGTGGGACGCGCCGCGACGGCCACCGTCTCGGCCTTGACGGGCGCCACCGCCTTGCGCCACTCATCCTTCGCCATCCTCGAAAAGACAGGCATGGTCCTTGCCCGTTCCCGATCGGCGTCGCGGCGAGGTCTGGCCTGAGAGGCAATCGCCGGAGCTCAACGCGGAAAATCCCATGCCCAATCTCGAACTGATCGACAGCTATGCGGACGAACTCACTGCCATTCGCCGCGATATCCACGCCCATCCGGAGATCGGCTTCGAGGAAAAGCGCACCTCCGCGCTGGTGGCCGAGAAGCTGCAGGGCTGGGGTGTCGAGGTGCATCGCGGCCTTGGCGGCACCGGCGTCATCGGCATCGTCAAGGGGCGCAAGGACAATGGCAAGCGCATCGGCCTGCGCGCCGATATGGATGCGCTTCCGATGGAGGAGGCCACCAATCTTCCCTGGCGTTCCACCATCCCCAACCGCTTCCATGGCTGCGGCCATGACGGCCACACCACGATCCTGCTCGGCACGGCGCGCTATCTTGCCGAGACCCGCAATTTCGACGGCTCGGCCGTCCTGATCTTCCAGCCGGCCGAGGAGGGGCTGGGCGGCGCGCGCGCCATGTTGAAGGATGGGCTGTTCCAGAAATTCCCATGCGACGAGGTCTATGGGCTGCACAACGCGCCCGATCTCGCGCCGCGCCAGGTGACGGTGCTGCCGGGGCCGGCCATGGCGGGAGCCGATTTCTTCGACATCACCGTGAAGGGCTATGGCAGCCATGGCGCCATGCCGCAATTCTCCAAGGACCCGATCATCGCCGCCATGACGCTCGGCCAGGCCTTGCAGACCATCGTCAGCCGCAACGCCGATCCGCTCGAGGCGGCAGTGGTCTCGATCACGCAATTCCATGCAGGGTCGGCCTATAACGTCATCCCGGGCGAGGCGAAGCTCGCCGGCACCATCCGCACCTTCTCCGACGCGCTGCGGGCTCTCGCGCGAGCGCATGCGCACAATCGCTGCCGGCATCGCTGCGAGCTTTGGGGTCGAGATCGATGTCGATATCCGCGACATCTTCACGGTGCTCGAGAACCATCCTGAGCAGACCGACGCCGTCGCCAAGGTCGCAACCGAGATCGTGGGTGCCGAGAACCTGTCGATGACCCCGTCCCCCAAAATGGGGAGCGAGGATTTCGCCGATATGCTGCGCGCGGTCCCAGGTGCCTATTTCTGGGTCGGCCATGAAGGCTCCGTGCCCGTCCATAATCCGGGCTTCGTGCTCGACGATGCCATCTTGCCGGTCGGCGCGAGCCTGATGGCCCGCATCATCGAGACGCGCATGCCATTGGGGTGAAGGCTTTCCCTCTCCCGCCCCTTGAGGCGGGAGAGGGTGCCGAGACGAAGTCGAGGCGGGTGAGGGACGCCTGTGAAGCGCTCGACGGTCCCTCATCCGACCTCACTACGTTCGGCCACCTTCTCCCGCGAAGAGCGGGAGAAGGAATGGCGCACCGCGCTAGGAGCCGCTCGGTTGTGTCCCAAAAATAATTAGATATATAATCATCTGATAGCTACCCAATAGCGGATGGCGGTCGGTGGGAGGAGATGGTGTGAAGCGACTGAGCCTGGCATGCTGCCTGATCGCAGCTCTGTCGATGACGCGCCCTGCGCTCGCCGCCGGCACGATCAAGATCGGCTTCATCGCCACACTGTCGGGCGCCCAGGGCGTCAACGGCCAGGAGCTTCTGGACGGCTTCAAGCTTGGGCTCGCCATGCATGGCAACAAGCTTGGCGGGCTCGAAGCCGAGCTCGTCATCGGCGATGACCAGTCGCGTCCGGATATCGGCCGCCAGCTCGCCGAGAAGATGCTGGAGAGCGACAAGGTCGACCTGATCACCGGCATCAATCAATCGAATGTGGTGCTCGCCATCATCAAGCCGGTGATCGACGCCAAGAGCATCCTGATCGGCCAGAATGGCGGCCCGTCCCAGCTCGCCGGCAAAGGTTGCACGCCGTATTTCTTCTCGGCCTCCTGGCAGAATGACGGGGTGCATGAGGCGATGGGCCAATATCTGCAGCAGCAAGGCGTCAAGCGCGTCTATCTGATGGCGCCGAACTACCCGGCCGGCAAGGACGGACTCGCCGGATTCAAGCGCTTCTACAAAGGGGAGATTGCAGGCGAAGTGTACACGCAGTTCGGCCAGGTCGACTATGCGGCCGAGATCGCCGAGCTGCGCGCGAGGAAGCCCGACGCCCTCTATTTCTTCTATTCGGGCGGCATGGGGATCAATTTCCTCAAGCAATTCTCTCAAGCGGGGCTGCGCCAGGAGATCCCTCTCTATGGCCCATCATACTCGATCGATCAGACGATTCTGCCGGGCGTCGGGGAGGCGGCGGTCGGCGCCTATGCCAGCGCCTTCTGGAGCTCGCAGCTCGATAATGCTGACAACAAGGCCTTCGTCGAAGCATTCCGGCGCGCCCATGGCCGCCTGCCCGCCGCCTATGCGGCGCAGGCTTATGATGCGGCCAGCTGGATCGATGCGACGGTGACTGCGATCGGCGGCAAGATCGACGACAAGCAAGCCTTCCGCAAGGCATTGGAAGCCGGACGCTTCCCGAGCGTGCGCGGCGGTTTCAGGCTCAATGCCAACCATTTCCCGATCGAGAATTTCTACCTGACCCAGATCGAGACGGACGGGAAGGGCGGCTTCGTCGACGCCTTGCGCTCAACGATCCTCACCGACCATGCCGATGCCTATGCGGGCGAATGCCGCATGCGGCCTTGACGGCGATCGGCGCGACGCAGTGACCTTGTCCCTCTTCCTCGAGCAGAGCCTCAACGGCGTGCAGCTCGGCGTCATGCTGTTCCTGGTGGCCGCAGGCCTCACTCTGGTCTTCGGCATCATGAACTTCATCAACCTGGCGCATGGGGCGCTCTACATGCTCGGCGCCTATTTCGCGGTGACGGCGCAGACCCTCACCGGCTCCTTCCTCCTGGCGCTCGCCTTTGCCTTGCCGGCCACCGCCCTGGTCGGGGTCGCGGTTGAGATGACGACGTTGCGCCGGCTCTATGCGCGCAGCCATCTCGACCAGGTCCTGTGCAGCTTCGGCCTCATCATGTTCGCCAATGCCGCGGTGCGCTTCATCTTCGGGCCGCTGCCGAAGCGCGCCGCCTTGCCGCCGCTCCTCGCGGGCACCGTCGAGATCATACCGGGGGCACCTTATCCGGCCTTTCGCCTGGCGATCATCCTGGTCGGCCTCGCGGTCGCGGCCTTCCTCTTTGTCCTCGTCACCCGCACCAGGCTCGGCATGTTGATCAGGGCAGGGGCCTCGGATCGCGACATGGCCGCGGCGCTCGGCATCGACATCAAGCGGCTCTTCACTTGGGTCTTCGCGCTGGGCGCAGCGCTCGCGGCGCTCGCCGGCGCCATGGCCGGGCCGCTGCTCGCCGTGCAGGTCGGGATGGGCGATTCCATCCTCATCCTCACTCTGGTCGTCATCGTCATCGGCGGCGTCGGCTCGATCCGCGGCGCCGTGGTCGCTGCTCTGCTCGTCGGCCTGATCGACACCTTCGGCCGCGTGCTGTTGCCGCCGGCGCTCGCCGATATCGGCATCTACGTCCTGATGGCCATGGTCCTGGCCTTCCGTCCACGAGGTCTGTTCCCGGCTCATGGCTGACACCGTTCTCGAACCCTTCCGGGCGGCGACGGCGCTGCGAACAGAGGGGCGGCGCGCAGCCTTGCTCATCGGCATCGGAGTCGTCGTGCTTTGCGTCCTGCCGCTCGTGGCGACCCTGATCGGCGAGCCCTTCTACATCCGACTCGCGACCAGGATCATGATCATCGCCATCGCCGCGATGAGCCTCGACCTCCTCATCGGCTTTGGCGGCATGGTGAGCCTCGGCCACGCTGCCTTCATCGGGGTCGGCGCCTATGTGACCGGCATCCTCAGCTATCACGCCGCCAATCAGGAACCGCTCTTCACCTGGCCTTTCCTGTTCATGGGATCGGACAACGCCTTCCTCGCCTGGCCGCTGGCGATCCTGTGCGCGGCGCTCGCGGCATTGCTGATCGGGATCGTGTCGCTCAGGGCAAGCGGCGTCTATTTCATCATGATCACGCTCGCCTTCGCGCAGATGCTCTATTACCTGTTCATCGCGCTGCAGAAATATGGCGGCGAGGATGGGCTGCAGCTCGCGGCGCGCTCGAGCTTCGGACCGCTCGACCTCGATGACCGCCTGACCTTCTATTATCTGGTGCTCGCCGTGCTGGTCATCTGCGGCTATGCGGCGCGCCGCCTGGTGCGCTCGCGTTTCGGCATGCTGGTGCGCGGCGCCATGCAGAATGAGCGCCGCATGCTGGCGGTGGGCTTCCCGGTCTTGCGCTACAAGCTCGCGGCCTTCGTGATCGCAGGCGCCATGGCGGGTCTCGCCGGGGTGCTGCTCGCCAACAACCAGACCTTCGTCAGCCCGGCCGACATGGCCTGGACGCGCTCGGGCGAGCTGATCATCATGGTCGTGCTCGGCGGCGTCGGCACGCTCTACGGGCCGATGCTGGGCGCGGCCGTCTATGTCCTGCTCGAGCTCGTGCTCGGCAGCTACACTATCTATTGGCAGGCGATCTTCGGGCCGGTGCTGATCCTCTTCGTGCTGTTCATGCCCGGCGGCCTGTTCCGCGCCCTCACCGGCGCCAACCCACAGGGAGGCGGCCCTGGCTGAGCCGGTCCTGCGGGTCGACAATCTCGTCAAGCGCTTCGGCGGCATCACCGCGACGGATCATCTCTCGCTCGAGATCGGGGAGGGCGAGTTTCACGCGATCATCGGGCCGAACGGGGCCGGCAAGACGACGCTGCTGGCGCAGCTCTCGGGCGAGCTGCAGCCGACGAGCGGCCGCATCGCCTTTCGCGGCGCCGATATCACGGCGCTCTCCATGCCGGCCCGCTCGCAGCGCGGCATCGCCCGCTCGTTCCAGATCAACACGCTCTGCCGCGACTTCACGGCGCTCGACAATGTGGCGCTCGCCGTGCAGGCGCATCAGGGCCACTCCTTCCGCTTCTGGCGGCCGGCTCAAGAGGATGCGCGGCTGCGCGAGCCGGCCCTTCGCGTCCTCGACGAAGTGGGGCTCGCGAAGCGCGCCGACATCCCGGCGGGGCATCTAGCCCATGGCGAGCAGCGCCAGCTGGAAATGGCCTTGGCGCTGGCCACCAAACCGCGCCTGTTGCTGCTCGACGAGCCGATGGCCGGCATGGGAGCGGAGGATTCAGCCGCCATGGTCGAGCTCCTGAGTCGGCTCAAATCAAGCTACACGATCCTCCTCATCGAGCATGACATGGACGCGGTCTTTGCGCTCGCCGACCGCATCACCGTGCTCGTCTATGGACGCGCGATCGCGACCGGCACGGCGGACGCCGTCCAGGCCGATCCCGAGGTGCAGCGCGCCTATCTCGGCGAGGATCATGTCGATGCTTGAGCTGCGCGATCTCGCGGCCGGCTACGGCTCGAGCCAGGTGCTGTTCGGCGTCGATCTCAAGGTCGCGGCCGGCGAGGTCGTCACCCTGATCGGCCGCAACGGCATGGGCAAGACGACGACGGTCGGGTCGATCATGGGGATGGTCGGCGTGCGCGGCGGCAGCATCTCCTTCATGGGGCGCGATCTGCGCGGGATGCCGAGCCACCGCATCGCGCGCTGCGGCCTCGGCCTCGTGCCCGAAGGCCGTCGCATCTTCCCCAATCTGACGGTGCGCGAGAACCTCCTGGCCATGGCCGCCGATCGCGACGGCGCCGCCTCGCCCTGGACCTTCGAGCGCGTCATGGAGCTGTTCCCGGCGCTGACCACGAGACTGACGAATTGGGGCAACCAGCTTTCAGGCGGCGAGCAGCAGATGCTCGCCATCGGCCGGGCCCTGATGACCAACCCGAAACTCCTGATCCTCGACGAGGCGACCGAGGGCCTCGCGCCCTTGATCCGCGCCGAGATCTGGCGCTGCCTCGAACATCTCAAGGGGCTAGGCCAGGCGATCCTGGTGATCGACAAGAACCTCGATCAACTGATGCGCATCGCCGATCGGCACAATGTGCTCGAGAAGGGCCGCATCGTCTGGCGCGGCGACAGCGCCGCGCTGCGGGCGGACGACACGATCCGCCGGCGTTATCTCGGCGTCTGACGCCAGGCCGAGGCCGCGCAATGCCCTTATGGCTTGGCGATGTCATAATCGACGGAACCAGCAAGTAGTACCCGGAAACACAGAGGGCTTTTACGTGGATCGCTAAGCGCTTATCCCTCCCATGCGGAGCAAATGCGGAGCAGGGGAGGGTGGCGAGCGCAGCGAGCCGGGTGGGGTCCGTATCCGGAGAAGTCCCCCACCCGTCCGCTCGGCAAGAGCCTCGCGGCCACCCTCCCCCGCTGTGCGGAGGAGGGATAGGCGCACGGCGGTCTACGTATCAACTTTCTATGATTCCCGGAGCTAGGGAGAAGGACTCCGTGGCCCAAAGAAGAGAGTAACTATTGCGAGTATGAGCAGAATTGCCACCATCCAGGCGAAATATTTCAATATTTCCTTCAGGCGATCAGGCATTTTACATGGTCCTGTGAAGGATAATGAAGCCTATTTCTTCGCCATGGCGCATTCGGTTGCATAGGCGTCGGCGTGTTCCTCGAACACCGTGCCGATGAGCTTGTTCACCAGGCGCCCTTGTGCGTCCTTGGCGACCTCGGTCGCGTAGAAATCCTGGATCGGGAAATGATTGGCGTTGAAGCGGAACCGCCCCCGGACAGATTGGAACGGCGCATTTTCGAGCGCTTCGCGGAAGGCGCGTCTGTCGTCGATCCTGCCGCCGATAGCCTCGAGCGCCGCGGCGATCAGGCGGGCCCCGTCATAGCCTTGGGCCGCATAGGGCGCGGGGATCCGATGTTCGGTTGCCTCGAAGGCCTCGACGAAACGCCGATTGGCCGGGTTGTCGAGATCCTCGCTCCAGAAGGTCGTGGAGACGATGCCGAGCGCCGCATCGCCAATTCCCGGCAGCACCGTCTGGTCGATGGAGAAGGACGGCGCATAGAGCGGGATGGTCCCGGCGAGGCCGGCCTGCGCGAATTGCTTGGTGAAGTTGATCCCCATGCCGCCCGGGAAGAAGGCGAAGAGAGCTGGCGGGTTCACGCTGCGCATTTGCGCGATCTCGGCCGCGTAGTCGAGCTGCAGCCAGGTCGGGTAGACCTCCCCGACGATGTCGCCATGATAGAAGCGCTTGAACCCCGCGATCATGTCGCGCCCGGCCGGATAATTCGGCGCCATCAGGTAGACGCCCTTCACCCCCTTGTCGCTGAGGTATTTCCCCATCGCCTCCGGGATGTTGTCGTTCTGCCAGGAGACGGAGAAGAAATAGGGATTGCAGCCCTTGCCGGCGAGCTGCGAGGGAGCCGCGTTGATGGAGATGAGAAAGGTCTTCGAATCGAGGACGGGCTTCGCGATCGCCAGCAGCACATTCGAGAAATTGATGCCGGTGACGATATCGACCCGGTCGCTCTCGACGAGCCTCTCGGCCAGCTGGCGTCCGACATCCGGCTTGCCCTGATCGTCGACCACGATCAGCTCGACCGGAAGGCGGCCGAGCTTGCCGCCGTTCTCGGCAATGCCGAGCTTGAAGCCCGCCAGCAGCTCTTCGCTGATCGCCGCGGCCGGCCCCGAGAAGGTCGAGATGAAGCCGATTTTCAGCACTTGCGCCGCCTCGGCAGCGCAAGGCGCCGCCGACAGCGCCAAGGCGAAAGCGGCAATGCGTGCAGCGCTTCTCATCAGCTTGCCTCACCCTCATCATGCTGGGCGGTTCTTGCTGCCTCATCGGCGAAATTGCCGATCAGCCTGTCGAGAGTGGCGCGAAACAGCGCCAGCTCCTTGGGCCTGACATTGCGACAAGCGATCTCATTGACCTCGGCGGCAAGCGGCAGCAGCTCGACGCGCAAATCTTTGCCGCGTGCCGTGAGATGGACGTTGACGACGCGGCGGTCAGCGGTGCTGCGCACCCGCAGCACCAGGCCTTCGCGCTCCATGCGGTCGAGCGCCACCGCCGTCGTCGGCGCCATCATGCCGACCTGGTCGCTGAGCTCGCGCTGGCTGAGCCCGTCCCGCTCCCACAGGATGCGCAGGAAGCGCCACATGCCGATCGTCACCCCATGCGGAGCGAGGCGCAATTGCAGGGCATGGGCCAAGGCGCGATGCGCGGCACGCACCAGATAGGCGATGGTCGCGTCCTTGCACAGCACGCTTCCCGGGCTCGGCGTCAGCAGCAGCGGATCGGCGGATGGACGTCTCGGCATTGGTCTCGCTCGAAGCTTTCGGTTCGCCAGAAGGTCGGTGTCGCCGACCGACATTGACTCGGTAGTAAGCAAATAATTATATATCTAATGAAAATTTCCGCAACCCTGTGAGACGCGATGCCGAGATGCCTTCAACACCCGCCGGGAGATCCCCCCGGCGCCATTCCGTGCGCGTGTCGTGGGTGCCGCCATGCGCGTTGACGTCCATGCCCATATCGTCGATCGCTGCTATCTCGAGCGCCTCGAAAGCCGCATGCGGCTCGAGGTCAGCCGCGAGGAGGGCAAGACCTTCCTGAAGCAGGCTGGCAGCACCGTCGCTTGGTACACCGAGCGCATGTTCGACGTGGATGCGCGCTTGCGCGACATGGATCGCCAGGGCATCGACATGCGCCTCTTGTCGGTGAGCACGCCCAACGTCTACCCCTGGGATCTGCCGGCCCAGATCGACATCGCCCGCGACCTCAACGAGGCGACGGCGCGCCTGTGCCGGCGCCATCCCGGCCGGCTGCGCGGCTTGGCAGCCCTGCCGCTCCTTGACCCCGCCGCCGCGCTCGCCGAGCTCGAGCGCGCGCTCTCCGAGCCCGGCATGGTCGGCATCGCCATGGGCTCGAACCTCGCCGGACGGCCGCTCAACGATCCGCTGCTGGAGCCGATCTGGGAACGCCTCGCCGACCTCGATCTGCCGATCTTCATCCATCCGATGTTCCCAGCCAACGTCGCGGGTATGGACGAGTTCGAGCTGCCGATCCGGGTGGGTTTCGTCTTCGATACGACGGTCGCCGCGGCGCGCCTGATCTATGGCGGCGTGCTCGAGCGGCATCCGCGCCTGACGATCATCCTCGCCCATACGGGCGGCACGCTGCTGATGCTGGCCGAGCGGCTCGACAACGGCTACCGGCTGTTTCCGGAGTGCCGCAGATACATCCAGCAATTGCCGAGCCTCTATATGCGCCGCCTCTATTACGACACCGGCAGCTTCTTCGCCCCGGCGCTGGCGATGGCGCATGGGCTCGTCGGGGCTGACCGCATCCTCTATGGCAGCGACGATCCCTTCATCGGCGCCGACACCTCGCATGTCGAAGCGCTCGGCCTGCCACGGCCCGAGGAAGCCGCCATCCTGGGCGGCAATGCCGCAAGGCTGTTCCGCCTCGGCTCACCCGCGAGCCGTGACACGGCGCCGGCGGCGCCCATCTGAACGGCCGTTGCGCAGGGCTCAAGCCAGCATTGCGCCTCGCCGATAGGTCGAAGCCGAATCGCCAGAAGACTGCGTGCCGAGCCCAGAAGGAGCGCGTCGGCAGCGATCCCGAAGCGACCCGACCGCCTCGCAACAATCGACAAACGGTTATGTCGGTTCGGCGATTTGGTGTAGATATCCGACTGCATCCGGGCGTTGGCGGGGCGCCGGATATGCGCTGAACGGATCTGCCCGAAAGGACCTGCGCGTGAAGCCTCCCCGGATTGGCGCCATCGATTGCGACATCCATCCGGCCTTGCCTGGCCTTGCGAGTCTCATCCCCTATCTGTCCGAGCATTGGCGGGAGATGGTGCAGCAAGCGGGGCTGCACGAGCTCGACAGCATGAATTATCCGCCGGGCGCACCGATCTCGGCGCGCAGCGATTGGCGCCCTGCGCAAGGTAAGGCCGGCGGCAGCCTGGAGCAGATCCGTGCTCAGGCACTGGACCCTTTAGGCATCAGCATCGCGATCTGCAATTGCCTCTACGGTGTGCAGTTGCTGTTCAGCGAGGATATGGCGGCCGGCTTGTCGCGCGCCATCAATCGCTGGATGGCGAGCGAATGGCTTGATCGCGAGGAGAGGCTGCGCGCCTCGATCGTCATCCCGATGCAGAGCCCGGAGCTCGCTGTCGACGAGATCGAGCATTGGGCCGCAGATAAGCGCTTCGTCCAAGTGCTGATGCTGGTCACGGGCGACATGCCGCTCGGCCGGCGCCATTACTGGCCGATCTACGCGGCCGCTGCCCGCCATGGCCTGCCGGTCGGCATCCATGCCGGCAGCAGCTTCCGCTACCCCACCACCCCGGTCGGCTGGACCTCGTATTACGCCGAGGATTACGTCAACCAGTCGCAAGCCTTCCAGACGCAATTGACGAGCCTGATCTGCGAAGGCGTCTTCTCGAAATTTCCAGAGCTGCGCGTGGTGCTGATCGAGTCTGGCTTCACCTGGTTGCCCGCGCATCTATGGCACCTCGGCAAGTTCTGGCGCGGCCTGCGCATGGAGGTTCCCTGGGTCGACCGGCCGCCTTTCGAGATCGTGCGCGATCAGGTCCGGCTGACCTTGCAACCCGCCGATGCGCCTCCCCAGCGCCAGCAATTCGAACGCCTGATCGAGCATATGGGCTCCGACAAGCTTCTGCTGTTCTCGACGGATTATCCGCATTGGCAATTCGATGGCGAGGAGGCCCTGCCAGACGGCCTGCCGGAGGCGATGATCCGCAAGATCCTCCTCGACAATCCGCGCGAGACCTATCCGCGCCTGATGGAGCTGGCGCAATGAACATCCACGCCGCGCCGAAGAGTGAGATCAAGCTCGAGCGGGCGACGCGCTTCCCGGTCGCCGATTGCGACCTCCACCCCGTACCCAACACCATCCGCGATCTCTTCCCCTATCTCGAGACGCGCTGGCGCGAGCATTTCGAGAGCTTCGGCGTGAGGCGCCGGCAAGGCATCTTCCAAGGGCCCGTCTATCCGAAGGGACAGCCGGATGCGGCGCGCCGCGACGCCTGGCCTCCGGGAGGCGGCAAGCCGGGCAGCAGCCTCGCCTTCATGCAGCAGCAGCATCTCGACGCCAATAATGTCGAGCTCGGCGTGCTCACCGTCATCAATCCGCATCCGGGCAATTACCAGAACCCGGATCAGAGCATTGCCATGTGCCGGGCCGTCAATGACTGGCAGGTCGCCGAATGGATCGAGAAGGATCGCCGCCTCAAGGGCTCGATCCTCACGGCCTATGAACATGGCGCGGCCGCCGTCGCCGAGATCGAGCGGCTCGCCGGAGACCCGAATTTCGTGCAGGTGTTCTTCCTCAGCCGCACCGCCCAGCCGCTCGGCAACCGCTGCTACTGGCCGATCTATGAGGCGGCGGCGCGCGCCAACCTGCCGGTCGGCATCCATGCCTTCGGCAATAGCGGCTTTCCGATCACGAGCGGCGGCTGGCCTTCCTACTATATCGAGGAGATGGCCGGCCACGCCCAATCCTGCCAATCGCAGGTGACGAGCCTCGTCCTCGAGGGCGTGTTCGAGGCCTTCCCGAGCTTGCGCGTCGTGTTCATCGAAAGCGGCTTCGGCTGGTTGCCGGCACTCAGCTGGCGGCTCGATGCGCATTGGAAGAAGCTCAGGAGCGAGAACCCCGCTCTCAAGCGGCTGCCTTCGGAATATATCCGCGAGCATATCTGGATCACGACGCAGCCGATGGAGGAGCCCGAGCGGCCGCGCCATCTGCTCGATATCTTCGAGTGGATCGGTTGGGATCGCATCCTCTACGCATCCGATTATCCGCATTGGGATTTCGACGATCCGGCCCATGTCCTGCCGGGCGGCGTGAGCGACGAGCAGCGCAAGAAGCTGTTCTTGACCAATGCCCTGTCGCTCTACGGGGTCGGCTGACGAGATGGCTAAGCATGTTGTGGCGCCCCTCAAGGACCTGCCGCCGGGATCGCGCAGGCTGGTTACGGTCAAGGGGCGAGGGGTCGCGGTGTTCAATGTGGGAGGCGAGCTCTTCGCGCTCGTCGATCGCTGCCCACACAAGGGCGGCAGCCTGTGCGAGGGAAAGCTCACGGGGCTCGTGCAATCGCCGGAGCCTGGACAATATGCCTATTCGCGCCCGGGCGAGATCCTGCGCTGTCCCTGGCATGGCTGGGAATTCGATATCCGCACCGGCAAATCCCGCTGCGAGCCCGAGCGCATCAAGGCGAAGAGCTATCCGGTCGCGGTCGAGCCGGGCGGCGAGCTGAGCGAGGGGCCCTACACGCTCGAGACCTTCCCGGTTTCGGTCGAGCAGGACTATGTCGTGTTGACGATCTGAGCATCCCCACCATGCCGGCTGGAAGCCGGCGATCCGGCCCTGGGACCGCCGGCTTCCAGCCGGCAATACGCTCCGCGTCCCCTTGACATGGCGCCGTGGGACCCTAACTGAAACCCTCCTTTCGCGCGGCACGGCGTGGGGCCGCCGCGGCCCCCGACGCCGCCCGAGGGGACAAGGCACGGCGCGCGGTGCAAGGGACGCGTCGGCAGCAAAAGAACGAGTTGCGGGGAGGGCGGGAACGATCAGGCGAGGCATGTTCGTGGTATTGGCCACGGCGAATTCACATCGCGAGCGAAGGCAGGATCATGCTTAGATCGAAGTCGAGACTAGTCGGATTTTCTCTCGCGGCCCTGCTTCTCGCCTATGGCCTTCCCTTTGCAGCCCTGGCCCAGACGGCCGCGCCGCCTCCGCCCCCGGTGACGGTCGCCAAGCCCATCGTCAAGGACGTCCAGGAATGGGATGAGTTCATCGGGCGCTTCGAGGCGGTCGACCAGGTCGATATCAGGTCGCGCGTATCCGGCTATCTCGACAAGGTGCAGTTCGTGGACGGTGCCATCGTCAAGGCCGGCGATCTCCTGTTCACCATCGATCAGCGGCCCTATCAGACAGCGCTCGAACAGGCTCAGGCCGATCTCAAATCCGCGCAGGCGCGTCTTGAATTCGCCCAGACCGACGCCGAGCGCGCTGAATCGCTGCGCAAGACCGGCAATATCTCAGAGCAGATCTTCGATCAGCGGCGCCAGGCGCTCTTGACCACGCGCGCCGATGCCGATCGGGCGCAAGCCACGCTCGATCGCGCCAAGCTCGATATGGAATATACCGAGATCCGCGCGCCGCTGGCCGGACGCATCTCGCGCCGCCTGATCTCGCCGGGCAACCTCGTCAACGCCAACGACACCCTGCTCACCAATATCGTGGCGACCGATCCGATCTATTTCTATTTCGACGTCGACGAACGCTCTTATCTCGACTACCTCGCCGCCGGCCTCAACGGCACGCGCGTCTCGAAGGAAGTGGGCGATATCTTTGTGGCGCTGACCAATGAGCGCGAGCCCGCCCATAAGGGCAGGCTCGACTTCCTCGACAACCGTATCGACCAGGCGAGCGGCACGATCCGTGGGCGCGGCGTGTTCGAAAACGGGGATTTGAAGCTCACGCCCGGCCTGTTCGGCCGCGTGCGCATCCTCGGCGCGGCGCTGCATCGCGGCATCCTCTTGCCCGAGGAGGCGTTCGCCACCGACCAGGATCGGCGCATCGTCTATGTGGTAGGCACCGACAACAAGATCACGGCGAAAACGGTGCGCATGGGGCCGCATATCGACGGGTATCGCGTCGTCCGCGACGGGCTTTCCGGCGACGAGACCGTCGTCGTCAACGGGCTGATGCGAGTGCGCCCGGGCGTTGTCGTCGATCCGCAGATGACGAACCTGCCGCCCACGCGCGAACGCGTCGGCGGCTGATCTCAGACACAGACGGCAAGCCCAAAACCATGCGTTTTTCCCATTTCTTCGTCGACCGTCCGATCTTCGCGACGGTGCTCGCCATCGTGCTCGTGATCGTGGGCATGGTCGCCTATTCGGGCCTGCCGGTCGCGCAATATCCCGAGATCGCCCCACCGACCATCGTGGTGCGCGCCTCCTATCCGGGCGCCAATGCCGACACGGTCGCAGCCACCGTCGCGACGCCGATCGAGCAGGAGGTCAACGGCGTCGAGGACATGCTCTACATGTCCTCCTATTCGACGGGCGACGGCAACTTGTCGCTCACCATCACCTTCAAGCTCGGCACCGATCTCGATAAGGCGCAAGTGCTGGTCCAGAACCGCGTGGCGATCGCGGCGCCGCGCTTGCCCGACGAGGTCAAGCGACTCGGCGTGACCACGCTCAAGAGCTCGCCCGACCTGATGATGGTCGTGCATATGCTGTCGCCCGACAACACCTATGACCAGCTCTACGTCTCGAACTATGCGCGCAACAATGTGCGCGACGAGCTGTTGCGGCTCAACGGCGTCGGCGATCTCACGATCTTCGGCGAGCGCCAATATTCGCTGCGTGTCTGGCTCGATCCCGAGAAGCTCGCAGCCTTCGGGCTGACAGCAGGCGATGTGACGCGCGCCATCCAGGAGCAGAATATCCAGGTCTCGGGCGGTGCTCTCGGCCAGGAGCCGACGCCTTCTGCGGGGGCCTTCCAGATCACGGTGACGACGCAAGGCAGGCTCCAGGATCCGCGGCAGTTCCGCCAGATCATCGTGCGCTCGACCCCCGATGGAAGACTGGTGCGCGTCCAGGACGTCGCCCGTGTCGAGCTCGGCGCCCAGGATTATCTCACCAACTCCTACCTGAACGGCAAGCCGGCCGTGGCGCTGGTGATCTTCCAGCGCCCGAATACCAATGCACTCCAGGCCGCTGCCGACATCACCAGGACGATGCAGCGGCTGAAGGAGAATTTCCCGCCAGGCATCGACTACACCATCGTCTACAACCCGACCGAGTTCATCGCCCAGTCCGTGGACGCCGTCTATCACACGCTGTTCGAGGCGGTGCTGCTGGTCATCCTGGTGATCCTCGTCTTCCTGCAGAGCTGGCGCACGGCGATCATTCCGATCATCGCCATTCCGGTGTCGCTCATCGGCACCTTCGCGGTGATGTCGGCCTTCGGCTTCTCGCTCAACAACCTCACCCTTTTCGGCATGGTGCTCGCGATCGGCATCGTGGTCGACGATGCCATCGTCGTGGTCGAGAATGTCGAGCGCAATATCGCCCACGGCATGTCGCCGCGCGATGCTTCCCACGAGACCATGGACGAAGTCGGCACGGCCCTGATCGCCATCGCGCTCGTGCTCACCGCAGTGTTCGTGCCGACGGCCTTCATCCCCGGCCTCAGCGGCCAGTTCTACCGGCAATTCGCCCTGACGATCGCGGTTTCGACACTGATCTCGGCCTTCCTGTCCCTGACCTTGTCGCCGGCGCTCGCGGCCTTCCTGTTGCGGCCGCACACTCACGAGGCGAGCCGCAACCCGTTGGCGCGTTTCGGCCGCTTCCTTGCCGACAGCTTCAATGGCGGCTTCGCACGCATGGCGAACGGCTATGCGGCAGCGGTCGGGCTGTTGGCGCGGCGCAAGAGCATCGTGCTGCCGCTCTATGCACTGCTGATCGGGGCGACCGTCTGGGTCGCGATGCGGGTGCCGCAAGGCTTCATCCCGACGCTCGACCAGGGCTATGCCATCATCATCGCCCAGCTGCCGGACGGCGCCTCGCTGTCGCGCACCGACGCGGTGACGCGGCGCATCAGCGACATCGCGCAGACGACCCCCGGCGCCGCCAATGCGGTTGCCTTCGCGGGCTTCTCGGCGGCGACCTTCACCAACGCCACCAACTCGGCCGCTGTCTTCGTTGCGTTCAAGCCCTTCGACGAAAGGGTCCAGGCGGGCCAGAGCGCAGCCTCCATCATCAAGGACCTGACGACGCGTCTGCAAGTGATCCAGGAGGCCTTCGTCATCGTCATCCCGCCGCCTCCGGTGCGCGGCATCGGCAATGCCGGCGGCTTCAAGCTGCAGCTGCAGGATCGCGCCGCTGCCGAGGTCGGTCCCGTGCTGGCCAGGGCCTATGAGCTGATGGGGAAGGCCCGCCAGGATCCGAAAGTGGCCGGAGTGTTCACGACGTTCTCGGCCGGTTCGCCGCAGATCTATCTCGATATCGACCGGCAGAAGGCGCAGATTCTCAACGTGCCGATCGCCAACATCTTCGAGACGCTTCAGGACAATCTCGGCGTCGCTTATGTGAACGATTTCAACGCTTTCGGACGTGTTTATCAAGTGCGCGCCCAGGCCGATCAGCGCTTCCGGGTGGACGCGGAAGATCTCAACCGCTTGCGCGTGCGCTCCTCGACGGGCGCACTCGTGCCGATGGGCACGCTCGCCGAGGCGCGCGAGGTGAGCGGCCCCAGCCTCGTGCAGCGCTACAACATGTATGTGTCCGTGCCTTTGCAGGGGGTGGCGGCGCCGGGCGTATCGTCGGGCGCGGCGCTTTCCGAGATGGAGGACCTCGCCCATCAGGTGCTGCCGCGCGGCATGGCCTATGAATGGACCGATCTCGCCTTCCAGCAGCGCGCCACCGGCAATACGGCGATCTTCGTCTTCGCGCTCTCGGTGGTCTTCGTATTCCTGGTGCTCGCCGCCCAATATGAAAGCTGGGCGCTGCCGCTCGCCATCGTGCTGATCGTTCCGATGAGCGTGCTCGCCGCACTTGGCGGCGTGCTCCTGCGCGACATGGACAACAACATCCTCACCCAGATCGGGCTCGTCGTGCTTGTCGGCCTCGCGGCCAAGAACGCCATCCTCATCGTCGAGTTCGCGAGGGAGGCGGAGATCCGCGACGGCAAGGATCCGATCGCGGCCGCAGTCGAGGCCTGCCGGCTGCGCCTTCGGCCGATCCTGATGACGGCGCTCGCCTTCACGCTCGGTGTGTTGCCGCTGGTGATCGCCACCGGCCCGGGGGCGGAAATGCGCCAGGCGCTCGGCACCGCGGTGTTCTTCGGGATGGTGGGGGTGACCTTGTTCGGCCTGTTCTTCACGCCGGTGTTTTACGTGGCCATCCGCACGCTGGTCCTCTGGATGCGCGGGCCGGAGCGTCGGCGCAAGCTGCCGGATGAGCCGCGCGACAGCGCCTCGGGCGCGACTGCCTAGCCTAAGGGCGCCCCGCCGGGTTCAGGCGGTCGAGAACCTGTCGCGGTATTGGCTGGGCGTCACTCCGACCCGCTTCTGGAAGACGCGCCGCAGCGTGTCGGCCGAGCCGAAGCCGCATTCGGTCGCAATGCTCTCCAGACGCTGCGCCGGATTTTCCAGGAGGCGCCGCGCCGCATCGACGCGGAGACGCTCCACGAATTCGGCCGGCGTCATGCCGGTCGCTTCCCGGAACAGGCGCGCGAAATTGCGCTCGCTCATCCCGGCCCGGGCCGCGAGCGTGGTGACGGAGAGATCGCCGCTTATGTTCTCGGCAGCCCATTCCTGGACACGTTGCACGGCGGGCGTGCTGGCAAATTGCGCCTGGAGCTGCAGGCTGAACTGGGCCTGGCCGCCGGCGCGCTTGAAGGGAACCACCATGGAGCGCGCGCAGCGCAGCGCGAAGGCCCGCCCCTGATCCTCTTCGATCAGGGCGAGAGCAAGATCGATGCCGGCCGTGACGCCCGCCGAAGTATAGACATTGCCGTCTCTGATGAAGATCCGGTCGACCTGTACCGTGACCTTCGGATAGCGCTTTTCCAGATCCCTCGCGAGCGCCCAATGGGTAGTCGCTCGCTTTCCGTCCAGCAAGCCCGCCTCGGCCAGCGGAAAAGCGCCGGTGCAGATCGATCCGAGGCGCCGTACGCGCAGCGAGGCCGATCTGAGGAACTGCAACAGATGCGCGTCTTTGCAGGCCTCCTCCTGGCCGAGGCCCCCCGAGACCAGGAGCGTGTCGAGCGGCAAGACCAATTCCTCGAGCTTGCAGCTCGGATTGACCGACATGCCGACCGAGGTCGCCACAGGTCGATCGTGTGACGCGATCACTTGCAGATCATAGAGCGGCTTGCGCCCGATCAGCGAGGCGATGAGATTGGCCGTCGCGAAGACCTCCAAGGGCCCGACCGTGTCGAGCGCCGTGATGCCTGGATACACCACCATGGCGATGCGGCGCGCCTCGACATCCAGGCCTTGGCGCCAATAGCGGGGCCGGTCGCCAGAAGCAGGCCGCTTGCTTGCTGCTTCAGCGGGCTCGCCGGAGACCGAAGGTGGCCCTCCGCTTTCGCCATTAGCCACTAACTTGGCGCTCGAGCGAGCGGCTCGATTCGTCGGCGACATGCGTCTCTCCGGCCGGTACGCGCCAAAGGACCGACCGGGAACCAGAACTCTCGAGTCCCAGGCTTGAGCCGACAATATCGACTGTCCGTATTGCGCCCTCGAGCCCGTTAGTAGCAAGGCGCGGGCGCACGAAGTCAAGCGCCGGCTCGGCGCGGCGGCATTTGGTCGGACGGCAATGTGCCGGCGTCGGCGCTCGAAGTTGCTCGACCAGATTTCAGGCGATGGCGAGCACATGGATGAGCGCGAGGCTCACCGCCCCCAAGGTGAGGAGGGACAGGACCACAGCGCCGGTCGCCCGCCCGCCGGCACGCGCCACGACGCGCATATCCACTGCCAATCCCAAGGCCGCCATCGACAGCACCGTCAACAGGGTCGCAAGGGTTGCGGCTGGCTGCATGGCAAGCTGCGGGACGAGGTCGGCCGAGCGCAGCGCAACGAGAAGCAGGAAGCCGATGATGAACCAGGGCACGAGGCGATGGATGGTGGGGCGGCCTTTGGCGCCGCTGCTCAGTAGCGCCAGACCGAGCACCACGGGACCCAGCATGAGAACTCGGATCAGCTTGACCAGCGTGCCGATCTGGACGCTGAGAGCTGCGACCGGCGCGGTCGCGGCGATGACCTGCGGCACCGCATAGACCGTCAGCCCTGCGAACACGCCATATTGCATCGGCGACAATCCGAGCACCGGGACGAGCAACGGCAACCCCAGCACCACGACGATGCCCAGAACGGCCGTGAAGGCGATGGAGGCCGCGATATCGGCACTCTCGGCCCCGATCACCGGCGCGGTCGCCGCAATCGCGGAATTGCCGCAGATGGAGTTGCCGCAGGCGACGAGCAGCGACATGCGGTGCGGCAGCCCTACGGCGCGCCCGATGCCGTAGCTCGACAGCATGGCGACCGCCACCACCAGCGCGATGCCGGCGAAAAGGGCGGGGCCCGTGGCCAGGACCGCCGTGGCGCTCACCGACAGGCCGAGAAGGACGACGGCGAGCTCGAGCAGGAATTTTGCGCCGAAATCGATGCCGGCCCGGAAATGTTGGCCCGGCTTCCACATCGTCCGGACAGCTGCACCCAGAAGGATCGCCAGCACGAGGCTTTCGAGCCAGGCACGGCCGAACAGGAGACGCTCGGCGCCTTCCAGCACCACCGCGATCGCCGTGACCGCGGCGCAGAGCGCGAGGCCGGGCAGGATGGCGATCGATCTGTCTTTTGCGGAAAGGAGCATGGGTAAACCTTGGCACTGCATCGGCCCGGACCATGCCCCGCGCTTGTCATTCGATCTATCGCGAAATATATGATGTTTTGTTCGATTTTAGAGAACGATTTTTTATGACCCTCGAACAGCTTCGCATTTTCGTCGCCGTCGCCGACAGGGAGCATCTCACTCGAGCGGCTGCCGCCCTCAACCTGACGCCATCGGCGGTCAGCTCCTCGGTGCGGGCCCTCGAGGATCGCTATGGCGCGCAGCTCTTCCATCGCGTCGGCCGTCGCATCGAGCTGACTGAAGCCGGACGCATCTTCCGTTCGGAGGCGCGCGCCACATTGAGCCGTGCCGAGGCCGCCGAGCTGACGCTTGCCGAGCTTGGCGGCTTGAAGCGGGGAACGCTTGCCATCGAGGCGAGCCAGACCATCGCGAGCTATTGGCTCCCGCCCGTGCTGGTGCGGTTTCGCGACGCGCATCCGCGCATCGACATCCGCCTTACCGTCGGCAACACCCAAAGCGTGGCACGGGCGGTGATCGATGGCGCGGCCGAGCTCGGCTTTGTCGAGGGGGAGATCGACGAGCCGGCGCTCTCGGTCGAGCTCGTCGACGCCGACCGGCTGATCATCGTCGTGGCGCCCGAGCACCCTTGGGCGGATGGGCGCCGGGTCGAGGTGGCAGATCTCGCCACCGCCCATTGGATCATGCGCGAGCCGGGATCGGGCACGCGATCGGCATTCGAGAGCGCCGTTCGCGCCTGCGGTTTGGCGCCCGAGAGCTTGCGGGTCGTCCTTGAACTGCCCTCGAATGAATCCGTACGATCTGCCGTGGAATCCGGACCTTTCGTATCGGTGATGTCAAAGCTCGTCGCCGCGGCCTATCTCGATGCGGGGCGTCTTGTCGCCGTGCCGTTCGAGCTTGCGCCACGCGCCTTTACCATGCTGCGCCACAAGGAGCGCCACCGCAGCCGGGCCTCGCTCGCCCTGCAGCAGATCATGCGCGACCGGCGCTGAGCCGGGTCGCGGGGGCGCTTGGTCACGGATTGTAGAGCTTGACCACGCCGTATGGTAATTTGGCGTCCTCGACGTAACCGGGGCGCGGAGGCTTGTTGATCACCGCGATCAAGTCGTTGGGCGTAGGCGAATTGCCCACATGAGCCCTAAACGCCATCTCCGCCTCTCCGCGCGAGAAGGCCATGACGATCAGCTCCCTCTCTGACACAAATTCGACCCCTGGAGCGGGCTCCGAGACAACGGCTATGTATGCTTTCATGCTCCGTATATGGCACGTCCGGCTGCGGCACTCCACCGTCAATCGGGCCAATATTCAAACGGACCCACAACCGAAAAGTGGGGCCATATTTGGAGGAGCTCGAGAACGCTAGCTAGAGCGGCCGTTTGACGGGAGCCCGACGGCTCGGCCAAAGGGCCATCTCGCAGGCGCGCGCAAGCTTGCCCGCAATCTTGCCTCCAATCTTGCCTTTGGGCCCATCCTCGGCGAATTCGTCGGAGACCAGCCTTGTCCAGCCCTCGCCGACCAAGCCGCCGACCAGCACCCGTCCGGAGCGGATGATCCGCAGGAGATCAGCGTCGCGCGCATGGAGATGGGTGCCGCTCGCGTGGCGGAACACGATCCTGTCGTTGCGGAACAGGCCAGGCATGAGGAACGGCTGCGCGGTGCCGCGCACCACGGTGCAACCCATTGCGGCGGCGTGCGCGAACAGGCTTTCGAGCACGACCTCGGCCGCCTCGGGCCGCGCCGCGATCTGGAGGGTCATGGCCTCGGAGCGGCGCCTGCCGAAATAGAGATAGGCGCCGACGGTCTCACCTGTGCAGCGTTGGACGCCTCTGATGAACAGGGAACCGAATTTCGTCTTGCGGCTCGCCTGATCCAGAAGCCAAAGAAGCTCGCTTCTCGTCCAGGACGGGCGCAGATCGAATTCGCCGGCGAAGCGCTCGAAGATGGAAGCGAAGCTCTCCACGTCGATGTCCGCGTCGCGCCAGCCGCTTCGGGCTTGGATGGGGTGGTATTGCGCCTTCTCGACGCGGACACGGTCGAGGAGGCGCGCGAGAGGCCTCAGCGGCATCATCGGCAACCGCCCGGTCCGCACATCGAGGAGCGACAGGACATAGCTCGCCGGCTCGAGGATCTTCGTCCATTGCAGGCTCTGAAGATCGAGCGTCTCGCAGCCCAGCACCCTCTGGAAATCGAGCGAGCGCCGATTGGCGGTGTCCGTGATGGTGACGTCCTGGGGACCGTTCAACAGCCTCCTGACGAGCCTTGCTCCCGTGATCGGGTTCGCTGCGGGGTCGTCCACCATGAAGCCCCCGGTGACCACCCCCCGCAGCGCCCGCCCGCTGAGCATCAAGGGCTGCGGGAAGGCTCCGATGAAGCCGTCGATCGCCCCGTCCAAGCGCAGATGGACGAGCGAACCCATGCGCCGATCATAGGCCGGGTGACCGAAATACACGTCCCGCATATGCTCGATCAGAGAGGTCGGGGCAGCCGCGGTCCTGCCGCGAAAGGCCTTCAGGAACATGATCGCGACCTCGGGGAGATCGCTCGGTTCAAATGGTCGGATTAGCGACCTCTCCATGGCCAACGCCTCGAAACGGCAATGGGGCTGTATCCCAGGCGTGTGGATGCAAGCCGGTGACCGGCGCCGCCGTGCCGAAACGGGGCAAAAAACGATTGAAGCGGGATTCTTCTGACTTTGGTAGGTGCGGGGGGCGCCTGAGCCCCCAATCGCTATTGTGTGCCTTCAAGCTGAACCGTCAGGATGTCCGTGGCCGGTCCGACCTGCTGGCGCAGATCCGCGAAGGCGAGCAGACCGCTGCGCAGATCGTAACCGAAACTCTGCCGGGCGAGCGGGGTCTGGGCAATGATGAAAATGAGATTGCCTTGCCGGCCATAAACCGTGATCTGCACGCCCGTGACCGGGTCCTGGTCGAGAAGCTCTCCTTGGCGATAGCCGATCAAGGTGTTGGGGTTCATCCACAGCGAGCCCACCGTGCCGGCAGGGACGATGCGATCCTCCGCTGAGCCCGGCGCCCCATAGACGCCCGACACGCTCATGCGGGCATTGAGGTAGGGGCCGGCATTGGCGCTGATGTCGTAGCGAACCTGCGCCGGGGAGGGGGGCACCTGCATGTCGGTGCCGGACATGACGATGCCCCGCGTGCCCGAATAGGTGATGGCGCGAACCTTGCGGATGGCGTCCGGGTAGGTCGATCCCGGTCCCGGTAGATTGGTGTGCCGAGCGCTGACGAATTGGCCATACGTCATCATCGTGCTGCCGGCGCCGGTCGTCAGCTGGTTGTTGGGATCGCGAATGAGCACGGGCGAGCCTTGAGCCGTCGAGGAGGAGACGAGGAGCAGGCCGCTGTCGACATCGTAGGTGGTCTGGCTCCAGCCATCGCCGTTCTGGTTCTGCAGGCGCACGGCGCGGTAGCTGTGCCCGTTGAGGGGATAGGGCATATGGAGGATGCGTGCGCCGCCATAGCTGATGTCCGTCATTCCGGCGAGGCGGGTCGGCGAGGTCCAGAAATCACCTATGGCTTCGGGACCGGACGGCAGGGCATCCGCGGTGAGGAAAGTCGTTGCATTTCCGGATTCGGTATGGATCAGGAAATGGCTGAAATTGATGAGGAACCCGTTCGGATCCGCCGACAGCACATCCATCACGGAATAGCCGGCCCCGGCCGGTCCCGGGGTCTCGAATTCATGGTAATGCTGGCCGGTGGCCTTGTTGATCCATCCGCCATTGGGATCGGGCTCGAGCTGCTGGCGCTCGCCCGGCATGGAGGAGGCCGCGCCAAGCCAGATGATGCGCATCCCCGGCTGCAGGAGCGCGCTTGGAACACCCTGCGCCTGGGCTCCCGATCGGGCGGTGATTGCCGTGGCGGCGACCACGCCACCGATGAAGCTGCGTCGCGTCAGTCCAGTCATCGGAGGCCTCGCTTGTTGTCAGCTGCTCCGTGCCGTCGCGCACAATCTCGTGCTGCTCCGTCCGTCGGAGATTAGAGCAACTTCCGGCGAAGTGGAAACCGGCGGGTATTCGGAATCAGCAGCCGCCGACGTTCGCGAGCCCCGGTCTATAGCGTCCGAAAACTGCCAGACAACATGCCCCCTCAAATGCACCTAGTGCGCGTCGCTGCGTTATTCGCTGAAGCCGGACACGTTGAGTTCAACCAGGGGAAAGTGATGCCAAGCCGTGTCGCCGACAAGACATATGGGACCGTCAGCGCTGAAAGGCAGAAGGAGATGAGCGGCCTGGAGTTTGTCCAAGGACTCGTCGAGGGGACGTTACCCCTCAATATGATCGCCCAGACCTTGGGCTATGACGTGACCGAGGCGGCGAGCGGACGCGTCGTCGTCACCGTGGAACCGAACGATACTCACCTCAATCCGGCTGGTACGGTGCATGGCGGTCTCGCGGCCACGCTGCTCGATAGCTGCATGGGACTGGCCATCCAGTCGACTCTCGAGAAAGGCATTGGCCAGACGACACTCGAATTCAAGATTTCGCTCGTGCGGCCCATCACCCCTGAGACGGGCCAGATCACGGCGGAAGGCGTTGTGATGAGCCGAGGTCGCCGGGTTGGCACCGCCGATGGACGGATCACGGACGGCAAGGGGCGTTTGCTCGCCCATGGCACGACCACATGCCTGATTTTCCAACGCTGATATGACTGTAAATCAACCGGGGGGCTCGGCCCCCTATCGACTCATTGAGGAAACAGCCTCTTGCAAATGCTGCCGCAGATATCGCCGAAGTCGCGCATGTCGCTTGATTTCGGCACCGGGCCGCGCGCGCCGCTCCTGGTCACGATGACGGCCGTGTCAGGCTGAGTGACGGGAATGCAATGCGAGCGCGAGGCCGTGAGCCGCGCATGCGGACACACCACCATGGCACCTTGCTTCAGCACGGCGATCATCCTTCCGCCGGCGATCACGAAGCCGAGCGTGGTGCCGGAGGTGCCGAGCGAGCCATAGGGCGTGCGGATCTCATAGGCGCGATGATCGGAATTGCCGCTGACGAAGCGGAAGGCACCTTTCGAGGCATTCAGCACGATCCTGGAGGCGGTGTTGTCGGGATTGTAGACGAAGCTGTCGAGCTTCACCGTTGAAGAGGGACCGACGAAGAGCAGCGTGTTGTCGAGGAACTTCAGGCGCGCGAGGCTTTCGACACCCGTCTCGACCACCTCGTTCTTGAACACGGCGTCGTCCTGGGCAATCGGCTTCTTTGCACCGGCGATAGAGCCGACCACCGTCTTCTCGATGGTCACGGCGCGGCCGATTTCAGCCTCCGTCGCGCCGCAAGTCGTTGCGCCGAGGATGGCGGCCATGGCGAGCAGTTGGGTCTGGATCGCGAGCTTGCTGAGTATCGGCATCGTCACACCCTGCGGATGTTCCAGAACAAGGTCATCCCTTTGAGCCCACCTTGCAAGTTCTTGCGCTGCACCGTCGGCTGGAAGAACTGCCCGAGCGGCAGGAAGGGAACGTCGATGAAGGCCTGCGCCTGGATCTTGGCGGCGATGCTCTTCTGCTCGGCTGGATCCGAAGCTTCGAGCCATCTGTCGCGCAGCCTCTCGAGCTCCGGCGACACCGGCCAGCCGAACCAGGAATCGGCGCCATTGCCGCGCAGCACCAGATGGCTCGCCGGGTTCGACATGTCGACACCCGTGAAAGTGGTGATGAAGACGCTCCAGCCCCCTTCGCTCACCGGGGCCTTGCTGGTTCGCCGCCGAATGACGCTGCCCCAATCGGTCGCCTGCAGGTCGACATTCAGGCCGCATCGCCTCATCATGTCGGCCGCCACATTGGCGAGTGCGTCGATCCTCGGATAGTCGCTCGGCGTCATGATGACGACGGGCTCGCCGCGGTAGCCCGCCTTCTCGATCTCCCGCTTGGCCCTGCTCGCGTCGCGCGGCCCCGTGAGCGCCGATAGTCCCGCAGCGCTCGCCATGGGCGTGTCGGGTGCGAAGACGCCGACATTGCCGCGCCAGGCCTTGGCATCGTCGCCGACGACGGCCGCCATGAATTCGGCCTGGTCGAGGGCTCCCAGGAGCGCGCGACGGATGGCGGCATTGTCGAAGGGAGGAAACAGCTGGTTCATGCGCAGCAGGCCGATATTGCCGGTGACCTCGACGAGCGAGGTCGTCAGATCAGGCGAGCGCGTCAGCAGAGGCAGAAGGTCGAAGACCGGCTGCTCCCACCAATCGGCCTCACCCTTCTGCATGGCCGCTGAGGCCGTGGCGCCGTCCGGAATGACGTTCCACACGACCTTGTCGAAATGGGCGATCTTGGGACCCGCGGTCCAATCCGGAGTGCCCTGTTCGCGCGGGCGGTATTTGTCGAAGCGCTGATAGGCGACACGCGCGCCGACCAGGCGCTCATCGGTGAGGAAGCGGAACGGCCCGCTGCCGACCATCTCGGTGACCTGCTTGAACGGATCGGTGTTTGCCAGCCGCTCGGGCATGATCGGGAGCATGTTGATGCCCATCTTGCCGAGCGCGTCGGGCAGGAGCGGGAAGGGCGCTTTCAGGCGAAACAGGATGGTGCGGTCGTCGGCTGCGGAGAGCTCGTCCGTCGCCAACATAAGGGTCTGGCCGAAGGCGTCGCGCTTCGCCCAGCGGCGGATGCTGGCCACGCAATCGCGAGCCAGCACCGGAGTGTCGTCGTGGAACAGCAGCCCCTCGCGCAGCTTGAGTCGCCAGATCAGCCCGTCCTGCTCGGTCGCGGCGCCCTCGACCATCTGCGGCTGCACCCGAAACGAGCTGTCCTGGCCGTAGAGCGTGTCGAACACCAGATAGCCATGGTTGCGCGTGACGTAGACGGAGGTCCAGACTGGGTCGAGCGCCGTCAGGTCCGATTGCGGAATGAAGCGCAGGACGCGCTCGCTCTCGGCGCGCACCAGCTGCGGCGCCGCCAGGACGCCTGCCGCCATCTTCAGAAAGTTTCGCCGCTTCACCTTGTCCGTCCTGGCAAGATTTATCCCGCCGGCTAGCCGGGATCGAGTGATCAGCCAGCGATCTTAGTCCAGCAGGGGGGCTCGAGCTAGGCGCCGGTGCTTTGACGGGTTCGCCAGGGACCGCTCGCATTCTCATCGAATCACGGCGTGGCATCGTCCCCGCTCGGCGCGGCCTTCTGCGCGCCCGAAAGCGGGGCACGCCTCAGCGAACCACAATTCTTTGAAAATATTGAGCTTTTCGCGCCGGTCAGAGGAGTGGCTGGGGGACCTGGATTCGAACCAAGACTAACGGAGTCAGAGTCCGTTGTTCTACCGTTAAACTATCCCCCAACGGGACGCCTCGGCGCGCCGTTCGGGCGCGTCGCTGCAACGGCAACGCCGGTGCAGTTACAGCCTTTATCGGCACTTGTCCATGAGGTTGCGCGACACTCATTTCGCAGCGCAGGCCTCGCTATTGCGCCTTCATCTCGCCGAGATAGGCCTGCTGCACCATCTCATTGTCGCGCAGGCTCTGGGCCGAACCGTTCAGCACCACTTCGCCGGTCTGCAGGACATAGCCGTAATCGGCGATCGAGAGCGCCATATTGGCGTTCTGCTCCACCATGAAGACGCTCGTGCCTTGCCGGTTGATCGCCTGGATGATGTCGAACACCTGCTCGACGAAAGCGGGCGACAGGCCCATCGAGGGCTCGTCCATGCACAGGAGCTTGGGGCGCGCCATCAGGGCACGTCCCATCGCCACCATCTGCTGCTCGCCGCCCGAGAGGGTGCCGGCCAATTGCTTGAGCCTTTCCTTGATGCGCGGGAAGAGGGCGAAGACACGTTCCTTGTCGGCCTCGATCTCCTCCGTATCGTCGCGCGTGAAAGCGCCCATCTCGAGATTGTCGAGCACGCTCATGCGCGGGAACAGGCGGCGCGCCTCCGGCACCGGCGCGATGCCGCGCTTGACGCGTTCGGACGTGGCCAGATCGTTGATCTTCTGGCCCGCATAGGTCACCGTGCCGGTCTTCGGCCGCACGATGCCGAGGATGGTTTTCATCGTGGTCGATTTGCCGGAGGCATTGCCGCCGAGCAGGCACACGATCTCACCTTCACCCACCCGGTAGTTCACGCTCTTGAGAACGTGAAGCTCGCCGTAATAGGTGTTGACGTCGGTGAACTCAAGAAGCGGCGGCCGCCTCTGCGACTGCGTCTGTGGAGCGTCCGAGATAGGCACGCAGAACTTCCTTGTTGGAGTGAACTTCCTTGGGCGTGCCCTCGGCGATCTTCTCGCCGTGATCGAGCACGATGACCTTGTCGGCGATCTGGTTCACGACAGCGAGCTTGTGCTCGATCATCAGAACCGTGACGCCACGATCGCGCAGATGCCGGATCTGGTCCGTGAGCTCCAGCGTCTCGGTGGGGTTCATGCCGGCGGTCGGCTCGTCGAGCAGCAGCAGCACCGGCTCGGAGACGACAGCGCGGGCGATCTCGAGCCGGCGTCGATTGGCATAGGAGAGCGTGCGGGCCAAGTGCTGGATGCGCGGCATCAGCCGGTTGCCGAAAATGCTCAAGGCATCGAGCACGCGCTCGCGCGCCGCCTTTTCCTCACGCAGCACGCGGGGCGAGCGCAGCACCGCCCCGATGGCGCCGGTCCGGGTGCGCGCGTGCGTGCCGACCAGCACATTCTCCATCAGCGTCATATTGGCGAAGAGGCGAAGGTTCTGGAAGGTGCGCGCAATGCCGCGCTCGACGATCACATGCGGCAACAGCCCGGTCACATCCTCGCCCTGCAGCAGCACCTTGCCGCCGTCGGGCTGGATCAGGCCGGTGATCAGGTTGAAGAAGGTCGTCTTGCCGGAGCCGTTCGGGCCGATGATGCCGACGATGGAGCCCGGCATCACGTCGAGATCGAATTGGCGCACGGCGCGAATGCCGCCGAAGGATTTGGAGAGGCCGCGGATCTCGAGCAGCGGCTTCGTCGGATCGACGCTCTTGCGGTGCAGTGGCGCAAGCCCGCCCTGCACGCCGGCTCGTGACGGCACCGCCGTCTGCTGGGCATGGGTCAGCGCCGTCACCGCCGCGCGTTCAGGAATCAGGCCTTGTCGTCGGAAGCGCATCATCAGCACGAGGATGATGCCGAAGATCAGCTCGATCGATTGCACGAGATCGACCTTCTCCAGCAATCCGATGCCGGTGAACCGGCCGAGCGCCTGTATCCACTGCGTCATGTCCTGCAGGAACCAGGATTGCAGGAGCTGCAGGATCAGCGCACCGAGCACGACGCCCGCGACGCTGCCGGTGCCGCCGAGCACGATCATGACGAGCAGCATGACGGAGACCGGGAACATGAACATCTCGGGCGAGGCGGTCTGCAGCTTGGCGACATAGAAGGTTCCGGTCGCCCCCGCGAAGCCGGCCCCGACCGCGAAGGCGAGCAGCTTGAGCTTGACGCGATTGACCCCCATCGCTTCCGCCGCGATCTCGTCTTCGCGGATGGCGAGCCAGGCACGGCCGATGCGCGAATCTTTCAATCGCAAGCTGACGAAGATGAGGAAGGCCATCATGGCGAGGCCGAGATAGAAGAAGGGCGTCGACTTCACGCCGAAGCCGTAACCGAACAGCGTGGGCGGCGTGACGCCGTTCAGCCCCTGGGCGCCATTGGTGAGATAAGGGATGTTGCGCGCCACGATCGGTACGATCTCGCCGAAGCCGAGCGTCACAATGGCGAGATAATCACCCTTGAGGCGCAAGGTCGGGGCGCCGAATATGAGGCCGAAGAAGGCGGCGACCAGTGCCGAGATCGGCAGCATCAGCCAGAACGACACTGCGAAATGCACCGTGTCGGGGCCGCTCGCCGGGTGGATATGCTGCACCAGGCCGAGCCATTGGAACGGCTCCCAGAAGCTCGACCATTCGGGCTGCACCTGGTAGGACGAGAAGATGCCGTAAGTATAGGCGCCGATGGCGAAGAAGGCGGCATAGCCGAGGTCGAGCAGTCCGGCGAAGCCGACCACAATATTGAGGCCAAGCGCCAGGATCGCGAAGGCCAGCGCATTGGCCGCCGCGTCGATATCGCCCTCATTCCCATCGATATAAGGGAAGATGACACCGAGAACGAGCAGCACGACGATGAAGGCGCGCCGCCCGAATGTCGTTTGCATCCGTTCGCGCAGGCCGGCGAGAAAGCCGCCCTGCGCCTTCAGTGCGGCGGCGGCGATCGGTGAGGTTTCGGGCTGAGTTTCGACCATCTACGCCCTCACGATTTGGTCGGCGCCGCGCGCCCGAGGAGCCCCGTCGGCCTGAAGACCAGCACCAGGATCAGGATCGAGAAGATGATCACGTCGGTCCAGCGGACTTCGAGATACTGGCCGCCGAGCGATTCGATGAGCCCGATCAGCACACCGCCCAGCATGGCGCCGGGTATATTGCCGATGCCGCCGAGAACGGCAGCCGTAAAGGCGCGAAGCCCCGCCGAATAGCCGATGATGAAGCTCGTATAATTATAGTAGAGCCCGAAGATGACGCCCGCCGCCCCCGCCAGCGCCGAGCCCAGGAAGAAGGTGATGATGACGACCCTGTCGACATCGACGCCGACCATGGTCGCCGCTTCCTGGTCTTGGGCGGTGGCCTGCATCGCCTTGCCCATCTTGGTGCGCCGCACGAAGTAGTGAAGACCCACCATTAGAAGGATCGAGATCCCCCAGAGCAGCACCTCGCGCAGGCGCAGCACCGCTTCTCCGATCTCCCAGCGGATATTGGGCATCGGATTCGAAAAGTTCTTCGAATCCGCGCCCGTGGTCAGGAGGATGATGTTGAAGAGGATGTAGGAGAGGCCGATGGTGGTGATCATCGGGGCGGTGCCCGACACTCCCCGCAACGGCCGTAGCGCCACGCGCTCGATGAGCGCGCCTATGGCACCTGTGCACAGCATGGTGACGGCGAGCACGAGGATCAGCATACCGATCAGGGGCAGGCCGTAGAGGATATGGGTTTGCCCCGAGAACCCCATGGCCTGCATCATCCACAGCGCGATGAACGAGCCCACCATGAAGATATTGAAATGGGCGAAGTTGATCAGCTCGATGATGCCGTAGACCATGGTGAACCCGAGTGCGAGGAGCGCATACATCGCTCCCAGGCTCACCCCATTGATGACCTGCTGAAGCAGGATGTCCCCAAATTCCACGCTAGAACTCCCGGGTCAGCGCTAAGGTCGCTTCGTTTTACGACTGTGGCGCCGCTCCGATATAGACAGTCTGATGCGTGTAGTCGTCCACCGGGACTTTCGCATCCCTCTTGTACTGGAAGACACTGACCGTGCGATCCTTGATGTCTCCGTTCTCGTCGAAGGAGACGACGCCCTGCAAGGTCTTGAGGCTGGTGGTCTGCATGGCGTCGCGAACATTGGAGCGGGTTACTTCCTTGCCGCTCTCGGCCACGCGCTTGATCGAGTCGAGCACGACCAGGGCCGCGTCATAGGCAGTGATCGAGTAATCGCTCGGCTCGTCCTTGAACCTCTCGGTGTAGGTCTTGACGAAGGCCGCCGCATCCTTGTCCTCGGTGAGATGGGGACCGGCATTGGTGGAGTACCAGCCCTCGACGGCAGGGAAACCAGCGCCCTTGAAGAAGCTGCCGCCTTGGATACCGTCGCCGCCGCCCTTGAGCATATTCGGGATGACGTCATAGGCCTGCTTGGCGAGCTTGACGCCGGCTTGCGCCACGCCGCCATAATAGAGAGCGTCCGGCTTCAGGCCTTTGATCTTGGTGAGAATAGTCGTGTAGTCGGCTTCCTTCGGGTTGAGCTGATCGCGGCCGAGCACCTTGATGCCATTCGCCGCCGCCTGCTTCTGGAAGGAATCCGCGATGCCGACCCCGTAGGCGCCGGAATCGTCGAGAATGTAGATCGTCTTCACCTTGAGGACCTGGGTGAAGAAATTCGCCATGTTCGGGCCTTGGAAGGCATCCGTCGTCACGGTGCGGAAATAGATCGCCCTTCCCTTGGGCTTGAACTGGGCGGCCATCTTCGGATCGGTGATGTCGGGATTGGTGGAGCTCGGCGTGATCGTGGCGAGGTCGGCATCGCTCAGGATCGGCGTCATGGCCTTGCCTTCGCCGCTCATTTCGGGCCCGAGATTGGCCACGATCTTCGGATCGGAGATGAGCTTCTTGGTATTGGTCGCGGCCTGTGCCGGATCATATTGGCCGGCGGTCGCGGTGCCCGAATCGTAGGTCACGATTTCGATCTTGTAGCCAGCGACCCCACCTTTGGCATTCGCCTCGTCAACCGCGATCTGGAAGCCGTGCTGGATCTTGGCGGCGTCATCGGCGTCGGCGCCGGTGAGCGGCAATGTCACGCCTAGCTTCACAGTCTTTTGCTGCGCCTGGACCGCGAGAATACCGCCCGCGCTGGCCAAGGCCGCGACGCCTGCGACTGCAGCAATATTGAATGCACGGCGCGTATGTTTGGACTGTTTCATGGTCTTCACCTCCTTGACAGCCTAACCCCATGTCGTTCGCGGCCGTAGCATGGCGCCCGCGATATTTTTCAGGCAAGAAGCTTGCCAGAGTCCGGGGTGACGGCTGAAGGAGGGTTCGCCACCGGCAAGGTGCCGGAATGTCGAAGATTCCGCAGCCCGTCAGGTCCAGATCGGCACCCCCCAGCAAACCCTTCTGGGGTCAGCGTAAGCTGCGATGTGCGGCAAGAGCAACAAGAATCTGCGTGATCTTGTTCTAACCATCTAATTCGTATTGCTTGGATTGAGCGGCAAGCTCACGAAAACATCGAAGCCGGGCTGCTTTCCTTTTCCACTGCTGCTGCATCGCAGCAAACTCTATGAGCGATTGCCCGAGTTTTCAGCGCGACGGATAGGCATGCGGGCGCCCCGAGAAATCCTCGATGCTCCAGCCCGCCTCGGCGCCTTCTGCGGCTGCCTGTGTCGCGTAACTCGGCCCGAGCGGCGATTTCCCATGGCCGCCTGGAATGTCGAGCACATAGTTCGGCTGGCACAGGCCTGAGACGCGCCCGCGCAGCGCCCGCATCAATTCCAATCCGCGTTCGATCGGCAAGGCGAGATGCGCGGTTCCCGGCGCGCGATCGAGATGATGCAGGTAATAGGGCTTGATGCGCGCCTCGACGAAAGCGCGCATGAGCGAGGCGAGGGTCGCCTCATCATCGTTGACGCCCTTCAGCAGCACCGTCTGGCTCAGCATCGGAATGCCGGCATCGATCAACCGGGCGCAGGCTGAACGCGCCTGCGGCGTCAATTCGCGCGGATGATTGGCGTGCAGCGCCACATAGACGGCTTTGCCGGCGCTCTTCAGGGCGCGAATGAGAGCAGGCGTGACGCGTTCGGGCGCCACTGCCGGCACGCGCGTATGCCAACGCATCACCTTGACGTGAGGGATGGCGCCGATCTGTTCTACCACCTGGCGGATGCGGCGTGCCGAGAGGATGAAGGGATCGCCGCCGCTGAAGATGACCTCCCAGACCGCCGGCCGCTCCGCCACATAAGCGAGTGCCGCCTCGGTGGCCTCCTCCGACAGCATGGCCGCCCCCTTCTGGCCGACGGTCTCGCGGCGAAAGCAGAAGCGGCAATAGACCGGGCAGACGCTGACGAGCTTGATGAGCACGCGGTCCGGATAGCGATGCACCAGTCCTTCGAGCGGCGAGTGCACATCATCGCCGATCGGATCGGCGAGTTCCTCCGGCGAAATGGCGAGCTCGGCCCGATCGGGCAGGAATTGCCGCGCGATCGGATCCTGCAGATCGGCAGGATCGATGAGCTCGGCCATGGAAGGGGTGACCGCCACCGCATAACGCGCCGTGACCCGCTCGACCTCCGCTTGCCGTGCCGGCGTGACGAGGCCGGCTTTCGCAAGCGCTGCTGCGCTGGTCAGGCTGGCGCGGCGTGTGGCTTTGGCCTTTGCCGGGGTCTCAGGCGTGGCCGAGATCTCGGCATTGGGGGCCGGGAGGGTGGAAAGAGCTGTTCGCATTGCTCCTCAGTCGCCGCGAGATCGTGCGACGTCAAGTCCAGGCCCGCGACCTCGCCGTCAGGGCAGCGGCGTCCACAACACATCCTCGATGCGCGTGACGCCGGTTGCCAGCATCACCAGCCGGTCGAGCCCGAGCGCGATGCCGCTCGTCGGCGGCATGAGGCTGAGAGCTGCGAGCAGGTCTTCGTCGAGGGGGTAGCGCGTGCCGTAGCGGCGTTCCTTCTCGGCCATGTCGGCTTCGAAGCGGCGGCGCTGCTCGGCGGCATCGATCAGCTCGCCGAACGCATTGGCCAGCTCGACACCGCAGGCATAGAGCTCGAAACGCTCCGCCACCCTCGGGTCGGAGGGTTTGGGGCGCGCCAGGGCCGCTTGCGAGATCGGGTAGTCGACGAGGATCGTCGGCGCTCCGATGCCGAGATGCGGCTCGATCTTCTCGGTGACGATACGGCTGAAGATGTCGCCGAGATCGTCATCCTCGGCGACCCGCATGCCCGCTTGCCGGGCGGCGCTCGCCAACCGGTCACGCGCCGATCGTGCCGGTGCCTCGAGCGCCGCCATCAGGTCGATGCCGGCGAAGCGGGCGAAGGCCTGCGCCACGCTCAGGCGCTGCGGCATCGCGAAGGGGTCGGCTTCCCGGCCGCGCCAGCGCAGCACCTTGCCGCCGACCGCCTCGGCGGCGACCGCGAGAAGCGCTGCGCAATCCTTCATGAGCGTTTCGTAGTCTTCGTTGGCGCGATACCATTCGAGCATCGTGAATTCGGGATGGTGCAGGGCGCCTCGCTCCCTATCACGGAAGACGCGCGCCAGGGTGAAGATGCGGGTCTCGCCGGCCGCGATCAGCTTCTTGCAGGCAAATTCCGGCGAGGTGTGCAGATAGAAGGGGCGGCGCCCCCCGTCGGGGCCCTCGACCGTGCTCGACAGCGCATGCAGATGCGTCTCGTTACCGGGCGAGGCCTGCAGGATCCCGGTCTCGACCTCGATGAAGCCGCGCTCCTCGAAAAAGCCGCGTATCGCCCGCAAGATACGGGCCCTGGCATGCAGCGCCACCTTGCGGTCGCGATGGACATGCGGCGTCCACCAGGGCGAAGGCAGGGGCGGCCGGCTTGCATCACGCATGCTTCACTTGCCTTCGGCGCGCAAAGCTGGAAGGAGGGGGGCCGCGTTCGCGCCCCCTGCGCGAATTTCGGGCGAGTGCTCGCCGGCGCGTCAACAATCGAGGATCAAGAACCGTGAAGGTCATCGCCAGTTCGCTTCGCAAGGGCGCCGTCGTCGAGATCGACAACAGGCTTTATGTCATCTTGAGCGCCGAGAACATCCATCCGGGCAAGGGCACTCCCGTGACCCAGGTGGATATGCGACGCATTTCGGACGGGACCAAGGTTTCCGAGCGCTGGCGGACAACCGAGCAGGTCGAGCGCGCCCATGTGGAGGATCGCGAATACACCTTCCTCTACGAGGATGGCGAGGGCTTCCATTTCATGAACTCGGCGAATTACGACCAGATCCAGGTGCCGGCCGATATCATCGGCGACCAGGCGCCCTATCTTGCTCCCGAGATGAAGGTGATGCTGTCGATCTATGGGGAGACCCCGATCGCCATCGAGCTGCCGCAGCGCGCCGTGCTCGAAGTGGTGGACACCGAGCCCACCACCAAGGGGCAGACGGCTTCCTCCTCCTATAAGCCGGCCAAGCTCTCCAACGGAGTGCGCACCATGGTCCCCCCGCATATCGCGCCCGGGACGCGCATCGTGGTCATGACCGCCGACGGCTCCTATGTGGAGCGCGCCAAGGACTGAGGCTCAGGGCTTTTCGCCGTCCTCTCCATAAGCCGCGCGCGGGGCATCCGCGATAATGTCGCCGGACCTCCGTGACAGATCGGTTGTCGGATGCTCCACAAGCGAGCCCGGTCTCACCGTCCGCGCCGGGCCAGATTACTGAAAGGTCAAATCGCCGCCCAGAAAACGGGCAGGGTGCGAAATACTAGGCAGTTTTGCCCGCGCTTCCTTCTCCCGTTTGCGGGAGAAGGTGCCCGAACGCAGTGAGGGCCGATGAGGGGCGGTAGAGCGCTTCACCGATGCCCCTCATCCGCCTCGGCTTCGCCTCGGCACCTTCTCCCGCAAGCGGGAGAAGGAAAGTGCCCGACCGTAGTGCCCTCAATTGGCCCCAACCACGGCTGTGCCGATCGGGAATACCAGCTCTGCCTGTGGCACAGGACTTGCCAACCTCCGGGGTGTCGCATGTGGCGACGCAAAAACAAACCCTGGAGGTGTGGGTCGATGCGTTACCAAATCAATCGGAGGGCCGTACTGGGGCTCGCGCTCGGCGCGACGCTCGCCGGGGCGGCGGTCGCTCCCGCGCACGCCGAAGATACGATCAAGATCGGCATCCTGCATTCCCTGTCGGGCACCATGGCCATCAGCGAAACGACGCTGAAGGATGTGATGCTCATGCTGATCGACGAGCAGAACAAGAAGGGCGGGGTGCTCGGCAAGAAGCTCGAGGCCGTCGTCGTCGACCCCGCCTCCAACTGGCCGCTCTTCGCCGAGAAGGCCCGCGAGCTGATCGGCAAGGACAAGGTCGCGGCCGTGTTCGGCTGCTGGACCTCGGTGTCGCGCAAATCCGTGCTGCCGGTATTCAAAGAACTCGACAGCGTCCTGTTCTATCCCGTGCAATATGAGGGCGAGGAGAGCGAGCGCAACGTCTTCTACACCGGCGCCGCGCCGAACCAGCAGGCGATTCCGGCCGTCGACTATCTGATGGACCAGGGCATCAAGCGCTGGGTGCTCGAAGGCACCGACTATGTCTATCCACGCACCACCAACAAGATCCTCGAGGCCTATCTCAAGGCGAAGGGCGTCGCCGACGCCGATATCTCGATCAACTACACGCCCTTTGGTTTCGCCGATTGGCAGACGCGCGTCGCCGCCATCAAGAAGTTCGGCTCCGAAGGCAAGAAGACGGCCGTGGTCTCGACCATCAACGGTGATGCCAATGTCCCCTTCTACAAGGAGCTCGGCAACCAGGGCCTGAAGGCGACCGATATTCCCGTCGTCGCCTTCTCGGTGGGCGAGGAGGAGCTCGCCGGCATCGACACCAAGCCGCTCGTCGGCCATCTCGCCGCCTGGAACTATTTCCAGTCGATCGACACGCCCGACAACAAGGCCTTCATCACCAAGTGGAAGGCCTATACCAAGAACCCGAAGCGCGTCAGCAATGACCCGATGGAAGCCCATGTCATCGGCTTCGCAATGTGGGTGAAGGCCGTGGAGAAGGCCGGCACCACCGATCCGGACAAGGTCATCGACGCCGTCATCGGCGTCTCGGTGCCGAACCTCACCGGCGGCTACTCGACCATGATGCCGAACCACCACATCACCAAGCCGGTCTTCATCGGCGAGGTGCAGGCGGACGGCCAGTTCTCGACCGTCTGGCAGACGCAGGGCCTGGTGGTTGCCAATGAGTGGTCGCCCTACCTTGAAGGCTCCAAGGACCTGATCGCCGATTGGCGCAAGCCCATGAGCTGCGGCAATTTCAACGTCAAATCCGGAAAATGCGGCGGCCAAGGTACCTGAGCAAGGACTGGTTCCTGAGCAAAGACTGGCCCCTGAGTCGGGCCTGCCTCCGCGCTTGCTTCCGGCCCGCATGACCATCGCGCAGGCGCCGCTTCTCGCGACGCCTGCGCCCGACGTCCGCTGCTCTCCTACGGCAAATCAACGAGAGTGAGATGCGATCGATGCTCCGCAATCTTGCCAAGAATCGCCTTGCCAAGAGTCGCTTTGCCATGAGTCGGCTTGCCAGCCTCGCTGCGCTCTTGGTTTTGACCCTTCTCGTCCCCCTGCTGGCGAGAGCGGCCGATCGTGCCGAGCTCATGACGCGCTTTGCGACCGAGAATTTCAACGAGATCGATGCCGCCGTGACCGCGCTCGCGGCGAGCGGCGAAGAGACCGCGCAGACGGTGATCTCGGCGCTCGCCGACCGGCGGCTCTTCTACAACCCTGCCGATAAGAACGTCGTCTACAAGGACGAGGCCGGCAAGACCTTCGCTGCCGCGACCGGCGCCGAGATCGCCGCCCCCCCGAGCGGCCTCAAACCGGTGCGTCTCAACAACCGCGTGCGCTCGAGCATCGAAGCAGCGCTCGGCTCGCTCACTTTACTGGCGGCCGATCCGGGCAAGCGCCGCAGCGCCGCCGACGCCGTGTTCAAATCGCGCGACCCCACCGCCCTGCCGGCCCTCGAGGCGGCCCTGGCGAAAGAGAGCGATCCTTTGGTGAAGCGCATCATGGGGCAGGCGCGCGCCGCCATCTTCCTGCAGAAGGCCGATGCGCCGGAGGCTACCCGCATCGACGCGGTGCGCCTGATCCGCGAGCGCGGCGACCAGGACGCGCTGTCGCTGCTGCGCTCGATCCCGGCCGACGCGCCGGCTTCGGTCAAGGAGGCCGCAGCCGCCGCCATCGCGGCCATCGAGAGCCGGCTCGCCTTGTGGGGGACCGCGCAGAATGCCTGGTACGGCCTGTCGCTGGGCTCGGTCCTGCTGCTGGCCGCCATCGGCCTTGCCGTCACCTTCGGGGTGATGGGGGTGATCAACATGGCGCATGGCGAGATGGTGATGCTCGGCGCCTATACGAGCTTCATGATCCAGGATGCGATGCGCCAGCACGGCTCGACCAATATGGGGCTGGCTCTGGCGCTGGCTGTTCCGGCGGCCTTTTTGGTATCGGGCGCGGCCGGCATCGTCATCGAGCGCGGCGTCATCCGCTTCCTCTATGGGCGGCCGCTCGAAACCCTGCTCGCCACCTGGGGCATCTCGCTGATCTTGCAGCAGGCGGTGCGCACCGGTTTCGGCCCGACCAATCGCGAAGTCGACACGCCGGCCTTCATGTCGGGCGCCTTCGATGTCGGCGGCATGCAGATCACGCTCAACCGGCTCGCCATCATCCTGTTCGCGATCGCGGTGTTCGTGGCGCTGCAGTTCGTCCTGCGCTTCACCAGCTTCGGCCTGCGCACCCGCGCCGTCACCCAGAACCGGCGCATGGCCTCCTCGATGGGCATCCGCACCAACTGGATCGACGCGCTCACCTTCGGCCTCGGCTCCGGCATTGCCGGCCTCGCCGGCGTCGCTCTCTCGCAGATCGACAATGTCTCGCCCAATCTCGGCCAGGGCTACATCATCGATTCCTTCCTGGTCGTGGTGTTCGGCGGTGTCGGTAATCTCTGGGGCACGCTGATCGCCGCCTTGTCGATCGGCATGGCGAACAAGTTCCTCGAGCCCTTTGCGGGCGCGGTCCTCGGCAAGATCGCGCTCCTCGTCTTCATCATCCTTTTCATCCAGAAACGGCCGCGGGGCCTGTTCGCCCTCAAGGGCCGGGCGATCGAGGCGTGATGATGAGCGCATCTCGCTTCGGACCTGGCTTTGGCTTCGTCGGCCCGCTCGGCGCGGGCTTCCTGGCGCTGCTCGTCATTGCCGCCATCTTCGTGCCGATCGCCAACCTCGCGGTGCCGGCAGGCTCGGCGCTGCATGTCTCGACCGCCAGCATGTCGCTTGCCGGCAAATATCTGTGCTACGCGCTCCTCGCCGTGGCGCTCGACCTCGTCTGGGGCTATTGCGGCATCCTGTCGCTCGGCCATGGCGCCTTCTTCGCGCTCGGCGGCTATGCCATGGGCATGTATCTGATGCGCCAGATCGGCTCGCGCGGCGTCTACGGCAATCCGCTCCTGCCCGACTTCATGGTCTTCCTCAATTGGACGAAGCTGCCCTGGTACTGGACGGGCTTCGACCTGTTCCCGGTCGCCGCGATCATGGTGCTGCTGGCGCCCGGCATCCTCGCCTTCGTGTTCGGCTGGTTCGCCTTCCGCTCGCGCGTGACCGGCGTCTATCTGTCGATCATCACCCAGGCGATGACCTATGCGCTGCAGCTCGCCTTCTTCCGTAACGATATGGGGTTTGGCGGCAATAACGGCATGACCGATTTCAAGGACGTGCTCGGCTTTCCGGTCCAGGCGGAGACGACGCGCGCCACCTTGTTCTCCATCACCTGCATCGCCCTCGGCTGCGGCTATCTCCTGTGCCGCGCCATCGTCACCTCGAAGCTCGGCAAGGTGCTGGTCGCCATCCGCGACGCCGAGAGCCGGGTGCGTTTCCTCGGCTACCGGGTCGAGAACTACAAGGTGTTCGTGTTCACCGCCTCGGCCTGCCTCGCTGGCATCGCGGGCGCGCTCTACGTGCCGCAGGTCGGCATCATCAACCCGTCCGAATTCGCGCCGGGCAACTCCATCGAGATGGTCATCTGGGTCGCGGTCGGCGGGCGCGGCACCCTGGTCGGGGCAGCCTTCGGCGCCATCCTGGTGAATTTCGCGAAGACCAGCTTCACCAGCGGCGTAATGGCCGAATATTGGCTGTTCGCGCTCGGCGGCCTGTTCGTCTTCGTGACCTTGTTCCTGCCCAAAGGGGTGCTGGGCACAGTCATCAGCCTCGTGCGCCCGCGCTCGCCCTCAAGCTTGGCGGTGGCCGATCCCACCCCGCCGCCCTCCACCACGACGGTGGAGGAAACCTCCTGTCCGGCGAGGTAACTCATGGCCCAGCTCACCCGCAGCCTTCTCTATCTCGACGGCGTCTCGGTCTCTTTCGACGGCTTCAAGGCGCTGCGCGAATTGTCCTTGACGGTCGAGCCCGGAGAGATGCGCGCCATCATCGGGCCGAACGGGGCCGGCAAGACCACCATGATGGACGTGATCACCGGCAAGACCCGTCCCGACAAGGGTCATGTGCTGTTCGAAGGCGATATCGACCTCACCCGCCTCGACGAAGCTCAGATCGCCGGCCTCGGCATCGGCCGCAAATTCCAGAAGCCGACCGTGTTCGACAGCCATACGGTCGAGGACAACCTCATCCTCGCGCTGCAGTCGCCGCGCCAGGTGTTCTCGAACCTCGTCTGGTCGGTCAGCGACGCGGCCGGAAAGCGCATCGACAAGATCCTGGAGACGACGCGCCTCACGCCGGTGCGAGAGCGGCTCGCAGGTTCCCTCAGCCACGGGCAGAAGCAATGGCTCGAGATCGGCATGCTGCTCGCTCAGGAGCCGAAGCTGCTCCTGGTCGACGAGCCCGTCGCCGGCATGACCGATGCCGAGACGGCCGAGACGGCGCGTCTCCTCAAGGAGATCGCGGAGGACCATTCGGTCATCGTGGTCGAGCACGACATGACCTTCGTCGCCGAGCTCGGCGTGCAGGTCACGGTCCTGCATGAGGGCTCGGTGCTGGCCGAAGGCTCGCTCGACAAGGTGAGTGCCGATGAGCGTGTCATCGAAGTCTATCTCGGGCGTTAGAGGCACTCGGAGCAAACATGCTGAACGTCGAGAAGGTCGACCTCTACTATGGCGCCGCGCAAGCGTTGCGCGGCGTGTCGCTCTCGGCCGGGCGTGGCCAGGTGACTTGCGTGCTCGGTCGCAACGGGGTCGGCAAGACGACGCTGCTGCGTGCGGTGACCGGCCAGCAGCCCGTGGGGGCGGGCGCGATCAGCTGGGAGGGCGAGGACATCACCACGCTTCCGCCGCATCAGCGGGCGCGGCGCGGCATCGCCTATGTGCCGCAAGGCCGCGAGATCTTTCCGCTGCTGACGGTGCGCGAGAATCTCGAGACCGGCTTCGCACCCTTGCCGTGGGCACAGCATTCCATCCCCGAGGAGGTCTTCTCGCTGTTCCCGGTGCTCAAGGAGATGCTGCGCCGTCGGGGAGGGGATCTGTCGGGCGGCCAGCAGCAGCAGCTCGCCATCGGGCGCGCCCTCGTGACGCGCCCCAAGCTCATCGTGCTCGACGAACCAACGGAAGGCATCCAGCCCTCGATCATCAAGCAGATCGGGGCGGCGATCGACTATCTTCGCCGCTCGGGCGAGATCGCCATCCTGCTGGTCGAGCAATATTTCGATTTCGCCAAGGAACTCGCGGATACCTTCTTCGTCATGGATCGCGGCGAGATCGTGCTCTCCGGCGCCGGCAAGGACATGAATGACGCCGATGTGCGTCGCCTGATGTCGGTGTAGGCGGTGGCTATTCGTCGATTCAGTACAATCCGCCGGTGCCCGCCCCCATAACCCCATCGGCCCGGGGTGACTCGCCGCGTTGCCTCGTCCCGCCACCCGCGAAGTAATCGGGAGGCGCTTGTCCTGGCTTGAAGGCTTCCATGATGGTGTTGCCGTCGCCGGGGCCGGCGCGCAGCCCCGTGGCGACGCTGACACGGATGAGCTTGATGCCTTCCGGCACGCGGAAAGGAGTATCGGGCTTGTCCTTCAGCGCCATGCTCATGAAGTCGCGGAAGATGGGGGCGGTATAAGTTGCGGCCTGGGCGTTCTCTCCGCTGCCGAGAGAGCGCGGCTGGTCATAGCCGATGTAAACGCCCATCGCGAGATTGGCCGTGAATCCCACGAACCAGAGGTCCTTGGCCTCATTGGTCGTGCCCGTTTTGCCGGCAATATAGGTGCGGCCGAGCACCTTGATGGCGACGCCCGTGCCGCGCTGGATCACGCCCTGCATCATCGACGTGATCTGATAGGCGGTCATCGGGTCGATGACCTGTTCACGCTTGTCGATCAGCGTGGGCTCGGGCTGATCGTGCCAGTCATCGGAGTCGCAGGCGTTGCAGACGCGCTCATCATGCTTGAAGATGGTGTGGCCCCAGCGGTCCTGGATGCGGTCGATCAGGGTCGGCTTGATGCGGCGTCCGCCATTGGCGAGCATCGAATAGGCCGTGGTCAGGCGCAGCACCGTGGTTTCGCCCGCTCCCAGCGCCATCGGCAGATAGGGCTTGAGATCGTCATACACGCCGAATTTCTTGGCATATTCGACGATGAGCGGCATGCCCACATCCTTGGCGAGCCGCACCGTCATCAGATCCAGAGAGTGCTCGATGCCGTAGCGCAGCGGCCTCGGTCCGGCGAAACGTGCCTCGAAATTTTTCGGCCGCCAGGGCGGCAGGCCCGGTCCTTGATCGATCTCGATCGGCCCGTCGACCACGACGGTCGAGGGCGTATAGCCATTGTCGAGCGCCGTCGCATAGACGATGGGCTTGAAGGCCGAGCCCGGCTGGCGCAGGGCCTGCGTCGCACGATTGAACTCGCTCTGGCTGAAGGAGAAACCGCCGACCATCGCGAAGACGCGTCCCGTCAGCGGATCCAGGGCGACGAGCCCACCGGAGACCTCCGGGATCTGCCGCAACCGATACTGGCCGGGCTTGCCGTCGAGCGGCTCGACATAGACGACGTCGCCGCTCGACAGGATCTCACGCAGCCTTCCCTTGCGCGCCCATTTCACATTGTCGCTCAGGATCGTGCCCGTGTCGCGGGTAGGCGCCACTGCGCCGCTCGCGAGCCTCGGCGGCTGCAGGCCGATATTGGCGGAGAGATCATTTGTGTCGAGCACCACGGCGAGCTGCCAGGGCTTCACATCGCCCAGCACAGGAACTTGGGCGAGGGCCTCGCCCCAGTCGCGCCCAACATCGATCCTCTGGATGACGCCGTGCCATCCATGCTGCTCGTCGTAGCGCACGAGCCCGTCGACCAGGGCCTTGCGCGCCATGAGTTGCATTTGCGGATCGAGGGTCGTGCGCACCGAAAGGCCGCCTTCGTAGAGCTCGGACGAGCCGTAGCGATCGGCAAGCTCGCGGCGCACCTCTTCGCTAAAAAAGCCGGCATAGACGTTGTTCGGGGATACGCTGCGCAGGTTGAGACGGATGTCCTCGGCCTTTGCCTTCTGCACGTCCTCGCGTGTCGCAAAGCCGTTCTCGACCATGCGGTCGAGCACCCAGTTGCGGCGTTCGATCGCCGCATCATGCCGCTCGAAAGGATTATAGCTGCTCGGCGCCTTGGGCAGGGCAGCAAGATAAGCGGCCTCGGCGAGCGTCAGCTCATGGACGGACTTGCCGTAATAGTTCAGTGCCGCGGAGGCGACGCCGTAATTGCCGAAACCGAGATAGATCTGGTTGAGATAAAGCTCGAGGATCTTCTCCTTGGTGTAGGTCGCCTCGATGCGCAGCGCCAGCAGTATCTCCTTGATTTTGCGGTCATAGGTCTGTTCGGAGGACAAGAGGAAGTTCTTCGCGACTTGCTGGGTGATGGTCGAGGCGCCCTGCTGGCGGCGGCCTGATCGCGTGAAATTGGCGATGATGGCGCGCCCGATGCCTTCCGGATCGACGCCGTAATGCGTGAAGAAGCTCCTATCCTCGGCCGCAAGAAAAGCGTTGACCAAGAGCTTCGGCACGTCCTCGACGGGTAGATACAGCCGACGCTCCTTGGCATATTCGGCGATCAGGCTGCCATCGGCGGCGTGCACGCGCGTCATCACCGGCGGCTCGTAATCGCGTAACTGCGTATAGTCGGGAAGATCCTGCGAGTAGTTCCAGATCAAAAATGCGGCAACGCCGGAGCCGGCAATGAAGACGATCGTCGCCGACGCGAAGACGAACCCAATAAATCTGATGAGTGATCGCATGCGTTCACCCGTCTAATCGTGCCCAGAAGACTCCACCGAATCTCGACCTCTGCAATCCGAAATTCTAAAGCTTGACGCTCATTACTTGCCGGACTGATCGGGCGCGAACCGCCGCCGATAGTCGATGTCCCCTCTCTCGCAAGGGAGACGAGGTGAAACATCCGTGCCTCTTCTGCAACAGTGTCGTTGAGGCCTTGGGCTTTTGTGAGGCGAAGCGGCAATTTCCAAGAATCAAGGATGCCCAGGCCACCCTTGACCGATCGATTTCAGAGCAGGACCGCGCGAACCCGGCAATCGCGGCATGTGCGGATTGATCGTTATAAGCCGAGGTGCGGGGCCGCGCCGGCGGCGTCGATCGTCTCCTGCGGCACGCCGATCTCGCGCGCCGCGTCCATGATCGCGGTCCAGGCATCCTCCGACAGCGGCACGCCCTTCGCCATGCGCTCGCGGCGGGCGATTTCCTCGGCCTCGCCCGGCACCAGCACGTCCTTGCCGGGATCGATGGGCTTGGCGCTCTTCACGAAGGCGAGGTAGCGGGCGATCTCGTCGGGAAAGAACTCCGAGGCATCGATGACCTTGGGGTCGATGAAGATCGACAGCATACCGTTCGAGAAGCGCCGGCCCGATTTCGTCGCGCCGTTGCCGGTGAGCGCGCCGCCGATCAGCTCGCACATCAGCGCCAGCCCCGAGCCCTTATGCTCGCCGAAAGCCCGGATCGCGCCCTTGCCCTGGCCGTGATTGCGCGGACCGGTCGGCTCGTACTCGCCATAGAGCAGATGCGGATCGCCGCTCACGCTGCCATCCGGGCCGATCAGTGCATCCGACGGCAGCTTCTTGCCGCCGCGACTCGCGACCAGCGCCTTGCCTTCGGCCACCAGCGAGGTCGCGAAATCGAGGATCAACGGCGCGAGGCCGGGGCGCGGAATGCCGACGCAGAAAGGCGCGGTCGAGAAGCGCCGCTCCGTGCCGCCGAAGGGAGCGACGAGCACGCTGCCGGCCGCATTGACGAAATGCGCCGAGACCAGGCCTTCGGCGGCCGCCATCTCGGCGAAATCGCCGACCCGGCCGATATGCGCCGAGTTGCGCAGCGCGATCGCCGACAGGCCCATCGCCTTGCATTTCTCGATGCCGATCGCCACCGCTTGCGGCGCGACGGTCTGGCCGAAGCCGAATTGCCCGTCGATGACGGCGATGACCGGCGTGTCGGAGACGATCTTGATGCTCTGGTCTTGAACAGTCTGGCCTTCCTTGAGCCAGCGCAGATAGACGGGCACGCGGATGACGCCGTGGCTGTCATGGCCGGCGAGATTGGCTCCGACCAGATAGGTGGCGACGCGCTGCGCCTCGGCGGGCGAGGAGCCGGCGGTCGCAAAAATCTGCGCGACGAGCTCGCGCAGCCGGTCATGGGGGATAGTGATCATGGACATATCGAAGCGAGGGAGGGGAGGCGCGCCTGACCCGGAATGCGGGCGGGTCAGACGCTGATCGGAGGGCGGATGAAGGTGCCGCTCTCAGCTCTGCACGCCCTCCACGTACCAATCCATCTTCGAGAGCAGATCGTCGCTGGCCTTCTCGCCGGCCTTGAGCTTCTGGGCGCCCTTATTGTCGGAGATCGGCCCGGTGACCGGGTGCAGCGTGCCGGCGATGATGCCGTTCTTGACCTCGTCGGCCGCCTTCTTGACGTTGTCGGGCAGGGCGGCGTTGTAGGGGGAGATCTGCACCATGTCCTGCTTGAGGCCCCACCAGGTGTTGCTGGTCTTCCAGGTGCCATCCATCGCAGCCTTGACGCGCTCGATATAATAGGGCGCCCAATTGTCGACGATCGCTGTCAGATGCGCCTTGGGTGCGATCGAGCTCATATCCGACGCCTGGCCGAAGCCGTAGAGGCCGCGCTGCTCGCAAACCTGCAGCGGCGCGGGCGAATCCGTATGCTGGGTGATGATGTCGCAGCCCTGGTCGGCGAGCGCCTTGGCGGCGTCGGCTTCCTTGGCCGGATCGTACCAGGTGGAAAGCCACAGCACCTTGGTCTGGAATTTCGGGTTGATCTTGCGCGCCGCGAGCGTGAAGCAGTTGATGCCCATCACCACTTCGGGGATCGGGAAGGACGCCACATAGCCGCCGACGCCGGTCTTCGACGTCATGCCGGCGATGGTGCCGATCACGGCACGGCCCTCATAGAAGCGGGCATTGTACGTGGCGAGGTTCGGGCCGCTCATATAGCCCGTGCCATGCTCGAAATAGGTCTTGGGCAGCGCCTTCGCCACCTTGGCGGTGGCGTTCATGAATCCGAAGGAGGTGGCGAAGATGATCTTGTTGCCCTCTTGGGCGAGCTGGCGCAGCACGCGCTCGGCATCGGGCCCTTCAGGGACATTCTCGACATAGTTCGTCTTGATCTTGTCGCCATAGGCTTCCTGCAGCTTCTTGCGGGCGACGTCATGGGCGTGGGTGTAGCCGAAATCGCCGACGGGCCCGACATAGAGGAAACCGACCTTCATTGGGTCGGCGGCTGAGGCCCGCCCGCCGATGAGGGGAAGGGTAGAGCTTGCGGCTGCGCCAGCCAGCAGGGTACGACGATCGAGAATGGCCGCCATGGAACAATCCTCTGTTGCGAAATGGCCGGTTCAGGCGCCGGCCCGGAAAGTCTTGCCGAGGCAGCGCGGCGCATCGAGCCGCCCTCGGGAAGGGCGCAGGGCGATGACCGCGAGCGCTGCTACCGTAGCAAGATAAGGCAGCATCGCAAGCATCTCCGGAGGCAGGAGCGCAAAGCCTGCCGCCTTGCTGTAGAGCTCGAGCGTCATGACGGCACCGAAGATATAGGCCCCGAGCAGCAGCCGCCATGGCCGCCAGGCCGAGAAGACGACGAGGGCCAGCGCGATCCAGCCGCGCCCGGCGGTGATCCGATCGGCCCACATCGGCGTGACGGCCAGCGAATAATAGGCACCCGCAAGCCCGGCCATGGCGCCGCCGAAGGCGACCGCGATATAGCGGATGACGGTCACCGGATAGCCGATCGCATGGGCCGAGGCGTCCGATTCCCCGACGCAGCGCAAGATGAGGCCAGGTCGCGTATGGTTGAGGAAGCGGGCGGCGAGCAAGGTCAGCCCGATCGACAGATAGACGATCACATCATAGCCGAACAGAAGACGCCCCAGCGGATGGGTGGCGAGCGCCATGGGGAAGAGCGGTTCGAGCCGGGTGATGGTGGTGCCGACGAAGCCTGCTCCCGCGAGCGAAGAGAGACCGGTGCCGAAGATCGTCAGCGCCAGGCCCGTGGCGACCTGGTTCGCCCCGAACGTCAACGCGAGCACGGCGAAGACGAGCGAGGCGGCAAGCCCCGCCAGCGACGCGACCATATAGCCGAACGGGGTGAGCCCGGTCGTCGTGGCCGCGATGAAGCCGGCCACCGCGCCTACCAGCATCATGCCCTCGACGCCGAGATTGAGGACGCCACTCTTCTCGGCGATCAGCTCGCCGAGGCCAGCAAGCAGGATCGGCGTCGCCGCGATGACGAGCGTCATGACGATCGAGATGGCCATGTCGGTATTCATGAGGCGCGTTGCCGCAGCGGGGTCATGAAGCGCAGCCGGTTGTTCACCAGGATGTCGACGGCGAGCAGGAAGAACAGCATCATCGCCTGGATCAGCCCGGTCGCCGCCTGCGGCAGGCCGGACGCGGTCTGGGCGATGTCGGCGCCGATATAGGAGGCGGCCAAGACCAGCCCGCCGATCAGCACGCCGAGCGGATGCAGGCGCCCGAGGAAGGCGACGATGATCGCGGTGAAGCCGTAATTGACCGGGAATTGCGGCGTGAGCTGGCCGAAGGTCGCCGAGCATTCGACCATGCCTGCGAGCCCTGCGAGACCGCCTCCGACCAACATGGTGACGAAGACGGTGCGGTTCTCGCTGAAGCCGGCGAGGCGCGCGGCCGCCGGCGCGAGGCCGACCACGCGCACCTGATAGCCGGCGAGCATGCGCGACATCACGAACCAGGCGATGAGCACGCAGATCAGCGTCAAGGGCGCGCCCCAATGCAGCTGCGTGCCCTCGATGAGATTGGGCATGGTCTGCGCCTCGGTGAACATGCGAGTCTGGGGGAAGTTGAAGCCCTCGGGATCGCGCCAGGGCCCGCGCACCAGATAATAGAGGAGCTGGATCGCCACATAGGTGAGCATCAGGCTTGTCAGGATCTCGCTGACCTTCAGGCGGATGCGCAACAGGGCCGGGATCGCGGCCCATAGCGCCCCGCCGATGACGCCCGCCACCAGCATCAACGGCAGCACCCACCAGCTATCCACCTCGTAGAGGGCAAGCCCGACGCCGGTGCCGGCGATGGCGCCGACGATGTATTGGCCCTCCGCCCCGATATTCCAGACGTTGGCGCGAAAGCCGATGGCGAGCCCCGTGGCGATCATCACCAGCGGAGAGGCCTTCACGGCGATGTCCGGCCAACGCTCGGGCTCGAGCAAAGGCTGCACGAAGATCTGGAAGACGGCGGCCCCGCCGCGAAAGCCCATCAGGGTGAAGATAGCGGCGCCTGTCAGCATGGTCAGCAGGATCGCCGCGACGGGGCCGCCATAGAGCGCGGCCTGGGAGGGAGTCTTGCGCGGCTCGAGCCTAAGCGGCATGGCTCGCTTCCTCATCAGCGCGCGCCGCTTCAACTCCATGCACGCCGCCCATCAACAGGCCGATCTGCTCGATCGAGGCCTCGCCTACGATCAGCGGCTCGGAGAGACGCCCCTCATTCATGACCGCCAGCCGGTCGCAGAGCGATAGGAGCTCGTCGAGATCCTGCGACACCACGATGACCGCCGAGCCGCGTGCCGCAAGGTCGACGAGGGCCTGGCGGATGGCCGCGGCCGCGCCCGCATCGACACCCCAGGTGGGCTGGTCGACGGCGAGCACGAGCGGCTCCTGCATGATCTCGCGTCCGACGACGAATTTCTGCAGATTGCCCCCCGAGAGGCTGCGCGCCGGCGCGTCCTGGCCGGTCGCCTTGACCTTGAAGGCCTCGATCACCGCGCGCGCATAGTCGCGCATGGCGGCGCCTCTGATCACCCCGCCCATGCTGAGCTTCCGGCGCTCGCGCGCGGTCAGCAAGGTGTTCTCCGCGAGGCTGAAGCTCACGACTGCGGCGTGCCCATTGCGCTCCTCGGGCAGGGCGCAGAGGCCGCGCTGGCGCCGCGTCGGCGGCGGCAAGGTTCCGATGGCGATGCCGTCGAGACTTATGGCCGAAGCATTCGACGCCGGAATCTCGCCGGAGAGCGCGAGCATCAGCTCCTTCTGCCCGTTGCCGGCGACGCCCGCTATGCCGAGGATCTCGCCGCCGCGCGCCGCGAAGGAGATATCCTCGAGATCGACGCCGAAGGGCTCATCGCTGGCGAGCGACAGGTGCTGGACCTCGAGGCGCGCCTCGCCCGGGCTGCGACCCTCGGGGCGCTCGACATTGCGTAGCTCGGCCCCGATCATCAGCTCGGCGATGCGCCGCTGCGTCTCGGCCCGCGGGTCGCATTCGCCGACCACGCGGCCGCCGCGCAGGATCGTGGCGCTCTCGCACAAGGCTTTGATCTCATTGAGCTTGTGGCTGATGTAGAGCACCGTGCAGCCTTGGCTTGCCAATTGCCGCAAAGTGTCGAAGAGCTGATCGGCCTCCTGCGGCGTCAGCACCGAGGTCGGCTCGTCCATGATCAGCAGCTTCGGCTTCTGCAGCAGGCAGCGCACGATCTCGATGCGCTGGCGCTCGCCGACCGAAAGCGTGTCGACATAACGATGGATGTCGAGCGGCAGCCCGTAGGCATCGAGGATGGCGCGCACCTCGCGCTCCAGCGCCCGCCGGTCGAGCGCCTGGTCCATGCCGACCGCGATGTTCTCCAGAACCGTCATCGGCTCGAACAGCGAGAAATGCTGGAACACCATGCCGATGCCGAGCCTGCGCGCCGCACGCGGATTGGCGATCGTCACTGGCACGCCTTCGAAGCGCATCTCGCCGGCATCGGCGTGCTGCACGCCATAGATGATCTTGACGAGCGTCGACTTGCCGGCCCCGTTCTCGCCGATCAGCGCCTTGATCTCGCCCTTGCGCGCCGACAGGTTCACGGCGTCGTTGGCGAGGACCTCGCCGAAACGCTTGGTGATGCCGGTAAGCTCAAGCTGCGCGATTGGATCGGCCAAGTTTCGCCCCAGATTTCGCCCCAAATTTCGCCTCTGGGGCACTGATCGCCGCAGCCTTCAATCTTCGGGGCGCAACATCGACCCCAGCGACCGCAAGAACATGCCCCACGATCTCCGCCGCCGCCAGGGCCGCGATGACCTGCGGACGCTTGTCGCGCGTCGCCTTGCCGCCGATCGGGCAGATGAAGCGCGAGAGCGCCTCGCGCGCGCCGCCGCGCGCCAGGAACCAATGCTCGAAGCGGGCTCGCTTCGTGGCCGAGCCGATCATGCCGACATAGGCCGCGTCGCGCCGCCTGAGCGCCGCATCGGCAAGACGATAATCGAGCGCGTGGCTATGGGTGAGGATGACGAAAGCCGCGCCTGCCGGTGCCTTGGCGACCAGCGTCTCGGGGTCGTCGATCTGCTCGAACGAGACAGGATCAGGGAGCGGAGGGGCGGGCGTATCGCGATCGTCGATCAGCGTCGTCGTCACGGGCAGGAGCGCCAGCGCTTGCGCCAGAGCAAGCCCCACATGGCCGGCACCGAAGAGCAGGACATGCGGCCGCGAGATTGCCTCTCGAGCTTCGGCCTCGGCAAGTTCGACGAGATCGGCGTCTCCGGCTCGTCTCAGCAGCAGCTCCACGCGTCCGCCGCAGCACTGGCCGAGATGCGGGCCGAGCGGCAGATCGAGCAGCCTTTCGCGAATCTGCGCTCCGATCATCTCCCGCGCCACATCGATCGCGTGGAATTCGAGCTGCCCGCCGCCGATCGTGCCGTGGCTGGCATCGGGCGTCACCAGCATGACGGCGCCGGCCTCGCGCGGGGTCGAGCCTTCGGCACGCACCACGGTAACCAGGATCGCCGGTTCGCCCGCCGCCAGCGCCGCGCGCAGATGGGGGGCAAGGAAGCTCACGCGACGCCCTCGCCCAAACGTGCCGACGCTGCTGGCAGTCGATTGGCCTTCATCTCCTCGACGGCGAGCAGCACGCGCTCGGGCGTCGCCGGCGCGTCGAGACGCGGGCAGAAGCGGTAATCGGCGACGCTTGCGACGGCGTCCGACAGCGCCTGCAGCACCGAGATGGCCAGCATCAGCGGCGGCTCTCCGACCGCCTTGGAACGGCCGATGGTCGGTTCGCAGTTCTCATAGCCTGAGAGCATCTCGACATTGAACAGGCGCGGCCGGTCCGACGCTACCGGGATCTTATAGGTCGAGGGCGCATGGGTGCGCAGTCGTCCTTCGGTGTCGAACCACAACTCTTCGGTCGTCAGCCAGCCCATGCCCTGCACGAAGCCGCCTTCGATCTGGCCGCGATCGATCGCCGGATTCAGCGAGCGGCCGCAATCATGCAGGATGTCGACCCGCTCCACGCGATATTCGCCGCTCAGCGTGTCGATCGCGACCTCGCTCACCGCTGCCCCATAGGCGAAATAATAGAAGGGGTGGCCGCGTCCCGCCTTGCGGTCCCAATGGATTTTCGGGGTGCTGTAGAAGCCTGCGGCCGAAAGCTGGATGCGCGCCATATAGGCCTCACGCACCAATGTCTCGAAACTCATGGTCCTGTCGCCGGCGCGCACCTCTCCGGCCTCGAAGATCACCTCTGTCGGCGGCACGCCCCATTTGCCGGCAATGAAGGCGATGAGCCGCTCCTTGATAATACGCGCCGCTGCCTGCGCCGCCATGCCGTTCAGGTCGGAGCCGGAGGAGGCGGCGGTCGCCGAGGTGTTCGGCACCTTGCCGGTCGTCGTCGCGGTGATCTTGACGCGCTCGAGATCGACCTGGAACTCGTTGGCCACGACCTGGGCGACCTTGATGTAGAGCCCCTGGCCCATCTCGGTGCCGCCATGGTTGAGATGGATCGAGCCGTCCGTATAGACATGCACGAGAGCGCCGGCCTGGTTGAACCAGGTCGCCGTAAACGAGATGCCGAACTTGACCGGAGTCAGCGAAAGGCCCCGCTTGACGATGCGGCTCTCGGCATTGGCCTTGCGGATGGCCGCGCGGCGGGCCCGGTAATCCGAGCTCGCTTCCAGCCCGTCGACGATCTCGGCGATGATGTTGTCCTCGACGCGCTGGTGATAGGGCGTCACATCGCGTTCGCCAGTGCCGTAGAAGTTCCGCTTGCGAATATCGAGAGGATCGAGCCCGGTGGCGAAGGCGATTTCTTCGATGATGCGCTCGGCGCCCAGCATGCCCTGCGGTCCGCCGAAACCGCGAAAGGCGGTGTTCGAGCAGGTATTGGTCTTATAGGGCTGCGAGACGGCGCGCACGGCCGGGTAGAAATAGCAATTATCGGCGTGGAAGAGCGCCCGATCGGTCACCGGGCCCGACAGGTCGGCGGAGAAGCCGCAGCGCGCCGCATAGACCATGTCGACGGCCTCGATCCTGCCCATATCGTCGAAGCCGACCTCGTAATCGATCAGGAAATCGTGCCGCTTGCCGGTGATCGCCATGTCGTCGTCGCGGTCGGGGCGGCATTTCACGGCGCGGCCGAGCCTCTTCGCCGCAAGCGCCGCGATGCAGGCGAAGAGGCTGCCCTGCGTCTCCTTGCCGCCGAAGGCGCCGCCCATGCGCCGCACCTCGACCGTCACCGCATTCGAGGGCACGCCGAGCACATGCGAGACCATGTGCTGGATCTCGCTCGGATGCTGTGTCGAGGACAGCACCGTGACTTCGTCGTCCTCCCCCGGCATCGCCAGGGCGACCATGCCCTCGAGATAGAAATGCTCCTGGCCGCCGACCTGCATCGAGGCTTTGAGGCGCCGCGGCGCGGAACGCATCGCTTCCGCCACCTCGCCGCGCTCGAGCTTCAGCGGCTCGGTGACGAAAGGGGCGTCGGCACGCCGGGCCGCCTCCACCGTTACGATGGCGGGCAGGTCCTCATAGCTCACCTTGGCGAGCAGGCAGGCGCGCCTGGCGGCGTCGCGCGTCTCGCCGACCACCGCGAAGATCGGCTGGCGGTGATAGGCAACGAGCCCGTCCGCCAGCAGCACCTCGTCATGGCGGCCGGTCGAGCTGATATCGTTGATGCCGGGGATGTCGGCGGCCGTGAGCACGGCGAGGACGCCCGGGGCGGCGCGAACCGCGTCGAGATCGAGCGAGGCGATCCGCGCATGGGCACGCTCGGAGAGGCCGAGATAGACATGGGAGAGGCCCGCAGGCTCGGGCAGATCGTCGATATAAAGAGCTTCGCCCGCCACATGCTTATGCGCCGAATCATGCGGCAGGGCTTGATGCATGCCGCATTTCACCGAAGTGGCGTGCGGTTTCGCCAGCTTGCCTTTATCCTGGCTCGCCGGGCCCGGCTTCTGGCGGTGATCGCCGCGCCGCTCGCGCGTTTCGCCGATCGTCGCGCGTCGCGCATCCGATGAGGAGGAGCGGTCGATCATGGCTCAGATGCCCCGTGCCGTCGGGGCTTCGCCGCGCCTGGCGAGGCGGATATCGGCCAGCCGGCCGGCGACCCGCGTCTCGATGGTCTCGCCGCTTTCGATCGCGAAGCGGCGCAGCAGATTCTGCGCACACAGCATGCGGTAGCGGGACGAGGCGCGCCAATCGTCGAGCGGCTTGAAGTCCTGCTCGAGTGCCGCAGCGGCGCGCTCGGCCGCTTCCTCGTCCCAGGGCTGGCCGATCAGCGCGGCCTCGGCCGCAGCGGCGCGCTTCGGCGTGCCCGCCATGCCGCCATAGGCGAGGCGGGCCGCGGCGACCGCACCCTTGGCATCGAGTGTCAGGTGGAAGGCGCCGCACAGGGCGGAAATATCCTCGTCGAAGCGCTTGCTGATCTTCGAGGCATGGAACAACGAGGCCGCGTCGAGCTTCGGCACGCGCACTGCCTCCACGAACTCGCCCGGGCGCCGATCCTGCTGCTTATAGGCGAGGAAAAAGGCCTCGAGCGGCAGCTCGCGGCGTTCCTTTCCGTGCCGCAGCAGCAAGGTCGCGCCGAGCGCGATCAAGGCAGGCGGCAGATCGCCGATCGGCGAGCCGTTGGCGATATTGCCGCCGACAGTGCCGGCATTCCGGACCTGCTCGCCGCCGAAACGGCGCAGCAATTCGCCCAATTGCGGATGGATATGTCCCAGCGCCTCGGTCGCGTCGGTGAGGCTGGTCATGGCGCCGATCGTCAATTCGCCGCCTGCGTCCGTCACACCGGACAAGGCCGCGATCCGCCCCGGATAGAGCACCCGGTTGAGGACGCGCATCTCCTTGGTGATCCACAGCCCCGCATCGGTCGCTCCCGCCACGATGGTCGCGTCGGGATCGCGCGCATAGGCCTCGGCGAAGCTGTCGAGATCGGCGGGTGCGACGAAGCTGCGCCCGTCCTTGACGATCTCCAACATGCGATCGTCGCGCAAGGCTGTAAGGCGCTTCACCATCGAGGCCTGCTCGGAACGCCATTCGGCCTTGGCCACAGCGCCTTGGCGAAACATCTCGGTTCCGGCCGCGATGATTGGCTGGTAGCCGGTGCAGCGGCACAGATTGCCGGCGAGCGCATCCTCGATGCGCTCCTCGCTCGCCGCATCTTCCTCGAGCCACAGCGCGAAGAGCGACATGACGATGCCGGGCGTGCAGAAGCCGCATTGCGAACCGTGCTGATCGACCATCGCCTGCTGCACGGGATGCAGCACCCCGTCGCGTTTCAGATGCTCGACCGTGAGCAGCCGATGCCCGTCGAGGCAAGCGAGCGGGGCGATGCAGGCGTCGATCGCCCGGTAGACCACGCGATCGCCGTCGAGCTTGCCCACCACCACGGTGCAGGCGCCGCAATCGCCTTCGGCGCAGCCTTCCTTGGTGCCCATGCGCCGCTCGTCGAGGCGCAGCCAGTCGAGGATGGTGAGCGTCGGGTCGAAGCCCGACAGCTCCCTGTCCGCGTCGCCGCAGATAAAGCGCAGGGATGTCCGTTTTGCGCTCAACCTCTCAGCTCCCTCGATAGGTCGAATAGCCGTAGGGCGAGACCAGAAGCGGTACATGATAATGCGCCGCCGCATCCGCAATGCCGAAGCGGATCAGCACCTCGTCGAGAAAAGCGGGCTCCGGCAAGGCGACGCCGCTCTCGCGGAAATAGCGTCCGGCCTGGAAAGCCAGCTCATAGCGGCCGGCCGCCATCTCGGCGCCGGCAAGCAGCGGCTTGTCGCAGCGCCCATCGGCATTGGTCACGGTGCGCTTGATCTCCCGCCGCCCGCCGGCCTCGACGCCGTAGAGCACGATCTCCATCGCTCCCGCCGGGCGTCCGGCGCTGGTATCGAGCACATGCGTGGTCAATCGCCCCTTCGCGGCGAGTGTCTGCGGCAACTGAAACCTCCAAAAATCACGGGCAACCGCCGTCACGGGCGACTTGCGCCGCGCCGATGATTGGGCACAATAGGGAACAGACATCCAATCGGCGGGCTTGGCAAGAGGTGCATGAGGGGCCTTTTCGGGCGCGCCGCCCCCTCTTGTGCAACCCATTTCCGCGACGACCATGCCGAGCGAAACTCCCTATCCCCGAGACATGACCGGCTATGGCCGCAACCCACCCGTGGCGGCCTGGCCTAAGGGCGCGCGCGTCGCCCTGCAATTCGTCATCAATTACGAGGAGGGCGGCGAGAACAACATCCTGCATGGCGACAAGGCCTCGGAGGCCTTCCTGTCGGAGATCGTCGGCGCTCAGCCCTGGCTCGGCCAGCGGCATATGAACATGGAATCGATCTATGAATACGGTTCGCGCGCCGGCTTCTGGCGGCTGTGGCGGATGTTCACCGAGCGCCAGGTGCCGGTCACGGTCTACGGTGTCGCGACCGCGATGGCGCGCAACCTCGAAGCGGTCGCCGCCATGCGGGAAGCCGATTGGGAGATTGCCAGCCACGGCCTCAAATGGATCGACTACAAGGACGCCGGTGCCGAGGCGGAGAAGCGCGATATCGACGAGGCGATCCGCATCCACACGCAAGTGACGGGATCGCGGCCGCTCGGCTTCTATCAGGGTCGCTCCTCGATCCATACGATCCCGCTAGCCATCGAGGAGCAGGGCTTCCTCTACGTGGCCGACAGCTATGCCGATGACCTGCCTTATTGGCTCGAAGGCGCGCACGGGCCTCAGCTCGCCGTGCCCTATACGCTCGACGCCAACGATATGCGCTTCGCGACGCCGCAAGGCTTCAATTCGGGCGACCAGTTCTTCGCCTATCTGAAGGACAGCCTCGATTACCTGCATGCGGAAGGCGCGGAACGCCCGAAGATGATGTCGGTCGGGCTGCATTGCCGCCTGGTGGGCCGGCCGGGGCGCGCGGCGTCGCTGGCCCGCTTCATCGACTATGCGCTGGAGAAAGGCGATGTCTGGATGCCCCGCCGCATCGACATTGCGCGTCACTGGATCGCCCATCACCCACCGCCTGGCGGCTACCGGCCGAGCCGCATGCCGCGTGGCCTTTTCCTCGAGCTGTTCGGCCATGTCTTCGAGCATACGCCGCAGATCGCCGAGGCCGCCCACAGCGCCGGGCTGACCGCGAGCCACGACACGGCCGAGGGCCTGGCGCGGGCGATGTCGGGGATCATGCGAGCCCTGCCGCGCGAACAGCAACTCGCCCTCGTCAGAGCCCATCCCGATCTTGCGGGCCGCCTGGCGCTGGCGGGCGAGGTCACGGCCGATTCGGCCAGGGAGCAGGCCTCCGCCGGGCTCGACCGCCTCACGCCGCATGAGCTCGCGGCGCTCACCCGCATGAACGAGCATTATCAGCAGCATTTCGGCTTCCCCTTCATCCTCGCCGTGAAGGGGCGTTCGAAGGAAGACGTGATCGCCGCGATGCGCACGCGTCTCGGCTCGGACGTCGATGCCGAGTTCGAGACGGCGCTCGGCGAGATCGAGCAGATTGCGCTCCTCAGACTGAAGGACAGGTTGCCGTGAGCGCAGGGCACCGAGCCCCGGCACATCATTTCTTGTATATGTGACGGGCCCGCGGCACCTGTTAACCTTTTGCAACCGCGACTAGCCCACATACCTGATCGGTCGCGGCCAGGGCCTCGCTGGCTACGTCTCGCAACTTTGCCAGCGAGGTCCGACAAATCCAAAACCCCGCCTTCTTTTCGGGGGGCGGCAGTCAGCAGAGGCCGCAGATGAAGGAAAATGCTGAGGACAAGCACACAGCATGGCAGATCGCGGTCGAGGCGCTGCTGATCGAGCTGATGCTAAGGTCCGCATGCTCGGAGACCGACCCCCAAAGCGCGCTGACGAGCCTTGGAGTTCTCGCCCTGGACAATATCGGAGGCGATGACGGCGAGCCTAGGCCGCGCGAGAAGCGCGACGCTGTGCATATCATCGGCGACCTGACGCGCAGAGCGAAAGAAGAAATGACATCTTGACTGCTCCTGCTGGGGTGCGTTCGCGCGAGAACCCACACCGCGCGGCGTCGCCCTGTATCAGAAGCATCCAACCGGCAGAGCTGGTAATGGCCGACAGGAGAGAAGCTTCGTTCGATGCAATGGCTGACGAAGCTACACGAGTCTTGATCTTGGGGAGCCTGCCCGGTGCCGTCTCCCTCAGCCGGAGGCAATACTATGCTCATCCCAGCAATCAGTTCTGGCGCTTGATGGAGGCAGTGATTGGCCGCGACTTGGTGCGATTGGCATATCCCGAACGCAAGGCTGTCCTCATCTCAGCCGGTATAGGACTTTGGGATGTCATCCAATCGGCGGAGCGGGTCGGTAGCCTCGACTCCAATATTCGCTATGAGAAGCCGAATACACTCGGGGAATTCGTTGCGACTCTCCCAGCCTTGCGAGCTGTCTGCTTCAATGGCGCCAAGGCTTCCAATATCGGGCGGAAGCAGCTCGCCGCCGACAGCGCTCTCACGCTCATCTCGTTGCCATCCAGTAGCGCGGCCCACGCCACGATGCCGTTCGAGCGCAAGCGACAAGAGTGGTTGCGGCTCAACTCATTTCTCGGCGCGGCGCGTTGAGGCCTTCCCGATCGCTGCCGCCCTTCAGACCTATCGCCGGGCGGGAGCCTGGTGTTAGCTTGCGGGGGACACCCTGGTGGCGATATCTCGCCGCCCAACCCATCAGGCCCGATGGCTGAACGACAAGGTAGAGTCCGCGAATGAGCCCATCCGGAATTTCACGACGAGTCGAACCCGGCTTGAGGGCTTCGATTGATCGAACTGTGAGCGCCTTGGCCATCGTCGCTTCTCCAGGGCGTATTTTGCCGTGAGCGCAGCCGATCCGCGCCTCGGCAGGCGCGTCATGCAACGCCTCGACGAGCTCAGCATCGATACCGACGAGGAAGGCCGCATCACCCGGCTCTTCCTGTCGCCCTCGCATAAGGCCGCCATGGCGCGAGTGCGCGGCTGGATGCAGGCGGCAGGGCTTGCGGCCCATGACGACGCCATCGGCAATGTGGTCGGGCGCATCGAAGGGCCTTCGGCCGATGCTCCGACCTTCATTCTGGCCTCGCATATCGACAGCGTGCGCAATGCCGGCCGCTATGATGGCGGCTTCGGAGTCGTCTCCGCCATCGAGGTCGTGGAGGAGCTGCGGCGAACCGGGGCCAAGCTGCCCTTCGCGATCGAGGTTGTCGCCTTCGGGGACGAGGAGGGGGTGCGCTTCCCGACCACGCTGTCGGGCTCGCGCGCGCTTGCCGGCACATTCTCGCATGCCAGCCTGTCGGCGCGCGACGCGGATGGCGTGTCGCTCGGCGAGGCCTTGCGCGGCTTCGGTTGCGATACCGCGGCGATCGCAGCCATCGCCCGCGATCCGGCCCGCATCTGCGGTTATCTCGAAAGCCATATCGAGCAGGGGCCGGTGCTGGAGGCCGAGAACCTGGCGCTCGGCGTCGTCACGGCGATTGCGGGAACGAGCCGCTTCAATGTCACGGTGACGGGCGAGGCGGGCCATGCCGGAACCGTGCCGATGGCGCATCGCAAGGACGCGCTCGCAGGGGCCGCGGCGATGATCTCGGCGGTCGAGGTGCAGGCGCGCGCGACGCCTGATGTGGTGGCGACGGTCGGGGTGATCTCGGCGCTGCCGGGAGCGATCAACGTCATTCCGGCCGAGGTCCGCTTCAGCGTCGACCTGCGGGCGCCGGCGGACGCGGCGCGCCACGGCGCCCTCGCGGCTCTCGAAGGTCGCCTGCACGCGATCGCGGCCGAGCGCGGTCTTGGCCTCGAGCTCACCCCGCTCCATGAAGCCGAGGCCACGCGCTGCGATCCGGCCCTGATCGGAGAGCTCTCCGCCTCGCTGGCGCGCCGCGGCCATCTTGCGCGCGAGCTGCCGAGCGGCGCCGGCCATGACGCCATGGCGGTCGCCTCGCTTTGCCCGGTCGTCATGCTGTTCCTGCGCTGCCAGGGCGGCATCAGCCACAACCCGGCCGAATCCATCACCGTGGAAGATGCCGATGCGGCGGTCGAGGTGATACTCGACTTCCTCTTGCATTACCGCCCGCCAGGCCGGCAAGAGATCGAGGCGCGCCTCCGGCGCTGAGGAGACGATCATGACCGCGATTGCATGGGATTGGGCGAATTTCGCCGTGCGCTGGCTGCACGTGATCACCGCAATCGCCTGGATCGGGGAATCCTTCTATTTCATCGCGCTCGATCTCGGCCTGCGCAAGCCGGCGAGCCTGCCGGCGGGCGTCAGCGGCGAGGCCTGGCAAGTGCATGGCGGGGGCTTCTACCATCTCCAGAAATACAATGTGGCTCCAGCCTCGATGCCGGAGGAGCTGCACTGGTTCAAATGGGAATCCTACTGGACCTGGATCTCCGGCTTCGCGCTTCTGTGCATCCTCTATTATGCCAATCCGGATCTCTATCTGATCGACCGCCATGTGCTCGATCTGCCGAGCTGGGAGGCCGTCGCCATCGGTATTGCGGTGCTGGTGGCGGGCTGGATCGTCTATGACGGGCTCTGCCGCTCGCCACTCGGCAACAACGACACCTTGCTCGGCATCGTGGTCTTCGCCTTCCTCATGGCACTTGCCTACGGGCTCACCTTCGTGTTCTCCGGGCGCGGCGTCTTCATCCATGTCGGGGCGATGATCGGCACGATGATGACGGGCTCCGTCGCCATGGTGATCATCCCCAACCAGAAGAAGGTGGTGGCGGCGCTCAAAGCCGGGCAAACGCCCGATCCGCGGCTCGGGCGGGAAGCCAAGACGCGCTCGACCCATAACAACTACCTGACCTTGCCGGTCGTGTTCCTGATGCTCGCGAACCATTATCCGCTGGCCTTCTCGAGTCGCTGGAACTTCGTGATCATCGGCCTCGTCATGGTCATCGGCATCGCCATCCGGCATTTCTTCAACACCATGCATATGCATGGCACGAGACTCTGGTGGTGCTGGGCGGTAGCCGCCATCTGCTTCGTGCTCGCGGCCTTCCTGTCGACGGTCCCGGATACCCGCCACGATCTCGCGGTGAGCGGGCAGGCTCCGACCCAACTCGCCGAAGCGCTGGCGCGTCCGAGCTTCGCAGCGGCGCGCGACATCGTCGTCGGGCGCTGCAGCATGTGCCATGCGCAAGCGCCGCTCTGGGAGGGCATTCCAGTTGCGCCCAAGGGCGTGCGCCTCGACACGGATGAGGAGATCGCCGCCCATATGAGGGATATCTACATGCAGGCCGGACTCGGGCGCGCCATGCCGCCCGGCAACATCACCGAGATCACCGGGGCCGAACGGGCAACGCTCGCCGCCTGGGCGGAGAACAACCGGTCTCAGCCTTGAACATCCTGTCGATTCAGTCCCATGTCAGCTACGGCCATGTGGGGAATTCGGCGGCCGTCTTCGCCATGCAGCGGCTGGGCGCCGAGGTCTGGCCCGTCAATACGGTCGCCTTCTCGAACCATCCGGGCCATGGCGGCTTTGCCGGCCGCGTCATCGACGCAGCCGAGATCGCCGCCCTGATCGCGGGCATCGCCAAGCTCGGCGTTCTGGCGCGCTGCGATGCGCTGATCTCCGGCTATCTCGGCGCCGCGGAAACCGGCCCTGTCGTGCTGCAGGCGGTCGCGACCGCGCGCAGGGCCAACCCCGCCTTGCTGTTCTGCTGCGATCCGGTCATCGGCGATGCGGGGCCTGGCCTTTATGTGCGTCCGGGCTTGCCGGAATTCATGCGCGACCAAGCCATGCCCGCGGCCGACATGGTCACGCCCAATCAATTCGAGCTCGAATATCTCTCAGGAGCCCGCGCCACGACACAAAAGGAGCTCTTGGGTGCCTTGGCGCATCTGCATGGACGGGGCCCGAAGACCATCCTGGTCACTTCCGTCATCACCGCCGAGACGCCGCCTGATGCGATCGATATCGTCGCCTCCGACGGCCGTGAGGCTTATCTCCTGCGCACGCCGCGGCTTGGCCGCGACTTCAACGGGGCAGGGGACGCGATGGCTGCGCTGTTCCTGGTGCATTTCCTGCGGTCGAACACGGCGCGGCAGGCGCTCGCCGAGGCGGCCGCATCGGTGTTCGGCATCCTCAAGCGCACCGTGGCCGGCGCCTCGCGCGAACTCCTGCTCATCGAAGCCCAGGACGAGCTCGTCACTCCGAGCGAACGCTTTCCCGTCGAAGCCATCGGACGTCTCGCCTGACAGCCGACCCGCCCCTCACGGCGCATTGATCGGTTGATGCCGCATTGCGACGACCTGTTGATACAGGTGGATTTGGAGGTAAGGCGGCACCGTCAGGGTCCGATTTTGCTGTGCGTGATGCTGCGCTGCAGTAGCTGTTAATAACAGGTGATTTACAGCGAAAGCCGCATTGTCGGGGATCGGTCTTGCTGCGCTGCAGCATAGCGGCCGAGGTGGCCTCGCGTTGCTACTCTTTTCATTCCCCGCCGGGTTGTCAAGTCGCATGGGATTCGCCGGGCCTCAGGCTCGAAGGTCCTAAGCCCGCGCATCAGCGATTGGAGTTCGGCAGCACGAGATTGCAAAGAGCCCCACCGTGGATTCGCCCCATCTCCGTCGCCTCCGACCGCGAAATCGACAGCGCCTTGAACGTCGCCGCTCCCCGAGGAAAAACCAGGCGGAAGCTCATTGAATCTGCACGTCCAGAAGCGATTTGCATCAACAAGACCCGCCATTTCGGAGCGCGCCAGCCGAGCTCGGCCGGACCTGCCGTTGACACGCCGATCATGTGGTATACCATGCGGTATGCCACTCGATCATCGACCCGCCAATGATGAGAGACCGCTCAGCGAGGTCGCCTACGATTCCCTCAAATCGATGATCTTGTCGGGCCGTGTGAAGCCCGGTGAGCGTCTCTGGGAACGGGAGCTGGCGCGGCGCGTCAATGTCAGCCGCACGCCGCTGCGCGAAGCGCTCGGGCGTCTCGCGAGGGACGGGCTCGCGGTCAGTCGTCCGGGAGTTGGCTATTTCGCCGTCGAGTTCGATGCGAAGGTCACCGAGGAGGTCTACGAATTTCGCCTGAGCCTCGAGGTGACGGCGGCGCGCGCCGCGGCGAGGCGCATCGGCCAGAAAGGCATTGCCGAGCTCAACGGCCTGTTGCGGCAGCTCGCGCCCATCGCGCGCCGCAAGAAGCCGACCGTCGACGAGCTGCGCGAGGAAATGAATCTGGGCTTTCGCATCCATGAGGTCGTGGCGCGCGAATGCGGCAATCGCCTGATCTGCGAAGCGCTCTTGCAGCTCTATGACCAGATGCGGCTTTTGTCCTGGATCGATTTCCTGTGGTTCGACAAATGGTCGCTTACCCGACAGGAGCACAAGGACCTCGTATCGGCCGTCGCCGCCCATGACGAGAAGCGCGCCGCCAAGGCCGCTGAGCGCCATGTCAAGCGCTGCATGAAGGACGCGCTTTGGGTCATCAAGGTTCAGCAGGGCGAGGCAAGCAACGGGCTGACCCAAGATATTCGGCCCAGCAACCAAATACGGCCTGGCAATCAGGCACGGCCTCGCAAGGATTTGCGGCCTCAATGAGGGGAGTTCCAAGATTGTCGTCTTCCGTCCTGTCGCTCGAGGAACTGCGCGCCAAATATGGCGATGCCGATGGCGGTGCCGTTTACGACCCGGAATTCCGCAAGGTCGCGGAACGGATTTTCAGCGCGACCGGGCAACGGACCTTTCCCTATTCCGGCTTTCCGACCTTGCTGCGGGCGCCGATGCGGCCGGTCGATTGGAGTGCGCCCGATTTCGGCGACCTGCAGCTCGCCCTCATCGGCGTGCCGATGGATCTCGGGGTCACCAATCGCAGCGGGGCTCGCTTCGGGCCGCGGGCGCTGCGCGCCATCGAGCGCATCGGCCCTTACAACCATGTGCTCAAATGCATGCCGACGCGGGATCTGAGGGTCGCAGATATCGGCGACATTCCGCTGCGCAGCCGGTTCGATCTCGCACAATCGCATGCCGATATCCAGCAGCATGCGCGGATCGTGATCGATGCGGGCGTGATCCCGGTCTCGGTCGGCGGCGATCATTCGATCTCGCTGCCGCTCCTCAAGGCGGTCGCCAAGCACGGCCCGGTCGGCTTGATCCATATCGACGCCCATTGCGATACGAGCGGATCCTTCGAGGGGTGCAAATTCCACCATGGCGGGCCGTTCCGCCAGGCGGTTCTCGATGGCGCGCTCGATCCACGCCGTACCATCCAGATCGGCATCCGAGGATCGTCGGAATATCTCTGGGAATTCTCCTACGAGACGGGGATGACGGTCATCCACGCCGAGGAGATCGACGCTCTCGGCATGGCGGGCGTCATTGCTCGCGCCAAGGAAGTGGTCGGAGACGGGCCGACCTATCTGACATTCGATATCGACAGCCTCGATCCGGCCTTCGCGCCCGGCACCGGCACGCCCGAGATCGGCGGCCTCTCGACGCGCGAGGCGCTAGCCTTGTTGCGCGGCCTGAAGGGCCTCAATCTGGTCGGCGCCGATCTCGTCGAGGTCGCCCCTCAATATGACGCGACGACAAACACCGCCCAGGCGGGGGCGCAAATGCTCTTCGAGATTCTCAGCCTGTTCGTGACATAGGACCGGAGATCACTACCGATGATCGTTCGCGCAATCGGTTGCATGAATGAGGCCGACTTCCATGGGGCCGCGGGCGTCTCGCTCGCTCCCGGGAACGCGGGCGCCTCGCCCGCTCTTTCGACCGCGAGGCCGGCGCGTCGCCGCAAGGAAGGGCGACCGAGACGGTCGCGGTCCCAGGCAGTTGACGCGTTATGCCACCCTGATTACCGTGCAATCGGTTGCATGATTCCGGATGTCGAGGCGCAATATGGCTTCGGCAGCCGGCGACGAGACTGAACGCGGTGCCGTTCCGGATTGGAACGGCCATCCCTGTGTCATTCGAGCGTGAGCCCCAGAGGTCAATGATGAATATCCGGCCGAATTCCTTCCAAGCGCGCGATATCGCCAATGTGTTGCACCCCTATACGAATCTGAGCGTGCACGAGAAGGAAGGGCCGCTGATCATCGCGCGCGGCGACGGCATCCACGTCATCGACGATGACGGCAATCGCTATATCGAGGCCATGGGTGGGCTGTTCTGCGCCTCACTCGGCTTCAGCGAGGAGCGGCTGGTGGAGGCCGCCACCCGCCAGATGCGCAAGCTGCCTTTCTATCACTCGTTCGGCCACAAATCGAACGAGCCCAGCATCGAGCTCGCCGAGCGCCTGATCGCGCTGGCGCCGGTGCCGATGTCGAAAGTGTTCTTCGCCAATTCCGGGTCGGAGGCCAATGACACGGCGATCAAGCTCGTCTGGTATTACCACAATGCCATCGGCAAGCCGAAGAAGAAGAAGATCATCTCGCGGATGAAGGCCTATCACGGCGTCACCATCGCGACGGCGAGCCTTACCGGCCTTCCCTATAATCATCGCGACTTCGACTTGCCGATCAGCGGCATCCTGCACACGGATTGCCCGGGCTATTACCGCTTCGGGAAAGAGGGCGAGAGCGAGGAGGAGTTCGCCTCGCGCTGCGCCCACTCCCTCGAGGAGCTCATCGAGCGGGAAGGCGCCGACACCATCGGGGCTTTCATCGCCGAGCCGGTGATGGCATCGGGCGGCTGCATCATTCCGCCGCCCAGCTATTACGAGAAGATCCAGGCCGTGCTGCGCAAGCACGACATCCTGCTGATCGCCGACGAGGTGATCTGCGGCTTCGCGCGCACCGGCAACATGTTCGGCTGCGAGACCTTCGGGATCGTGCCCGACATGATGAGCATGGCAAAGCAGCTCTCGGCCGCCTATCAGCCGATCTCCGCCCTGATGGTCAACGAGAAGATCTATCGGGCCATGGTCTCGGAAAGCGAGAAGATCGGCGTTTTCGGGCATGGCTTCACTTATGGCGGGCATCCGGTCGCGGCCGCCGTCGCGCTGGAGACGCTGAAGATCTACGAGGAGCGCGACATCCTCGGCCATGTGCGCAGCATCATGCCGGGCTTCCAGGCGGGGTTGCGCGAGCTCGGCAAGCATAAGCTGGTCGGCGAGGCGCGCGGCGTCGGGCTGATCGGCACGCTCGAGCTCGTCAAGGACAAGGCGACGCGCGAGAATTTCGAGCCCGCAATGGCGGTCGCCCTTTATGCGGGCAAGCGGGCGCAGGCCCATGGCGTGATCACCCGCGGCATGGGCGACAACCTCAATCTCTGCCCGCCGCTGATCATCACCGAGGTTCAGATCGACGAGCTCATGGCGCGCATCAAGCTCGCCCTCGACGATACCCTCGACTGGCTCGACAAGGGCCGTCCGGTGCAACAGCCGGCGCGGATGAGTGCCTAGGCTTCAGCGCCACTCGAACCGATGAGCCAAGCCATGACGATCGAGCCTGCCGATATCGTCTCCGCGGTCGAGAGCAATTGGCAGGCTCAGCTCGATTGGCTGACGAAGCTCGTCTCCTTTCCAAGCTTGCGCGGCCGGGAGGGGCCCTGCCAGGACTGGCTGGCGCGTGATTTCGCGGCGCGTGGCTGGAGCGTCGATCGCTACACCCTGGCCGAAATCGAGATGGAGCATCTCCCGGGCTTCTCGCCGGTGATGGACACCGATTACCGGCAGGCCGTGCAGGTCGTCGCCTCGCTTCGAAGCCCTGCACTCCAAAGCCCGGAACAACGCGGGCGAAGCCTCATCCTGCAAGGGCATGTCGATGTCGTTCCCGAAGGACCGGTGGAGATGTGGGAGAGCCCGCCTTTCCAGGCGAGGATCAGCGACGGGCGCATGTATGGCCGCGGCGCCGGCGACATGAAGGCCGGCGTGAGCGCCATGGTGTTCGCGCTCGCTGCCCTGCGCCGAGCGGGATATGCGCCGGCCTCGGATGTCTATGTGCAGACCGTCACGGAAGAGGAATCGACCGGCAACGGGGCGCTCTCGACGCTCGCGCGCGGCTATCGGGCCGATGCCTGCCTCATCCCTGAACCGACCGGGCAGCATATCCTGCGCGGCACGGTGGGCGTGATGTGGTTCCGCTTGAAGCTGCGCGGACGGCCGGCCCATGTCTCGCGCAGCGAGCAGGGCACCAATGCGATCTTGTCGGCCTATGGGCTGATCGAGGCGATCCGGGAGTTCACGCGCGAGCTGAACAGCCGAGTGAAATCGCATCCCTGGTTCGGCAAGCTCGAGAACCCGATCAAGTTCAACCTGGGCAAGATCAGCGGCGGCGATTGGGCAAGCTCGACGCCGGCCTGGTGCGAGGTCGATTGCCGCATCGCCGTCCTGCCTGGCACGCCGTTGGCGGATTTCCGGCGCGAGCTGTCGGAGGTCGTCGCCAAGGCCGCGCGCCGCGATGCGTTCCTCGCCAACAACCTGCCTGAGATCGAATGGAACGGCTTCCAGGCCGATGACTATGTGCTCAATCCCGGTTCGGATTTCGAAACGGCCATTCGCTCGGCCCATCGCGCGGTGACCGGCAACGAGCCGCGCGAGACCTTGTTGCCGGCAGTCACCGATTGCCGCTTCTACGGCCGCTATTACGATATTCCGAGCCTCAGCTACGGTCCCTCGAGCACCGACGGCCATGGCTTCGACGAGTTCGTCGAGCTCGAATCCTTGAAGTCGGCGACGATCGTCATCGCGCGCTTCATCAGCGAGTGGTGTGGAGTGAGGCGGATCGACAGTTCGACGTAATACCCCTGCATACAGGGTTTCGATCAATGGCGACCAGGCGGAATTGAACCGCTCAAACTGGCAAGTGAGGACTGGCAAGTGAGGACTGGAAGGTGAGGATGGCACGAGTGCAAAGCGTTCCCGCAACCGGAATCCCTGCCACGCGGCCGACCGCCATCGGTGAAGCCGAGCGAGCAAGGCCCGCATCCGGCGAGGCGGCCGCCGCGCACGCAATGCCGCTCACCGAAAAAACCGCCGTCGATTGCCGGCAATTGGTCAAGAGCTTCGCCGGCGGCTCGGTGGTGGCACTCGACGGAGTCTCGCTCACCATCCGCTCGAACGAGTTCTTCACTCTTCTCGGACCTTCGGGCTGCGGCAAGACCACGCTCTTGCGCCTCATTGCCGGCTTCGAGATGCAGGATAGCGGCTCCATCCTGGTGCACGGGCAGAAGCTCGACGGGCTGGCGCCTTTCAGGCGGCCGGTCAACACCGTCTTCCAGAGCTACGCCGTCTTCCCGCATATGACGGTCGAGCAGAACATCGCCTTCGGCCTCGAGATGCAACGCCGGCCGCGCCCGGAGATCGTGGCGCGGGTCAAGGCGATGCTGGCGCTGGTGCGGCTCGAAGGCCTGGAGCGGCGCAAGCCCAGCGAGCTCTCGGGAGGCCAGCAGCAGCGCGTCGCGCTCGCGAGAGCGCTCGCGACCGAGCCGCGCGTCCTCCTGCTCGACGAGCCGCTCTCGGCGCTCGACCAGAAGCTGCGCACCGGGATGCAGCTCGAGCTCAAGCGCCTACAGGCGCAGCTCGGCATCACCTTCATCTTCGTCACCCATGACCAGCACGAAGCGCTCACCATGTCGGATCGCATCGCCGTGATGAGCGGCGGCCGCATCCTGCAGATCGGCCGCCCCGAGGACATCTATGAGCGGCCTGCCGCCCGCTTCGTCGCCGACTTCATCGGGGACACCAACCTGATCGAGGCGCGCAGGATCGCGCCGACGCGCTTTCGCATCGCCTCGGGCGCGGAGATCGAGGTCGGCGATCCGGGTCCCGCGGGCGACGAGGTTTTGCTCGCCATCCGGCCGGAATGCACGCTGCTTGGCCCCGTGGAGCCGGGCTCGCTCTCCGGCACCGTCGACCAGCTCGTCTATGAGGGGAGGGGCACGACCTATTATGTCGCGCTCGCCGAGGGCATCAGGCTCAGAGCCTGCGAGCAGAATCGCGATGGAGCGCGGCCGCGCTTCGTCAGGGGCGACAAGGTCGGCGTCGCGCTTCCCGCGAACGCCGTCAGGGTGCTGGTCGAATGACCGCCCTGTCGCGCCGCACCGGGCTCATCGCCCCAGCCATGCTGGCGATCGGCGTGCTGCTTGTCCTGCCGCTCTGCCTCATGGCCTTCGTCTCGACCTTGGAGCGGGCTGCTGATGGGGGCGTGATCTGGAACCGGCACACGCTCGACGCCTATGTGCAATTCCTGTTCGAGCGAGACCTGATGGATAATCTCGCGCTGAACACCGACTATCTCGGGATCTTCGCGCGCTCGATCGGCCTTGCGGCGACCACCGCCGTCCTCACCTTGCTGATCGCCTTTCCGACCGCCTTGTGGATGGCCTTCCAGCCTCCGAGCCGGCGCACCTTCCTGCTCTTCGTGGTCACCGTGCCGTTCTGGACGAACCTCCTGGTGCGCAACTATTCCTGGATCCTCATCCTGCGCAATGGCGGCGTGCTCGACTGGGTGCTGATGGGGACGGGGCTGCGCCATGAGCCCTTGAACGTCCTCTATTCGCCGCTCGCGACCGGGATCGGGCTCGTCTACTCCTTCCTGCCCTTCATGATCCTGCCGATCTATGTGAGCCTGGAAAAGCTCGACCGGCGCTATATCGAGGCTGCCTTCGATCTCGGCGCCGACCGCCTGCGCGCCTTGACCCGCATCATCCTGCCTCTGTCGATGCCCGGCATCGTCGGAGGGCTGATCCTCGTCTTCGTGCCCTGTCTCGGCGCCTTCGTCACGCCCGCCCTCTTGGGTGGCGGCAAGTCCCTGATGATCGGCAGCCTGATCCAGCAGCAATTCGGGCAAGCGCGAAACTGGCCGTTCGGCGCGGCGCTCGCCTTCGTGCTCTTGGCGATCATCCTTGGCGCGCTGTGGCTGCACGCCATGAGATTTCGCCGCTCCGCGGGGCGCCCCGCATGACCAGGGCACGCGATCTGTGGCAGTTCCCCGGCACGCGCATGGCCGCCTACGCTGTCCTGGCTTATCTCTATGTGCCGATCCTCGTCCTCATTGTCATGTCGTTCAACGCCAGCGATTCCTCGCAGGCGCGCTGGGAGGGTTTCAGCACGCATTGGTACGCGATGGTCGCAGCCGACAGCAACATGCTGCAGGCGCTCAGGAATTCGGCCATCGTCGCCTGCGTCGCCACCCTCGTCGGCACCGTCATCGCGACGTTCGCGGCGCTCGGCACGGCGCGGACGCGATTTCGCGGCCAGGTCGCCGTCGAAGCCCTCATCGGCCTGCCCCTCATCGTGCCAGATATCGTGGCGGCGATCGCGATCCTGTTGTTCTTCGTGATGATCGGCATCAAGCTCGGGCTGTTGAGCCTCGTGCTCGCGCATAGCGTCTTTGCCGTGCCGATCGCCTATTTGCCGATCAGGGCGCGTCTCGAAGGGCTCGACCCGGCTCTCGCCGAGGCCGCGGCCGACCTCTACGCCAATCCCTGGCAGACGCTGCGCCGTGTCATCCTGCCGCTCATCTGGCCAGGCATCGTCTCCGGCGCGATGCTCGCCTTCATCGGCTCGCTCGGCGACGTCGTCGTCAGCTACTTCGTCTCGGGGCCGGGCTCGACGACCTTGCCGGTCTATGTCTTCAGCATGGTGCGCATGGGCGTCACGCCGACCGTGAACGCGGTCTCGACCTTGCTGATCGCCGCTTCCGTCTCGCTGCTCACCGTCTCTTACCTGCTCGGTCGCCGCTTCTCATGACGACTGCGCGCAAACCAGGGAGCCTGCCAATGAAGACGATCGTAATCGCCACCTGCCTGACGCTCTTCCCGGCCTTCGTCGTTCCCGCGCAAGCGCAATCGCCCTCGAAGGAGCTCTTGCTGTTCAACTGGTCGAACTATACCCCGCCCGATATGCTCAAGCGCTTCGAGGCGGAGACCGGCATCAAGGTCACGCTCGACACCTATGACTCGAACGAGTCGATGCTGGCGAAGCTGCAGGCGGGCGGCGCCGGCTACGATGTCGTCGTGCCGACCGGCCCGACCGTGCAGACTATGATCCGCGACGGCCTCCTCATGAAAGTCGACGTGTCCAAGATGTCGAACTTCAAGAATGTGCGCGCCCCTTTCGACAAGCCGGAATTCGATCCAGAGCGCGGCTACACGGTGCCCTATATGTGGGGGACCACGGGTCTCGCCTATGATTCAGCGAAGGTCGGCGGCGGCAAGATCGAGGATAGCTGGAAGGAGCTGTTCGAGCCGCGGGCCGATTTCGCCGGCAAGATCGGCATGCTCAAGGACGTCAACGAGGTCTTGGGCTCGGCCGCCTATTATCTCGGCTACGACTATTGTTTCGACAAGCCCGAACAGGGACAGAAGATCCTCGAACTGCTCGAGAAGCAGAAGGCGGCCGTGAAGGTCTATAATTCCGAAGGCACGGTCGATCGCGTCGGCGGCGGCGATGTCGCCATGGAGCTGATGTGGAACGGCGCCTTCCACCGCGCCCATAAGAAGCTCGCGAGCGCGACTTATGTCTATCCGCGCGAGGGCCTCAATCTCTGGGGCGACAATCTCGGCATCCCGAAGGGCGCGAAGAATATCGAGAACGCCAAGCTCTTCCTCAACTGGATGATGGATCCGAAGAACGCGGCCGAAGCCTCGAACTTCACCGGCTACAACAATGCCATCAAGGGCGCAGAGCAATATCTCGATCCCTCGCTGCGCGACGATCCGGCGGTCAACTCGCCCGAGGAGGTGACGGCGCGTTTCCGACCGATGCGCGAATGCCCGAAGGTCTCGCTCGACCTCAAGGACAAGATCTGGACGCGACTGCTGCGCTGAGCGGGGTTTGCTCAAAGGCCAGCGCCACTTCACCTCTCCCCTTGTGGGAGAGGTCGATCCGAGCCGCCAGGCGAGGAGCGGGTGAGGGGGGCAGCGATTGCTTCGGAAGTCGGGGTCGGAGCGGTCTACCAGTCTCGAGGCGAGGAGGCCGGCGCTGCCCCCCTCACCCGGCTTCTCTTCGCTTCGCTCATCGAAGCCGACCTCTCCCACAAGGGGAGAGGTGAAGGCGCGTACCGCCTTCTCCACATCCGACCCCAAAGAATAAGCTCCAGAGACAATTCGTATTTGTTCCATGACAGCCATGAATTTCCCCGACACTTACTACGCCCGCACGCTGCGCGAGAAACGCGAATTCGCCGCGCTCGACGGCGATATCGATGTCGAGACGGTCGTCATCGGGGGCGGATTGGCCGGCTGCGCCACGGCACTCGACCTCGCCGAGAAGGGCCATCGGGTCGCGCTGATCGAAGCTAAGCGCATTGGCTGGGGCGCGTCCGGCCGTAATGGCGGCTTCGTTTCGGACGGCTTTCCGGGCGGCTATGCGGCGCTCGTCAAGCGCGTCGGCCTCGATCAGGCGCGTCGATTCCACGCCTTGTCCCGCATGGGCAATCGGCTGCTGCGCGAACGCATCGACCGCTATGGCATCGATTGCGGCCCGATCCAGGACGGGGCGCTTCGCTGCAACATGGCCGGCGGCAGCGAAAACCTCGTCGAATTCTGCGATTTCATGGAGAGGAATTTCGACACGCATTACGCTTACTGGCCGCAAGAGCGCCTACGCGAAGCGCTGACGACCGAGCGCTATTCGGATGCGTTCTTCAATCCGCACACCTACGCGGTTCAGCCGCTCGACCTGACACGCGGCCTGGCGCGCGCCTGCGTCGAGCAGGGCGGACAGGTCTTCGAGACGACGCCTGCGGTCGAGCTCGCCAGCCGTCTCGGCCGCAAGGAGGTGCGCACGCAGTCCGGCCGCATTCGCGCCGACCGGATCGTCATCGCCTGCGGGGGCTATATCGAGAGCCTCGACAAGACGATTTCGGGCGCGACCGTGCCGATCGCGACCTTCGTGATGGTGACGGAGAGACTGGGGGAGGGGCTCGAGAAGGCGATCCGCGTGCCCTACGCCATCTCGGACATCAAGGTCGCGACCAATTACTACCGGCCGCTCGCCGATTCCCGGCTGCTTTGGGGCGGGCGGGTTCTTGCCTGGGAGCCTTCGCCCGAGCGGCTGGCGGAGCAGCTGAAGCACGACATGGCCTTCTTCTATCCCGATCTGGCGGAGGCGCGCGTCGAGGTCGCCTGGGGAGGGATGATGCCGTTCACGCGCCACAAGCTGCCGGTGATCGGCCAGCTCGAGCCCGATATCTGGTACGCGACGGGGTTCGGGGGCCTTGGCCTCGCCTTGACGACAACGGCCGGCGCGCTGATCAGCGCCGGCATCCGCGGAACCGATGAGGATTGGCGGCTGTTCGCGCAATTCGGCCTGCCCTTTGCGGGCGGCAAGCTCGGCAAGATCCCGGCCCAGCTGGTCTATTGGCGCCACCAGCTCGCGGCGAAGCTCGGTTACGCGCAGCAGTTCTGATGCGATGGTGCGTGCGGGCGGCGGGGTCGGAGGCATTCGCAGCGGACAGGCGTGGATGGCCGGGCCAAGCCCGGCCAAGACGCGGTTGCCATGGCGAGCGCAATCAAGATCCGGTGGTCACTTTGCTCAGGCGAGTGGACCCATCCACGTCTTGGCCGGGCCAATTCTTTGCTGAAGATCTGGCCCGGCCATCCACGCCTATGCCACGATCAACTTTTTCCCCGGACCGCTCTGGCGCAAGCGGGGCGAGGTGAAGGGCCCCGGCGCCCGCCATTGCCGTCACGCCCTTTCCGACGCATGAGAGGCCTGCATGCGGCGGGGCTGGTGCCTCGCCGCGTAACCCATGCGAGGCCAAGATGTCAGGCGAACTCCCTTCCTCAATCGTGCTCGTCGGCGCCGGCAAGATGGGCCAGGCCATGCTCGGAGGCTGGCTGGCGCTCGGCCTCGATCCCGCGCGAGTGACGGCGCTCGACCCGCATCTCGACGCGTCCGGCAGGGCGGCGCTTGCCGGCAAGGGCGTGCGGGTCGAAAGCCAACCCGCCGGCATGGTGGCGCCCGAGGCGCTCATCCTCGCCGTCAAGCCGCAGACGCTGGAGAGCGCCGCCGAGGGCTTGCGCCCGCTGATCGGGCGAAACACGCTCGTCCTCTCCATCCTGGCGGGGAAGCGGATTATCGATCTTGCGGCAGGGCTCGGCGACCACGCCATGATCGTCAGGGCCATGCCCAACACGCCGGCCGCGGTCGGGCGTGGCATCAGCGCTGCAGTCGCTTCGCCCAAGGTCGGTGCGCCGCAGCGCGCCGCGGCCGGGGCACTCCTCGCCGCGGTCGGCAAGGTCGAGTGGGTCGAGGATGAGGCGCTGATCGATGCCGTCACCGCCGTCTCGGGGTCAGGACCGGCCTATGTGTTCCTGCTTGTCGAGTGCATGGCGGCGGCCGGCGCCCGCATCGGGCTGCCCAAGGATCTCGCCATGCGGCTTGCCCGCGCGACCGTCGAGGGGGCAGGCGAGCTCATGTTCCGTGAGCCCGGCATCGATGCCGGGACCTTGCGGCGCAACGTCACCTCGCCGGCCGGCACGACCGCCGCCGCGCTCGACGTGCTGATGGCCGATCCGGGCATGGCGGCGCTCTTCGATCGCGCCATCGCCGCGGCGGCACGCCGGGCGGCCGAGCTCGCCGGTTGAGTGAATGGGCTTCTTCGGCCAGGTCGAGCCGCGCGGCGCCGGTCGCGCGCAGATGCGAACGGCTTGTCACGGCAAGGCTTTCCCGATTGTGCGGCTTTCGAAGTCCCGAAGGTAGTCCACATAAGGCTTGGGTTCTTGCTCCCCGCGCTGCGCCTGTCGGGAAAGACCATCCAATGCAATCGGTATGTTGATCCTTGTGGCCAGCCTGTCACCGAACACGAGGAGAATCTCGGCGGCGCAATCGGGCAAACCGAAGATTGAGAACATCGCAGCGAGTTTGAGAAGTCCCTCCGGACTTGTGCGCTCCGCAAGAGCCTTATTGTAGGGAGCGCAAATGTCTCGGGCGTAGAAAGCGTCGCCTTGCAAAATCCGCCCCATGCGGGTTTCCGCGGGGTAGACATGGTGGTCGGAACCCACCGGCAGGTGCTTCATCGAATAGCGTCGCATCGTGAGGTCGAACAGTTCGAACCCCATCTCCTTCAGAAGCCTGTCGACGTTGTGGAAGGTGTTGTCGGTCGGTCTATTGGAGCCGAAGAAATTGACCTCGATGCCGATGGACATCACCTCGATATCGGTGAATTGCGGGGTCATCGATTGGAGGACAAGCAGGTCCTCACCGTCGACGTCGATTTTCAGGAAGTCGACCTTGTCGACGCCATGTTCCTTCAGAAAGCTCGGCAAGAGCACGGTTTGCGGATCGGGATTGTCGGTCACGAGATAAGTCGCATCCATATGAGCGCCGGCCGCAAACGAGAGCGGCGGGGGCGCCAATCCTGCCTTGGCCGCTTGATCAATCTCGGCCCACCTGAAGATCGCCAGACGGCTCCATGGATTTCGCGTCGTATAAGGCCGAATTCTTGCAGGTTCGGCGAGCGGATGATCGGCAGGAATTCCGACGAGGCCGGCTACATATTGCAGAGCCCCGCAAGACTTGGCTGCATTCAGCCTCGCCACTTCCGCCGGATCGGGGTCGAAGCCGAATCCGTCAATCTTGTCGAGGAAGCAGCCGAACGCAGGCGCGATACCGCCCGCAGCGCCCACATCGACAATCGTTACGAGCTCCGAGTGCAACGATCCCGCGACCAGAGTCGCGAATTCGGTCATGCTCGAGGACGGCAATTGATCCATGACGAATAGCTTTCAACGCAAACTATTCCGGCCGACATTCGCCGGATGACAGCCTTGGTGAGGCTGAGACTCCCGTCTTTAGCGGATTTTGGCAAGGCTGAGCGACCAAGGCTGAACGACACAGATCCATTGGACGGTGACGCCGGCGGATCGCCGGCGTCCTTATGACTGAACCCAATCGAGCCTCACATCGTGCGATGCCCCTCGGCGAAGACCTGCGACCATTGCAGGACCCGCACCGATAGCCGCAGACCGGTGGGCCAAAAGGGATCGTTCTCATAGAGCCGCCGGACGGCGTCCGCGGATTCGGCCTCCACGAGCCAAAGGCCGCCGGCGCCCTTGCCGCTCTCCGGGTCCCGAAGCGGGCCGGCCGCGCGGATCGATCGATGATGTGTCTCGAGAAAGGCGAGGTGGTCGGGCATCAGGCGTTGGCGGGCCTCGGCATGCGCGTCATTGTCGGTAAAGAATACAGCGAACAGCATCCTCACACTCTCCTGAATACGGTGACCATGGCGGGGTTGGCCGTGACTCCGCAGAAGCTAGATGCGTAGCGGCTGCAAAAAAATGCATATTGTTGCCGTTCGATTCTGCAAAAATGCGCCCCCAAGATGTGACCGCAAAAAGCGACGCTATGGATTGGGACGACCTTCGCTACCTTCTGACGATCGCCCGCGGCGGAACGCTCGCGGCCGCGGCCCGAAGGCTCGGCGTCGATCAGACGACCGTGGCGCGACGTCTCGCGGCGGCCGAAGCATCGCTCGGTGCGCGCCTGTTCGAGCGTGTGGATGGCGTGCTTCACCCGACAAAAGCCGGAGCAGCAGCGATTGCCCGCGCCGCGCAGGTGGAAGCGCAGGTCAACGCTTTGGAGAGCGGCATCGGCAGCGACGATGCGGCGCCCGCAGGCCTGGTGCGCCTGACCGCAGTGCCGATCCTCATCAATCGGCTCATCATTCCGGCCCTGCCGAGTTTTGCCGCCGCCTATCCCCGCATCCAGCTCGAGCTTATCGCGGAGCCGCGCAATGTCAGCCTCTCGCGCCGAGAGGCCGACATCGCCTTGCGCCTGTCACGGCCTGAACGAGGCGGCGCGACATTGACGAGGCGCATCGGGCGACTGGACTACGCGGCCTATGGTCCACGCGGATGCGCAGCCGAGCGCCTTCCTTGGATCGGCTATGAAGATGGCCTGAGGCACCTGCCGCAGGCACGCTGGATCGCGTCGGCGACCGACGGCGGCAAGACGGCTCCGCTTTTGGTCAATGATGCGGAAGCGATCCTTCAAGCCATCCATGCCGGCCTCGGCAAATCCCTGCTGCCCTGTCGCATTGCCGACCGGGACCAGCGCCTGAAACGTCTCGCGCCGGAGGTTGTGCTGTCTCGTGAAGCCTGGCTGCTGACGCACAATGAGGTCCGCCATCACGGGCGCATCGCCGCGGTCATCGCCTGGCTTCAGGATCTATTTGCCAGATAGGGCAAATCCGGAGCCGATTTCCACGTCCTGCATCGACGTTTCCGAGCTCAAGCGGAGCAGTTGAACATCCATTGGACGCCAAATCGATCCGTCAGCTTGCCGAAATAATCACCCCAGGGTTGAACGGCAAGCGCAGTGGTCACCTTCCCGCCTTGACCCAAACGCTCGAAGAGCCGGTTCGTCTGGTCGCGGCTATCCGTCATCAGGATGTGTGCGGAGCCGCGCATCGGTTCGGCATCGTCATTGTCCGAAGCATAAAAAAGAATGCCCGGTCCCTCGAATTTGGCGTGCATGATCTTGCCTCGCATCGCCTCATTCTTCAGCGGCATGCCGCCGGCGCCGTGGCGCAGGACTTCGACCACATTGCCGAGGCCGCATTGCGTGTAGAAGTCGAGGGCCTGCTCGCAGGTCGTCGTGAAGAACAGGTAGTTTGACAGCTGCATCGTCGATACTCCCCAAGGCGTGTCTCGCAAGACCTGAGCGGCACGCGTCAACCGGCACCGCCTTGCACGGCCTCGCCGATGTCGGCGTTGGAATAGGCTCTGCCCGCGATGCCCCATGTGCCGTCGACCGCATAGGTCACGTTGACGAACGTCCGTTCACGCGGATGCGAGCCCGCCTTGAGCTGGTCGATGATGTCGGTGACCGCGCCCACGAACGCCTGCTTCACCTCGGCATTCGGGAAGGTGATCGCCGGGACCTTCACTTCGACGATGGCCAGCGACTGGGGCTTGCCGCCGACATAGCTCTCGGATTCCGGGCTCACGACCAGATGGCCGATGACGTTTGGGGTCATGAATGTGTTGCCGGCGAGGCCGTGTGCGCGCAGCAACGCATCCGCGACGAGGGGGAACACTTCACGCTCCCCTTGCGGGGTCAGAAGGCCTTTGGTGACTTGGACTGAAATCGGCATTGAAGTAACTCCTCGATCCAAATGGTCAGTCGAATCAGAGCTGTTGCTCTCACATCACGATCGTAATATAACGAGCGTGATGTCGTCAAGCACCAAATGTCGATCGTTATCTGGAGGCTTCGTACATGGCACATCGGGCGGGTCAGAAGGAAGAGAGCAGGGCGAAGATCCTCAGGAGCGCGGGCCGGGGGTTTCGCAGCCGCGGCTTCGGTGGCTCTGGCGTCGACGGCCTGGCAAAGGACGCCGCCGTTACCTCGGGTGCCTTCTATGCGCATTTCAAGTCGAAAGCGGATGCCTTCCGCGAGGCCGTCACCGTCGGTCTCGAAGATCTGAAGCGGGGTATCGAGCAGACACGCGCGCAGCTCGGAAGCCGCTGGCGCGAGGGGTTCATCGACTTCTACATGGGAGACCGCCGCACCTGTGATCTGGCCGACAGCTGCGCCCTGCAAAGTCTCTCGAGCGAAGTCGCTCGCGCCGATGACGATGCGCGGCAAGCGTATGAAACGGAATTGCGCGCGATCATCGAGACAATGGCTGCCGGCCTCGAGGGAAAGCCCAAGGTCCGGCGCGAGGAGGCGACCGCGCTGCTCGCGCTACTGGTTGGCGGGGTCACGCTCGCAAGGGCTGTCAGTGACCCCGCCATCAGCGACGAGATCGCCGCCGCAGTCCGCAAGGCCGCCCTCGGGCTCGGCATTCGCACATAGGGGAGGGATTTGATCAGCGCTGATCGCCTCCCTCCCCCACGAAGCCGGCTGGAAGCCGGCGGTCCAAGGGCAGATTGGACCGCCGGCTTCCAGCCGGCTTCGCGGGGGGGAGGGTCCTCATAGGGTACGGGTGGGGGGCGTTTCAAACAGGCCCAACTGATCGAGCAGGGTATTCCGGGACGGGCGCTTTGCGGCCAAAGCCCAACTTTTCTCGCGCCGACCGCACGCCTCCAACACCACTTGACATGTGACCAAACAGTCACCTATTAACCGTGACATGGATGATGTGTTCAGAGCCCTTGCGGACCCGACGCGTCGAAGCCTGCTCGACGAGCTGTTCAAGAAGGATGGGCAGACATTGAGCGCGCTCGAGGAGCGGCTGCCGATGACGCGCTTCGGCGTCATGAAGCATCTGAAGTTGCTCCAGGAGGCTGGCCTCGTCGTGACCAGGCGGCGCGGCCGCGAGAAGCTGCATTTCCTGAATCCCGTCCCGATCCGGCTCGTCCATGACCGCTGGGTCAGCAAATACACCGAGCCCTGGGTCGCGACGCTGAGCGACCTCAAGCACCGACTGGAGGACAAGACGATGATGAAAGTATTCGAAATCTACATCAAGACGACGCCGGAGCGCCTCTGGCAGGCGATCACCGACACCGAGATGAGGCGCAAATGGAATTTTGGAGCCATCGTGACCTCGGACTGGACGCAAGGCTCGCGCATCGAGGGCGTCGGCGGGGATGCGCTGATCTTCGAGGGTGAGAATCTGGAGGTCGATCCGCCGCGCCGGCTCGTCCAGAACTTCAGGGCCCTATGGGGCGAAGATGTGAAGAGCGAAGGGACCTCGCGCATCACCTGGGAGATCGAGCCGATCGGCGATTCATGCCTGCTGAAGGTCACGCATGATCAGCTGCGCGAGGGCGCCAACAACCAGCTCTATGGCGGCTGGCCGATGGCCCTCTCCGGGATCAAGACGCTGCTCGAGACGGGTGAGATTCTCACGACGCCGGGGTCGCTGCGCTGGTTGCATGGCGACACGACGCAATTGCCGCATGTCGCTGGATCGACGCCGCCAGCATGAAGCCGTGAACGAACCCATCCGGGCCGCCGATGCCGGGACAAGAAACGGAGCGCCCCGACCAAACCGCTCAGCTAGCTTCCGTCAGGAGAGAGGGATCGAGCGTCTCTCCGACAAGCGGCAACGAGCGAAGGATTTCATGATGTCTAAGGAAGAAGACAACAAGGCTGTCGTGGGCCGTTGGTTCACTGATTTCTGGGGTGAAACCTGCAATCTCGGCATCGTCGACGAGCTCGCCGCTCCCGATATGCTGCTGCAATATTCGCTGCATGAGCCGCGCCGCGGTCATCAAGACATCAAGGCGTTCATGTCCGATTTCCGCAAGGCGTTTCCGGACCTCAACTTCTGGGGCGCTGCCGACCTGATCGCGGAGGGCGACTATGTGGTCGGTCGCTGGGAAGGCGGCGGCACGCATACGGGTCCGGCCTTCAGCGACTTCCTCGTCGGATCCTTGCCGGCGGCCACCGGCCGAAAGATGCGGTTCACCGGGACGACGGTGCTTCGGATCGAGAACGGCAAGATCGCCGAGGAGGTCGGCCTGGACGATGGCGTGACCGCGCTCCAGCAGCTCGGCCTCATTCGCGCCGTCTGATCGAGGTCGGGGCCGCTGCCGATATGCGTCGGCAGCGGCTCGCTACACGAAAAGCAAAGGAGACTCACGATGACGACCGCTTACTTCAGCGCGGTCCTTCCTGCGGACGTCGATAATGTCTGGGCCGTTGCTCGCGATTTTGGTAACTACCGCTTGTTTACATCTGGCCGTGGAGAAACGCTGGTCGAGGACGAGAAACGGGGAGATTGCGTCGGCGCCATCAGAAAAGCCACTCTCGACGGACGAACCGTCAGGCAAAGGTTGCTCAGTCATTCCGATGCCGATCGCTGCTATCAGTATGAATTCTGCGGTCAGGCTCCGCTTCCGATCGAGAACTACTTGGCGACCTTGCAGTTCAGGCCGGTGGTCAAAGATGCGCGGACCTTCGTGGAATGGACTGCGACCTTCGACTGCGCCCTGGACCAGCGCGAAACCATCCGCCGCCAATTGGAGGGCTTGTTCTCAATCTGGTTCAGCTCGTTGGACGACGCAATCCAGAACTCCAAATAGGGGGGTGCGCCCCTGCACCGGCGTGCAGACTAAATCTTGCACCAGGCGCCCGCCCGGGGGCGCCCGCGCCTCAGCGTTCGTCGCGCTGGAAGCGGCCGCGCAGCTCGCGATAGAAGGGGACGGGGAGGGACGGGGCAAAGCCCGCCTTCACGCGCTTGTCGAGCTCGTCGAGAACGACGCTGGTCACGGTCGGCAAATCGAGGCGGCGCGCTTCCGAAAGGGCGATCCAGACGAGCTCCACGAACTCGGCCTCCGGCCCGATGACGCCGCCTGAGCGATGCGCGATCATGGTCGCATCGGCGACGAAGAAGAAGGTGTCGAAGCGCCGCGGCCGCCGCGGCGGCGTGACGGCGTGCGCGACGAAGCTGAGCTTCGACAGGTCAGGCGCGAAGCCATGGGCTGCGTAGTCGCGCCAGACACCTTCGGGAACCTTGCGGCCGTCGAGGGGCGCCGGGGCGCCGAGCACCAGCCCCGTCTCCTCGAAGGTCTCCCTGATGGCGGCGAGCGCCAGCGCCCGCGCCATGGTGGCGCCGCGGCGCGGCAGATGGGCGAGCAGGCGCTCCTCGACTGCGGCATGGAGCGGGAGGGCCACGCGCATATGCCGATCGACCGGATCGACCCGCCCGCCTGGAAACACGAATTTCCCCGGCATGAATTTATGGGCGGGGTTGCGCCGGCCCATCAGCACGGTCGGTTCCTTCCCGGCGTGGGATTCTTGGCCGGCATGATCAAGGATGATCAGGGTCGCGGCGGGCTTGGGTCTCAGCCTTGGCGAGCTGCGATCGCGATTATGCTCGGCCGCTGTCAGGCGATCGGCAAATGCGCGCGCGTCCTCTGCGGGGGCGTCCTCTGTCGACGAATCTTCTCTCGGCTTCTGCTCTCTCAGCTTCTCTCGGGCCATGCGGCGCCGTGCTCCCGCTTCAGGACGCGGGATCGGCCGCGTCTCAATCATGCTCCAGCGGATGGGGAGCACCAAATCCGTGCATGCGCAAGGCCCATTGAAGCCCGATGATGGCGCCCTTGATGGGCTGCAACAGCAAGAGCGCCAGCAGCAATGTGAGGGCCGGCCAGACCAGCATCTGCAGCCACACGGGCGAATCGCCGAACGCCTCGAAGGCCAGCATGGCGCCGACCACGACATGGCCGACGATCAAGATGACGAGATAGGCCGGCAGGTCATCGGCGCGGTGCAGGTCGAGCTGCTCGCCGCATTGCGCGCAATGATCGACGACTTTCAGATAGCGCCCGAACAGGCGCCCGCGACCGCAATGGGGGCAATGTCCGACAAAGCCGCGCTTGATCGCGGTCCAAGTGTCACGTTTGGAGGTGTCACGTTGGGAGGTGTCACGTTGGGAATGAGCGGCTGGCGATTGATCGGCGATGCTGGTCATCGCTCACAAATGAGACCATCGCGCCCATTCGGCAAGCGATTCTCCGCATGAGAGACGCCATGTCGCAGCTGAGGCGCCGTCCAGAAATGATCGAATAGCGAAGCCGGCTGGAAGCCGGCGGTCCAAGGCAAAATTGGACCGCCGGCTTCCAGCCGGCTTCGGTTATTCCTGAACGAGGCCCAAGTCGCATCTTTGGCGGGGATTGACCCCGATGCGGCTGCGGGACAAAAGGAAGCGTCGCATTTCCGCCGCCTTCCTCCCCAAGATCTGCCTGCCGATGGGACGATCGCGCCGCCAACCGACAGGAACAGCCGTCGTGAACAAGGTTTTTCCGCTCTTCGCCCTGTGCCTCGCGGCCCTTTGCCTGTCCCTGGCGCCGACGCGCTCTGCTCTCGCCCAGGATCGCGCATCCCAGAATTCGATGTTCCTGCCCTCCGGCAAGTCGACGGCGATGCAGGCCCTGGAGGCTAAGCGTAATGCGCGCTGCGCGGCCCTCTACGGGCCGGGCTATGGAGCGCTCGGCGACAGCGAAACCTGCATCAAGATCGGCGGAAGTGTCGGCGTCAGCGTCGGCGTCGGTTCGACGAAGCACAACCGGCTCATTCTCCCTACGCCCGGCATCGGCGCGCCGGCACCGGTCTTGGGCGGCCCCGTGGTCGGCGTGACGCGCAGCAAGCCGAGCGTCGGCACGGCGGCTTCGGCCAGCTTCTATGTCGACACCCATACCCCGACCGAACTCGGCGATTTCGGCACCCATCTGAGCGTCAGGGGGATCAAGGCGAGCGGCTCCTTGCGGACCATGCCCGATTACGTACGCTGAGGAGACCCCGTCACTCTCCGGTCCAGCGCGGCTTGCGCTTCTCGATGAAGGCGCCGATGCCTTCTTCGGCGTCACGCGCCAGCATGTTCTCGACCATCACCCGGGACGTATAGGCATAGGCGTCTTCGAGCGGCATCTCGATCTGCTCGTAGAAGGCTTCCTTGCCGATCTTGACCGTCAGCGGTGATTTCGAGGCGATGACCTCTGCAAGCTGCATCGCCATGTCTTGTGCCGGCTGACCCGCCGGCGCCACCCGATTGACGAGGCCGAGGCGCAACGCCTCCTCGGCGCCGACCATCTCGCCGGTGAGCAGCATTTCCATGGCCCGCTTGCGCCCGAGGTTGCGCGACAAAGCCACCATCGGCGTCGAGCAGAACAGGCCGATATTGACGCCCGGAGTCGAGAAGCGCGCCCCAAACGCTGCCACAGCGAGGTCGCAGCTCGCCACGAGCTGGCAGCCGGCTGCCGTCGCCACGCCGTCGACCGCCGCGATGACCGGCTGCGGCAGGCGCAGTATGGTGCACATCAGCTTCGAGCAGCGTGCGAACATCTCCTGGTAATAGGCACGGCCCTGGTCGGAATCGGTCCGGCGCGCCGTCATTTCCTTGAGATCATGGCCGGCGCAGAAGGCCGGGCCGTTTGCGGCCAGGATGACGGCGCGAATGCTGGCATCGGCGGCGATGCGCTCGAACTCCTCCTGCAGCGCGCCCAGCATGGCTTCGGAGAGGCTGTTACGCGAGGCCGGACGGTCGAGAGTAAGGATGGCGACGGATTGCGCCTGGCTGCGGGTGACCGGGCTTCCCGCACCAATCCTTGCCGCTTCCCTCCTTGCGTGTGCTGTCACGATATGGTCCTCGTTTTTGTCGGGCGAATAGCGAGTGGTGAATAGGGAATAGTGAATAGGGAATAGATAGGGTCGTTTCCCCAAATCCCAATTCACTACTCACTCCTCACCGCTCACCACTCACCATTCGCCTTACCACTCCCATTCCGATTTCAGGAAGCAGCCCATCATGATGACGCTGAGCGAGATGAGGGAGTTTCTCGACCGGGAATTCCCGCAGCTTCAGGCCGCCGGCCGCTACACGGTCGAGGAGCTGCGCCCGCTCGGGGCGCGCCTGCGGGCTGCCTATCACAAGAGCCAGATCCGCCCTGGCGGCACCATCTCCGGCCCGACCATGATGACCCTTGCCGATGTCTCCCTCTATGTCGCGGTGATCGGCTCGATCGGCCCCGTGGCGCTCGCCGTCACCACCAATCTCAACATCAATTTCCTGCGCAAGCCCGCGCCGCGCGACCTCATCGGCGAGTGTCGTCTCCTGAAGCTCGGCAAGCGGCTCGCCGTGGGCGAGGTCACCATCCTGTCGGATGGCGAGGATGAACCGGTCGCCCATGTCACCGGCACGTATTCGATTCCGCCGCGCTGAATCTTCAGGTATCCCAATACCTCAGCATGTATGGAGTTGATTCGTAACGGAATTTCGTATCGGTTCGAACAATGACGATGCAATTATCCGTTTGACATCGCGGCCTCTCGGCTTTAGGTGAGCCTTCATTCGAAGGCGCGCCGAGGACCTCTCGGGCCGCGCCTTATGTTTTTGAGAACATTCATGGCAGAGCTCACTCACGCGACTGCCTCGGTCAAAGCCGCCGAGGTGGACAAGAAATGGATTTTGATCGACGCGAGCGGGCTCGTGGTCGGTCGGCTGGCTTCGCTCGTGGCGATGCGCCTGCGCGGCAAGCACAAGCCGAGTTATACGCCGCATGTGGATTGCGGCGACAATGTCATCGTCATCAATGCCGAGAAGGTGGTGCTGACCGGGCGCAAGCGCGACCAGAAGGTCTACTACCATCACACGGGCTTTCCCGGCGGCATCAAGGAACGGTCGGCCAAGTCCATCCTGGAAGGACGTTTCCCGGAGCGCATCGTCGAGAAGGCCATCGAGCGCATGTTGCCGCGCGGCCCTCTGGCGCGTCGCCAGCTCGGCAATCTGCGCGTCTATAAAGGTGGCGAGCACCCGCATGAGGCGCAGCAGCCGGTCAGCCTCGATATCGGGGCCATGAACCGCAAGAACGCAAGGAGCGCCTGAGCATGGCCGAAGTTCTTCAGTCATTGGGTGAACTCGGTGGCGCCGTTCAGGCGGTTGCGCCGGAAGCCCCTGTCCATGTGCAGAAGCTCGACAAGCATGGGCGCGCCTATGCCACCGGCAAGCGCAAGAACGCGATCGCGCGCGTCTGGATCAAGCCGGGCCCGGGCAAGATCGTCGTCAACGACAAGCCGGTCGAAGAGTATTTCGCACGCCCGGTGCTGCGCATGATCCTGCGCCAGCCGCTCGTGGTCGCCGAACGCGCCACGCAATATGACGTCACGGTCACCTGCGTCGGCGGCGGCCTGTCCGGCCAGGCGGGTGCGGTGCGTCACGGCCTCGCCAAGGCGCTCACCTATTTCGAGCCGGAGTTGCGTGGCGTGCTCAAGCGCATCGGCTTCCTGACCCGCGACTCGCGCGTCGTGGAGCGCAAGAAATACGGCCGCGCCAAGGCCCGCCGTCGCTTCCAGTTCTCCAAGCGCTGACCGCGCCCGCTCGGTCGGCCGATCGGATTTACGAAAAGGCGGGCTCAGGCCCGCCTTTTTCTTTATGTTGTGCAGACGCAAGGACTGTCCACATGCTCGACACCGCACTTCATGGGAAGGTCTCTCAGACGGCGAAGTCCGTGAAGATCTTCATCGACGGCGAAGCCGGCACCACCGGCCTGCAGATCCGCGACCGCCTCGCCAAGCTCGCAGGCGTCGAGTTGCTGGCGATCGATACCGAGAAGCGCAAGGACGTCTCGGCCAAGTGCGATGTGCTCGCCGCGGCCGATCTCGTGATCTTATGCCTGCCGGACGTCGCGGCGCGCGAAACCGCGGCGCTGATCGATGCCATGGGCGAGAAGGGCCCGCGCGTCATCGACGCCTCGACCGCGCATCGGACCGCGCCCGGATGGGTTTTCGGCTTTCCCGAAATGATCAAGGGCCAGGCCGACGCCATCCGCGCGGCCCGCAAGGTCTCCAATCCGGGCTGCTATTCCACAGGGGCCATCGCGCTCATTCGTCCGCTGGTTGATGCCGGCCTCATCGCCAAGGATCAGCCGCTCGCCATCAACGCGGTCAGCGGTTATTCGGGCGGCGGCAAATCGATGATCGAAGCCCATGAGAGCGGAGCCGCACCCTCGTTCGAGCTCTACGGCCTGGCTTTCGAGCACAAGCATGTGCCGGAGATCCATGCGCATAGCGGCCTGACCTTGCGGCCGATCTTCATCCCCTCGGTCGGCAATTTCCGCCAGGGCATGCTGGTCAGCGTGCCGCTGCATCTCGAGCAATTGCCCGGGAAACCCGCGGCGTCGGACCTCGAAGCGGCCTTGCGCGCCCATTACGGCGACGGCCCCTATGTCCGTGTCGTGGCCGGCGACCCGCCGAACAGTTTTGACAGGCTGGAAGCGGAGAGCCTGAACGGGACCAATATCATGGAGCTGCGTGTGGTCGGCAGCCGCAAGCACCCGCATGCCGTGCTCATCGCCAAGCTCGACAATCTCGGCAAGGGCGCCTCGGGCGCGGCCGTCCAGTCGCTGCAGTTGATGCTGGGCTTGCCGGGAATAGAATTGGCGTGAATGGAATTGCCAGGTGCAGAATTAGCTGAATGCGACGTCGTCCTGCCCGAAGCACGCCATGCACAAGACATGAAGCGCCGCTAGGCTTGCTTGTATCTTGATGAGCGTAGTGGCAGTTTGACCGCCGATGGTGGACCGGGTCGAGGGGAAAGAACCGTTGTGAGGCCGAACGCCTCCGCGACGAGGGGGCATGAATTGGGCTGCAGACGCGGCCTGATGGCTGTTGCGTTCCTCGCCGCCGGTTTGCCGGCCTATTGGATGGTGCAGACGGCTCTCGCTTGCGCTCCCGTTCCAGCGCCCGTCCGCGACATCAACGCCGTCGACTACCACCATATCGGCGCCGACGGCATGAACATCGATCCGGCCTTGAAGGCGCGCAACGATGCCGCGATGGAGCCGATGCGTACTTTCGTGCGCCTGGTGAGCGCCAGTGCCGACCGTTTCCTCGCCGACAGCAAGGTGCCCGCCGCCAACTGCACGCTGGGCAATCTGCGCCAATGGGCCGAGGGCGGCGCGATGCTCGGCGTGATTGCCAATATGCAGGCCGAGCGCGAGCGCGCCGGGCTCTTGAGCGGCCTCGCCTTTGCCTATCTGAAGACCAAGGATTCCGCCTCCCCCTCGGACCGCGCGGCGATCGAACCCTGGCTCGACAAGCTCGCCGCCGGCGTCGAAGCGGGTTTCGGCGATCAGGCCAAACCCGCCAACCGCATTCTGGCGCTCGCCGGCCTCGCCACCATGGTGGTCGCCGCCTCCACCGATAATCACGAGCATTGGCGCTTCGCGGAGACGGCCTATGACCGCTCGCTCGCCGCCATCGATGACGACGGCGTGCTGGCGGTCGAGATGGGGGGCGGGGAGCGCGCCTTGTTCGATCAGGATTTCGCGCTGGGGGCGCTGGTGATGACGGCGGAGCTCGCCGCCAAGAAGTCGGGCGAGGATTGGTACATGCGCAGCGGGGAAGCGATCCACCGCCTCGCCGATCGCGTCCTCGACGGGCTGCATGATCCGGCCTGGTTCGCCGACCAGACCGGCAAGAGCCAGTTCCTGCCGACCGGCCGCGACCTTGCCTGGATCGCCTTCTATGCCAGGCGTTTCCCGGACCGCTTCGCCGGGCGCGTGCCGGACGGAGCCGTCTTCCAGTCGCCGCGGCTCGGCGGAGACCTGACCGTGCTCGCGGAAAAATGGGTGAGGAACTGAGGGGAGGCCGGAGACGCGTTTCCTTCTCCCGCTCTTGGGCGGGAGAAGGTGCCGAGGCGGAGCCGAGGCGGATGAGGGGCGGTCGAGCGCTTCACCGGCGTCCCTCATCCGCCCTCACTGCGTTCGGGCACCTTCTCCCGCCCAAGAGCGGGAGAAGGAGGCGCACGCATTGGCGCAAGCGACGCGGTTGGGCTATCGAAGCGCTTCCGCCGCCTGTTCTCCGAGGCCAGCCATGCTCTCGAACACAAAACCCTTCCTGAATTTCGCGCTCGGCGAGACGGCCGACATGCTGCGCGAGACGGTATGTTCCTTCGCCCAGGCCGAGATCGCGCCGCGGGCCGACGAGATCGACCGCACCAACCAGTTCCCGCGCGATCTGTGGCCGAAGCTCGGCGCGCTTGGCCTGCACGGCATCACGGTCGAGGAGGAATATGGCGGCTCGGGCCTGGGATATCTCGAGCATTGCGTGGCGATGGAGGAGATATCGCGCGCTTCCGCTTCGGTGGGGTTGAGCTACGGGGCCCATTCCAATCTGTGCGTCAACCAGTTGCGGCGCAACGGCAACGATGCCCAGAAACGGAAATACCTGCCAAAACTCGTCTCGGGCGAGCATGTCGGTGCGCTCGCCATGTCGGAGCCCGGCGCCGGCTCCGATGTCGTCTCGATGAAGACGCGGGCCGACAAGAAGGGCGATCGCTACGTCCTCAACGGCTCGAAATTCTGGATTACCAACGGCCCGATCGCCGAGACGCTGATCGTCTACGCCAAGACCGATCCGGCGGCGGGGCCGCGCGGTATCACCGCCTTCCTGATCGAGAAAGGCATGAAGGGCTTCACCACGGCCCAAAAGCTCGACAAGCTCGGCATGCGCGGCTCGGATACCGGCGAGCTCGTCTTCCAGGATTGCGAAGTGCCGGAGGAGAATGTGCTCGGCGAGGTGGGGCGCGGCGTCAATGTGCTGATGTCGGGCCTCGATTACGAGCGCGCCGTGCTGGCGGCAGGCCCCCTCGGCATCATGCAGGCGGCGCTCGATGTGGTCTTGCCCTATGTGCATGAGCGCAAGCAGTTCGGCCAGCCGATCGGCGAGTTCCAGCTGGTGCAAGGCAAGCTCGCCGACATGTATGTGACGATGAATGCAGCGCGCGCCTATGTCTATGCCGTGGCCAAGGCCTGCGACCGGGGCGAGACGAGCCGCGAAGATGCGGCGGGCGCCATCCTGTTCGCGGCCGAAAAGGCGACCGCGGTGTCGCTCGACGCCATCCAGCTGCTTGGCGGCAACGGCTATATCAACGACTATCCGACCGGGCGCCTCTTGCGCGACGCCAAGCTCTACGAGATCGGCGCCGGCACGAGCGAGATCCGGCGCATGCTGATCGGGCGCGAGCTCTTCACCAAATCGGCTTGAGCCTCACCTCCGCGGCCGCCCGCATCTGCACTTCCTGCATAATCACAATTGGATTATGCTTCGGCATCATGAACCTGCAGGACATTGAAGCATTTGTGGCCGTCGCCGAAACCGGCTCGGTGAACCGGGCGGCCGTCAGGCTCAATCTCACCCAGCCGGCGACGACGCGGCGCATCCAGAATTTCGAGGCGTCGATGGGCGATGCCCCGCTCTTCAACCGTGCGGTGAAGCCCGCCGTGCTGACCTCTCTCGGCAACCATGTGCTCGAACATTGCAGGCGGGTCCTGACAGCGGTGGCGGAGCTCGAGGCCAGCACGACGAAGACAGCCGATCCCGCCGGCGATCTGAAAGCCGGCATCGCGCATGGCATGGGCGAAATGGTGCTGACGACGCCGCTTGATGCTCTGCGCCGCACGTTTGCACGCATCAGGTTACAGGTCAGCTCCAACTGGACCTCCAACCTGATCAAGGAGGTGCGCAGTGGCGCACTCGATTGCGCGGTCGGTCTCCTGACAGACGCTCACACGGTGCCGGCGGGGCTGACGCGCCTGAGCCTCGGGGCGGACCAGGTGGTCATCGTCGCGGCCTCCAAGACCCCGACCAGGCGCAGCGGCACTCCATGGCGGCTGCGCGATCTGGCAAGCGAAGGCTGGCTCCTGAACCCACCAGGATGCGGATGCCGAGCCGCACTCGTGAAGGCCTTCGACCGGCTGCAGCTGCCGCTCCACATCGCCGCCGAGGTCTTCGGCGAAGATCTGCAACTGTCGCTCCTCGCCCATAGCGGAGGTCTGGGCCTCGTTCCCCTGCGGCAGTTTGAGCACAGCCCGCACCGCCAAGAGCTGCGAATCCTGGAAGTTCTGGACTTTGCTCTGCCGGTGACGGTGACCTTGATCCGGCGCGCCGCGCCAGGCCGCTTTGACCGCGCCATCGCGTTGTTGGCGGAGGAGTTGACGGCCAAGTTGGAACAATAGCCATTCTGCACATAATCATCATATATATTATGCATTTGATTTATATTCGGGATAGCTGCAAGTTCCTGTGACGTTGCGGAGATCGGGGCGACAGCGCCCGAACGGCCGCGATCACACTCTTCATCTTGCACAGGTGCTCCCCCATGATCGTCACGGTTTTTCGCTCGAGGCTCAATCCGGGCGCGCAGGAAGAGTATGGCCCTATGGCAAAGCACATGAGCGAGCTGGCGCGGACCATCCCCGGCTACATCTCGCATAAGGGCTTCGTCGCCGAAGACGGCGAGCGGGTGACGATCGTCGAGTTCGCAAGCGAGGAGGCCTTGCGCGAATGGCGCGTCCATTCCGAGCACGCCAAGGCCAAGAGACGCGGGATCGACAGCTTTTTCAGCGACTACAAAGTCCAGATCTGCAGCCTCGTCCGGGAGCGCTCCTGGACCGCCAAGGCGAAGCCCGGGGGCCGGGAATGACGGCGCCCATCCCCCGGGTGATGACAAGCGTCGGGCCTACGCCGCCTGTTGTGGTTGCGGGCCCACATAGCGCGATTGCGGACGGATCAAGCGGCCCTCCAGCACCTGCTCGCGTGCATGCCCGATCCAGCCGCCGACCCGTCCGATCGCGAAGACGCAGGTGAAGCTGTCCCGAGTAAAGCCCAGCGCCTCGAGCAGCAGCGCCGTGTAGAACTCGACATTCGTCTGCAGCGGACGATCGGGCTTCTTGCGCTTCAGGATCGAAAGCGCTGCCGCCTCCACGGCTTCGGCAAGGGCCATGCGCTGGCTGTCGACCTGGCCCGCCTCGACCAGCCTGCGCACCACCGCCTTCAAGGCGTCGGCGCGCGGATCGCGAACCCGATAGATGCGATGGCCGAACCCCATCAGCCGCTCATGCCTGGCGAGCGCGGCCTCGAGCCAAGTCTCCGCATCCTCCGGCCGGCCGATCGCATCCAGCATATCGAGCACGGGGCCTGGCGCGCCTCCATGCAGCGGCCCCTTGAGTGCGCTGAGCGCGGCCAGCACCGCCGAGGTGAGGCCGGCATGCGTCGACGCGACGACGCGCGCCGCGAAGGTCGAGGCGTTGAGCCCGTGATCCGAAACCGTGACGAGATAGGTATCGAGGGCTGCAATCTGCTCGGCGCTCGGCAGGCGGTCATGCGTCATGCGCAGGATATCGGCCGCATGGCTCAGCGTTGCGTCCGGCGCGATCGGCTCGAGGCCGCGCTGCAGGCGGGTGATCCCGGGGGTGAACACCGCCGGTGCCGCGATCAGGCGTAGCGCGGTCGCGACATCCTCACCGTCGGCGATGCGGGCGAGCAGCGCCCGGACGACCTCGATGGGTTTGGATTTCAACAGCTCGGCATCGGCCGCCTGCAGATGGGCGAAGACCTCCGTTCTCGCGGCGCCGAGCGCAGCGGCGATCCGGCCAGGCTCCGGTAAATTCTCGATGAAGCCCGCGAGCAGGAGAGCGAGCACATCCTCGTAGCGGTTGCTTCTCACGAGATCGTCCAGCGACGCGCCGCGGATGATCAAGCGCCCGGCATTGCCGTCCACATCGGACAGGACGGTTTCCGCGGCGACGACGTCGTCCAAGCCACTCTTCATGGGAGCCTCCTTTGCACCCTTTGGAGATCGGGGCTATCATCATTGACGTCAATCTTGATCGAATTGATCAATGTGAGGAATGATGGTTTGCGTGGAGGAATGATGGCTTGGCTGACGACCGGTGAGGCGCTCGCGGTGCTCGGAACCAAGCCGCAGACGCTCTATGCCAATGTCAGCCGCGGCCGCATCCGGGCGAAGCCCGACCCCAAGGATACGCGCCGAAGCCTCTACGACCGCGAGGATGTCCGACGCCTGGCCAAGCGCGGGGCGGGGCGCCGCAAGGCCGAGACCGTCGCGGCCGAGACGATGAAATGGGGCGATCCGGTCCTCGAATCCGCCATCTCGACGGTCGTCGGCGGCCGCTTGTTCTACCGGGGTCAGGACGCAGCCAAGCTGGCATCGACCCAAACGCTCGAAGAGATCGCCGAGCTCCTCTGGGAAGCAAATTCCGTTCGCTTCGATCGCTCGAGCCCGGCCCGCAGTCCCAAAATGCATCCGCAAGAGCAAGCTTCACCCTTGCGGGCGGGCTTCGTGGCACTCGCCGAGCGTGCCGGCACGGATCCTCCGGCGCGCGGCCGTTCGCGACAGATTCTGCGGATGGAGGCGGCGAGCGTGGTCGGCTGGTTCGCAACCGCCATGCTCGGACCGAGAGACATTGCGAGCGAGCTTTTCCTGCATCAGCGCCTGGCGGCAGCCTGGGGGCGGCCGGAGATCGATGATCTGATCCGGCGCGCGCTGGTGCTGCTCGCCGACCACGAGCTCAACGCCTCGACCTTCGCGGCGCGGATCACGGCCTCCACAGGGGCGTCGCTGTCGGCCAGCATGCTGGCAGGGCTGACGGCGCTGACCGGGCCGCTGCATGGCGGGGCTGCGGCGGGCATGCGGGCTCTGGTGGTGCTGGCGATGCGCGCGGGGGCGGAGGAGGCGCTGCGCACCTGGCTCGATCACGGCAATCCCATCCCCGCCTTTGGGCATCCCCTGTATCCGGAGGGCGATGCCAGGGCGGTTGCGCTGCTCGCCCGCTTCGAGCCGCCGCCCATCTTCAGCGAGCTGAGCCAGGCTGCCAGGGACATCGTAGGGGAGGAGCCCAATATCGATTTCGCGCTCGCGGCCTTGACGGTTGCCTATGATCTGCCGTCCGAGGCGCCGCTCGTCCTGTTCGCCCTGGCGCGCTGCGTCGGCTGGATCGCCCATGCGTTGGAGCAAAACGAGACCGGAAAATTGATCCGCCCACGCGCGCATTATGTCGGCCCTCCGATCGCCATGAGCGCCTGAGCGGGCCAAATGATTTTCGCAAGCACATGTCTTTCGTGGGCACATGACCTGCGCGTCAATTCGGTGCAATGATCCGCCATCGGCAACCGCGGGCCCGCAACGGGACTGAATTGCATGCATGAACACGCCGAGAGCCGCTCTTCCGCCTGCGATGCGAGTGCGGTGGCCGCGTGGCTGGTCGACGGGGCGCGCTCGGCCTCGAAGGCCGAGGACGTGCTCACCGAGCTGTGCGAGCGCCTCAGCCGGGCCGGGGTGCCGCTCTGGCGCGTCGCGGTGTTCGTGCACACGCTCCATCCGCAGATCCTGGCGCGCCGGTTCCTGTGGCGCCCGGGCGGTGCTGCGAGCGTCGCCGAGGCGGCCTTCGAGAGGGCGAATGATGACGAGTTCCGGGCAAGCCCGGTCACCCGCATCCGCAAGACCGGCGAGACGATCCGCCGCCGTCTCGCCGATCCGCATTGCCCGATGGACTTCACGGTCCTCGGCGAGCTGCGTGACGAAGGCGTGACCGACTATCTCGCGATGCCGCTGCGCTTCACCAATGCGGAGATCCACGCAGCCTCCTTCACGACGCAGCAGGAGGGCGGCTTCACCGATACGCAGCTCGAGGCGCTCGAGGCGATCATCCCGCCTTTGGCGCGGGTCGCCGAGGTGAGGGCGCTGCGGCGCACCGCGGTCAATCTTCTCGACGCCTATGTCGGGCACGACGCCGGCGAGCGTATCCTCGCGGGGCGGATCAGACGCGGCGACACGGAGGCGATCCGCGCCGCGATCTGGCTCTCCGATATGCGCGGCTTCACGACGCTCGCCGACAGCATGAAGCCGCAGGCGCTGATCGATCTTCTCAACCAGTTCTACGACTGCCTGGTGCCGGCCATCGAAGCCGAGGGCGGGGAGGTGCTCAAATTCATGGGCGACGGGCTGCTCGCGATCTTCCGCATCGCGAGCGACGCCGCGACCGGCGAGGTCTGCGCCCGCGCCTTGCGGGCGGCGAGAGACGCCAGAGCCAGGATCGAGGCGCTACCGGCCGCAGGCGATCCGCGAACCAATGCGCCTTTGCGCTTCGGGCTCGCTCTGCATGTGGGCGAGGCGCTCTACGGCAATATCGGCGGGGGAGGGCGCCTCGATTTCACCTGCATCGGCCCTGCGGTGAACATGGCGGCCCGTCTCGAGAAGCTCGCGGCGCGGCTCGGGCGGGTGATCGTCGGATCGACGGCATTCGCGCAAAATTTGCCTAATGATTTAATGACTTTAGGCGCGTTCGAGCTCGCCGGGTTCCGCAGCGCCGAGACCGTTTTCGGCCTGCGCGAGGAGGAGCCCGAGGGCATGCTGACGAGATCTTGACGATGCATCGCGAACAACGATCGCGTAAATGCATCTTTCCGGGTCATCGTAGCGGTAGGCAAAGGGAGACGAGAGGTGACGCTGAAGATCTGGGGACGCCTCAGCTCGGTCAATGTGCAGAAGGTGATGCTATGCGTCGAGGAGCTCGGCCTTCCCTATGAGCGCATCGATGCCGGCCTCGCCTTCGGCATCGTCGACACGGCGGCCTATCGCGCGAAGAATCCGAACGGACTCGTTCCCTTGATCGAGGATGACGGCTTCCTGCTCTGGGAATCGAATGCCATCGTGCGCTATCTCGCGGGCAAGCACGCCGCAGGCTCGATGTTGCCGAGCGATCCGCAGCGCCGCGCGGATGCGGACCGGTGGATGGATTGGCAGACGACGACGCTGCAGCCGGCGATGGGCGCAGCCTTCCTGCATCTGGTGCGCCTGCCGCCCGAAAAGCGCGAATCTGGCGCCGTCGAGCCGTCGCGCAGCCGTACGGAGGACTGCGTCGCCATCATGGATGCGGTGCTCGCGAAGCGTCCCTTCATCGCCGGCGACGCGCTGACGATCGGCGACATCGCGCTCGGCCCGGCCATCCATCGTTGGCTCAACCTGCCGCTCGACCACCTCGCCCGCCCCAATGTCGAGCGTTGGTACGGCGAGATGATGCGCCGTCCCTCGACGCGACAAACCCTGTCATTGCCGATAAGCTGACACGGCAAGCATGCGTTTCTCCCCCGGACGGGGCTATCGGGGCCGTGACGATAACCGTTGGCGTGAAGCATATGCGGCCAGGCGAAGACAGGGCGCTGCGGTCGGAGCCCACCTCGGTCACAGGGCCTGCGGGGGGCGATTCACCGTGAAGCGAATCCTGCCTCATCTGCTGGCAGCGTTTGCCCTCTCATTTGCCCTCTTGGGACTTGCGCCCGGCGCCGCGGCGCTGGCGCCGCAATCCGTTCTCGAATGGCTGCACGATGTCTACGCTGCGGAGGCGGCACGCATCGCCCATGGGCAGAGCCTGAGCGATGCCGAGTTCCTGGCGCTGCTGACGCCGCAAACCGCAAAGCTCTGGCGCGAGGCGCGTGAGCATCCGACCCCCGACCTGCCGGAGGGTCCGACCCTCAACGCTTTCTTCGGCTGGGGCGTGGCGCCAGGGTCCAAGGTCGCCTTCGTGGGCGCCGCGGTGGTGCTCGGCACGGTCGACGCCCCGGTGGTGCTGGTCGACCTTATGGTGAAGGAGCTGCCGCGCCGCGTCGTCGTCGACGTCGTCGAGGATGCGCGCAGCTGGCGCATCGCCAACATCGTCTACGATGCCGGTGACGATTTCGTCAGCTTCGAGAAGAGACTCGCCCGGCACTGACGGCGAAGAGCGATCGTTTTGCGACCAGAGTCGATGGCCGATATGTGCCCGGGTCGCGCCTTCGATTGAGCCATAAGATCGCGATCGCGAAGACGACCGGCAAGGCGGCAAGCCAGTTGCCGATCAGCGCCAGCACACAGCCCACGGCGAAGAGCAGCGAGAGCAAATGCTCCACCATGCCGACGAGCTTCGATTGCTGATGCCGGCGCATCATCTCGCCGCGCTTGCCGGGAGCCGGATGCCAGAGATTGAGGCAGGCGGAGGCGATGGCCGCGCCCGCCGCAAAGATGAGAGTGAGCAGGGCGGCCTGTGGCGCGATGATCACGAGCCAGATCAACGGCAAGGCCACGATGACGCCGACCGGCAACGAGATGGCTTCGATCTTGCCCCGTTCGATGCGGCTGCGCGTCAAGGGCGCCGAAGCCAGAAGGTCCGGTGCGTCCTCGCCGGAGATGGCAAGCCAGGCGAAGGCGCCCGATAATTGCGACGCGATCACGACGATCGAGGGGCCTGCCGCGATCGTCACCGAACCCGCCGTGCTCTCGCCATGCATCAAGATGACCGCGATCGGCAGGACATAGACGATCTGCAGGAAGACCTGCGACATCAACCATGGATCGCGGGCAATGAGCAGCAGCTCTTTGCGTCGCAGCGCCCGACCGGCCCCGCCATGGAAGGCGCGCGCGCCTTTGCTCGGCCTCGAGGCCGGGCCAGCCGATATCCCAGCCGAGGCGATGGCGGTCCTGGCGAAGCGCTCGCCGAGCGCGCTGGTCACGATGGCGAAGCTGCAGAGGGAGAACGCAAGGACAGCGAGGAGCGCTCCGATGTCGCCCTGCGCGGCCCGCAGCGGCAAGGAGATCACGGGGCCGTAATCGGCGACGTCGCCGTGAACTCCCGGGCCGAGCGTCACCGCGATCCCGTCTCGCCAGGATTGCGGCAGCAGGTTGGCGATTTGCACGGCGAGCACGAAGCCGCCGCCGATCACGGTCGCGGCGATCTGGGAGACCAGCCTGGCGCGGCGGGGGCCCATGACGGCGAACAGCCAGACGGCTGCCGACAAGCCGATCGTGGTGGCGAGAAGCCCGGCGCCGACCAGCATCGGATAGGCTGCGAGCCAATGCGTGCGGCCGGCGACGATATTCATGTCGATGACCGGCGCCACCAGGATTGCGACCGAGCCGACCGCCTCAGTGGCCGTCGACAGCGCGCGCGCCATGACCACGTTGCGGGCCGATACGGGCGAAGCCAGCACGATGTCGAGCTCGCCCTGCGCGTGCAGAGCGCGTGTCGAGCCGGTCAACGCCTGTGCGGTCATCCAGGACAGGACGACGAGCAGGCTTCCCGCGAGGGCCGCATGATAGGCGGTCTGGTCGGAAGCGGCTTCGAGCTCGCCGAACCAGCTCGCCGCCGGGAATGCGATGAGGTGAAAGACGAACTCGGCGACCAGGATGATCCCGAGCATGGAGATCAAGCTGAGCTTGCGGAACACTGCGCGAAAGCGCCGCCAGCTCAGTCGCAGATCATGGGCGACGAGCCAGGCGAGCGAGCCGGGCTTGGACCTCATGCGGCCTGCTCGAAGGGGCGCGTCAATCGCAGGAACACGTCCTCGAGCGTCGAGTTCGTCCCTCCGGCGCGTCGGCGAAGCTCGCTCAACGTGCCTTCGGCGATCAACTTGCCTTCATGGATGATGCCGATGCGATCAGCGAGGCGCTCGGCGACCTCGAGGATATGGGTCGTGAGCACGATCGCAGCGCCAGCCCTGACACGCGCGGTGAGAAGATCCTTAACCTGCCGCGCGATCGCCGCGTCGAGGCCGGTGAGAGGCTCGTCGAGCATGAGGAGCTTCGGCGCATGGATCAGCGCGCCGGCGAGCGCCACCTTCTGCTTCATGCCGCGCGAGAAGCCTTCGCAGCGCTCATGGCGATGCGGCCACAGGTTGAGCATCTCTAAAAGCTCTTGCGCCCCCCGCTCGGCCTCGGCGGCCTTCATGCCCCACAGCCCGGCGATGAATTCGAGATATTCGAGAGGGTCGAGCTTGTCGTAGAGCATGGGCTCGTCGGGGAGCCAGGCGGTGATGCGCTTGGCTTCTACCGGTTGCCGCATGGCATCGATTCCGAAGATCTCGATCGTACCCGCATCGGGCTGCAAGAGACCGGCGACCATGCGCAGAGTGGTGGTCTTGCCCGCCCCGTTGGGACCCAGCAGCGCATAGAACTCGCCCGCCTTGACGCTCAGGTCGAGCTCGTCGACCGCAGCGCGCCCGAAGGATTTGCACAATCCCCGGATCCGCAATGCCGCCGCGCGGTCGTGCTGCGCACTTCTATCCGACGGCTCAGCCATGCTCATCGCGACGCCTTGCTGCATTCGATCGCGCCCCCGCAGGATCGGCGAGAGACTAGGCAGGTCGAGCTTGCCTCACGGTTAACGGGAAGGGTGGCCAAGCGAGCACGCGCTTAGCGTTTCGTTGAGCATGCGCGCTTTCTGAACGCCGGCCTACCAGCGCCGTTAATCCACGAGCAAGCTTGCGGAGTTTAAGCTCGATTCACGGTGGAGGATGAACCTTTCCGAGTTTCACTGCGACCAACGGATGTCGGGCCATGTGGCTGCCCGCCATTCTGTGGAGCAAGGCTATGGATACCAGGATGTCACGCTCGGAAAAGATCGTCGCCGGCCTCGCAGTCGCCGTTCTGGTCGCTGGCTTTGCCACCGGCGTCTTTGCCAAGCCTGTCCACAACAGCGCCCACAATTCGGTGATCGTCACGCAGGTCGTGCCGACTAAGGCCCCCTGAACGACTGATCCGCCGCGCGACCGGAGCGGTTGCCGCAAAGCCACGTCCTCCGGGGTGAATTTCACTTCATATCAATAGCTTGGATCCGACTCTTCGGATTCGACGCATGCGCCGGCGCGCCTGATACCTGTATCCCCCACAAACACTTGGGACCGCGACCGTCCCGGTCGCCCTCCCTTCCGGCGTAGCGGCCTCGACATTCACAATTGCGGGCGAAACGCCTGCGGCCCCATAGCTGCGGGAGACGAGGAACCTCCGACCGCTATCGATCGGGGGATGCGTCGGCAGCCGCGCTGGTGTAAACGCGCAGCGTCACGAAATCGCTCCGGAGGCCCGAATGGCGCGCCCGACTACCTTCGCGATCGCCGCGCTTGTCGCGTTGCACAGTTTCGCGATGCCGATATCGCCTACGCTTGCGCAGCAGCGCGTCGTGCCCCCCTCGCGGCCGGCGGTGCAATATTCCTACGCGCCGATCGTGCAGAAGGTCGCCCCGGCGGTGGTCAATGTCTATGCCTCGCGCACTCAGAAGCTCGCCCGCAACCCCTTGTTCGACGACCCGTTCTTCCAGCAATTCTTCGGCCGCGACATGAACGGGCTCGGCCGCGAAAGGGTGCAGAAATCCCTTGGTTCCGGCGTCATCGTCGATCCCTCGGGCCTCGTCGTCACCAATCACCACGTCATCGAGGGCATGACGGACGTCAAGGTCGCGCTCGCCGACAAGCGCGAATTCGAGGCGGAGATCCTGTTGCGCGATCCGCGCTCGGATCTGGCGGTGCTGCGCCTGAAGGGCGCGTCAGAACGCTTCCCGGTGCTGGAGTTCGGCGATTCGGACAATCTGCAGGTGGGGGATCTCGTGCTCGCCCTCGGCAACCCCTTCGGGGTCGGCCAGACGGTGACGCAAGGCATCGTCTCGGCGCTGGCGCGCACCCAGATCGATTCCTCCGACTACCAGTTCTTCATCCAGACCGACGCCTCGATCAATCCGGGCAATTCGGGAGGCGCTCTCGTCGATCTCGACGGGCGCCTCGAGGGCATCAACACGGCGATCTATTCGCGCTCGGGCGGATCGGTCGGCATCGGCTTCGCCATTCCGGTCAATATGGTCAGGATCGTGGTCGACAGCGCCAAGGCGGGCGGAAAATCCGTCCGCCGGCCCTGGCTCGGCGCCAAGCTGCAGACCGTCACCTCGGACATCGCCGAGGGGCTCGGCCTCGTGCGCCCGATCGGCGCCCTCGTCGTGAGCGTGACGGATGGCAGCCCGGCGGCCGAGGCCGGTATCAAGCGCGGCGACATCATCTTGTCGGTCGACGGCCAGGCGATCGACGATCCCGATGCATTCGGCTTTCGCTTCGGCACGCGCGGCCTCGGCCAGACGGCATCGGTCGGCTTGCGGCGCGGCACCGCCAATCTCACCTTGCCGATCAAGCTGCGCACAGCTCCCGAGACGCCGGCGCGCGAAGTCGCCAAGATCGACGGGGCCAATCCGCTCGCCGGCGCGACGATCGAAAACCTGTCGCCCGCCGTGGGCGAGGAATTATCCGTCGATATCTCGTCCTCGGGCGTGGTGATCGCCGAGGTCGATGAGAATTCGAATGCGGGCCAGGCCGGCTTCCAGAAAGGCGACATCATCGTCGAGGTGAACGGCGCCAAGATCGGCACTTCGCGCGAGGCGCAACGTGCGCTCGCCGACAAGGCGAGGCTGTGGAAGATCGTCATCAATCGCGGTGGCCAGCTTCTGGCGACCGTATTCCAGGGATAGACTTGTTTCCAGGGACAGCGCTGATGACGACGCAGACTGCATCCAAGGCCGAAGCCGAGATCGTGATCTCGACCGATCCGGCGCGCTTCGACCTCGACCGCATCCATGCCTGGCTGGAGCGGGAAGCCTATTGGTGCAAGGGCTTGCCGCGGGCGGTGTTCGATCGCTCGCTGCGCCATTCCCTGTGCTTCGGAGCGCTCACGGCGGCGGGGGAACAGGCGGGATTTGCCAGGATCGTCACCGACCGGGCGACCTTTGCCTATCTGTGCGACGTCTTCGTCGACCCCGCTTTCCGCAAGCGCGGCGTGTCCAAGGCGTTGATGGACGCCATCATCGCTCATCCCGATCTGCAGGGCCTGCGGCGCTTCATGCTGGCCACGGCCGATGCCGGGGGCCTCTACGCGCGCTACGGCTTTCAGCCTCTGGCGCAGCCCGGCCGCTTCATGGAGATCTCCGTTCCGAATATCTACCAGCGCCAGATGGCAAGCGCTTGATGCGTCCCGGCGCCGGATCTTGAGCAGCAGGAGCCCCTGATCGCGTGACCGACCTGTTCGCCGCAGCCGGGCTCGACAAGAGCGGCACGCGCCCGCTCGCCGACCGGCTGCGCCCCATGTCGCTTGCCGAGATCGCCGGCCAGGAGCATCTCACCGGCACGGACGGCGTGCTGACGCGGCTGATCGCTGCGGGATCGCTCGGCTCGCTGATCTTCTGGGGGCCGCCCGGCACCGGCAAGACCACGGTGGCGCGCCTGCTGGCCGGCGAGACCAAGCTCGAATTCCAGCAGATTTCGGCCATCTTCTCGGGCGTCGCCGATTTGAAGAAGGCATTCGATGCGGCGCGCGCCCGCGTGACGCAAGGCAAAGGCACCTTGCTCTTCGTCGACGAGATCCATCGCTTCAACCGGGCCCAGCAGGACAGCTTCCTGCCCGTCATGGAGGACGGCACGATCACGCTGGTCGGCGCGACCACCGAGAATCCCTCTTTCGCGCTCAATGCCGCGCTTCTGTCGCGCGCCCGGGTGCTGGTCTTCAAGGCGCTGGACGGCGAAGCGATCGAGAAGCTCCTGGCGCGCGCCGAGGCGCATGAGGGCAAGGCGCTGCCGCTCGACGCCGCGGCGCGGGCCTCGCTGATCCGCATGGCCGACGGCGACGGGCGGTCGGCGCTGACTCTGGCCGAGGAAGCCTGGCGCGCCGCCAAGCCCGGCGAGACATTCGACGCCGAGACGATCCAGGAGGTCCTGCAGCGCCGCGCGCCGGTCTACGACAAGGACCGCGACGGCCATTACAATCTCATCAGTGCCTTACACAAATCGGTGCGCGGCTCCGATCCCGACGCTGCGCTCTATTGGTTCTGCCGCATGCTCGATGGCGGCGAGGATCCGCGCTACCTGGCGCGCCGCATCGTGCGCATGGCGGTCGAGGATATCGGCCTCGCCGATCCCCATGCGCTGGTGCATGCGCGCGCGGCGACCGAGGCCTATGAGCAGCAAGGATCGCCGGAGGGCGAGCTCGCGCTCGCCAATGCGGTGATCTATCTCGCCTGCGCCCCGAAATCGAACGCGGCCTATGTCGCCTATGCGGCGGCCATGCAGGCCGCCAAACAGAACGGCTCCGCGCCGCCGCCCAAGCACATCCTCAACGCCCCGACCAAGCTGATGAAGCAGGAAGGCTATGGCAAGGGCTATGCCTATGACCATGATGCCCCCGACGCCTTCTCCGGCCAGGATTATTTCCCCGAGACCATGGAGCGCCTGAGCTTCTACCGGCCGACCGAGCGCGGCGTCGAAGCCCGCATCAAGGCGAGGCTCGAGGAATGGACGCGGCTGAGGCGCGAGCGGGAATGAGATCAACGCCCAGGACAGGCGAGGGCGGCGGGCGAGGCTGGAAACTCGCCGCGACCGGATTGCTGCTGGCGGTAATCGCGGCCGGCGCGAGCGGCTGCGCCGGCCTGACGGGTGCGTCGCGCCCCGTCGCCACGAGACTGGTGCTGGCCTCGACCGCAGCCGATGCAAGGAGTGCGGCTGCCCTGATCTCGCGCTACCGCGTCGCCAATGGCAAGAACGCCGTCTCTCCCGATGCCAGGCTCGCCGAGGCCGCGGAAGTCCAGGCACGCGCGGTCGCTGCCGCTGGTAGCCTGTCGCATGGCGATTTTGCGAGCCGCATGGCGTCCTTCGGCATTCACGGCATCTCTGCCGAGAATCTCACCGCCGGCCGGGCATCGATCGGCGATGCCATAGCGAGCTGGAAGGCCTCGCCCGGCCATAACGAGAATCTGCTGCTTGCCGGCATCCATCGCATCGGCGTCGCCAGGATCGACACGCCCGGCATGGGCTATGGCGAGTATTGGGCCCTGGTGCTGTCGCAATAGGATCGCTGTTCGAGCCCGGCCGGTTCCGTTTCACGCTTCGACGAGAAATGATGGGCCTGAACGCCACCCGCCAGGCCTCGCGCGCTGCATCCCGGGGAATCTACCCCCTTCGGGCTACCTCGAAAGAGCCGAATTCGGGATTTTCGGGCCTTGACAGCGGACGGAACAAGCGGGCCCTTTCGCGCTTATTCAAAATTTGACCCAATTGGCACAGGGCCGCCACGATCGATCGAACTGCGACCGCATGAGCCGACTGGCGAGAAGGGCTGTGTCATGCTTCGCAAAGCGACTGCTAGAGCCATCAGGGCGCTCGTATTGTGGACAGCGATCCTCGTGCCTTACGCGATTGTGATTTATACATACGCCGACTTGACTCCCTATAAGCAACTGCAAGCAACACAAAGCAAAATACTGTCGGGTGACCAACTCACGCAGGGCACGGCCAGCCAGGATATCCGAACCTTGACCGAGGGGCCCGCTGCGGTCGCAGCCGATGCAGCAGCGCAGCCGGCTCCTGCATCGCCATCGCCAGCGACGCCTCAGCCTTCACCGATCGTGATCGCATCCTCTATGCCGGAAGTGCTCCCCCAAGCCGCCACGGAACCGAAGGCCCGCTCCACTGGCGAGCCCAGTTCCGAGGCGCAGGCACCGACCGTGACCGATGCCGCGGCGCAACCGGCGCCGCAGCCCTCGCCGATTGTCACGGTATCACCAGCGCTGGATGAGACCCCCGAGGTCGCCGCGGCACCGAAACCCCGCCCGACCGGCGAGGCAATTTCCGACGCGCCGGCGCCGATCGTAGCCGACGTGGCGCCGCAGACGGCTCCCACATCTCCATCGCCAGTAGCGCCACAGCCCTCGCCGACCGTGACCTTATCGCCAGCGACCGAGGCCGAAGCCGCCGCGGCAGCGATGGCCCGTCCGCATGGCGAGGTCAGCTCCGACGCGCCTGCTCCGGTCGTGGCTGATGCGGTGCCGCAGACCGCTCCTGCATCGCCGCCGGAGACGTCACGGCCTGCGCCGATCGTGATTATAGCGCCAACGCCGGAGGCCGAAGCCGCTGCGGAACCGAAAGCCCGCACAACCGGCGAAGCAAGTCCACAGGCGCCTGCGGAAGTCGCGGCCGATCCGGCGCCGCAGAAGGCTCCTGCATCGCCGCCAGAGACGCCACAGCCTGCGCCGATCGTGACCTCAACGCCAACACCGACCGGTTCCATTTCCAAGCGCCCCGAACCATTGCTCAAGCGTTCAGTGCCGCCGTCTCGATCTGCGATGCGCACCACATCCGGAAAGGGCGGGGCGGGCCTGCATGCGCGGCTCGCACGCTTGTCGGTCATGAGGGACACAGGCGACGACATCCGTTCCCAGGCGGTTGCTGTCGGCGCCGGCGCAGGTGCCGGAGTTGGCGCAGCCGGCGTTGGTGCAGGCGCGAACGGCGGCATAGCGGCAGGCGAGAGCGGTGTCGGCGCGAGTGCGGGCGGCGGAGTTGGCCCGGATTCAAAAGGCGGTCTCTTGCCCGCCATCGTGATTCGGGAGCGGCTGAGCGGGCCGGAGGCAGGCGAGTGGCGCGTTGTCCTCAAGCGCCGCTGTCCCACCATTTTGGCGAATTCCGGCCAATACGATGCTGATCTCGTCAGCTTGTGCCGGGTCGTGGCGCGGCTACGCTGACCAAGCCGCATACCCATCTGCCTTGGCGGGTTAGGATCGATATGGAATGAGCAACGATCCGGGTCGAGATCGGCACGGCCCGATCCGGTGCCGCGAAGCCCTGATCCGGAAGCTGGCGGACGGGCCTCGAAGCGGAGCGCCATGCGCGGCGCGCAGATCCGTCGATAAGCTGCAACATTTGGTTGCCCAATCCGCTCGCAGCCTTTATCGAGATGCGCCGGGTTGCGGCGGACGGCCTCGTGGCGGAGTGGCTACGCAGAGGACTGCAAATCCTTGTACGGGGGTTCGATTCCCTCCGAGGCCTCCATTTCCAAGGCCTCCATATCCAAGTTCGATCCCGACCCAAGCTTGATCCTTGCGCTTGCCTTTGGCGCCCGTGAAGCTAAAAGCCGGGCTGAAGAGGATAGCACCATGCTCGATTTCGCCGATGCCCGCCGTCGCATGGTCGACAACCAGATCCGCACGGCCGATGTCACGCATCGCCCGCTGCTCTCCGTGCTGGAGGAGCTGCCGCGCGAGGCCTTCCTGCCCGAGCCCGCCAAGCCCTTCGCCTATAGCGATCAGCATCTCGAAACCGGCCGGATCGAGGCGACGGGCGAGCTGCGCTATTCGCTCGCCCCCGTCCTGCTGGCGCGCATGGTGCAGGCCGTCGAGCCGGTCCCCGGCTGCAAGGTGCTGCATATCGCCTGCGGCACCGGCTATGGCAGCGCGGTCTTCGCGAATCTCGGCGCTCAAGTGGTGGCGGTGGACGAAGACCCCAAGATCATCGCTTCGGCTCGAGCCGCGCTCGCCGCGGCCGGTGTGACTACGGTGACAGCGCTCGCCGCTCCGCTCGCCGAAGGGGCAAAGTCGCAGGCCCCCTTCGATGTAATCTTCATCGAAGGGGCCTATCAGCAGGAGCCCGCGAGCCTGACCACCCAGCTGGCCGAGGGCGGCCGCCTGATCGGGGTCAACGGCCTGGGACGGGCCGGGCAGGTCATGCTGCAGGTGAAATCCGCAGGCGTGATCACGGGCCGCTCGGTGTTCGACGCCTCAGCGCCTTTGCTCGCCGCCTTCGCCAAGGCGCCAGCCTTCGCGTTCTGAGTTATTTTCACTCCGCGCAAATAACCCGCCCCGGCATGTGCTCCGGGCCTCGCTCGGGCACCTCCCGAAATGTTGCGGTTTTGCAACATTGAAAGAGTCTTTGATATTCAAGGCAAAGTGGGATGTGTCCCGCCCGAAAGCCGCCACAAACGAGCCCGCCTTTAGGGCGCGGGTGTTGGGGAAGCGCGGGCAGTGCTCCGCGCTTTTGTACGCATGACGCTGCAAGGCGTCGCCTGAGTGGGCTTGAGAGGCAAAGCTGAGCCGAATGGACGCGCGGGTCATCGACAAGACGAGGTTGCCCAGTCGGCATGTCACCGAAGGGCCGGCCCGTGCGCCGCACCGTTCCTATCTCTATGCGATGGGGCTGACGCGGGAGCAGATCCATCAGCCCCTGGTCGGCGTGGCGAGCTGCTGGAACGAGGCCGCTCCTTGCAACATCTCGCTGATGCGCCAGGCCCAGGCGGTGAAGAAGGGCGTCGCCGCGGCCGCCGGCACGCCGCGCGAATTCTGCACCATCACCGTCACTGACGGCATGGCGATGGGCCATCAAGGCATGAAAGCCTCGCTGGCGTCACGCGACGTGATCGCCGATTCGGTCGAGCTGACCATACGCGGCCATTGTTATGACGCGCTGGTCGGCCTCGCCGGCTGCGACAAATCCCTGCCCGGGATGATGATGGCGATGTGCCGCCTCAACATTCCCTCTATCTTCATCTATGGCGGCTCGATCCTGCCCGGCACCTTCAAGGGCCGCCCGGTGACCGTGCAGGATCTGTTCGAAGCGGTCGGCAAGCATTCGGTCGGCGACATGTCGGACGCCGATCTCGACGAGCTCGAGAACGTGGCCTGTCCTTCGGCGGGAGCCTGCGGCGCCCAGTTCACAGCCAACACCATGGCGACGGTGTCCGAGGCCATCGGCCTTGCCCTGCCATATTCGGCCGGTGCGCCTGCCCCTTACGAGATCCGCGACCGGTTCTGCATGATGGCGGGCGAGATGGTCATGGAGCTCCTGCACCGCAATATCCGGCCGCGCGACATCGTCACGATGAAGGCGTTGGAGAATGCCGCGACCGTGGTCGCAGCCTCCGGCGGCTCGACCAATGCCGCGCTGCACCTGCCGGCGATCGCGCATGAATGCGGCATCGCCTTCGATCTGTTCGACGTCGCCGAGATCTTCAAGCGAACCCCCTATATCGCCGATCTCAAGCCGGGCGGGCGCTACGTCGCCAAGGATCTGTTCGAGGCCGGCGGCATCCCGCTCTTGATGAAGACGCTGCTCGACCATGGCTATCTGCATGGCGACTGCATCACGGTCAGCGGGCGCACGATCGCCGAGAACCTCGCCAAGGTCGCCTGGAACCATGAGCAGGATGTGGTGCGCCCCGCCAATACGCCGATCACCGCGACCGGCGGCGTTGCCGGCCTCAGGGGCAATCTCGCGCCCGACGGGGCGATCGTGAAGGTCGCCGGCATGAAGCCGGAGCATCTGACCTTCAAGGGCCCGGCGCGCTGCTTCGACACCGAGGAAGCCTGCTTCGAGGCGGTGCGCGCCCGCAGCTACAAGGAAGGTGAGGTTCTGGTCATCCGCTATGAAGGGCCGAGGGGCGGGCCCGGCATGCGCGAGATGCTGGCGACCACGGCCGCGCTCTACGGGCAGGGGATGGGGGACAAGGTGGCGCTGATCACCGATGGACGCTTCTCGGGCGCCACCCGCGGCTTCTGCGTCGGCCATGTGGGGCCGGAGGCGGCCGTCGGCGGGCCGATCGCGCTGTTGCGGGACGGCGACATCATCGAGATCGACGCGATCGCCGGGGTGCTGGCGGTGCAGCTCGACGATGCGGAGCTCGAACGCCGCAAAAAAGACTGGAAGCCGCGCCAAAGTGAATTCGGTTCAGGCGCAATTTGGAAATACGCACAACAGGTGGGACCTGCCCGTCATGGCGCGGTAACCCACCCAGGGGCTCAGGGCGAAGCTCGGTGCTATGCGGATATTTGACCTTTCAAGCCTGATCATTCCGGCATTGGCAGCGACAGGGGCTGTCGCCTGGCATGCGCCCGAGGCGCGGAGCCAGACGCCGCCCGAGCCGCGGCCGGCGATTGGCGCGTCTATCTTGGGGGCCCCCCTCTTGAGCGCACCTTTGGGCGCGCCGTTGCCGGCGCCCGTCGCCAGCGCACCCTTGCCGCCGCTGCCCGTCGGGCGCCCGGGGCAGGATCCGGTCATGGCGCCGAGCAGCACCTCATCCGCAGTGATGGGCCGCGCCGTGATCGCAGCTCCCGCCGCTCCGCAATCCATCATACCGGGGGGCGGCTTGGACAATGGCGGCATCGTCGCGGCGCCGGCCTATGCGCCTGCGATGACGCCCCATGTCATGGAACCGTTCAAGTCCATGCGGGATGCCTTCAGCAAAGGCATGCGGGCCTATAATGCCGGCGACAAGACCGATGCGGCGCGCGCCTTCGCCTATGCGGATGCGCAGGGCCACGCCATGTCGAGCTGGAAGCTCGCACGCATGTATGCCGAGGGCGACGGCGTGCCGCATGACGACCTGAAGGCGTTCGAATATTATTCGAAGATCGCGGATGAAGGCGACGATGACGGTCCAGGATCGCCCAATGCGCGCTTTGTCGCCAATGCCTATGTGGCGCTCGGCACCTATTTCCTCGACGGCATCCCGAACAGCTATGTCAAGCTCGACGCCGTCCGGGCCCGCGACCTGTTCGAGCATGCGGCGACATTGTTCGGCGATCCGGACGCCCAATATAACCTTGCCCGCATGATGGCGGACGGCGTCGGCGGGCCGAAGGATATCCGCCAGGCGGTCCGCTGGCTCAATCTCGCGGCCGAAAAGAACCACCGTCCTTCGCAGGCCTTGCTGGGACATATCCTGTTCGCCGGCAACGGGGTGCCGCGCCAGGCGGCGCAAGGCCTGATGTGGCTGTCATTGGCGAGAGAGGGTTCCGACCCGTCCAAGGATGCCTGGATCTCCAAGCTGCGCGACGAGGCCTTCGCGGCGGCGAATGAGAATGAGCGCCAGCTCGCGACGCTCTATATCGATCAGCACGGCAAGGGGCGCTGAGCGACCGGTCACTCGAGCCATTCGGTCACGAATCGGTCGTTGGCGTGGATGTCGATCGTCTCCAAAAGCCCCGGCCCGAGATTGCTGAATTTGTGCGGCGTGTTCGCCGGCACCACCAGCATCTGACCCTCATGGGCTTGGATCTCGTCATCTCCAATCGTGAAGAGGGCGCGGCCCAGGCGGACCATGAATGTCTCGGCATAAGGATGTCGATGCAGCTTCGGGCCGGCGCCGACCTCTTGCTCGCTGACGAAAATCACCGAAACCCCGGCTCCGTACGCGGCGCCCTGCCATTCGCCACGCCAGCGATCGGGATCTGCGGCCCAATCCTTGCGATCGATCAAATGTCCCATGATCCAACACACTCCTAGATGCGGACGACCGGTGCTCAGGCGATCCCGCACCGCGATGCGCTGTTAATACAGGGACTTTGCCGCGAAGGTGACCTTTTCCGGGCTCGATTTCGCGGCCCTGCGGCTTTGCGGCGAAGCGCCGCTCAGCATGTGCGCCGCTCGGCACGCTATCTCGGCTGGGCCATGGTTCGCAGCGGCCGCTTGGACATTGAATATGCGACCTGCTCGAAGACGAGCCCGGCCACGAAGCTGAGAAACTTGTCTTTGAAGATGCCGTTATGTCCATCGATGATGTCGGGTGTCGTGCTGATCACCCAGAACGGGCTCCAATTCGCCTGCGGGCTGACCGGAATGCGCTCATACCCCGGAGTGACATTGCTGCCGACCAAGTCATGCGTTTTCATCCATGGCAAATGGCCGATCGTATTCACCATGGCCTGGCGCTCCTCGCGGCCACGATAGCTCTCCGAAATGAGGGAGAAGGCATTTCCGATGGGAAAGGCTAGACCTGTCGCCCAGTCATTCTTGGCAGTCGCGCATACGAAAACCGGCGGCTGATCGGTTCCCTTTTGCTGCTGCATTCGCACATTGACCAGGTCGTAGATCGGCAAGTAACGCTCCGCCTCGACCGCCGGGTTCACGAGCAGCACCAGGTCGGCGAAGCGCGGCGTGACCTCGTCAACCGGCACCGTTGCCGCCTCGATCAGCGACTGGGCGAGCGCCGAATAGACGATCATTCCCCCAAAACTGTGCCCGACGATGACGAGGAGGGGCGCGCCACCCGCATCCTTGCGCCGGTTGCGGTAGTGGCGCAGTCGGCCGAACAATTCCCTGACGGATCCGACCGAGACGCGCCGGCCCGCCTCCTGCCGATCCCAGAAGGTCACATTGTCCAAAATTCCCAGCCGATCGTAGAACGACATGCCTCGCCAACCGACGAAGACCCCAAGGACCGGCCGCGGACGCCACCCGCCGGCCGCCGCCGCTTTGACCTCCTGGGCCACGGTCTGCCGCAGCACGTCCTGGAACGAGATGAGGTTCGTGTCGTCGCTGCGGGCATCGTGCTTCCAACCATGGACGAACACGACGATGATCGCGTCGGCGCCGGCGAGGGCGTCGAGCCGGTTCGCGACCGCGTCCATCTGCGCCCGCTCATAGCAGCGGCCCTGGTCATCGAACTCGACGACCGCCAGCTCGTAAGCACCTTCGTCGAACAGGCCGCGCGGAGCCTGATGCGCCGCGTTCGGCACGATCCCGACGGCGCGCCGCGGCTCCTGAGGCGCCAAGCCGCCGTTCACACCAGTCGACTGCGGAACAACTCCCTCCATCTTGTCCTCCATCGAGCTCAGGGCCATCGAGCTGAGGGCCCCAAGCCGATGCTATTCAATCTCAAGGCGAATTCAAGACTGAGTTCGCGATCAGGTTGTCCGGCGCTGCGGATGCAGCCGGGACATCAACTCGATACCGGCAAAACCCGGCACTTCACCTCGACGGGTTGCCGCGCTTGGGCTCGCGCAGATCGGTCAATACCCGCTCGACCAAGCTCAACGCCAACCGGCGCAGACGCGTCGCATCGGTCTCGTCAGCCTGCGCGACCTGATGCATCCCGACACGGCGAACCTGATCCCGCCCATGACCGAGCCGGGCAATGCCGAAGCGGTGGTCGAGCATTTCCGGGGGGCTGCTCAGGCGCATCCCGGATTTCAAGCTGAGCATTATCCGCTGGGCACCGACCGGCGACAGCGTCATGATCGAATGGGAGGGCAGGGGCAGATCGCCGAGGCGGTCAAGGGGGCGCAGGCTGCGTGAGGCGGGCGTCGGGCCTGCGCGGATTGCGGTGGCAGCTACTTCATTCCTAGTCTTCTTGCGCCCAGTCGTCTCGCGAGGCCTCTACCAACTCACACTAACTCAACGCGCGAAGTTCGCTGTAACAAAAACGTGCTTGGGCGGTTCTGACAAAAACACGATGATTGCCTCGTGATAAGCAGGAAATGGTCCAGGACCAAAGACATGGTATGTTACCAATAAGTCATTGTCGTAATACCCGATTTGGTAATCACCTGCAGCAATTCTAAAGGACACGCCGCGTATTAGATAAGCCTTTCTATCATTTCGAATTACGACATCCCCCTCAGCGATGCGTCCAGCTTCCTCGGACGAGAGTGCGCGCCATGAATTCTCCTTAAGGCTCGTAACGGCGTCATCCATTTCCGAACTCTTCACAAGAATCCAATCTTGTTTGGCCAGCAAATGTGCATACAATACGTCCATCCGTTCAATCGGCCATGTGAGCCAATTGTCATATTGAGCGAGCACAGAGCCATGGATTATTAGCAGCGATATCGCCCCGAAATATTTCCACCGCTTTTTCATAGCGCGCTATTTCGTGCTCGACGTTTGCTCTGACTCGGTCGCGTCGTCGCCAAGCACCCAAGGCCGAAAAAGCCACGACCGCAACTCGCATCGAAAAGGGAGACACCCGCCATCGTAATCCGCCGCAATTCGAAACATCGATCATCGATCACGTCGATGCCCCCATGAATACGATCGATTTGACTGTCATCGCAAATTACAAATATCGATGTCGCTCTCTGATCTCCGGATTGTCGAACGGCAATGCTGCGTCACGTGTGCGTCCTCGACAGGTCCCAAGCCGGGAAGGTGCCTATCATGACGAGCGGAAGCGGAATGTCGATCGTGCGTCTTCCCTTGTCGACGGGCCTTCTCGGACGGCATGTGGTCATTGTCGGCGGGTCGAGCGGGATCGGCTTTGCACTCGCGGAGGCGGTCCTGCGTCTGAAAGGCCGGGTGACGCTTGTGGCGCGAGATGCCGCCAAGCTCGAGCGCGCGGCGAATGATTTGGCGGGCCTTGGGCAGGTCGGCTGCGCAAGCCTCGACATGACCGACCAAGGGTCGCTCGAGGCTTTCGCTGCGAAGCTTGCGCCGAATGACGCCGATCATCTGGTCGTCACGGCCGCATTCGCCGCCCACGGCGCCTTCGCGGATCTTGCGATCGAACCGGTGCGCCGCATGTTCGATTCGAAGTTCTTCGGCCCTTATGCGGTCGCTCGCGCCCTGCTGCCGAAGCTCGCCGATGGTGGCTCGATCACTTTCTTCTCCGGCATCCTGTCGCGGCGTCCGGGCTTGAATTGTTCGGGCCTCGGCGCCGTGAATGCGGCCGTCGAGGGGCTCACTCGTGCGCTCGCGCTCGAGCTCGGCCCGAGGCTGCGCGTGAATTGCTGTTCCCCGGGGATGGTGCGTTCCGATGCCTATGCCGGCATGGCCGACGACAAGCGCGAACAGATGTACGACGCGACAGGGGAGAGCCTGCCGGTTCGTCGCGTCGGATACACCTACGAGATTGCCGACGCCGTGCTCATGATGATGACCAATACCTATCTGACCGGACAAATCCTGGACGTTGACGGAGGTCATTCGGTTCGGCAATACGCGACGCGTTAGCTCGTCATGGCAGATGACATGATCCTTGCCCAAATCGGCTCGATCGAAAATTGGATCCTCAGCGAGGCGTGGCGCATCACCGCGACCACGGAGCTGATCAAGGCGTTTTGCCATCGGCTGCGCGACGCCGATATCCCGATTGAACGCCTCAACTGCCATATTCCCTTTCTCGATCCGCAAGTCGTCGGCGTCAGCTATGTTTGGGACGCAGCAACCGACACGGTGAATGAACGGCCGGTGCCGTTCGAGATGCGTCAAACGCCGACATTCCGCGACAATCCGATGTCCCAGATCATCGGGGGGCAGGTGCCCATGCTGCGTCGCGAGCTCACGGGTGAGAAGGCACGACTGGACTTCCCCATCCTGAGCGAGCTCGCAGAAGCCGGGTCGACCGGATATGTCATCTTCGCCATTCCGTTTTCGAACCGCGCCATAAATGCGCTGAGCCTCGCCACAGCCGGGCCGGGGGGCTTCAGCGACGACCAGGTTGCGGCGATCGAGCATCTTTTGCCCTTTGTCGGGCGGATCCTGGAAGTGCACGCCCTGCGCCACCTGACCACCTCGCTGCTCGACACCTATGTCGGCCGAGGCACCGGCCGGCAGGTCTTGAACGGGCAGATCCGGCGCGGCGACTTCACCACGATCGACGCCATCATCTGGTTCAGCGATCTGCGCAATTCGACGCGTCTTGCGGCAGCGCTCTCACCACAGGATTTTCTCGGCGTCCTCAACACCTCCTTCGATGCGACTGCCGGATCCGTCATTGCGGCGGGCGGCGAGGTCCTGAAATTCATCGGCGACGCCGTCCTCGCCATCTTTCCGATCGAAGGCGATCCCCAAACAGCGGTTCTGGCCGCGAACAACGCCCTTGCCAGCGCCCGTCGCTCCCTTGCGGCCATCAATGTGGCGCGCCAGGAGGAGGGCCGGGAATCGATCGCTTGCGGGGTGGCGCTGCATCGCGGCGTAGTGATGTATGGCAATGTCGGTGTCCCGAGCCGCCTCGACTTCACCGTCACCGGCACCGCCGTCAATACCGCAGCGCGGATTCAAGAGCTGTGCAAGGAGCTTGGAGAGGTCGTACTCTGCTCAGGCGACGTGGCGCGTCTCGTGCCCACGGCGTTCGAGCTTATCGGGCCAAGAAAGCTGCGCAGTGTCGAGGAAGAACTGGAGATCTGGCGACCTAGACTAGACTAAGCTCATCCATAATTGAATCCGACAGCGCGTGTCGGTTCATATCGTGCAATAATATTGCTTTCGCGCACGCCTCGACGAGCCTCCGCCGCGCCGCGCTCGACGGCTCGTTCGTCGCCATCCAAACGTCACGCGATGGCCAGTTCCACGACCACCGGCACATGATCGGACGGCTTGTCCCAGCCGCGCGTCTGCTTGTCGATGCGGCAAGCGACGAGAGTGTCGGTCGCTTGCGGGGACAAAAGCAGATGATCGATGCGGATGCCGTTATTCTTCTGGTAGGCGCCGGCCTGATAGTCCCAGAAGCTGTAGCGTTCGGGCGCCGGGTCGCAGGCGCGAAAAGCGTCGGTCAGGCCAAGCGCCAGGAGCTTGCGAAAGGCCGCCCGCGTCTGCGGCAGGAAGAGCGCGTCGGTGAGCCAGGCCGACGGGTCATAGGCGTCCATCGGCTCGGGGATGACGTTGTAGTCGCCGGCCAGCACCAGGGGCTCCTCCAGGCGCAGCAACGAGATCGCGTGGCGGCGCAGCCGCTCCATGAAGCCGAGCTTGTAGGGATATTTCTCGCTTGCCACCGGATTGCCGTTCGGCAGATAGATCGAAGCGACACGCACCACGCCCTTGGCGCTCGGAAACACGCCTTCGAGATAGCGCGCCTGGGTGTCCGTTTCGTCGCCGGGCAGGCCGCGCCGCACCTCTTCAGGTGATGAGCGCGAGAGGAGTGCGACGCCATTGAAGGTCTTCTGACCAAGCGTCTCGACATGATAGCCGGCCGCCTCGACTTCGAGACGGGGAAAGGCGTCATCCAGGCATTTCAGCTCCTGCAGGCAGACGATATCGGGATTCGCCTCATCGAGCCAGCGCAGCAAATGCGGCAGCCGCTGGCGGATCGAATTGACGTTCCATGTCGCTACGCGCATCGTTCGATCTCTCCTCAAACGCGAAAGCAGTGGCAGGTCGCGCGGTGCTCGTCCACCCGTGGCTGCTTCAGCTCAAGCTCGGCGAATCCGGGCGTTGGCCGAAGACGCCATAGGGCCGGAAGATGAACAAGATCGCGAGCAGCGAATAGACCGCAAGGTCGCGCGAATCGACGCTGAACAGCGCCGACCAGGCCGCTTCGCCGAAAGCCAGGATGATGCCGCCGGCGAAAGCCGCGCCGACCGAACCGATGCCGCCGAGCACCGCGCCGACCAGAGCCTTGAGCCCGAGCGTGAAGCCAAAGGCATAGCCCGTCTGCCCGTAATGCACGGTCAGCACATAGCCCGCCAGGCCCGCCAGCGCCGCCGCGATGGCGAAGCTCTTGGTGAACACCCGATCGCGGTCGATGCCCAGCATCGCGGCGGCGATCTCGTCCTGCGACACGGCGCGCCAGGCTCGGCCGAAGGCCGACCAGCGCTGATAGGCGAGGAGGCAGAGCGCGCCCGCAAGGCCGATAGCGGCCGAGAGCAATTGCATCGGCGTCACCGTCACGGCGAAGTTCTCGGCCCTGGCAAGCGCCATCGGCGTGGAGAGGAGAGGGGGCGCCCAGATCATCGAACGGGGCATGGTCAAGCGCGAATATTCGGCGAGCGCCAGCATCAGGCCGACGGTCGCGATAACCACGGCCTGTCCCTTGGCGCGAAGGGCCGGCAACACTACGAACCGCCCCGTGGCGATGCCGTAGGCCGAGCTGACGCCCAGCGCCAGGACGAAGGCGAAACCGAGCGCCGTCAGCGAGCCCGAGGCCGAGCCGAGCGCCAGTCCCGTCAGCGTCGCATAGCCGCCGACCGCCGCGAGATCCCCGAAGCCGAAGACGACACGCCCCACGAGACCCTGGATCAGCGCATAGGACGATGCCAGCAAGCCGTAGATGGCGGCCGAGGGCAGGGCCGAGACGAGCTGCTGCAAAGCGAGCGCCACGGAAGGCGGCAGGAGGAAGGGCGCGGACGAGCCGGCCAATCCCGGATCGGGCGGCGGCTCGCCCGGCAGCTCGAGATAGAAGCGCTGCAGGAAGATGAGCTTCGCCTCCGCGAGCGGGCCGTCAGGGGTGTCGACGCCGCTCAGCGCATCCTGAGGCAGGCCCCGCGCGCCGCCAAAATGGCAGATCACGTGCCGGAAGGCCGAACGCCCATCGACCGTCAGCCGGTAGTCGACACGGACCGAATCCGCGGTCGCCCCGGCGCTGCTGCGCAGGATGGCGATGCGGGCGCCGTCCGCCTCGATCACCGGCACCACGGTGCGGCACACCCGGGCACGTCCTTCATCGACCAGGGTTGCGCATGAAGCAGCCGCCAGCGCAGCAAAGACCACGGCCAGCGCGCCGGCCGTCCGCATGCCGTGCTTCGGCGTGATCATGTCCCGCATTCGGGATTGGGGAATCGGGGGTGAGTGCCTCACCTTGCGATGATATCGCAGAGAGGCACTCGCATCACCCGCGAGATTTCAGGAGACGCGCGGCGCGCGGCGCGAAGTAGCTCAGCACGCCATCGGCTCCGGCGCGCTTGAAGGCGATCAGGCTTTCCAGCATGGCGCGCTCGCCGTCGAGCCAGCCATGCTGTTCGGCCGCAATCAGCATCGCGTATTCGCCCGACACCTGATAGGCGAAGGTCGGCATCCCGAACGCCTCCTTCACCCGCGAGACGATGTCGAGATAGGGCATGCCGGGCTTGATCATGATCAGATCGGCGCCTTCCTCGATATCGAGCGCGACCTCGCGCAGCGCTTCGTCGCCATTGGCCGGATCCATCTGATAGGTCGCCTTGTCGCCCTTGAGCGTCTTGGACGAGCCGATGGCGTCGCGGAACGGGCCATAGAAGGCGGAGGCATATTTGGCCGCATAGGCCATGATCTGGACATGGCCGAAGCCTTCCGCGTCGAGGGCGCGGCGGATGGCGCCGACCCGGCCATCCATCATGTCGGAGGGAGCGATGATGTCACAGCCGGCCCGGGCCTGCACCAGCGCCTGGCGCACCAGCACCGCGACCGTCTCGTCATTGACGATCTCGTCGCCCTGCAACAACCCGTCATGCCCATGGCTGGTATAGGGATCGAGCGCCACATCGGTCATCACGCCGATCTCGGGAAAGCGGGTCTTGACCGCGGAGATCGCCCGACAGACGAGGTTGTCGGCCTTCACGGCCTGCGAGCCCTCCGCGTCACGCAAGGCGGCGTCGATATACGGAAACAGGGCGATGGCCGGAATGCCGAGCTTCACCGCCTCCTCGACCTCCACCAGCAGCGCGTCGATCGTCAGGCGATCGACACCGGGCATCGAGGCGACGGCTTCGCGGCGCTTCTTGCCCTCGATGACGAAGACCGGCCAGATGAGATCGTCGACCGTCAGCGTCTGCTCGCGCACCAGGCGACGCGACCAGCCGGCGCGGCGATTGCGCCGCATGCGCACCGTGAGCTCGAGCGAATGGGAGGTCGGGCCGCCGCTCTTCATCGAGTCGTTCCTGGTCGAACCGCCACGCTGCCGGTCCGCCATGGGTCCCGGTCGCAATTGCATGTTCATCGCGCGCCTCTTCTTTGGAGCGGTTCCAATGAGGCCTGAGTAATCGAGATGGCAAATGCACGCAAGAAATGCGCGATCGGCCTCACTCCCATTCGTCGAGCAGGATCGCCCGGCAAGGATCGCCGGCCCGGGCGGCGGGAGCGTGGATTTCACGCAGGATGAGGGCGTCGGCACGTGCGAAGACACCCATCATCGAGGAATCCTGGCGCGCGAAGGGTGTGACCCTTGGCGGCGAGGTGCCGGCCTCGATGCTGGCGCGCAAATAATCCTGGCGCTGATCGTTCTTCGCGACATCGGCCCCGAGGACGGCAGGGCGTGTCGGGTCCTCGCCGGCCTGTGCATCCCCGACCAGCGCGCGGATAAGAGGTCGCAAGAAAATCAACGCACAAACCATTGACGATACGGGGTTTCCTGGAAACCCCAGAACCCGCATTTCATCCAACAGGCCATGCATCAGCGGCTTTCCAGGGCGCATGGCGATGCGCCAGAAGCCGAGCTCCATGCCGGCCCCCGTCAGCGCCTCCTGCACCAGATCGTGATCGCCGACCGAGGCGCCGCCCAGCGTCACCAGGATATCGGCGTGCTCGGCGCGCGCCCGTGCGATCGAGGCACGCGTCTCGGCGAGGTCATCGCGGGCAATGCCGAGATCGACCGCCTCGCCCCCCGCGGCTTCGACCATGGCGGCGACCGCATAGGAGTTCGAGGCGATGATCTGGCCGGCGCGCAATTCATCGCCCGGCCGGACGAGCTCGTCGCCTGTGGCGAGGATGGCGACGCGTGGCCGCCGCCTGACGGACAGATGCGGGAAACCTGCCGCCGCCGCGAGAGCGAGGTCGCGCGTCGACAGGCGATGGCCGGCGCGCAGCAGGACCTCGGCGCTCGCGAAGTCGAGGCCGGCCGGCCGGACATGGCGTCCCTGCGCGGCCCCTTCATTGACCGTCACCATGCCGGCGCCGGCCGTGGTGTCCTCCTGGATGACGATCGTGTCGGCGCCCGGCGGGATCGGAGCGCCGGTGAAGATACGCACCGCCTCGCCAGGGCCGAGCTCGCCGTCGAAGGCATGCCCGGCGGCGCTCGTGCCGATGAGGTGCAGCTGTGCCGGCGTCTGCGTCACATCGGCGGCGCGCACCGCATAGCCGTCCATGGCGGAGGAGGCGAAAGGCGGCTGATTGCGCGAGGCGACCACACCCTCCGCAAGGGTGCGCCGGTGGGCCTCGGCGAGCGGCACGCTCTCGGCGGCAAGCAGCGGGCCGGCCGTCGCCAGGATGCGCGCCAGCGCCTCGGCGACCGGCAAAAGCGGAGTCTTGGTCATCGGCATGGCCCTGTCACGGAGCGGCGCGACGCGAGGTCTTGGCGGGTCTCGGCGCTTTGCGGAGAGGGAAATCGGCCAGCCATTCGCCCGAGGCGCCGCCGCTCTTCTCGAGGAGCCGCACGCCCTCGATCACCATGCCGCGATCGGCGGCTTTGACCATATCGTAGACGGTCAGGCAGGCGACCGAGACGGCCGTGAGAGCTTCCATCTCGACACCGGTCTGGCCGGTCGTCTTGACGCTCGCCGTAACCCGAACGCCCGGCAGGCGATCATCGAGCGCGAGCTCGAGCGTCACGCCGGAAATCGACAGAGGATGGCAGAGCGGGATGAGCTCATGGGTGCGCTTGGCCGCCATGATGCCGGCGATGCGCGCCACTCCCAGCACATCACCCTTCTTGGCATCGCCCGAACGGATCAGCGCCAATGTCCCACCCTGCATGCGCACCAGGCCTTCCGCCGTAGCGATGCGGCTGGTCACCGCCTTCTGCGAGACGTCGACCATGCGGGCCGAGCCGTCCTGGCCGATATGGGTGAGCTTCCTCATGCGGCGCTCGTCGCGGCGGCTGGAGCCAGGAGAGCTCGCGTCGCGCCCGCCACATCCTGCTGGCGCATCAAGCTTTCGCCCACGAGAACGGCCTTGACGCCGCAGCGCCGCAGCCTTCCGAGATCGTCCGGCGTGAAGATGCCGCTTTCGCTCACCAGCAGACGATCGGCTGGGATCCGCGCGGCGAGGCGTTCCGTCACCTCGAGTGAAGTCGCGAAGCTGCGCAGGTCGCGGTTGTTGATGCCGATCAGGGGCGATGGAAGCGCCAGCGCCCGTTCGAGCTCGCGCTCGTCATGCACCTCGACGAGCGCCGCCATCCCATGCGCGGAAGCGGCCTCGCAGAGCGCGCGCGCCACGCCGTCATCGACCGCCGCCATGATGATCAAGATGCAATCCGCGCCCCAGGCCCGCGCCTCGGCCACCTGATAGGGATCGAACAGGAAATCCTTGCGCAGCACCGGCAGCTCACAAGCTGCGCGCGCTGCGACGAGAAACTCCGGAGCGCCCTGGAAGGAGGGGGCATCGGTCAGGACCGAGAGGCAGGTCGCGCCGCCCGCCGCATAGGCGCGGGCAAGACCAGGCGGGTCGAAATCGGCGCGGATCAAGCCTTTGGAGGGGCTCGCCTTCTTGATCTCGGCGACGAGGGCGGTGCGGCCTACCGCGATGGCGGCGCGCAAGGCACCGACGAAATCGCGTGGCTTCGGCGCATCGCGCGCCTGGACCTCGAGCTCGGCAAGCGGCAGACGCGCCTTGGCGGCGGCGATCTCCTCGCGCTTATAGGCCTCGATGCGGCGCAAGATGTCGGTCATGTCGCGTTTGAAGCTGCGATCAGCTTGCGCAGCGTCTCCAGCACCGCCCCGTCATCGAGCGCCTTGGCGGCAAGGCCCGCGCCTTCGGCGAGGTCCTTGGTCTTGCCGGCGATCAGCAGCCCGGCCGCGGCATTGAGCACGCCGATATCGCGAAAGGCCGTCTTCTCGCCGGCGAGCACCCGCATCATGGCGCCGGCGTTGACGACGGCTTCGGCACCTTTGAGCGCCTCGAGATCGGCGACAGCGAGCCCTGCCTGCTCGGGCGTGATCTCGAATTCACGGATGGCGCCGTCCTCGATAGCCACCACATGGCTCGGCCCGGTCGTCGTGATCTCGTCGAGCCCGTCCGAGCCGCAGACCACCCAAACCCGCTCGGAGCCGAGGCCCATGAGCGTCTCGGCGACCGGCCGCAGCCAGCTCTTGGCGAAGACGCCGACCAGCTGGCGCTTGACGCTTGCCGGGTTGGCCATGGGACCGAGAATATTGAACAGAGTGCGCGTGCCCATTTCGGTGCGCACCGCCGCGACATGGCGCATCGAGGCGTGATGGGCCGGCGCGAACATGAAGGCGATGCCGGCGGTCTCGAGGCAGCGCTCCACCCCCTCCTTGTCGAGGCCGACCTTGACGCCGAGCGCCGCCAGCACATCGGCGGCGCCCGATTTCGACGAGGCGGCGCGATTGCCATGCTTGGCGACCGGCACGCCGCAAGCCGCAACGATCAAGGAGGCCAAGGTCGAGATGTTCCAGGTGCCGGCCTGGTCGCCGCCCGTGCCGACGAGATCGATGGCGCCAGGCGGGGCGTCGATGCGCAGCATGCGGGCCCGCATGGCCTCGACGGCGCCGGTGATCTCCTCAACCGTTTCGCCACGCACCCGCAATCCCATCAGGAAAGCGCCCGCCTGCGCATGCGTGACCTCGCCCGAGAGCAGGAGATCGAAAGCGCTCTGCGCCTCGAACGCGGACAAGGGCTGCCCGGTCGCCACCTTGGCGAGGATCGGTTTGAACGCGTCCATGGCAATCAGCCTCCCACGGCCCAAAGCTCGAATTGGTAGATACTCTCAGAAGGCTCAAGGCCGCGCCGGGCTCATAGTGGATTTGAGCTCGAGTTCCAAGCCGGGCTCCCGCGAAAGCGCCCCGAAGGCACCTATGATGCCTTGACTTCGCCGATGGGCACGGGACAGTCGCGCGATGCCCGCCGCCTCCCGCCCCCGCCCGACGATCCCCGCCGCGCTGCGGGCGCAAGGCCTGATCGAGGCGACCTTCATGCGCGGGCCGGACGGCAGGACGCTAGCTGCCTCGCTGGAGGAGGGCGGGGGCTATCGAATGCGCTTCCGGCGGCGCCATGCGCGCCGAGCCCCTCGCCAACAAGTCCCTCGCGAACAACCCCCTTGCGAAGGGGCCGTGATCAATACGGGCGGCGGGATGGCGGGCGGCGACAGCTTGCGCATCCGCGTCACCGCCGAGGAGGCGACCAATGTCGTTCTCTCGACGCCGGCGGCCGAGCGCGTCTATGGCTCGGCGGGGCCCGACACGACGGTCGACATCGCGTTGCGGCTTGCGGCCGGCGCGCGGCTCGCCTGGCTGCCGCAGGAGACCATCCTGTTCGGCGGCGCGCGGTTGGCGCGGCGCCTCGAGGTCGAGATGGTTGGCAGCGCGACCCTCATCCTCGCCGAGGCCGCGATCTTCGGTCGTGCCGCCATGGGCGAGACACTGGGCAAAGGCCTGTTCGCCGATCGCTGGCGCATCCGCCGCGACGGATGTCTCATGCATGCCGAGCAAACGCGTCTCGACGGGCCCATCGCCGAGCTCCTGGCGCGCAAGGCAATCGGCGATGGGGCGAGGGCGGTCGCGACCGCAGCGATCATCTCGCCCGATGCCGAGGATCGCATCGATGCGGCGCGCGCCGCTCTTCTCGGCGCCGGCAGCGAATGCGGCGTCAGCGCCTGGAAGGGCATGCTGCTGGCGCGCTTTGCGGCGCAGGACCCAGCTCTGTTGCGCGCCGATCTGGTGCGCTTCTTGCTTGTCGCGATGCGGGGAGAGCTGCCGCGCCTCTGGGCTCTCGGCCGCGACATGGCGACGAGACGCGGTCCGGATGCGGTTGAAGACATGTCGGCTTCGATGCCAGAGTGCGATGATACGGTGAGAAGGCAAAAACACTGTGGGACGGGAGGACAAATTTGAATCTGACCCCGCGTGAGAAGGACAAGCTGTTGATCGCCATGGCCGCCAATGTGGCGCGCCGGCGCCTGGAACGCGGCGTCAAGCTCAACCATCCAGAGGCGATCGCCCTGATCACCGATTTCGTGGTCGAGGGGGCGCGTGACGGCCGCAGCGTCTCCGAGCTGATGCGCGATGGCGCCAAGGTGGTGAAGGCGAGCCAGGTGATGGAAGGGGTCGCCGCCATGATCCATGACGTGCAGGTCGAGGCGACCTTTCCGGACGGCACCAAGCTCGTCACCGTGCATGATCCGATCCGCTGAGAGGATGCGCGGGAGGCGCCCAATGAGCAACCAGCCATGACCAACCAACCCCTGATCCCGGGCGAGATCATCGCCGCCGAAGGTGACCTCGTGCTGAATGAGGGCCGCGAGACGCTGACGCTGTCGGTCGCCAATGGCGGTGATCGGGCGATCCAGGTCGGCTCGCATTACCATTTCTTCGAGACCAATCCCGGCCTCAAATTCGATCGGGCCAAGGCCAAGGGATTCCGGCTCGACATCCCGGCCGGCACGGCGGTGCGCTTCGAGCCAGGCCAGACCCGCGAGGTGCGCCTCGTCGCTATCGCCGGCACCAGGACCGTCTATGGATTCCGCGGCGACGTGATGGGCAAGATTGCCACTTAAGGAGACGATGATGTCGATCGATGCAACGACCCTGATTGCGTTCGCGGTCACGAATTTGACGCTCGCCAAACGCTGACAGGGATCACCCGCCATGCCCGTGCGTTTCTCGCGCGCCTCCTATGCCGACATGTTCGGACCGACGGTCGGCGACAAGGTCCGCCTCGCCGATACCGAGCTGATGATCGAGGTCGAGAAGGATTTCACTACCTATGGCGAAGAGGTGAAATTCGGTGGCGGCAAGGTCATCCGCGACGGCATGGGCCAGTCGCAGATGACGCGAGCCGAGGGCGCGGTCGACACCGTGATCACCAACGCCCTGATCCTCGATCATTGGGGGATCGTGAAGGCCGATATCGGGCTCAGGGGCGGGCGCATCGCTGCGATCGGCAAGGCCGGCAATCCGGACATCCAGCCCGGTGTCGACATCATCATCGGGCCCGGCACCGAGGTGATCGCCGGCGAAGGCAAGATCGTCACGGCGGGCGGCTTCGACACCCATATCCACTTCATCTGCCCGCAGCAGATCGAGGAGGCGCTGATGTCTGGCATCACCGCCATGCTGGGCGGCGGCACGGGACCTGCGACCGGCACCAATGCCACGACCTGCACGCCCGGCCCCTGGCATATCGAGATGATGATGCGGGCGGCCGACGCCTTTCCGATGAATCTCGGCTTCGCCGGCAAGGGCAATGCCTCCTTGCCCAAGGGCCTCGTCGAGCAGGTCGAGGCCGGCGCCTGCTCGCTCAAGCTGCATGAGGATTGGGGCACGACGCCCGCCGCCATCGATTGCTGCCTCTCGGTCGCCGACGATTATGACGTGCAGGTGATGATCCATACCGACACGCTCAATGAAAGCGGCTTCGTCGAGGACACGATCCGCGCCTTCAAGGGACGCACCATCCACGCCTTCCATACGGAAGGGGCAGGGGGCGGGCATGCACCCGACATCATCAAGGTCGCGGGATTGCCGAATGTCCTGCCGTCCTCGACCAATCCGACCCGTCCCTTCACGGTGAACACACTCGACGAGCATCTCGACATGCTGATGGTGTGCCACCATCTCGACGGCTCGATCCCGGAGGATCTTGCCTTTGCCGAGAGCCGCATCCGCAAGGAGACGATCGCGGCCGAGGACATCCTCCACGATCTCGGCGCTCTCGCCATGATGTCGTCCGACAGCCAGGCCATGGGGCGGGTCGGCGAGGTCATCATCCGCACCTGGCAGACCGCCCATAAGATGAAATTGCAGCGCGGGCCGCTGCCGCAGGATCGGGGGCGCGACAACGACAATTTCCGGGCCAAGCGCTATGTCGCCAAATACACCATCAACCCGGCCATCGCGCATGGCGTGTCGAAGGAGATCGGCTCGGTCGAAAAGGGCAAGCTCGCCGATCTCGTCCTGTGGTCGCCCGCCTTCTTCGGGGTGAAGCCCGATCTCGTGATCAAGGGCGGCATGATCGTCGCGGCCGCCATGGGCGACCCCAACGCCTCGATCCCGACCCCGCAGCCCGTGCATTACCGGCAGATGTTCGGCGCCTTCGCCTCGGCCCGCACCGGCACCTCGCTGACCTTCACCTCGAAAGCTGCGGTCGAAAAAGGGCTCGGCGCCAAATGGGGCCTCGCCAAGCAGCTCATCGCCGTGGAGAATGTGCGCTCGGGGATCGGCAAGCGCTCGATGATTCACAATGACGCGACGCCCGATATCAGCGTGAACCCGGAGACCTATGAGGTGCGCGCCGACGGCGAGCTGCTGGTGTGCGAGCCGGCAAGGGAATTGCCGATGGCGCAGAGGTATTTCCTGTTCTGAGCTCGGGTAGCGGAAAGTGGCATCGCGACGCTGTTGATGCGGGCCGGAAGGGTTTGCGCATTAACCTTCTCGTAAGAGTTTAGCTGGTCCTCGCAACGTCTTGATCGCAATAACGTAATTTCAACGCATTTGATCTATTCATGCGTTGCGGCCAGCCGGAACCGGAAGGCGAGGGCGCAGGACCGTGACTCGCATGACTCGCGGGTTCGATGTCGATGAAGTGCGGACGGAGTCGAAACAATGTCGGTTTCTTGTCAGCGAGCTGTCGACAATGCCTCTTCCCCCTCGGCGGCGTTTTGCGTATGAACGGAGCCATGAGTGGGATCAACCGCGCCGCACCGGCCCGATCGGGCCTGATTGTGTCGAATTCCGTGATTTGGCGTTCGACATCTTGGGCGGTCGTCGGGCGGGCGGTCGTCGGGATCGGCGTGTCCCTCATGGTTGCCAATTGCGCCTCGCAGCAGACGGCCGGCAATAGTGGGCCCGGCGGCATCGATCCCAAATACGGGGTGAGGGCGAGCCGGCGCGTCTACGAGGACGGCGAGCCGATCCCGAAGGGCGGCGGCCAGCGTCTCGTGGGACATGCCTATAGCGTCGCCGGCCGCACCTATGTGCCGCAGGACGTGACGCGTTATTCGGTGGTCGGGCTCGCCTCCTGGTATGGCTCGGCCTTCCATGGACGGCTGACCGCCAATGGCGAGGTGTTCGATCGCTATTCGATCAGCGCCGCCCACAAGACCTTGCCTTTGCCGAGCTATGTGCGCGTCACCAATATCCGCAATGGCCGCTCGATCGTGGTGCGCGTCAACGACCGCGGCCCCTATCACGCCAACCGGGTCATGGACGTCTCGGAGCGGGTGGCCGATGTCCTCGATTTCAGGGGCATGGGCACGACGCAGGTCCAGGTCGACTACCTGCGGCCGGCGAGCATCAGAGGTTCGGACGATCGCAAGCTGCTCGCCACCTTGCGCACCGACGGCAATGGCGCGGTCCTCGACGGGCCGGGCTCGGTGCCCGTCATGGTCGCCAGCGCCGATCTGACGGATGCGCCGCAACCCTCGGGGCCAGGCGCCCCGATCGCGGCGATCGCCTCCGCGATGTCGTCGGCGGTGCCGTCATCGCGTCCCGCGCAATCGAGCGTGGTCGCCTACAATGCTCCCGGCTCGTCGTCGAACTCCTTGACCACGATCACCTATTCGAATGGGTCGAGCGTTGCGTCCTCGAAGAGGGCAGCAGCGTTTGCTCAGCCGGCCGCCGCACAAGCGTCGGATGACGATCAGCCGACGGAAGCGGTCGCCTCGACGGTCGTCAGCAACAACATGTCGGCACGCACCACCATCGCCTTTGCGCCCCTGCCGCCAGAGCGGCCTTTCGCGCTCGGCGTCACCACGGTCGCCAAGACACCGCGCCCAGGGACTGTCCAGCCGAGTATTGTTCAGCCCAGCCCTGCCGCCGATGGGGACGAGGACGAGGTCATCGCGCCGCGTCCGCCGGTGCGGCCAAAGCAGCTCGCGACCTTGTTCGCTCCCGAGCGCTTGGGCGATTCGGAAGCTTTCGTTCCGGGCAATCCCTTCACGGGCTTGAAGCCACAGACCTTCGTGCGCCTGCGCACGCCCTGATCCGGATGCGTCCAGCCTGGCCAAAGACGCTCTTCGCGGGGCTGCTGGCCGCGCTCTTCCTCGCCTGCGCACCCGCATACGCGGCCGACACCATCCAGATCGCGGCGCAGCAGGCCCTGTTGATGGATGCCGCGAGCGGCACGATCCTGTTCGAGAAGAACGCCCGCACCCCGATGGTGCCGGCGAGCCTCGCCAAGCTGATGACGGCCGAAATGGTGTTCGATCAAATCAAGCAGGGCAAGCTGACGCTCGACCAGGATTTCGTGATTTCGGAGAATGCCTGGCGCAAGGGTGGGGCGCCTTCGGGCGGCTCGACGATGTTTGCCGCCATCCACAGCCATGTGTCGATCGCCGACCTGATCTCGGGTCTCATCGTCCTGTCCGGCAATGATGCGGCGATCGCGCTCGCCGAGGGGATCGCCGGCGGCGAGTTCGCCCTTGGCGAGATGATGACACGCCACGCGAAGGAGATCGGCTTGACCGCCTCGACCTTCCGCAATGCGACCGGCGCCGACGATCCCGATCAACGCAGCACGGCGCTCGATCTCGCGCTCCTCGCCCGGCATGTGATCTTGACCTATCCGGAGCTTTACAAATATTTCGGCCAGAAGGAGTTCACCTGGAACAAGATCCGCCAGTTGAACCGCAACCCGCTGTTGACGATGGATATCGGCGCCGACGGCCTCAATACCGGCAGGATCGACGAACCGGGAATCGGGCTCGTCGGCTCGGCGGTGCAGGGCGGCCAGCGCCTGATCGTGGTCATCAATGGCGCCGCGACCCCCAAGGACAGGGCGGCCGAGGGGCGAAAGCTGCTCGAATACGGCTTCCGCGCTTTCGAGGGACAGGATCTCTTCCCCGAGGGCGCGGTCATCACCCAGGCGAGCGTCTATGGCGGGGCGAAATCCACGGTCGATTTGCGCGCCGACGGGCCGGTCCGCGTGGTGACGCAGCGCGGCGGCCGCGAGCGGCTGAGCGCCAAGCTCCTCTATCAGGGGCCTTTGATGCCGCCCGTGGCAGCCGGCATGAAGGTCGGGGTGCTGCGCGTCTATGAGGGGGAGGCGTCGATCCTGGAGGTGCCGCTCTTCGCCGCGGAATCGGTCGGGCAGGGAGATCTCGCCCGGCAGGCCCAGGACGCGCTGCTCGAAGCGGGCTCCGGCGCCATCCGCCGCCTGCTGAAGCGGTGATGCCGTCATGTCCGCCCGCCCGGGATCTGCTCTCTCAGGATCGTTCATCACCTTCGAAGGCTGCGACGGATCTGGAAAGTCGACGCAGGTCGCCAGGCTCGCCGCTCACCTGCGCGACGCCGGGCGCGATGTCGTCGAGACACGCGAGCCCGGCGGCTCGCCGCGCGCCGAAGCCATTCGCGCGCTCCTCCTGTCCGGCAAGGCCTCGCGCTTTGGCGCCTTCGCCGAGACCATGTTGTTCAACGCGGCGCGCGCCGATCATCTGCGCACTGCCATCCGCCCGGCACTGGAGCGTGGCGCCATCGTCATCTGCGACCGCTTCGCCGATTCGACGCGCGCCTATCAGGGCGTGCTCGGCGAGGTGAGCGCCGAGCTGGTGCTCGCCGCCGAGGATGCGGTGGTGGGCGAAACCAGGCCTGAGCTCACGATCATCCTCGATCTGCCGGCCGAGCTGACGCTCAAGCGCCTGGCGGAGCGCGGCGGGCCCGGAACGCCCGACAAGTTCGAGGCTGACGCGCTTGCCCATCATGCGCGCTTGCGCCAAGCCTATCTCGACATCGCGGCGCAAGCGCCCGAACGCTGCGTCGTCGTCAGCGCCAGGCGCTCGATCGACCAGGTTGCCGAACGCATCGCGCGCCTTGTCGATGCGCGTCTCGATCGCAACAAGCCGAAGCCGCCGGCGAGGCGCTCCAAAGCCCTGATGCGCGGATGATGGAAAGTCGTCGATGGCCGAGCCCAAAGACAGGACCGATAATCTACCTCATCCGCGCGAGCGCTACCGGCTCGTCGGGCATGAACGTGCCGAGCTCGCCATGCTCGAGGCGCTGCGCTCGCACCGCCTCGCCCATGCCTGGCTGATCGGGGGGCCCGAGGGCATCGGCAAGGCGAGCTTCGCCTATCGGGTGGCGCGTTTCGTGCTCGATGGGCGCGATCCGTTCGCGCGCGCCGAAGGCGCTTCCTCGCTCAACATCGCGCCCGACGCGCCGGTGGCGCGGCGCATCGCCGCTGCTGCCCATCCCGATCTCTTCGTGCTCGAGCGCACGCTCGGCACGAGCGGCAAGCTGCGCACCGAGATCACCGTCGACGATGCGCGGCGCGCCACGTCCTTCCTGCAGACGACCAGCGGGGAGGGCGGCTACAAGGTGCTGATCGTCGACGTCGCCGACGAATTGAACCGCAATGCGGCGAATGCCCTCCTCAAGATCATCGAGGAGCCGCCCGGCCGTTCGCTCGCCTTGCTCGTCGCCCATGTGCCGGCGCGCCTGCCAGCCACCATCCTGTCGCGCTGCCGGCGATTGCGGCTCGAGCCGCTCACCCCGGCGCAGATCGTCGAGATCGTCTCCGATCTGCCGGGCATCGACGCCACGGGCCCGGTGATCGCAGAAGCGGCGGCGCTCGCCGAGGGCTCGGTCAAGCGTGCGCTGATGCTGATGGAGGAGCGGGCCGTGGAGTTCGCCCGCCTGGCGCGTGATGTCCTCGAGGCGCCGCCCGGGGCCTGGCGGACGGCCGCGCTCAAGCTCGCGGGCAAACTCGGCGCTCGCGCCGGCGAAGCCTCCTACGACATCATCTTCGATGCCATCTTCGACTGGCTGCAGGAGCGCGCCAACCGCCTCGCGGTCGCCGCCGACGCGCGTGCCGAGGGCGCGGCGCGTCTATGGACCGAGATCGAGATGCGCAAGCGCGAAGCCGACACATACAATCTTGACAAACGCGCCCTCGTCCTCACGTCTCTCAAGGAGGTGGCGGAGCTCGCGCTGTGAGGCGACGGGCCCATTGGAGCGAGCGAGACGCGAGGCGGATGACAAAATCGAAGTTCTACATCACCACGGCGATCTCCTATCCCAACGGCGCGCCGCATATCGGCCATGCCTATGAGGCGGTGGCGACGGATGCGATCGCCCGTTTCAAGCGCATCGACGGCTATGACGTGTTCTTCCTGACGGGCACGGACGAGCACGGGCTGAAGATGACGCAGACCGCGGGCAAGGAAGGCATCTCGCCACGCGCGCTGAGCGACCGCAACGCGCCGATCTTCATGGCCATGTGCGACAAGCTCGCGGTGTCGCAGGACCGCTTCATCCGCACCACGGAGCCCGTCCATTACGAGTCCTCGCAAGAGCTGTGGCGCCGCATGCAGGCGGCAGGCGACATCTATCTCGACACTTACGCCGGCTGGTATTCGGTGCGCGACGAGGCCTTCTACGACGAGAGCGAGACGAAGCTCGGGGAGGGGGGAGTGCGCTTCGGCCCGCAAGGCACGCCGGTCGAATGGACGCAGGAGCAGACCTATTTCTTCCGCCTCTCCGCCTATCAGGAGCGGCTGCTGCGCCATTACGAGAGCAACCCCGACTTCATCGGGCCGGATACCCGCCGCAACGAGGTGGTGAGCTTCGTCAAGCGGGGCCTGCAGGACCTGTCGATCTCGCGCACCACCTTCACCTGGGGAGTGCCCGTGCCCGAGCAGCCGGACCATGTCATGTATGTCTGGGTCGATGCCCTGACGAATTACATCACCGGCGTCGGCTTCCCCGACGAGACGGCGCCGGACTGGCGCTATTGGCCTGCCGATCTGCACATCATCGGCAAGGACATCGTGCGCTTTCATGCCGTCTATTGGCCGGCCTTCCTGATGTCGGCCGGGATCGCGCCGCCGAAGCGAGTCTTCGGCCATGGCTTCCTGTTCAACCGCGGCGAGAAGATGTCGAAATCGGTCGGCAACGTCATCGACCCCTTCGCGCTGGCCGATGCCTATGGGGCCGATCAGCTGCGCTATTTTTTCCTGCGCGAGGTCGCCTTCGGCCAGGACGGCAGTTACAGCCACGACGCCATCGTCAACCGCATCAACGCCGATCTCGCCAATGATCTCGGCAACCTGGCGCAGCGCTCCTTGTCGATGATCGCGCGCAATTGCGATGGGCGCGTGCCGGCGCCGGGCGAGCTGTCTGAAGCCGATGCGACCCTGCTCGCCGAGGCGGACGCGCTGCCGCAGCGCGTGCGCGCCGCCATGGATCAGCTCGCTTTGCATGTGGCGCTCGCCGATATCTGGAGCGTGGTCGCTTCCGCCAACCGCTATTTCGCCGCCGAAGAGCCCTGGGTGAAGCGCAAATCCGCGCCCGAGCGCTTTGCGACCATCCTGCATGTGACGGTCGAGACGCTGCGCGCCATCGGCATCGTGACGCAGCCCTTCATTCCAGGCGCGGCCGCAAGGCTGCTCGACTTCATCGGCGTGCCGCAGGAGAAGCGTCTCATGCAAGAGATCGGAAGCGCGGGGCGGCTCGAGGCGGGGAGGGCGCTGCCGGCCCCTGCCCCGATCTTTCCCCGTTATGTCGAAGCCGACGCGGCAGCGGAGCCTGCGAATCCCTGATGCTCGTCGACAGCCACTGCCATCTCGATTTCCCCGATCTCGCCGCCGACGAGGCGGGCGTGATCGCGCGCGCCAGGCAGGCGGGGGTGGGCATGTTCCTCACCATCTCGACCCGGGTGCGCCAGAACGCGACGCTGCAAGGGATCGCGGCGCGCCACCACGATGTGCTGTTCACGGTCGGCACGCATCCGCACAATGCGGCGGAGGAAGCCGATGTCACGGCCTCGGAGATCGTCGGACTTTCGGCCCATCCGAAATGCGTCGGCATCGGCGAAGCCGGGCTCGACTACCATTACGACCGTTCGCCGCGCGACGTGCAGGAGCGCGTCTTCCGCACCAATATCGCAGCGGCGCGCGAGACAGGCCTGCCGCTGGTGATACATGCACGCGATGCCGATGACGACATGATCCGCATCCTGACGCAGGAGATGGGGCGGGGCGCCTTCAAGGCCCTGCTGCACTGCTTCACCTCGAGCGAGAAACTGGCGCGTGCCGGCCTCGATCTCGGCTGCTTCATCTCCTTCTCGGGAGTCTTGACCTTCAAGCGCTCCGAGGAGCTGCGCCGCATCGCCGCGAGCGTGCCGGAGGGCCGCCTGCTGGTCGAGACCGACGCTCCTTATCTCGCTCCCGTGCCGTATCGCGGCAAGCCCAACGAGCCGGCCTATGTGGTCGAAACAGCCAAGGTTCTCGCAGAAACTCGCGGCATGTCGCTCGACAAGCTCGCGGATCTCACCACGACGAATTTCCTGCTTCTGTTCGACAAGACATCGACGGCTTTGGGTGCGACGGCTTCCGCGGCAGCGCGCGGACCCGCCGCGACATCGCGAGCCGGCTGACGAGGCGAGGCGCGATGCCATTGCGGATCACCATCCTCGGCTGCGGTTCCTCGGGCGGCGTGCCGCGCGTCGGCGGCGATTGGGGCGCCTGCGACCCCAAGAATCCGAAGAACCGCCGCCGCCGCTGCTCGCTGCTGCTCGAGACGGGTGAAGCCGAGCGGGCGCTTGCCGTGCTCGTCGACACCTCGCCGGATCTCCGCGATCAACTGCTCGACGCCGATGTGCGCCGCCTCGACGCCGTGATCTTCACCCATGAGCATGCCGACCACACCCATGGCGTCGATGACCTGCGGCCACTGGTGATCACCCGCAGGGCCCGCCTGGACGCCTGGATGGACGAGCCGACGGCGAGCGCCGTCAAGCGGCGCTTCGGCTATGTCTTCGCGACCCCGCCCGGCAGCACCTATCCGCCGCTTCTGACCGAACGTCGCCTCACTGTGGCAGAGCCCTCGACCATCAATGGCCGAGACGGCACGAGCCTCACCTTGACGCCCTACAGGCTCCCGCATGGCGACATTGATGCGCTCGGGCTTCGCATCGGCGCCTTTGCCTATGCGCCGGACCTCAACGGCATTCCGCCAGAAAGCGAGGCGCTGTTCGAGGACCTCGACATCCTCCTGATCGACGCCTTGCGCATCCGCCCGCATCCTTCGCATTTCAGCCTCGAGGAAACGCTCGCCGCCATCGCGCGCTTCAAGCCCAAGCGCGCCGTCCTCACCAACCTCCACACCGACCTCGATTACGCCAAGCTCGTCGAGACGCTGCCCGCCGACGTCACGCCGGCCTTCGACGGCATGCAGCTCTTCCTGTGACCTGATCATCCACGAAACACCCGGCACAGCCGATCGAGCGGCCAGGCGACGTCCTGGATGACGATTTTCCTTCTCTGCCAAGGCCCTATGACGCCCATGGCGTGAGTTCCATAATATATCTTATGCGAATTTAATTTCCATCGGGCCGAACGGGCTGGCCTCACGCAAGCGCGGCGTTCCGAGCAATAACCAGATTCATCGTTCCGTGCGTCAATTGGCGATGATGCTCGTTCGTCAGCATTACGCGGATTTCGGACCGACGCTTGCCTGTTCGCTACGCTGATGCATGGTTGTCAGGGAACAGCAAAAAGCCTATATCTATCGTCGAAGTGCAGCAAATCCGTCACCCAGGGCGACCAGCCTGACGCTCAGCATTGCGACGCGGATTGCATAGGACGAGACTAATCCGTCCGGCACTGTTCCAGCCAAACATTGATAACCTTTGGAGGATGAGAATGATCTCACCCGGATATTGCCGACTTATGTCCCGTTATAACACTTGGCAGAATGCCTCGTTGGTAACGGCTGCCGATGGGCTCACCAACGAGGATCGCTGGAAGGATCGAGGTGCTTTCTTCCAATCGATCGCGGCGACATTGAACCATCTTTATTGGGCTGATGCCCTGGTACTGGAACGATTAAAAGGGAACGAGCGTCCAGAGGAAACCATCAAGCACTCCCTTGCAAGTCCGTCGGATTGGGCTGACTTCAAGGCGCTCCGTTTGCAAAGGAACGAGGAAATCGAAGAGTGGTCCGCGAGATTGCGCGACGCGGACCTGAACGGGGTGCTTGTCTGGTATCCTGGGGATGGTTCCACCCGAATCGAGAAGCCAAAAGCGCTCTGTGTCATGCAGCTTTTCAACCACCAGACACACCATCGGGGCCAGGTCCACGCGATGCTCACGGCAGCCGGTGCGGTACCAGAGCCGACTGATCTTCAGATGCTGGAATACTAAGCCAGGTGCGTTCTTAACGGAACGGTGCGGGCTGGTTCACAGAATTCGGAGGCCCTTAGCGTAGGATTTCGCCCTCTCCCGCAAACGCCCCCAGGTGAAGCCCTTCAACCCAGCCACCTTCGGATCGTGCGTGGCCGGAGGGCCCGGCTATTCAATGGGATTTGATGCAGCGGTTCGCACCCAATCGATTGCAGACACGATTCGTTTCCTTCAACTCAATTTGGGGCCGTAGAGCCCGCGTCGGGACTCTTGCCCGCCGGAGCTTGGAGCAGGCTCCGCGCCAACCTTCAAACCCGAGTGGCGCGCCCATCCGGGTCCGCCGCAACTTCGCAACCCTGACCAGCTACGTTGCGGCGGCCCCTACCCGCAGCGCCCGGTCCCGGCAGGAGTGACATTTCTACTTTGCGCGCCGAGCGCCATTTCTGACTTGCGCCGACAGCTGCCTCGCGGGCACGTTCAGCGTGGCCGGACCGATCGCGCGCATGCAGCCGTCACGGCACGCCGACATCGTCGCCGCCCTTTGCCGCGCCGCCAGCGACATGACGGCGCTCTGGCCGCTGCGCAAGCGCCACATCATGCGCCGCGTCGCGCCGGACCGCCCGCCTTCGCAAGCAACCAGCGACGCCTCGAGGATGGCCCTATAAGCCCTCCCGCGCTCCCAGTTGACCCGGCCCCTGGGACCGCCCCGATAAGGATAGCGGTCAGCCAGCACCGAGGTGATTCGTGAGCTCTTCCGCCCATTTCCTGAGCCCTTCCGAAGCCGCCAGGCGACTCGGCGTCTCCGCCAAGGCCCTGCGGCTTTACGAGCAGCGGGGCCTGGTCGCCCCGGTCCGCAGCGCGGCCGGATGGCGGGCCTATGGTCCCGACGAGATGGCCCGCGCCGCCGAGATCGCGGCCCTGCGCGCGCTCGGCCTCAGCCTCGCCCAGGTGGCGCGGGTGCTGGGGGGCGACGCCCAGGGCCTGGAGCCGGCCCTGGCCGCGCACCAGGCGGCACTCGAAGGACGGGTCCGCGAGCTCGCCGGCGCCGTGGAGAAGGTCCGCAGCCTGCGGGCCGACCTCGCCCGGGGCCAGGCGCCGGCCGCCGGAGAACTGGTGCGCCTGCTGGGACCGGCCGCCGAGCTCGTCGTCGCTTTCGACCTTCCCTGGCCCTGGGGCGGCGAACGCTTCGAGCTGCGCGACATGCGGCCGCTGAACTACATCACCGGCCCGCTGGGCTGCGGCAAGACACGGCTCGCCCAGCGCCTGGCCGAGACGCTGCCCGGCGCAGCTTTCCTAGGCATGGAACGGTTGAAGGACGGTGGCGCGGCGGCGCGGGCGCGGCTCGACGCCGACCCGGCCCTCAAGTCGCGGGTCGATCAGACCCTCTCCTGGCTCGTCGAGGACGGAGCCACGGCGTCGGCAGCCTTGATCGCCCTGCTCGTCGGACTGGAATCCGAAGGCCCGGCCATCCTGGTCGTCGACATGGTGGAGCAGGGGCTGGACCAGGCCGCCCAGGAGGCCCTGATCGCCCATCTGCGCCGCCGTGGGCCCGACGGGCGGCCGCTCTTCCTTATGACGCGCTCCTGCGCGATCCTGGACTTGGCTGCCTTAGGCGCCGACGAGGCGATCTTCTTCTGCCCGGCCAATCACAGCCCGCCGACCCGCGTCGCCCCCTATCCCGGCGCCCCGGGCTACGAGGCCGTCGCCACCTGCTTGGCCTCGCCCGAGGTGCGAGCCCGGACGGAAGGCATCATCGCCTGGCGGCCCAAGGTGGCGTGATGCCGAAGGAAGGGGCGATTGCGGAATTCGGCCGTGCAGGGGCGCTGAAGTTGCTCTCCAGCTAGCTCTTACGTTGGTGCGGCGCGGCCAGGATGCGCTCCTGGCGCGTCGACGGGTCATGCCTTCGCCATCGCCGCGACGACAGTGTCGAGGGGCACCCTACCCTTGCGATGGTCGACGCCCGTATCGCTGGCGAAGCTGATATGACCGCTGTTGAGGGCGCGGGTCATCTCGATGAAGCCGGCGGTGGCAGCCGGCGAGAAGCCCCCATGCGAGAGAGCCTCGGCCCAGCTCGATTCCGGCACCGCATTCGCCAGCATCGGCCTGCCGAGCTCCTGGGCAAAGGCCTCAGCGACGTTGTTTGGAGAATACGAGGTGGGTCCTTCCAACGTGATCGTCCGGGTCCCGATCCAGTCCTCGCATAGGGCCTCGGCGGCAACCCGACCGACATCGGCAGTGGCGACCATCGGAACTGCCCGATCAAGTGGCGCAAGGAAGCTGTGCAGCACACCCTGTGTGACCGCGACGCCGGCCATCGGAGCCCAGTTCTCCATGAAATAACCGGCGCGGAGGAAAGTCACCGGCAGGCCGATCCGGCCCAGACGCTGCTCCAGCATCCGGTTCATGCCGATCCACCCGGTACCATCCGGCCGGTCTGCCCCGACCGAGGACAGGGCTACGAGCTTCGGCAGGCGCGCTGTGACCGCCGCCTCGGCGATGGCACCGGCGACGGTTTCGGCTCGTGCGAACAGGTCGTCCAAGGCGTAGTGTTGCGGGCTCAGCAGATAAGCACCCCGAGCACCGGACAGGGCATCGCTCAACGCCCGAACATCGGTAAGGTCGGCGACGGCCACCTGTGCGCCCTGGCGGGCCCAAACATTTCCCTTGGCGGCATCGCGGACGACGACGCGGACGCGCTCGCCCGCCTCGATCAGAGTACGGGCGACGGCAGCGCCCGTGCGCCCACTCACGCCGGTGACGACATAACATTCGGCTCTATGCATGGCTTTCTCTTATGTTGATCCGGGCCGCGACCGGCCCGCCCAAAGAGGATGTGCCGAGGCTCGCCATAATTCAAATGCATGGATATAATCTGTCACATGCATGAAGTGGATTTTAGTGCGGTCGACCTCAATCTCCTGAAGCTGCTCGATGCGCTGCTGCGGGAGCGCAGCGTGACTCGGGCGGGACTACGGCTTGGTCTCAGCCAGCCCGCGGCCAGCCGCGCTCTGGGCCGGCTGCGCCGCCTGCTGGCAGATCGACTCGTGGTGCGGACATCACGGGGGCTGGATCTGACACCGCGAGCTGCTGCCCTGGCGGAGCCGGTGGCGCGGCTGCTGGAAGGTGCTCGGGCGATCGTCGCGCCAGCGGCGTTCGATCCAGCCACGGCGCACGGCCGGGTCACCATCGCCACCATCGACCATATGACGCTGCTGCTGATGCCAGCCCTGGTATCGCGGCTGGGGCGGCTGGCGCCCGGGCTTGACCTGGAGATACCGCCTCCACTTGGCAACAATGTGGACCTCGTCGCGGAGGGCGCCGCTGATCTGGCGCTCGGCGTCTACGGCGATCTGCCGGCCAATTTCTTTCGTCGGGCGCTCTATGACGAGGACCTGGTCTGCGTCGTCCGCCGCGACCATCCGGTGATCGCGAAAGGGCTGACGCTCGAGCGCTTCGTCGCATTGTCGCATCTCTTGGTGACTATCACCGGTCGGGGCGAGGTACCGGTTGACGTGGCGCTGGCCCGGCATGGGCTGAGTCGGCGGGTGGCGATGCGGCTGCCGCATTTCCTCGCCGCGCCAATGCTGGTGGCCGAAAGCGATATGATCCTGTCGCTGCCACGCCGGCTGGCTCGCCGCATCGCCGTCTCGACGCCGATTGCGGTGCTGGAACTGCCATTGGAGATCGGCTTCTTTACCCCGTCGATGATCTGGCACGAGCGGCGGCAGGACGACCCGGCCCATGCCTGGCTACGTCAGCAGGTGGTAGAGGCAGTGCGAGAATCGACTCGGGACTGACCGGTCTGGGGTCCCCGTTCCGCTGCTGCTCAAGCCCTGATCTCGCCTGTGGTGGCGGGCGAGTCGAGCCGCCACTCCCAGCTTTGATCGCCGCGATCGCGGCGCTGCGTGACGTCCAGCCGGATGAGGCGGTCATGCGCGAGCGCTGCGCCGACCCAAAGCTCGTTCCAGGCGTCGAAGACGGCAGGCGACAGAGCTTGCCGCCCAGCCATCAGCCGCCACGTGGTCTGCCGCACGGTCGCGGCGTTACCCTCACTCACGAGGGTCGCGTCGTCGCCCTGCCCCTTCGCGAGGCGCACGAGCGCCGTGGCAAACCCCGCCGGCCCCGGTGCAACACCGCCTAGCAGCGCCGCAACCTCATCGAATGTCTGCATGCCGACGAGCCGCGCCGCTGCGCCGGCGAGATGACCTCCTTCTTCGGGGCCGAACACCGCGATCGTCTCCGGCACGATCGACGTGATGTATTCCATCGCATAGTTGCGCATGGCTTTTTGCAACCGGACCTGCGGCCATGTCGTTGGCGGAAGCTGCGGTGCCAGATCAGCCCGAAACGGAGGGCATGTCTCGCCCGGCGAGAATTGCAGCCGCTCCTCTGGAGCAAGATCGTGGTCCCATTCCTTGAAGTAGCCTTCGAGTCCGGGCTCCCCGTCGACGGTCTGCCCCGTACAGACAAAACCCAGGCGCGGATTTCCGAGCACGGCTCCGTTATTGGCGTGCCAGCCGCGCAGCATGGCCCGTGAAACTTCCGACGGAATGCCGCAGATCGCAGAACCCGACCAGATCCAGCGAGGTGGCGGGTAGCGCAGCCATGCTTTCCGATCGTTCTCGTAGACGTATTCGACCTTCACGCGGCCGACCTGGTTCGAGAGGTAATGATACTGCGCGCATGCAACGGCGTGCGGCAGGTCCCCGAGGCCGAGCTTCCGGAGTCCTGAAAGAAAGCGCGCGAGTTGCTGGCGCCGAAATGTTCTGAACACGACTTCGGCTGCGCGGGCGGCGCCGGCGCGCGACACCAACATCAGAATCAGGCCGGTCAGATAGGAATGGTAGATGAGTTCGACCGCGGCAAAAGCTGCTCCGTCCACGGTTGACGCTGACGATCCCGAATTCCCGGCGCTGGGCAGCATCGTCACCCCCATGCTCGCTGCGGACAAAGGGTTTCCGGCGCGCCGTGCCGACCTACTTGGACGACACCTCCCGGATGGTTGGAACCGCCTGATCGCCCCAATTGCCTCGTCCATCGTGGTAGCGGGAGACGCGGACGAGCTCGACGGAAACGCCGGCGTCGACGGCGCGTATGACCGCCTCGTTCATACGGTGGACTGCGTCGGCAACGCGACGAATGGCTTTGTCGCGTTCGGTTTCCTGGACATCAGGAAGAGGGCGAAACTCGCCCGGCTCAGTCGATTTCATCGATGCTCTCCCTCTTGCGCGGCGATTGGGATCTCAGTTTCTCTGCGACTTTATATAAGCGATATAGCCGCGCACATCCGCCGCCGGCTCGGCATAGGCTTTTCCGAGCGCCTTCTCCATGCCCGCCCGGTAATCGTTGACCCAGCCGGGGAAGGGATAGTCGATCACATCGAGGAATTCGAGCGTTGCAGCGAGCCTGATGTCGGCGATCGACGGCTTATCACCACCGATGAAAGGCTTCCCGTCCATGTAGAATTTGTGGAAGACGTCGAGCGGTTCGGCGATCGCATCGGCCGCCGCTTTGCGTGCAGCCTCCTTGCGTGTGTCGTCAGCGTCGCTGTGGCCGACCTCACCCGGATATTGCGGGAAGCGCAGGCCCGGGTAGGTGGCCCGGGCGAGATAAGGGTAGAGCGTACCGACGAGATAGAACATGGCGCTGTCTATCATCGCCCGCTTGGCCGGATCTTTGGGGTAGAGTTCTTCCAGCCCGTGCTTGTTGCAGAGGTACTGCATGATGGCGCAGCTTTCCCAAAGCGCGCCCTTCGGCAATTCGCTCGATTCAATCATCGGCGTCAGGTGCGCCGGATTGCGAGACAGGAATTCCGCCGAGCGGGTCTGGCCATAGACGTCATGCTCGGTGAAATCGAGACCGGCTGCGCGCGCGAACACCCGGACCGTCATGTTGTTGACGCTGGGCTTGATCACGTTGAGCTTCAATTCGGACATTTGCCATCCCTCCTTTTCGTGTCGGTTGCTAGTACGGGTTCTTCGGCCGGCGATCTTCCGACAGCGTCGCTCGTGTGGTCAGCAGCGCCTCGATGGCGTCGGCCAGGTGAATTTCCGCGATGGCGTAGTCGCCGCGCTTCACCCTGATCTTGTGGGCTTCCATCAGCACGTCGGCATGGGTGTACCCATGCGGGGGATCGAAGCGGTAGGAGGCCAGTTCGATCAGCAGACCGAGCGGATCCTCGAAATAGATCGAATCCATGAAGCCGCGGTCCTTCACGCCGCTATGCTTGATCTTGCGCTCGTCAAGGCGCTCCACGGCCTGGCGGAAGGTCGCGCGAGAGACAGAGATGGCGACATGATGGACGCTGCCCGGCTCAGTCGAGGTCCGTGAAGGATCACGTTTTCGCGTTTCATTGGTGAAGACCGTGATCAGGCGGCCATCGCCCGGGTCGAAGTATAAATGGCTCTCCTCGGGCCGGTCGAGATTGGGCTGCTCGAAGATGAAGGGCATGCCGAGCACGCCTTCCCAGAAGTCGATGGAAGTCTGCCGATCCGCCCCTACCAGCGTGATGTGATGGACTCCTTGCGACTGAAGTTTGCGCATCGGTGTCCTCCTTGCCGAGTGTGGTGAATTTGAAGTTCCTATCCCCCGGATGGTATTTTCGTCGGTTCTGTTCCAAAGTTCGAGTGGTCTGACCTGTTCCCAACTCTGCTACTCTTTCCCCAACATCACAACCCTCGCTGCCGGGTATCACGCCATGCCTTCCAGATCTTATCTCGGTCATTGATTTTGCTGGAGCAACTCAACCCATCGCGAGCTGATCGCAGCGCCATTCATGCTGCTCTCGGCCCTTTTGGCGTGATTGGTGATTTCACTGACCCTTGGCGCGGTCCTTGGCCGGGGGTGGCGTCAAAAGAGGCAGGGCCGCCCGCAGCGAGCGCGGCGGCAATTCCTTAAGCTTCAGCTGTCCATCAACGCTCTTGGTCGGCGTCGCGGCACGGAGCACGGACGGAAGCTGGTCGAATCATGCGATCAAGAGACGGGATCACTTGAGGGCCGCGTCGATTTCCGACGTACGCGCGCCTGAGAGTCCGGCTTCGTTGGCGAAGTCCGGCCAACGATCGACGGTGGACCGGACCTCGTCGAAAATGGTCGCAGCGTCGGCGCGCGAAATGCCCGCATCCGCAGCGACGGCCAAGATCTCTCGTTTGCCCGGGCGACGCCCCTCGCCGGCAAGGGTGAGGTTATGCTCCCCGGCTGGCCCCGTCGAGAATGTGATGTCATAGGCGGGCGCCGCTTCCCACCCGCCATCGGACCGCATCAGGAAGGCGTGGTTTTTGGCGTGGTCGTCGCGGTTGCGCGCGAGCACATTGAACGTCATGCGCGTGAACATTTGGACGACCTGTCTCATGTCCTTGGTGAGCGCGCGTGTGATACGCAGCAGCATCTCGTAGTCGAGCGTGCCGGCGGCGCGATGATCGGCGTCGACCAAGCCCGACGCCGTGTGGACATGTCGGCGGAACACGCCCTCGCGGTCGAAGCGGCGAACGGCAAAGTAGGTCCCCAACTTTGTTCGCATCAGATCGACGTTCGGCATCGTCACTCCGGCTGCGCGCGCCATGAGGGCGTAGGCGTATTCCTCGGCTCCGAACTCGGCCGGGTCATCCCGCGCCCGGAACTTGATGAGCCAATGGGAGAACCCCTCGGGAAGTCGAGTCCCGTCGTCGTAGCGCACGAGCCTGGATGCCGGATCATACGCGACGACGACCTTCGGGCGAACGCCTCCGGAATTTCCTTCCGCTTGACGCAGCTTGTCCACGTCAGCTTCGGGGACGTCCTCCTCAACCATTCTCGCTTGGTCGGCTAGCCAGTCGATGTCGGCGGTCCCCTCGGCGTGAGCGTCATCGAGCGGGAGTTCGGGGATGTAGCGCAATGCACCCATTCCCCGCGTCCCTACCGCCGCCAGCCTGTCGAGCGGCGCGAGCAAGCGGTGACCATAGCCGCGCCGCTGCAGGCTCCGGTCGAGGAGCTTCCGCCCCCATCCATCCGGAAGGCTGTCGTTGAAGAGCCCGTGCAACCCTTCGAAAGGAGTGTGGCCCGCCGCTATAACACCAGGCTTAGGGTCAAGCCTGAACGGAGAAAGGGGTAACGGGCGATCAAGGAAGCCTCGATCGAACTCGAAATAGGCCCGCCTCTCGTCATCTCGCCATGCCAGACGACCGACCGTCCGGACCACGCCGTCGAGATCGATCTCGACGCGCAGCATGCGAACGTGCTCGAAATTGATCGGACGAGGCGACCTCACCGTCGGCGTCCCCTCATAGGCTTGCGGGGCGTGGCGAGGACCTCGTCCAGCGTCGCGAAAGGAATGGGCTGGAACAGCCCTTCAAAGTCGCCTTGGACCCCCAAGGCAAAGGCGACTTGCACAAGCCCACGGAGGGAGATCTCGCCAGTGCGTTCGAAGCGTTTGATGGAACCGAAGCTTACACCGGACCTATCAGCGAGTGCCTGCTGCGTGAGACCCTCGCGAAGCCGGCGATCCCTGGCTCTGGAAGCGACGGATCGGATGACCTCTCCAGGTGAATTGAGAGATAACATATTATCCGCTACCTTGATTTTGAAGCTATAACGGATAGCATATTATCCGTTAATTCACAATCACGTCATGCGGAAAGGCTTCTGCGCGCAGGTGATGTCGTCCAAGCAAGGAGATGGTGGAATGACCGGACAGTAGCAGGACTTCCCCTCCCCTCAGCGCAGACCCGGAAATGGCATCCAGACCCGCCCTTGGACTCGAATATGAGAGGGTTCGGGATGCCTCCCGCGTATTCCAGCGTCATGCGCCCGCCCTTCGCGGTCCCTCTTGAGCGGCTGGCCCGGCGCGTCGAACACATCGCTCCGCAAGAGTCCGGGGATTTGGCTGAGCTCGAGGCCCTCCAGCGGGGCGAGCGAGCAAAGGACGGCGGCGCGGACGCCGTTGTGCTTCGCAGAATGCCCAGGCGCAATCCCGCCCCCGCGTCATCTCGGGTGGAGGGCGGTCGGCCTATCCTTTCGAGAGCATCCCCGTCACCAGGGTCGCCCACTCCTCCTCCGGCGAGCTTGTCGCCACCGCCTGCCCCGCACGCCGATACCAATAGCCGGCATTGGCGAGGTCGCCTTCCAGCCGGTGGAGATGCGCGTGCACGAGGTCGCAGGCGGGCTCGCCCTCCTGCTGCTGGACGCAGACATGCGCTCGATCCCATTCGCCCTTGCCAACCCACCATAGCGCCTGCAAGGCGAGATCCGCGTCTCCGGGCGGCGCCGCATCGGACAGGGTCTCGCGAAACTCCTCGAGGGTCATGGCCGGGCGTCGCCTCGCGAACATGACCGGAGCTGCTCATGCATCGCGCCCCGCGCCCAAGAAGCGGGGGCACCTTCGCAAAGCGGGATGGTGTCCTTCCTGTCCATGGCAGGGGCTATACCACAACCGCCAGGCGCGTTCAGCGGGCAAAATGGCCGGGCCCGCTCCCAGCACACCCGGCCACGCCTGACCGAAATCATGGACCGATCGCGCATTGGCGCGAAATTCGCTAAGCCGGTCTGCGTGGTGAGGAGTTTGGCTCGATGAAGGTCGTTATCCTCGGCGGCGGCGTCATTGGCGTCACGACCGCCTATTATCTCGCGAAGGCGGGCCATGAGGCCGTCGTCGTCGAGCGGCAAAAAGGGCCCGCGCTCGAGACGAGCTTCGCCAATGCGGGCGAGGTTTCGCCCGGCTATTCCGCGCCCTGGGCGGGGCCAGGCGTGCCCGTCAAAGCCGTCAAATGGCTCCTCATGAAACACGGCCCGCTCGTCATCCGCCCAAAACTCGATCCGGCGATGTGGCTATGGGTGCTGCGTATGCTGCGCAATTGCACCAGCGCCCGCTACGCGATCAACAAGAGTCGCATGGTGAAGCTCGCCGAATACAGCCGCGACGTGCTGCGCGCCCTCAGGGCCGAGACCGGCATCGCCTATGACGAGCGCATGCGGGGCACGCTGCAGCTCTTCCGCACCCAGCGCCAGCTCGACGGCACGGCGGGCGACATCGCGGTGCTGAAACAATTCGGCGTGCCCCATGAGCTCCTGGACGCGCAAGGCTGCATCGGCGCGGAACCTGCGCTCGCGGATGTGCGCGGCAAGATCGCGGGCGGCCTGAGGCTGCCGGGCGACGAAACCGGCGACTGTCAGATGTTCACGACGCGCCTCGCCGAAAAGGCCGCAGCGCTCGGCGTCGATTTCCGCTATGGCGTCGCGATCGATGGGCTGAAGATCGAGGCGGGACGGATCGGCTGGGTCGCAACCGACAAGGGCAAGCTGACGGCCGACGCCTATGTGGTGGCGCTCGGCTCCTATTCGCCGCTGCTGCTGAGGCCGCTCGGCATCCCCCTCCCCGTTTATCCGATCAAGGGCTATTCGCTCACACTGCCGATCACCGATCCAACGGGAGCGCCGGAATCGACGGTGATGGACGAGAGCTACAAGATCGCCATCACCCGGCTCGGCGACCGCATCCGCGTCGGCGGCATGGCCGAGGTCGCGGGTTATGATCTCGGCCTCCATCCGGCTCGGCGGGCGACGCTCGAATATTCGGTCGGCGACCTGTTCGGGCGCGGCGGCGACCTGTCGCAGGCGACCTTCTGGACGGGGCTGCGGCCCATGACGCCCGACGGCACACCCCTGATCGGCCCGACGCGATACGCAAACCTTCACCTCAATACGGGTCACGGCACGCTCGGCTGGACGATGGCCTGCGGCTCGGCTCGGGTGCTGACGGACCAGCTCTGCGGCCGCAAGCCCGAGATCGACGCGAGCGAGCTGTCGGTCAGCCGTTACGGATAACGGAAGGCGCCGGCCGCCCCAAGGGATGACGGCGGGCGCGACCTCGGCATGCCGCCGGGCCGCTCGCCGCGAGGGCTTTCGCCACGAGGCCCGACGATCGCGGACATCGCCAGCCGACTGTTGCGCCAAGCTTACCGACCATGGGAAGGAAGTCTCCCTCGTCTTCGCCCACGGATTTAAGTCGCGACGACAAGATCCCGGCCGCGTCCTCTCCGCGCTGTCACGGCCCACTTTCCTTCGCGGAAATTTCGATCGGGATTGGAAATCTCGCGAGCGCGCGGCGCGCTTGCTCCCGCATGGCCGGGCCTCCTTCGATCTTGACGCTGAGCAGCAGGCCTCGCTCGGCGTCGTGGGCCGCCGCGATCTCCGCTTCAGCTTGCGGACAGGTTGCGGCCAGCAGATCGCCCGCCGCCTTCTCGGCTGCAAGCTCGCGCAACCGCGGCTTGTATATCTTTCCGACCGGAGTGACCGGCATTTCAGCAAGGACCGCGACAATCTTCGGCTGCGCCGGCGGTTCGAGAACGCGTTCCTGCAGGAAGCTTGCGAGCTCCGCGGCGTCGAGATCTTCTCCCGGCTGGGCCGAGACGAACAGCATCGGCACCTCGCCCGCATAGGCGTCGGGCGCGCCGACCGCGGCTGCTAGCGCCACACCCGGAAAGCTCATGGCGACATCCTCGATCGCGCAAGGATCGATGTTGTGCCCGCCCCGTATGATGAGGTCCTTGATGCGTCCGATGATGGAGACTTGGCCGTCCTCGTCGACGCGGCACAGATCGCCCGTGCGCAGCCAGCCATCGTGGAAGGCCTTTTCGGTCTGGCGTGGATCCACATAGCCACGAAAGACGTGGGGAGCTCGCACCATGAGCTCGCCCACGGGCGATGGCCATTCGCGCAACAGCCGGCCGTCCGCGTAAATGGCGAACTCCACCTGGGGGCACCGCTTCCCGACGGCGAGGCCCCGTGGCCGTTCGTCGAACCAGACCTGGGCAACGCCGCCTGCGAGCTCGGTCATGCCATAGATCTGGCGCACCGCGTCCACGGGGCAGACCGAAAGGAAGCGGCGCTCGATCTCCGCCGGCAGCACCGAGGCGCCGGTCGCCACCAGGCGCAGATGCGACAGATCGGCCCCCGCGACAGGCACGTCGGCGAGCGCGCTCAGCGTTGTCGGAACGACGCCGACTATGCTCAGCCGCTGCTCGGCGGCAATCCGCCAGAAATTGGCTATCACCGCCGGGTTGCGCACGCTCGTCGGCGTGGGAACGACGATCGCGCCGCCGGCCGCCAGCGCCGGCACGCAGGTGCAGAACGAGCCGCCGACATGAAATAAGGGCAAGGCGAGGAGAGTGCGATCCTTTGGGCGATAGTCGATGCCGAGGAGGGATCCCACGCTCGAGGCGACCATGTTGCGGTTGCTCAAGCGCGCGATCTTCGGGACGCCGGTCGTTCCACCGGTCGGGTACAGCGCCGCCACCCGGTCGGCGTCGCCATCACGCTTCGACGCATCAAGATCTTCGCGCCAGTCGTCGGCCGGCCTGAGCATCTCGCCATCGAAGGACACCGATCCGTCGAGAGGCAGCACGACAAGGCGCAAATCGTCGATCTCGCTATCGAGACCGGCCACCTTCTCGTAGAGTCCGCCAGGCGTGCCCGGCGGCGGCACCAGCAGCAGGCGCGCGCCGACCGCCCGCAATTGCGCCGCGATCGCCTCGCGCGAGAAAAGAAGGTTGAGTGGCTGCACGACCGCCGCATAGGCCGCGCCCCATTGCGCGACGATCATCGCCGGACAGGTCGGCAGGAGGATCGAAACAGCGTCGGTCTCGGCGAGACCCCGGGCGCGGTACCAGCGCGCGGCCGCCACCACGAGACCGATAAATTCGCCATGCGTATAGCTGACCGGATCCGGGTCGGTCGCCGTGCGCATATAGGTGATCGCATTCGCCAGGGGGTTGAGCTGCGCGCCTCGGGCGATGAGGTCGACGAGGCGCGGATGCTCGTCGACCAAGCCTTTGGCGCTCTCGTCGATCCGCTTCTGCTTGGCAAGGGCCTCTTCCACCACGGTCATGACGCGACCCTCCCTGTTGTCTTCCCATTGTCTTCCTATTGTCTTGGACCTTATGGCCAAGACTGACCCCTGCCCTGTCTGCATCCTCTTCGCGTAGCATCCCGCCTCCCCCCGAGCTGGCGAGAACCCGCGGTTCACACGCGCTTCGCGAAGCCTGACCTCCGCGGCGCCTCGCTTGCGACCGCGTCACCGGCCACCGCCTTCCAGAACAGCGCAAAGAAGGTCTCCGCCCGCTCCGCGATCCTTGCCGGGCCAAGCCCTCCCATGCCTCCCATGCCGGCATGCTCGATGCCGCCGAAGAACAGGTCGCGCGCCAGATTCGAGGGCACCTCGGAACTGATCTCGCCGGTCTCGATTCCCGCCCGCACCGCGGAGGTGAAGAGGCGCGTATAGCGTCGGTTCAGCTGGTAGAGATCGGTGTCCGCGTAGTCGGGCGCCGTGCGCAATTCGCGCACCAGCAGGCGGCCGATCGCGGCGTCTTCCGCGAACACCCGGAACTGCCGATGCGCGAAGTAGCGCAACTTGGCCTCTACGCTCACGCGCTCCGCCAGGGCCTCTTCGATCTCGGCGATCAAGCCCTCATACCAACGGCGCACCACCTTGAGCAGAAGGTCGCGCTTGGTCGCGCTGTAAAGATAGATCGTGCCTTCTGCCACGTGCGCGCGCCGGGCAATCCCGGCGATCGAGGCCGCCTCGAAGCCCCGCTCCTCGAATACGGTACGGGCGGCGTCGAGGATCTCGGCATCGCGGTCGCGGTTATGGACCTTGGCGCGCGGCCTGTTGGCTACCGTGGTCATGCAAGCGGCTTCCTGAATCGAACAATCGGTGGGCGCAGCAACCGGCGGACAGGCGCGCCATGCGCCCGTCTTGCCCAAGCGTCGTGGCATGCGACCAAAATGAATTTGACTCAGTTCGCATTGCGTGTCAATGCATTATGAGCGACGCTCATTTTGTTGCCATGCCGCGATGTCAAGAGCGGAAACGGCGGGAACGGGAAGCGCCGGAGGTCCGATGCCAGCGATCAAATCGGCGATTATCATCGACAGCGACGCTTTCCGCGCTAACCGGGAGGCGCATCTCAAGCTCATCGATGAATTCCGCGCGCTCGAGGCAAAGGTGCGGGAGAGTTCAGCGCGGGCCGAACGCAAGTTTCGCGAGCGCGGTCAGCTCCTGCCGCGCGAGCGGGTCAACCTCGTTCTCGATCGCGGCCAGCCCTTCCTCGAGCTCTCGACCTTGTGCGGACTTGGCATGCATGAGGATGATGGCGCAGACAACGTCTATGGTGGCGGCAGCATCGCCGGCATCGGCTTCATCAGCGGCACGCGCTGCATGCTCACCGCGAGCGATTCCGGCATCAAGGGCGGCGCCGCCCATCCGATGGGGGTCGAGAAGAGCATCCGGGCGCAAGAGATCGCCCTCAAGAACAAGCTCCCCCTGGTCCAGCTCGTCGAGAGCGCAGGGGCGAATCTCCTCTTGCAAGCGGAGATGTTCGTGCGTGGCGGCGCGACCTTCGCCAATATGGCGCGCCTGTCGGCGGCCGGCATTCCGGTGATGTCCGTCGTGCACGGATCCTCGACGGCAGGCGGGGCCTACCAGACCGGGCTTGCCGACTATGTGGTGATGGTGCGCGGCCGCTCGAAGGTCTTCCTCGCCGGGCCGCCGCTCTTGCGCGCGGCAACGGGCGAGATCGCCGATGACGAGACGCTCGGCGGCGCCGAGATGCATGCCACGGTGACCGGGCTTGGCGAGTATCTCGCCGAGGACGACGCGGACGCGCTGCGGATCGCGCGCGAAATCTTCGCAAAGCTGCGCTGGAACGATCGTCTGCCGAGGCGAGATGAGCCATCCTTCGCGCTGCCGCTTTATGACGCCGAGGAGCTCCTCGGCATCGTTCCAACCGATTACCGCAAGCCCTATGATGTGCGCGAGGTGATCGCGCGCATCGTCGACGGTTCGGACTTCCTCGACTTCAAGCCGCTCTACGGACCACAGACGGTTTGCGGCCACGCAGCCGTCGAAGGGCAGCCGGTCGGGCTCATCGCCAATAACGGCCCGATCGACTCGGCCGGCGCCACGAAGGCCGCGCAGTTCATCCAGCTCTGCTGCCAATCGGGCACGCCCATCGTGTTCCTGCAGAACACCACGGGCTACATGGTCGGGGTCGAGGCCGAAGCCTCGGGCATCATCAAGCACGGCTCCAAGATGATTCAGGCCGTGACGAATGCGAGCGTGCCCAAGATCACGATCCAGATCGGTGGTTCGTTCGGCGCCGGGCACTACGGCATGTGCGGGCGCGCTTTCGGGCCGCGATTCCTGTTCTCCTGGCCGAACAATCGCATCTCGGTCATGGGCGGCGAGCAGGCCGCACGGGTGCTGGCCATCGTTGCCGAAGACGGGGCGAGGGCACGCGGCCTCGAGCCCGACCATGCGCGGCTCGAGGCGCAAGGTCGCAAGATCATCTCAGCCTATGGCCGGGAATCCACTGCCCTGTTTGCAACGGCGAGGCTGTGGGACGATGGGCTCATCGATCCGCGCGACACGAGGAGGGTCCTCTCGCTTTGCCTTGCGACCTGCCGTGAAGGCGATGCGCGCACCCTATATCCGATCAGTTTCGGCGTTGCCAGGATGTGAGCCATGAGCGCATTTCCCGAAACCAAGCTTGTTCGGCTCGAACGCCTCGGACCGCATCTGCGCGTCATCCTCGACGATCCGACAACGCAAAACGCACTCTCCGAAGGTATGGTCGGCGAGCTTGACGCCGTTCTCGCAGGGAGCGTCGAGGACGGCAGTTTGCGCAGCCTCGTGATCGAGGGCGCTAACGGCATGTTCTGCGCCGGTGCCGATCTCAAGAGCGCGCTCGCCGAGCTCGATCGTCAGCCCGCGCAAGGCGAGCTCGATCCTCTCTTCCTGCGCAACCGCCGCGGAGGAGAATTCTTCGCCAGACTCGACGCGCACCCGCTCGTCACCATCGCCGTGGTCGACGGCCCGGCCTTCGGCGGTGGCTTCGGGCTTGCCTGCTGCGCCGATATCGTCATCGCGACGGCGCGCGCCCGCTTCGCCTTGTCGGAGACGAGCCTTGGCATCCCGCCGGCGCAGATCGCGCCCTTCCTCGTGGCAAGACTCGGTGCGCGCCTGGCGCGGCGGCTCGCGCTGACCGGCACGCGCCTGGATGGGAAGGGCGCGCGCGATATCGGGCTGGTCGACTTCTTCTGCGAGACCGAAGACGAGCTCGAGCATACGCTGAAGCAGCTTCTCAACGAGATCGGTCGTTGCGCCCCTGGCGCGAATGCGGTCACGAAGCGGCTCATCCAAAGCTGCGCCGGATCGCAATCGGATGACTTCCTCGACGAGGCGGCGCAGGCCTTCTCCTCCTCATTGCGCGGCCGCGAGGGCCGCGAGGGCGTCGCCGCATTCCTCGCGAAGCGGCCGGCACGCTGGGTCGAGAAGATCTGATGGCCCGCCCTTTCCAAAAGATCCTGATCGCCAATCGCGGCGAGATCGCCTGCCGGGTGATGCGCACGGCGCGGGCTGCGGGGTATCGAACCGTCGCCGTCTTCAGCGAGGCGGATGCCGAGGCACTGCATGTGCAGGAAGCCGATGAGGCAGTGCTGATCGGCCCTGCGCCGACCGCGCAATCCTATCTCGCGATCGAGCGGATCATCGCCGCCGCCAGGCGGGCTTGCGCCGACGCGGTGCATCCAGGCTATGGCTTCCTCTCGGAGAATGCCGATTTCGCGAGCGCTTGCGGAGAGGCCGGGCTCGTCTTCATCGGGCCCTCCGTCGAGGCCATCCGGGCAATGGGCGACAAGGCGCAGGCGAAGCGCCGGATGATCGACGCGGGCGTGCCCTGCGTCCCCGGCTATCAAGGCGACGACCAGACGGATGGGCGCCTGGCGACGGAGGCTGAGCGGATCGGCTACCCCGTCATGGTCAAGGCATCGGCCGGAGGCGGCGGGCGCGGCATGCGCCTCGTGGATAAGGCCGCGGGCCTCGCGCAAGCCCTCAAGAGCGCGCGGTCGGAGGCCAAGGGCGCCTTCGGCGACTCGAGGCTCATCATCGAGCGCGCCATCATCGCGCCGCGCCATGTCGAGATCCAGGTCTTCGGGGATGCGCATGGCAACGTCATCCATCTCGGCGAACGAGACTGCTCGATCCAACGCCGGCATCAGAAGGTGGTCGAGGAGGCTCCCTCCCCTGCCGTCGCGCCCGAGCTCCGGGCGCGAATGGGGGCGGCGGCCGTGACGGCTGCGCGCTCCATCGACTATGTCGGCGCGGGCACGATCGAGTTCCTCGTCGATGCGCAGCACGAGTTCTACTTCCTCGAAATGAATACGCGTTTGCAGGTCGAGCATCCCGTGACCGAATTGGTCACGGGATTGGACCTCGTTTCGCTGCAGCTCGACGTCGCCCAGGGACGGCCCTTGCCGATCCGCCAGGAGGACGTGGCGCTCCACGGTCACGCGATCGAGGTCCGCCTCTATGCCGAGGATCCGCGCAATCACTTCCTGCCGCAAACGGGCGAGATTGCAGCCTGGCAACCGGCGCAAGGAGAAGGCGTGCGCGTCGATCACGGGCTGCGCGAAGGGGTCAGCGTTTCGCCATTCTACGACCCGATGCTTGCGAAGATCATCGGCAGCGGCCGCGATCGCGAGGAGGCGCGGCGGCGCCTCACACGGGCGCTCGAAGATACATTGATCCTCGGCGTGAGGACCAACAAGGAATTCCTGCTGGAGGCTCTCGCCAAGCCCGACTTCATCGCCGGCAAAGCGACCACGGCCTTCATCGAGGCGAACTTCGAGGACCTTGCCGGCGCAGCCGGCGCGCCGCCTGCCGAGATCGTCGCCCTCGCGGCCGCGCTCTTCGCGGACGGGGCGGGCGGAGGCTGGCAATCCTCGCAATGGCGGGAAACGCCTCTTCGCCTGTTCGCAGGCGGCGAGACGATCGGCGTCGGTGTCGTTCGTCGCGGCGACGCCTTTGCCGTCTCGGTCGGCGGGGCGACGCGGTCGCTGCGGCTGATCGAGAGAAAGGCGGACAGCCTTCGTTTCGAGGACTCTGGCCATGTCAGGACCGCACGCTACGCTCTTTGCGGGCCCACCCTCTTCATCGACATCGCCGGGCAGGTGTTCGAATTCGAGGACACGACATTGTCGCCTCCCGAGGGGAAGGACGCGGCGAGCGACGGCGTGCTGCGGGCGCCGATGAACGGCCTCGTTGTCGCCCTCGATGTGAAGACCGGCGATCGCATTCGTCGCGGCCAGGTGGTCGCCGTGATCGAGGCCATGAAGATGGAGCACGCGATCGTCGCACTGGTCGACGGGTCCGTGGAGAGCGTCGCCGTGGTGCGCGGAGCCCAGGTCGCGTCGCGTGATGTGCTGGTGACGATCACGACCGACGCCCCAGGATGAAATTCGAAAAAGGCCGCACAGGACGAAGCGAGGAGCGAACATGGATAAGGCCGTCGTGACTTGCGCCCTGACAGGCGTCCTCACCGATCCGCGGCAGCATCCCGTTCCGGTGACGCCGCAGGAGATGGCGCGCGAAGCAAGGCTCGCCTATGACGCCGGCGCCTCCGTGATCCACATGCATTTCCGTTGCCAGGAAGAGGGGCGCGGCCAATTCCCATCCTGGGATCCTGAGGTTGCGACGCGCATCATCGATGCGATCCGCGAGGCATGCCCCGGCATCCTCATCAACCAGTCGACGGGGATCGTCGGCCCCGATATCGGCGGCCCCCTCGATTGCCTGCGCGCGGTCAAGCCCGAGATCGCGGCCTGCAACGCGGGTTCGCTCAACTATCTGAAGATCAAGGCCGATGGGAGTTGGGCTTGGCCGCCATTGCTCTTCGACAATCCGGTCGACAAGGTCACGCAATTCCTCGCCGTGATGCGGGACACGAGGACCAGGCCGGAATTCGAATGTTTCGACACCGGCATCGTCCGCTGCGTCGGAATGTATGCCAAGGCCGGGATGTTCGCGGGGATGCCGAAGTATAATTTCGTCATGGGCGTCGAATCCGGCATGCCCGCCGATCCGGATCTTCTTCCGATCCTGACGAACCTCGTTGTGCCTGGGGCGCGATGGAGCGTCACCGCGATCGGCCGCGCGGAGATTTGGCCGCTGCACCGCCGCGCCGCCGAGCTCGGTGGCGATCTGCGTACCGGCCTCGAGGACAGTTTCTACCTGCCTGGCGGCGAGAAGGCTTCCTCCAATGCCCCGCTCGTCGAGACGTTGGTTGGCTATGCGCGTGAGGCGGGGCGCGAGATCGCTAGCCCGGCGGAGGCGCGCCAGCTCATGCAAATTCGGTGAGGCCGCATGCGCAGGTGAAGGTTCAGACCATGATCACGCTCTATCACTGCGTCAGCGCCCGCTCCTTCCGGTCTCTCTGGGCCCTCGAGGAGCTTTCGCTTCCCTATCATCTGAAGATGCTGCCCTTCCCGCCGCGCGTGCTGGCGCGCGAGTATCTCGAGGTGAACCCGCTCGGGACCGTTCCGCTCCTGATCGATGGCGAGACGCGGATGACGGAATCATCCGCCACCTGCCAGTATCTCGCCGAGCGCTACGGCAAGGGATCGCTTTGCGTGGCGCCGCACGAGGTCGCCTATGGCGCCTATCTCAACTGGCTGCATTCCGGCGAGGCAACCTTGACCTTCCCGCAGACGATCGTCCTGCGCTATGGCCGCCTCGAGCCAAAGGAACGGCGCCTGCCGCAGGCCGCCGAGGACTATACGCGCTGGTTCCTGGGCCGCCTGCGCGGCGTCGAGGCGGTCATATCCCAGGAAGACCATATCTGCGCCGGCCGCTTCACCGCAGCCGACATCTCCGTCGGCTATGCGCTCATGCTCGCAAGCCATATCGGCCTCGATCGCGAGTTTCCCGAGACGGTGCGCAACTATTGGCGGCGGCTTTCGGCACGCGAGGGCTATGCGCGCGCGCTCGCAAGCCAGGATCGCGCCGCTCGAGAACAGGGCGTGCCGCCGGCCCTCGACCTCGAAACGAGGCCAACGATCCGACAAGGACCGAACACCCCGCAGGGGAGCGGATGATCGAGGGGACAAGAAGCAGAATGGAGGAGGGAGCGATGACGGAGGTTCTTGCAACGATCGAAGGCGTTGCCGGTCCTGGAAGGATCGGCAGGGTGGCCATCGGCGATGTCCTGCGGCGTTCCGCGATCCGCTTCCCCGACCGGATCGCCATCGTCGAGGGGGCCAGGCGCACCAGCTACGCCGAGCTCGACGCGGCCAGCAATCGCCTCGCGAATTACTTCCTGTCGCGAGGTCTGCGCCGCGGCGACAAGGTCGCCACCATCGGGCATAACTCGACCGAATACGTCGTCGCCACCTTCGCGATCCACAAGGCCGGTCTCGTCTGGGTGCCGATCAACGCCATGCTCGGCGCCGACGACATGCGCTTCATCCTCGGCCATGCCGGGGTCTCCCTGGCGGCGATCGACGGTGCCATCCTCGCCGACGTGACACGGCGCGAGATTCTGGATGATCTTCGCATCTCGCCGATCGTCATCGGCGGCACAGTCGGGTCGGATTCCCCCGATGTGCCGAGCATCGCGCGGGCGATCGAGGAGCAATCGCCTGTCGAACCCGAGGTCGAGATCAACGAGCGCGATCTTGCCCTCATCATGTATACGAGCGGCACGACCGCACGTCCGAAAGGGGCGATGCATTGCCATCTCGCGGTGATCATGGCCGCCATGAGCAACGCCGTGGAACTGCGGCTCGAGCGCCACGATGCCGTCACCGGCATCCTGCCCCTGTTCCATTGCGGGCAACACACCATCCTCCTGAGCTTCATGCTGGTCGGCGCGAAGACGGCCCTGATGAAGGGTTTCGATCCGCTGGTCGCGATGGAGCGCGTGCAGCAAGAAAAGCTGACGGTCTTCGTCGGGCTGCCGCTCATGTACGCGGCCATTCTCAACCACCCGAAGCGCGCCGAACATGACCTTGGCAGCTTGCGGGCTTGCGTCTACGCGATGGCGCCGATGCCGGAGCCGCTGCTGCGGCGGCTGATCCCCGAGATCTGCCCCAACTTCATCCTTATCAGCGGCCAGACGGAAATGTATCCGGGCACCACGATGGCGCAGCCCGATCGTCAGCTCGAGCGCTTCGGCAATTATTGGGGGGAATCCTGTCTGGTGAACGAGACGGCGATCATGGACGATCAGGGCGTTGCCCTGACACGCGGAGAAATCGGCGAGATCGTGCATCGTGGTCCCAATGCCATGCTCGGCTACTACCGGGATCCGGCGGCGACCGCGGCGACCCGTCTCTTCGGCTGGCACCATACCGGCGATCTCGGGCTGATCGACGAGAACGGAGAAGTCCTGTTTCTCGACCGCAAGAAGGATATGATCAAGTCGGGAGGAGAGAACGTCTCCTCGGTGCGGATCGAGGAGGTGCTGCTCGCGCATCCTGCCGTGCAGAATGCCGCAGTCGTCGGATTGCCGCATCCTCGCTGGGGCGAGGCGGTCTGCGCCTTCGTGAAGCTGAAGCCCGACCACATGGCGAACGAGGACGGCATCATCCAGCATTGCAGGTGCCATCTCGGCGGCTTCCAGATCCCCAAGCTCGTGAAGTTCATGGACGAGATGCCCATGACCGCGACCGGCAAGTTGCGCAAGGCGGAGCTGCGCCAAAGCTTCGCCGCCCATTTCGACAACATTGCATGAGGATCTCGGCCAAAGGCCAAGGGAGAGGCCACGCATGATCCATACCGAACAGCACCGCGAGCTCTCGCGCTCGGTCACCAAATTCGTCGAGAGCGAGATCGATCCTCATGCGCAGGAATGGGAGAGAGAAGGGATTTTCCCGGCCCATGAGCTCTTCAAGAAAATGGGCGCGCAAGGCTTCCTCGGCATTCACAAGCCCGAGCGGTTCGGCGGCCTCGCGCTCGACTACTCCTACGAGCTCGCCTTCTGCGAGGCGCTCGGCGCGGCGAAGTCGAGCTCGGTCGCCATGGCGATCGGCGTCCAGACCGACATGGCGACGCCCGCGCTCTGCCGCTACGGGTCCGACGCGCTTCGCGACGAGTTCCTGGCGCCGAGCATTTCCGGCGAATACGTGGCCTGCCTAGGCGTCTCGGAAACAGGCGCCGGCTCCGATGTCGCGAACCTGAAGACGAGCGCCCGCAAGGACGGGGGCGACTATGTCATCAATGGTGGCAAGATGTGGACGACGAACGGCACCCAGGCCGACTGGATGTGTCTTCTCGCCAACACCAGCGACCGGCCGGTCCATAAGAACAAGACGCTGATCTGCCTGCCGATGAAGACCAAGGGCGTTGAGGTCGCGCGCAAGCTCGACAAGCTCGGGATGCGCGCCTCGGACACCGCGCAGATCCATTTCGACGATGTACGCGTGCCGCAGCGCTACCGCATCGGCGAGGAAGGGATGGGCTTCATCTACCAGATGCAGCAATTCCAGGAAGAACGCCTCTGGGGCGCGACCGCGACCCTCCGCAACATGGAGCGGGCCTTGCAAATGACAATCGACCACACTTCGAACCGACAGGCCTTCGGCAAGAGCCTCCTCGACAATCAGGTCGTGCATTTCAGGCTTGCCGAGCTGCAGACCGAGATCGAGCTGTTGCGATCACTGATCTACCGTGCGGTCGAGGCGCATATCAATGGCGAGGATGTCCTCCAGCTCGCCTCCATGGCCAAGCTCAAGGCCGGCCGCCTGCATCGCGAGGTCGCCGATTCCTGCCTGCAGTATTTTGGAGGCATGGGCTACATGACTGACACGGAAATCTCGCGCATCTTTCGCGACTCCCGCCTCACCTCGATAGGTGGGGGAGCGGACGAGGTCATGCTCGGCATCGTGGCCAAGGGAATGGGCATTTTTCCCGGGCAGCGGAACAGGTAAGCTACCTCCGCCACCGCTTCTCCCCTCCGCCGAAATTGCAGGCTCGGATAAGACGTCCAAAACCCGGCTCCGGACTCAGATATGCCCCTCAGGCCGAGCTGCCCGCCTCGAGACGGCAGGGTCTAGCGAAGCCGCCCGATGGGGATGATCTCCCGGTCCGTGGGGCTGAAAGGCAGACCCGCCCAATTGCCGAGCCATCTTTCGACGACCAACCCGGCGTCATGCATCATGCTCGAGAGGTTCTCTCTTGAAGGAAAGGCGAGCTTTGAACGGGAGGAATATATGCGGCCATTCGTGCCAATCCTGTAGTAGGTCCCATAAGTCACGATCCCCGTCTGGGGATCTTGGCTGGCATCGTTCCAAGCGAGAACCTCGCCAAAGATCGGGTGCTTGATCAGTCGCTCCGATGCATGGGGAGTCCATGTCTTCCAAGCCTCGACCAGCGGATTCCGCGAGTCGAAAATAAAGCGTCCCTCGGTTGTCAGATGGCGCGCGATCGTCCGAAGGACCGCGGATTGGTCTTGCGCCCAGAGGAATACCTGAAAGGCATGCCCGGTCAGCACGATCAGGTCGAAGCGCCGGTTCAGCTGCACCTTTCGGGCGTCGTCTTGCACCCAGCTGACCCGCTCGCCGCCTGGCCTGCGGGCCGCGATATCGAGCATCGGCCCCGCGGCATCGACGCCGACGACCTCGCGTCGCGTATCCTGCGCCATACTCGCGGCGAACATGCCCGTGCCACATCCGAGATCGAGCGTGGATGAGCAGCCGGCAGCGAGGTTCTTGCAATATTCGAAATCGTCGCCCCACTCGTTCTCGATGTCATAGAATTGGACGAGGTCGGGATCGTTGTAGAGACCATCGGCTTGCACGCAGCGGGCTCCTCAGATGTCGCCATTGGCAATAGCGTCATTTGGCCTGCCCGTCACGACTCGCCATTGCCGGACGAGATCTCGACGATCGGCCAGCTCCCGTCGCAGTTGACGGTCAACGGCTTGGATCAATGCAGGTTGGCTGGAGCCGAACGGCACAAAACTGTCTACAGATGTGCAAGGACCTTCCGAAGCGGAAGCCCTAAGCACTTTGCAAGTTGATCGTCCTGTTCCGCGGTCGTGTTGCCGATATCGGGATTCATCGCCTCGAGGACAAAGCGGCCGAATGCAGCCGGCCAAATATAGCGAAGATCGTTCAGCGAGGTTTGCGAGCCGCAGCATGGCGTTGTGACGGCGAGATCGCGAAATAATGTCTGCCAGGCCCGATCCATCGCACCACGCCACCAATGTTCGACGTCAACGCCGCAGGCCGGACACTGAATGTCGGATAAGTTCCCCAGCCCGCTGAAGAACTCAGTGTTCTCCTTAAGCTCGAAAGAAACCTTGTCCGCGCGGGGTGCGCAGGAAGACAATAGCTGAACCGCCCTTTCCGCCGCGTCTTTCGTCGGTTGGGCATTTGGGTCGGCGGGCACGAACTGTATCCAATGGTCGGACACTTGATCACCTCCCCCAATGCGGCTCGTCCGGAAAAACACACGAACGGAACAATACGCAACGGCCAGCGGCCGCGCTCTGCAAAATATTCATCGTGGCAGTTCCAGATCGCGATCGAGCGGAAAGATCGGGCGCCGGACCCTGGCATAAGGCAGTTTGGTGAGATCCGGTGTGCAGAGCGCGCCGCTGTCGCAGACAATCACCTGCCCCGCGATCGGCTCGAAGGCCGCACGAAAATGCTGCATCGATTTCAGCGCGACGACGGATTTCGCCACCGGGTCGATGCCGAATGCGCGGAACTGCTGCAGGTCGAGCATTTGCGACGGAGCCGAGACGACAAGGATGTCGATGTCGCCGACGCCCAGCACCGCCGTCGTGCCCCAGCTTCCCTTGAGGCCGCCGACCATCGGCCCATCCCCGATATAGGCGCCATCGCTCAACAGCCTGAGCTGCCCCGCGACCGCCAATGGTGCGCCACCGACATACGGGTCCGTCTTGCCGCCAAGCCGGATCGTCACTGTCTCACCAACCTTGTGTCGATGAAGTTCCAGCGCAGCTTCCGGATCGACCATCGGCCCGAAGCAAGCGTCCTTGACGTCCGCCGCGATCATCGCGCGGAGCAGCTCGGTGGAATCGCCGTAGCCGCCACCGCCCGGGTTGTCGGCATAATCGGCGATGACCAGCGGCCCACCGGATTTCGTGTAGGCGTTGGCGAGGCGGGCCGCTTCCTCCACCGACACATAGTTGTTGACGTTCTCGAAGCGCCGTTCCCACATGTCGTCGACCAGCGCCTCGGCGAAGGCGCGGTGCCGCGCGAGATCGCCCTGCGCGGTGACGAGCACCGTCGGCCCGACTTCCTCGATATCGGCATTGCCGAAGCCGCCATTGACGCTGACGGCAAAGACGTCCGGCTCCTGCTCATAGGCCCGGGCGCGGGCGATGCGCTCCACCATCGGGCCGATATCGGTGCGCCCGCCGTTGATTTCCTCGAGCATCGGCCGCGCGGCGCGCAGCGTCACCGGCCGCGCTTCGCCCGTCATCGCCTTCTGCAGGGTTTCCGCCGCCTGCCGCGCGCAGATCCGCATGTCGACATGCGGATAGGTCTTGTAGGACACGATGATATTGGCGAGCTCCGCCATCTTGCGCGTCACATTGGCATGCGGATCGAGCGTGATGCCGATTGGGATATCCGGCCCGACGACGGCGCGCAGGCGCTCCAGCAACTCGCCCTCCCCGTCCTGGCAGAAATCGGTGACCATCGCGCCGTGCAACCCAAGCAGGATGCCCCGGATCTCGCCCTTATGCCGGCGCGCCGTCTCGACGATCACGCCGGCGATACGCTCATAGGCATCGCGCGTCACCGGCCCTGACGGGAAGGCCGACGCGCTGATCGCGTGGACCAGCAGCCAGCCATGATGCTTCGCGACATCGTTGAAACCGGCGATCGGCGTGTTGGCATCGCCCCGCTCGGCGATGGCCGTGTCGCCCTGATGCAGGCCGCGCTCCTCGAAACAGGCGTAGTCGGTCGGGCGACGGCTGAACGTATTGCTCTCATGCGCGAATTCCGCGGTCAAAACCGTGAACGACATCGTTCTGATCTCCGTTCTTTCAGGTGATGGGATGGTGGCAAGCGACCGGATGGCCCTCCTCCACGGCCACGGGTTCCGGCCTCTCGCTGCGGCACAGCTCGCTGGCGCGCGGGCAGCGCATCGCGAAGGCGCAGCCTTGCGGGAGATCGAAGGCGCTGGCGATTTCGCCGCTCAGCGTCGTCACGACCCGGCGGCGCGCAGGATCGGGCGCGAAAGTGCTGTCGACCAGCGCCTTCGTGTAGTGGTGACGCGGCCGCGCCTGGGGATGCGGCAATATCTCGACGATGCGCCCGAGATACATCACGACGATCCGATCGCAGAAATAGCGGACCAGCCCGAGATCATGCGAGATGAAAAGGTAGGTCAGGCCGAAATCCGTCCGAAACCGCTCCAGCAACTCGACGATCTGCGCCTGGATCGAGACGTCCAGCGAGGCGGTGGGCTCGTCGAGCACCAGGAAATCCGGTCTCAGCGCCAAAGCGCGGGCGATGCCGACCCGCTGCTTCTGGCCGCCGGAAAGCTGGTGCGGATAGCTTTTGGCCACCGCCGAACCGAGGCCCACCATGGCGAGCAGTTCCTCGATCCTGGCCGCGGCGGCTTTGCCGGAGAGGCGGGTCTCCTGGAGCTGGAACGGTTCGAGCAGCGCCGCGCCGATCGTGTAGCGCGGATCAAGCGAGGAATAGGGATCCTGGAATACCATCTGCATGCGCTGGCGCAGGCGGCGCAGGGCCGCCTGGTTCAGGCCCGCGAGATCGACGCCGTCGAAGGCGACCGAGCCTGACGTTGCTTCGACGAGCCGCAGGACGAGCCGGGCGAGGGTCGACTTCCCGCAGCCGGATTCACCGACGACCCCGGTGACGCGGCCGCGTTCGACATCGAGCGACACGTCGTTCACCGCGCGCATCACGCGGCTCTTGCCGAACAAGCCGCCGCTTGCCACGAATTCCCGCGTCAGGTTGCGGATGGAGACGAGCGCCTCCCCTGCCCTCTCAGCCATCGGCGCCAACCTCGCCGAAATGGCAGGCGACCGATGCTTCGCCGTGCCGCCGCCGCAATGGCGCCTCGCCGCCGCAAATGACCTCGGCCCGGTCGCAACGCGGGTGGAAGCGGCAGCCGGATGGATAGAGTGCGACGCTCGGCACGGCGCCGCGAATGCCCTTCAGGCTGCCCGGCAGCGCGCCCTCCTTGGCGATGCAGTTGATCAGCGCGCGGGTATAGGGATGCCGCGGCTGCGCAAAGATGCGCGCCACCCTGTTGCTCTCGGCGATCCGGCCGGCATAGAGCACGACGACGCGGTCGCAGGCCTGCGCCACCACGCCCATATCGTGCGTGATCAGCATCAGGGCGACATTGCGCAGCCGCACCAGCTCGACCAGGATCTGAATGATCTGCGCCTGGATCGTCACGTCGAGCGCGGTCGTCGGCTCGTCCGCGATGATCAGTTCGGGATCGGCCGCGAGCGCCATGGCAATGACGATGCGCTGCTTCATGCCGCCCGAAAGCTGGTGCGGATATTGGCGGTAGACGGTCGCAGCTTCAGGGATGCGCAATTGCTGCATCAGCTCGATGCCGCGCGCCCGCGCCTCATCGTTCCTGAGGCCGAGATGCAGCCGCGACACCTGGTCGATCTGGCTACCGATGCGCCGGATCGGATCGAGCGACGTCATCGGGTTCTGCGTGATCAGCGCCATACGCCTGCCGCGCAGGCGCCGGTACTGGGCTTCGGGCAGGCCGACGAGATCGAGCCCGGCAAAGCGCATCGAGCCGCCGGTGATCCAGCCGCCGATCAGCGGCAGCAGCCCCATGACGGACAGTGCCGTCAGCGATTTGCCGGAACCGGATTCTCCGACGACGCCAAGGATCTCGCCCTTGTCGAGCGAGAAGGACAGGCGATCGAGCGGTTGCAGCGCCGCGATGGAGATGGAGAGGTCGTCGACCGTGAGCAGCGCCATCTCAGACGTCCCGCAGACGTTGGCGGATATCGAGCGCATCGATCAGGGAATCGCCGAAGAGATTGATGGCGATCACGGTCGCGGCGATGGCGACGCCGGGAAAGATGATGATCCAGGGCGCGATGAAGATCTGCGCCGTACCGGAGCTCATCATCGCACCCCAGCTCGGCGTCGGCGGCTGCGCGCCGAGCCCGAAGAAGCCGAGCGTCGCCTCGAGGATGATCGCATCGCCGGTCGCCAGCATGCCCGCGACGATGACCGGCGTCAGCGCATTCGGCAGCAGGTGGCGCATGAGCACATGCGCATGGCCGGCGCCGAGACTGATCGTCGCCTCGACATAGGTCTCGCCCTTCAGCGCCATGATCTGGGCGCGGGTCAACCGGGTGAATTGCGCGAGATAAGCGATGCTGATGGCGATCGCCGTGCTGTGCAGGCCAGGTCCGAGAATGGCGATCAACATCAGCGCGAGCAGGATTTCGGGAAATGCCCAGGTGAGGTCGACGATCACCGTTACGGCCCGGTCGAACGGGCCGCCGAAATACCCTGCGGCGGCGCCGAGCACCATGCCGACCGCCACCGAAACGCCGATCGAGACGACGCCGACGGTGAGCGAGGTGCGAGCGCCGTAGATGATGCGCGAAAGCAGGTCGCGGCCGAACTCGTCGGTCCCGAGCCAGAAGGCGGCGGACGGCTCATGATTGGCGAGCGAGAGGTTCTGCGCATCGAAGCCATAAGGTGCGATCCAGGGCGCCAGCAGCGCGCAGAGGATGACCACGAGCAGGAACCCTACGGAGAGCGCCCCGCGAAAGCTGCGCAGGATCTTGCCGGGCAAGGGGCTGCCGAACATGGCTATCGCACCCCGTCGCGGATGCGCGGATCCATGCTCGCCTGGATGACGTCGCCGAGCAGCGTGCCTAGCATGACCGCGATCGCCAGCATCAGCAGGCAGCCCTGCACGACCGGGTAATCACGCTGGTTGAGCGAATGGATCAACAGGGAACCGAGGCCGGGACGGGCGAAGACGAACTCGACCGTCACGGCGCCACCAAGGATCCAGCCGATGCGCAGGCCGAGGATGGTCACGACCGGCAGCAGCGCATGGCGCATGACATGGCCGATCTGGATCTTCCAGTTCGGCACGCCCTTCGCATGCAGCATGAGCGCGAAATCCTTGCGCGCGACATCGAGCATCGCCACCCGTGTGACGCGGGCGACCAGCGCCGTCCCGGCGATGCCGATTGTCAGCACGGGCAGGACGAGCGCATCCCAACTGCGCGCGCCCGAAACGGGAAACCACTCGAACTGCACCGCGAAGACGAGAATAAACAGCAGGCCCAGCCAGAAGCTCGGCAAGGTCGATCCCATCAGGATCAGCGTCATCACGGCCCGGTCGAACACGGTGTCCTTGAACACCGCCGCCAGCGCACCGGTGGTGATGCCGACGACGGTCGAGAAGATCAGCGCCAGGCCGCCGAGCGCCAGGCTCGACGGCAGGTTCTGCGCGATCAGATCGGCAACAGGTCGACGCAGGATGATCGCCTCGCCGAAATCGCCGCGCAGTACATTGCCGAGCCAGAACAGGTATTGCGCCACCAGCGGCCGGTCGAGGCCGTATTTGGCGATGACCTCTTCACGCTGCTGCGGCGACGACCCGATCTGCACCATGCTGTCGATCGGGTCGCCGGGCACGAGATGGATGATCATGAAGATCACCATCGAGACGACCAGGAACACCGGCAGCAGGACGAGCAGCCGCTTCAGCACGAATGTCAGCATTTGCCCCTCCCCTGCGGCATTTCGAACGCCATCGATGCAGTTATTTGGCCGATGCAGTTATTTGGCAGGCTCGATATCCATCATCGACTGGCTCTGCAGGCCGGTGCCGTGGATGACCGCGGGGAGCTGGATCCGGTTGTTGTAGGCAAAGTTCTGTGCCGGTTGGTAGATCGGCGCGAAGGCGAACAGGGACAGGATATACTCATGGTATGTCTTGAAATTCGCGACCCGCTCGTCCCAGGTGCGCGACTTGTTCATGGCAATGTCGTCCAGTTTCTCGGCTTGCGGATCGTTGAGCATCGAGACGTTCGGATAGCCGAGTCGGTTGGCGCTGAAGAACCAGTCGAGGATATCGGCATTGGTCCACAGATAGCTGCGGACTGCGAGCTGGTGCTCGGTCTTCTTCTTGTATTGCGCATTGATGCTGCTGGCGTCGAAGACGCTGATCTCGGCCTGCATGCCGATCGCCTTGAGCTGCGCCTGCACCACTTCGCTCAGCCGCTTGTACTCCGTGCCGTTCTGCGTCCAGAGCTTCACCTGCAGCGGCTTGCCGTCCTTCACGCGGATGCTGTTCGGCCCCGGCTTCCAGCCGGCTTCGTCGAGCAGCTTCTTGGCCCGGTCGAGATCGAAGCTGATATTGTATTTCGGATCGACCTTCGATTCCTGCAGCGACGAGATCAGGAAGTTGTTGGCGACCGCGCCCTGCCCGCCATAGAGGCTGGCAAGGATCTCCTTCTGGTTGATCGCAAAAGCCGTTGCCTCGCGCACCTTGATGTCGGTGAAGGGCTCGACGGTCGTGTTGATCGGCATATAGACGACTTCGGTGCCGGGGATCGACACCACCGTCAGGTTCTTCTCTACCTGGATGCGCGGCAGGAAGTCGCTCGGCACGTTCACGAGCAGGTCGACGCCGCCGGTCTTGAGCTCGAGGAAGGCGGTCGATTCCTCGGCGATCTCGCGGAAGGTCAGGCGCTTGAATTTCGCCGGTCCTTTGTTCGCGGATAGATCCGAGCCCCACGCATAGTCGTCGTTACGGGTGAGCACCGTTTGCTGGCCGACGGTGAACTGCTCCATCTTGTAGGGTCCGGTTCCGACGGCCTGCGTCACGCCGAACTTGTCGCCGAGCGCGTCATAGACCTTGGGCGCCGGAATGCACATGAAGACGCTGGCGAGGTTCGACAAAAGATTCGGATCGGGGTGCTTCATGTGGAACTTCACGGTCAGGTCGTCGACGACTTCGACCTTGTCGATCGCCTCGACCGTGAAGGCGTTTTCACTGCCGGCGAATTGCGGCACCCACCATTCGATCGTCTTGGCATTGAAGGCTTCGCCGTCATGGAATTTCACGCTCGGCTTCAGCTTGAACGTCCATTCCATTCCGTCTGGCGAGGATTGCCACGAGGTCGCGAGCTGGCCGTGAAAGCCCTGATCGGCATCCTGCACGACGAGCCGGTCGTAGATCAGGGACGTTGCAGTGTTGAGCTTCGTCGCCTTGATGGGGTTATAGGTCGGCGCGCCGACCAGCCGCGCGGTGAGCACGAAGGTCGCTTCCTGCGCGAAGCTCAGGGACGGCAAGGCGGTCGCCATCAGGCTCGCCGACAGCAAGGCTATTGCGGCACTCGTCTTCATGTTTGTTCACCCTTCACAATAGATTAGGAATCGCTCGGTCGTGATCAGCTCGCGGGTCCGGAGGGATCGCCGACATACCCGGTGAAGCGGCTGTAAAGGTCAGCCATCTTGTTCAGCCGTTGTTCGACGCTCGGGCCGAGCTCGACGAACACACTGTTGACGAGAAGGCTGATCAGGCTCGCCATCTGGGCGGTGGAATCCCAGAACATGTTGAATTCGGTGGGAACGACGAAGATTTCGTCGACAAGCCCGCTGCCCCAATCGCAGAAGGCGTCGGTGATCAGCGTGACCGGGATTTTCGCTTGCTTCGCTTCCTTGGCGAGCACCAGCGCCATGCGCGAATAGCGGCGTGCCTCGAAAATCACCAGGCAAGGCGTCGGGCTGCTCGTCAGCAGCAATTCGGTGAAATTGCCGCCAGCCAGATCGAGCTGCGATACCCGGTCGCGCAGATACTGCAACTGGTTGGTCAGGATCTGCGCCATGCCGCGCTCGGTCTGGAAGCCGGCCACATGCACCGACGAGGCGCCGGCGAGCCTTTTTACGGCGCGCTTCCAATCCTCCGTCTGCGCCAGCTCATAGATCGCCACGAGGCTGGCGATCTCGAGTTCCAGCCCACGCGCCAATTGATCCTTGCCGGCGAGCGCGCGCTGCTGGAAATCACGCAGGCGGTCGCTGATCAGCCAGGGGCGATCGCCGATATCCTGCCGCAACTGCTCCTTGAGATCCTTGAAGCTCTTGTAGCCGATGGTCCGGCAAAAGCGCCCGACCGTCGCCTCGCTGACCGAGACCTTTTCGGCCAGGGTTGCCGCCGTCTCGAAGGGCATGCTGGCAAGCTTGGCCAGCATATAGCTCGCCAGCGCCTTATCGGCCTTGGAGCCTTCTGCGAGGCAATCCTTCAATCTGCGGCGTACCGACGTGCTCACATGAATCCTCTTGCTCGGCGCACCATGAAATAATTCTGTCATTCAGTCAAAGCGTTTTTCTTTTCTTGCAAACATCGTCGTGATGAGGTTGGGATGGGCGTCCACCTCCCCAGGTCCCACACGTTCGCCGAGCATGAGTCAGAAAACAGACGTCGTTGTCCTGGGCGCCGGCATCATCGGCGTCTGCATTGCCTTGCACCTCCAGGCGCGAGGGCGAGCGGTGATGCTGGTCGATCGCCGCGCGCCGGGCGAGGAGACGAGTCATGGCAATGCAGGGCTGATCGAGCGCTCCTCGGTGGTGCCCTATGCGTTTCCGCGCAATATCAAGAGCCTGCTCGCCTATGCGACGAATAGCTCTCCCGCGGTCCGCTATGAGCCGAGCTATCTGCCTCTGATCCTGCCATGGATCGCGCGCTATTGGTGGCATTCGTCACCCAGGCGGCTCGCGCATGCGACGCGCGACATGCTGCCGCTGATCGAGCGCAGCGTCAGCGAACACGAAGTCCTGGCTACGCAGGCGGGCGCGAACGCGCTCATCCGGCCCGAGGGCTGGATCGAGCTCTACCGGTCGCAGCATTCCTTTCTCAGGGCGCAGAAGGATGCGGCTGCGAAGGCGGAGTTCTCGCTACGCCACGATATTCTCGACGCGCAGGCTTTGCGGCGACGCGAACCTGCGATCCGCGGCAACGTCGTCGGCGCTATCCACTGGCGCGATCCGGCCGCAGCTCGCGATCCTGGCGCGGTCACGAAAGCCTATGCGGACCTGTTCGTCAGTCGAGGTGGGGAGTTCCTTTGGGGCGACGCAAGGACATTGCGTGAAACGGCTGAGGGCTGGGACATCGAAATGGGGACTGCCCGCCATTTCGCTCGCGAGGCCGTAATAGCCCTCGGCCCCTGGTCGGACGAGATCTATCGCCCGCTCGGCTACCGCTTCCCGATGGCCGTGAAGCGCGGCTATCATATGCATTATTCGGTCGAAGCCGGCGCGACGCTGTCCCATCCGGTCTGCGATGTCGAAGCTGGCTTCGTCCTGGCGCCAATGACGCAAGGCATCAGGCTGACGACCGGTATCGAACTCGCCCCGCGCGATGCACCGCCGAGCCCCCGGCAGCTCGACATCGCCGAACGGATCGGCCGCGGGATCTTTCCGCTGGGGCGGCCGCTCGACGCTCGCGCCTGGCTCGGTTCGCGCCCCTGCTTCCCGGACATGAAACCGATCATCGGCCCCGCCCCGCGTCACAAAGGCCTGTGGTTCGCCTTCGGTCACGCCCATCATGGCTTCACGCTCGGGCCGGCGACGGGCCGCCTGCTCGCCGAAGCCATGACCGGCGAAGAGACCTTCACCGACATCGCTCCCTATCGGGCAGATCGGTTTTGGTAAGGGTAGACACCAAGCGCTCAGGCCGTCCGGCGCCACTTCAAATGCGTTGAGAATACTGCCCCAAGCATTCCAGCCCGGTGCCTTCGCGTCTGAAGGCACTTATCCCCCGAAGGCTGGCGCGGACCGCCGCATAGTAGGCCGCTCGCCGTCGATGGAGAGTGGCGCCGCAATGCTCCTGACCCCAAGCTCACCATCCTGGACCATGCCGAGCGCCGCCGTTTGCTCATGCGCGAGCGCCGCCGGAACGTCGAGAATGGGCGCCGCCGGAACACCTGCGGCCTCGAGCCTCGCAGCCCATGCCTCCTTGTCGCCTCCGGCCAGCGCCTCGTTGATCAGGGAGGTGAGCTCAGCGCGGTTCTGAACCCGGCCGGAATTCTCGCTGAAGCGCGGATCGTCCTTCCATTCCGGATGGCCGAGGACCACAGCAAGTTTGCCGAACAGCCGGTCGTTGCCGGCGCCGATGATCAGTGGCCCGGTCCCGGTCTCGAATGCTCCATAGGGCACAAGCGACGGATGGCCGGCGCCCTCTGCCTGCGGCGCCTTCCCGGAAGCGAAATAATTGGCCGAATGAATGCCGCCCCAGCACAAGGCCGTCTCGAACAGCGAGGTCTGGATCAGGCATCCTTCGCCTGTCGTGGCGCGGCGCACCAAGGCTGCGAGGATCCCGATCGCGGCCCACATTCCGGTGCCGAGATCGACGATCGAGGGACCGCAGCGCACCGGGCCGCGACCGGGCTCGCCGGTGACGCTCATCAGGCCGCCGAATGCCTGCAGCAGAAGCTCATATCCCGGCTTGTCGGCCAGCGGGCCGCGGTGACCGAAGGCGCCAAGCTCCCCGTAGATCAGGCGCGGGAAGCGCCGCCGCATGCCGGCTGCGCCGATACCCAGGGTTGCGGCAACTCCAGGGCGCAGATTGTGCAGGAAGACATCCTGCGTGCCGATGAGCTCGATGAAGCGGGCGCGCTCGGTCTCGTCCTTCAGGTCGACGGTGATCGACGTCTTGTTGCGGTTCATTTGGTGGAACAGGGCCGCGTCCTCCCCCCAGAAGGGAGGGCCCCAGTGGCGGGCGTCATCGCCTCCATCGGGCTTCTCGGCTTTGATCACCTCGGCTCCGAGATCGGCCAGGATCTCTGCCGCGAAAGGCGCGGCGAGGGCTTGGCCGAGCTCGATCACGCGAACGCCCGTCAGCAACATGTGGATCCTTCCTCGAAATGGGCAATGGGAATCCGGCTTCTGCCGCGTAGTCAGGTTTCGGCGATCCCGGCATCGTGTGCGAAGGCCGGGAGAACCGACGGCGCCTGCTGGCCGATCACCTCGCGCATCCTCGCAATGACGGCGCCGACATTGGGGACGACATGCTCACATGAGCCGGCCGCGCCGATCGCCAGCGCCGGCTCGCGACCGATGGGAGTGAGGCGCATCGCTAGGGTCGCGAGCCCGGGCGTGCCGAGATTGCGCGTATAGGCAAAGCCCTGGCGCCGGATCGTCTCGAGCGCCGACGCAAGCTCGGCGAAGCTCGCGCAGCGGGTCGGCGACAATCGTTCCGCGGTGATCCGGCGCACGATGCGCTGAGCCTCGCCGTCGCTCATCAGGCTGAGCAGGACACGCCCGGGCGTCGAGAACGGCAACAGGCGAAAGCCGCCAGGCTCCAGGTAGTAGCGGATCGAGGTTTTGGCCTGGAGCACCTGCACATACTGGGCGTAGAGCCCGTTGCGCATGACGACGAAGACGGTGAGCGAGGTCGCCTGGTTGAGATCGCGCGTGAGCCTGGCGAGGCTGCCCTCGGGAAACATCCGGTCGTGAACCCAGCCGCCGAGCAGCGAAATCCGCATATGCGGGATATAGGTCCGCGCCTCCGGGTCATAGTGCAGATAGCCCAGCCCCACGAGGCATTTGAGCAAAGCCGCGGCGCTCGATGTCGGGTAATTCAGGCGGCGGGCGATCTCGGTCATCGGAGCGGGCCGCTGGATCTCCTCGAAATATTCGAATATCCGCAGCACGCGGCGCGCAGATTTGACCTCAGAGGCCTCAGCGTCGCCATCGACGGCCCGGAAAGCGCCGTCGGAACGATTGGCCTCGATCATGGTGACCGAAGGGTCGATCTCGCGGGACGGAATGCGCTCGGCCGTGATCCGCCGCCTGCCGCGCCGGGTGAGGGGCGCCTGCGGACTGCCGAAATCCACTTCCCTTGGGTCGAACTCCCTAGGGTCCATGATCCATAGGCCTGTCTTTCTGCCCTTGGTTCCCGCCGGTTCCGACATCGGCCCGGGGAGGGAGGCATTGAATGCTCTTATGCCGCGAATATTGAGCCGCGCTCCGCAGAGGCGTCAATGCCGAAGGCGGCGCCATCGACCGTCTACGGCCGCAAAGGTAATTTTTTCCAGCCATCTGCAATCTAAGCACCGGGACGGCCCCGACCCTGGACACTCCGATCATCGGGCGCGAACATGCAACGCCAGCGTCGAACCGCCGCCCGAAGGTGGTGCCACGACGCGGTCGCCAGATGGGAGGACAGACCATGACGGTGGCAGCCCAGTTGCATCAGCCAGTCGACATCGTCGGGAGCGAGGCCAAGCCCTCCGCCGGCGCCGATCATATCGGGCTCGACCGTGCCGGTCTCAACTTCTACGACATCGACCACGGTCTCCGCGACCTCTTGCCGCTCTACCTGTCGGGCGAGGACCACGCGCAGCTTGCGCCACACCTCCATCGTCTCGGCGAGCTCGCGGGCGGGCGCCTCGACGAGCTGGCTCGCATCGCCGACAAGAACGGGCCGGTCCTTCATGCCCGCGACCGCTTCGGGCGGGACGAGGACTGGATCGAGTACCATCCCGCCTATCGCGAGATGGAGGCGATCGCCTTCGGTGATTTCCAGTTCCATGCGATGAGCCACCGCGCTGGTGTCCTCGGCATGGGCAAACCCCTCCCCGCCGTCGCGAAATACGCCTTTCAATATCTGTTCGTGCAGTCGGAGTTCGGGTTGATGTGCCCGATCAGCGTCACCGACACCTCGACCCATCTGGTCCGCAAATTCGCGAGCCCCGAGCTGCAGCAGTACCTCCTTCCCCGCATGCTCTCGGGCGACCTCGCGACGCTGTGGAAGGGCACGCAGTTCATGACCGAGCGGGCCGGCGGCTCGGACGTCGGAGCCATCGAGACCGTGGCCCGGCTGGAGGACGGCATCTGGCGCCTCTACGGCGACAAGTGGTTTTGCTCGCACACGGATGCGGATTTGGCGCTGATCCTCGCGCGCCCAGAGGGGGCGCCTTCCGGCACCAAGGGGTTGGCGCTCTTCGCCCTGCCCCGCCGCCTGGAGGACGGCAGCCGCAACGCCTACCGGATCGTTCGCCTCAAGGACAAGCTCGGCACGCGCTCGATGGCGAGCGGCGAAATCAGCCTCGATGGAGCGGTCGCCTATCTGGTCGGCGCGCAAGACGCAGGCCTCAAGCAGATGCTGGAACAGGTGAACCTGTCGCGGCTCTCGCATGGGGTGCGCGCCGCCGCGATGATGCGGCGTTGCGTGAACGAGGCGATGATGTGCGCGCGCTCCCGCAACGCCTTCGGCAAGGCGATCATCGAGCATCCGCTGCTGCGCCGCCAGCTCCTGAAGCTCATCGTGCCGACCGAGCAGGCTTTGTCGATGTTCCTCCTGACGGCGAGCGCCATGGATGAGACCAATGCCGGCTCGGCGGAAGGCCGCGAGACGCTGAGGATCCTCACCCCGCTCCTCAAGTTCCGTGCCTGCCGCGACAACATCCGGGTCGCCACCGGCTCGATGGAGGTGCGCGGCGGCAACGGCTACATCGAGGAATGGGTCAATGCGCGACTGATCCGCGACGCGCACGTCGGCGTGCTCTGGGAGGGCACGAGCAACATCAATGCGCTCGACATCGTCACGCGAGCCGTCGGCAAGAGCGGCGCCCATAAGGTGCTCGGCGCGGCGATGCGGCGGCGCCTCGACGAGGCTTCGAGCCTGCCATCAGTCTTCCGGGAACGGCTTGCCTTTGCCCTGCAGCGCGCGCTCGCTCTCGTCGAGCGCGTTGCGGCGGAACCCGCCACCGAGCCCAAGGCACGGCTCGCGGCGAGCGCCCTCTACCACGCCGTGAGTGCCGTGCTGCTCGCCTGGGAGGCGAACCGCCCGGGGGTCGACGCCCGCCGCGCGCTCTACGCCCGCTTCGTTTTCGAGCACCGTCTGACGGCGCGCGATCCGCTCGCGCCGGCGGACGATGCCTGGGAGCGCGAGGCGATCGAAATCGTCCTCGCCGAAGGGCCGGCATCGGCCACCCGGACGGCGCGTCTCCTCGCTGCCTGAATTTGAAAACGCCACCAACGAGAAAGGCTTCACCAAATGAGGGGATGGCTTCTTCGAGTGCTCGCCATAGCGTTCATCGCCGTCTCGAGCCATGTCGTATCGGCCGTGAATCCGGCAAAGGCCTCGGGCGATGTGGTCCGCATTGGGGTCATCAACGACATGTCGGGCCTCTATTCCGATCTCGGCGGCCAGGGCTCCGTCGAGGCGGCGCGGCTGGCGGTGGAGGATTTCGGACCGACCGTGCTCGGCAAGAAGATCGAGATCGTCGCGGCCGACCACCTCAATAAGCCTGACATCGCCTCGACCCTGGTGCGCCGCTGGATCGACGAGGGCGGCGTCGACGCGATCGCCGATGGCGGCAACTCGGCGACGGCGCTGGCGATCCAGGCGATCACCCGGGACAAGAAGCGGATTTTTCTGATCTCGGGGCCCGGCACCTCAGACCTTACCGGCAAGCAGTGCTCGCCCTACGGCTTCCACTTCACCTACAGCACTTACGCCGAGGCCGCCGCCGTCACCAAGGCGCTCACCAAGCAAGGTCTCGACAGCTGGTATTTCCTCACCGCCGACTATGCCTTCGGACAGGCGCTGGAGCGCGACGCGGCGGGCTTCGTGACCAAGAGCGGCGGCAAGGTGCTCGGCAGCGTTCGGCACCCGCTCGCCACATCCGACTTCTCCTCGTTCCTGCTGCAGGCGCAGGGCTCGAGAGCTAAAGTCATCGCGCTCGCAAATGCCGGCGGCGACACGGTCAACAGCCTGAAGGCGGCCGTCGAATTCGGCATCGGCAAGACGCCGGACCAGCGCCTTGCCGCATTGCTGATGCTGATCACCGACGTCCATGCCCTGGGCCTGCCCGTGGCCCAGGGCCTGATCTATGCCGAATCCTTCTCCTGGACCCAGAACGACGCGACACGCGCTTTCGGCGAGCGCTTCATGGCCCGCCGCAACGGACAGGCGCCGACCATGATTCAGGCCGGCGTCTACAGCGGCGTGATGCACTATCTGAGGGCCGTCAAGGAGGCCGGAACCGACGATGCCGATGCCGTCGCCGCCGCCATGCGCAAGCTTCCGGTCAATGACTTCATGACCCAGAATGCCCGCATTCGCGAGGACGGGCAGGTGCTGCGCAGCATGTATCTCGTGCAGGTCAAGACCCCGGCGGAATCCAAGGGTCCCTGGGACTACGAAAAGGTGATCGCCACCATCCGGCCCGAGGAGGCCTGGCGCCCGATCGAAGAGGGCGGCTGCCCGCTGATCTCCGGAGCGAAGCCATGAGCGCGTCGAGCGCGGACACCGGGTCTGCCGCCTTCGATCCCGCCACCCATCGGTTGGTCGAGCCGCGCTTCTTCGAGGATCTCGTGATCGGGGAGCGATTCTGCATGCCGAGCCGCACCGTGACCGACGCGAATTTTGCGGCCTTCCAAATGGTCTCGGGCGATAACCACCCGATCCATTACGACATCGAGTATTGCCGCGCGCACGGGCATCCGGGGTTGCTCGCGCACGGCCTGCAAGTCCTTTGCTTCACGGCTGCCGGGGCCGGCCTCTTTGCGCATGTGATCGCCGACGCCCTTATCGGCTTCATCGAGCAGAGCTCACGCTTCCTCAAGCCGGTCTACGCTGGGGACACGCTCTATCCCGTCCTCACGGTGACGGCACTCGTGCCGCAGCGCTCGACCGGGGTCGTGACGGTCGCTTCCGCCGTGCACAACCAGCGCGGAGAACTCGTCCTGTCCGGCGAGCAGAAATACCTCATGCGCAAGCGCGGCGCCGGCGCTGCCGGCACGCATCCGGCATAAGGCCACTAAGCGGAGCAGCTCGCGCCGGCCCGAGGCGCCGAGATTGGCAGCCCTCAGAATTCCCCTTGCAGCCCGATGCGCGCCGCATGGTTATTGTTGCCGCCATAGGAATAGCCGGCCGTGATCGCGACCGGTATCGCGACATCGAGCCGATGGGCGACCGAGCCGCCGAAGCCCGCCTGGCCCTTGAAGACGGAGTTGTTGACCGCCCAGGTCGTCTTTCCGGGAGCAGACGGCATGGGCGCGGCGGTCATGGCGATGGCTGCCGCAATCCCCCCGCGCTCCTCGGTGCGGATCTTGCGCGAGAGAAGGGTGAGCCCGTTGATCTGCGTTTGCAGACCGCTCACCGTGTTCGACAGCGAAGTCGGATCGAAGCCCGCCGGTAGATTGGCGGTCGCGAGATTGCCGTTGGCGTCGGCGGTGACAAATTGCACCTGTCCGCTCTGTGCCGCCTTGCTGGCGGCCGACGAGATGCCGGGTAGCGTGTAAGTATTCGCCGCATTGCCGATGAGAACCTGATTGCCGCGGGTCGTCGCGACCCCCTGGCCGATGGCGGTCGAGTTGGCAAAGGCCGCCGTCGCGCCCTGGCCGATGGCCGAAGAGAAATCGCCCGTCGCTGTCGCGCCTTGGCCGAGGGCTGTCGAGGCATTGCCGGAGGCGAGCGAGTTCGCGCCGATGGCGACGGAATTATTGCCCGACGCCGTCGCCGACATGCCGAGCGCGGTCGCCGGATCGCCGGAGGCCACGGCGCCTTGGCCGATGGCGGTAGCCCCGGCGAAGCTCGCTTGCGCACCCTGGCCGAAGGCGGAGGCGCCCGTGTCCGAGGCGATCGCGCCCTGACCGACGGCTGTCGCATTGGCTGCATTCGCCAGCGCTCCAGCGCCGATGGCGGTGGCGTTGATCTGGCCGGCAGCGGTCGCGCCGGCCCGCGCGCCGCCGCCGATTGCTGTGGCGTTGTCGTTGCCCGTGTTGGTGAACGCGCCGAAATTGCCGGCGACCGCTTGCTCGCCATAGGCCGAAGAGTTCGTGCCGTTGGAAGACGCGAGATTGCCGACCACCGTGTTTGGATCGCCGATCGCGTTGGCGTTGAAACCGATGGCGATGGCGCCAGTCTGGCGCGCCCGTGAATTGGTGCCGATGGCGATGCTGTTCGATACCGGATTTGCATTGGTTCCAATAAAGGCGCCGGCGTTGGAGCCGATCCCGATATTGGAGCTGCCTTGCACGGTCGTGCCGGCGCCATCGCCGTAAGCGGTATTGGAGTCACCGATGACGTTGCGGCCTGCGATCGGGCCGCCCGCGCTGTTGTGGTTTCCCGTCACGTTCGTGCCAGCCGAAAAGCCGCTCGCCACATTGGCCGAACCGGTGACGATCTGACCAGCGCCAGCGCCGACCGCGGTATTGAACGTGTTGGTCCCGGACCCGGCAAAGCCTGCGTTCACGCCGACGGAAACCGAGCCCGCCGTGGCCTCGCTTCCCGCTCCGATCGCGGTCGAGTTCAACGAATTTGCTTGAGCGCTCTGGCCGACCGCCGTGGCGTTTTGGCCGCCTGCGCTGCTGCCGGCGCCATAAGCCGAGCTTGAGATGCCGCTCGCCGTGCTGGAGGCGCCATAGGCCGAGCCGAGGTCAGCGCTCGCTTTGCTGAAGTTGCCGCTCGCCGTGCTCGAGTTGCCCGAAGCCAAGCTGGAGAAGCCGCTCGCGGTGCTGAAGTTGCCGGTTGCCGTCGCGCTACTGCCGATGGCGGTCGTAAACACTGCAGTAGCCGACGCACCGTTGCCACAAGCCATCGAAGAGGAGGTGGTCGCCGTCGCGCCGCCACCGGTCTGCGCCTCCGCTCCCGTTGGGCTTCCGCCGCAGACGAACTGGGCCATGGCCGCCCCCGGAGCCAAGATGATGGCAAACGTCAACCCGATCGCGCCGGCAAGGATGCGAAACCGCGCTCCCAAACGGATCCAATGACTTTCGCGCGTATGCTGCCGCGAGCCAAAGACCACCATGCCTACCACCGATTCGAACCGCCCTGTTGCCGCATCGTGCCAGTCGGAGACTGCAAGCCTCAATTCCTGGAAATTGGGGTATTGCAAGAGCCGTCCGGACTCCGATTGAATCGGACCGGAGGCTCGATCTAGCCCTCCAAGGGACCTGCGCGCTTGGACGGTGGCGAAGCGATTGGGGCTGCGGCGAACGGCTTTACGTTTCCGGTCGGCTGTTGCAGGATTGCGACAGGGATCCAGGACGGCGGGTCCCGGGGGGATTGACCGATGTGCGCGTCGGCAACCGATGTCGCCACCTTCCGATTCACGGGCGAGGATTTGCGCCAGCCGAAGGTGATGGCGGTCTAGCGCGAAGTCGTCGGACGGGCGATGGCCAAGCTCGATCTTTCGGCGTTGCCGGACCGGCCGCTGCATTCCGAAGCCGTGGTGCGGATGCTGCCCGGGCTCGATATCGCGGCGTCGGTCAGTTCCGGAATGCGCATGGAGCGCACCCGCAATCTGCTCGCCGACGGCGACGATGATGTCGCTCTGATGATTTGCACGCAAGGCGCGGCGATGATGTCGCAACGGGCTCGCGAGGCCACGCTGGCTCGAGGCGATGCGGTGCTGATGACCAATGGCGAGCTTGGCCAGATCACCTATCCGTCGCTGGCGCGGATGATTTGTGTCCGGATGCCACGCGAGGCATTGGCGCCCATGGTGCCTGATCTCGACGACGCGCTGCTGCGTCCTATCCGCAGGGATGGGGAAGCGCTGCGGCTGCTGACGAGCTACAGCCATGGGCTGCTCGCAAATGCCTTGACGAGGCCCGACCTCCGCCATCTGGCTGCGACGCATATGCGCGATCTCGTCGCCCGGACGCTCGGCGCCTCCGGCGAGGCGGCAAGCTCCGGCGAGGTCGCTGGCATCGGCGCTGCGCGGCTGCAGGCGATCAAGGCCGAAATCATGCGCCGCCTCGGCAGGCACGACCTCTCGGTCGCCGCGGTCGCGGTCAGCCAGGGTGTCGGCCCGCGCTATGTCCAGCTTCTGTTCGAGATCGAGGGCACGACGTTCTCGGCATTCGTGCTCGGCCGGCGCCTCGCCTGGGCGTATCGACTACTGGCCGATCCGCGCGGCGTCGGGCGCCCCATCAGCGCCATCGCGTTCGAGGTCGGCTTCGGCGATCTGTCCTACTTCAATCGCACCTTTCGTCGACGCTACGGAGCGACCCCTTCGGACGTCAGGGCCACGGCGCTCCGCCGCCGGAGCATATCGGCGTCGAGATCGGAAGGAAGCTGAGGGCGTCGAGGATTATGCTCCCGCCGTTGACCATGCAGCGCCTTCCTCCGACACTTGGGAATGGCGGGTCACATCCGTGCGAGGTCCGTGTTTTCTCCCTGGAAGGGTTCAGTGGGCAGGCATATGTGATAATCGGCTGCGGTCCCGGCGCGCCCCGGTCTCATAGCCGGTTCGCCCGGTCTCCTACCGTGGCCCGGGCCCCGCCGAGACTCAGCGTCTCGCGCGGGGTTCGTTGTCTCCGTGGAAGGGATGTCAAGGAGAGCCCTGCGTAAGAGCAGGACAACACGCCTGGTAAAAGCGCATATCTACTGCTAGCGCCAGTAGATCGAGGCTGATCTTGGATTCCACCAAGATATTTGTCGATCAAGGTGTCTTCGTGCTTGTTACTTGAAGTCGCACCCATATCGGGGACTTCGAGAGCCGCAACCGAAATCGAAAAGGACGATCCCGCTCGAGGTGAAGGCGCGACGCCTCGCGCGGCTCGCTCCGCTCGTCGCCCGCGAAAGCGAGCCGTGTGTTTCCATGCTCTCGGCAGCGAAGAGGTGACGCTCGAGGAATCCGCCGACGCGAGGAAGCGACGTTTGGCCGTTCGTCGCGCAGCGATATCGAGGGCACGCAATGATCCGGATGCGCGCGCCCTGTCCTCGTTCATGGGCGACAGAGCCCACGACCGGGACGCTGGCTACGACGACCTTGCCGACCGCTATCCGAACGTCGCAGTTATCCTGCCGCTGCGTTCGAGTTCGGCGCCGAATATCTTTGCCGACACTGCACCGACGCAAACTGACCGGCACATTCCGCCGATCCGGGCTCGCCCTCCAACTCGAGCCGCATGCCCTGGTCACTTGACCTTCGGGTTGAGGAGTTCCTGCGAGCGTGCGGAGCTCATATTGGCCTTGGTGACGAGGGCAGCACCGGTATCGACATTGGCCGGCACCGGCTCGCCCTTCGAGGCGGCGAACGCGGTCTTGACGCCGTCATAACCCATACGGAACGGGTCCTCCACGACGAGCCCGGCGATCGTATCGCCCTGCAGGAATTTGATGAGCCTATCATCGGAGCCAACGCCGACGACATTGATCTTGTCGCCCGATTTATTCTCGGCCACGGCCTGGCCCACGGCCTGCGTCATGATCAAGTCCGAAACGAACACTCCGCGCAGGTCCGGTACGCTGGCGATGAGGTCCTTCATGATGTTGAGAGCAGTCGTCGGCTGACCGTCGACGACCTTGTCGGCAGAGATATTCAGCGCCCGATATTTCGCGGCGAGCGCCTCCTTGAAGCCCTTGGCGCGCTGATCGAGCGACGCGACGCCGGGCATGGAGGTGATCATCACGACGTTGCCTTCGGTGTCGCCATATGTCCTCGTGATCGCCGCAGCGAGAGCTTCTGCGGCTATGCGACCCGCATTCACATTGTCGGTCGCCAGGAGCGAGGTCATAGCCTTGCTATCGGCGGCGGACTCGATGCCGATGATCTTGACTTTCTTGGCAGCTTCATCGATCGGCCTGCCGAGCGCCGCGAATTGTGCGGGCGCGATGACGATCGCCGCCGGATTTGATGCGACCGCCTTCTCGAGCAGGCCGATTTGACCCTTTGTGTCGGATTCGGATTGTGCGCCGAGCTCGACAACGCTGACGCCGAGATCTTGACCGGCCTTGCGCGCGCCGGCCAGCACTGTCTGCCAAAAAGGCGACGTCGTGTCCTTCACGATGATCGCGACCGTCGGCTTCATCTGCGCCATGGCGGGCGCCCCGAATGCAAGGCCGGCAACGATGCCGGCGACTGCCATAATCGTCTTCATGATCATCCTCCCATAATGGAAGCCTTGCGAGCCCCCTCAATTGGATATGGAATCCCCCACCAGCGTCTTGCGCCGGTGCTGGGATTTGCGGGTTCGATCCGAACCGTCGGCGCGCGAAATCAGCTTCTCGAATGCTTGGTGTCGTGTCACCAATACTTAGGTTCTTCAGCAAGGAGGTACTGAAGAATCCGGTGTCGATGACACGACGTCGGTTCAGGCCGACGCCAGCACCTGATCGGTGACGGCGAGCAGTTCTTTGCCCTGGCTGTAGACGACGTTCCTGATGCCGAGGACTGAGCGTAGCTTATCGGCCGGAACGACCATCGGTAGCGGCGCTGGGGCCGTGCCCGGCGCCGGCTGCGGAAAGGCTGTCGACCTGGCCGTGTAGAAGGTGGCGTTGCCCTCGACCTTCTGCATCAATTGATGAATATGACCATTGAGCACCGTCACCGAACCGAAGCGCTTGAGCTGCGACAGCGCTTTCTCCGCATCATCGGTGCCCCAGCCCCAATCCTTGGATATCGTCCACAACGGGATGTGAGCGAAGACGACGATCGGAGTGGAGGCGGAGAGGCCTTTCACATCATCGGCAAGCCATGCGAGCTGCTCGGGCCCGAGTATGCCCATGCTGCCGGCTTGGAGGTTCATCACATTGACGAGACCGATGAAATGGACGCCGTTCTGGTCGAAGGAATACCAGCCCGAGCCCTTGGTATTTTTGCCGTAGCGCTCAAGATAGGCCTTGCCCGGTTCGTCATCGAGGTTGTCGTGCTCGCCCGGCACGTAATGCACGTCGAGACCCGCCGAGCCGATGACTTGTGCGGCATTGTCGAACTGGGCTGGAGCCGACAGATGGGTAATGTCGCCCGTATGGAGCATGAACGCGGGCTTGTTGGGGAGAGCTTTGATCTTGGCGATGGCCTCCTGCAGAGTGCCAAGCGCGTTCGGATTCGCAGCCTTGTCGAAGCCGACATGGCTGTCGGAAATTTGCAGGAACGTGAATGACGTCGCGGCGGTTGCCGCCTCGGCCTGATCCAGCAGACTGAGCGACTTCGGTACGCCGCCCGAAATCGTCCAAAGAACGCCGGTGCCGGCCCAGAGCATGCATTCGAGAGCGTGGCGACGGTTGACGCCGCCTTCGTGATTGTCGTGATCGTGCGCCATATGCTCTTCCTCCTCGTGGAATGACCTTCAATGGGCCGGACGAAGGCGAGACCGATGGAGCGAACGAATTATTCCCTCCTTGTTGCCCGCCCTTGGCCACGATTGCGTGAGCGCCCCAAGCTGACCTTCGGAACCCGCAGTGCCGATATGAGCGTCGACGGTCCGCACCCGGCCGAACTCCGCTCTAGGTCCTCGCGACCCTCGGCGCGTATTGGCGTGGCGGTGACAGGAAAGAGTCGAGAATGTCGGCGGTATCGTTGGCGCGATCCGGTTCGCGCTTGTCGTCGGTGACGATGCCCTTAGCGGGTGAAGGCGAAAGCCTGGGCCCGGATCTCTGGGCCGACACAAATATATTGGTGGCGTCGGCCTATCGCCCGCACGCCGGGCACGGGACGGCGGTCAGTCTCCAAATGTTTATTTGCCCAGGAAGCACACCCCGCCCTTTGGCGTGTCGAGTTCCACGACGAAGCCGGGGCGCAGCGATCCCTGCACGGCCACGTCAAGGCCGAGCCGGCGGTAGATGTCCTCGAGCCCGGCAGGCTCCGGGTGCAGCACTGTCAGGTGGCGGAGCGTGCAGCCGGACGGAGAGGTCGTCGCCGGGTGAGGCGAGCCCTGCCAGTCGATCCCGAACGGGACGGTCTCGCCATAGAGGGGGTGGGTAAAGCGGATAACCGTCCAGTCTAGCCTGACGCCGTCCGGGCGGGTACGATGCATCGGCACGCGGCCTGTCGTCGAAAGCCCGGCCGCTTCCGCCCTGGCGCGCAGGCCGTCGATATCGGTCGTCTGGATCGCGAAGGTCAACAGCGCTGGATGCGACAATCCGGCGATCATTTCGGCACGCTGCTTGCCGCCAACCTCTTGCGCAGGGTCGGGCGCGATCACTTCGAAGAAGACGTCCGGTCCGAGAGACACCAGCCGATTGCGGGTTCCGAACCCGGGATGAGTTCCGCCGGTTGCCGGCGTGACACCCGTCAATGCTGCAAACTGCGACGACGCCGTGTCGAGATCAGGGGCTCCCAGGAGGATATGGTCAAGCTTCACGGTCATGCTTCAATTCGCTCCATCATTGATCCAGTTGGCGGCATCTCAGCCTGCCAATTCGTGTCGGACACGGGCTGCGCCCTCGACCAAGGCCTTCAACTTCCCGAAAGCCAGCTCGCGCGTCAGATATTTCATGCCGCAATCGGGCGCCGGCACCAGATGTTCGGGTGCCAGGACCTCAAGGCCTCGTCGAATGCGCGACGCGACCTCTTCGGCACTCTCGACCTCCGCAGAGCCAAGATCGATCACCCCGAGCAGAATGGTCTTGCCGGCAAGATCGCGCAGCACCCCAAGATCGAGCTTGGGCTGCGCCGCCTCGATCGAGATGGCGTCTGCGATGCAATCGGCGAGCTGCGGCAGGAAGGAGTACCCGCTCGGCTTGTTCTGCACGATATGGGCGTAGCCGAAGCACATATGCACGATGGTTTGCTGAGGGATGCCTTCGAGCGCGCGGTTGATGGCTTTGACGCCGTAGCGCGCCGCAGCTTCCGGACGCGCCTGCAGCCAGGGTTCGTCGAGCTGGATCACATCGATGCCGACAGCCTTCAGATCGCGGGCTTCCGCGTTGACCGCGGCCGCATAAGCCATCGCCATCTCTTCCTCGTCGGCATAGTATTCATTCGCCGCCTGCTGCGACATCGTGAAGGGGCCAGGCAAGGTGATCTTGGTCACCCGATCGGTATTCGACTTGAGGAATTCCGCGTCGCGCAGCTCGACCGCCTGCCGCCGCCGGATCGCCCCCACCACGCGCGGCACAAAAGTCTTTGCGCCCGTGCGGCCGGTCACTTCGGCGGGGTTGTCCCCGTCAACCCCTTCGAGGGCCAGCGCAAAGCGGTTGGAATAGCTCTCTCGACGGATTTCGCCATCGGTGACGATATCGATGCCCGCGACCTCCATGTCGCGGATGGCGAGCAGGGTCGCATCGTCCTTCGCCTCCTCGAGATAGGGCGCCGGCACGCGCCAGATCTCAGGAGCGCCGAGGCGCGGCACCAGTCGCGATTTGAGCTTCTCCCGGTCGACCAGCCAGTCAGGTTGCGGGTAGCTGCCGACCACGGTCGTCGGAAGCAGGCTGGTCAGGCGCTCCTCGGCTCGACTATCAGCCATGCTTCAGCGCCGGGCAGGAACTCTCTTGCAGCGGGCGGAACGCATCCTTTGCCGGAATGGTTGCCTGCAAATCGTAGAAGTCGAAAGGCTCCTTGCTTTCGGCGGGCGATTTCACGCGAAACAGGTAGGTGTCGTGCACCATCCGCCCATCCACTCGCAAGGTGCCGTTGCGGATGGTCGGGTCGGAGATCGGCAGCTCGTGCATCTTGCTCATGACCGCGGCGGTGTCGGTGGTGCCAGCCGCGGCCACGGACTTCAAATAGTGCAAGGTCACCGAGTAGACGCCGGCCTGGATGGTCGAGGGCATGCCTTTGCCATAGCGCGTGTAGAAACGCTGCGCGAAGGCGCGCGTCTGCGCATCGAGATTCCAGTAGAACGCCTCGTTGACCGTGACGCCTTGCGCGATCTCGAGACCGAGCGCCGCGATATCGGGCACGGTGAGCACGAAGCTCGCGAGCTTCTGCCCTCCCTTGCCGATGCCGAACTCGCGGGCCTGTTTCAACATATTGATCAGATCCGCCCCCGTGCTCCCGACCGCGACGACATTGGCGCCTGAGGATTGCGCCTGCAGCAGGAATGGCGCGAAATCGCCCGAGAAATTGAAGGGATGGCGCACCGAGCCCAGGATGCGGCCGCCGCCGCGATCGACGAGGCTCGAGGCATCGGCGATCAGCGAGGCGCCGAAGGCGTAGTCGGCGGCAACGAAGAACCATGAGCTGTCGGGGCGCGCCAGCGGCCGCGCGATGCCGACCGCCTGGCCATAAGTGTCCCACATCCACAGGACGCTGGTGCCGGGCGCGCAGTCCTCGTTCGCAAGCCGCGCCGTGCCGCCCGGGAACAGAGCGATATGGTGCTTCTCCTTCATCACGTTCTGCACGGCGAGCTGCACGGCCGCTTGGATGATGTCGGTCACGGCGTCGACACCGTCGACATCAATCCATTTGCGCACGATGCTGACCGCAATGTCGGGCTTGTTCTGGTGATCCGCCGAGAGGATCTCGATGCTCATCCCGGCGCAATTCCTTGGCGAGACAATCCTCGACCGCCATCTGCGCGGCGATCACCGAGCCGCGTCCGCTCTGCGCCGAGAGGCTGCCCGACATGTCGGTGATGACGCCGATCTTCACGGTCTTCGCCGGTGGCGCGGCCTGGGCGGAGATCGCGGCCAAGATGGTGGCGAAGATGGCGGCGAGACCGGCCCGAGACGGGAAACTGGTCATGACCTCTACTTGGCCCCAGCCAGGATCTGCGACGGGTCGGCCCCGACGCGACCCGTTTCATTGCCGGCGGCAATGCCCAGCCGGAAATCGTAGCGAATGGCGGGGATGCCCTTGACGGGTGCCTCCGGATCATCGTCCCGCGGCGAGGTGACGAGCGCGTTCGAGACGCCGAACACCACATCGGAATCGATATGCTCGTCATTCGCCAGGTAGATGGCCGTCACCAATTCCCGATAACCCTCGGCGCCGATCAGGAAGTGGATATGCGCCGGCCGGCACCCATGCCGTTGCTGCGCCTGGATCAGCGCGCCGACCGGACCGTCCATCGGGATGTAATAGCCGAGCGGCTTCACCGTGCGGAAATGGAAACGGCCCTCCGCGTCGCAGCGAAAATTGCCGCGCATATCCATGTGCTCCCCATGGTATTTCTGCAGATCGTATTCGCCTTTTGCGTCTGTCTGCCAGACTTGCACCGATGCATGCGGCAGCGGCGTCCCGCGTCGATCCGTGACGCGACCGTAGAGAAGCAGCTCCGGTCCGCCAGCCTCGATGGCGATCGTGTCGCCCAACGCATAGGAGGGCGCGTTCTGCTGATAGAAGGGGCCGAGCAGGCTGCTCTCTGTTCCCTGCTCGATGGCCGACTTGTCGTGCAGCAAGTTGACGAGCGCGCTCAATCCCAGAACATCCGACAAGAGGATGAATTCCTGGCGCGCCGGCGTGCAGGTCTGGCCGACCTTGGTCAGGAAGCCGATCGCCTTCAGCCACTCATCAGGCGTCAGATTCACATCGCGCGCAAAGTCGTGCAGATGGCGCACCAGGCTCGCCATCACCTGCCGAAGACGCGGGTCGGGCGTTTCGCCCATTTGCTCGAGAACCGCATCGGTGACGCTCTTATCGGTCAGATCGTGCATCGTGTTCCTCCCTAGTCTCGGGCCGGAAGGCCTATCGGCCGCGATTGGGGTCGTTCCAGCTTCAAAAGCAGTCCGATGGGCATGGTAGGAGCCGCACAAAGGAGAGTCGAGCACCCCCGACCAGGTGGTTCAACGCCGCTGTAAAGAACAGGGAAAATACTGCGGGAGCGGGCTTTCCTGATGCATTCCGTGTCCCCTCAATCGGACCAATGGCCTGTGAAAGTCGACGAGAACAGAAGCGAACAAAATAAGGCATTAATGTGGCCGACTGCATCCGGCGCGCTAGCCGAACTCATCTCGTCATCGTCCACGCTGCAATCCTCGCTGCCAGGCACCAGAGGATATCCCTGACAGACAACGCATTTTTCAATCTCTGCAGGCAAGGATTGATGGTCGAAAAGTTTCATCTAAAGTACAGTCGGAATTATCTAGTGCTCACATTAATATTTCGGCATGTTGCAAGCTATACCGACTTCCGTTTACACCAAGGAATGCCATTACATACCTACAGCTAGGCAATTTAATACCAAGGAAAACCAGGAAGCAAATCAGACGACACTACGATCAGCGCTTCCGCCGGAAGGACCCAATCCGCCGTGGAGCTCCACGCGCTGCGGCGCCCACTCATTTGGCACCGCGCATCACATGATAGCTGAGCTCGCCGGGATCGGTCAGATCGGGCACGCGCCACCCGTCGAGATCGTATTCGGCCATGCACTTTTCGGCAAAGCCTTTCATCTTGTCGGCATCGCCGGACGCTTGCGCGCCGAACAAGCTGTAGCGGCGGATTTCCTCGGTCGAGCCGCTATAGTTGATTTCATAGAGCTCGTGCCTGCCACCAAACTCGCTGGCGATGCAATCCCATAGCAGCTTCAGCAGCTTGACCCGTTCATCCGAGCTGTAGCCCTGCGAGCCGCGCAGATATTTGTCGAGATAGGGGCGGATCTCCGGGCTCTTGAAGTCGCGCGCATGGCTGTTGAGGTAGATGAGCCCCGAGGCCACCGTCTGCTCGATGATGTATTTGACCTTGGTGTAGGCGATGGTGGCGATGATCTGGTAGGCGCTGGCCGGGTCGAGATTAGGCAGGAGATACTTGCCGATCCAGGGTTTTGGGTCGCGCACCATGGCGTCCGACAACCCCCAGAACAGGTTTCGCCAGGCGATGACCTCGCCGACATTGGCCTGCACGCCGCGATAATCCTTGGTGCCGCCGGCCTCGACGGCCTTCAGCAGCAGCCCGCAGATGAAGTCGAGCTTGACGGCAAGGCGTGTGCAGCCATGCAAGAGGGCCCGCGGCAGGAAGCCGGTGCGCGGGAAGAAGTTGTTCGCCTTCGCGACATCGTTGAAGACGAACACGTTTTCCCAGGGGACCAGCACCTTGTCCATGATGAAGACCGCGTCATTCTCGTCGAGCCGGCTCGATAGCGGATAGTCGAAGGGCGAACCCATCGCGGTCGAGGTCATTTCGTAGGATGTGCGGCAGATCAGCTTGACCCCCGGTGCGCTGGTCGGAATCATGAAGACCACGGCGAATTTCTTGTCCTGCACCGGGATCAGGCCGTGATGCGCGACGAAAGTGTGGTTGGTCAGCGCCGATCCGGTCGCCACCACCTTGGCGCCGGAGACCACGAGCCCGGCATCGGTCTCCTTCTCGACATGGCAGCACACATCGCCGACCTCGTTCGGCGGCCGGTCGCGATCGATCGGCGGATGAATGATGGCGTGGTTGATGAAAGGGATGCGCTCCTGGCTGAACTTGTACCAGCGCCGGGCATTGTCCTGGAACGGATCGTAGAATTCCGCATTGGCGCCGAGCGTCGCCAGAAAAGCCGCCTTGTAGTCCGGGGCACGGCCCATCCAGCCATAGGTGAGGCGGGCCCATTCGGCGATCGCGTCACGCCCGGCGATCGATTCGGCGAGATTCGTCGGTGCCTTGAAATAGGCATGCGTCATGCCGCCATTGCCGGTGTCGGTCGGCACGAGCAGCTTGTCCTTGTGCTTCGGGTCGTGCAGCGCATCGTAGAGGCGCGCGATCATCCGCGAGGTGTTGCGGAAAGCCGGATGCGTCGTCACATCCTTGACGCGCTCGCCATAGATGTAGACGACCCTTCCATCCTTCAGCGATTCAAGAAACTCAGCTCCGGTCTGAGGTTTGGTGACCTTGGCTTGGCCCTTATCCGCCCGCTTCGGCGCAGCCGATACTTTCGCCGCAATCGGCTTGCTCTTCGCCCTCATCCGCACCATGGCGTGCCCCGTCCTTGTCCGTCCCTGCCGCAAATTCTTGGTGTTCGATGCTCGATAGTATCGTCGAAGCTCGAACTTGGCCTCAGGATAGATGGTAGGCTGCGCGGACAAATTTGGTCCAGTAGCGCGCCTGCGAGATATAGCATGCCGGGGCGCTGTCAGCGAACCGATCATGTCGCCATAACGCGCTTGAGGTCGAGTGATGAGGTCGAGTGATTGAGGTCGAGCTGATCGATCGAGGAGCATCCGTGATGCTTACCGCCCATGTCAGGATTTGCTCATGGATGAAATAGAGATCGTCGAATACGACCCGCGCTGGCCCGCGCTGTTCGCCGAGGAAGTGGCACTCCTGCGTGCCGCCCTGGACCGCGACCTCGTCGTCGGCCTGGAGCATTTCGGGAGCACTGCCATCCCCGGCATGGCCGCGAAGCCGATCATCGACATTCTGGTCGCGGTCCGGTCGCTCGCCGAGGCGCGAGTCACAGCCATCAGGCCGCTTCAGCGGCTCGGCTATATGTTCTGGGCGGAAAATCCGAAGACGGATCGGATGTTCTTCGTGAAAGGCCTGCCGCCCTACGGAGCGCGCCGGACCCACCATGTCCACATCACCGAGACGACCGGAGAGCCGTGGTTGAACTTGCCGTTCCGGGACTATCTCAGAGCTCACCCCGACGAAGCCCGACGCTATGAGAGGCTCAAGCGGGATCTCGCGATCCAACATCACACTGATCGGGAAGCATACACTGACGCCAAGGCGGACTTCGTGGAAGAAATTCTGAGCAAGGCGAGGCGGAAAAGCGCCTGAGACGGCCCGTATCCGAAGCGGCCGCGCATATGAGAACTGCCGATATATTCACAAGCCGGCTACCACCGCCTCGATCTGGTCCGCGACCCAGTCGACTTCGTCTTTGGAGATCATCAGGGGCGGCGCGAACCGGATGGTGTTCACATGCGTATCCTTGGCCAGCACGCCGCGCTCGCGCAAACGTTCGACGAGCGGACGCGCGCCCCCCATTTCCGGCTCGAACTCGACTGCCAGCATCAGTCCTCGTCCCCTCACCTCACGGATGAGGTTGCTGCGCAGAGCCTGGAGGCGGCCCTTGAAATGCTCGCCGAGCAGGGCTGAGTTCTCGATCATGCCCTCTTCGACCAGCACCTTGAGCGAAGCACGGGCGACCGCGCAAGCGAGCGGATTGCCGCCAAAAGTGCTGCCGTGCTGGCCGGGCTTCAGAGTGCCGAGCACATCCGTGTTCGATAGCACCGCCGAGACCGGATAGAAGCCGCCGCCGAGCGCCTTGCCGATCAAAGTGACGTCGGCAACGATTCCCTCATGCTCCTCGGCAAGCAGCCGGCCGGTGCGTCCGAGCCCCGTCTGAATCTCATCGAGGATCAACATCACGTTTTCGCGCGTGCAGAGCTGCCGGACGCGAGCGAAGTAACCGGTTGGAGGAATGATGACGCCGGCTTCTCCCTGGATCGGCTCGACCAGAAAGGCGACCGTCCTTGGCGTAATCGCGGCTTCGAGAGCCTCGGCGTCGCCGAAGGGGACGATCCTGAATCCCGGCGCGAAGGGGCCGAAGCCCTCACGCGCATCCGGGTCGGTCGAGAACGAGATCACGGCGAGCGTGCGGCCGTGGAAGTTGTCGGCGCAGACAATGATCTCGGCCTGATCCTCCGGCACGCCCTTGACCTCATAGCCCCATTTGCGGACCGCCTTGATGGCGGTCTCGACGGCTTCCGCGCCGCTGTTCATGGGCAGGATCTTATGGGACTGAGTGAGCCGCGCGAGATCCTCGTAGAGCAACGGCAACTGGTCATTGCGGAAGGCGCGCGAGGTGAGCGTGATCCGGGCTGCCTGCTCCGTCAGCGCCGCAAGGATCTTTGGATGGCAGTGGCCCTGATTGACGGCCGAATAGGCCGAGAGGCAATCAAGATAGCGCCGGCCGTCGACATCCCATACCCAGACGCCCTGCCCGCGTGTGAGCACCACGTCGAGCGGTTTGTAGTTTTGCGCGCCAAAGCGGTGCTCGAGGCTGATGAGATCGGTGGCTGCCAAAGTCATGACACGTCCTCGGATGAGAGAAAGTCAGGATCGACGGAGACAGGCGGGCGCTGGAGACGGTCGAGGACGGTGCGCCCGAACAGGCTTGCCACCAGCTCGGCCAAGACCACCGCGCTGCGGCCGCGGACGTCGAGGAAAGGGTTCAACTCGACGATGTCGAGGGAACCGATGAGCCCGCTATCGCACAGCATCTCCATGATCAGATGCGCCTCGCGATAGGTCGCACCGCCAGGCACGGTGGTGCCGACACCTGGGGCGACCTCGGGATCGAGGAAATCGACGTCGAGGCTGACATGGAGGTGGACATCGCGGCGTTGCCAGGCGTCGATGCGCTCGCGGAGCAGGGGCGCGACGCCAAATTCGTCGATCTGCCGCATATCCACGCAATCGACGCCATGCTGCCGCAGCCGCACCCTCTCATCGGGATCGATCGAACGCGCCCCGAAGATATGGATGTTGCTCGTGGGCACCGCAGCCAATGGCTGCCCGTGACCGAGCAGGCCATCGAGGCTCCCCTCGCCCGAGAGGAAAGCGAGCGACATGCCGTGCATATTGCCCGATCGTGTGGTCTCGGGCGTGTTGAAGTCGGCATGCGCATCGATCCAGAGCAGCGCGAGCTCCTTGCCGGTTTCGGCGCAATGGCGTGCGATCCCGCTGATCGTCCCCATGGAGAGGCTATGATCGCCGCCGAGGAAAGCCGGCAGCTCGCCGCTCCTTGCCAGGTCATAGGCGCGATCATGGATGGCCCGAATCCATCCGGCGATCCGATCGAGATTGCGGCAGCGCTCGGCATGGATCGGAGCGAGTGACGGCGAGGCAGGTTGTGGCGCGGCCATGTCGCCATGATCGCCCACCTGATGACCGAGCTCGGCAAGCAGCCCGGCAAGCCCGGCCGTCCGCAACGCCGCAGGGCCCATCAGGGCACCGGCCGTGGCGGAGCCGAGGTCGAGCGGCACGCCCAACAGGGCGACGCGATGCGAAATCACGGATGGGGCAGCGCGCAGCTGGGCCTGTAACGTCATGGGTGCGTTCATTGTCGATCGAGCTCTCCGGATGCGCGCGCTTCCGGGCACAGAGTGGAGGCTTGCGGTGCCAACGGAAAGCCAGCAGTGTGACGCGATTGCGCAAGATTATTGGCGAATTGCGACACCAGCCTGACGGATTGCCAAAGGAGCGTGATGAGCCTTCGCCTCGACGACCTCGATCGCCGCCTGCTCGGGCTGCTGCGCGACAATGCAAGGCTGCCGACCTCGTCGCTCGCCAAGCATCTCGGCAGCTCGCGCGCCACCGTGCAGAATCGGATCGACCGCCTGCTGGCGGCAGGCGTGCTGCTCGGCTTCACCATCCGCTTGCGCGGCGACGTGGAGAGCGCAGCCGTCAGAGCCATCACCTCGATCGAGGTGCGCTCCGCGGATACGCGCACGGTGATCGCGGCCCTGAAGCGAATGCCGGATGTCGGCCGCGTGCATTCGACGAACGGCCGCTGGGACCTCGTGGCCGAAATCAACGCCGCCGATCTCGGGCGGCTCGATCATGTGCTAGCTGAGATCCGTACGCTGCGGGCGGTCGCGAATTCCGAGACCAGCATCCTGTTGTCCGAGGTGAAATAGCGCCCTCCCGCCCCGACTGCGGAGCTACGCCGCCATAGGTTGGCGGATATGCAGGGCGATGAGCTCGCGCAGGCGTCCGGAATCGCGAGCCGCGATGCTGTCGACTATTTGGTGATGCTCGGCACAGGAAGTCTCGATGCGCGCCTGGGTGCGCCATTGTCCGGCTGGTGCCGAGGAGGTGCGGTGGCGCAGCTCGCTCACCAGGCCTGCGAGTTCCGGATTGCCGCAGAGCCCCAGCAAAGCGCTATGGAAGGCGAGATTGGCCTCGTAGAGTTCCAGGATCGTACCCGTCTTGACCAGTTCCCCGAAGCGTTGGGCCAGGGTGTGAAGGGCAGCGATGTCCTCGGCCGATGCGTTCGCCACGATGGCATCCGCGGCCCCCGTCTCGAGAATGACCCGCACCTCTAGGATCTGGGTAGCCTGACTGCCGTCAGGCAGGAACACCTGGTAGCCCCGATTGGGGACATGTTCGATGATACGTTGTTGCGCCAATCGGTCCAGCGCACGCCGTACTTCGGCCCGGCGGCAGTCGTAGCGCCGCTCGAGGTCGATTTGCTTCAGCCACAAACCCGGCGCCAGCACACCCGATCGGATGTCGCTGGCGATCCGGTCGGCAATACCGATCCAGCTTTGCTTAGTGCGCTTGGTTGCCACGGCATCCATGGATCAAAACTCTCCTCGCGGGCCTCTAGATCCCGGCATCCAGCAGGCCCAGCCTGTCGAAGCGCAAGACCGGTCGGCTTGTGACCAAAAATAAGGCATTGCGTTTCGTCGAAAACATGCTCTTATATTGGTGCCAATTTTTACACCAATATGTGCACCAGGGCAATTCGTGACCAACACCATGGAGATATGTCGTCTCGCGGAAGCCAAGCGCGATCGCTTCTTTGGACTGAGTGATAGCGTCTGGGACACGCCTGAGCTCAACTATGAGGAGTGGCGGTCGTCCACTGCCCATGAGGCGGTGCTACGAGCAGAGGGCTTTCGGGTCTCGAAGGGCGTCGCCGGACTGCCGACCGCCGTGATGGGCGAAGCCGGGGAAGGCGGCCCGGTGATCGCGATTCTTGGCGAATTCGACGCCTTGCCAGGGCTTAGCCAGGTGGCCGGGCTGGCACGCAGGCAACCCCTTCACGAAAGCGGCAACGGCCATGGCTGCGGCCACAACCTGCTCGGCAGTGGCTCACTGATGGCTGCCACGGCCGTGAAGGACTATCTCGCGACCCGTGGTCTCATGGGTCGCGTGCGCTACTATGGCTGTCCGGCCGAAGAGGGCGGGTCGTCCAAGGGTTTCATGGTACGGGCCGGCGTCTTCGACGATGTCGACATCGCGATCTCCTGGCATCCCGCGCCTTTCGTTGGTGTCAACAACCCATTTCGCTGGCCTGCAATGAGGTCAATTTCCACTTCACCGGCCGAGCCTCGCATGCCGCCGCCTCGCCGCACCTTGGCCGCAGCGCGCTCGACGCGGTCGAGTTGATGAATGTCGGCGTCAACTACATGCGCGAGCACATGCCGAGCACGGCTCGTATCCACTATGCCGTCACCGACACAGGAGGCTCGGCCCCGAACGTCGTGCAGGCGAAGGCTACCGTCCGCTATTTGATCCGCGCTCGCGACTTACCCACCATGCAAGGCTTGCTGCACCGTGTGGAGAAGGTGGCTGAAGGCGCCGCGCTGATGACCGAGACCACGATGCGCAGCCAAATACTGAGCGGCGACGCCAATCTGGTCGGCAACACGCCACTCGAGGCTCTCATGCACGCCAACATCGAGCGCCTCGGTCTCCCCGAGTTCGATGATCGGGATCGAGCCTTTGCGGGCGAGATCCAGGCGACCCTCAACCAGGACGACATCAAGGCGTCCTTCGAGCGATTTGGGTTGAGGCCGCGCCGGGGGGTGGCCCTCTGCGACACCATTTTCCCGCCCGAAAGCGGCGATGGCACGCTGGTGGGATCAACCGATGTCGGTACGGTCAGCTGGGTGGTCCCAACCGTGCAGATGCGGGGCGCGACCTATGCGATCGGGACGCCCGGGCATTCCTGGCAGCTGGTCGCACAGGGCAAGGCGCCGGCCGCTCACAAGGGCATGGAGCATGCGGCGAAAGTGATGGCCACCACAGCCATCGACCTCATCGTCGATCCCAACCTGATCGAGGCGGCCAAGGCCGATTTCCGCGACCGTTTGGCCGGCACGCCCTTCGTCAATCCAATCCCAGACGACGTCGACCCGCCGCTGCCGGCTGCTCATGATGGTTGAGATCAAGCAGAACGGCTGGGATCCGGTGGATGCCGATGCGCTCTGCCGCGCAGTGGACGCCAGCCGCCTGATGGACCACATCCGGGAATTCGCGCGCCGCGTGAAGCTCTCGGGCACGCCGGAAGAACTGGAAAGCTTCCGGTACCTTCAGTCCGAACTGACGGCTTCGGGGTATCACACGCGGCTGCTATCGCACGATGCCTATATCAGCCTGCCGCTCCGCTCCGAGGTCCGGGTTGGCGACGCGATATTGCAAAGCATCACCCATTCCATGTCGCAGCCGACGCCGTCGGGCGGGCTGACGGCTCCCTTAGTCTATGTCCGTGAAGGTGACGCTGCGGCTCTCGGAGTTCAGGATCTCACCGGCAAGATCGTGCTTGTCGACGGCATAGCGACCGAGGACGTTGCATCCGGGGTCTCGCGCGCCGGCGCACTCGGCCAGATCCATATCAGCCCAACCGAGCATCTCTACGAAATGTGCGTGTCGCCTGTTTGGGGCAGCCCTTCCCAGCACACCAGGCCTGAGCTACCTACGACCGCTATCTGCACGATCAGCAGGGACGACGGCGCCCGCCTGCGTCAGCGCTGCCAGGCCGGCGAGACCATAGAAGCTTTCGTGGTGACGGAGGTCGACACCGGCTGGCGCAAGACGCCAATGCTGGTAGCCGAGCTCGGCGCCTCGGACCAAATCGACGAGCCCTTCGTTTTGTTCTCGGGCCATCACGACACTTGGCACTTTGGGGTCATGGACAATGGTGGCGCCAACGCCACCATGCTGGAGGCGGCACGGCTTCTGGCCGGTCGGCACGGGACCTGGCGCCGGGGTCTCCGTTTATGCTTCTGGTCGGGGCATTCGCATGGACGATATTCGGGTTCGGCCTGGTACGCCGACGAAGCCTTCGAGGAGCTCGACCGGCGCTGCGTCGCCCATGTGAATGTGGATTCGACCGGTGGCGCGGGTGCCAGCGTGCTGACCAATTCGGGCGTGGTCGACGAGCTCAAGGCCGTCGCCGCCGAGGCGGTGGCTCACGTGACAGGGCAGGTCCATGCCGGCCGCCGCCAGGGCCGTGCCGCCGACCAATCATTCTGGGGGGTCGGCATCCCATCCATGTTCGGAAGCATCAGCCATCAGCCGCCCGGACCTGTAAAGATGCTCACCGCGCTCGGCTGGTGGTGGCACACGCGGCACGATCTGATCGAACACATCGACCCCGACAATCTGGTCCGTGACACCTCTGTCGTGCTCCGCGTGCTGCATCGGCTGCTCACCTCCCCGATCGTTCCGCTCGACTACCGGGCTTACGCAGAGAGCCTGCTGCGCGAACTCGCAAGCCTGGACGATACGGCCGGCCGTCTTCTCGATATCGGGAGGTTGCGAGAGACGGCCGAGACTCTCAAGAAGAATGCCGCCGCCCTCGCCTCGAGCGACGCCCCAGCGCATGCCGTCAATCAGGCGCTGATGCGCGTGTCACGTGCGCTCGTGCCGCTCAACTACACTTTCGGTGATCGCTTCCGGCATGATTCCGCGCTGCCCCATCCGGCCTGGCCTTCCTTGAAAGGGATTCGCGAGCTGGCAGCGCAGACGCCCGGATCACCGGAACTCCCCTTCTACGTCGTGCATGCCCGCCGCACCCGGAACCGGGTCGCACATGCGCTACGCGAGGCGAATGACGCGTTTCTCAGCGTTCTTTCTCACATCTGACAGGGATCATGTCATGTTGAAGACGATCAGGCTTTTGTCCTTGATGGCGGTCGCGGCCTTGGGATTATCGGTCGCCCAGGCCAAGGACTGGACGGAGGTGAAGATCGGCGTCGAGGGCGCTTTTCCGCCTTGGAACATGATTGGCCCTGACGGCAAGCTTGCAGGCTTCGACATCGATCTCACCACCGACCTCTGCCGGCGCGCCCAGGTGAAGTGCGAGCTCATTGCGGGCGAATGGTCGAGCCTGATCCCGAGTCTCAACGCCGGCAAATTCGACCTGGTGCTGACGCTCGGAATCAACGAGACCCGCAAGAAGGTGGTTGATTTCACGATCCCCTATGCGAGCGGCGTTGCCACATTCCTCATATTGAAAGACGGCCCTGTCTCCAATCTGCCGATGGCCGGTGAGCGGCTGAACCTCAACGACAAGGCAAAGGCCGATCCCGTGATGGCCGAGATCGGCGTCCGACTGAAGGGCAAGACCGTCGGCGTCGTGCAGTCGACAAGCCAGGAGCAGCTGATCCGCGCCTATTTCGGCGACGGGGTGGAGATACGCACCTACAAAAGCTCGCCCGAGCGCGATCTCGACCTGCGAGCCAGCCGGATCGATGCCGGCTTCGACAGTGGCGTCTACGCGACCTCGACACTCGCCAAGCCCGAGAATCAAGACCTCGCCATGACAGGTCCGCTCATGAAGGGCGCCATGCTGGCCACCGAAGTGGCGCTTGGCCTGCGGAAGGGAGAGGCGGACCTGAAGGCCAAGTTCGATGCCGCGATTCGCTCGGCGGCAGAGGACGGCACCATCCGGAGTTTGTCAGTCAAGTGGAGCAAGCTCGACCTGACACCGGCGCTCGTGCCGGCCAACTGATCAGCAGTCGCGTTCCTGCGGTCTTCTGAGGGACGCCCGAATGGCCCAATCTTTGCCCGGCCGGCGACCTGAAGGCGACACAAGATGAACCAGCCCGGCTTCCTTGAACTGATGAGCTTCGGCCCTGGAGGATGGGGCATGACCATGCTCCTGGCCGCCGCCATGACGCTCGCGGTGGCGAGCTGTGGCTTCGTAATGGGCGCTGCGATCGGCACGCTGGGCGCCTGGGCCAAGATCTCGGGCGATACGGCCGTCCGGCGCGCGGTCAATGCCTACACGACCGTGCTGCGCGGCATTCCCGACCTTTTGGTGATCTATCTGTTTTATTTCGGCGGTAGTTCAGCATTGTCGGCCATCGGACACTTGTTCGGCTCATCGGGCTTCATCGGCCTGCCAGGCTTCGCGGCCGGCGCGCTTGCGGTCGGCATCGTGTCTGGCGCCCACCATACAGAAGTGCTGCGAGGCGCCTATCGGGCGATCATGCCAGGCGAGATCGAAGCGGCGACTGCGGCCGGCATGCCGCGATGGCTGAAGTTCCGCCGAATCATTGCGCCGCTCGCCCTCAGGCATGCTCTGCCCGGGCTCGGCAATGTCTGGCAGCTCGTTTTGAAAGAATCAGCGCTGGTGTCGGTCACAGGCGTTGTCGAGCTGCTGCGGGAGGCCCAGATCGGCGCGGGGTCGACGCGCCAACCCTTTACTTTTTACGCGGCTGCCGCCGTGCTCTTCCTGGCCATCTCGACCTTTTCCGGTTTCACTTTCGCGTGCGCCGAACGCCGCTTCACCCGCGGCGTGAGGACTGGCTGATGGACTTCGCCTTCCTGATCGAAACGACGCGCAGCCTGTTGGGCGGCGTTCCCTTGACGCTCCAGCTTGCGGTGCTGTCGACCGCACTCGGTGCAGTGATCGCGCTGGTCCTCGCATTGATGCGGCTCTCAAAGATCGGTCCGCTGGCCTGGGCAGCGCAGCTTTATGTGTTCGTCTTCCGGGGCACGCCGCTGCTCGTGCAAATCTTCCTGATCTATTACGGGCTGAGCCAGTTCCGGGAGATCCGCGCCAGCTTCGCATGGCCGCTCCTTCGCGAGCCCTATTGGTGCGCCGTGCTGGCGCTCATGCTCAACACCGGCGCTTATGCCAGCGAGATCATTCGCGGTGGCCTGATGTCGGTGCCACACGGCCAGATCGAAGCCGCGCGCGCCTGCGGCATGTCGCGAATCCTCACCTTCCGCCGCATCGTATTGCCCCTGGCGCTGCGCCAGGCCCTGCCGGCCTATGGCAACGAGCTGATCTTGATGGTCAAGTCGACCTCGCTCGCATCCATCATCACCTTGATGGAGATCACTGGTATCGCCGCTAAGATCATTTCGGAGACTTATCGGGCAATCGAGGTTTTCGTCGTGGCGGGCGCCATCTATCTCGCCATAAATTTCATTCTCACACGCGCCGTCATGTTGCTGGAACACAGGCTCACCCCTCATCTGCGGGAGAGGCCTGTCGGCACATCCGTCGCCGCAATCCATGGAGGCCCGGCATGACGGCCATCGGGCCCGGACCAGTCGCCAAAGCGCCGACCATGCCGGCCGCCGTGCGCCTCGACCGCCTACGCAAGCGCTTCGGCACGCTCGAGGTGCTGAAGGGCGTCTCTCTTGAAGCGCGCCAAGGCGAGGTGGTGTCGATCCTGGGATCCTCGGGCTCGGGCAAATCCACCATGCTACGGTGCATCAACATGCTTGAAGTCCCCGATGAAGGCGAGGTGGTCGTGACCGGCGAGACGATTCGGCTGCGCGCGAAGCGGAGCGGTGGCCGACGGCCGGCCGACCAGCGCCAGGTCGACCGCATCCGCTCGCGCATCGGCATGGTCTTCCAGAGCTTCAATCTCTGGTCGCACAAGACCGTGATCGAGAACCTCATCGAGGTTCCGGTTCACGCCCAACGTCGCGCCCGCGCCGAATGCATCGCGGAGGCCGAGACGCTGCTCGCCAAGGTCGGCATCGGCGACAAGCGCGACCACTATCCTGCCCATTTGTCCGGTGGCCAGCAGCAGCGTGCCGCGATCGCCCGCGCCCTCGCCATGCGACCAGCCTTGATGCTCTTCGATGAGCCCACGTCCGCACTCGACCCCGAGCTGGTCGGTGAGGTGCTTCGCGTCATGCGCCAGCTTGCTCAGGAGGGCCGCACAATGCTGGTCGTCACCCACGAGATGGGCTTTGCGCGCGACGTGTCGAACCGTGTCGTTTTCCTCCATCAGGGTGTGATCGAGGAGCAGGGCACGCCAGACGAGGTGTTCGGCGGCAGCCGTTCCGAACGCTTTCGCCGCTTCATCGCGGGCTGACCAGCCGACTATTGCAATCGTCAACCGATCCGAGGGAGTTGCACCATGAAGACCGTTGCCGGAGCCATCGCGCTCGCCCTGGGGATCGCCATTGGGCTCGGTCACCCCGCGCGGGCCGAGGAGAAGGCCTGGACCAAGGTGCGCATCGTTACCGAAGGCGCGTTCGCGCCGTGGAATTACACCAACGCGGACGGCTCGCTCGGCGGCTTCGAGATCGACCTTTACAAGGATCTCTGCCGACGCATGAAGGTCGAGTGCACCATTGAAGCGCAGTCCTTCGACGGCATGATCCCGGCGCTCAACGCCGGCAAATTCGACGCCATCATTGCGGGCATGTCGGCCACGCCCAAGCGCGAGGAGGTGATGGCCTTCTCGGTCGCGTATGGATCAACCGGTCAGTCCTTCGGGGTGCTGAAAGACGGTCCACTGCTGAACCTGCCCGAGAAGGGCAAGCTCTTCTCCCTCGCCAGCGATCAGGCGGGCGCCGCGGCCGCGCTGCAAGAGCTCAAGCCCATGCTCAAGGGCAAGGTGATCGGTGTACAAAGCGCCTCGATCGCAGCCACATTCCTCGACAAATATCTCAAGGACACGGTCGAGATCCGCGAATACAAGACAACCGAGCAGCACGACCTAGACCTAAATGCCGGTCGTATCGACGCCGTCATGGCATCCATGGCCTATCTGTCGAACGCAGTCGCCAAGCCCGAGAACAGTGCCATGACGATCACCGGCCCGCGCTTCCAGGGCGGTCTGCTGGGACGTGGCAGCTCAGTCGGCTTACGCAAAACAGATCCGGAACTCAAAGCGATGTTCGACAAAGCAATCGCCGAGGCCCGCGACCAGGGTGTGATCGAGCGCCTGTCGCAGAAATACTTCGGATATGACGTGACCCCGCGATAGACCCAGCCTTGGCATTGGCTGCGGGTTGTTCCCGGCCGACAACCGGCCTATCCTGACTGCAAATCTCCGCAACCGCCCGCATCGTGAGGCGACGGCGAGGGCACATCACGATGTGTCGGTTGCTTCTTGCAACGGAGGCACATCATGGCCATCGCACCGACACTTCAAAGATATCTCGATCAGCGCGTCACCTATGAGGTGATCCCGCATAAACCGACCCTGTCGTCGACACGCACTGCCGAAACCTGCCACATCTCGGGCGATGCGCTCGCCAAGGGCATCGTGCTGCGCCTCGATCGCGGCTACATGCTCGCAGTGCTTCCGGCGTCGCACCATATCCGCATGCCGGAGCTGAAGCTGCGGCTCGGCGACGATGTCGAGCTCGCCAGCGAAGACGAGGCCGCGCGCCTGTTCAAGGACTGCACTCGCGGCGCCATTCCGGCGGTCGGCGACTGCTATTCACTCGATGTCATCGTCGATGACAGCATCGAGAAACAGCCCGAGATCTATATGGAGGGCGGCGATCACGCGACATTGGTCCATATGGCCTATGCGCAGTTCGCCCGGCTGACCGGAGATGCGCTGCACGGGCGGTTCAGCACCCATGATCGGGATCATCGACCGGACGATCGCGGCCGATAGCGAGCCTCGCCGCCGAACCTAGCTCGTGCCAAACCTAGCTCGTGCCTGGAGGTCGCAGGCCGAGATGGCCGAGGAGGTCGATGGGCAGAGGGAATACCACGGTCGAGGAGCGCTCGCCCGCGATGTCGTGCAAGGCGGCGAAATAGCGTAGCTGCATGGCCTGCGGCTCTCTGGCGAGAATGCGCCCAGCCTCGACCAGCTTCTCGGCCGCCTGTTGCTCGCCTTCGGCGTTGATGATCTTGGCCCGCCGCAGCCTTTCGGCCTCGGCCTGCTTGGCGATGGCGCGTATCATGTTCTCGGCGAGATCGACGTCCTTGATCTCGACATTGGTCACCTTGATGCCCCAGGATTCGGTCTGCTGGTCGAGGATCTCCTGGATGTCGACATTGAGCTTGTCGCGTTCCGCCAGTATCTCGTCGAGCTCGTGCTTGCCGAGGACGGAGCGCAGCGTCGTCTGCGCCAGCTGGATGGTCGCTGCCAGAAAGTCTTCGACCCTGATGATGGCTCGCTCCGGATCGATGATGCGAAAGTAGAGAACGGCGTTGACCTTGACCGACACGTTGTCGCGCGAGATCACGTCCTGGGCCGGCACCACCTGAACCACGACCCGCAGATCGACCTTCACCATCTGCTGCACGTAGGGAATGAGGATGATGAGGCCTGGCCCCTTCACCCCGGTGAAGCGTCCGAGCGTGAAGACGACGCCACGCTGATATTCCCGCAAGATGCGGATCGCCGCTGACAGGAAGGCGACCACGATGAGCGCGAGCAGGAGATAGGCGATGTAGTCGAAGATCATCGGATTCCTCCGTCGCTTGCCAGCTCGGCCGGCCGCTGGCGCACCATCAGGGTCAGGCCCCGCACCGAAGTCACCTCGACGATCTCGCCCGGCATGAAGCCTTGTCCGCCATTGGCCTGCCAGCGTTCGCCCTGGGCCAGCACATGGCCCGCATCTCCGGACCAATCGATGATGACGGCCCGCATGCCCTGCATGGCTTGCGCTCCGACGCGCGGCGGCCGGGCGCGGGCAGCCCAGAGATAGCGGCCCGTCAGGAGGGCGAGACCGAAGGTCATGGCGGCGATCAGGCCGAGGACGGTAAAGGACAGCCGAAAGCCCGGGGCCTCCGCCTTGAACAGCATGGCGGCCCCGAGAAGGAAGGCGACGACCCCGCCAAGGCCGACGACCACGGTCGGATTGAAGGTCTCGGCGATCAGGAGCGCGATGCCCAGCAGCATCAGGGCGAGCCCGGCATAGTCGATCGGCAAGAGGTTCAGCGCGTAAAGGCCAAGCAGCAGGCAGATCCCGCCTATTGTTCCGGGAGCCACGGCACCGGGCGTCCAGAACTCGAATATCAGGCCGTAGACGCCGACGAGCACCAGGATCAAAGCCACATTCGGATCGGTGATGATGGCAAGCAGCCGCATGAACCAGCTCGGTCGGATCACCTCGACCGTCAATCCCTTCGTCATCAGGGCTCGCGTACCGCCCGCGATGTCGACCGTCCGTCCGTCGATCCGATCGAGGAGGTCGGCCGGGTCACGCGCCACAAGATTGATGACATGGGTTTGCAACGCCGCGTTCGCGGACAGGCTGGCCGCTTTGCGGACGGCCTCTTCGGCCCAATCGGCATTGCGGCCGCGCAGTTCCGCGAGGCTGCGAATGAAGGCTGCCGCATCATTCGTCGCCTTCGCGGCCATTGTGTCCTGCGGCGCCGGCGATTGGGCACCGTTCTTCTTGTCCTTGCCGTCGCCGCTGTCCTTGTCTCGACCCGGCTCGCTGGGCAGGCCGGGCAATGGACCACCGAGATCCACCGGGGTCGCTGCTCCGAGATTGGTGCCCGGCGCCATCGCCGCGACATGGGTCGCGTAGAGGATGTAGGTCCCGGCGCTGGCCGCATGTGCACCCGACGGCGCTACGTAGCCGATGACCGGAACGGGCGATTTGAGCACATCGGCGATGATCTCACGCATGCTGGTGACGAGACCACCAGGTGTATTGAGGCGCAAAATCACGACTTCGGCATTGCGCTTGGCGGCGACCGCGAGAGCGTCCTGCACATAGCTCACCGTCGCCGGGCCGATCGGCCCCTCGATCTCGACCATCAGCGCAAGCTCGCCTTTCGGCCGCTGCGCCGCTGCGGGCAAGACAGACACGGGCAACACAGGCAGGGGCAAAACATTCGCGCCGATGGCGAGAAGCACCATCAGAAGCCCGAGATGCGCCGATTTCACGGTCACGATGCCTGCTCGAGGTCCGATTTCAATGCCATAGGGAAGCGAGCCACCTCACCACCCCTAGCCAGGCGGTGGTCGAGCTGATCTCCCCTTCCGAACGGTCACGCGGCGGGCAAGCAGCCCCCTCATCAGGCCTGCAGGCAGGTCTGCGGATGCCCCTCTTTCATCCTTATGTAGGTGTTTTCCGCCGGGCTGCGAGTGCGGTCGGCCGGAGCCCCTAGCCCAACGAGGCAACGATCTCCCTGTAGGCGGCCTCCGGAAATGCCTTCAAGGTGCGCGTGCGGACATCCCCGAGCATGCCGAGTTGCATGGTGAATCTCGCCGCCACGGCATCGTCGGAGGCTTCGTAGACGGCAACCATGTCGTAATCCCCCATAGTCAGGTAGAAGGACTTGAAGTCGCCGCCCATTTCGCGGAGAGCTTTCCTGGCGGCGTCCAGGCGGCGCGGCGATTCCTTCACGTTGCGCACGCCCTGATCGGTCCAATTGGCGAGCATGATATATGTGGTCATGGCACATCTCCGTGATTGCCCCTGGATTGGGGCGTCCGCAATGGGCCGTGAATCCATCCCGGCGAGCCCGCGAACGCGCCAGAGCCGGCAGGCAGCTTTGCTGCCACCGCAAATCTGGACCCGGCCCGAAGCCAAGGCAACAGGCCTGACGACGGCCGACCATGTGAATTTCGGCCGATAAACGCTAAGTTAGGTTGGGGGCGGAGGTATTGGCCATGTTGGGCTTTCTGAAGAGCCAGCAAGGAGCCTGGGCGCTCACCGCAGGCGCGGCGATCGGGGTGGCGGTCGCCGCAGTTGGGGCTTGGTATGGTTTTTCGCCGGCCTCGCTGCCATCGGCTCCAGCCGCGCCGCAAACGGCGATTGCCGGAGCGGCGCAACCCGCTTCCACTGCGGCAAATGACGCTGCGTCTGCTGCGGCACCGAGCCCTGCCGCGGCTGCCGTGGTGGCGACCTCCAAAGTCGACACGACGCCCGCCGCCGCACCGGCGCAGCGGCCCGAGTTTGACATTGTGCGCGTCGAACCTACGGGCGATAGCGTGATAGCCGGTCGCGGAGAACCCGGGGCGACGATTGCGCTCATCGACGGCGATACGACGGTAGCGAGCGCGGTCGCGGACGCCAATGGCGAAGTCGTATTCTTGCCACGCGCGTTGGCGCCGGGCGAACATGTCCTGGCGCTGCGATCGGCCCAAGCTGGCGCTGCGCCGGTGCTCTCCTCGCAAAAGGTTACGGTCGTCGTGCCCACCGCAAGCAAGGCCGCCCCTTTGGTGGCTCTGACGGCTCCCGACAAACCGACCGTCATTCTATCCGACAGAGCCGCCCCGAAACCCAAGTCTGCTGGCGCGCTTGCTGCTTCTGCTGCGGCCAAAGCCGTCCCGACAGTGGCCATACGGACCGCCGAAGCCGAGGAGGGCGGCAGCTTCTTCGCAACCGGCATAGCGCCTCCCGGCAGCCAGAGCCGGCTCTATCTGAATGGTGCCTTTCTCGCCAAGGTGATAGCCGACCTGAATGGGTCTTGGGCGGTCAAGGTGGAGAAAGGCATGAGGCCCGGCCGCTACTTGGTGCGCGCCGACGAAGTCGACCCGGCAAGCGGCAAGGTGGTCGCGCGAGCCGAGGTGCCCTTCAACTTTCCGGAGCAACCCGTTCCCTTGCCCGGAGCGCCCTCGTCGGAGCAGCCTGCGAAATCGAGTGGGCCGGGGAGTTCGGCGCCGCCGCCGCAGCCCGGCGTAGTCGCGTCGCCGGGCGTCGCCACCGCCGGGTCCGCCTCGGCTCCCACCATCATCAAGGAACTTCGGACCGCGACAGTGATACGCGGCGACAGTCTCTGGCGTATCAGTCGCAAGATCCTCGGGCGGGGCATTCGCTATACCGAGATCTACGAGGCCAATGCGAGCCAGATCCGCAATCCGCGTCTCGTCTTCCCCGGCCAGATTTTTGTGATGCCGACCAATCCCGGCTGAACCGGGGAGCCTATCTTCGCCGCATTCGAGGCTTGATTAGGGAACGATCATTCCCTAAATAGCGGCCATGGCAAATGTCGCACGCTCACCCGCCGCCACGGTCCGAAGCCGCGGCCGGCCGCGTGAGTTCGACATGGACAAGACGTTGGACAAGGCCGTCCGCGTCTTCCGCGAGCGGGGTTATCATGCGACCTCGATCGGCGATCTCGCCGTGGCCATGGAGCTGGCCTCGGGCAGCATCTACAAGGCCTTCAGGGACAAGCGCGCCGTCTTCCTCGCGGCCTTCGATCGCTACACCGCGGTTCGCAGCGAGCAACTCCGACGCGTAGCCAACACGGCCAAATCCGGCCGCGCCAAGCTGCGCGATGCCCTGACCTTCTATGCCGAGTCATCCCAAGGTGCCGAAGGGCGGCGCGGATGCCTCGTCGTCGGCAGCGCCGTCGAGCTCGCGGCCTTCGATCCGGAGGTCGCCGCACGGGTGAAGGGCGCACTCAGGAAGAACGAGGCGGTCCTGGCGGATCTGATCCGGCAAGGCCAGGCTGACGGCTCGGTCCCCTCGAGCATCGACGGCGAAGCCACGTCCCGCCTGATGGTCTGCCTGACGCAAGGGCTGCGCGTCGTCGGCAAAACGGGACGCAGCCGCGCCGAGCTCGCGACCGTCATCGACATCGCCATGAAACTGCTCACCTGACTCAGCTGCTCGCCTGAAGCAGCTGCTCGCCCGACGCAGCCGCTGACCTGAACTCATCGCTCGCCTCATGCATCTTCCTATTTACGAAATAGACGTTCCCGTTACGGAGTTCCCTGATGACCTCGCTCGCTGCATCCGCTGGCGCCTCCGATCAAAAGGGGGTCCCGGTCTGGATGACATTTCTGCTTGCCGCCGCCTGCGGGCTGATCGCCGCCAACATCTACTATGCCCAGCCTCTCGCCGGGCCGATCAGTGCCGAGCTCGGCCTCTCGCCGCAGGCGACGGGGCTGATCGTCACCCTGACCCAGATCGGATATGGCGCCGGCCTGTTGCTGATCGTGCCGCTCGGCGATCTCATCGAGAACCGGCGTCTCGTCCTCGCTTTGATCGGTGTCGCTGCCCTGGCGCTCCTGGGAGCGGCCTTGTCGACGCAGCCCCTGGCCTTCCTCGCCGCGGCTTTGTTCATCGGCATCGGCTCGGTCGCGGTGCAGGTGCTCGTTCCCTATGCGGCGCATATGGCTCCCGAGGCCGTGCGCGGCCGGGTCGTCGGCAATGTCATGAGCGGGCTGATGGTCGGCATCATGCTGGCCCGTCCGGTCGCGAGCTTCATCACGGCCATCTCCTCATGGCACGTCGTGTTCTCTCTCTCGGCCGGAGCGATGGTCGTTCTAGCGGTGGTGCTGGCTCAGGCGTTGCCGAAGCGCGTTCCCGCCTCAAAACTCCGTTATGGCGAGTTGCTGGCATCGATGGGCCGGCTGGTGCTGACCACCCCGATCCTGCGGCGCCGCGCACTTTATCAAGCCTGCCAGTTCGGCGCCTTCAGCCTGTTCTGGACCACGACGCCCCTATTGCTGGCCGGATCGGATTTCCATCTGTCCCAGGCCGGCATCGCTCTCTTCGCACTGGCCGGCGCCGCCGGCGCCGTCGCCGCGCCCATTGCCGGCCGGGTCGCGGACCGGGGATGGATCCGCCCGGCCACGGCGCTCGCCATGCTGGCGGTCGCAGCCGCCTTCCTGATGACCCATATCGGCCCTGCAGGCTCGACGCTGGCTTTGGCGCTCCTGGTCGCAGCCGCAATCCTCCTCGATTTTGGGGTGCAGGCCAATGTCGTCTTGGGGCAGCGCGCCCTCTTCGCGCTCGGGGCCGAGTATCGCAGCCGCCTCAACGGGCTCTATATGTCGACCTTCTTCGCGGCCGGAGCGCTCGGCTCGGCGCTCGGCGGTTTTGCTTACGCGCAGGGCGGCTGGACGCTGACTTCCTGGGTCGGATTCGCCTTGCCGGTCATCGGGCTTCTGTGCCTGGCGACGGAACGGCGCTGAGGGCCACTCCGAGGCCGCGCCCTTCAGGCGGCCTCGGGAATTCGCGGGCCGGCATCGCCTTGAAGCGCGGCAAGGCCTCGACACGCCGCAGCCAAGCCCGAACCTGCTCATAGGCATCGAGGCCGATGCCGGCCTCCGGCGCATGCGCCACATAGGAATAGCAGGCGAGATCGGCGAGCGTCGGATGGGCTGCCGCGAGATAATTGCGGTCCTCCAGATGCGCATCCATGAAGCTCAGAAGCCGGCCGGCGATCAGGACGGATCGGACCGGATCGCCCTCCATGCCGAATTGCGCCACCATCCGCGCCGTCGCCGGTCCGTACATGACCTCGCCGGCGGCGATCGACAACCAGCGCTGCACATTCGACGCCGCGACCGGCTCGTTCGGCAGCCAGGAGCTCCCCGGCGCGTAGCGCTTCACGAGGTAGACCATGATCGCGTTGCTGTCGGCGAGCACGAGCTCGCCATCTTCGAGCACCGGGATCTGGCGGAGCGGATTCAACTTGCTGAAGGCGGCCGAGCGCCGCACCTCCGCAGGGGCCGGGACGAAGCGATAGGGGAGCTCCAATATCCGCAACAGCAGCTCGACCCGATGGGTGTGACCGGACAGGGCAGTGCCATGCAGCACGATTGCGGGATCGGTCATTCGAGAACTCCTCCGGTTGCGACCACCCTACCCTAGTAGGCCCGATTGAAAATTGGGCCATCCTGAAAGGTTGAATTTCAGCTCGCGGAATGCGGGATAGCTCCACACTGCCGACAGATTTGCCTGTCATCATCCCGATCTCCGCCAATCTCCGGCCTGGGCACCGCCGCGGTCCAGCGATCTCATTCGAGCACATTGACGTCGTCCCCATGCAATTTCGCGATCTCGTCGTCATGGTGGCCATCTGCGTGATCTGGGCGTTGAACTCCATCGTCAGCAAGATCGTCGTTTCGGATTTCGGCGTGCCGCCCCTGTTCTACGGGATGTTGCGCTGCGTGGTGATCACGCTCGCCGTCTGGCCATGGCTGTTTCCGATGCCGCGGCCGAGGCTGAGGCTCGTCGCCTCATCCTTCCTGATCGGCGGCGGCAGCTTTGCGATCTATTTCGTCGGGCTGCAGGACGCGACGGCCTCCAGCGCCGCGATCGTCAGCCAGATCGGATTGCCGATCACGACCTTGCTGTCGGTCGTCATGCTCGGCGAGACGATCCGCTGGCGCAGGGTGCTCGGCACGGCGCTGACGCTCGGGGGAACCCTTCTGGTCATCTGGGATCCGGCCGGGCTGACCCTCTCGCGAGGCCTGTTGCTGATCGTGGTGTCCTCGGCCGCCGCTTCGCTCGGCGCCATCCTGATGAAGCAGATCGACGGCGTGCGCCCGCTGCAATTCCAGGCCTGGGCCGGCCTCAGCGCCTTCATCCCGCTCGCCATGGCTTCGCTGCTCCTCGAGAGCGGCCAGGCCGCGAAGGCCTGGAGCAGCGGCTGGGGTCTTGTCGCCTGCGTCGGCTTCTCGGCTCTCATCGTCTCGGTCATCGCCCACACCGCCTATTACTGGCTGATCCGCCGCTATGAGGCGAACCTCGTGGCGCCCCTGCTGTTGATGACACCCATCTTCACCATCGGTCTCGGGGTCGCGCTTCTGGGGGATCGGCTGGATCTGCGCATGATCGCCGGCGCGGCCGTCACCTTGACCGGTGTCCTGATCATTGCGCTGAGGCCAAACCGCGTCATGCCACGCGCTCTGCTGGTGCGCGAGCGGACCTAGGCTTCACCAGGCATTTCCGCCTGCGCCGTAGCCGGTCTTGCCCTGTCGGCCCCGATGAACCAGGGTATGGCTGCGACCGAAGATCAGCATAAGAGAAGATGATCAGCATAAGACCGGGGAACGCGCGCAAGGCGAGGGCTGCGCGCGACGCCGCACCGGCGATGTGGAGGTGACGCATGGTTGGGCTGACCCAAAGCTATGTCAACGGCGCCAGCGTCAAGCCTTTGATCGGCGACACCATCGGCGCCCATCTCGACAGGATCGCGGCGCTGTCGGCGCACCGTCCGGCCCTGGTCAGCCGGCATCAGGGCATAAGATGGAGCTATGGCGAGCTGAAGCAGAAGGTCGATGCCCTGGCCGGCGGGCTGATCGCGCTCGGCCTCGCGCCCGGAGAGCGCATCGGCATCTGGTCGCAGAACAATGCCGAATGGGTGTTGACGCAATTCGCAACCGCCAAAGCCGGGCTGATCCTCGTCAACATCAACCCGGCCTACCGCGCCTATGAGCTCGAATATGCGCTGAACAAGGTCGGCTGCTCGGCGCTGATCCTGGCAGCCTCCTTCAAGACGAGCGATTATCTCGGCATCATCCGCTCGGTTGCGCCCGAGATCGACCAGTGCGCCCCGGGCAGGCTCGAAGCGGCGCGGCTGCCTTCCTTGCGCATGGTGATCCGGCTCGGCTCGGAGAAGACGCCGGGCATGCTCAATTTCGACGAGATCGCCCCCCTCGCCACCGCCCGGCATGCCGAGGAGCTGACGCGCCTCGCACGCGTCCTGCAGTTCGACGATCCGATCAATATCCAGTTCACCAGCGGCACGACCGGCAGCCCGAAGGGGGCGACGCTCACGCACCACAACATCCTCAATAACGGCTTCTTCATCGGCGAGGCGATGCGGCTCACTGCCGATGACCGGCTCTGCATCCCGGTGCCGTTCTATCATTGCTTCGGCATGGTGCTCGGCAATCTCGCCTGCCTCACGCACAGCGCCTGCATGGTGCTGCCGAGCGAAGGCTTCGATCCGCTGGCGGTGCTGCAGACCGTGCGGGAAGAACGCTGCACGGCCCTCCACGGCGTGCCGACCATGTTTATCGCCATGCTCGACCACCCGCAGTTCAAGAGCTTCGACCTGAAGAGCCTGCGCACAGGCATCATGGCGGGCTCGCCCTGCCCGATCGAGGTCATGAAGCGCGTCATCGTCGAGATGAATCAGCGCGAGATCACCATCGCTTATGGCATGACCGAAACGAGTCCCGTCAGCTTCCAGAGCTCGACCGACGATCCCGTCGAGCGCCGAGTCTCGACGGTCGGACGCATCCACCCGCATCTCGAAGTGAAGATCGTCGATTCGGAGGGACGGATCGTGCCGGCGGGAACGACCGGCGAGCTGCTGACCCGCGGCTACTCGGTCATGCAGGGCTATTGGGGAGACGAGCGCAACACCGCCGAGGCCATCGACGCGGCGCGCTGGATGCATACGGGCGATCTCGCCACCATCGACGAAGAAGGCTTCTGCAATATCGTCGGGCGTATCAAGGACCTGGTCATCCGCGGCGGCGAGAACATCTATCCGCGCGAGATCGAGGAATTCCTCTATACCCACCCGGACATCGCCGACGCGCAGGTCTTCGGCATACCCGACGCCCAATATGGCGAGCAGCTCTGCGCCTGGATCCGCCTTCGCGAGGGCGTGTCGCTCAGCGATGCGGAGGTCATCGCCTTCTGCAAGGGCTCAATCGCCCATTACAAGGTGCCCCGCCATATCCGCTTCGTCGACGAATTTCCCATGACCATCACCGGCAAGATCCAGAAATACGTCATGCGCGAGAAGATGATCGAGGAGCTGAACCTTGTCGTCGCCAAGACGGCCTGAGGGCCCGGCCTATGCAGGGCTGTCCGGGAAACGAAACTGATTTGGGGCAGTCGCTCAACCCCAAATGGTCCGGAATTCGCAGCGGACAGGCGTGGATGGCCGGGCCAAGCCCGGCCAAGACGTGGATGGGTCCATTTGCCTGAGCCAAACGACCACCGGATCTTGATTGGGCTCGCATAGCAACTGCGTCTTGGCCGGGCTTGGCCCGGCCATCCACGCCTTTGCTACGATCAATACTTTCCACCGGACAGCCATGCGGCCTACGCGACGAGCTCGGTGCGGATGTCGATCTTCGAGGTCAAGGTGCGATGCACCGGACATTGGTTGGCGATTTCGACCAAGCGAGCGCGCTGCGTGTCGTCGAGGGAGCCGATGAGCTCGATGCGCTTATGGATGCGGTCGATCCTCGCCTTCGGATCCGCGCAATTGGCGCAATCCTCGGCATGGACCCGCTCATGCCTCAGCGTGACGATAACCTGCTGCAGCGGCCAGTTTTTGCGGCCGGCATAAAGATGGACCGTCATCGAGCTGCAGCTGCCGAGCGCCATGAGCAGCAACTCGTAAGGGCCGGGCCCGGTATCGCCGCCGCCGGCCGAGGCCGGTTCGTCCGCGAGCAGCATGTGGCGACCGTCGAGCAAAGCCTGCTGGTGAGCCCCCTGGCCGGTCGATGCCACGATGACCGAGCCCGGCGTCACTTGCTCGCGCAGCGCGCTCGGATCGCGCTTGGCCTGGACGGGATTGGTTGCGGCAGGATTGGCTTCATCAGGATTCATGGCATTCTCCTCTCGACGTCATCTCGGCCGGCCGGCGCGCGACCAGTGGCGCAGCATAGCCGGTTGCGGGTCGAGCGGCTGCGGCCAGTAGCGACCCGAAGGAGGAGGCCATGGCTTTCGAATTCAGCGTATCGGACATCATGCCTGCGACGCCCCAGGTGATCTACGATGCCTGGCTCGACGGCAAGCGGCATGCCGCGATGACGGGCGGCCATGCAGCCACGGCCTCGAAGCGCAAGGGCGGGAAGATGACGGCGTGGGACGGCTATATCGAGGGCCGCAATCTCGAGCTCGAACCCGGGCGCCGCATCGTCCAGTCCTGGCGCACCACGAAGTTCACCAAGGACGACCCGGATTCACAGATCGAGGTGCTGCTGGAGCCCGTTGCTAACGGCACCAGGGTCACGCTGCGCCACAGCAAGGTTCCAGACGGCCATACGAGCTATCGGGACGGCGGTTGGCAGAAGAGCTATTTTGCGCCGATGAAGCGCCATTTCGCGTCGTTGGGGTGAGACGGCCACGTTGGGATCGCGACCGTCTCGGTCGCCCTTCTCCCCGACGTGGTGGCCTCGACGTTCGCAAGGGCGGGCGAGACGCCCGCGGTCCCAGTGCCCGCGGTCCCAGCGCCCTGGGCGTCCAGCAAGATAAGGAGCATCGATGCTGAAGGTCTGGGGACGGCGCAACTCGTTCAATGTGCAGAAAGTCATGTGGCTCATCGGCGAATTGCGCCTGCCGCACACCCATATCCCGGCCGGCGGCGATTTCGGACTTCTCGACACGCCGGAATTCCTGGCCATGAACCCGCATGGCCGCGTCCCGGTGATCGACGATGACGGCGTCATCGTCTGGGAATCGCATGCCATCCTGCGTTACCTTGCGGCCGTCTACGGCAAGGGGAGTTTCTGGGCCTCGGATGCGGTGGCGCGCTCGCAGGCGGATCGCTGGATGGACTGGTCGCAGACGGTGCTGCAGCCCGATTTTCTCAACGGCGTGTTCTGGGGCTATTACCGCACACCCGAGGCGCAACGCGACTGGCCGGCCATCCGCGCCAAGATCGCCGCCTGCGCCCGGCATTTTCGCCTGCTGGAGGCGATGCTCGCCGAGCCACACTATCTCGGCGGCCCTACGCTCTCGCTCGCCGATATCGCGGCGGGGACGGCGCTCTACCGCTATTTCGAGCTCGATATCGAGCGCCCCGACATCCCGAAGGTCGAGGCCTGGTACCGGCGCCTGCAGGAACGCCCCGCCTATCGCGAGCACGTCATGATCGCGTTCCAGGATCTGCGCGGCAAGCTCGATTACTGAACTGACGGCTCAATCCATCGCTAGCGCGACGTAGCGCATATCGCCTTGCGCGTTCGAGACATAGAAGAGCGCCGACTTCTTGCCGTCCTTCTTCAGAGCCTCGAGCTGCTTTGCGACATCAGCCGGCGACGAAATCGGCTGCTGGGCGACCTCGACGATGACATCGCCCGGCTGCAGGCGCTTATCGGCGGCGGAAGAGTTCGGATCGACGCTGATCACCACGGCGCCTTTGACGCTGTCCTTGATGTTGTAGCGGCGGCGCAGCTCATCGGTGAGCGGCGACAGGTCGAGGCCGAGCGCCTTCTTGAGCGCCGAGCTGTCATTCGGGGCGGGAGCGAGCGCTGCGACCTTGTCGTCCTGCAACCTGCCGAGCGTGACCGAGACCGTCACCTCCTTGCCGTCGCGAACCACGACCACGTCCACGGCCTTGCCCACCGGGGTGGCTGCCACCATGCGCGGCAGATCACGCGATTCCTTCACCTCGGCGCCGGCAAATTTGACGATGACATCGCCTTTCTTGATGCCTGCCGGCTTCGCGGGGCCGCGATCGTCGATGCCGGCGACGAGGGCGCCGCGCGCCTTGCCGAGGCCGAGCGTCTCGGCGATCGAGTCGTCGACACCCTGGATCTGGACGCCGAGCCAGCCGCGACGCACCTCGCCGAATTGCGTGAGCTGGTCGAGCACGGGCTGCGCCAGGTTCGAGGGAATCGCAAAGCCGATGCCGATCGAGCCGCCGGTCGGCGACAGGATGGCGGTATTGATGCCGATCACCTCGCCGTCGAGATTGAACAAGGGGCCGCCGGAATTGCCGCGATTGATGGCGGCATCCGTCTGCAGGTAATCGTCATAGCTGCCCGAATCGATGTTGCGGTGGCGCGCCGAGATGATGCCGGCCGTGACCGAGCCGCCGAGCCCGAACGGGTTGCCGACCGCCATCACCCATTGGCCGATGCGCATCTTCTCGGAATCGCCGAACTTCACGTATTTCAACGGCTTGTCGGCCTTCACGCGCAGCACGGCGAGGTCGACCTTTGGGTCCTTCCCCACCACCTCGGCCTTCCGCTTCGAGCCGTCGGTGAAGATCACCTCGATCTCGGTCGCTTCGCCGACGACGTGATTGTTGGTGACCACGATACCCGAGGGATCGACGACGAAGCCCGAGCCGAGCGAGTTCGATTTGCGCATGCGCGGCTGCTGCGCATCGCCGCCGCCCTGCCCTCCGCGCCGGCGATTGAAGAAATCGTCGAACAGATCGTCGAAAGGCGTGCTCTGCGAATCGCCCGGCGTCTTGAAGGCGCGCACCGGCTCGGTCGTGGTCGCCGAGATATTGACCACCGCATCGACCACCTCGTCTGCGACGTCGGAGATCTGATCAGGGCCGCGCGCCGCGCTCACCTGCGCCGGGAGGACCATCGCCAGCGTCAAGGCCAGGGCGAGACAGCCGCGTTGCCCCGCACCTTTGCGCCGCGGCTTGGCATCGGCAAGGCGGCTTTGAAGCTTGAACATCAGGTCCATCATCTGTCGATCCCTATCGGCGAAAACGCCTCGATCATCATTGTCAGATAGGCACGGTGCGGAGAAACCGCCAAGATCGCGCTTCTCACAAGCCGGCGACCCTCACAAGGTCGCGCCCTTCACCACAAGCCCGCGCGCCGCGCGAACCAGACCAGCGCAACCCCGCCGACTGCCGCGATAATGCCGGCCGTGCGCAGCTGCCGCTCCCCATGCTCGGAGACCTCACGCATGGCCCGAGCGATGCCGCGCGGGAAGGCCGCAAACAACAATCCCTCGATCGCGAATACGAGGCCGAGGGCAGCAACAAAATCTCTCATATCGCCGCCCGCCCCGTTCCGGCGACGCGTCATTTCGCCGGGGGCGCGGGCGCAGCGCCCGGCGAGGGCGGCTGCACATTGGTGGCGAGGCCCGCAGGGTCATTGAAATAGCGGAAGAAGCTCGATCCGGGCGACAGCACCATTCGCGTCGATTCGGGCTTGAATCCGGTCTCATAGGCCTGCATCGAGCGGTAGAACCCGAAAAAGGCAGGATCGCGGCCGAAGGCATCGGCGAAGATCTTGTTTTTCTCGGCATCGGCCGCACCTCGTATCTCTTCCGATTGCCGATTGGCTTCGCCAGTAATGGATTGGACAGTACGATCGGCATCGGCCCTGATACCGGTGCTGAGCTGAGTTCCTTCGGCCCGAATCTCCTGCGCCTCCCGCTGCCTGGCGCTCACCATGCGGCCGAACACCGCCTCGGTGTTCTTGGCCGGCAGCACCACCTGCCGCAGCCGCAGATCGACGACGTCGATGCCGCGCGACATGACCTGCTGGTTGACCTGGTTGAGCATGCGCCCCTGCAGCTGGCCGCGCTGGTTCTTGACGATGTCCTCCATCTTCGATTCAGCGATGACGCCGCGCACGGCCGCACTCACGACCGCCTGGAGCTGCTGGGTTGCGCCAGCCCTGGAGCCGACCGCCTGATAGAAGCGCAGCGGATCACGAATGCGATAGCGGGCGAAGGAATCGACCACGAGCTGCTTCTGCCCGGCTTCGAGGACCGTTTGTGGAGCGACATCGAGATCAAGGATGCGCTTGTCGACGCTGATCACCGATTCGACGAGCGGTATCTTGAAATAGAGGCCGGGATCGGAAAGCGTGCGCCGCACATCGCCGAAGCGCAGGACGAGGGCGTGCTGGGTCTGCTGCACCGTGAAGGCCGCGTTCGAGACGAGGATCAGCACGATGACGAGGGCGACGAGCGCGCCGATGCGTGTAGCGCCGCTCATTTCGCTGCTCCCTGGGCCTGCCGGCGCTGCAGATCGCCGAGCGGCAGATAGGGCAGCACGGATCCGCCTTGCCCCGCTCCCTGGTCCAATATCACCTTGTCCATGCCGCCGAAGACCCGCTCCATGGTCTCGAGATACATGCGCTCGCGCGTCACGTCCGGGGCGTTCTTGAACTCCGCATAGACCTGGTCGAAGCGGGAGGCCGCGCCCTTCGCCTCGGCGACTGTGCGTGTCCGATAACCTTCCGCGGCCTGGATAATCTTGCTGGCCTCGCCCTTTGCCTCGGGCACGACCTTGCTCGCATAGGTCGCGGCCTGGTTCTGCAGGGTTTCGCGATCGATGCTCGCGGCCTGCACGTCCTGGAAGGCTGCGGTGACCTCGGGCGGCGGCGCGTCCTTGAGAAGATTGACGATCTGGATCTGGACGCCGGCTTTGTAGCTATCCAGGATCTTTTGCATCTGGGTCTTCACTTCCTGCGCGATGGCCTCGCGATCCTTGGTGATGATGTCGATGATGTCCCGACGCCCGACGACTTCGCGCATGACGCTCTCGGCGACCGCCTTGATAGTGCCCTCCGGATCCTCGATATTGAAGGCATAATCCTGCGGCCGAGCCGGATCGACCTGCCATTGCACGCTGAAATCGATGTCGACGATGTTGTCGTCACCGGTCAGCATCAACCCTTCAACATTCGGCCGAGCCCCTCGCGTCGCGATCTCGGGGCCGCTCACGCCGATCTCGAGCGTGTTGGTGCCGAGCACCTGAACCTTGATGTGATCGCCGATCGGATAGGGCCAGTTGACGTTGAGGCCGGGGCCGACCGTGCCGACATAGCGCCCGAACACCAGGTTCAGTCCGACTTCCTTCGGCTGCACCGTGTAGAGCCCGGTCGCCAGCCAGATCAGCACACCGACCAGCACCAGAAACAAGATGGCCTTGCCGCTGAAGCCGTCGCTGCCGCCGCCGAACCAACCGCCAAGCCTCGCCTGCAGTCGGCGGATCATGTCCTCGAAATCAGGCGGCTGACGCCCGCCATTGCCGCCGGAAGGGCCTTGGCCCCAAGGCCCCTGCCCTTGCGGACGCCAGGGTCCGCCTCCCCCGCTCTGATTGCTCCAAGGCATCTTCGATCCTTATCACAGCAGCGCGGTCGGCGCTGCCCGGCCGATGGCTTCACCCGAGCCGTTGGGTGCTGTCAAGCTGGCCCGGCCTCCGGACAAGTCGCATCCGACAGCTCCAGGCACCCCGCGCATCACGAACAAGCGACGCAATTTTGCCCTTTCCTGACATAGGTGATGAGCGCATAGGCGTGATCGTCGCCGGGCTCCGCCGCATGCTCTTCGCGCCCCGCTTCGCGCCATTCGGCCGCGGCGAGGCTCGGAAATGCGGCATCGCCTTCAATATCGGCATGCACGCGGGTAAAATCGATACGCGCCGCCTGCGGCAACAACGCCGCATAGATGTCGGCGCCGCCGGCGACGATGATCTCATCCGCGCCGAGCCTCAAGGCGAGCTCGTCCGCCTTGCGCACCGCGTCCTGCGGCGAATGGACGATGTGAACGCCATCCGCCGTGAAGGATCGGTCGCGCGTCACCACCACGATCTCGCGCCCCGGCAGGGGCCGCCCCACCGACTCGTAGGTTTTCCGCCCCATGATCAACGGCTTGCCCATGGTCACACGCCGAAAGCGCTTCATATCGCTCGGAATGCGCCAGGACAGGCCGTTATCCTTGCCGATCACCCCGTTCTCGGCGACCGCGACGACGATCACGAGGGGCCGGGTCATTCGGCCGCGGCCCCGAGCGGCACCGGCTCCGATCTGAGCAGATCGGGCGCGCGAGCCTCGTCGAGGAGAGCCGCGAGCGCTGCGTCGAGCGACAGGGTGCGCGTCTCGTTCGAGCCGAGCCGGCGGATCGAGACGGTGCGTTCGGCCGCCTCCTTCTTGCCGACCACGAGCAGCACCGGGGTCTTCACCAGCGAATGCTCGCGCACCTTGTAGGTGATCTTCTCGTTGCGCAGATCGGCCTCGGCGCGCAGCCCCCGGGCACGCGCCGCCTTGAGCACTTCGGTGGCATAATCGTCGGCCTCCGAGGTGATGGTGGCGACCATGACCTGCAGCGGCGCCAGCCAAAGCGGGAAATGCCCTGCGAAATGCTCGATGAGAATGCCCGAGAAGCGTTCCATCGAGCCACAGATGGCGCGATGCACCATCACCGGCGTCTTCTTCTGCCCGTCCTGGTCGATATAGAACATGCCGAAACGTTCCGGCAGGTTGAAATCGACCTGCGTCGTGCCGCATTGCCAGTCCCGGCCGATGGCGTCGCGCAGCACATATTCGAATTTCGGGCCGTAGAATGTACCTTCGCCTGGATTGACCCCCGTCTTGATGCGTCCGCCGGACTCCGCCGCGATCTGCTTCAGCACACGGCTCAGCACATCCTCGGCATGGTCCCACATGGCGTCGGTGCCGACACGTTTCTCAGGCCGCGTCGCAAGCTTCACCACGACGTTCTCGAAGCCGAAATCCTTGTAGACCGACAAGATCAGCTCGTTGATCTTCAGGCATTCGGCGGCAAGTTGCTCCTCGGTGCAGAAGACATGCGCGTCATCCTGCGTGAAGGCGCGCACCCGCAACAACCCGTGCAGCGCACCCGAAGGCTCGTAACGGGCCACGGAGCCGAACTCGGCGAGACGCATCGGCAAGTCGCGATAGGATTTCAGGCCATGCTTGAAGATCTGGATATGGCCCGGGCAGTTCATCGGCTTGAAGGCGAAGACGCGGTCATCCTCGGTCTTGGTCACGAACATGTTCTCGCGATACCAATCCCAATGGCCTGAAGTTTCCCACAGCGCCCTGTCGAGGATCTGCGGCGCATTGACCTCCTGATAGTCGCCGGCGAGCCGCCGACGCATATAGGCGATGATCTGCTGGAACAGGGTCCAGCCCTTGGCGTGCCAGAAGACGACGCCAGGCCCCTCCTCCTGGAAATGGAAGAGATCCATTTCGCGGCCGAGACGACGGTGGTCGCGCTTCTCGGCCTCCTCGATCTGCTTGAGATAGGCGTCGAGATCCTCGCGCTTGGCGAAGGCGGTGCCGTAGATGCGTGTCAGCATCGGGTTGTTGGCATCGCCGCGCCAATAGGCGCCGGCGACCTTCATCAGCTTGAAGGCCTCCCCCACCTTGCCGGTCGAGGTCATATGCGGGCCGCGGCAGAGATCGATCCAGCCGCCCTGGTCGTAGAACTTGATCATGTCGCCCGGCGGGATGGCGTCGACCAGCTCGACCTTGAAGTTCTCGCCCTTGTCGCGAAAGAACGCCTTCGCCTCCTCGCGCGAAACTTCGCGCTTGGTGAAAGGTTTGTCGCGCGCGATGATCTCGCGCATCTTCTTCTCGATCGCCGGGAAATCCTCCGGCGTGAAGGGCTGGTTGCGGGCGAAATCGTAATAGAAGCCGTTCTCGATCACCGGCCCGATGGTCACCTGCGTTCCGGGAAAAAGCTCCTGCACAGCCTCGGCGAGCACATGGGCGGCGTCATGGCGGATGAGCTCGAGCGCACGCGGATCCTCGCGCGTCACGAACTCGATCCTGGCGTCATGCTCGATCGGGTCGGCGAGATCGCTGACGACGCCGTCGAGCGCCATGGCGACCGTCCGCTTCAGCAGCGAAGGCGAGATGCCCTTGGCGATCTCGGCGCCGCTGACGCCTTGCTGGAATTGGCGCTGTGCGCCGTCGGGAAATGTCAGGGTGATCATCTGCTGCTCCTTTGCTCACTCCTGCACACCCTGCAGGTAAGCGTGGTACCGGCGATGGCGCCGGCGGAGCAGCGCCTCTAGCGCGGATGGCGGGCGCGACGCAAGGCCGGTCTTGCCGGGCTGTCTTGTTCGACGAAGAGGGGTTCAGCGTCGCCGTAGAACCACCAGTGCTCCCTCGACGGGGCGATTGGCCTCGAGCCGCAGCTTGGTCTCCTGGGTCGCGACCAGCTCGAACGCGTCCCTCGAAACCGACTCCAGATAGGCAAGCCTATGAGCGAAGCGTCCTGACGGCATCAGCCTGTATCCGGCGCCGCGGCCGGCGGCGCTTGTCTCGATGCTGAAGGCGAACAGCCCGCCGCTCGCGAGCCGCCTCGCCACTGCGTCGACCAGCGCCTCGAGCTTCCCGAAATAGACGAGGAGATCGGCTGCGAAAACGAGGTCGAACGTCTCTTTTGCTTCGGACAGATAGGCGAGCACCTCACCCTCGACCAGCTTGTCGTAGAGCTTGCGTCCGGACGCCTTTTCCAACATCGCAGGCGACAGATCGACGCCGGTGAGCGTCCCTCCGAGAGCGCGCAGATGCGTGGCGCCGAGCCCCGTGCCGCAACCGAGATCGAGAATCGCGGAAAAGTTCGGCCTGATCGATGCCGCAAGCACCTTGAGGGTGCGCGGCACGTCGTAGCCCAGAAGCTCCACGAGCTGTTTGTCGAAGCCAGCTGCGAAGCGATCGAAATAGGCGACAAGATAATCGCTGGGGGCGCTGACGAGCTCGTCGCCGGAGAGCGCCGCGAGGAGGTAGCGCTGCACCGGATCGTTAGGCACCAAGGCCAGCCGCGCCTGTCCGAGACGGATCGCCGCGTCGCGATGACCATAGCCGCTGAGCTGGTGAAAGGCCGTCTCGGTCACTTTGGCGATGTCCTCGGCATGCACTCCCGCCGTGCGGCGATAGGCTGCAATCGCCTGCTCGACTGTGCCCGAGATCGTCGTCTCGATGAGGCGCAGCAAGGCGAGATTCTGCAAGAGCAGCGGCTCGGCCGGCTCGAACTGCGCGGCCACCGCATAGGCGGACGCTGCTTCCGAGAAGGCGCCGACGAGATGAAGCGCCTTCGCGAGACAAATATGGACGAATTTGTTGTTGGTTCCGAGCTTGACCACCAGGCGCAGCTGTTCGGCGGCCGCCTCGAAGCGCTGCTGGCGGAAATACAAGATGCCGAGCCCGAAGGCGGCATCGGCGAGCATCGGGTCAAGGTCGAGCGATTTGGCGAAGGCGCGCTCGGCGGCGATGTCGTCCCCGAGGCCACCGCAGATCGTCGCGAGGAGGAGCCAGCTGCGCGGCTGCACATCGTCGATGGCGAGCGACTTTTCCATGCAGAGTCTCGCCTCGCGGGGCTTGGACGCTGCGTTCAAGGCGCCGGCAAGATCGCCCCAAATGGCCGCGTCTTGCGGCGCCAATTCGCAAGCGGCGTGCAGAAATCTCGCAGCCGAATCGGGCTTGCCCTCACCCCACAGGTTGAGAGCAAGGCGACGCAGAGCCGAGGCGGAGAGATTGGCCGATATCGAAGGATCGTTCGCCGGCGCGCCGACGGCACCGAAGGTCGCGATCGGCGTTTCGAGGCTTTGACGTTCGTTCAACTGCGCGCGCATGACGTCTCCATTGGAGCACCACGCGGATGATTCACGTGGGAAACCTCTCTGTTTCCCAATGTTTCCGAGGAAGCTTGAGCGAAGCTGTCGGCGGCGCGCTCAACCCTCTCCCGCCCCTTGAGGCGGGAGACGGTGGCGAGACGCAGTCGAGCCGGGTGAGGGACGCCGGTGAAGGGCTCAACCGCCCCTCATCCGACCTCACTGCATTCGGCCACCTTCTCCCGCGAAAGAGCGGGAGAAGGGAAGCGCGAGCGCCTACTTCTTGACGAGCGGACATCCGCCATCAGCCATCGGGCGAAAGGCCTGGTCACCGGGGATGGTCGCAAGGATCGTGTAGAGATCCCATTCGCCTTTCGACTCGGATGGCTTCTTCGCCTGCACGAGATACATGTCGTGCACCATGCGGCCATCCTCGCGGATATGGCCGTTCTTGGCGAAGAAGTCGTTGATCGGGGTCGCCTTCATCTTGGCGATGACTGTCTTCGCCTCATCGCTGCCGGTGGCATCGATTGCTTTGAGGTAATGGGTGATCGAGGAATAGACGCCCGCCTGGATCATGGTCGGCATGGCGCCGACCTTGGCGAAGAAACGCTTGGAGAAGGCCCGGCTCTCATCGTCGCGATCCCAGTAGAAGGCGTCGGCTGCGAGCAACCCCTGCGCGGTCTTGAGGCCGAGGCTATGGGTATCCGTGATCTCGACCAGGAGCGCCGCCACCTTCTGGCCGCCTTCGGTCAAGCCGAACTCGGCCGCCTGCTTGAGCGCGGTCTGCGTATCGCCGCCGGCATTAGCGAGCCCGACGACCTTCGCCTTCGACCCTTGCGCCTGCAGCAGGAAGGACGAGAAATCCTGATTGTTGAAGGGCGCGTTGACATTGCCCAGCACGGTCCCGCCATTCGCCTTCACGGTGTCGGCCGCGTCGCGCTCGAGCGCATGGCCGAAGGCGTAGTCGGCGGTGATGAAGAACCAGGTATCGTCCTTGCGCGCCAGAAGCGCCTTGGCGACGACCTGGCTCAGCGCAAAAGTGTCGTAGGTCCAGTGAATGCCATTCGGCGAGCAGGCAGGCCCCGTCAGATCGGAGGAGCCCGGCCCCGACATCAGGAACACCTTGTTCTTGTCCTGGGTGATCTTCTGCACGGCGAGCGCGATCGAGGAGGTGGGCACGTCGGCGATCGCATCGACATGCTGGTTGTCGTACCAGTCACGCGCGATGGAGGAGCCGACATCGGGCTTGTTCTGGTGATCGGCGCTGATGATCTCGATCGGCTTGCCCTTGACCTTGCCGCCGAAATCCTCAGCCGCCATCTGCGCCGCCACCACCGACCCCTTGCCGGTCGCGTCCGAGTAGAGGCTCGACAGGTCGGTCAGCACGCCGATCTTCACAACGTCGGAAATCTGGGCCTGGGCACTTCCTGCGGCGATCATCGAAGCGAAGGCCGTCAGCGCAAGCGCGACACGTCTCATAGGCGTACTCCTCGATCATGTTTCTGTGGCCGCGCCCGAGGGGCGCTTCGGGCATCACTATGAGGCCGAAACCGCGAACACCACAATACGACCATCGATGCAGGCAGCGGCCTGTGACCGCCTATTCCAGGGCGCGCGGCTTGTCCTTGCCGCACACGAAGGTGGCGGCGATGTCGTCGGCGATCCGGCGCGCCCTCGCATCGGCATTCGGCTTGCGAGCATCCAGCGAGGCCGCAACGCAGGAGCGCCGCGTCCCTTCGAGCCGGAAGATCATCAGCTGCGGCCGGAACGGGCCGCCCACCGATCGTCCCATGTCGAAGCGCACGATGGCCGCATAGGGGGCGAGCGCGCCGCGTCGACGCACGCCGCGCCATTCGATGGTCTTGCCGGCGAAGACGGCGCCTTCGTCATAGCCGCGCTCCCCGACAAGGCCCTCCTTGCCGAAATCGATCACCGAATTGTCGTCATCGTTTTGATAGTTGATGGCGATGCCGGCAATCCCCCGGCATTTGCGGGTCTGGGAAGCCGCATCGCGGCTCACCAGCTTGCACCTCTCAAAATCGTGCTTGGTGTAGGCGCTGACCACTTCGCCTGCACCCGCCTCCGCGAACGGGGTCACCGCGAACAAGGCCAGCACGATTGCCGTCCGCAGCTTCATCTGCCGTGCCCTCTTTACATCTGCGCCGCCGGGCCGCTCGCCACCAGCTCCTTGTAGAACTCCGCCGTCTGCGTGAACCAGAGATGGCGGGCTTCCATATGGGCGATGTCGGCCGTGCGGGTCGGCAGGCGAAGCACATCGATCAGCGCCTCGATCTCGGCGCGCGCGGAGGCCTGCGACGCCGACAGCGCGCCCTTGTCGGTGACCTCCTCGATGGAATCGAGCACGGTGAGGCCGACCGGGAACAGCTCGCGGAAGATGACCCGGTCGCCGAAGCCGTCGGCCATGCGGAACTGCAGCTCGGGCGACAGGCGCCCGAGGCTGCCGGCCACTTGCCGCTGGTTGTTCGACTGCAGCGAGGCGATGCGATTGCGCACCACCACCCAGTCGATCAGCCCGGCATCGGCGAGCCGGCGCTGCCGGCGCGCCTCGAGGACCAGGGCGGCATATTGAGCCGTGGCGCCGCGCTCGCGCCGGTCATTGTGGACCCGCGCCAGCACGTCCACATCGATGAAGGAATCGTTCATCGGCGTCACCAGCGTATCGGCGAGCGAATGAGCGAGCCGCATGAGGTAGCTGTCGCTCGCCGGCGTGTCGATGACCACGAATTCGAAGGCATGCTCGACGCGCGCGATGGCCTCCGCGAATGAGGTGAACTCGACGATCTCGTTCTCGCCGGCGCTGTCCTTGCCGCCGCGCTCGAGCGCATGATGGAAAGGCAGCTCGATCGGGCGGTTGGCGTTGGTGCCCCAGGATTGGCGATTCTCCAGGAAGCGCGTGAGCGTGCGCTGGCGCGTGTCGAGATCGATCGAGGCGACGCGATAGCCGGCCTTCAAGAGGGCGATCACGATATGAATCGAGAGCGTGGACTTGCCCGTGCCGCCTTTCTCATTGCCGACCACGATCACATGGGCGCTTCTGAGATCGGGTGGATCGCTCGCGGACACCATCGTCGATTACGAATCACTCATTGGGAACGAATCACGTGTTGGATCCGAATCACTTATTGGACACGAATCACTTTTTGGACACGAATCACTTGGGCTGATCGGGTGTGGAGAGCTTATCGTCCTCGCGCGGCATGCGCCACACGCCGTAGCGCCAGGGGCGCCACCAGCGCGCTCCAGCCGGCGGGATCGACGGCACCGGATCATAACCATGCCCTCCGAAAGGCCCGCAACGGCAAAAGCGCGCCAAGGCCATGATCGAGCCTATCCGGAAGCCGTGCAGGCGCAAGGCGTCCAGCGCATATTCCGAGCAGGTCGGCAAATAGCGGCATTGGCGTCCGAGCAGCATCGACAGGCTGTGGCGATAGACCTGAACCATGACAATCGCCATGCGGGCAGGCAGCGAAGGCGGCCGCGATGCCGCAGCCTTTCCCCTCACATCATCGTGCGATGAGGCGCACATGTCGAGATTGCCAAAGCTTCACCAATTCTCCATGCGCCCATGAGGTGCGATCGACGATCAACCTCTATATAGGGGCGAAGCGGCACTCGTGCAGCGAATCCGAAATTCGCATCACCTTGGGCGGCATTGGCTTTGCATCCACCTTTCTTCGAGCCTCGCGGGAGCCGAGCATGATGAAGACGACAATGATCGCAGCATTCCTGATCTGCGCATCCTTGCCGGCTTCGGCCGCGACCATCACGATGCGCAGCGTGATCGAGGGGCCTTGCAAGATCGAGGTCGAACGCTTCTGCAACCATGTGAAGCCGGGCGGCGGCCGCGTACAGGCCTGCCTCAAGGAACATTTGCCGGAGCTGTCGCGGCTCTGCGTGAAGGGCCTGCGCGCCCATCGCAACTCCGTGAACATGCATCTGAAATCGCGCCGCCATGCGCGACGCGACCCGCTCTTCTCAACTCCGGCTACGCCTGCACCGCGGCAGTAACGACTTTCACTAACGATCCACGCAACAGACTTCAGGCGGCCAATCGCTGGCCGCTTTCCCCGTCGAAGAGATGCACGGTCGCCAGGTCCGGGGCGATCTTGATGATCTCGCCCGGGCGCGCCGCGATCCGGTCGCGGAACACGGCGACGATGTCGGAGCCGCCGAGCTTCAGCATCACCTGCGTCTCCGAGCCGGTCGGTTCGACCACCACGACCTCGGCCGCCACCCCGTCCTGGGCGATGCGCAGATGTTCGGGCCTGAAGCCATAGGAGGCGGGCTTGCCGTCGGAGGCGCTGGGCGCGCTCGCGAGCGGCAGCTCGACGCCGTTCTCCGCCTTGAAGGCAGGCTTCGCGCCACTGGAAATGCGCCCTTTCAGGACGTTCATGGCCGGCGAGCCGATGAAGCCTGCGACGAAGAGATTGGCCGGCCGGTCATAGAGGTCGAGCGGCGCCCCGATCTGCTCGACATGCCCGTCATGGAGCACCACGATCTTATCGGCCATGGTCATGGCCTCGATCTGGTCATGCGTCACATAGACCGTGGTGGTCTTGAGGCGCTGATGCAGGTCCTTGATCTCGGCCCGCATGGCGACGCGCAATTTGGCGTCCAGATTCGACAAGGGCTCGTCGAACAGGAACACCTGCGGATCGCGCACGATGGCGCGCCCCATGGCGACGCGCTGGCGCTGGCCGCCCGAAAGCTGGCGCGGATAGCGATCGAGGAGCGCCCGCAATCCGAGGATCCCGGCGGCCTTGTCGACGCGCGCCGCGATCTCGGCCTTGGGCGCGCGCTTGAGCTTCAGCGAGAAGGCCATGTTGTCGGCGACCGTCATATGCGGGTAGAGCGCATAGTTCTGGAACACCATGGCGATGTCGCGCTCTTTCGGCGGCACGTCGTTCACCACGCGCTCGCCGATGCGGATTTCGCCCGACGTAATCTCCTCGAGGCCGGCGATCATGCGCAAAAGCGTGGATTTGCCGCAGCCGGAGGGACCGACCAGGGTGACAAACTCGCCGTCCAGGATCTCGACATCGATCCCGTGGATGACCGCGGTCGATCCATAGGCCTTGCGGATATCCTTGATGCTGACGCTCGCCATGCGGTCTCTCCCTAGCTGAGTTCGCGATTGGCGATCGCTTCGCCGTTGCGGATCTCGTTGCGGCAGCATAATCCTTGTTCGTCTTCCACAAGGCAAGTCGGTAGTGACGGCATTGCGCCCGCACTGCCGTCAACGCCCAAAATCCCTGCCGCAGGTGTTCAATGACCGAGACCGTCGATATCGTGCTGACAGGCCCCCTCCCCGGCGCGACCGCCGACGGGCTCGACAACGCCTTTCACGTCTATCGCCCCTTCACTGGAGCCGAGCAGCAGGCGAAACTCGAGGGTGCCGCGGCCCAAATCCGCGGTGTGGCGGCCGGCGCCAGCCACGAACCTCTCAACGATGCCTTTTTCGATCTCTACCCCAAACTCGAGATCCTGGCCTCATGCGGGGTCGGCTATGATCATATCGACGCCAAGGCAGCGGCGAAGCGCGGCATCATCGTCACGAATACCCCCGACGTCCTGACCGAGGAGGTAGCCGACACCGCCCTTGGCCTGCTGATCTCGACGATCAGGCGCTTGCCGCAAGCCGACGCCTATGTGCGCGCCGGCAAATGGTTGGCGAAGCCTTTTCCGTTCACCGACACGCTGCGCGGCAAGAGCATGGGCATCGCCGGCCTCGGCCGCATCGGCAAGGCGATCGCGCGACGCGCCGAGGCCTTCGGGATCGGCGTCTCCTATCACAGCCGTTCGCCGCAGCGAGGCGTGCCCTATCCCTATTACCCGACGCTCGAAGGCATGGCGCAGGCGGTCGACATCCTCATGGTGATCACGCCCGGAGGCGCGGCGACCCGGCATCTCATCAATGCCAGGATTCTCGAGGCGCTCGGCCCGCACGGCACGTTGATCAACATGTCGCGCGGCTCTGTGGTCGATGAGCAGGCGCTGATCGCCGCGCTGAAGGCCGGCAAGATCGCGAGCGCCGGCCTCGATGTCTTCGAGAACGAGCCGAATGTGCCCCAAGAGCTGATCGCCATGGAGAACGTCGTGCTGCTGCCGCATGTGGGCTCGGCATCCGTGCATACGCGCAACGCCATGGGCAATCTCGTCGTCGATAATCTCAAGAGCTGGTTCTCCGGCAAAGGACCGCTGACCCCCGTCGTCGAGACCCCCTGGCCGAGACAAGCTAAGGCCTGATCGCCAGGAACCGCTTGTCCGCCGCCCGTCCGCCGCTCGGGCGACGGATTGCGCTCGGCGGCGATCGCGTGAATATTGGGGGCGCCGAGCGTCGCGAATAGTATGACGCGCAAGAGCGCTTGGCGGCCGCTGCGCGGCGATATAGCGACAATTCGTGCCGAAAGGGGAATGCGGCTCGACAGGGCCAAACCCGACACGCCGCCCAAGGCGACCTGCGACAGAGGAGGCGACTGTTGCGATGGGTGTCACGCCTGCAAAGAAGCGAGCCAGTCTCGACGAGATCAGGAAATTTTATGCGAAGCTGATGGCGGCGGAGAGCCAATCCGGAGACCCCCGTATCGAGAGGGTATTCGAGCTTGTGCCGCGCGAAGCGTTCGTGCCGCCGGGGCCTTGGAAGATCATGGTGAACCACCGCTACTTCCAGACCCCGAGCGCTGATCCCGCCTATCTCTATCAGAATGCCTTGGTGGCTCTCGATGCGGCCAAGGGGATCAATAACGGCGAGCCCTTCCTGCATGCTGCCTGGATCGGCGCGGTCGAGCCGAAGCCTGGCGACGCCATCTGTCATATCGGCGCCGGCACCGGCTATTACACCGCTTTCCTGTCGATGCTGGCGCTGCCGGGCGGCAGCGTCGAAGCGTTCGAGATCGACGAAGATCTGGCGCTGAAGGCGCGCCACAACCTCAAGCCGTTCGAGAATGTTGCCGTGACACAGGGCGATGCGACCAAGCTTCCCTTGCGGCCCTCGGACCTCATCTATGTCAATGCCGGGGTTGCGGCACCACCGCTCTCATGGCTGCAAGCCCTTCGCCCGCATGGCCGCATGATCTTCCCCTGGCGGCCAGCCGACAGGGTCGGGCTCGCCATCCTGCTCTCTCGCTCCGGCCCGGATTTCGCGGTGAAGCCCCTGATGCCGTCATGGTTCATCCCCTGCATCGGAGCCTCGGATATCGATGGATGCACAAAGGCACCCGACACCCGGGAAGCCTGGTCCGCACGATCGCTCTGGTTGACCTCGGACCGATCGCCCGACGAGACCGCCGTGGCAATCTACGAACATGCCTGGTTCTCCACTGCGCCAGCCGCCGTCGAGGCGTAAGGCGCCCAGTGGCCGAAACGCCCATCGCGCGCAGAGATCACCGCTGGCGCCTCTCCTCCGTCCAGGCGCTCTCCACAACATCGGCCAGCGGGACCTCCGCCCCGAGCCCCTCGACGAAGGCGATCCCCTCATCGGGGTAGAGGCACACTTCGTGGCGGAACCGATTGCCGAACGCCCAGATCACCAGGTCCTCGCTCCCGGCATTCTCGAATGCATGCAGCTCGGCGTCGTCAGGCCGGTAGCAGAAGCAATCTCCGGCGCGAACCGGGATCCGCGCCTCGCCATGCAGCAGCGTTCCGGTTCCGGCCATAACGATCAGGATTTCCTCCTGGAACACGTGGCGGTGGCGCCGCGACGAGCGGCACCCGGGCGCCACGGTCTGGATCGTGAGCCCGATCGCCTGCGACCCGATGGTCCGCCCGATATCCGCCATCCGTGCCCGGATATTTCCGCCGAACTCGTAGTCGAACGGTGCGACAGCGTCGATGCGAACGTAATGCAGCGCCATGACCTGGCCTCCGATATTGCCGGTGGCTTCGATGATGCGCCGCCAGTTCTTACCGGTCCAGATCGCCGCAGGGTCCGATGTGTTGCGAGGCGCGTCGCCGAAGCCTCATCCGCTTGTCAGATGCGTCGCTCAATTGCCGGCCTCGCCGCGACGTTCCTTGAGCACCAGGCTGATATTGCGCAGATAGATGAAGACGCCGAGCCCCTGGCCGAGGATGAAGACGATGTCGCGCCGCCACAAGGAATAGGCGAACAGCAGGAGGCCGCCGCCGATCGAGAACAGCCAGAAGCTGAACGGAATGACGCTGCGGCCTGCCTTCTCGCTCGCCAGCCATTGCACCAGGAAGCGCATGGTGAACAGCGCTTGCCCGATGAGGCCGACCAGCACCACCATATTGAACTTCTCGACGAAGACATCCTGGAGATAGCCGCCCAGCGCGGTCGCGAGATCGACGAGCATCATGCGTCCTTTTGCAATTCCGAGACGGCCGGCACGCGGCGCCGGCGGCGGATCAGCCACCACACGCCGGCAAGGTCGAGGATGCCGACCCAGAGCCGGTCGAACATGCCGTAATTCGAGTGTCCGGCGCGCCGGGCCCGGTCGACCACGTCGACGAGGGCGACCTGGTAGCCCTCGCGGCGCATCAGGGCCGGCAGGAAGCGGTGCAACCCGTCGAAATAGGGCAGCGCCAGGAAGACGTCACGCCGGAACGCCTTGAGGCCGCAGCCCGTGTCGCGCGTGCCGTCCCTGAGGACATTGCTGCGCACCCCGTTGGCGATGCGCGATTGCAGCTTCTTGAATCCGGTATCCTTGCGGCCGAGTCTCTGGCCGGCGACGAGCCCTGTCGAGCCGCCCCCGGCCTCGAGCGCCGCCACCAGCTTGGGGATGAAGGCCGGATCGTTCTGGCCGTCCCCGTCGAGCGTCGCCACGATCGGGGCCCTTGCGGCACGCACGCCGCTGCGCACCGCCGCGCTCTGGCCGCAGCTCGTCGCATGCCGCAGGACGCGCAGATGCGGGCGGGTCCTGCCGAGCTCGACCAGGCGCTCCGCCGTCGCATCGCTCGAGCCGTCATCGACGCAGATGAGCTCGAACGGCGCAACTTCGCGGCAGGCGTCTTCGATCTCGGCAATCAGCGGGCCGGCATTCTCGGCCTCGTTGCGCATCGGCACGACGACCGACAATCTCGGCTGCGCCGGGGCCTCGCCCGCTATCTGGTTTTGCGGCGGCATGGCAGCTTCGCCGGCTCCTCTGATGGCGTCGGCAGCCAGCAAGGCCGGCACGCCGGTTGCCGGCCGCCCCCGGAATATTCCTCGCCGTGCGGGCTTGCCATCCCGATCGACCGTCAAGGCGATGCGTGCCTGCGCGAACAAGCGCAGCACCAGATGCGCACCCGCCATCCCGATCAGGCCGCCGGCCACGACATCGCTCACATAATGGGCTTCGACCGCAATGCGCGACGCGAAGATGACGGCTACAAGGATAGCGGCGACGCGGCGCCAGCGCGGCTCCACCACGCCCACGGCGACGGCGAGCGCCGCGATGGTCGTCGCATGGCCCGAAGGAAAGCTCGCCTTCGAGGCGGCAAGCGACAACGGCTCGAAATGAAAGGCGCCGAGGCTCTCGAAATAGCGGGGGCGCAGGCGGCCGATCACATGTTTGACAAGCGTCGTCACCACCGAGGGGACGACGACCGCGGCAAGCACCAGCAAAGCGCGATCGGCATGAAGGAGAGCGCGGGCGGCTTCACGCCGCGTCGAGGCCACAAGGCTGACGCGTGCGAACCAGAGCGCGATGAGCCCTGCCGGCAGCATGACGACCCACCCCTCGCCGAGGATGGTCACTTGGGCGAAGACATTCACCAGCCGATGCGGCAGATGCCGCATGGCGGCGGCGATCGGAGCGTCGAAGACAAGCCCGACCGCCACGATGAGGAGAATGGCCGCCACCAGCGAGCCAAAGCTCGGCAAGCTGTCCCGCCGCAAGCTCCTCACCGCTTCGGCAAGCCGCACGACACGCTGCCTGAGGCCGCTCGCGATCGCAGCGGCCCGCCTCGCCTCAGCCGCCATTGACATAGACCCCGATGTCGAGATGGCGCCCGCCATTGAGATTGACGCCGAAGACGCGACCGATGGGATGAGGCGCAATCCCGAGCGCCGCCAGGCTTTGGCTGAACTGTCCTTCCTGACGGATGTCGACGAAGGCCGCACGGCAGCCGGGGCCGACCATGAAGCGCGCGGCCGCGGCCCCGTCGGTCAGGTTGAGATCGGTGCGGGTGAGAAACACCAGGCTCGGCTCGTTGAAGCCCGCGGTCGCGATGGCATTGGGCCGGCAGGGCGACGTCGCCAGCGTCGCCGCGAGCCGCGGCGACAACATGAAGGCCTGCAGATGCGGGATCGTCAGCCGATAGACGCCGAAGGTCAGGAACAGCGCCGCCAAGGCTGCGCCAGCGGCAGCCGGGGCGACGCGCGCTCGCATCAGCAAGAAGGCTGCTGCGGCCGCGATGACCGCTCCGAGGCCGACCACTCCGGCACCGACCAGTTCGGTCCGATCGCCGTAGAGGAGCGTCGCATAGGGGATGGCGAGCGCTATTGCGACCGGCAGGAGCGGCAAGAGGATCGCGGCAATCCGCTTCCAGCTGCGGTCGAGCCGCAGACTGCCACGTTGGGCGATGAAAGCGACCAGAAGCGCGATCGCCGGATAGAGCGGCAGCACGTAATGGGGCAGCTTGGTGGGGACGGCCTCGAAGACCAGCCAGCACGGAACGAGCCAGGCGAGCAGAAAGGCCACCTCATCCTCGCGGCGCCAACGCCAGGCGATCGGCACCGCGATCACGGCCAGCGGGACGATGGGCCAGAGCGTCACGAGCGACGCCACGAGATAGGACCCCGGAGGGGCCCCATGCGCCTCGCGGGCGCCGGCGACCTTGCCGAGCATGTCGCCGCCGACCGCCTCGCTGAAGAAGGCGCCATGGGTCTCGACTGCGATCGCCACGAACCAGGGCGCGACGACCAGGATCGCGAGGCCGATGGCCCGCCAATCGGCGAGCGGCTTGAGCCAGCGCCAATACTCTCGCTTGCTCGCGCCTTGCTTGATCGACAGGGCCAAAGCTGCGAGCCCAACCACCATCAAGGTTATCGGGCCCTTGATCAGCGCGCCTGCCGCCAAGGCGAGCCAGAGGATGAAAGGCTCTTTCGCCAAGCTGCGCTCCTGCGTGAGGCGCGCCGCCCAGATCCTGGCGAGCGCTCCCATGGCGGCGACCACCGTCGCGGTGAGCACCGCATCGGTCTTGGCGAGCCTCGCCTCGACGCCGAGCAGCACGGTCGCCGCCATGAGGGCTGCGGCGATAAGCGCATAGCGGCGCTCGAGCCAGGCAAGGCCGGCCCAATAGGTCAGCAGCACCACCAGGCTCGCGCCGATGAGCGAGGGGATGCGATAGACGGAGATCGTGGTGCGCGCGGCGTCGGAGCCGAGATGCTCGGCCACGGCGACGCTCGCGGCCTGGAGCCAGTAAATGCCGACCGGCTTCTTGTTGCGCGCCTCATCCTGGAAGCGGATGGCGACGAAATCACGCGTTTCGAGCATCTGCTTCGAGGCTTGGGCGAAGCGCGGCTCATCGCGGTCCATCGGCGGCAGCCCGAAGAATCCAGGCAAGAACATCAGGAGCGACAATGCCAGCAGCGCCGCGCAAGCGAGCGCATGCGAGCGCTCCAGCGCGGCAAGCAGTGTCGCGACGACGCCTTTCGGCGTTGCCGAGGTCGAGATCAGGCTTTGGTCCACGCGCCCCTTTTGGTGACCTCCCCGGCGCGCGTCAACTCAGGATGGCGAAACGGTGTCAGGAAGGCGAGCCAAATCGGCAGCTAAGCCGATGCCCGGATTCAGGCCAGATATTTCTTGAACCAGACCTGCAGGCGCGCCCAGCCATCGGCCGCGGGGCCCGGCCGGTAGCTCGATCGGTAATCCGCATTGAAGGCATGCGGCGTGTCGGGGTAGATCACCACCTCGACGGTCTTTCCTGCCGTGTCGGCAGCCGCCTTGATGGCGTTGACCGAATCGACCGGGATGCCCTGATCGGCGGCCCCGTAAAGGCCGAGAACCGGCGCCTTGAGATTGGCGATGCCGTCGATCGCACGCTTGGGCTGCAAGGGGTTGGGGGCATTGGTCAAAGGCCCGTACCAGGCGACGGCGGCCTTCACGAGCGGGTTGTGCTCGGCGAACAGCCAGGTCTGCCGCCCTCCCCAGCAGAAGCCGGTCACGCCGAGCTTCGCGGTGTCCCCGCCCTCTGCGGTCGCGAAGCTGACGGTGGCGTCGAGGTCGGACGTCACCTGCTCGTCCGGCGTCTTGGAGACGATGGTCGATATCAAAGTCGGCACATCGGAGACCTGCGACGCATCGCCGAGCCGCGCATAAAGATCGGCCGCGATCGCGTAATAGCCGAGCTTGGCGAGCCGCCGGCAGACATCCCTGATGTGCTCATGCACGCCGAAGATTTCCTGGATGACCACGATGACCGGCGCTTTTCCGCCCCCTGCGGGGCGCGCCCGATAGGCGGGAATCATCCGGTCGGCGGCCTTCACCTGCACCATTCCGGCATCGAGCCCATTGGCATCGGTGATGATCGTTTCGGCCGAGACCGGCTGAGTGGCGAGCGCGAAGCCCGCGACCGCGCTTCCGGCAAGGCCTGCCGCCATGAAGGATCTGCGCTCGAGCTGGGTCGCAACGAGCATCGGGTCTTTTTCCCAGCGATGGGCCATGGGGTCCCCCCGTGATTGTGAGCAGGCGTCCGTCGCGCATAGCGCAACTCGACGCAGGTCACACAATCACGTTCCGTTGAGGCGCAGCTTCTCGTGCGGCGCCCTTGCGGTTGAGGCGCAGTTGTCGTTGAAACCTTGGCCGTCTGCCTCAATGCGTGACGGCACTCGCGACGGGCACGAGGGGGGCGAGGCTCACGCCCGCCTTCGACTCGACGACGCCGAAGGCATCGATGACGCCGGCCCCGTAGGCGTCGGCGGCGGCCGCGGGATCGGGCTTGCGCGACCCCGCATCGAGCGCCCCCACCAGCGCATCCGGCGACAAGGTGCCGTAGCGCTCGAGCGCGAGCGCCGCGATGCCGCTCACATGCGCGGCGGCGATCGAGGTGCCGGTGGCGATCTGCACGGCGTCACCTGGCGCCGGCACCAGGATGTCGACGCCCGGCGCGGCGATCGCGATATAGGTGCCGCGATTGGCCATGTCGAAGATCTGCCCATGTGCATCGGTCGCGGTGACGGCGATCACACCGGGCTCGGCGCCCGGATAGAGCGGCGCCGAACCGGCTCCGCCATTGCCGGCTGCCGCGATCTCGGCGACGCCCTTCGCCCTGAGCGCCTCGAGCGCCCGAGCGAGCAGCGCGTCATGCGGCCCGGCAAAGCTCATATTGACGATCCGGGCATTCTGCGCCGCCGCGAAATCGAGCCCTTCAAGAATATGGAAGCTCGTCCCTTCCGCACCTGCGAGCTTGCCTTCCCCGGTGAAGGCACGGATCGCGATCACCTGGGCATCGGGTGCGATGCCGACCAGCTTCGAGTGGGCCAAGATTGCGCCGGCGATCGCCGTGCCATGCGAGTGCGCCGCGAATGCGCCGCCGATCGCATCGAAGCTGGCGACGATGCGGCCATTGATCTCGGCACTCTCGGCATCGACTCCGGAATCGATGATGGCGATCCGCACGCCCTTGCCGGTGGCCAGGCGATGGGCTTCCGGCAAATGCAGGGCAGCGATCGTATATTGCAGCGGATCGTCGGCTGCGACCGTCGCGACGGGCGCGGGAACCGGGGCGGCGACCGGCGAAGCCACCGGCGCCGGCGGCTGCATGGCGGCGGGATCTTGAACCGTGGGCACTTCCGCCACAGGCTTGACCACCGGCTCTGCCCCTACGGGCTTGGCCTCGGCCTGCTTCGCCGCAGGTTCTTCCGCTGCGGATTTAATCGCAGGCTCTTCAACTACAGGTTTAGCCTCCGCTTGCTTCGCCGCAGGCTCTTCCGCTGCGGATTTGACTGCGGGTTCTTCTACTGCAGGTTTGGCCTCGGGCTCCTTCGCTACGGACTTGGTCGCCGGCTCTTCCGCCGCAGCCTTCGTCGGCTCGGCTGGAGCTGCGGTTCCGGCGACGACTGGGGAATTGTCGCGAGGCTCCGGCGCGACCGGCGCGGAAGGTGCAGCCTGAGGCACCGTGTCGTCCTGCAAGGCGAAAACATAATTCGGCTGCGCGCCGCCCACCCGGTTTTCGGCGCGGAGCGCACGCACCGTTTCAGAAACGCTGCGTCCCTTGGCGATGCGATAGCGGTTGATATGGGTTGCGATCAGAGCGATGTCGCGTGAGGCGATCAGGCTCAACCCCAGGCGCTGCTCGATGCCCCGGAGCTGTGCGGGAGCGAGAGTGGCGGGCACCTCGACCAGAACCTCATCGGGGACATAGCGGGCTTCGGTCGTCGGCGGCACGACGAAATGATTCGGCGGCGTCGGTTTCTGCTTGGCGATCACCGGCGGCGGAGGTGGCGGAGCAGCCACATGCACGGGCTTCGAAACGGCTGGCACCTTGATCGTCGCGACCGGAGGCGCTGGCCGGAAGACACGCACGGGCCTCGACGGAGGCGGCGGCTCGTCGCTGCCAACGTCCGGCGGCGGATAGTACGGCGGATAGGGAATGTGCCAAGGGGGGTGCCGCCACGGTGGATGCGGGACCGGCTCGCGAGGCGGGTTATAGACCGTCCGCGGCGGCCAGCCTCGACCACCCCAAGGCGGGCCACCCCAACGCGGGCCGTCGCCGCGCCATCTCGGGCCACCCGATACGGGCCCGTCTCCACCGCCCCATTTGCCCTGGCCCATGCCGATGCCGCCACGGCCCATACCGTAGCCGCCGCGACCCATGCCGTAGCCGCCGCGACCCATGCCGTAGCCGCCACGGCCCATACCGTAGCCGCCACGGCCCATACCGTAGCCGCCACGGCCCATACCGTAGCCGCCACGACCCATTCCGTAGCCACCGCGCCCCATGCCGTTGCCGCCGCGGCCCATGCCGCTGGAGCCTCGCCCATAATAGCGGCCGAAGCCCCCTTCCCCGCCTCCGAACTGGATGCTCCCGCCACCGAAGCCCCCGCCTCCGCCCCCGCCGCCGATACCGACATCGAAGGCCGTGGCCTTCTCGGTTGCGGCCAAGGTCACGAGCGCCGCGCCCGCTGCGACCATGGCTGCCAATAGGGCGGCGCGCGGCCACAGGCCACTGAGCGAAAATCTGCTTGTCCGAGACGGCATCGAGGCCTCCCTCAGGATCATTCGCAGCAAGTAAAGACGAGAATTACCAAGTCGACGATGTTTTTGCGGCTTTATTGCGACGGGCCCTTGGAGGGCATGATCAAGCGCACGAGGCTCTTCTCGGCACCGAAGCGAGCAATCGCCGCGTCGCGCTCGGTCTTCGACATGTTCGCGGCGCCGATGCGAACCGTATAAAGATTGCCGCCCTTGGGGCCATCGATGATGACGGCATTCGTGGCATCGAGGAGCCGCGAGATATCGGCCGCCTTGGCGTCCGGCGTGAAGATCAGCGTGGCGAAGCTGACATCGAAGGCCGCATGCTCGCCTGAGGCCGTGCCATAACGCTGGCCGCCGCCCTCGTGCAGCAAGCTGCCGATGAAGCCCGCCTGCGCCACAAGGAGCAGGGCCGCGGCGATCCCGGCGAAAGCCATCTGGCGAGGCGCCAGCGATTGCAGCCGCTCGCCGATCCAGGCGAACACGTCCTTGGCGACGGCGCGAGGCGTCGTCCGTGCCGGCTCGGCCTCGAGCATGGCGAGGAAGCGCTCCCCGGCCCGCGCGGAAGGCAGGCCGATCATCTCGTTCGCCTGGACGGTCGCGGCCTGTTCCTCCTCGATCAGCGCGAGCTCGCGCTTGAGCGCTTCGTCCGTGGCGAGGGCCGCCTCGATCCGCTCCATCTGCGCCAGAGGCAAGCGGCCCGTGACATAGAAAGGCAGGAGGTCCGCGAGCTCGCGATTACCGGATGATTCATTCGTGTTCATGGCCAACCTCTATCCAGTCCCTTGCTCTTGGCGATCTCCGCCAGTCTCTTGCGTGCGTGAAACAACCTGGTCTTCACAGTGTTTTCCGGGATATCGACGATCTCGGCGCATTCCTCGATCGACTTCTCCTGGTAGTAGACGAGATCGATGATCTCGCGATGCTCGGCCGAGAGGCCAGACAGGCAAGCGCGCAGGATTGCGCCCTTATCCTTCTTCTGAGCCACGACCTCAGGGTCATCGGCGACATCCTGGATCTCCGCAGCCGCCTCCTCGTCCATTTCGGCCTCACGCGGCCGCCTGAGCGCCGACAGGGCCTTGAAACGTGCAATGGCCAGAACCCAGGTCGAGACGCTGGAACGCCCCTCGAACCGGGCTGCCTGCCGCCAGACATCGATGAAGACGTCATTGACGACATCCTCAGCTGCGCCCTGGTCACGCAAGATCCCGCACAAGAAGCGAAATACGCGCACCTGATGCCGCGAGAATAGCGCTCGCATCGCGAGCTTGTCTCCCGCCGCAATCCTTTCGATCAGTGCCTCGTCAGTCGTCACCTGCATTGCCCAACCCCTGCACGCCCTGTTGTCGCTCGAGGCTGAACAAAGGTTCATCCGCCAGCGTTTTTTGCCTCGGTTTTCTGCCGCGCCCGCGCGAGGCGTTGGGGCGCAGGCCGGGCAGCTATGGCCGATGAACCCTGTTGGCAGCCGCAGCGACAACATCACGAAACCTCGCCATGGCCGATCCCGGACATCGCTGAGGGACGCAAAGGAGAGGCTATCATGAAACCGACGATGTTAGCGAAGACGTTCGGCGTCGTTCTGGCGCTCACGGCGGCAAGCCTGCCGACCATGATTGCCGGCAGCAGCTACGCGCTTGCCCGCGGCGATGGCGGCGGCGGGAATGGTGGTGGCGGAGGTGGCGGCGGTGGTGGTGGCGGTGGTGGCGGTGGCGCCGACAGCCGCAGCGACGGCGCGGCCGTGCTCGTTCCCCCTGGCCGGCCGGGCAAACCTCCGCAGCGGCCCCCACACGGCAGGGGTGAGGCGGTCTTCTACTCGAATGATCGCGGAGGGCCGGATTGCAACCGCTATCGGCGCGGCATGTACAGCTATTACGGCTACCCGCTCCCCTATCGGTGCCAGCCCTACATGCCTTATGTCTTCGAAGACGATTGAGGTCTGCCGAAGGGGCCGGCGCGAGGCCGGCCCCTTCTCGCCGCAAGTCGCGAGGCGAGCTTTCGATCCGTGTCGGATGCTCGCCAGGAGTTGTTGAAAAACTGCAATCCTTTCAGGAGCATGCGGCGCGCCGTTCGCGTGCCCGATGCGATCTGACCAGGAAGGCTCTAAGCTGCCTGTGCGAGGCCTCCTCGCCTCTCGATGAAGGCGGCGATCTCCTCGACGCCGCGGCCCCGGCGCAGTTCCGTGAAGACGTAGGGTTTTTGCCCGCGCATCCGGCGTGAATCCGCGTCCATGACCGAAAGATCGGCGCCGACATGGGGCGCGAGATCGACCTTGTTGATGACCAGAAGGTCGGAACGGGTGATACCGGGCCCGCCCTTGCGCGGGATCTTCTCGCCCTGGGCGACGTCGATCACATAGATGGTCAGGTCGGCGAGCTCCGGCGAGAAGGTCGCCGCCAGATTGTCGCCCCCCGACTCGATCAAGATCAGGTCGAGCGCCGGGAAGCGGCGCTTCATCTCCTCGATCGCGGCGAGATTGATCGAGCAATCCTCGCGGATCGCGGTATGCGGACAGCCTCCCGTCTCGACCCCCATGATGCGATCGAGCGACAGCGCCTGGGCGCGCGCCAGGATCTCCGCATCCTCCTTGGTGTAGATGTCGTTGGTGATGGCGGCGATCTCGTAATGCTCGCGGAAGCGCTTGCAGAGATGCTCCATCAGAGCCGTCTTGCCCGAACCGACAGGGCCGCCGATGCCCACCCGCAAAGGACCATTGGGAGATGCCGACATCAAGAATTGCTCCGCAACAGAAGATAGCCGAGATTCATGACCTGAACAGCCTGGAATATTGCGTCTCATGCCGCAAGGACGCGATATCGGAGCGGAAGGCGGCGCCGCCGAGATCATCGAGGTTCGCCGCCTGCGCCCTCGCGGCGGCACGCTCGGCCGCTTTGGCGAGGCGGGCGATGACCCTCTGCCCGTCGGTCTGCCCGACGGCGCCGAGCCGCAGCACGGCCGAGACGAGATTGGCCGCAAATTGCTGGGCGTAGGCCGCAAGCGATGGCCTCAGCTTCAGGGCGTGGGCTGCAACCGAAGCACCGAAGGCGACCGGATAGGCGATCTGCCGGAGGATCTGCCCTTTGGCGTCGACGACATCCTTGAGCTTCGGGTTCGGCCAGGCGGCGCAAAGCGTATCGATGAAGGAGCGGCCTTGCTGCGCGGTTTCGAGATGGCGTTCCTTGGAGGGCGACAGGCAAAGAGCGAGCTCGGCGACTTCGCGGAAGCCCTCCTCGTCGCCTGCCTCGAAGGCGCGTGCCGCGCAGGAGGCGAGCACCAGATCCGAGCGGATCGCCCCATGCTGCATCAGGTCTTCGATCCAGGCGAGCAAGGTCGAGGCGTCACGCACATCTCCCCTCTCCACTGCCCATTCGAGGCCGTGGCTATAGGCGAAGGCGCCGACCGGGAAGGCCGGCGACAGCCAGGCGAGAAGCGCCAGCAGCTGGTCCGTTCTCATGAGCTCCGGCCGGATGAATCCAGGTCTGGAGTGCGATGCCGGGACGGCTGCTGGCCCATCTCGCGATCCCCATGGTCGTGATGGGCGTCGCCATGCTGGTGGCCGCCATGGTCACGCCCAGCATGCTCATGACCGCCATGGTCAGGCCCGGCATGGGGATGATCCGCATGCTCATAGGCGCCCCGCTCCGGCCGGAAAGGCCGGGTCACGGGCCTCGCCGACAAGCCGAGCCCACGCAGCATCTCGACGAGCACATGGTCGCTGGCGAAATAGATGGCCTCGGCGCCGATCTCCGCGGGAGTATGCCGGTTGCCCAGATGCCAGGCCGCCCGCATCAACCTTGCCGGATTGTCCGACGTGACCTCGATGAGCTCCTCGGGGGCAGCGACCACGCGCACCAGCCGTCCGTCCTCGAGCTTCAATGCGTCGCCATCCTCGATGCGAGCCGGCTTGTCGAGGTCGAGCAGCACTTCGAGCCCGCCGTCGCAGGTGAGCACCGCCCGACGCCGGTGGCGATCCTCATGATCGAGCGTCACCGTATCGACGACCCGGGCTTCCCGCACGGCGAGCGCGCGGGTGATCGAACTGGCGCGGATCGGTTGTGCCATGGCGTCTCGCCTCCGAAGGGATGGCAAAACGGTAGGTTTGCCGGCCCGGACGGTCAAGGACGCAGGCTTATTTGGCCGCCTTATTTGGCCGATTCACCAGCGCAATGCCGCCGAGCACCAGGGCGACGGCCAGGATCAGCCCTGGCTCCATGCTGTCGCCGAGCAGGAAATGGCCGGCGAGCACGCCCATCAGCGGCGTCACGAAAGTGAAGGACGACATCTCGCCTGAGTGATAGCTGCGCAGCAGCCAGAACCAGACGAGATAGGTGAAACCGGCGATCCAGATCATCTGGTAGAGAAGGCTCGCAGCGGGCACGAAGGACAGCTTCGTCGGAAATGCCTCGCCGGTGATCAGCGCCGCAAAGACCAGCAGCACGGCCGAGACGAAGAGCTGGTAGAGCAGCACCTTGGTTGCCGGCACCGTGCGCAGGCTCGTCGTCTTCACGAACAGCGTCGTTCCGGCCCAGCAGGCCCCGGCGGCGAGCGTCAGAAGATCCCCGATGAGCGGCATCATCCCCAGTTGCGTCGAGACGCCGAGCGCCAGCGCCACGCCCGCGAAGGACAAAGCGAGGCCGAGCCATTGGCCCGGTCGCAGCCGCTCCTGCGGCAGCAGGAAGGCCGCCCCGAGCGCCACGAAGAAGGGCGCCGTGTAGAGGAACAGGGCGGCGTGGCTGGCGCTCGTCCATTGCAGGCCGATGAACAGCGCCAGGAATTCAAGCGCGAAGATCACGCCCGTGGCGATGCCCGGCCACAAGGAGGCGTCACGCCTGAAGATGCCCGGCTCGCGCCACAGCGCCCAGGCCCCGACGATGATCGTGCCGCCGACCGAACGGATGGCGGCCTGCCAGATGGGCGCCACTTCGGCGAGCGCAAGCTTGGCCAGCACCTGCTGCACGCCCCAGCTCACGCAGCACAACATCATCAGGGAGATGGCCAGGCGGTCGAGCGAGCGGGGTTGGAAACTCATCTGGGGCGAGCTCAGACGGTCAGTGTGGATTTGGGCCATGATGTCGGCAAGCTTTCGGCGGGAGGCAGATTCTTGGGATCGCGGGCGTCCCGCCTGGCGGGACGCCCGCCCTTGAGCCGGTGACGCCGGGGCACCGCCGGCAGGAAGGGCGACCGGGACGGTCGCGGTCCCACTGGGAGCCCGGTCCCGCTGGGAGCGTAGGGCATGCCGTGCCGGCCGGCATTTCAGCCCCGCCGCATCTTGAACAAGACGATCATGCCGATCAGCGTCACGAAGCCGGCCCCGAAGGACAACCATAAGGCGGCCGCCGTTCCGGCGCGCGCGAACAGGGCGGCATAGACGAGCGGCGCGAGCGCGTAGGCGACGTTCTGGAAGGCTGCGAGCAAGCCGCTGGTGCGCCCGTAGCTGCGCGAACCGAAGAGCGATAGCGGGATCATCACCCGGGCAAGGCTCATCGAGCCGCTGGCCACGCCGTAGACCATCATGAAGATGAGAGGGGGTGGCCCGCCGCTCCAGGGGATGAGCGTGATGGCGAAGGACAGGGAGAGGAGCGTCGAGGCGACGATGCCGGTCAGCAAGGGCGAATGGCGCGCGCCCATGGCGAGATCGATGAGGCGTGCCGAGACTTGCAGGATGCCGAGCAGCGAGGCGAGCCAGATCGCTTCGGCGCTCTCGGCGCCGAGATGGCGCAGCAAGTCGACGATGTGGACCGACAGCCCCCAGGAGATGAAACCGCTGAGGCACATGCAAGGCACGAGAATGCGCATCGCCATCCTGCGGCGCTCCGGCGGGAGGCCCTCCTGCACCAGGCGCGAGGGCATGGAAGCGGCCACCGGTTCGATGCGCCGCCGCAACAGCCACCAATGGAAGGGCGCACAGATGAAGAATTGCAAGGCGGCGAGCATGAAGCAGGTGGCGCGCCAACCATAGCTGGTGTCGAGCAGGCTCAAGACCGGCCAGGCGATCGAGCTGGCGACGCCGGTGAACAGCATCAGCACGGTCATGGCGCGCCGCGCGCCGGCGCCCGCGAGCTGGGCGACCGCGACGAAGGCTGAGTTCGCGAGCAGCATCGAGCTCGACACGCCCATCACGATCCAGGCGAAGAGATAGGTCTTCAGATCGAAGCTGAGGCCGAGCAGGCAGAGCGCCAGCGCGGCGAAAACGCAGCCGCTCGTCATGATGAGCCGCGCCGCGCCGCGATCGAGGCTGCGACCGAGCCAGGGCGAGAGCATGGCGCTGACGAGCAGCATCACGGTCGTGCCCGCAAAGACCACTTCTTCGGAGAGGCCGATATCTGCCGCGATATCACGCGACAATATGGTCGGCAGATAGAAGCCCGAACCCCAGCCGATGATCTGCCCCGCTCCGAGTCCACCGATCAACCACGCTAGCGGAAAGCGCGCGGCGATATTGGTGGTTCTGGCGAGCGACATCAGGTCTTCTTGGCAGCAATGGCGGGAGCGATGCGAAGCACGGTTCGCTCATGACGACGCTAAAGCACAAAGCAGGGCTGCGCTATCGCATCCCCATGCGCCATTGCAGGGCAGAAACCCGTTACCCGCGCATCTCGATGCCGACGGCGGCAAATATCGGGTGAGATCGCCTTTGGCCCCGGGTCTCCCGAATGAGGCCTGCGGCATCCGCGTAGCGGCGATGCCGTCCCGGCCTCACCACCTCAGGCATCTCGCGCCGATCAGGTATCCGGCCAAGACCACCATCCCGGTCGCGAGCGGATACCAGGTCGCCACGAACAGCCCGCTGTCATCGTTGCAGTTCGCGGCGTAGAATGTCGCCGCGATGCCGCTCGCCGCGAGGCCGGCCACGGCTCCCGCGAGTCCCGGCCGCGTCGGGGCGCCTCGACGCAAGGCGATCAGCAGGCAGGCAAGAGGGCCGCTCGCCAGGAGCGGGATCACCGTCAGGCAGACCTTCGAATTCGATCCGACGAGGCTCGGCGCCCAGCTCGAGGCGGGGGTGGCGAGCAATTCGGCGACGACGCCGAGCGCCAGCAGCACGGGGACAACTGCCAGCGCCCAGCCCCAGAGATCGGCTGGCGCCCCGGGCCGCGCCAGCCGCAAGACGAGGCCCGTCGCCGTGACCGCGAGGCTGAGGGTGACCACGAATTTCAAGGGGAAGCGCAGGGTCTCGAGCGCCTGCCCGATATCCGGGCGAAAGCCGATCCCGAGGAAAAACAGCGTGCCTGCGACGATCGAGCCGACGACGACCGCGAGCCCCACGCTGCGTTCGAGCCTCCAGGGCGCGACAGCCTGATCCTGGACAAGGGCGTTGATCAGGTGGTTCGTTCTCACTCGGCATCACCCCGGTAAAGGCAGGCGAGAGCCTTCAAGGCTCGGTGGAGCGCCACGCGCACTGCCCCCTCGCTCATCTTGAGCCGCTCCGCCGTCTCGCGGATCGAGGCTCCATCCAGGGCCACCGAGCGCACGATATCGCGCTGCTGGTCGCGCAGCTTCGCCAGCAGGCGATCGAGATCGTGCCGGCCGAGACCGTCGCTCGCCTCCTCGGCCGCGAGGCTGTCGATGACGGTCTCGATCGGGGTCTCGGCGCGATGGCCGCGACGACGCAGGGCGTCGATGCTCTTGTTGCGCGCGATCGCCGCGATCCAGGGGCCGATCGGTCTCGACCGGTCCCAGGTGTGGCGCTTGAGGTGGATCGCCAGGAGCACCTCCTGGACGACATCCTCGGCATCGCCGAGCGCCAGGCCGAGGCGCGCGAAACGCCGGCGCGACATGGCGCGCAAGGACGCGGCGACCGAATCCAGGAAGCGACGGTAGGCAACCGTGTCGCCCGAGATCGCGGCACGCATCCATATAGCCCACTCCTCTTCACGCGCCGGGACATTCACGCGCTACCCAATCCTTCGCTGGTGACCATCGAATTATTACGCGCCTCATCGAGATTTATTGTCGCCCGGCGGCGATCACGAAAGCGTGTTGCCCTGGAGAGGGATAATCGGGCGAGATATGTAATACCAAGGCTGCGGCCTTCGAAGAGGTTGTCGTGAGCCATTGGAGGCTCACCCACCCAAGGAGGAGTACTATGGTTCGTCGTTCCGTCAATCTCGCACTTGCAGGCTCGCTTGCCTCCGCGCTCGCGCTGATCGCCGTGCCCGCCTCGGCGCAAGATGCCAGCAAGGAAAAGTGCTACGGTGTCGCGCTGAAGGGCGAAAACGACTGTGCGGCCGGCAAGCATGCCTGCGCCCACATGTCCAAGGTGAGCTATGACAAGGCCTCCTTCAAGCTCGTCCCGACGGGCACCTGCACCGGCATCAAGACGCCGCATGGCCACGGCAAGCTGACGCCGGTTTGAACTGCCGAGCGTTCGCCGCGAGACGGAAAACAACGCTGGAGTCTTCCATGTTCAAGACCACGACGGTCATGCTGGCGGCATCGATCGCGGCCGCGCTGTCCGCGTCGGGCAACACGGCGTCAGCCGCCGACGATGCCAAGGAAAAATGCTACGGCATCGCCTTGAAGGGCCAGAATGATTGCGCGGCCGGCCCGGGAACGACCTGCGCCGCCACCTCCAAGATCGACTACCAGGGCAACTCCTGGAAGCTCGTCCCGAAAGGGACCTGCACCACCATGACGACCCCCTTCGGGTCCGGGTCTCTCGTGCCGATCAAGCGACCGGCCTGATATCCGGCGACGCGGCTCGCCGCGTCGCCGTTCACTCGATTTCCTCGTGAGCATTCACATGACGACATCGTTGCAGCTTCCCCCGCAGGCGGGTGTCGGCTTCAAGCCGGAGCATTTCTTCGCCATCGATGCTGCGCCACAGCCGATCGGCTTCTTCGAGATCCACGCCGAGAACTATATGGGTGAAGGCGGCCCGCCGCATGCGCAGCTGACCAGGTTGCGCCAGGATTATGCGCTCTCGATCCACGGCGTCGGCCTGTCCATCGGTTCCATGCAGCCGCTCGACCAGGATCACCTCATGCGGCTGCGTGGCTTGTGCGACCGCTACCAGCCGGAAAGCTTTTCCGAGCATCTCGCCTGGTCGAGCCATGACGGCATCTTCCTCAATGATTTGCTCCCGCTCCCCTACACGGAGGAGACGCTGGCGCGCGTCGCGGAGCATGTCGACCAGGTCCAGAACGCCCTCAAGCGGCGGCTGCTCCTCGAAAACCCGTCCACCTATCTGCTGTTTGAGGACAGCACCATCCCGGAAGTCGAGTTCCTGGCGGAGGTGACGCGCCGCAGCGGCTGCGGCCTGCTTCTCGACGTCAACAATGTCTTCGTTGCCGCGACCAATCACCGGCTCGATCCGCGCGACTATCTCGCCTCCTTCCCGTTCGCTCATGTCGGGGAGATCCATCTCAGCGGCCATGCCGCGACGATCGATGAATTGGGCGCGCAACTGCTCATCGATTCGCATGACACGCCCGTCACGGATCCGGTCTGGGCCCTCTATGAGGAGGTGATCGCGAAAACCGGGCCGGTGGCGAGCCTGGTGGAATGGGACAATGACGTTCCCGAATGGCCGGTGCTCCGGAGAGAAGCCGTTGCGGCGCAGGCCATCCTCGATCGCGCGCGCCACCGGGTCGCAGCTTGAGGGCTCCACTCACGATTCTGGCCCAAGGTCTTGCTCATGTCGACCGACATCCAATCCCGCTTTGCCGCCGCCCTGCTCGATAGCGGGCGGGCCGTCCCGTCAGGCCTCACCTCCTGGTCGGGCGCCTTGCCGGTGCGACACTTCGCGATCTACCGCAACAATGTCGTCACCGGCCTCGTCCGCGCGCTGGCGGCACGTTTCCCAGCGACCTCGAAGATCGTCGGTGAGGAGTTCTTCGCCGCCATGGCGCAAGCCTTCATCGAGCGGCATCCGCCGCGATCCCCCATGCTGCTCGCCTACGGCGAGGGCTTCGCCGATTTCGTCGAGAACTTCGAGCCGGCGGCCGAGCTCGTCTATCTGCCGGATGTGATCCGCCTCGAGGCGGCACGGGCTCGCGCCTATCACGCAAGCGACAAGGAGCCGCTCGAGCCGGGAGAATTGGCGAAGGTGCAGCCGGAGCGGCTCGGCGAGCTGATCATCGAGCTGCAGCCTTCGGCTGCGATCCTGCGTTCGCGCCATCCCGTGATCACCATCTGGGCGATGAATTCCGGCGAGGCCGAGCTCGGGCCGATCGATGATTGGAGGGGCGAGGATGCGCTGGTGGTGCGCCCCCAGCAGCTGGTGACGGTTCGCCGCCTGCCGAGCGGCGGGGCGGCATTCCTGCAAAGTCTCGGCGCCGGCATGCCGCTCTCGCGCGCCGTCGAGACCGCAACCGCCGAGACGGCCGATTTCGACCTTGCGGCCAATCTCGCGGGGATTCTCGACGCCGGCGTCGTCGTCGGCCTTCACCTCTCCGCTTGAGGGAACGGGTCCATGCACGAGGAGGCCGCCATCCTGGAGCCGGTCGATGCCCGAGGCCCTATCGGCCTCGTCGCCGCGATCTTGCATCTCTTCGACCACATCCCGTATTCGCTCGTCGCCTTCGCGGCCCGCCTGTTCCCGGCCGCCGTCTTCTGGCAATCGGGCGAGACCAAGATGGAAGGCTGGCATCTGTCGGACAATGCGGTCTATTTGTTCCGCGAGGAATACAAGCTGCCGCTGATCGATCCCGCCATCGCGGCGCATCTTGCGGCATTCGCCGAGCACGCCTTCCCGTTCCTCCTGGTGATAGGCCTTGCGAGCCGCTTTGCTGCGCTCGCCCTGCTGTGCATGACGCTGGTCATCGAGATCTTCGTCTATCCCGACGCATGGCCGACACACGGCGTCTGGGCGACCTGTTTCCTCATCGTCATGGCGCGCGGCCCCGGCGCCCTTTCGCTCGATCACCTGATCGCGCGGCGCCACGCGCCGTGAGCTCGGCGGCTCGCGCCGACTAGTGTCATGCAAATCTTGGTGGCGGCGGGCAAGGCGGGAGCATCGACGGGCATTCACGTGAACGTGACCTCGGCGAGGCGCATTCGCCGCTATTGGCTGTAACGCCATCGGTCGCGGCAACGAAATCACCCATGGAGATGAGCTCGTTTCGATCACTGTTTCCGTTGTCGACGGCAAAGAAATTGACGACAACTTCTCTGTATTCATCCGTATTCAACGGGATCACGGCCGCGGCTGCTCTCCAGATCAAAGCTCGAAAGGGAGATGATGCCATGTTGAACAAGCGTGCCCTCATTGCGCTCGCGGCCGCCATCGCGGTCACCGGAGGGATCACCGCAGCGATGCCTGCACTTGCGGCCGGTCCGCAGATCAACGCCACGATCACCGGCCTCGCCTTGCGCGGCTATGATCCGGTCGCCTATTTCACGGACGGCAAGCCGGTGCTCGGCGACTTCACCATCACGGCCCAATTTGAGGGCGCGACCTATCGCTTCGCCTCCGAGGACCATAAGGCCCTCTTCGTGAAGGAGCCTGGCAAATACCTGCCGCAATTCGGCGGCTTCTGCGCCTTCGGCACCGCCCAGGGCTACAAGGTCGACGGCGATCCGAATGTCTGGAAAATCGTCGACAACAAGCTCTACCTCAACCTCGCTCCGCCCGTCGCCGCGCGCTGGAACCAGGACATGGGCGGCTTTATCAAGACCGCAAACGAGAAATGGACGGACCTCAAGGACAAGGCGCCGAGCGAGCTGCAATAGCGAGCCAAAGCTTTCGGCGGATGTGAGCTTCCAACGGATAGTCCGTCCGGTCCTGGCCGCGGACGCTCGAGTTGCGTAGCTCGGGTAATGGCTCGCAGGATCGGATGAACATGGCGCCGCTCGCCGAGCGCCGTTTGCTCGAGGGCGCCTGACGCGCCGCGCGCCGGCGCAAGGGCGGAGGTCGGCGCTGTGGAACTGGCGGCAGGGCGAGGCTCCAAGTGGCCGTCGCCGGCGACCGCTCAAATCTGTCTCCCGGCCCCCTCCCAGTAAGGTTGGCGGAGCTTGCGCTTGAAGATCTTGCCGGAATCCTCGCGCGGCAGGCCGGTCTGGAACTCGATCACCTTGGGAACTTTGAAGGCGGCGATGTGCTGGCGCAGGAACTCCGTGACGGCGGCGATGGTCAGCGTGGTGCCCGGCTGGGGCTCGACATATGCGCAGAGCTTTTCGCCGTATTCCTCGTCGGGAATGCCGAACACGGCGCAATCCTGCACGCCCGGCATGGTGATGAGGGCCGACTCGATCTCGGCCGGATAAATATTGACGCCGCCCGATATCACCATGTCGTGCCGGCGGTCGCACAAGAACAGATAGCCGTCCTCGTCGAGATAGCCGATGTCGCCGGCGGTGGTGAGGCCGTCATGCTCGGCCTCGCGCCGCGCGTTGTCCTTACGGTTGTAAGTGAAGTCGGGAAAGCCGGAGAGCCACATATAGATGTTGCCGACCTCGCCGGGGCCGAGCTCGCGAAACGCCTCGTCGAAGATCTTCGCTTGCGCGCCGTCGATCGGACGGCCGACGGTGCCGGGTTTCCTCAGCGCCTCTTCGGCGGTGTGGAAGACGATGCCGCCGATCTCGGTCGAGCCGTAATACTCGTTGATCACCGGTCCCCACCATTCGATCATCCGGCGCTTGATTTCGGCCGAGCATGGCGCTGCCGCATGGGTGACAAATCTCAGCGAAGCGAGATCGTATTTGCGCCGCACGGCTTCGGGCAGCTTGAGCAGCCGCACGAACATGGTGGGCACCATGTGCAGATGCGTGATCTTGTGGCGCTCGATCATCGCCAGCAATTCCTCTGGATCGAAGCGCGGCTGCAGCACGACGAGGCCACCATGTTGCGCCGCGAACAGCGCATAGAGATTGGGTGCGGCGTGATACACCGGACCGGTGATGACGGTGCGCATCCCGGCGCCAGGGCGGATATCGAAGATCGTCGCCGCCATTCGGCCCATGACCTGCTGCATCGCCGGCGTCTGCGGCTCGCGGCGCACGCCCTTGGGGCGGCCCGTGGTGCCCGATGTATAGATCATATTGGTGCGCACAGGCTTGGGCGGCTCGGCCCAGGGTGCCTGGCGCGCCACCCAAGCGCTCCAGTCGCTGCGTCCGGGCGGCACCACGCATCGCTCGGCGGCAATACCGTAGGCCGCGGTGATCTCGGGCGGCGTCGGCACCACGAAGATCGCCGTATCGGCGGGAATGCCGGCTTCGACCTGCGGCAGGAGATCGGCGTGGACCACCACGGTCTTGGCGCCGCAATCCTCGATGATATAGCCGGCCTCCTCGGCAGTGTAGTGCCAGTTCACCGGCACCGCATAGGCGCCGACCAGCGCCGCGCCGATCGCCGCCTCGAAGAAGGCGAAGTCATTGCGCAAGATCATGGCGACGGCGCTGTCCTCGCCGATACCGAGCTCGTGAAATCCGCGAGCCGCGCGAGCTGCGCGCTCGAGCAATTCGCGCTGACTGAGCTCGCGCGTCCCGCTGACGATCAGCCCGTCCATCGCGTCCTCCGCGATTTTGTTTCCGGTTTGGTCGCCGGTATCGTTTGTCCCTGGATGAATTCCGGAGCGGCCTGGACGATAGCAGGCGGCGGGGTCACCCGGAAGCCGAAGACGCAATGCGATCGGAAGCTTGCCGACAACTCTGGTTTCAGGCGTATAGTGCCGAGACGCAACTTCACGAAGCCAGCGTCTTGGCCGACGAGCGCGTCGAGCCTTGTAGAAGGCCTGCGTAAGGCGGAGCTGCCGATCGTCGGCAAAAGTGACGCGCCAACGACAACAAGGCCTGCATCATCGCGCTGAACAACGTCGGGAGGATGCTCAGATGACGATTTCCGCGAGAGCCCTGTTCTGCATCGCGCTGTTGGCCCTGGCATTGCGACCAACCATCGGCCAGGCCCAGACCACGCCCCTGCTTTCGCCCTGCAAAGCCGATCCGAAACCGCCCGCCTGCGACGCCATGCGTGGTGACCGCGCCGATGGCTGGCGCGCCCAAACGCGCGCCGAGGTGATGGCGCAGCATGGCATGGTCACCACCAGCCAGCCACTCGCCTCGCAAGCCGGGCTGCAGATGTTGATGAAGGGCGGCAACGCCATCGACGCCGCGGTCGCCGCTGCCGCCGTTCTCAATGTCGTCGAGCCGATGAATACCGGCCTCGCGGGCGATCTGTTCGCCATCATCTACATCGCCAAGGAGAACAAGCTCTATACGCTGAATGCCAGCGGCATGGCGCCGACCGGCGCGACGCTCGAGCATCTCAACGCGCTCGGCTATCGGGCGGACCCGGCGAATTTCGGCCCCGGCTCCGGCATGCCGACCTACGGCATCCTGCCGGTCACCGTGCCGGGCTCGGCCTGGGGATGGGAGGAAGTCCTCAAGCGCTTCGGCAAGATGGGCTTCAAGGAGGCGCTGGCGCCCGCCATCGACTATGCGGAGAACGGCTTTCCGGTCTCGCAGCGCATCGCCAATGACTGGAAGCTGCCCAATGCCTTGCCGCTGCAGGGCTGCTGCACGGCGCTCGACCCGGATTCGGTGAAGACCTGGTATATCGACGGCAAGCAGCCGGTCGCCGGCCAGATCTTCCGCAATCCCGACCTCGCCAAGACCTTGCGCCTGTTGCAGCGGCATGGGCGCGACGCCTTCTACAAAGGCGAGATCGCCAAGGCGATCGTGGCGAAGTCGACTGCGCTCGGCGGCACGCTGACGCTCGAGGACCTCGCCAACTACAAGGGCGAATGGGTCGAGGCGGCCGCGAGCGATTATCACGGCTTCAACCTCAACGAGCTGCCCCCGCCCTCGCAGGCCTGGGGCACCAATGTGATGCTCAATATCCTCGAGGTCTGCACGCCCAAATGGGCACAAGGGCGGACACTCGCGAGCCTTGGACCTAGGAACCCGAAATACTGGCACTTCCTGGTCGAGGCCAAGAAGCTCGCCTATGCGGATCTGTTTCGTTACAACGCCGACCCGAATTTCGTGAAGGTCCCGCTCGCCATGCTGCTCTCGAAGGCGCATGCCGAGGAGCTCTGCGGCAAGGTCGATCCCGACCATGCCTCCCCGACCGGGCTCGCTTCAACCGCGAGCGCGAACGGCGACACGATCGTGCTCTCGACCGCGGATGCCGAGGGCAACATGGTGTCATGGGTCAACAGCAATTATGCCGGCTTCGGCTCCGGCCTGACCGTGCCGGGATATGGCTTCATCCTGCACAATCGCGGCGCGCTGTTCACGCTCGATGCGAAGAGCCCGAACCTGATCGCGCCGCATAAGCGGCCCTTCAACACGCTCTCGGCGGGCTTCGTCATGCGCGACAACAAGCCGCTGATGTCGATCCTGCTGATGGGCGGCGACATGCAGGCGCAAGGTCACGCCCAGACGCTGGTGAGCATCCTCGATCTCGGCGCCAACCTGCAGGCAGCGACCGACATGGCGCGCTTCCACCACGCCCAGGTTCAAAACAGGCTCGAGCTCGAATCGAACCTGTTCGACCTCGTCGGCAAGGATCTCGCGGCCATGGGCCATAACGTCGTCTCGATCAATGGCGCGCCGGTCGGCGGCTTCCAGTCGATCCTGTTCACGCCGCTTCCGGCGGGCGCGTCGCGCCTGCACGGCTTCTACCGGGCCGGTTCCGACCACAGGAAGGATGGCGAGGCGGTGGGATGGTAGGTTCGACTGGTTGTTGAAGCGGGTTGCTTGCGGCCGCGGGCGTCTCGTCCGCTATTGCGGCGGTGAGCCACGCCGCAGGGAAGGAAGAGCGACCGAGACGGTCGCGGTCCCAGTGGGAGCGCGGGCGTCTCGCCCTTGCAGCGGTGAGGCGCGCGGTCGGGAAGGAAGGGCGACCGGGACGGTCGCGGTCCCAGGGCTCATAGATGGGAATAGGCGCTGCGGCTCAAGGCAAGCTCGCGTCCGGCCTTGGTCACCGTGACCTGTCCGGCCTCGCCATTTCCGACCTCACCGATCAGCGCGACCGGAATGCCCTGCGCCTCGGCTTCGGCGCGAAACAGGGGCCAGGATCCGGCATCGAGCGTCAGGAGCAGCTCGTAATCGTCGCCGCCCGCGAGAACCACTTCGAGTGCCGCTTGGTCGCCCGCAAGCGCGCGCCGAGCCGCCGGCGACAAAGGCAGGCGCTCCACCTCGATGCGGGCCGCGAGCCGCGAGGCCCGGCACAGGCGTTCGAGATCGCCCACGAGGCCGTCCGAGATATCCATGGCGGCGCGGGCATGGCGGCCGACCGCTTCGGCAAGCGAGCTGCGCGGGCTCGGCAGGAGATAGCGGTTCGCCAGATGCTCGCGTTCGGCTTGCGTCAGGCCCCATTTCGCTGCCCGCTGCGGATCGAGCCTCTGGACAAGGCCGAGGGCCGCATCGCCGATCGTGCCGCTGACGGCGATCAGGTCGCCCAGGCGCGCGTCGAGCCGGGTCGGCATGTGGCCGGGCCGGACCGCGCCGATCAGCGTGATCGAGACCGAGAGCGGTCCCGGCGTCTTCGTGGTGTCGCCGCCGAGCAGCGGGCAGGCGAAGGTGCGGCTGTCTTCCGCGAGCCCCGCGAAGAAGCTTTCGATCCAGGCCTGGTCGAGCGGCGCCGGCAGAGCGAGCGTCAGCAGGAAACCGAGCGGCCTTGCGCCCTTGCCCGCAAGGTCGGAGAGGTTCATTCGCAAGGCCTTGCGGGCGACGAGATCGGGCGGATCCTCCGGGAAGGCGTGCACGCCGAGCACGATCGCGTCGGTCGTGAGCACCAATTCGTGTCCGGCCGGCGGCACGAGCCTCGCGGCATCGTCCTTGAGATCGAAGGCCCCCTCGCCTGCGAGCGGCCGGATCAGCCGCGCGACGAACTCGTCCTCTGCGGAGGGTGGCCTCGCGCTCACATCGATCGCTCAGCGCGGCGGCTCACCCCAATGCTCACCGCGCGGCTCACCGCATTTGGGCCTTGGGCTTCATCTCGTCCGCGCGCAGGCGCCTTGCCACCGCGTCGAGCGCGCCGTTGATGAACTTCGTCTCGGCTTCGCCATGAAATCCGCCTGCGACCTCGAGATAGGCCGCGATGGTGGAGGCGACCGAGACGTCGCGACGGAAGGACAGCTCATAGGCGCCGGCGCGCAAGATGGCGCGCGACACCGCCTCGAGCCGCGACAGCCGCCAATTCTCGGCCAGCGTCTCGTCGAGGGTGCGGTCGATCACCGCCTGCTCGCGCAGCACGCCGGAGACAAGGTCGCGGAAGAAGCCGCGATCGGCGGCGCCTGCGTCGATGCCGTCGACCTCGCGCCCGATCCAATGGCTCTCGAACTCGCTCATGGTCTCGAGGATGCCTTTGCCCGCGACATCCATCTGATAGAGCGCCTGCACGGCTGCGAGCCGGGCCGCGATCCTGGTCGCGCCACCTTTGCTCATCTTGCCTTGCTCATCGCCTGTTCCCGCGACAGGGCGTGCCGCACGCCGAGCACGGCAAGCGCCGCCTCGGCGGCACCGCCTCCCTTGTCGAGGCGGGCGACTTCGGCGCGCTCGAGCGCCTGCGCCTCGGTGTTGACGGTCAGGATACCGTTGCCGAGCGGCAATCGGTAGGCGACCGAAATATCCATCAACGCCCGCGCGCTTTCGCCGGCGACGATGTCGTAATGGCCGGTATCGCCGCGGATCACGCAGCCGAGCGCCACCACCGCATCATAGGGCGCCCCATTGGCGTCGGCCGCCTCGAGCGCGATGACGACGGCCGAGGGCACTTCGAGGGCGCCCGGCACCGTCACCACGTCGACATGGGCGCCGGCTTTGTCGAAGACCGCGCGCGCCCCCTGCAGCAAGGCGTCGGCGATGTGCTGGTAATAGCGCGCCTCGACGATGAGGCAGCGAACCCCTTCGAAACGGGGACCATGCTTGGTCCCATGGTCTTTCTTGCGCTTCATGCACGGGGCTCGCGCTTCATGGCAACACCGGCGGCCGCTCGCGGCCTTTGTTCGAGGAAGAGGAGACTACCTAGCGCCCGGCCTGCGCCTCGGCAAGCCTCGCCGCATAGCGTGCCATCAGATCGACCTCGATATTCAGCCGGTCGCCGGCCCGACGTTCGCCGAAAGTGGTGACCGACAAGGTGTGAGGGATGAGCAGCACGGAGAATTGCGACCGGGTGACGGAATTCACCGTGAGCGAGACGCCATCGAGCGCGACCGAGCCTTTGCGGGCGACGAAGCCCGCAATCTCTTGCGGCACCTCGATCACGAAGCGCGCCGTGGCGCCCCAAAAATCGGAGGCCTTGGAATCGGAGGCCGCGGAATCCGAGCCTTTGGCGTCGGCTGCCGTGGTGACGTCCTCGCGCGCCAGGATGGTCGCCATGGCGTCGATATGGCCGGTGACGAGATGGCCGCCGAGCTCATCGCCGATCTTTAGCGAGCGCTCGAGATTGATGTGGGTGCCGGATGTCCATTCGCCGACGGTGGTGAGCGCCAGCGTTTCGGCCGCAGCCTCCACCTCGAACCACGAGCCGCCCGGCCGTTTCCCCTTGGCGACGACGGTGAGACATGGCCCGGCACAGGCGATCGAAGCGCCGATATCGATGCCCTCCGCCGCATAGGTCGAATGGATGCGCAGCCGCTTCAGCGTGCCCTGCATCCCGCCGCTGTCGACCACCTCGCCGATATCGGTCACGATTCCGGTGAACATGCACAAACCCTCACATAGCGGGCCCAGCGGTCTTCGCCGAAGGCCAGTGTTTCCGTCTGAACCATCAGACCTTGCGCCAGAAGGCGCGACAATGAGGGGCCGATCGCCGCAAGGCCCTGTTCTTCGAGCCGCTTTGGCGAGGCGATCGTGATGACCTCGTCGAGCACATTCTCGCCGGCGAGCGCATCGGCGAGGCCAGGCCCTCCTTCGCAGAGGAGGCGCGTGATGCCGCGAGCCGCGAGGGCCTGCAGGGCAGGACGGATGCCGACCCGCCCGGCTTCATCGAGCGCGACCCGCACGACTTCGACGCCTGCGCCGGCAAGCCTCGCCTCAGCTTCGCGCGGGGCATCGGCGCCGGCGATGATCCAGCTCGGCCGGATGCGGGAGGTCGCGACCAGCTTTGCCGTGACGGGCGTGCGCAGATGCGTATCGAGCACCACGCGGATCGGGCTTCGCTCGGCGAGCCCCGGCAGCCGGCAATCGAGCTGCGGGTCATCCGCCAGCACCGTCCCGACCCCGACCAGGATGGCGTCGGAGCGCGCCCGCAGCAGATGCGTCTGGGCATTGGCGACGCTTCCGGTGATCGACACGGGACGCGGACCGCTCATGGCCGCGAAGCCATCGGCCGTCATCGCCAATTTCAGGGTCACCAAGGGCCGTTGCTGCGTGACGCGCAGAATATGGCCGGCATTGAGCTCCAGGCATTCCGGCGCCATCAGGCCCGGCAGGACCTCGATGCCGGATGCGCGCAGCATGGCGAATCCCTTGCCGGCGACGCGCGGATCCGGATCCTCGATGCCGCCGACGACGCGCGCGATGCCGGCCGCGATCACGGCCTCGGCGCAGGGCGGCGTCGAGCCGTGATGAGCACAGGGCTCGAGCGTCACGAACAAGGTCGCGCCACGCGCCCGGCCGCCGGCTGTCTCGATCGCCTGCCGCTCGGCATGCGGGCGGCCGCCCGGCGCCGTCACGGTGCGAGCCAGGATTTCCGGACTGCCTTGCGTCTCATCGACCAATATCGCGCCGACCGAGGGGTTCGGTGCGGTCAGTCCGAGATGGCGTTCACCGAGTGCGATCGCCTGGCGCATGAAGGCTCGATCGGCCGGGCGCCAGCGCCCGTCGGGAGACGGCGTCGACGCGCCGGCGGCCGCCTTCACGAGGTCCCCGCTGCCCCGTGATCGGGTGCCGTTTCCGCAGCCAGCTCGTCGATCAGCTCTTCGAAATCGCGCGTTTCGCGGAAATTGCGGTAGACCGAGGCGAAGCGCACATAGGCGACGCTGTCGAGTGCCTTGAGACCGTTCATGACCAGCTCACCGATCGAGGCGCTCGCGACCTCGCTCTCGCCCGAGCTTTCGAGCTGGCGCACGATGCCGTTGACCATGCGCTCGATGGCCTCGGCCTCGACCGGACGCTTGCGCAAGGCGATCTCGAGCGAGCGCATCAGCTTGTCGCGCTCGAAGGGCTCACGCGCCCCATTATGCTTGATCACCGTGAGCTCGCGCAGCTGCACGCGCTCGAAAGTGGTGAAGCGGCCTCCGCAGGCCGGGCAGACGCGCCGGCGCCGGATCGCGGCATTGTCGTCGGAAGGCCGCGAATCCTTCACCTGCGTGTCGAGGCCGCCGCAATAGGGACAGCGCATGAAGTTTCGCGATCTCCCTTATGTGTAGATCGGGAAGCGGCGTGTGAGCGCCAAGGCGCGTTCCTTGACGCTCGCCTCGACCGCGGCATTGCCCTCTTCGCCATGCTGGCGCAGCCCATCGAGCACATCGGCGATCAAGGCGCCGACCTCCTTGAACTCGGCGGCGCCGAAACCGCGCGAGGTGCAGGCCGGCGAACCGAGCCGGATGCCCGAGGTGATGGTCGGCTTCTGCGGGTCGAAGGGCACGCCGTTCTTGTTGCAGGTGATATGGGCGCGCGAAAGGGCGGCCTCGGCCGCCTTGCCGGTGAGCCCCTGCGAGCGCAGATCGACGAGCAGCAGGTGGTTTTCGGTCCCCCCGGTGACCAGGTCATAGCCACGCGACTTCAAGGATTCGCCAAGCACCACGGCGTTTTCCGCCACGGACTTCGCGTAAGTCTTGAAGTTTGACGCCAGCGCTTCGGCGAACGCCACCGCCTTCGCGGCGATCACATGCATCAAGGGCCCGCCCTGCAATCCCGGAAAGATCGCCGAATTGACCTTCTTGGCGATCTCCTCGTCGTTGGTGAGGATCATGCCGCCGCGCGGCCCTCGCAAGGTCTTATGCGTGGTCGTGGTCACCACATGGGCATGCGGGAACGGGCTCGGATGGGCGCCGCCGGCGACGAGGCCGGCGAAATGCGCCATATCGACCATGAAATAGGCGCCGATCTCATCCGCGATGGCGCGGAACCGCGCAAAATCGAAATGGCGGGCATAGGCCGAGCCGCCGGCGATGATGAGCTTGGGCTTCTGCTCTTTGGCGAGGCGCTCGACCTCGTCCATGTCGATGCGGCTATCGGTCTTGTCGACGCCATAGCTCACCACCTTGAACCAGCGCCCGGACATGTTGACGGGCGAGCCATGGGTGAGATGGCCGCCGGCATTGAGGTCGAGCCCCATGAAGGTGTCGCCCGGCCTCAGCAAGGCGAGGAACACGCCCTGATTCGCCTGGCTGCCGGAATTCGGCTGCACATTGGCGAAGCGGCAATCGAACAGCTTGCAGGCGCGCTCGATGGCGAGCTTCTCGGCGATGTCGACGAATTGGCAGCCGCCATAATAGCGCCGGCCCGGATAGCCCTCCGCATATTTGTTGGTCATGACCGAGCCTTGCGCCTCGAGCACGGCGCGCGACACGATGTTTTCCGAGGCGATCAGCTCGATTTCGTCGCGCTGGCGGTTGAGCTCGAGCTCGATGGCGCGGGCGATCTCGGGATCGGCCTCCGCGAGCGGCGCGGAGAAGAAGCTGTTCGAGCGGTGGACGGCAAAATTCGTCTGATGTGCGGTCATGTCCGTTCCTATCCGCTTTGGCCTCGTGCAAGACTTGGCGTCGCGAAGACTTGGCCTCGTGCAAGACTTGGCCTCGTGAGCGCAGCGCCCCGATAACATGCGCGGCCGCTGGGGCCAAGCTGGCGGCGGCGGCCGACATCAATGGGCGCCGCGAAGGCACGAACCTGTCATTCGCGGCTGGCACCCGCAACCGTTGCTCCCGCGGCCCGGCGCTCGTATAGATGCGCCCTCGCTGCACCCGTCCGCGTCCGGGCGCAGATCACCTTGTTGGCCAGGAACACGTCATCGATGCTCAGCGGAATGCGCGAAGCCCAGAAGGGCTGGCTCGGGAAGATCATCGTCACCGTGATGTTCGGCTTTCTGATCCTGAGCTTCGGGATCTGGGGCATCGGCGACATTTTCCGCATCTCGCATCGCGAAGTGGTGGCGAGCGTCGGCTCACGCGACATCTCGACCATCGCCTATCGCGACGCCTTCCAGACCGAGCTGCAACGCCAATCATCGCGAGCGCGGCGCAACATCACCACCACCGAGGCGCTGGCACTCGGCCTTGACCGGCAGCTTCTCGCGAGCCTGCTCACGGATGCGGCGCTCGACCAGAAGGCGAGCCAGCTCGGCCTTGCCCTGTCCGACGCCACCATCACCCAGGCCGTGTTTGCCGATCCGACCTTCAGGAATCCGGATGGCAAATTCAATCCGGCGCGCTTCGGCGAGGTCCTGCGCCAGAGCGGCTATACCGAGCAGAGCTACCTGCGCGAGCAGCGTGGCTTCTATCTGCGCCGCCAGCTGGTCGCGGGGATCACCGGCGCCCCGCCCGTCCCCACCCTGATGCTCGACGCCCTGCATCGTTTCACCCGCGAGGCGCGCAGCATCGATTATCTGGTGCTGCCGCCGAGCTCGGTCGGCGAGATCGCCCAGCCTGACGACGCGGCCCTCACCGCCTTCTACAATGGGCGCAAGGCGGAGTTCGCAGCCCCCGAATATCGCGCCTTGGTGCTGCTGCCGCTCGATCCGGAGAAGCTCGCCAAGCCCGAGACGGTCACCGAAGCGGAAGCGCGCGCCGAATACGAGAAACAGAAAGGCTCTCGCTTCACGATCGCAGAAAAGCGGAGCATCGAGCGCATCCCCTTCAAGGACAAGGCCGAGGCTGAGACAGCCGCCGCGAAGCTCAAGGCGGGCACGAGTTTCGACGAGCTCGCATCCGAACGCGGCCTGACGAGCGAGGATCTGTCGATCGGCACGGCGATGACCAGGGCCGGCATCGCCGATCCGGCGCTCGCCGATTCTGCCTTCTCGCAGCCCCAAGGCGCGCCTTCCGACGTCGTCAACACGAAATTCGGCCCAGTGATCTTGCGCGTGACTGCGATCGAGCCGGCCATCGTCAAGCCCTTCGAGGAGGTCGAGGCGCAGCTACGCCAGGAGGTCGCGACCGAACGGGTCAAGACCGGCCTGCGCGATCTGCACGACAAGATCGAGGACCAGCGCGCTTCGGCAAAGCCGGTCGCCGAGGTCGCCGCGACCCTCAACCTGGCTTCGGTGAAGATCGATGCCATCGATGCCGCCGGCCGCGGCAAGGACGGCAAGCCGGCCGCGGACATCCCCGACAGGGACATGGTTCTGAAGGCCGCCTTTCAATCCGAGGTGGGCGGCGACAATGACGCCGTGTCGCTGCGCAATGGGGGATTCGTCTGGTTCGACGTCGCCAAGATCGATCCTGCCCATGATCGTCCCCTCGCCGAGGTCAGGAACGAGGTGTTGAACGCCTGGATGGCGGATCAACGCTCGGTCATGCTCGCCAAGAAGGCAGCCGATCTCGTCAAGCGCCTCGAAGGGGAAACGCCGATCGCCGACATCGCCAAGGAAGCGGCGCTCGAGGTCAACACGGTCGACGACATCACCCGCTCATCAACGCCACCGGGCCTTTCGCCCGCAGCCGTCAACGCAGCCTTCTCGGTCAAATCGGACGGGGCCGGCTATGCGCTCGGCACCGACGGGCTGAGCCGCATCGTCTTCAAGGTGAAGTCTGCAACCCTGCCGCCCGCCGATCCGGCGGCCGCGGCGACCCTCACGCCGCGCCTCAAAGTGGCGATCGAGGACGACATGATACAGGCTTATGTGCAGAAGCTCGAAGCCGATTTCGGTGTCTCGATCGACCGGGCGGCGACGCAGGCGGCCCTGCGCGGTTCCGACTCCCAGCAACAATAAGGCTCCTCCCCGACGGGAGCTGCTCGCGCGGCCCCCGTTGCGGCTCAGCCCGAATCCGGCAAGCGCGGGACGAGCGCCCCGCTCGCCTGATTCCGCTCAGCCGAGCTTGCCTCCAAGCTCATCCTCGATATGGGCCCGCACGATATCGTCGAACGAGGTTTCCGCCGCAAAGCCGTGTTTCGTGGCACGCACCGGATCGAAGCGCTCGGGCCAGCCGGCGACGATGCGGGTGATCACCGGGTCGGGCTCGCGCCGGATCAGCTTCACCACCTTCTCGCCTGCGATGCGGCCGAGCGCGGCGATCTGCTCGCCGACCGTGACGCAGACGCCTGGCATCGACAGCGAGCGCCTGGGTCCGATGGCGTTGGTGTCCATGGTGGCGGCGTGAAGAAGGAAGTTCACCGCGGCCCGCGGCGAGGCATGGGTATGGCGCACGCTCTCCGGCACCGGCAGCACCACGTCCTTGCCGGCGAGCGGCTCACGGATGATGTTCGAGAAGAAGCCTGAAGCGGCCTTGTTTGGCGCGCCCGGGCGCACGCAGATCGTGGGGAAGCGCAGGCCGACCCCGTCGAGGAAGCCGCGCCGCGTATAGTCGGCGAGCAGCAATTCGCCGATCGCCTTCTGCGTGCCATAGCTCGTCAGCGGCGTGAGGTGGAACTCGTCCGGGATGGTCTCGGGAAAGGGTGCCCCGAACACGGCGATCGAGGACGAGAAGACGAAGCGCGGCCGGTAGCCGTCGCCGACCTTGCGCACGGCTTCAAGGAGATAGCGCGTCCCGTCGAGATTGACCCGGTAGCCCTTCTCGAAATCGCTTTCGGCCTCCCCCGACACGATGGCCGCGAGATGCACGATGAGCTCGGGGCGCCCCTTCACCAGCGCTTCGGCGATGCCGGGCGCTGCAATGTCGTCGGCCCGCGCCTCGATCGCGATCGCGCTTTTCGCCGGGCTCGGCGCGACGATATCAGTGAGCGTCAGCTTCTCGACCGGCCGCCCCCCGAGGCGCCCGTCGCGCATCACCCGCTCCACGAATTTTCGCCCGATCATGCCGGCCGCGCCAGTCACCAGGATATGCATGCTCACCTCCGATTGTTGCCGCATGTGAGGAAGTTGCGAGCCGTTGGTCAAGCATCGCGTGATATGCAATTTGGCCATGGTCGACGGCCGCGTGGGCATCAGACATGCAAATATCGCATGCCGAACCCCTGGTTTTGCCACACTCAAAGGCGAGGTCGGCGCGTCCGGGCTGGGGAGTGCGGGTGAACCCCTCCAAACCAGCAAGGATCGAATTGATGCAGAAACTGATGGCCGTTGCTCTCGTCACAAGCCTCCTGCCCGCCGTGGCGAGCGCGGCAAGCTGGACCGGGAAGGCCTCATATTATTCCTATACCGGCAACAAGACAGCGAGCGGACACAGCTTCCATGCGGGCGCCATGACGGCCGCGCATCGCACTTTGCCATTCGGCACTCCGGTCAAGGTCACGAATCTCGAGAACGGCCGCACGGCGCGGCTGGTCGTGAACGATCGCGGCCCCTTTATTCGCGGTCGCGTGATCGACGTCACCACCCATGCGGCCGATGTCCTCGCTTTCCGCAATCAGGGCGTCGCCCGCGTGCGCGTCGACACCATCAGGGATTGATTCCTCTCATGCCCGGCGAGGCTCGCGCAGCGAGTCTCGGCGGACATCGCTCTCACTCTCCCCTTTCAGGAATGCGTCGATCGCCCCGGTCTCGACCTTGCCGGAGGCGAAATCGGCGGCCAGCCGCTCATAGAGCCGCGCCAGACCCTGGAACATCGTGGCCGCCGCCTGATCCTCGCCCAGGAACGCGGCGATCTCCTCCATTTCGGCGACCCAGCGATAGGCCTTCGGATACATCTCCGGCAGTGTCTTCGCGAAGCGCGCCAGCAAGGCCGCCTGGCTGTCGCCGAGCTCGGCCCGCAGCGCCTCGGCCGCGCCCTCGCGGCTGGCGGCGAGCAGCATGGCGGCCGCGAGACCCGAAAGCCCCTTGGTGATGCCCGCATACGACATCTTGAGCGCCGAGGCCGCTCCGATGGGCGCCTCGAGCACCTTCACGGTCAGCCCATGTTCCGCCAGCACGGCGAAGCGGCTCGCCGCTTTCCCCGAGGCGTAGAAGCTCGGCCCCTCGACGCCATCGCGCGGCGGACCGCCGATGATGCCGGCATCGACGAAGGCCACGCCCGCAGCTTCGGCCTGCCCGGCAATGCCCTTCACCGTGCTGGGGCTGATGGCATTGCAATCCACATAGAGCGGGCCCGTTCCCTGGCCGGCCAAACGCGGCAGCAGCATCTCGGCAAGGGAAACGGCCTCGCCCGGCGGCACGATGGAGAGCACCATATCGGCCGCAGCCAGCTGATCGAGCCCGCCGGCTTGCATTCCGGCGGCTTCGGCCCGTTTGCGGCTCGCCTCGCTGCGGCCTTCGAGCGAGGTCAGCACCTCGATTCCATGTGAGGTCAATCGCCTTCCGACCGCCGCGCCCATATTGCCCGGCGCGATGATCGCAATTCTTGGGCTCATCGGGAAATTTGGCTTCATCGGGAACTCCCGTGACCGGCCCTTTGCCGATGCCGCGCCCCTCTTAGCCGATGCGGCGGCGGCGCGCATCAGCCGGGCCGGGATCGCCGGGGCGCGGCCGCTGCATGGCGGCGAAGGGCACGCCCCCGCCCCGCATCGGGAAAGTGGGGAACCGAATCTTCACCATGTCGGGTGATCCTGCGCCATGCGGAGGTTCCTGCCGATGATCGAGACGATGCGCAGCGGCGCCTTCCTGACGCGTGAGCGTCTACGCATGTACCCGCTGATCCTCGTGATCGCTTATGCGCTCTCGCTCGGCTTGCTGTTCGCGACCTCGCATGCCGACATGGACATGCTTGGCCGGCCGCTGGGCACGGATTTTTCGGAGGTCTACGCGGCAGGCATTTTCGTGCGCGAGGGCGAGCCGGCCAAGCCCTTCGACAATCTCGCCCATGCGGCGATGCAAAAGACGCTCTTCGGCCCGGACGCTCCCTTCTATGCCTGGGGCTATCCTCCCTATTTCCTGGTGCTTGCGGCGCTCCTCTCATGTCTGCCCTATCTCGTCGCCCTCATCGTCTGGCAGGCGGCGACCCTTTCGCTCTATCTCGCGGCCATGCGTCGGATCGTGGCGAGCAAGGCCACGCTTTTGCTCGCGCTCGGCTTCCCCGCCGTCTATGTCAACCTCACCCATGGGCAGAACGGTTTCCTCACGGCCTCGCTGATGGCCGGCGGCCTCCTTGCGCTCGACAAGCGGCCGCTGCTTGCCGGCATGTTGTTTGGCTGCCTCGCCTACAAGCCGCAATTCTGCGTCCTCCTGCCCGTCGCCCTGATCGCCGGGCGCCATTGGCGCGCGAGCCTCGCCGCCGCAGCCATGCTGGCCGTCATGACGCTTGCGACCCTCCTTGCTTTCGGCAGCGAGACGTGGATGGCGTTCCTGGACTCCCTGCCCTTCTCGCGCCAAGTGATAATCGAGCAAGGCAATACGGGCTTCGAGAAGTTCCAGACGGTGTTCGGAGCGCTGCGGCTGCTCGGCGGGCCGATCCCGCTCGCCTATGTCCTGCAGAGCACCTCGACGATCGCCGTGGCCGCCATCGTCGCTCTCCTGTGGTGGACCGGCGCGGAGCGTCGCCTGCGCAGCGCAGCGCTGATGGCCGCGACATTGCTCGCCACGCCCTATGCGCTCGATTACGACATGATGATTCTGGGTCCGGCGATCGCCTTCCTCGCCTCATATGGGCTCGAGAACGGCTTTCGTCCTCACGAGAAGCTGCTCCTTGGCTGCGTGTGGTGCGTGCCGTTGCTCGCCCGCAGCACCGCCCAATATGCCAGCATCCCGATCGGCGTCATTTGCATCGCGCTGCTCTTTGTCGCGGCGGTCAGCCGCGCTCTCAGCGATCGGCGCAGCGAGAACCGCGTGATCGCCACGACGGTTCCGAGAGGCTCCTGATAGATTCGGGCTCGTCCTAGATTTGGCGTCCTGAAGCAGATCCGATCTCATCGTCACATCAACGGCCGCGTCACCTCGCCGAGCCAGCGTGTCGTGTCACGATCGAGGAACGGCGAGATCGCGGCGCGCACCCGCCCGTGATAGGCATTGAGCCAGGCGGCCTCCGCGGAGGTCAGCAAGATCGGATCGATCAGCGTCAAATCGATCGGCGCGAGCGACAAGGTCTCGAAGCCGAGCATCTCGCGTTCGGCCCCCTCGATCTGCCGCCTCTCCACCAGGAGCAGGTTCTCGATGCGGATGCCGTATTCGCCGGCCTTGTAATAGCCGGGCTCGTTGGAGACGATCATGCCGGCCTCGAGCGGTGCATGGCCGAGGGCGGAAATGCGCTGGGGCCCCTCATGCACCGACAGATAGGAGCCGATGCCGTGGCCGGTGCCATGGTCGAAATCGAGCCCCATCTCCCAGAGCGGCCGGCGCGCGAAGGCATCGATGCGCGCCCCCGAGATGCCTTTGGGAAAGACAGAGGTCGCGATGGCGATATGCCCCTTCAGCACGCGCGTGAAGCGATCGCGCATCTCGTCGCTCGGCGGCCCGACCGCGACGGTGCGGGTGATGTCGGTCGTGCCGTCCTGATATTGCGCACCCGAATCGACGAGAAAGATGCCCGGCGTGATCGGTTGGCTCGACGCCGTCGTCACCCGATAATGCGGGATCGCGGAATGCGGGCCAGCGCCTGCGATGGTGGGGAAGGATAGCTGCTTCAACAGCGCCGTCTCGAAACGATAATCCTCGAGCTTCAGCGCCGCTTCGACCTCGGTGAGTGCGCCGCGCGGCGCCTCCTTGGCGAGCCAGGCGAGGAAGCGCGTCACCGCGACCCCATCGCGCAGATGCGCCTGGCGCGAGCCTTCGATCTCGGTTGCGTTCTTGACGGCCTTCATCAGGGCGATCGGATCGCGTCCGACATCGGCCGTCCCGCCGGCCTCTTCGATTGCGAGCCGCAGACGCTCGCCGGCGGTCGCGGCATCGAGCCGCACTCGTGCCTTCGCGGCGCCGAGGTCGCGCAGGGTCGCATCGAAACGGGAAGGCTCCTCGACCTCGGCAAGCTCGGAGAGCGAGGCGCGCACCGCATTGTCGAGCTTGCGCCCATCGATGAAGGTCGATGGGCGTCCCTCGGCCGGCACGACGGCATCGCCAATGACGAGCGGCGTATGCGCCACATCGCCGCCGCGGATGTTGAACAGCCAGCACAGAGCGTGCGGATCGCTCACCACCAGCGCGTCGAGCTTCTCTTTGGCGAGTGCTGCCTGCACGCGTTTGAGTTTCTCCGCGGCGCTCTCGCCGGCGAAGCTCGCATCGTGCAGCACGACCGGCGCCGGAACGGGTTCCGGGCGATCGGTCCATATGGCATCGATCGGGTTCGCGGCGACCGGCGCGAGGCGAGCGCCTGCGCGCGCCAGGGCGCGGCTGAAACGCTCGACCATGTCGGGCGTGTGGAGCGCCGGATCGAAGCCGATGACACCGCCTTTCGGGGCATGCTCGGCGAGCCAGTCATCGACCGAGACCTCGACGGATGAGACCGGCGTAAAGGCCGTGTCGTCGACCTGCTGGCGCACCTGCAACGTGTAGCGCCCATCGACGAAGACGGCGGCAATCTGCGGCAGCACCACGCACAGCCCGGCCGAGCCGGTGAAGCCGCACAGCCAGGCGAGGCGTTCCTCCGATCGCGGCACGTATTCACTCTGATGGGCATCCGCCCTCGGAACCACGAAGCCGTCGAGCTTGGCTTCCTTAAGGGCATCCCGAAGGGCCGCGAGCCGGGCCGGGCCCTCGGCTCTCTCGGAGGCATCCTCGAATGTCTGGAAACGGCTTCGCAGGGGTAGATTTGGCAAGGGAAGATTCGGCACGGGAATATTGGGCACGGGAGGATCCTGCGTCATCACATATCACCTGATCAGAAGTCACTTGGAGTTGCCTGTCGTCCGGTCAGCCGCGCCTGTTCGGCGGCCGCGTAACGATCCGTCATGCCGGCGATATAATCGGCGATGCGGCGGGCGCGTCGCGCCTCGTCAGCCCCATCGAGCCCTTCTCCCCATTCGGCCGGCAACAGATGCGGAGCCTCGAAAAAGCGCTCGAACAGCTGGCGCAGGACCTGGTCGGCCTCGACGCGCATGCGCACAACCTTGGGGTCGCGATAGACATGCCCGAACAGCAGGCGCTTGATGCTGCGATCGGCGACCTCCATGGTGGCCGAGAAAGCCACGATGGAGCGGTCGGCAGCCCGGATGTCATCGGCCGAGCCCGGCGCCAGGGCCGCAAGACGGGCGCGGCTCTCGCCGATCACATCCTCGACAAAACGGGTGATGACGCGGCGCACCAATTCGTTGACGAGGCGCGGCTTGGCGAGGCCAGGCGTGCGGCCATCGATCTCGTCCAGCAGCTCGGCCAGGAAATCGACCTCGCGTAGCAATCCGGTCTCGAGCAGGCCCGAGCGCGTGCCGTCATCGATGTCATGGGCGTCATAGGCGATATCGTCGGCGATCGCCGCCACTTGCGCCTCGCCGCTGGCGAAGCGCGCAAGCTCGAGCGGATGGCGCTCGTCATATTCGAGGATGGCGACCGGGATGCCGCGCTTGCGATAGCGTCCCAGCGGTTGCCCCTCGGCGTCGAGCATCGGCCCGTTATGCTTGACGAGGCCTTCCAGCGTCTCCCAGGTGAGGTTCAGCCCATCGAAATGCGCATAACGGCGTTCCAGCCGGGTCACGATGCGCAAGGCCTGGGCGTTGTGATCGAAACCCCCGTAATTGCGCATGCAGTCGTCGAGAGCGTCCTCGCCCGTATGGCCAAAGGGCGTATGGCCGAGATCATGGGCGAGAGCCAGGGCCTCCGCCAGATCCTCGTCGAGGCCGAGCGCCCTTGCGAGGGAACGGGCGATCTGGGCGACCTCGATGGTATGGGTGAGGCGCGAGCGGAAATGATCGCCCTCATGGTAAAGGAAGACCTGCGTCTTGTGCGCCAGGCGCCGGAATGCCGTGGAATGGATGATGCGGTCGCGGTCGCGCTGGAATTCGGAGCGCGTCGCCGATGCGGGCTCGGCGATCAGCCGTCCATGCGAAGCGACCGGGTCGACCGCATAGGCGGCCCGCCAGCGTTCACCGACCCGCCGATTCACGCCTCGCGTTGAATCATTCATCATGGCGACTTACGTTAGAGTGGCGTCGCGACGCAATCGCGACGAGATTTGCGCGACGGGATTCGGAAGGCATCGAGATGGCCGGAACAGATTTGGCTGAGGCAGGGACCATGGACGGGACGCCTTTGGCTCTGAGCGAGAGCGCAGCGCGGCGCATCCGCGAGATCATGAGGGGCGAGGCCGCAGGCTCGCTCTTGCGCATCTCGGTGAGCGGCGGCGGCTGTTCGGGCTTCCAATACGCCTTCGACGTGGTACCGCAGCCGGCGCCTGACGATCTCGTGATCGAGCGCGACGGCGCCCGCGTCGCGGTCGATGACGTGTCGCTGCCTTTCCTGCAAGGCTCGAGGCTCGATTTCGTCGATGACCTGATCGGCCAATCCTTCCGCTTCGACAACCCGAACGCCACCTCATCTTGCGGCTGCGGCACGTCGTTTTCGGTTTGAGGCAGCCATAACTGCGCCTTAAGGGCGCCACGCCCGCGTCGAACTGAGCCGCGTCCCTCTCGGGCGTTATCCATGATTTGTGCCCGGACAGCGGCCTTTCGGCCTTTCCTTTGAACAATCTTTTGTCGCAAGCTATGCTTACAGCTTAGATCGTTGGCTAAATCGGCCATTCCAACGTGAGCGGGAGCGGGAGCGACAAATGAAGCGTAGTTCAGCATTCATACTGGGCCTTGGATTTGTCGCCGCGGCACCTGCCGCAGCAAGCATGGTCGACAGCCTGGTCGCCTCTCGCAACGCGGCCTCATGGTCGCTCGGCTGGGTCAGCTCCGCACAGGCGGCCGAGGACGTATCCTTCGACAACCTGTCCTTCGCGATCGGCGATGCGAGCATCAAGATTCCGCATATCGCGATCAACGGCTCCTCGCTCTCGAAGGGCGACGTGCAGAACCTGGTCAGCGGTCCCTGGAGCTTGTCCTCCGCCGATACCTTGGCGAAGTTCGACGCCACCTCCATCGTCATTCCCGAGGTCGATCTGACCATGACCTCGCCGATGCCCGGCAAGGATGGGCCGATGACGCAGGTGGTGACCTATCACGACTTCCATATCGACGGCATCAAGGGCGGCAAGGCTGCCCGCATCAGTTCCGCCGGCATGACGGCCGACGTCAAGGGGCCGATGCCGATGAGCTACACGGTCGGAACCTTCCTCGCGACCGATTACGATCTCGCCGGCGCGGTGCGCATGTTCTACGCTGCGGCGCAGCCTGGCGAGGCGCCCAAGCAGCTGGTCGGCCCCTCCTCCATCGAGAGCATGAAGTTCAAGGGGCCGCAGGGAGTCGAGGTCAATATCGGGCATCTCAGCGCAGGCGCCATGAAGATGCGGCCGCTGTCCACGCCTCTCGCGAGCCTGATGCAGACCGCGATGCAGGCGGGCGCCGCCAATCCCGGCAAGCCCCTGCCTCCGGCCGAGACAGCCAAGATGGTCGGCATGCTCGCCGAATTCTACGATGCCTTCGCGGTCGACGGAATGTCGGCGTCGGATATCTCGATCAAGGTTCCCGACCCCTCTTTCCAAGGCGCCTCGCTCAAGACCTTCAAGATCGGCGCGATTGCCAATTCCCGCTTCGCCGAGTTCGGCATCGAAGGCCTCGAGGTGAATGCGGCGGGCGGCCATGTGAAGCTTGGGCGCGCGGCCCTGCTCGGCATGGATCTGAAGCCCTTCCTGAGCGCGCTCGCGGCCGTCGCCAAGACCGGAGATGTAAGCGACGCCGCGATGAGCAACCTCGATTGGCGCACCGCCATCCCGCATCTCGACGGCATCGTGCTCAAGAGCGTCGATGTCTCGGTGCCCCAGGGGCCGTCGCCCAAATCCGTCACCCTCGCCGGCTATGAGCTGAAGCTCGGCAATTATGTCGGTGCCATCCCGACCAGCATCCGCACGCAGCTCGACGATCTCAGCGCCGATGTCGGCCTCATGCAGGACCAGGCGGCGCAGCTGCAGCAGCTCGGCTATAAGAGCGTCGATGTGTCGAACATCGTCGATCTCATCTGGCACGAGAACAGCAAATCCATCAGCGTCAACGAGCTCAGCGCCAAGGGCGCCAATATGGGCGCGGTGTCGCTGAAGGGCACCTTCGGCAATGTGCCGCGCGAGCTGTTCGCCGGCAATATCGCGCAGATGCAGGTCGCAGGTCTTGGGGTCACTCTCGGCGACGCGACCCTGCGGCTCGAGAATACCGGGCTGCTCGACAAGATCGTGGCGCTGATGGCCAAGGGGCAGAACACCACGCCCGACAATCTGCGCGCCCAATGGGGCACGCAGGCGGCGCTCGGCATTCCGCAACTGCTTGGCGGTTCCGACAAGGCGAAGTCCCTGGCCAATGCCGTCGCGAGCTTCATCGCCAAGCCGAAGAGCTTGACGATCTCGGTGAAGGCGAAGGATGCGACCGGCCTCGGCCTGACCGACGTCGTGGGCGGCGGCGGTCCCGATCCGGCAGCGATCTTCAACAAGCTCGACGTGACGGCGACGGCCAATCAATAACCGTTCGCGCCGCGCAGCCTCTTTCGGCCGAAGCCGGCAAGCCCGGCTTCGGCCTTTTCATGTACGCCGGCGCGTCAGCCGAGCGCCTTGCCGACGAGCTCGCGGATGAAGCGGGGCAGCGCGAAGGCAGCCTTATGGACGTCCGGCGTGTAATAGCGGGTCTCGAGCTTGGCCTCGGCGAAACGCCGTTCGAGCGTCGCCGGCGAGATGGCGCGCAGCTCCTTGTCGTCGGTCGCAAAGCCCATGGTCATATGGCCGCCGACATAGGTCGGGATGGCGGCCACATAGGCGTAAGGATCGGCGAACAGGCTGCGCCAGATGCCGAGCGTTCCGAGAAGCTCGTCGGGCTGGAAGAAGGGCACGCCGTTTTGCGTCACCATCACCCCGCCCTGCCTGAGGCACTTCCTGGCGCCTTCGTAGAACTCGCGCGAGAACAACACCGCGCCCGGCCCCTGCGGATCGGTGGAATCGACGATGATCACATCGAAGCAGCCGTGATTGGCCGGGTCGGCCACATAATGCATGCCGTCGGCGATGACGCTGTCGATGCGCTTATCCTCGAAGAAGGGACGGTTCCACTCGAGGAAATACTCTCTCGAGAAGTCGAGCACGGCCTTGTCGATCTCGACCTGCACGCAGCGCTCGACGCCCTTGTGCTTGAGCACCTCCTCGGCGATCAGGCAGTCCCCGCCGCCGATGATCAGCACATCCTTGGCCCGGCCATGGGCGAGGATCGGCACATGGCTCATCATCTCCGAATAGATGAACTCGTCGGCCGTCGTCACCTGCGTCGCCCCGTCGAGCATCAGCATCCGACCGAAACGCTTATTCTCGAACAGGACGAGGCTCTGCAGATCCCCCTGCCCCTGGAACACGATTTTCTCGGCCGCAAAGCTCATGCGGAAGCCGAGCTCGTCGAACAGGGTTTCTTGGATGTAGCGCGGTTCGGTCATGGAGGTCAGCCTGTGAGGAGGTTGGACAGCGCGGCTATCTAGCAGCCGCATGATCTCGAGGCGACCCCGCTGCCGGACGGCAAGCCGTGTTTGTGGATTGCTTGCCGGCAATGGGCCGCAAAGAGAAATGCGCGCAGGCGTCAGCCCGCGCGCATCGATCAATCGTCATGTTCTTGGAGGTTTTGCCGACGGCTGGAAGCAACCGTCGGGATCAGTCGACCTTGTGGCCCCGTTACACGTCCTTGCCGCGCAACAAGGTGTCGACCTCGATCCGCTTGGCGGAGAAGGCCTTTTTCAGCACCGGCACGCATTTCTCAGGCTCGGCCGCGCCACACATGAACACGTCGAGCGCGGCATAGCCGCATTCGGGCCAGCTATGGATGGAGATATGGCTCTCCGCGAGGACCGCGACGCCAGATACTCCACCATTCGGCTCGAAATGGTGCAGATGGATATGCAGCAGTGTCGCGCCGGCGGCCTCGACACAGGCGCGCAACGCCCTGTCGATATGACCGATATCGGCGAGATGTCGAGCCCCGTAGAGCTCGATGATGAGGTGCGTCCCGGCGCAACGCACGCCGTTCTTCACCACGAAATGATCCTTACGGTCGTCGTCAGAGACATACGAACCGATATAGGATGTATCTTCCTTTCGGGTGGTGCTTGGAAGCTCCAAGTCCATCCCCGATTGGAAGAGGGCGTCTCGATCCATGGGAACCCTCCCCAACCAGTAGATGCAGACCCGGCAAGCCGGAGCGAAGTAGTCTACAAAGCGCCCCGTGAATCCAAGCCTATGGCGACGCGCCTCGAAGCGCGCATATGGGTCCCGAATCGCTTAGGGTCAAGTAAAAATTTGCCCCTGGGCCCAGAAAAATTGCATGCCTCTCCAACATACTCCGGCGACTTTGCATTCCATCACCCGAGCATGGCCCATCAGGCTCCTGTGCGCCCTGTGGATATGACAATGTGACAGGATGTGACAGTGCGGGTTGCCGCTCGCGGATGCGCAGCCTATACCGGGCGCCCATGTCGGCCCCAACCGATCGCCCGCCTCGAGGCCGGCTCGCTCCTGACATTTCGAATGGCAACGCTGCATCATCATCCCATCTGCCCGCATTCGCGATTCATCCGGCTCGTCCTCGGCGAGATCGGCATCGAAGCCGAGCTCAAGGAGGAGCGCGTCTGGGAAAGGCGGCGCGAATTCCTGGCGCTCAACCCGGCCGGGACGACACCGGTGCTGAGCGAGGAATCGATCGCCTCCGTTCCAGGCGCCAGCGTGATCGCCGAATATCTCGACGAGACGCGTGGCCTCGCGCTCGGAGAGCGGCGGCTCCTGCCCGAGGACCCGACGAGCCGCGTCGAGGTGCGCCGCCTGACCGAGTGGTTCTTGAACAAGTTCGACGCCGAGGTCTCCTCCTTCCTGGTCACCGAGAAGGTCTATAAGCGCTTCATGCCGCACGCGGAGGGTGGCGGCGCGCCCGACATGCCCTCGATCCGGGCGGCGCGCGCCAATATGCGCTATCATCTCAAATATATCGGCTGGCTGCTCAGCGAGCGGAACTGGCTTGCCGGGCCGCGCATGACCTATGCGGATCTGGCGGCGGCGGCGCAGTTGTCGAGCATGGATTTTCTCGGCGATGTGGCCTGGGACGAGGATGAGACGGCGCGCACATGGTATTCGCGGATGAAATCGCGGCCGAGCTTTCGCCCGCTGCTCGCGGACCGCATCCCCGGCGTCACGCCGCCCGCGCATTACGCCGATCTCGACTTCTGATCGCGGCCGGCACGGGGCGGGCCGAGCTGCTTGTAACCCCAAATCCGAGGCCGGCAGCCCTTGCCGGCCCGTCGGGAGCAAGGCTCGCATGATGCACGCTCCAGACGTCAACGCTCCAGATCTCGACGCTCCGGATCTGCCGCCGCCTGCCGGTCCGGGAATAGTTGCCCGGCCGCAGACGAAGACGGACCCTGCCATGCTCCTGCGCTCACGCCTCGAGCAGCGCGCCCGACGGCTCGGTTTCACCTCGTTCGGAGTGACCTCCCCTGCGGCCTCGCCCGAGCTCGAGGCGAGGCTCGGTACCTGGCTCGCGGCGGGCGAGCATGGCGGCATGGGCTGGATGGCGCGCGACCCGCAGCGGCGCGCCTCCCCGCAAGCGCTGTGGGGCGAGGTCCGCAGCATCATCATGCTGGGCCTCGACGCGCCGCCGCTCTCCGACCCGCTCGCAGCGCTCAGCCGGCGCGATGCCGGTCTCGTTGCCGCCTATGCGCGCCGCCGCGACTATCACGACGTGATCAAAGGACGGCTGAAGGAGCTGGCGCAGACGCTCGTCGCGCTCGCCGGCGCCGAGGTGAAAGTCTTCGTCGACACCGCGCCGGTGATGGAAAAGCCGCTCGCCGCCGCGGCCGGGCTCGGCTGGCAAGGCAAGCACACCGTGCTGTTGTCGCGCGAGACCGGCAACTGGCTGCTGCTCGGGTCGATCTTCACCACCGCGCAACTGCCCCTCGACGAGCCGGGGACCGACCATTGCGGCACGTGTCGACGCTGCCTCGACATTTGCCCGACCAAGGCCTTCCCGGCCCCCTACCGCCTCGATGCCCGCCGCTGCATCGCCTATCTCACCATCGAGCATAAGGGGCCGATCCCGCGCGAGTTCCGCGAAGCCATCGGCAACCGCGTCTTCGGCTGCGATGATTGCCTCGCCATCTGCCCCTGGAACAAATACGCCAAGGCGAGCCATGACACGCGCATGGCCGAGCGCGGCGAGCTCGCCGCCCGTCCCTTGCGCGAATTGGCGCGGCTCGACGACAGCGCCTTCCGCAAGCTCTTCGCCGGCACTCCCATCAAGCGCACCGGGCGCGATCGCTTCCTGCGCAACGTGCTGATCGCCATCGGCAATTCCGGCGATAGCGAGCTCGCGGACGAAGCCGTGCGGTTGCTCGACGACCCCTCCCCGCTGGTGCGCGGCATGGCCGTCTGGGCGGCTTCGCGCCTCCTGCCGCAGGCGCGCTTCGCCGCCTTGGCAAGACGCTGCCGCGCCCATGAGATCGATGCGCAGGTACTGGCGGAATACGCTGAGGGCGAGGCGACTACATGAATATCTTCATCCGATGAGCATTTTTATATCATGATCTTCATATCATGATCTTCATTCTTGGCCTCGGCTATTCGGCGACCGTCTTCGCCCGACGCATGCGCGCCGCCGGCTGGCAGGTGGGCGGCACGGTGCGGACCGCCGAGCGGGCAGCGCTCCTGCGCTCGGAGGGCATCGAGGCCTCGAGCTTCGACGCATCCGGCGACGATTCCGGCGTCCTGGCCGCACCGCTGCAAGCGGCCGAGGCGTTGCTCATCTCGATCCCTCCCAGCCCCATGGGCGATCCGTTGCCGGACAGGCTCGCCAAGATCATGGCCGGCGCCACGAAACTGCGCTGGATCGGCTATCTCTCGACGGTCGGCGTCTATGGCGATCATGGCGGCGCCTGGATCGACGAGACGACACCGGCCACGCCGGCATCCCCACGCAGCCGAGCGCGGCTCGAGGCCGAGGCGCAATGGCGAGCGCTCGGCGAGCTTGCCGGGAAGCCTGTGATCGTCTTTCGCCTGCCGGGGATTTATGGACCGGCCCGCAACGCGCTCGTTGCCCTGCGCAAGGGCACCGCGCGTCGCATCGTCAAGCCCGGACAGATGTTCAACCGCGTGCACGTCGACGACATCGCGACGGGGCTTTCGCTGTCCCTCGCCAAGGACAGCGCCGAAGCCGTCTACAACCTGACCGATGACGAGCCTTCTCCGCCCCAGGACGTGATCGCCTATGCGGCCGAGCTCCTGGGCGTCGAGGCACCTCCCGAAATCGCCTTCGCGGAGGCTGATCTCTCGCCGATGGCGGCGAGCTTCTACGCCGAGAGCAAGCGCGTGAGGAACCTCGCGATCAAGCGCGCCCTCGGATTCGCGCCGGCCTTTCCGAGCTATCGCGAAGGTCTGCAGGCGCTGCTGCGGCAAGGCGAAGGCGCGAGCTGAACTCGCGGGCTTGCGGCGTCACCGCAAAAGGCGCCTGGTCCTTGGGCAAGATCGCGTTTCAGGAGAACAAAGTTGCGGCCGCGCGACCTCAGGCCGCCTTGCGCACCTCGGGCGCGCCGAGATGATGCAGGTAGCGCTCGGCAATGACGCTGGTGCGCAGGAGCACGAATACATCGGTGGTGCCGAATTGACGGTCGATCACCGCCCCCTCGCCGAAGGTCGCGCCGAGGCGCAGATAGCCCTTGATCAAAGGCGGCAGACTGCGCAGCGCCGCCTTGGCGTCGATCTGCGATTTGGGCAGCATGTTCATCGAGACATAGCGCTCGTCCCTGGCACGCACCTGCCAGCCTTCGGGGCATGGCGCGTAATGGTGCAGGAAGCTGAGCTGCTGGGCGAGCGCTGAGGGATCGGTGCCTTCGAGGCTGGCGCAGCCCATCATCACATCGATGCCATGGCGGCGGATATAGGCGTAGATGCCGCGCCAGAGAAGTTCGAGCGAGCGCTTGTCGCGATAATCTGCCAGGACGCAAGAGCGGCCGAGCTCGAGGAAGTGCTTATCGCGATGCGCCGCGATCAGGGGTGCAATGTCGTATTCGCCTTGCGTGTAGAAGCCGAAAGCCTCTTCGGCCACGGGCTGGCGCAACAGGCGATAAGTGCCGACCACCTTCGATCCGCCCATGCCGAAATTCGGCCGTGCCTCGCGGTCGATGACGAGGAGATGATCGCAGATGCGATCGAAGCGATCCATGTCCCGGCGCAGCAAGGCAGTCATCGGGTTGGCGAGGGCGGACATCTCCTCGTAGAAGACGCGAAAGCGCAGCCTCTGCGCCTGGCGCAACTCGCGCGCGTCGCGGGCGAGGCGCACTTCGAGCGAGCCGAGCCTTCCCAGGACATCGCCCTCACGCGCCAGTCGCCATTCGCGGAAGCTCCTGCCCGCGGCCCGCGAGGCGACGGCCGGGCTGAGCGCGAGGCGCACGAGGCCGTCCGGCGCACCCATGCGCCGCAAAGCGAGTGCAGGCTTGGCCAGGAGCGCAGGCTTGGCGAGCGGCGCCGTCAGGCCGCGCTCGCCCTGGATAATGCTCCAGAAGGGCCGCAACCCCATCGAAGGTCGGCTGTTGGTCACCTGGCGTTGCCCCTGCGATTCCCGTCAGGAAACGCCAACACGACGAGATGACGCCAGAATGACGGGCGCGACGACTTAAGCTCAAGCGACCTTGGGCTCAAGCGACCTTTGGCTCAAGCGACTTTGCTTTTCGCCGGGGCTTGCGACAGCAGGCGCTGCAGGTCGTCGCGTCGCATCGGCTTGACGAGGAACATGTCGAAGCCAGCGGCGCGCGCCGTCGCCTGATCCTCCGTGAATGCGTTCGCGGTGAGGGCGACGAGTTTCAAAGGTGCGTGCCTCAATCGGGCTTCCGCCTTGCGCAACCGCCTTGCGACCTCATTGCCGTCGAGGCCCGGCATGCGGATATCGAGGAGAGCGAGATCGAAAGGTGGGCGCCGCCCCTCGACTGCGCCGACCGCGGCGTCGAGGGCTGCGAGCCCGTTCTGATGGCGTTCGACCACGGCGCCGGCCCGCTCCAGCAGACGCGTCGCCAAGAGAGCATTGACCTCATCATCCTCGGCGAGCAGCACCCGAAGCGGCGCCGGCAGCGAGGGGCTCGAGCGGGTTTCCTGCGGCTCGCCCTTGAGTGGTTCGCGCCGATCGGGATCGAGGAGGCGCGCCCTGAGCGAGCGCTCGCGGATCGGCTTGACGAGGTAGCCATCGAAGCCGAAGACGCTCGGCGCACCGATCTGGCGCCGCTCGAAGGGCGAGAGCAGCACCAGGCGCGATTGCGTCCCCGCTTCCATGGCGCGTGCCGCGACGGCGCGCGCCGCGGCTTCGCCGATCGCCGCATCGACCACGAGCAATTGCGGGGCCGCGGAATTGGCGAGCAGCGCCAGCGCGTCCGGCGCATCCACGGCCTGGTCGACCTCGAAGCCGAGCTCGCGCAGCTTTTCGCAGAGGTATGGCGCTTCGAATGGCGAACGGGCGACGACCAGAGCGCGGCTGCCAGCCGGGAATGAGCGTCTCGGCACGGGCTGCTGCAGCACGGCCGCGAGGGGAATCTGCGCCGTGAAGGTCGAGCCGCGTCCGAGCGCGCTTTCGACCGTGAGCGTGCCGCCCATCATCTCGACGAGGCGACGCGAGATCGCGAGCCCGAGCCCTGCGCCTGCTTTCGCGCCCTCGCCTTGCTCGAACTCCTCGAAGATCCGTTGCAGGCGGTCAGGGCCGATGCCCTCCCCGGTATCGGCGACCGTGAACACGGTGCGCCCCTCGGCCGTGACCTGCACGGACAGGCCGACGCCGCCGCTCGCGGAGAATTTGACGGCGTTGCCGGCAAGATTGAGGAGGATCTGGCGCAACCGCGCCGGATCGCCGGTCAGCTGACGCGGCGTGCGCGGCGCAATGAAGCTCGCGATCTCGATGCCTTTGTCCTGAGCCCGCGGCGCCAGGAGCTCAACCACCCCTTCCACCAGCGCGGTGAGATCGAAGACATCATGCGCGAGCTCCAGCTTGCCGGATTCGATCTTCGAGAAATCGAGAATCTCGTCGATCAGCGAGAGCAGCGACTCGCCTGAGCTCTTCACGGCGCGCGCATAGGTCGTCTGCTCGGGCGTCAACCCCGTATCGACGAGAAGATCCGCCATGCCCATGATGCCGCTGAGCGGCGTGCGCAGCTCATGGCTCACCGTCGCCAGGAAGCGCGACTTGGCGGCGCTCGCGGCCTCGGCGCGGCGTTGCGCCCCGGCGATCGCTTCCTCGGCTATGCGCCTCTCGGTGATGTCGCGGCCGACCGACTGCGTCAGCATCCGCCCATCCGGCTCGCGCACGGTGGTCTCGATCCAGGAGAGCCAGCGCCGCCCCCGGCTGGTATCGATCTCCTGGTCGAAGCTGCGCGCCCCGGATGCCGTAAGGGTCGCCTCGCTGATGGCCGCCGAGGTGAGCACGAAGCGCGAGCCGATGATCGCCTCGCCCTGCCCGGCCATCTCCAGGAAGGCCGCATTGGCATAGACGATGCACCCGTCCCGATCGCGGCGCAGGATGAGGTCGTTTTGTCCTTCGATCAGGCTGCGATAGCGCTCCTCGCTCTCGCGCGCCTGCCAGATCTCGTCGCGCACATGCTCCATCTCGCCTTCGCGCCTCAACGCCTGCCGATCGGCCCGGCGCAGGTCGCGCAGCAGCAACAGCGCGACGACGGCAAGCGAGATGGTAACCGGAACGCAAACAGCCGCGATCAAGCCGGCCATGCCCGACGAAATACTCAACATGATAGCCGTCCCCGTCATCGAAGGCCGCGCAGTTTTCGCGCGTTATTGGGGCCAACATGCCGGACATAGATTGATATTCGGTTGGCGCGCCGTCCGCCGGCGACGCTGAAAGCGCGAATGCTTAACGCATTGGCATCAGCCGCGCCTGCGGTCGCGCCGGCGCGGCTCGGCGCCTTCGGCTCTCGGGGGCTGGGCCAGCGGACCGAGCGCCGCGACGACCGCCTCGAGGCTCGGCGGAGCCCGCCGTTCATGCTGGTCGAGCGCCAGCCGCATGGCGGCGAGATGGGCCGGCGCGGTGCCGCAGCAGCCGCCGATGATGCGCGCGCCCGCGTCATAGGCGAGGCACGCATAGGCGCCCATCACGGCGGGCGTGCCGGAATAATGGATATGGGCGCCTTGCCATCGCGGGATGCCGGCATTGGCCTTGGCGATGATCGGCGTGCCATTGGCGCCTGCGGCGAGATCGAGAACCGACATGACGAGGTCGGAAGCCCCGACCCCGCAATTGGCGCCGAGCGCCTCCGGCTGCGGCGACAGCGTCGCGGTGAAGGCCGGCAGCGCCGCGGGAGCAAGCCCCATCATGGTGCGCCCGGCAGTGTCGAAGCTCGCCGTCAGCGTATAGGGCATCCCGAGGCTGGCGGCCGCCCTCGCGGCGGCGCGCATCTCCTCTTGCGCCGACATGGTCTCGATCCAGGCGAGCTCGGCCCCACCTTCCCGGAGCCCGGCGATCTGCTCGGCGAACACCGCCACGGCCTCCTCCTCGGTCAGCGGGCCGAGCGGCGCCAGAAGATCGCCCGTCGGTCCGACCGAGCCGGCGACGATGACGCGCCGCGGCGCCTTGTCGGCGACGGCGCGCGCCAATTGCGCCGCCATGCGGTTGAGCTCGCGCGCTCGGCTCTGCAGGTCGTGAAGCATCAGGCGGCGCTGGTTGCAGCCGAAAGTATTGGTCAAGATGAGATCCGCGCCCGCATCCACGAAGCTCTGATGCAGCGCCATGATGCGATCGGGGTGGCTGTCGATCCACAATTCCGGCGCCTCGCCGGAGACCAGCCCCATCTCGAACAGGTTGGTCCCCGTCGCCCCGTCGGCAAGGAGGAAGGGCCGTTCCGCCAAAAGCTCCGTCAGCAAGCGCACATCCTTCCGGTCGTCGATCCCCGCCGGCGCCCATGACCAACCAATCATCCCTGGCTGTCAAGGGTCGCTGCAAGGAAAACGGCCGGCCCCTGAGGGACCGGCCGGAGGAGTTTGCCGTGCGACGGTGTCGGCGTGCGCTGGTCGAATTGGTGACAAATCTCGGGACGATGGTCTGCTGCGCAGCCGTCGTCAGTTCGGAGTTCGCCTGTGGGGCGCGTGTGCCTCCCATGATGGCCACTTTGCCGCGCTTGTGCAGCAGAAGACGGCGGCCGACGCGACCCGCGACGCGCTTGAGGAAGCCCGACATCTTCTCGACCTTGGAATCAAACCCCAGGGATCGAGCTCTCTAGCCGCAGAAAAGCTTAAGCCGACGCAAATCAATCGTAAGAATTTTAGCGGTTTCGCCTCGTGCGGGCACAAATTGCGCGCCTCACGGCCTGCGAAGGCCCGCTCCGCCTCAGCCGATATCGAAGAACGTCGCCTTGGGAGAGCGATAGACGTTCTCGAGCGTCGCGTCGGTGAGTTCCGGGCGATAGATCTCGACGGGGTCGACAAAACCCTTGGCCGGGAAGCTCCCGAGCGAGGTGACCTTCTGGCCGAGCTCCTCGGCGAAGGCCGCGGACAGCAATAACGGTTCGTCGAGCGTGCGATTCATGTCGGCCACGCGGCTCGCAAGGCTCACATCGCGCCCGATCACCGTGAAGTCGAGCCGTGTCCCGGAGCCGATATTGCCATAGGCGGCCTCGCCGTAATGCAGAGCAAGGCCCGCGCGCATCTGCGGCTTGTCGGGGTGCTGGATGTTGAAAGCATTGAGTGTAGCGAGGCCGTCGCGGGCTGCCGCGAGTGCCCGTTCGGGCGCGTCGCACTTCCCTCCGTCCTTGGATTCGCGAAAGATGGCCAACAGGCCATCGCCCATATATTTCAGCACTTCGCCATGGCGCGACTCGATGGCCGGCACCAGGCAATCGAAGAAGGAATTGAACAATTCGACGGCCCCGACCACACCGAGCTCGACCGTGTGCTGGGTCGAGTCCCGCATATCGGCGAACAGGATGGCGGAGCGGATCGTCGAGACCTGGCCGCGCTTGACGTTGCCGCTGAGAATGGCCTGGCGCGGCTCGTCTCCCACATAGATGCGCAGCACATTGCGCAAGGTGCCCCAGGCGACGCGCAATTCGAGCAGCGCCGAGAAGGGCGGCATGATCGAGGCAAAAACGGCGAGGTCGCGCGAGGAAAAGCCCCCCGGAGAGCGCGTCGCCAAGGTCACCCAGGCCGTCATGTCGTTGATGAAGGTGATCGGGATGCAGATATAGTGCGTATAGCCCTGCGCCTTCAATTCGGGCACGATGCCGAAGCGGTCATCGGGCGTTTCGGCAAGCCGCATCTCCACCCATTCACGCGAGACCAGGGAGGCGTAGAAAGGGCTACGCAGATACACCGGATCGTCGGGGCCGGGGCTGACATAGACCCGCTCCTCGACGCCCCCATCCTTCTGCCAGATGCGCCCGATCGCGTCATGCTCGGCATGCAGGGTCGAGATCGAAATCGCCACCCGATCGATGGGAATCCCGATCGCCAGCAGCCAGTTGCACAGTTCGGTGACGTTCTTGGTGGGATCATCGGCGCGCCTGGCATCACCCAGCAGCCAATCGCGCAGCGAGGCGACCTCCATCATCGCCTGCGACCCCATCAGGTCGCGCAATTGCCGCGAGCTCATCTTGGAGATGGTCCGGGCGTCGAGCGCCGTCGCGCTCCCCTGAGGGGCCAGGATCAGCGAGGCAGTATTTGAGGGGGATGCGTCGAGGACGCGATGTTCATTCGCCATGCCGCCCTGATATGGCCATTCCACGCGAAGACACAAGGCTTTTGGGCGGCTTTCGCCGCTTTCCAAAGGGCTTTTCGGAGAAGCTGATCGGCGCCATTGCCGCCATCCGGCGAGCCGGTAGCCCAAGCGGTTCTCGGCGCGACGCGGCGCGGTCGACGAGTGGCGCCGCGCTCCGTTTGGACGAGAAGCCGGAACGTGCTGTGATCGGCGCATCGATCACGCAACATCACGGAACTGCAACACCATGCGCTCCCCTCGCCTCGAGCCCGATCCAGAGAATGTCCATTGGGGCTTCTTCGATGCCAAGCTCCCTCCCGCATTAACCATTCCCAATGGCGGCCGCGTCACCATATCGACGGTGTCGGGGTCGCCCGAATCGCTGCCGGCGCCGCCACTCGTCATTCCGCCGCAGCTCACGGCCATTCACGCCAAGGTGACGCCGAAGCTGCAAGGGCATATCTGCACCGGTCCGGTCGCCGTCGAAGGCGCAAAGGCCGGGCAGACCTTGCAAGTCGACATCGAGGCGATCGAGCCCTTCTACGATTGGGGCTATCAGGTCGTGCGCCCGCTCGCCGGCGCCCTGCCGGACGATTTCGCCGAAAGCCGCCTGTTCCACATCACCCTCGACCGGGCCCGGAAGAGCTGGCGTCTGCCCTGGGGGCAGGAGGTTCCGCTTGCGCCCTTCTTCGGCGTGATGGGCACCGCCCCGCCCGCCGGTTGGGGCATGGTGTCGACGCTGCCGCCGCGCCGCAATGGCGGCAATCTCGACAATAAGGAGCTGGTCGCCGGCACCACGCTCTATCTGCCGATCTTCGTCGACGGCGCCTTGTTCTCGGTGGGTGACGGCCATGGCGCGCAAGGCGACGGGGAAGTCTGCATCACGGCCGTCGAGACCGGGCTCACCGGCACTTTCCGCCTGACGCTGCGCGACGATATCAAACTGGAGTGGCCGCTCGCCGAGACGCCGACCCATATGATCACCATGGCTTTCGACCCTGATCTCGACGATTGCGTCGTGATTGCGCTGCGCCAGATGCTCGATCTCGTCTGCGCCCGCACCGGGCTCGACCGCTACCAGGCCTATGCGCTTGCGAGCCTTGCGGCGGATCTGCGCGTGACGCAGGTCGTCAACGGCAATAAGGGCGTGCATGTCATGCTCGAGAAGCGCTATTTCGAGCCCGTCCGCCCTGCTTGAGGCTAAGTCCCGCATGCCCGAATTCTCCGTCCATCAGGAGGCCGCCCGCAAGGCGGTCGCAGCCTGGCTGAAGTCGAAGCCCGGACGGCGCGGCGTGCCGCAGATCTTCCGACTGTTCGGCTATGCCGGGACCGGCAAGACGACGCTGGCACGCCATCTCGCCGAAAGCGTCGACGGCAAGGTGCTGTTTGCGGCCTTCACCGGCAAAGCTGCGCATGTCATGCGCAACAAGGGCTGCCCCGGCGCCTCGACCATCCACAGCCTGATCTACAAGGCGCTTGAAAGCGGCGAGGAGACGCCGAATTTCGAGTTGTGGGACGACGCACCCGCCTCGCGGGCGAAGCTGATCGTCATCGACGAATGCTCGATGGTCGACGCCGAATTGGGGCGTGACCTGATCTCCTTCGGCGTGCCCCTGCTGGTGCTGGGCGACCCGGCCCAGCTGCCGCCGATCCAGGGCGGCGGCTTCTTCACCGAGGCCGAGCCCGACGCCATGCTCACCGAAGTGCACCGCCAGGCGCAAGACGATCCGATCGTGCGCCTGTCGATGCAGGTGCGCGAAGGCCAGCGCCTCGTGCCGGGCGAATATGGGCTCACCCAGGTGGTGAAGCGCCAGGCCCTCGATCCGACCCGGGTGCTCGGGGCCGACCAGGTGCTGGTCGGCCGCAACGCCACGCGGCGGGCCTATAATGGCCGCATGCGCGAGCGCCGCGGCTTCGCCGAAACCCTGCCGCTAGCCGGCGACAAGCTCGTCTGCCTGCGCAACAACCGCAAGAAGGGCCTGTTCAATGGCGGGCTGTGGAGCGTCGCCGAAAGCGGCACCCGCCGCACCGGCATCCTGTCGCTGCGCCTCTCCCCCGACGAGGATGCGGGCGGGCGGGCCGTCAGGGTCTCGGTGCGGCCGGAATGCTTCCTCGGCAATATCGAGGGCTTCGATTGGGAGCAGCGCAAGCGCTATGACGAGTTCGATTACGGCTATGTGCTCACAGTGCACAAGGCGCAGGGCTCGCAATGGGACGATGTCGTGCTGTTCGATGAGAGCTTCGCTTTCTCGGACAGCCGCGAGCGCTGGCTCTATACCGGCATCACCAGGGCCGCCAAGCAATTGACCGTGGTCGTGTGAAGCACTTCCGGTTCGGCGGTCCTGTCCTTGCCCGCTCCTGCATGCGGATGTCGGCGGCGATAAATGCGGCGGCGCTAACCGAATTTCCGCCTGGCGTCGAGCGCCAAGCCGACACCGACGCTGCCCAGAAGGTCCCCTTTCACAACAAGGGAGCTGGGGAAGAGCGACACAATGCTGTCGCGCAGCATGGGAACCGAGCTTGAGCCGCCCGTCACGAAGATGGTGCTGATCGCACCAGGCCCGAGACCTGCCCCGCTCAGCAACTTATGAACCGTCTGCATAATGCGCTCGACGGAATTCTCGATCGCATCGTTGAATTCGGAGCGAGTGATATGGATGGTCTCTCCGTCACAATAAGAGGCCAAGTCGATGGCCGCCGTTGATCGCGAAGTCAGCTCGATCTTCGCCTGCTCCGTCTCCAGAGCCAGCGTGTGTCCGCGTCGGTCCTGGACGATGCGGATCAGCCGCTCGATCAGGTCGCGTCTCTCCGCCTCATAGCGAACCTGCCGCAGCTCCATCGTCACTCTCTTATTGTAGAGTGAGTTGATGCAGTGCCAGGTCGCCAGATCGTGAAAATACCGCGACGGCAAATTGCGCTTTCGATCGGTCGTCCACGTGCCGAAACCGAAATGCGGCATCACCCGCGCAAGGCTCAAAAGACGGTCGAAATCCGTGCCTCCGATATGCACGCCCCCATTCGCGAGTATGTCTTGTTTCCGCTCCGCTCGCCCTGCGCGCTCCGGTGAGACCCTGACGATGGAGAAATCGGAGGTTCCGCCACCGATGTCCACGATCAGAGCAAGTTCCTCGCGGGTGACCCGCTGCTCATAATCGAGCGCAGCGGCGATCGGCTCGTATTGGAACGTCACATGCCGGAACCCCTGGCTGCGCGCGATTGCCTCGAGGGCCTGCTGAGCGGTGGCGTCCGCGACATCGTCCGCATCGACAAACCGGACAGGACGGCCGAGGACAACCTCTTGCACGTCCTGCCGGACCTCGTGCTCCAGACGGGCCTTCAAGAATGCGAAAAAGCTTCCGAGGATGTCCGTGAACGTCATCGACTTCCTGCGGATGCGCGTCGTCTCGTGAATCAGGGACGTGCCCAGAACGCTTTTCAGCGCCCGCATCAAACGCCCCTCCTCTCCGTCGACATAGGCATCGATGGCAGATCGCCCGAAGAGGACATTGTGATCGCTGAAATTGAAGAAGATGGCGCTCGGAAGTGTGGAACGTCCTCCCTCCAGAGGAAGAAGACGCGCCTGTGAGAGGTCGCTCACTCCGACGGTTGAGTTCGAGGTTCCAAAGTCGATTCCACAATAAATGCGCTTCATCGTTGGGCTTTCGCATGATTGCTGACGATCTGCGAACCAACCCAAAGACCAATGTGAGGGAGTCACAGAAACGAGCCATCTCGACATCGGCTCCGACCGAAACGCACCCGTGGCGCGGGACGCTGATCGGTTCACGGTCCATAAAGATGATGCCAGCCAGTGCAGCGCGCCGAGCACTGTGTCAAGCGCGTTCAACGGCATCGCCTAAGGCCTTGGCGGTCGTGAAGCTGGCTCAGGTTCAGGCTGGCCCAGGTTCAGGCTGGCCCAGGTTCAGGCTTGCTCGGAACACCAAACCGACGCAGGATGATGGTGCAACTCACAGCTACCCGCCAAATGTCGGCTCGCGTCTCTGTTCTCGAGTCGACCGCATCAAAACATATAGGCGCGAGGCGATTATTCGTTTCGTTACATAAAAAATGGAAGGGAACGACATGAGAGGCAAGCTCAGCCGCCGCGAGCTGGGATTGGCCATGGCGGCCACCGGGACCTTTGCGATGACGGCCGGCCGGGTCGGCCAAGCCAGCGCGCAAACGGAGCCGTTGAAGATCGGCGGCCTCTTGCCTCGATCGGGATTTCTCGCCCTCATCGGTCAGGCTTGCCAGCGTGGCCGTGATCTCTCGCTGCCCATCCTCAAGGATATGGGCTACTCGGTCGAGTTGATGAATGCCGACTTCGAATCCAAGCCCGATGTCGCGCGCACCCAGGCCGAGAAGCTCATTCGCGATGGCGCGCATATCCTGCTCGGGGCCTTCGAGTCCGGCGCGACGCTGGCGATCGCCCAAGTTGCCGAGCAACACGGCATACCCTTCGTCATCGATATCGGCTCCGAGCCCAGCATCACCGAGCAGGGGTTCAAGTTCATATTCCGCAACTTCCCGACCAGCGTGCTGCTGGCGAATAACGGCCTGGCGCGCTTCGGCGATATTTTCCAGGCCGCAGGGACCGCACCCAAGACCGCCGTGCTGATGCATGTGAACGACACCTTCGGGCAATCGATGCTGAAGGCCATCGACAGCTACGCCGATGCCGGCAAATTGCCGTTCAAGATCCTCGATAAGATCTCCTACGATCCGCAAGCCAAGGACCTGTCGATCGAGGTCGCCAAAGCGAAGGCCGCGGGCGCCGACCTGCATATGGTCGTGACCCGCCTCAACGACGCCATCCTCATGGTCCGCGAGATGGTGAAGCAGAGATACGAACCGATGGGCATCATCAGCCCCGGCAGCCCCGGCATGTACGACCTGCAATTCCTCAAGGTGCTCGGCAAATACGCCGATTACTGCATCACCAACGTGCCCTGGATGGATCCGAAGCAGGAGCTCGCGCAGCGCCTGCGCACCGATTTCTACAAGCAGTACCCGCAGGAATCCTTCGACATCAATGCCGGCTTCTGCTTCGAGGGCGTGCTGATCTGCGCCGACGCCCATAAGCGCGCCGGCTCGACCAAGCCCGAAGCCCTGGCCGCGGCGCTGCGCCAGACAAGTTTGACGCAACGCGTGATGATCGGCGGCGCCATCCATTTCGATGCCAAGGGGCAGAACCCCGACCAGATTTCCGCGGCGGTGCAAAATCTCGGCGGCAAGCCCGTGCCGGTCCTGCCGGCCGCCAACGCGGAAGGAAAGCTGGCTTTCCCCATGCCGGGCTGGGGACAACGCGGCTAGCGGGCTCTCCTTCCGGCCGCTTCCGTCAGTGCTGATCTATCTCAACATCGTCGTCGCCGGCATGCTGACCGGCGCCGTCTACGGGCTGATGGCGCTCGGCCTCTCGATCATTTTCGGCGTCATCAAGGTCGTGAATTTCGCGCATGGCGAGATGATGGTGCTCGGCATGTACGCAGCGCTGCTCCTCAACCAGTATTTCGGCCTCGATCCCTTGCTCATGGTGCCGGCGATCGCGGCGCTGTTGTTCGTGTTCGGCTATTGGCTGCAGCGCGGCCTGATCAACCGCTTCATCACGCGACCGGACCATGAGCAGTTCATCCTGCTTCTCGCCGTCGCCATCCTGCTCACCAGCAGCACTTTGATGGCATTCGGACCCGACGCCCGCAATGTTCAGGTCGGCTATGCTTATGAGAGCTATGAGCTGCGCGGCCTGCTCTTCGACAAGGTGCGGGTGCTGGCGGCGATCGGCGCGATCGGCGGCGTCGCCGTCCTGACGCTCTTCTTCCGCTTCACGCGCACCGGCAAGGCGATCCGCGCCTGCGCAGACAATCAGATCGGGGCGCAGGTGGTCGGCCTCGATGTGAAGCGCCTCTATGCGATCACTTTCGGACTTGGCGCTGCCTGCGTCGGCGCGGCGGGCGCATTGCTGCTGCTGCTCGTCGACGTGCAGCCCTATATTGCCTCGGACTACACCCTGCTCGCCTTCATCATCGTCATCCTGGGCGGGCTCGGCAGCATGCCGGGAGCCCTGCTCGGCGGATTGCTGGTCGGCGTCTCGGAAGCGCTGTCGGGCTTCATCATCATGCCGTCGCTGAAGAGCATGTTCAGCTTTGCGCTTCTCATCATCGTCCTGCTGGTGCGGCCGCAAGGGCTGCTGGGGCGGCGCGCGTGATCGAGATCTCGGTGACCGAGGGACTTCCGGCAGCCGGCGCTCTTCGGGTCGCGCCGAGGCAAATGGCGGCGATCGCGGTCCTGGTGGCGGTCGTGCTGGCGATGCCGCTCTTCGTCGGCTCCTATGTCCTTTCGGTGCTCATCGTCATCTTGTTGGCGGCCTATTTCGGATCGGCCTGGAACATCATGATGGGCTTTGCCGGGCAGCTCTCGATCGGCCACGCCCTCTATGTCGGTCTAGGCGCCTATACGAGCGCGGCGCTGTTCGTGAAATTCGGCGTCTCGCCCTGGCTCGGAATGGCGGCCGGCGCCCTGCTTGCCGGTCTGGTGGGCAGCTTCATTGCGGCGCTGAGCTTCCGCTTCGGCGTCACCGGCGTCTACTTTGCCTTGCTGACGATCGCGTTCAATGAGTTCACGAGAATCCTGTTCGACAATTTCGGCTGGGTCGGGGGCTCGAGCGGCCTCTTCCTGCCGGTCGCCAATCGGGCCAGCAACGACCTCGTCACGCTGCGCGGCGCGCCGACGATGTTCTACTACCTTCTCACCGTGCTGACCTTCGCGGTGATCGTGTTCAGCCGCTACGTGCTGCGCCGTCGCCTCGGCTATTACTGGCGGGCGATCCGCGAGGATCAGGAAGCCGCGCAGGCGCTGGGTATCGATTTGTTTCGATACAAGCTCGCCGCCGTCGCGATCTCGGCGATGCTGACCGCAATCGGCGGCACTATCTTGGCCTTCTACGACAACAACCTCTATCCCGACACGATCTTCGCCACCTCGCGCTCCGTCGAGATCATGATCGGTCCCATCGTCGGCGGGATCGGCACCTTGTTCGGCCCGCTGGTCGGCGCTTCCGTCTTGACCTCGCTCGGAGAGGTCATGACCGGGCTCAGCGCGTCCTTCGAGATTCCCGGCCTCAAGCAATGGTTCTACGGCGCCGTGTTGCTGGGGATCGTCACCCTGAAACCCTCCGGCCTCTGGCCCTGGATCCGCGATGCCTTGGCGCTCGGAGAGGCGAAGCCAAGCAAGGCGAAACCGGGCGAGACGAGACCATGAGCGCGCCGCTTCTCGAGGTGGACGCGATCTCGAAGCGATTTCGCGGGCTTCAGGCTGTCGATCGCGTGAGCTTCTCGGTGCCGCGCGGCGCCATCATCGGCCTGATCGGCCCCAACGGCGCCGGCAAGACGACCATTTTCAACATGATCGCGGGTGTGTTTGCCCCGGACAGCGGCAGCATCCGCCTCGACGGCAACGACATCACCAGGCTACGCCCCGACCAGACCTGCCGAGCCGGCATAGGTCGCACTTTTCAGCTGGTCAAGCCGTTTGCGGCCCTTTCGGTGCTCGAAAACGTGGTGATCGGCGCCTTCCGTCAAAGCGAGAACCTTGCCAAGGCCGAGCGCCTGGCGATGCAAACTCTCGAACGGCTCGGCCTCGCCGACAAGGCGTCCGAGGTCGCAAGCAGCTTGACCTTGCCGGAGCGCAAGCGGCTCGAGACGGCGCGCGCGCTGGCGACCGCTCCAAAACTGCTCTTGCTCGATGAGGTGATGGCGGGTCTGCGGCCGACGGAAATCGACGCCATGGTGCGCTTCTTCTCGGAACTCTGCCGCGACACCGGTCTGACCATCCTGCTCACCGAGCATGTGATGCGGGCCGTGATGGCCCTCTCGCACCATATCGTGGTGGTGCATCATGGGCAGAAGATCTGCGAGGGCTCGCCGCAGGAGGTCGCCCACGATCCCAAGGTCCTCGAATGTTATCTCGGCTCGACGCAGGCAGGCGCGTGAGCCCGTGAACACCCCTGTGAGCGCGCCCATGCTGGAAATACGCGATCTCGACCTGTTCTATGGCGACGCGCAGGCGCTCGATCACGTATCCCTGGAGGTGGCCGCCGGCGAGATGATCGCCATCGTCGGCGCCAACGGCGCCGGCAAGACCTCGCTCATCCGTACCATTTTCGGCATGCAGCAGCCGACGCACGGAGCGATCCGCTTCGAGGGAAGCGAGATCGCCGGGGAACCGCCGCACCTGATTTGCAATCTCGGCATTGGGCAAGTCGCGGAAGGCCGTCAGATATTTCCCAATATGAGCGTCGCCGAGAACCTTGAAATGGGCGCCGCGATCCCTCGCGCCCGCGCCGGCGCCAAGGCCTCCCTGGACAAGGTGCTGACCATGTTCCCGCGCCTGGCGGAGCGCCGCCGCCAATTGGCGGGCACCCTGTCCGGCGGAGAGCAGCAGATGCTGGCGATCGGCCGCTGCCTGATGGGCCAGCCGCGCCTCATCATGTTCGACGAGCCATCGCTTGGGCTCGCACCCGTGGTCGTCGAACAGGTGATGCGCGTCATCCGCGATCTCAACACCGCAGGCGGCATCACCATCGTGCTGGTCGAGCAGAACGTCGCGCAGTCCCTGTCATTGGCGGATCGCGGCTATGTCCTCGAAAACGGCCGTATCGCGATGAGCGGCACCGGGGCCGAGCTTCTCGCCGATGACCGGGTGCGCAAGGCCTATGTCGGGCTGTGATCGGCCGCTCGGGCGCGCTCGTCTCGTCCGGCAAAGCCGGTTAAGCTTCTCGGATGGACCCGCGCGCCCCGCATGACGGTGCCAATCCTCGCCGCACCAAGAGTCACGGCACCAAGAGTCACGGCGCCGAGAATGACGACTCCAAGAACGACGACACTCGGAGCTACGCCCTCTATCTGCGGCTGCCCGACCGCAGCTCATTTTGGGGAATGAAGGATCAGGGCATCACCCTTACCCGCGACAGCATCTCGTGGTCGGTCGACGGGCAGGACGTTGTCGCACCGCTCACGGATATCGCCGAGGTGCATCTCCAAACGGGCGCCATAGGCGGAGACAAAATCGCAAGTTGCAGGTTGCGCTTCGCGGATTGGAGCCAGATCTCGATTCTGAGCTGTGACAGCCGTGGCGGCGGCGACACGACTGCCGCCCAAGCCGAGCTCTACAGCGATTTCGTTCATGACCTGCATGCGAGGCTCGCAGCGCTGACGGGCGCCTCGATCGCGTTCACGGCGGGTTTCAGCGAGGCCCGCTATCAGTTCGGCAAGGTGCTCGTCGCCATTGTCGTGGGGTTCTTCGTCGTGATGCCGACCGTGCTGGTGCTGATCACCGGCCAGCTCAAAGCGCTCGCGGTGCTGTATGGCGGGGTGGTCCTGGCCTGGCCGGTCTACCAAGTGGTGACGGCCAATGCGCCGCGCAATTACGATCCCGACAACCTCCCCGAAGAGCTCGTGAGAACGAGGTCGGCGCTGCGGAACTGGCTGTCCTGGATCCAGAATTGAGAGGTTCGGCGCGATCGGCGCGTCGTTTTCGATCGTGGCTGCGAGCCAAGCCGATACGCAAAGACCAAGTCAGAACAAACAGATGCATCGTTGAGCTCATGTGATCGAAGGGCGATTGCGCTTTGGCCCACCCCCGCGGTCACGGTCGGTACACGAATTTCGTGTTGGATAGCCCAACATCCATGCGCATCGGCCTCAATCAAGGGCTTTGAACCATGTGGCCAGTCCAGATCGATCCCCTCGTCGCGGCCGGCGTCGTGGTCGCGACCGCAGCGACCGATGCCGTCTATGTCATGTTCACGGCCGCCGTATCGGCACGCCGGCGCCTGCCGGCGGCGAGCTGGAGCAGCATCTGGTATCTGCTCTCCTCCTTCGCGGTGATCAGCTACACCAGCAACTGGATCTATGTCTGCTTCGCGGCGCTCGGCTCCTGGATCGGCGCTTATGCCTCGATGACCTTCTTGGACCGAGGCCCGAGCCACCCTCCCCCGCCTCTCGCTCCGATGGCGGATTGAAGCTGCGGCACGCGCCTCGTTCTCCCGCCCTGTTGTTGGGGATGTAGCCGTCCCGGCGACGACCTATATGACATGCTGAGGCACGACGCCGCTTCCCATACTTCCGATTCAGCCGAGCGATGCGCCCGGGCGCCAAGCCTCGCCAAAACACCAACCGCGACACATCGAATCGCGCAGCATGGAAACGGCCAGATCATGAGCAGGGCGTTCACCAAGGACCAGGAAGACGCGGATATCTTCGACGAGCTGCCCGACCGGCCGATCTCGCCGCATCCGAACTTCGTCACCGCCGAGGGGTTGGCCGCGATCGAGGCCGAGTTCGCACGGCTGCAGCAGGATTACGCCCTGGCAAAGGCCGAGGGCGATCGCGCCCGGATCGCCGCCGTCGCCCGTGATCTGCGCTATTGGACGGCGAGGCGCGCGAGCGCCCAGGTGCTCGCGCCGCCGCACAAGACCGACAAGGTGCAATTCGGCTCGACCGTGACGCTCCTTCGCGATGACGGCCGTCGCCAGACCTTCCGCATCGTCGGCGAGGACGAGGCCGAGCCCGCTCGCGGCACGCTCTCCCATGAGTCGCCCCTGGCGCGAGCCCTTTTCGGCAAGGGCGTGGGCGACACGGTCCAGGCGGGCCAGACCGAGGCCGAGGTCGTGGCGATCAAGTAGTTCAACGGCTCACGCTCGGCCGCGATTGTCCAGCGGACGCGGCGATCCGGCGCGCCTGGAAGAAAGACTCTCCGAGGCGCGGGCCGGCCCCCAAGACTAATTGTCGAGGAAGCTCCGGAGCTTGCGCGAACGCGAGGGGTGCTTGAGCTTGCGCAGCGCCTTGGCCTCGATCTGGCGGATGCGTTCGCGCGTCACCGAGAATTGCTGGCCGACCTCTTCGAGTGTGTGGTCGGTGTTCATGCCGATGCCGAAGCGCATGCGCAGCACCCGTTCTTCGCGCGGCGTCAGCGAGGCCAGAACCCTGGTGGTCGTCTCGCGCAGATTGGACTGGATCGCGGCCTCGACCGGCAGCACCGCATTCTTGTCCTCGATGAAATCGCCGAGATGCGAATCCTCCTCGTCGCCGATCGGGGTTTCGAGCGAGATCGGCTCCTTGGCGATCTTCAGGACCTTGCGCACCTTCTCGAGCGGCATGCCGAGCTTCTCCGCGAGCTCCTCGGGCGTCGGTTCCCGGCCGATCTCGTGCAGCATCTGGCGCGAGGTGCGCACGATCTTGTTGATCGTCTCGATCATATGCACCGGGATGCGGATGGTGCGAGCCTGATCGGCGATCGAGCGCGTGATGGCCTGCCTGATCCACCAGGTGGCATAGGTCGAGAATTTATAGCCGCGCCGATATTCGAATTTATCGACCGCCTTCATCAGGCCGATATTCCCCTCCTGGATCAGGTCGAGGAATTGCAGGCCGCGATTGGTGTATTTCTTGGCGATCGAGATCACGAGGCGCAAATTGGCCTCGACCATCTCCTTCTTCGCCTGGCGGGCCTCGCGCTCGCCCTTCTGCACCATGGCGACGATCTTGCGGAACTCGGAGATTTCGAGGCCGGTTTCGGTCGCCAGATCATGGATATGCGAGCGGATCTCCTTGACCTTGTCACGGTCGACCTTGATCAATTGCCGCCAGCCCTTGGCGCCGAGCTTCGAGACGCGCAGGATCCATTTCGGATCGAGCTCCGCGCCCTGGTAATGCTTGAGGAAGTCGGTGCGGTGCACGCCATAACTCTCGGAGAGCCGCATCAGGCGCCCCTCGAAGCCGACCAGGCGCTTGTTGATGTCGTAGAGCTGCTCGACCAGCATCTCGATGCGGTTATTGTGCAGCGACAGCGACTTCACGTCGGCAATCACGGTCTGCTTGAGCTTCTTGTATTTGCGCTCCTGGGCAGGCGTGAGGGTGGTGTTCTCGAGGCGCCCGGCAACGAGCTGATCCTGCAGCCGGCGCAGCTTCTTATAGTCGTCGGCGATGCGATCGAAGATCTCGAGCACGCGCGGCTTGAGCTCGGCCTCCATGGCGGAGAGCGAGATGTTCGATTCCATATCGTCGTCGAAATCGGCTTCGGTCGGCAGGGCGCCCTCGCCCGCCTCACCGGCCTCGGGCGTCTCCTCGCCGGCAGGCTTGCGCTCGGGGCGCGCCTGGAAGGGCGCAGCCGCCGGCCGTCCCGGGAAGTGCGACACCTTGGCATGGGCCGCGCCCGGGGCAGCGAAGGGCGGGGCGGCACTGAAAGGCGGCGCTTCGGCGGGGCTGAAATCGGCCCCCTCTATCTCGCCTTTCGGAGCAGCCTTGGCGTCGGGCCCCGCATAAGTCGCTTCGAGATCGATGATGTCGCGCAGGAGCGCCTTGCCGTCATTGAGCTCGTCGCGCCAGATGATGATGGCCTGGAAGGTGAGCGGGCTTTCGCACAAGCCGGCGATCATCGCCTCGCGGCCGGCCTCGATGCGCTTGGCGATGGCGATCTCGCCCTCGCGCGACAGGAGCTCCACCGCCCCCATCTCGCGCAGATACATGCGCACCGGGTCGTCGGTGCGGTCGATCGGCTCGGAGGGCTTGTCGACCTTGACGGGAACGCTGCGGGGCGCATCGACGAGGTCGCCGCCCTCCTCCTCCTCATCGGGCTCCGAGCTCTCCTCGCGCGCTTCGGTGTCGCTGTCATCGCTCTCGATGACGTTGATGCCCATATCGGAGAGCATGGCGAGGATGTCCTCGATCTGCTCCGAGGACACTTCCTGGGACGGCAGGACCGCGTTGAGCTCTTGATGGGTGACGAAGCCTCTCTTCTTGGAGAGCTTGATCATCCGCTTGACGGCGGCGTCCGACAGATCGAGCAGCGGGCCGTCGGCCGATTCGGCCGGCTTGTCCTTCACTTCTTCGGTCGTCGCGGTCTTCGTCACCATCAGATGCTCCAGAATATTCGTTTCGGTGCGGCAAGGCACCGTCAGGCTTAGATGGGCCAACCCCGGTCGGCCAACCGGGCCGGGCAGATGAGCGCGGACAGGGCTGTCCAAGATACGCAAACCAAGAGTTACGAACCAAGATACACCAACGCCCGCCACCGCATCCCGTGATGCGTCCGGCTGGTCGAAAGCGACCCTGGCATCAAGGCAACGTGATTCGGCTTAAATCCCTCTTAACCCCATCTCGGAGCTACGAAAAGTCGGCAGGCCTACACCTACATTCGACCACAGCTTGCATTTGAGCGCCTACAACGCCGCAACCCGGCTCGTCACCCCGAAATCATCCGTCAAGCCGTGGTTGCGCAGCATGGGCGCACTCCGCTATGTAGCGCGCCCACCGATTGATGCAAGACGACAGCTTGACACAACCGGGCAAAAATGTCGCCGAACCACGTGAATTGCGCCGATATCGGACGTTCTCGACATCAGACTTGCCCTCACCTCAGCTGCTTGCGCACCGGTGCTTCAGCGATAGCCTGTTCCAGGCTGCGCCCGCCACTACCTTGAGTGTCGGCGGAGGCCGGCAGATGCTGCAACAGGGCAAGCCGGCCATGGACATCCGACAGCCAGGCGAGATTGGCTTCCGTGGCCTCCGCGCCCAAGGCCTGCTCGGCGTCGCGCAGCTCGCTCCTGAGGGCCCGCGACAGGTCATGCAGGGAAATCGCCTGCCGCAATTCGGCCTCGAGCTCGGCGGCGACATGGTGCGGCTGCAGAAAACGCCCGTCCCCAGGGCGCAGCTTGCGCCTCAACCTCGTGCGCAGCGCTTCGAATTCCGGAACGGACGGGGACGCGGCGGTCCCCTCCCGCTCATCTTCGAAGGCGTGGTCGTCGAGAAGGCAGCGAGCCAGCGAACGCGCATCCGGATCGGAGAAAGCGAGGCTCGCCAATTCCTCGGCGAGCTCGACCAGGAGGTCGCGCCGCGCATCGAGGCCGAGCACGATCAGCGCCTCCTGCGCCACCCCGGAACCGACGCCGCTATAGGTCGAGGCGCTGGCGAGCATCGGGCTCGGCGCGAGCGGTAGCCGAAAGCGGCTCTCGGGCCCGCCCCAAGATCCGCTCCCACCCGAAGATCTGCCGTCACGGCCGCCGCGACCTTGGTCTCGCCCAAAGCCACCACCGGCGGAACGGGAGAAGCGTCCCTGTGGCCTCGAGGGGGCGATGGCCTCCAGCCGCTCGGCGATATCGGCCTCGTAATAGCGCCTGGCGAGCGGGTCGCCGATATGCGAGACCGCCTCGCGCAGCCGCCGCTCCATCGCGGCGCGTCGTTCGGGCGTGTCGAGCGGGCCTGCCGCCGTTTCACGCATCCACAAAACGTCCGAGAGCGGCCGCGCCCCGGCGAGCACTTGCTCCATTGCGACTGCGCCGGCGGCGCGCACCAGGTCATCTGGATCCTGCCCCTCGGGCAGGAAGGCGAACCGCACGCTTTTCCCGGGTTCGAGGCGCGCCAGCGCCAGATCGATGGCCCGGAAGGCCGCCCGCTGGCCGGCCTTGTCGCCGTCGAAGCACAGGATCGGCTCGTCGGCCATGCGCCAGAGCAACCCCATCTGCTCCTCGGTCAAGGCCGTGCCGAGCGGCGCCACGGTCTCTGCAAAACCGGCCGCGCTCATGGCGATGGCGTCCATATAGCCTTCGACCGCGACCACCCTGCCCTTGTCATGGGCGGCCTTGCGGGCGCGATGCTGGTTGAACAGCAAGGATCCCTTGTGGAACAGCGAAGTCTCGGGGGAATTGAGATATTTCGCGGAGACTTCGGGGTCGAGCGTGCGCCCGCCGAAGGCGATGGCGCGCCCGCGCCCGTCCTGGATCGGGAACATGACGCGGTTGCGGAAACGGTCATAGGCCACCGGAATATCGGGACCGGAGACCAGCAGCCCCGCCTCCACCATGACCTCGAGGTCGACGCCCTTGCCCGCCAGATGGTCGCGCAGGCCATGGCGCTCGGCCGGTGCATAACCGACCCGGAACTCGGCGCGCATGGCTTCGGCGAGGCCACGCCCGGTGAGGTAGTCGCGCGCGGTGCGGCCGAGCGATCCCTTGAATACCGCCTCGAAATAAGAGGTGGCCATCTCCATGACCTCGACCAGGCCGGCGCGCTTCTTTTCCTGGCGCTCGGCATCGATCGAGCGGGCCGGCAGCGGCACGCCGGCCTCGGCCGCGAGCCGCTCGACGGCCTCGGGAAAAGACAGGCCCTCGCTCTCGATGACGAAATCGAAGATGTTGCCGTTCTTGCCGGAGGAGAAGTCGAACCAGGCCTGTTTCTGGTCGTTGACGAAGAAGGAGGGCGTCTTCTCCGCATTGAAGGGCGACAAGCCTTTCCATTCGCGCCCGGCCTTGGTGAGCCGCACGCGCCGCCCGACCACCTGCGACACCGGCAGGCGAGCCTTGATCTCGTCGAGGAGCGAGGGCGAAAAGCGCATGATCGGGCCTGCGTTAGGCCGATGTTATAGCGCGATCATGGCGGGACGCTCAGCAAAGCCGCAGGTTGTTCACAGCCGCGTCTCAGAGGCGTGTCTCAGAGGCGTGTCTTGCAGGCGTATCCTGGCCGAAAGCACCCTTTCCGGCCCTTCCAACCTTCCATTAACCAAATCCGTTTACCAAAAATGAACCTAATGGAATCGCCGCGAGCCGGTATTGCGCCAGCCTCCCGAAACGCCGCACACCTTCTGCCGCGCCATGCGCCAAGCGCTTCACACCCGCATTGGCGTGGCGCCGCTCGTGCTCGCGCTGAGTCTCGCCGCGAGTCCCGCCGCGAGTCCCGCGCGATCACAGAATACCAATACATTACCGCTGCTTAGAGGAACACCCTCGACTTCTACTGCAAATTCGTCGGATGTCTCCGGCTCGGGCGCAACCGGGTCCGCCGCACAACGGGGCTCGACGCAGACACGCTTGGCGCAAACAGGCTTGGCGCAAAACGTCCAAGTCGGGGCGACCTCGGCGGGCGCCGCGAATGCTGCGGGTGACGAGCCGCCTCTGCCTGCTCCCGTGCCGCCGACGCCGACCGGCCAGGCCGGTGCCTCGACCCGCCCCATTCCGGGCACGCCGGTCGAGGCGCAGACACGGCGCCGTTTCAACCTGACGACGCCGCCGAACCTGCATGGCATCGTGCAGCGGCCCGTCTATGTCGCGACCTCGCCCGACCGCACCAAGCGGCAAAGCCAGCTCCCTCCAAAGCTTTCCGGCGTGTCCGGGACGCCCGACCACCCGGCAAGCACAGATCCGGTCGTCTCCCCGGCCTACACCGATGCCGAGCTGAAGCGCCTCGCCGCGCATAAGCGCGAGCTGCGCGACGCCGACCCTTACGCGCCGCTCGGCCTCCGGATCGGATCGCTCTATGTGACGCCCTCGATCGAGGAGAGCGTCGGCTACGACACCAATCCGGGCCAGGTCCAGAGCGGCAAGGGCTCGCGGCAATCGCGCACCGACGCCGAGGTCAAGCTGCGGTCGGATTGGTCGTCGAACGAGCTGACGGCCGATCTGCGCGGCGGCTATTCCTATTTCCCCGACGTGAAGGGCTCGAACCGGCCGGACGGCGACGGCAAGGTCGATCTGCGCGTCGACGCCACCAACGACCTGAACTTCCAGTTCGAAGGCCGTGGCTCCCTCACGACGCAGCAGCCCGGCAGCGTCAACCTTCCGCAGGCGACCCAATCGCGCCCGCTGGTCTGGGGCTACGGAGGATCGGTCGGGACGACCTACCATCCGGGCTATTGGACCTACTCGTTGCGCGGCAATATCGACCGCACCGAATATGAGAACGCCAAGCTCGCCGACGGCACAACCCTCAACCAGAGCGACCGCAACGTGACCCAATACGAGCTGCGCGCCCGGCTCGGCTATGACCTCACGCCCGGCATCAAGCCATTCGTGGAAGCGCGCCTCGATACGCGGCAATACGACCAGACCTTCGATTCCTCGGGCTTCGACCGCTCATCGAACGGACTCGCAGGGTTTGGAGGTATGGCCTTCGAGTTCACCCGCAAGCTGACCGGCGAAGTGTCGCTCGGCTACGGCAACCGCAGCTATGACGATCCACGCCTGAAGGATCTGCGGGGGCCGCTGCCGGAAGCCTCGCTGATCTGGTCGGTGACCCCCCTCACGACGGTGACCCTGAAAGGCTCGACGCAGCTCGTCGAGACGACGCTCGCCGGGTCGCCCGGCGCGGTCGAGCGCCAGCTCGGCCTCGAAGTCTCGCATGCGCTCCTGCGCAACCTGATCATCACCGGCACGCTCGGCTGGACCCGCGATCAGTTCCAGGCAAATCCCGAGCGCGACACCACGGTCACGGCCGGAGTCAAGGCCGAGTGGAAGCTCAACCGCAACATGGTCATCAAGGCGAGCTTCCTGCACACTCAGGAGACCTCGAATGTGGCCGGCCGCGCCTTCGGCGAGAACACCTATCTGATCGGGATGCGCTGGCAATATTGAGGCCGGGAGGCGTCAGCCCAGCATGGCCTTCAGCTCCTTGCGCAAGGCCGGGCCGAGATCCGGCCGCTCCAGCGCATAGGCGCAATTGGCGGCGAGGAAGCCGATCTTGGTGCCCGTGTCGTAGATCTGGCCGTCGAAGCGATAGGCCGAGAAGGGTCGCGATTTGGCGAGCGTGATCATCGCATCGGTGAGCTGGATCTCGCCGCCCGCGCCGCGCGGCTGCGTCTCCAGGATGTTGAAGATCGAGGGTTCGAGGATATAGCGGCCGGACACTGCGAGATTGGACGGCGCCGTGCCCTTCGGCGGCTTCTCGACCATCGAGACGACCGGCATCAGCCCGCCCTTCCCTTGCTGGCCGACGCCGAGGATGCCGTATTGATGGGTTTCGCTCATCGGCACCTCATAGACGGCGATGATGTTCGACGGGTTGCTCTCATAGGCGTTGATCATGCCTTTCAGGCAGGGCTGCGAGCCATGATGCAGCATGTCGGGCAGGAGCACCGCGAAGGGCTCATTGCCGACGATCTCCCTGGCGCACCAGACCGCATGTCCGAGACCGAGCGGGGCCTGCTGGCGCGTGAAGCTCGCAGCCCCCGCCTGCGGCAGATCGCGCTGCAGCTCCTCGATCTCCTTCACCTTGCCGCGCTCGGCCAAGGTGCGGTCGAGCTCGTAGGCCATGTCGAAATGGTCCTCGATCACGTTCTTGTTGCGGCCGGTGACGAAGATCAGGTGCTCGATGCCGGCGGCGCGCGCCTCGTCGACCACGTGCTGGATCACCGGTCGGTCGACCACGGTCAGCATTTCCTTGGGGATCGCCTTAGTGGCGGGCAGGAAACGTGTGCCGAGGCCGGCAACAGGGAATACCGCCTTGCGGATGCGCGTCATGGATACCTCGAGGCTAGATTCGTGTCTCTGCCGTGCTGTGCCATCGCGAATTTGTCAATTTCGCGGGGGCCGGCGTCACAGGCCCGGCGCGGCTCGACGGGAGGGCTTTGGACGGCAAGAGCTTTGTAGGAGAAGGGCTTTTTAAAGGGTTTCCCGCGCAAGAGAATTTGCGATAGGTCAACGATCCCGACAGGCGCCGCTCGCTCCGGCGCAGCCGCCAAGTAGCCGTTAAGCAGCCGCCGCCGGCAAGGAGAACAGAGATGGCCATATTGGTGACCGGTGGCGCCGGCTATATCGGCAGCCACATGGTGCTTGAGCTCCTCGATGCCGGCGAGGCCGTGGTGGTGCTCGACGATGTGTCGACGGGTTTCGCCTGGGCGGTGCCGGCCGGCGCCACCTTCATCCGCGGCGATGCCGGCGATCCAGCCCTCGTCCTGCGGATGATCGCCGAACATGGAATCGAGGCGATCGCGCATTTCGCGGCTAAGATCGTGGTCCCTGAATCGGTGTCCGATCCGCTCGGTTATTATCTCGGCAACACGGTCAAATCGCGCAACCTGATCGAGGCTGCGGTGCGCGGCGGCGTCAAGCAGCTGATCTTCTCGTCCACCGCGGCGGTCTACGGCAATCCGCGCGAAAACCCGGTCGGCGAAGATGCCGTGCTCGATCCCGTCTCGCCCTATGGCCGCTCGAAGCTGATGACCGAATGGATGCTCCAGGATGCCGGGCGGGCTCACGGGCTGCGCCATGTGGTGCTGCGCTATTTCAACGTCGCCGGGGCCGATCCGAAGGGACGCTCCGGGCAATCGACGCCGCGCGCCACGCATCTGATCAAGGCCGGCGTGCAGACCGCGCTCGGGCAGCGCCCCTATCTCGAGGTGTTCGGCACCGATTATCCGACACCGGACGGCTCCTGCCTGCGCGATTACATCCAGGTGACTGATCTCGCCCGCGCCCATCTCGCGGCGCTCGCCCATCTGCGCCGCGGCGGCGACAGCCTGACCTTGAATTGCGGCTATGGCAGCGGCTTCTCGGTGCTCGAGGTGGTCGAGGTGGTCAAGCGCGTCTCGGGCGTGGATTTCGAGGTGAGGCTCTCGCCGCGGCGCCCCGGCGATCCGGCCGCCATCATCGCCAAGGCCGATCGCATCCGGGCCGAGCTCGGCTGGACGCCACAGCATGAGGATCTCGACGAGATCGTCACCCAGGCGCTCACCTGGGAGAAGCGACTCATCGATCGGCGCGCCGCCTGAGGTGCGCGTTTCGCGGTCGCGTACCGCTTTCGTCCTTGCGCTTGCGGCATTCGTCGTAGGCGCCCTTCCCGCAACCGCGAGCGCGGCCCCAAAGGCCGCAGCTGCCACCAAACCCGCCGCCCGCCCGGCGGATGACAACCGTGCCTTCCAGGCCTTCCTCACGGGGCTGTGGCCCGATGCGCAACAGGCCGGCGTGTCGCGCGAGACATTTGACCTCGCCCTTGTCGGCCTGCGTCTCGACACATCGGTCCTCGATCACACCCGCAAACAGGCGGAATTCGAACGCACGATCCGCGATTATCTCGCCGCGACGGTCTCCGGCGGCCAGGTCGAGAAGGGCCGCGCGCTTGCGGCGCGCTGGAGCGAGGCGCTCGCCGTCATCGAGCGGCGCTTCGGCGTCGACCGCAACATTCTCGTCGCCCTATGGGGGCTGGAATCGGGATATGGCACGGGCATCGGCGGCAAGGACGTCATCTCGTCACTGGCGAGCTTGGCCTTTATCGGCTTCCGCGACGGGTTGTTCCGCGACGAATTGATCGATGCGCTGGTGATCCTCGAGCAGGGCCATGTGGCGCGCCCCGACATGAAGGGGTCCTGGGCGGGCGCCATGGGCCAGGCGCAGTTCATGCCGTCGAGCTTCCTGAAATATGCCACCGCCTACGATGGTGGGGCCCGCAAGGACATCTGGGCGAACCCGCGCGACGTCCTCACCTCGATCGCCAATTTTCTCAAGGCCAATGGCTGGCGCGCCGGCCTGCCCTGGGGCCTTGAGGTGGTGCTGCCGCAAAGCTTCGATTACGGCGTGTCGCAGGCCGCATTCAGCGAATGGAAGCGGCGTGGCCTGTCGCGCGCCGATGGCGGCCCCATGCCTGCTTCGGGCGAGGCCCTTCTGTTCTTCCCGGCCGGCTGGCGTGGCCCGGCCTTCCTGATCACCGAGAATTTCTTCGTGATCAAGAACTACAACACCTCTGATTCCTATGCCCTGTCGGTCGGGGTGCTGGCCGACCGCATCGGCGGCGCGTCGGGGCTCCGCGCCGCCTGGCCGGCCGTCATCGACGGGCTCGACCACGCCAGGCTCCTCGAGGTGCAAAAGCTCCTTCGAGCGCTCGGTCTCTATGACGACAAGCTCGATGGGCGCCTCGGACCAGCTTTGCGCGCCGCCGCAAGAGGGTTCCAGGCAGGCCACGGCCTCGTCCCCGACGGGTTCCCGACGCCCGAACTCCTCGCCAAATTGCGCGCCGCGCATTGACGCAAGCGCATGGTCAAGCCCATATCCCGCCATGAACCGGCGATAATGAAGCTCATGCGTCGCTCCTTTCGCTATGCGGCACTGATTTTGGCGCTTGCCCTGGCATCGGGGCCGGTGACGCTCGCCAACGCTCAGGAATCCTTCTGGCAACGCTTCATCCGCGCCGGCGCCCCGCCCTCGAAGGCCGCCAAACCTCCCACGATCCGCCCGCCCTCCTCCGCTAATCAGGGCATCAGCCATGTGGCGCACCGCGCGGCGAGCGTCCGCGAGGCTGCACCGGCCGAGGAGCAGATCAAGACCAAGACCACCCCCTCGACCGCCATTCTGGTGGTCGGCGATGCGCTCGCCGACAAGCTCGCACAGGGCATCGACCAGGAATTCGCCGATAATCCCGACATCCAGGTGGTGCGCAAGACCAAATCGGTCTCGAGCCTGACGCGCCTCGACGTGTATGATTGGGTCGAGGGCGCGCGCGCCGCCACTGCCGGGCCCCAGCGTTACGACGTCGCCGTGATCCTTATCGGCATCAATGACTGGCAGCCGATGCAGAATGGCAGCGTGACGCTCGAGCCGGGCTCGGAGGCCTGGAAGGAGGTCTACGGCAAGAGGGTCGAGGCGCTGCTCGCCGTGTTCAAGGAGAAGAATATCCCGGTGGTCTGGGTCGGGCTGCCCGTGATGAGCTTCGCCAAATTCTCCGAGCAGCTGCAGGGCCTCAATGGCATCGTCCGCGAGGCAGTCCATGGGCGCGGCCAGGCTTTCGTCGACCTGCACGACGCCTTTATCGATGAGAACGGCAAATACACCGATACCGGCCCGGCGATGAACGGCGCCATCGTGAAGCTGCGTACCAGCGATGGGGTGAGCTTCACCAAGGCGGGAGCGCTGAAAGCCGCCTATTTCGCCGATGTCGAGGTCAAACGCATCCTCGCCGACCGACCGGCCGCGGCGCCGGACGCCGTGGTCGCCTCGCCGGCGCTACCAGGTGCGGCGCCGGCGCCCTCCGCCGCGTCGTCGGCGGCGCCGAGCAAGGCCGATGTCGAGCGCCTGATCGATCTGATGGCCGGAACCCCGCCCGCAGCCGATGCGGTGCCCCTCATCGCCAAGCTCCCGGAACGGCCGATCGTCGGCCCGGTGATCTCGCTCACCACGCCCGAGCGCGCTTCGGACGGCCAGCTCGTACCGCCGGCGGCGGCGCGACCCGTCGCCGCTTCCTTCGCGGCCGACCCGCTGCGCGCCGCAAAACCCGGCCGATCCGACGATTTCACCTGGCGCCAGTCGCCCTGAGCCTGCCCGTCACTGCGAGCGAAGCAATCCAGGCTCTTACGCCGCTTTGGATCGCTTCGTCGGCACTGCCTCCTCGCAATGACGCTCGCGTTTCGTTCGTGATAAGATCGCCTGTCGGCTATCCGTCCTTGCCGAGATGAGGAGAAACGCGTGCAGCTCTATTCCCTGCCCTTGTCGCCCTACGCCGCCAGGGTGCGCGGCGCGATCTATGCCAAAGGGTTGCCGATCGAGATCGTGCCGCCGCCCGCCGATTGGCGCAGCTCACCGGAATATCGTTCGATCAATCCGGCGGTGCGCATTCCGGTGCTGCTCCTCGATGACGGGACGGTGTTGCCGGAATCGGGCGTGATCGTCGAATATCTCGAGGATGCCTACCCGACCCCGTCATTGCGGCCGGACACGGCCGAAGCGCTTTCACGCGTGCGGCTGATCACGCAAGTTGCCGATCTCTATGTCATGCGGGCCGCCATGCCGCTCTTCGAGCTGCTCGATACGAAGACCCGGAGGGAGGCGACCGTCGCGGCCCAATTCGCCAAGCTTGACGAGGGTTTGAGCCATCTCGACGCGATGCTGCTCGCCGGCGAATACGCCTTTCCGGGCCAGCTCACGACGGCCGATGTCTGGCTGACGCCGTTGCGCTTCACGATCGAAGGCTTGATGAGATTTGCGCGCAAGCCCAACCTCATCGACCGCCACAAAGCCTTCGCCGCCTACGCCGACACGGCCAAGCGCGATGCTGCGCTCGGGCGTGTCTGGGACGAGATGGCCGAAGCGCATGAGGATTTTCTGGCGGCGAGGGCGGCAAGCGTTGCCTGAGGGCGACCGAGCCTTTCTGCTCAACTCCGCGACTGAGGGCGCAGGAGCGCAGACGAAAGACGCATCAGCTCTGCCCTGCCCCGGGCGTGACAAGGCGAGGGATCAGCGCCAGGGCAGCAATGCCGCCAACAGCCTTTCCAGAAGGCGCGGCAGAAAGGCGCCGGATCGGCCCCGAGCCCCGCCACCATGCCCCAATGGGCGCCACCCGGCCATGATCTTGCGAACATGCGCCGATGGGTGCCTTTCCGGCCACCAGCCCACGTTGCGCAGCAGCGACCGACTAGCGGCGAAAGCTGGGGCCGGCCGCAGCTCCGGAAGCGAGGCAGCGGCTCGAGCGGTGGCTCGAGTGGTGGCTTGGGCGTTCATGCGCGACATGGGATCCTCCTGGCGTTGGCGATGGAGGATTATCGACCCCTATTCCTGACATCCGACGTCAGGATTTTGCCGGGCTTCAGGATCTCCGCTGCATTAAAGCCGCGGGGCGATCGATGCTCCCTGCCCGCCGGACGGCAGTCGAAGCGCCAGTGCAAGTCTGTTGGCGGAAAGGTCGCGCGCGGCAAGTTCGCGCTTGAGGACGCGGCCGGGATGAACAGGAAGCATATCGTTGCGCTCCTCAGTGCCAGCGCCGCCAATCGCCATATACATCCCGCGACTCGTTACGAGCCATGCCTGGCGCGGCATCGCAATCAGCGCGGCAATGCGCTCTCGCCTTCGAGGAACAGGTCGATGGCGCGCGCCGCCTGGCGGCCTTCGCGGATCGCCCAGACGACGAGGGACTGGCCGCGGCGCATATCGCCGCAGGCGAATACCTTGTCGACCGAGGAGCGGTAATCCTTCACATTCGCCGCGACATTGCCGCGCGCATCGAGAGCGACGCCGAGCTCGGTCAGGATGCCCTCATGCACGGGCGACACGAAGCCCATGGCGAGCAGCACGAGATCGGCGCGCAGGTCGAACTCCGAGCCGGGGGCGGGCTTCATCTTGTCGTCGATTCGCACGCAATGCAGCTTGCGCACCATGCCGTTCTCGCCCGACAAATGCTGCGTCATCACGGCGAAATCGCGCTCGGCCCCCTCTTCATGGCTCGACGAGGTGCGCAGCTTCAGCGGCCAGTCGGGCCAGGACAGGAGCTTGTTCTCCTTCTCGGGCGGCTTCGGCATGATCTCGAGCTGCGTCACCGAGAGCGCGCCCTGACGCACCGAGGTGCCGATGCAGTCGGAGCCGGTATCGCCGCCGCCGATCACCACCACATGCTTGCCCGATGCCAGGATGGGCGGCTCGTTGGTGACCATCGGCTCGCGCGACACGCGCCGGTTCTGCTGCGGCAGGAAGTCCATGGCGAAATGGATGCCGTTGAGCTCGCGGCCGGGAATCGGCAGGTCGCGCGGCTTCTCGGCGCCGCCCGCCAGCGCCACCGCGTCATGCTCGGCCAGGAGTTGATCTGCGCCAAGATCGGCGCCAACCGTCACGCCGCAATGGAAGACGACACCCTCGGCCTCCATCTGCGCGATGCGCCAGTCGATATGCCGCTTCTCCATCTTGAAGTCGGGGATGCCGTAGCGCAAAAGGCCGCCGGGCTTGGCGTATTTCTCGTAGACATGCACGTCGTGGCCGGCGCGCGCCAGCTGCTGGGCGCAGGCGAGGCCGGCCGGCCCCGACCCCACCACGGCGATCTTCTTGCCGGTGCGCCTTGCCGCAATCTCGGGCACCACCCAGCCCTCCTGCCAGCCGCGGTCGACGATGGCGCATTCGATGGTCTTGATGGTGACGGGCGTGTCCTGGATGTTCAGCGTGCAGGAGGCCTCGCAGGGCGCCGGGCAGACGCGGCCCGTGAACTCCGGGAAGTTGTTGGTCGAGTGCAAATTGTCGAGCGCCTCGCGCCATTCCCCGTGATAGACGAGGTCGTTCCAGTCCGGGATCTGGTTGTTCACCGGACAGCCATTGTGACAATAGGGGATGCCGCAATCCATGCAGCGCGCCGCCTGGTCGCGCGTCGCCTCCTCGGACAGAGGCAGCATGAACTCGCGATAATGCCGGATCCGGTCCGAGGCGAGCGCGTAGCGCCGTTCCCGCCGATCGATCTCGAGAAAGCCAGTGACCTTGCCCATTCTATCCTACGTCAACCTTCGTTTGCGCCCCGCATTGGGGGCGGCAGGGCTTCCGATCCGACGACAGCTAGGCTCGATCGGAGCTACCGAAGCCATCGAGCCGCGTCGCTGCCCATCCTTCAGGCAGCAACCTTGGCGCTTTCGATACCGAGTGCTGCCTCGCTGCGGGCGATCCAGGCGCGCACGGCCGGGCGCGCCGCCAGATCGAAACCACCCTCATGCGCGAGGCGCGTGTAGGCCAGAAGTGAGATATCGGCAATGCTCAGCCGATCGTCCACGAAGAAGGAGCGTCCCGTCAGCAGCTTCTCCATGAGGTCGAGCGCCGCTTCGCCGCGCTCGACCCGTTGCGGCTCGCGCGCTTCCTTCGCCCAGCCGAGATACACCATGTGGAAGCGACAGACCGCCACATAGGGCTCGTGGTTGTACTGTTCCCATGCCAGGAGCTCGTCGACCTTGGCCTGCAGGAAAAGATCCTGCGGCAGGAGTTCCGTGCCGGCCGCGAGATAGCGGATGATCGCGTTCGACTGCGCCAGCGCCCGCCCGTCGGCGAGCTCGATCGTCGGCACCTGTCCCAAAGGGTTAAGCTGCAGGAATTGCGGCGTGCGGCTCTCCCCTTTCATGATGTCGACCGGCACCCAGCTATAGGGCAATTTGAGGAAATCGGCCGTGTATTTGACCTTCAGGCAATTGCCTGAACGCAAATCGCCGTAGATCCTCATGGCTTGGCTCATCATTTGGCTCCGGGTCGCCATCGTCATTCGCCTGCTAGCGCGAAGGCGGGCATGGCCCGTTCGGCATTCAGCTCGGCGAGCGCGCGCCGATATTCGACGGGCATCACCTTGCGGAATTTGGGCAGATACTCGTCCCAATGATCGAGGATGAGCTTGGCCCGTCCCGACCCAGTATAGGCCGCGTGCTTGGCGATCAGCTGGTGCAGCCGCTCGCCGTCAAAGCGGTCCATATCGGCCATGACGTCGACGAGGCCATGGCCCTCGAGATCGCCGCCATGATGATGCAGGCGCTGCATCATCACCTCTTCCTCCTCGACCGGCTCGAGATCGACCATCGAGAGGTTGCAGCGTTTGGCGAAGGACCCGTCCTCGTCGAGCACATAGGCGATGCCGCCCGACATGCCTGCCGCGAAATTGCGCCCGGTCTGGCCGATCACCACAACCACGCCGCCCGTCATATATTCGCAGCCATGGTCGCCCGTGCCCTCGACGACCGCGATGGCGCCGGAATTGCGCACCGCGAAACGCTCTCCGGCGACGCCGCGGAAATAGCATTCGCCCGCGATGGCGCCGTAGAGCACGGTGTTGCCGACGATGATGCTGTCCTCGGGCGTGATGTGCACCGCTTCGGGCGACGGATAGATGACGAGCCGCCCGCCCGAGAGCCCCTTGCCCACATAATCATTCGCCTCGCCTTCGAGCTCGAGCGTGACGCCATGGGCGAGCCAGGCGCCAAAGCTCTGGCCGGCCGTGCCGGTGAGCTTGACATGCACGGTCTCGTCGGGGAGGCCCGAATGACCGTAGCGCTTGGCGATGTCGCCAGACAGCATGGCTCCGGTGGTGCGGTTGGTGTTGTTGATCTTCGCTTCGATCAGCACCGGACGGCGCGTCTCGATGGCGATTTTCGCCTTCTCGATCAGCTCCTTGTCGAGCACTTTGGCGAGCCGATGATCCTGCCGCTCGCTACGGTAGATGCCGGTGCCGGCGGGCGGGTTCGGCTTGTGGAACAAGCGTGAGAAGTCGAGCCCCCTCGCCTTCCAATGCTCGACCACCTTGGCCTGGTCGAGCATCTGCATCTGCCCGATCATCTCGTCGAAGCGCCGATAGCCGAGCTGGGCCATGATCTCGCGCACTTCCTCGGCCAGGAAGAAGAAGTAGTTGATCACATGTTCGGGGAGGCCGGTGAAGCGCTTGCGCAGCACCGGATCCTGGGTGGCGACGCCCACCGGGCAGGTGTTGAGATGGCACTTGCGCATCATGATGCAGCCGGCGGCGACAAGCGGCGCCGTCGCGCAGCCGAACTCGTCGGCACCAAGGAGCGCCCCGATGACGACGTCGCGCCCGGTGCGCACCCCGCCATCGACCTGCACCGCGATGCGCGAGCGCAGCCGGTTCATCACCAGCGTCTGATGGGTCTCGGCGAGGCCGATCTCCCAGGGAGAGCCGGCATGCTTGATCGAGGTCAGGGGCGAGGCGCCGGTGCCCCCCTCGAAGCCCGAGATGGTCACATGATCGGCGCGCGCCTTCGACACGCCGGCCGCGACCGTGCCGACCCCGATCTCGGAGACGAGTTTCACCGAGACATCGGCGGTCGGGTTGACGTTCTTCAGGTCGAAGATGAGCTGGGCCAGGTCCTCGATCGAGTAGATGTCGTGATGCGGCGGCGGCGAGATCAAGCCGACGCCTTGTGTCGAATGGCGCACCTTGGCAATCACCGCATCGACCTTATGGCCCGGCAGCTGGCCGCCTTCGCCAGGCTTTGCGCCTTGCGCCATCTTGATCTGCATCATGTCCGAATTGACGAGGTATTCGGTCGTCACGCCGAAGCGGCCCGAGGCCACCTGCTTGATGGCCGAGCGCATCGAATCGCCATTGGCGAGAGGACGGAAGCGATCCGACTCCTCCCCGCCCTCCCCGGTGTTCGACTTGCCGCCGATCCGGTTCATGGCGATGGCGAGCGTCGTATGCGCCTCACGCGAGATGGAGCCGAACGACATCGCCCCCGTCGAGAAGCGCTTGACGATATCCTTGGCCGGCTCGACCTCGTCGAGGGGAACCGGCTCGCGCCCATCCTCCCCGGCCGACTTGATGCGGAACAGGCCGCGGATGGTCAGGAGGTTTTCGTCCTGCTCGTTCAACAGCTTGGCGAAGGCGCGGTACTGCTCGCGCGAATCCCCGCGCACCGCGTGCTGCAGCAGCGAGATCGCCTGCGGCGTCCAGGCATGCGCCTCGCCGCGCAGCCGGAAGGCATATTCGCCCCCGACATCGAGCGAGGTGCGGTAGACGGGCGCGTCGCCGAAGGCGTCGCGATGGCGCCGCACGGTCTCCTCGGCGATCTCGGCAAGGCCGACGCCTTCGATGGTCGTATGGGTGCCGAAGAAGAAGCGGTCGACGAATTGCGACGACAGGCCGACAGCGTCGAAGATCTGCGCTCCGCAATAGGATTGGTAGGTGGAGATGCCCATCTTGGACATCACTTTCAGCAATCCCTTGTCGATCGACTTGATGAAGCGCTTGATGATCTCGTATTCGTCGATCTCCTCCGGCAGCTGCTGCTTCATCGCGGTCAGCGTCTCGAAGGCGAGATAGGGGTTGATGGCTTCCGCCCCATAGCCCGCAAGGCAGCAGAAATGATGCACCTCGCGCGGCTCGCCGGTCTCGACCACGAGCCCGACAGAGGTGCGCAGCCCCTTGCGGATGAGGTGATGATGCACAGCGGCCGTCGCCAGCAGCGCCGGGATCGGGATGCGGTCCGGCCCCACCATCCGGTCGGAGAGGATGACGATGTTGTAGCCGCCATGCACGGCGGCTTCGGCCCGCTCGCACACGCGATCGAGGGCGCCCGCCATGCCCTCGGCCCCCTGCTCGGCCATATAGGTGATGTCGAGCGTCTTGGTGTCGAAGGCGTCCTCGCGGAAGCCGATGCAGCGGATCTTCTCCAAATCCTCATTGGTGAGGATCGGCTGGCGCACCTCGAGCCGCTTCTTGCGCGAGGTGCCTTCGAGGTCGAGCAGGTTCGGCCGCGGCCCGATGAAGGAGACGAGGCTCATCACCAGCTCCTCGCGGATCGGATCGATCGGCGGGTTCGTCACCTGGGCGAAGTTCTGCTTGAAATAAGTGTGCAGCAGCTTCGACTTGTCGGAGAGCGCCGAGATCGGCGTGTCCGTGCCCATCGAGCCCACCGCCTCCTGGCCGGTCACCGCCATCGGCGCCATCAGGAGCTTGAGATCCTCCTGGCTGTAGCCGAAGGCCTGCTGGCGATCGAGCAGCGACACGTCGGTGCGCGATTCGCGCGACTGCACCGGCGGCAAGTCCTCGAGCACCAGCTGCGAGCGCCGCAGCCATTGCGCATAGGGGTGGCGCGCCGCGAGATCGGCCTTGACCTCGTCATCGGAGATAATGCGCCCCTTTTCGAGATCGATGAGCAGCATCTTGCCGGGCTGCAGTCGCCACTTGCGCACGATATCTTCCTGCCGGATCGGCAGCACGCCGGCTTCCGAGGCGAGCACGACGAGCCCGTCCTTGGTGACGAGGTAGCGCGCCGGGCGCAGCCCGTTGCGGTCGAGCGTCGCGCCGATCTGGCGGCCATCCGTGAAGGCGATCGAGGCCGGTCCGTCCCAGGGCTCCATGAGCGCCGCATGGTATTCGTAGAAGGCGCGCCTTCCCTCATCCATGAGCGGATTGCCGGCCCAGGCCTCCGGGATCAGCATCATCATGGCGTGGGCGAGCGAATAGCCGCCGCGCACCAGGAATTCGAGCGCGTTGTCGAAACAGGCCGTGTCCGACTGGCCCTCATAGGAGATCGGCCAGAGCTTCGAGATGTCGTTGCCGAACAGCTCCGAATCGACGGAAGCCTGGCGCGCCGCCATCCAGTTCACATTGCCGCGCAGCGTGTTGATCTCGCCGTTATGGGCGACCATGCGGTAGGGATGGGCAAGCTGCCAGCTCGGGAAGGTGTTGGTCGAGAAGCGCTGATGCACGAGGGCGAGCGCGCTCTCGAAGCGCGGATCGTGCAGATCCTTGTAATAGGCGCCGAGCTGCGAGACGAGCACCATGCCCTTGTAGACGACGGTGCGGCAGGAGATGGAGACGGGGTAGAACCCCTTCCCGCGCAGGTCGGGGTCCTTCATGTTATAGACGGTGCCGGAGATCTGTTTGCGCAGGATGTAGAGGCGGCGCTCGAATTCCTCCTCGCTGGCGATGCCCTTGCCGCGCCCGATGAAGGCCTGCAGGTGGCGCGGCTCGGTCGGCTTGACGCTCTCGCCGAGATCGCTGTTGTCGACCGGCGGCTCGCGGAAGCCGAGCAGAATCTGCCCCTCATAGGTGATGGTCTTCTCGATCACCTGCCGGCACAGGCGCGCATCGTCTTCGTCACGCGGCAGGAAGAAATGGCCGACCGCGTACTGGCCGGGCTCCGGCAAGGTGAAGCCGAGCTTGGCGCATTCCTCGGCGAAGAAGCGGTGCGGGATCTGCACCAGCATGCCGCAGCCGTCGCCCGACTTCGGGTCGGCGCCGACCGCACCGCGATGATCGAGATTGAGCAGGATCTGCAGACCCTTCTCGATGATGTCGTGACGCTTGGTGTTCGACATGTCGGCGATGAAGCCGACGCCGCAGGCATCATGCTCGCGCGCCGGATCAAACAGCCCTTGCGCCGGCGGGCGGCCATTGATCCAGCCGGGCAAGGATGCGGTCTCGGGTGCGGCCTTGGACGTGGTCTTGGACGTAGTCTCGGGCCCGGCTTTGCGAGCACGGGTCCGCGATGTCGCGCCCGTCCGCTCGTTCGCCGCAGCCTTCAACCTGTCCATAGCCTCAATCCTTTCTCGCGATGCTTGACCGTGTGGACGCCAGCCCCCAGAGACGGTCGGCGTCGGCGGTCGGCGTCACTGCCCAAAAAAAGGTCAGCCTTGCTGCCTTATCTCTGACCATGCCAAACTTGCTACCGATGTTCAATAGAACAATTCGAGCCTCGAGGGTGCCGATGAACTTCCGAAGCGACAACACGGCCGGCGCGAGCGAAAAGGTGCTCGCCGCCCTGATCGCGGCAAATGGCGGCTCGCAGGCTTCCTACGGGGCGGACGACCTGACCTTGCGCGTCGAAAAGCGGCTCTGCGAGCTGTTCGAGCGCGATGTCGCGGTCTTCCTGGTCACGACGGGGACGGCGGCGAATTCGCTTAGCCTCTCCTGCCTCTCTCCGCCCTGGGGGGCAGTGCTCTGCCATGCGGAGAGCCATATCGCGGAAGACGAATGCGGCGCGCCGGAATTCTTCTCGGCCGGCGCCAAGACCGTAGGCCTGCCCGGGATCGGCTGCAAGCTCGCGCCGCAGACCGTCGCAGGGCAACTCGGGCGCATGCCGGCCGGATCGCTGCGCAACGCGCAACCCACGGCGCTGTCGCTCACCCAGGCGACCGAGGCCGGCACTGTCTATTCGCTGGCCGAGATCGCGGCTCTCACCGAGGTGGCGCGCTCGCGTCGCCTCGGCGTGCATATGGACGGCGCCCGTTTCGCCAATGCCCTGGTGACGCTCGGCTGCACGCCAGCCGAGATGACCTGGAAGGCAGGCATCGACGTCCTCTCCTTCGGCGCCACCAAGAATGGCTGCCTCGCTGCCGAGGCCGTGATCTTCTTCGACAAGGAGAAGGCGGGCGAGATGATTTTCCGCCGCAAGCGCTCCGGCCACACTTTGTCCAAGGGCCGGTTGCTGGCGGCGCAGATCGACGCCTATCTGCGCGACGACCACTGGCTTCACCTGGCGCGCCATGCCAATCACGCGGCGGTGGAGCTGGAAAAGGCGCTGCTGTCGCTGCCGGGGGTCAGGATCGGCTGGCCGCGTGAGGCCAATGAAGTGTTCGCCATCCTGCCGCAGGCCGTCGACCAGCGTCTGCGGGCCGCCCATATCGTCTACCACCCATGGTCGCCCGACTTCCTTCCCGCCAAATCCATGCCGCGGGAGGGAGAGACGCTGTTTCGCTTCGTGACCTCCTTTCGCACCACCACGATGGAGATCGAGGCGGTGAGCTCGCTCGCGCATCAGGAACCGGCAGCGACGCGACGCGTTAAAGTTAAGAGAGGATGAAGCTAACCATTCCGGTTCCGTGCTATTATGAGGATCGTCGAACAGACCGCGTCCACGGCATCGTCCAAAGCTCGCCGCAATCGCCGTCGAGAACTGCAACGGGCGATACGGCCTCGCAAAGGGCTCGATATGAGCATGATCACCAGATTTCGTTCGAGCAGCATACGCTCAGTCGGGCTCGCGCTCGCGGCGGGCACGGCGATTATGGCGCTCCAGCCGAGCCCGGCCATGGCGCAATTCTGGGGCTACGGCTCGTGGTATGGCGCGCCTCGGCCTTGGGCCCCGGCGCCGGCCTATCCGCGCGCTTATGACGAGGACAGGCTGCGGCCCTCCGAGATCGTCGACCTCCTGCGAGGCTATGGCTGGGTCGTCCTATCGCCACCGAGACCCAGTGGCCAACGCTACACACTCAATGTGCGCAACGCCTATGGGCAGCGCATGTTCGTGGTGCTCGACGCCTATAGCGGTCGCCTCCTGTCCACCCGCATGGTCGAGGAGCGGCCCGACACCAACAGGCTTGCTGCCATCCCGGGCGAGTCCGATGACCATGCCCGTCCCATCCTACCCGGCGCCGGATCGGCGATCCCTGCGCCCAGGAAGCCGCGCGCGGTCGCGCCGCAGATCAAGCGCGTCCAGCCGCCGGCTGCGGTGAAGGCGACGCCGCTCGCTCCGCCCGACACGAAGGACGGCGCCGTGGCAGTCGCCAAGCCGACGGCGACGAAGCCCGCCTTGCCGCTGCCTTCGACCGTGAAGGGGACGCCCGATAAGGGAACGCCAGATTCCGGGCAGGCTCCGGTGGTGCGTCAGGTCTATCCGGATAGCGGGGCGCCAGCGGCTTCTGCCCCGGCCGCCCCCAAGATCGAGCCGGCCAGCCCGGCTCCGGCCCAGGCCGCTTCCGCGACCCCTGCCGAAGCATCGCCCGCTCCGGTCGTCCCGGCTGCGCCCGCTCCTGCCACGCCGGCGAAACCGGCCGCCAAGGCCGCACTGCCTCCCGACGCCGGCTACGAATAGAGCTGGGCCAAGCGCCGAGACGAGCATCCGACAGGGGGGTCGCTCGCGACCTGACGAGACCTGCGATGAAAAGGGCGCTCCCATGGGAGCGCCCTTGGTGTTTGCGAAGACCTCACGCATGACCCCCGAGGCTGCGCGCCCTTACGGGAATCATGTGTCAACCAGAAGGATGGAGCGCCCGGCCGATCCGGACGGAGGCCGCGGCGCCCGCATCATCCTCAGTTCTGGCGGGTCAGGCGGCCTTCTTGGTCTCGATCGTCTGTCCCTTGGCTGCCTGGCCAATCGGGATCAGGCGGGGCTTCTTGGCCTCCGGGACTTCGCGCACGAGATCGATATGCAAGAGGCCGTTCTCGAGGCTCGCTCCTGTCACCTGGACGAAATCGGCGAGCTGGAAGCGGCGCTCGAAGGCGCGGGCCGCGATGCCCTGATAGACGAACTCGGTCTTGCGAGCCCCTTCGGCGAGCTTTTTCTCGCCGCGCAGCGTGAGAGCATTCTCCTTCACCTCGATCGACAGATCCTCGGCCGCAAATCCGGCCGCGGCTACGGTGAGGCGATAGGCGTTCTCGCCGACGCGTTCGATATTGTAGGGCGGGTAGTTCTGAGCCTCGCTGCCGGACACCTGGTCGAGCATCGTGAACAGACGGTCGAAGCCGATGGTGGAACGGTACAGGGAGGGAAGATCATACTGGCGCATGGCATATTCTCCTATAGAAGCAACATGCAGTCGTCCGCCACGAGGGGCCGGACAGGGTTCACACCGCCTTTTGGCCGGTGCATCCCTTATGTTGGAGCCGCATTTCGCGATTCAAGGCCCCCCAAGACGAGATATGGGGCGAGATACGAGACGAGATACGAGACGAAATATAGGCCGCCCTATGGCCGCAACGAGCTCTCAAACAGCAGCGAGGAGAATGACATGGCCGGACGCCTGAAGGGCAAGATCGCGGTGGTGACCGCGGCGGGCCAAGGCATCGGACGAGCGATTGCCGAGGCGTTCGTGCACGAAGGGGCGGCGGTGTTCGCCACCGATATCGACGTCGCCAAGCTCGAAGGGATCGCCAGGGCCAAGCGCCGCAAGCTCGACGTGCTCTCGACACGGGCGGTCGAAAGCTTCGCGGCGAAGACGGGACCGATCGACGTGCTCGTCAACTGCGCCGGCTTCGTCCATCACGGCACCGTCCTCGATTGCGACGACAAGGCCTGGGATTTCTCCTTCGACCTCAATGTCCGCTCCATGCACCGCCTGATCAAGGCCTATCTGCCGGGCATGCTCGAGAAAGGGGCCGGCGCGATCGTCAATATCGCCTCGGGAGCCTCCTCGATCCGCGGCATTCCGAACCGTTATGCCTACGGCACCACCAAGGCGGCCGTGATCGGGCTCACCAAATCGGTAGCGGCGGATTTCATCCAGAAGGGCGTGCGCTGCAACGCCATCGCCCCCGGAACGGTCCAATCACCCTCGCTCGACGAGCGAATCAGCACCCTTGCGGCCTCGAGCGGCAAGTCGGTGCAGGATACGCGCGGTGCCTTCGTCGGCCGTCAGCCGATGGGGCGGCTCGGCACGGTCGAGGAGATCGCGGCGGCGGCCGTGTATCTGGCGAGCGACGAGGCCGCCTTCACGACCGGCATCACGCTGAGCGTCGATGGCGGCTTCTCGCTGTGACGAAGCCGTGGTGACGGCCACAACCGGGCCCGTAGCCCGGTCTGTGGCCCCCTTGGCCCGATAGTCTTGTCATGTTGCATGAACGCCGCATACTGGGGAAGATTTGTCATACCCGCTAGGCGAAAGGCGCGACTCATGACAAAAGGGGAACTTCGGCTGGGAATAATTCCAAGACGACGTGATTCGGTTCGCGCTGAGCTTGGTGATGACGTTCCGGCCGATTTGCTCTGATCAACCTGGCGGAAGCGGAGAAGATTCATGGCCAAGGCACCCGCGAAAGCGGCAACGAAGGCAGCACCCAAGAGCGGCGCCGCAAAGAAACCCAATGCGCTTCAGATCCCCTTGAAGCCTTCCGCTGAGTTGGCGGCCGTCGTCGGGGCGGGCCCGCTCCCGCGTGGGCAGGTCGTCAGCAAGATGTGGGACTACATCAAGAAGCACAAGCTGCAGAACCCCGCCAACATGCGCGAGATTCTGGCGGACGACAAACTTGCCAAGATCTTCGGCAAGAAGAAGGTGACGATGTTCGAGATGAACAAGCACATCGCCCAGCATCTGAAGTAATAGCAGTATCGGCGTTCGGTTCTCGCCGGCTCCGCCAAGCGAGGCTGATCTGTCGATATCACGGCTGTGCATATCAAGGGCTTGGCGAGCGGCGCTGTTTTGCCTCTCGCTCGTCAGGACCCGCGATGCCCGGAAGGCGGTATTTTGGCCGCCGCGATGGGCGTTTTGATATTGCGGCGATCCTCCAACCCCCCTGATTGAGCGCTTTGCTTGGCGCCCCTCCCCGGGCAGCCGACTCTGTTGCGCTCCCCGTCGGCGAACTCATCTTCATCGGCCGCTGCTCGACCTCGAATGCACAGGCCTTTACAGCTCCCGCAGCCGCTGCGCCGGCTTCTCGGCGAGGATGCGCCCATTGCTCGCAAGGCCCAAAAGCACCGTCGTCGCGACCGCGGTGACGGCGATTGCGGCAAGCGGGACGAGGTCGAAGCCCGCATCGATCTTCATCGCGAAGGTCACGATCACAGCCCCGATGACGCAGCCGGCGATCAGGCCGAAGAGCGCAGCGATCGCCCCGAGCAGCGCATATTCCATGAGGAAGATGCGCAGGATCGCGCTTCGCCGCGCCCCCAAGGTTTTGAGCACCATGGCATCGTAAAGGCGAAGCCGCCGCCCGGCGGCGAGTGCGCCGGCGAGGACCAGAACGGCCGAGGCCAGCGACACCGCGCTCGCGCCACGGACGGCGAAAAGGAGCTTGCGCACCAGGCCGTCGACGGCTTCGAGCGCGTCCTTGACGCGCAGCGAGGTCACGCCTGGAAAATCAGCCGCCACCGCCCTGACCACGGTGCTCTCCTCTTGCGGCGTGCCCCCTTGCTTCAGGCTCAAGGTGGCAAGATCGTTGAAGGGGGCCCCGGCGAAAGCATCGGGCGAGAATACCATCACGAAATTGATGGCGAGCGAGGACCATACGAGGGTGCGCAGATTGGCGATGCGCGCCTCGATGTCGCGGCCGAGCACATTGACGATGATGGGGTCGCCGATCTTCAAACCGAGCCCTCTTGCGACATCGCGCTCCATCGAGACGAGGGGTGGCCCCGCATAATCCTTCGGCCACCAGTCTCCGGCGGAGAGCTTGGCGCCTTCCGGCAAGACGGCCGAGAAGGTGATGCCGCGATCCCCTTCGAGCACCCAGGCCACGTCCTCGGCGGCCTTGGCCTTCTCGGCCGGCACGCCGGCGAGCGAGACGATCCGTCCGCGCATCATCGGCACGCGTTGCTGCGCCGCTCCCGGCACCGTGGCGTCGAGCAGCGCCGCGAAGCGGTCTCCGTCGCGGCCGGGCACGTCGAGGAAATAGAAATTCGGGGCGCGCTTCGGCAGGCTGCGGGTGAGCTCGCGCGACAAGGTCGCATCGATGACGGCGAGCGCCACGATCAAGGTGACGCCGAGGCCGAGCGAGACGATGACGGTCGCGGTCGCGGCGCCTGGCCGGTGCAGATTGGCAATGGCGAGGCGGGCCAGCGGGTTGCGGGGTGCCGGCAGGCTACGCAGCAGCGCGACGACGCCCGCGCCGACGCCGCGCAACAGCAGGAAGGCGGCAGCGCAAGCCAGCACCGCGATGCTCGCGATCAGGCGATCCCAGGCAAAGCCGATGCTCGCCGCGACGAGTGCTACCACCAGGATGAGGGCGATGACGCCGTAGCGGGCGCGCGGCCGGCGCCGCTCCTCGACCACGAGATCGCGGAACAATCGCGAGGCCGGCACGTCATGGGCGGAACCGAGCGGCCAGAGCGAGAAGCTGCCGGCGACCAGCGCGCCGAACAAGGCCGCAAGCGCCAGCGGACCCAAAAAGGGGCCGGGCAGCACCGGCACGGGCAGCAGGTCCCCGAAAAGCCGCACGACGATGAGCGGCAGCGCCGCGCCGCCGACGATGCCGATGGCGATGCCCAGGCCTGAGAGGAGCGCCACCTCGCAGAGCATGATGGCGACGGCACGCGAGCCGCTGGCGCCGAGGCTCTTGAGGATGGCGATGGTGACACGGCGGCGCTCCACGAAGGCGGAGACCGAATTCGCGACCCCAACCCCGCCCACCAGCAAGGCGACGACGCCGGCCAGCGCCAGGAATTGCGTGAATCTGAGGATGTTCTTCTCGAATTGCGGCGCGATATTGAGGCGCGAGCGCATGTCGAAGCCCGATTGCGGCAGCCGCGCCTTCAGGCCATCGATGGCGGTGGCGAGCGCGGCATCGTCATTGCGGCCCTCGGGCAAGAGCACCCGATAGCTCCAGCGCACCAGGGAACCCGGCTGCAGGAGGCCGCTCGCACGCAGCGCCTCCTGGGAGAGGATGATGCGGGGCCCAAGCCCGATGCCGACCGCGAGCGTGTCGGGCTCGGCAATGAGCCTGGCCTTGAGCGCGAGGCGCACAGCGCCGATCGTCACCTCGGCGCCGGGCTCGAGGTTGAGCCGCGCGAACAGGGTGGGATCGACGATCGCGCCATAGACGCCGTCATGGGCCTGCAGCAGCTCGGCGAGCGGGGCTTGCGGCTCGGTCGCCAATTCTCCGAGCCGCGGATAGCCTGATCCGACGGCCTTGATCTCGACGAGCGCGGCATTGCCGTCTGCGGCACGGGCCATGGCGCGCAAGGTGGCGACGGGCGCGACCTCGCCGAGCCCATCGATGGCGGCGCGCTCGGTTGGGCTTGCCTCGCGCTGCAACAGCGACACGGACAGATCGCCGCCGATGATGATGCGGCCCTGAGAGGCCAGCCCCTCGGCGAGGCCTTGCGCCAGCGAGCCGACGGTCGCGATGGCGCCGGTGCCGATGGCGAGGCAGGCGAGAAGCACGCCGAAGCCGCGAGCGCCTGCGCGCAGATCGCGCCAGGCGAGGCGCAAGGTCAGCAGCAGGCCGGCAAAGCCGCGCGGCGCACCGCCTGGCGAGAAGCTCGGCCGTGGATTGCGCGCGTCCATGTCAGGCGACGGCCGTCGCGTCGACCTCGACCAGGCCGGAACGCAGGCGGATGATGCGGTCGCAACGCTCTGCGAGCGGCAGATCATGGGTCACGAGCACCAGCGTCGCCCCGCGCTCGCGCCTGAGCGCGAAGATCAGATCGGTGATCTGGGCGCCCGTCGCCTCGTCGAGATTGCCGGTCGGCTCGTCGGCGCAGATGATGGCGGGGTCGGGCGCCATGGCGCGCGCCACCGCGACGCGCTGCTGCTCGCCCCCCGATAGCTCGGCCGGGTAGTGACCCAGCCGATGGCCGAGGCCGACGCCGCGCAGCTCCGCCGCCGCCCTCTCGAAAGCGTCGTCGCGTCCCGCCAGCTCGAGCGGCACGGCGACGTTCTCGAGCGCCGTCATGGTCGGGATGAGATGGAAGGATTGGAAGACGATGCCGATGCGCCGTCCCCGGAACTCGGCAAGGTCGTCCTCGCCGAGCTTCGCCAGATCCTGGCCGTCGATCTCGACGAGGCCTGAATCGATGCGCTCGAGCCCCGCCATCGCCATCAGAAGCGAGGTTTTGCCGGAACCGGAAGGTCCGACGAGGCCCAAAGCCTCGCCCTGCCCTACTTCGAGCGAAATGCCGCGCAGGATATGGACGCGGGCCGCGCCGCGCCCCAGGCTGAGATCCACGCCGCGCAATGTGATCAGAGGTGACGGCATGAGGCGTTCCGAGACGGATGAGATGGACATCAAGACGAGATCGCGCGCGGCAAGGAGCGCCTTTTGCTCATATGGGGCACGCAGCGATGGAGGGGAACTCCGGCGGAACCAAGGCGCAGGACCTTCGCGGCGCGCCCTCATCGCCGCGGCGGCAGCCTTCATCACCCTGAGCCGGCGAGCCGCGGCGGATGCGCCTCTGCGTCTCGTGGCGCTCGGCGACAGCCTCACGGCCGGCCCCGGCCTTTCCTCGCAGGAGAGCTTCCCGCAGGTCCTGCAGCGCCAGCTCGCCGGCAAGGGCCTGTCGGTGGCGATCGCCAATGCCGGCGTCTCGGGCGACACGGCCGAGGATGGGCTGCAGCGGCTCGACTGGTCGGTGCCCAAGGAGACTCAAGGCGTGATCCTCGAGCTCGGCGCCAATGACGCCTTGCGTGGCCTGGACCCCAAGCGCTGCGAGGCCACGCTCGACGAGATCGTGGCAAAACTCCAGGGGCGCGGCACGGCGGTGCTGCTTTGCGGCATGTATGCGCCGCGCAATCTCGGCGCCGATTATGTCGGAGCCTTCGATGGCATCTATCCGCGCCTATCGGCGAAATACGGCCTGACGCTGTATCCTTTCTTCCTGGACGGCGTGACGGGTCACCCAAAGCTGACGCTGCCGGACGGGCTCCATCCCAATGCCGAGGGCGTCAAAGTGATCGTCGACAAGATCCTGCCCACCGTCGAAACCTTCATCGGCAAGCTCGCGGCACGCTGAGCGGTTCTTCCCTCTCCCGCCCCTTGAGGCGGGAGAGGGTGCCGAGACGAAGTCGAGGCGGGTGAGGGACGTTTGAGCCCTTCACCAAGGCCCCTCATCCGACCTCACTGCGCAGAGTCTCTCTGTTCAAGACTTGCACCTTCCCCCGTGAAGGACGGGAGAAGGAGAGGCGCCGGCTCTCGACCGCCTGCGCCAAGCGCTCGAGCACCTCGACGCTGGTTTCCCAGCCGATGCAGCCATCGGTGATGCTCTGCCCGTAGGTGAGCTCACCGCCGGCAACGAGGTCCTGGCGCCCGCCGACCAGATGGCTCTCGACCATGGTGCCGATGATGCGACGGTCGCCCGCTTCGACTTGCCGGCAGATATCCTCGATCACCAATGGCTGGTTTTCCGGCTTCTTATGGCTGTTGGCGTGGCTGGCATCGATCATGACGGCCGGGGCGAGCCCCGAACGGACAATCTCCTGGCAGGCGGATTCGACGCTCGTTGCGTCGTAATTCGGCACTCTGCCGCCGCGCAGGATGATGTGGCAGTCCTCATTGCCCGTGGTCGCAGCGATCGCCGAGCGCCCTTCCTTGGTGACGGCCAGGAAATGATGCAGCTGCGAGGCCGACAGCACCGCATCGACGGCGATGCGCACATTGCCGTCGGTGCCGTTCTTGAATCCGACCGGACAGGAGAGGCCGGACGCCATTTCCCGATGGATCTGGCTCTCGGTGGTGCGCGCGCCGATGGCGCCCCAGCCCACGAGATCGGCGATATATTGCGGCGTCGTCATGTCGAGGAACTCGCAGCCCGCCGGCAGGCCAAGCTCGTTGATCTGCGCCAACAAGCGCCGGGCGAGACGCAAGCCCTTGTCGATCTTGAAGCTGCCATCGAGATCGGGATCGTTGATCAGGCCCTTCCAGCCGATGGTGGTGCGCGGCTTCTCGAAATAGACGCGCATGATGATCTCCAGCCTGTCGCCAAGACGTTTGCGCATCAAGGCGAGCTTCTCCGCATAGTCCATCGCGGCCGCCGGATCATGGACCGAGCAGGGGCCGATCACCACCGCGAGACGGTCGTCACGGCCATGCAGGATATCGTGCAGGGCCTTGCGGGCACCGCTCACGGTGCGGGTCGCCCGCTCGCTGCGCTGGAATTCGCGCATGATCTCGGCGGGCGTGCTCAATTCCTTGATTTCGCGGATGCGGAGGTCGTCTGTGGTGCGCACGGTCTTGGCTCCTTGAAGGTTGGCCACCGGCGGCACAAAAAAACCGCCAGTCGGGCTGGCGGTTTTCGGGACGTTTATGCATCAATCTTCAGATCGAGCGCACCCCTACCTCCGCCAGCTTTTGCGGATAGCTAAAAAACCACGCGGAATAGCTGGCGGCGGGACGGCTCATGCTTCTCCTATAGAGCAGGAGCTCGGGGTTTGTCACCTGGGACAAGGGCCAGCCATGTTTCCGGCTCGGGATTTCGGCCTGGGCTCAACGAAATTGAGCAAAGGCGGCGAACTTCGCCTTCAAACTTAACTTCGGCTTAACGCCGCCCGAGAAATACCGATGACAAGGGCGCAATGGGGTTGGGCATGCGAATGGATCTGCTACAGGGCAAGCGCAAGCAGCCCTTCCCGAGATTTTGGCAGGACTCGTCCGGCAATATTGCCATCCTGTTCGGCCTCGCGATCATCCCCGTGCTCATCGCGATAGGGACGGCGATCGACTATACGCGAGTGACGAATGTTCGTACCAAGCTTGACGGCGCTGCCGACATGGCGACGCTTGCCTCCGTCTCGAAATCCGCGGCGCCGTTCACCACCACTCCCACGCCGGCGGGCGTCAAGAATCATTTCAACGCCATCGCTTCGGCCATACCCTCCTTCGCCCCCTCGGACGTGCAAGTGAACGTCGTGCCGGGCGTCACCGCCGTGAGCGTCACCTTGAATTATACAGGGAAGGTGCAGACCGTTTTCGGCGGCATCATCGGCGTCAATTCGGTCACGATCGGCGGGACCGCGACAGCCAAGGCCAGCGCCCCTCCCTATGTCAATTTCTATCTCCTGCTCGATAATTCTCCGTCGATGGGATTGGGTGCGACGCCTGCGGACATCTCGCGCCTGCAGTCGCTGACGCCGGACCAATGCGCCTTCGCTTGCCACGAGCACAGCTTCAATTCGAAGGGCAACATCACGGGCGACAACCTGAACGACTATTACCATATCGCCAAGAACAACGGAGTGACTACACGCATCGACGTGTTGCGCACCGCGACCCAGCAATTGACGCAGACGGCAGCGACCAGCGCGGTCATGGCCAGCCAATTCGGCATGGCCGTGTATACCTTCAGCGACACTTTCCAGACTGTCGCTCCGCTATCCACCAAAATGTCGACCGTCTCCAGCAACGCGGCCGCCATAGATCTCGCCTATGCCTATTACGACCAGCGCGATGCCCAGACTTCCTTCGATACGGCGCTGCGCTCCGTCAACGCAATCATGCCCGATCCCGGCGATGGATCGAGTCCGACGTCGCCCCGGGAGTTCCTGTTCCTGGTCACCGACGGCATCGAGGACGCTCCGGCCGGCGGCAACTCGGGTTCGGGCGACCCGCCCGACAAGCCGACAAGTTATTTGCCGCCCAACAGCCAACCCAATCTCTCGAATTCCTTGACCGGAAACGTCAATTCGGGACGCCTGATCGACCTGATCAAGGCGAGCGCCGGTTCGATGTGCGACACGATCAAGAAACGCGGCACCGCCCCCAACCAGATCAAGATTGCGGTGCTCTACACGCCCTATCAACCTGTGACCAACAACGGCTTCTACAATACTTGGGTCGCGCCGTATAACGGTTCGCCAGTCAACCCCAACGATCCGACCGACCCGGGCAGCAACCAGATCGGCCAAGCACTGAAGAATTGCTCGTCCCCGGGATTCTACTACCAGGTAACGCCGACCACGGGCATCAGCGAAGCGATGCAGCGCTTGTTCATGGGGGCCGTCAATTTGGTGCAGCTTACGAATTGACGGCCTCCGGATCTGCCTGGTCGATAGCCGCCATCATCGTGCTTCATCGTCGAATCGACGACGAAGTCCGCCGAGACGATCTGCCCGTCGCCCCAGCGGCCGTGCCGGAGATAGAGAGCCCCGATCTTCGCTTATCGCTAGGCGCCGACACTCACCCCGGATTGCCTGCCTTTGACAGGCCCGTCACCGCCTTGTCGTGCAAGAGCTCGAGTGCGGCGATCAGCTGGGTATCCTTGGCCGGATCGGACGCCACATAGGCTTGGGAGGCCGACAGGTCCTCGCCCTTGTCATTCGACAGATGGCCGGGAAGGCTCGCCTCGCCCTTGGCCTCGTCCTTGCCCTTCAGCTCGTCGGGGATCGCCTCCAGCACCTTGATATCGGGCTCGATGCCCTTGGCCTGGATCGAACGGCCGGACGGCGTGTAATAGCGCGCCGTGGTGAGGCGGATCGCGGCATCTTTGCCGACCGGGATGATGGTCTGCACCGAACCCTTGCCGAAGGAGCGCGTGCCGAGCAGCGTCGCCCGCTTATGGTCCTGCAGCGCGCCGGCCACGATCTCCGAGGCCGAAGCTGAGCCGCCATTGATCAGCAGCACGAGGCGCTTGCCCTTGGTGACGTCGCCATGGCGCGCATCCCAGCGCCTGGTGTCCTCGGGATTGCGGCCGCGCGTCGAGACGATCTCGCCCTTGTCGAGGAAGGTGTCGCAGACGCCGATCGCCTCGTCGAGCAGGCCGCCCGGATCGTTGCGCAGATCGAGGACGAAACCCTTCAGCTTGTCGTCGCCGATATCCTTCTTCAGGCTCTCGATGGCGGCGCGAAGATTGTCGGTCGTCTGCTCGCTGAACTGGGTGATCTGGATGTAGCCGACATCGTCTTCCTGACGGAATTTCACGCTCTTCACCTGGATGATCTCGCGCGTCAGCCTCACCTCGAGCGGCTCCTTGCGGTCCTTGCGGATGACGGTCAGCTTGACCGAGCTCTTCACCGCGCCGCGTATCTTCTCGGCCACCTGGTCCAGCGTCAGGTTCCGTGTCGTCTCGCCGTCGATCCGGGTGATGGTGTCGTCGGCCAAGATACCGGCGCGCGCGGCCGGCGTATCGGCAGTTGCGGCGACGACCTTGACCACCCCATTTTCCACGGTGATCTGGATACCGACACCGCCGAATTCGCCTTTGGTGTCGACCTGCATGTCGCGGAAGCTCTTCGCGTCCATGTAGTTCGAATGCGGGTCGAGCGAGGTGAGCATGCCGTTGATGGCCGCCTCGACCAGCTTGCCGTCATCGGGCTTCTCGACATAATCGGCGCGAATGCGCTCGAAGACATCGCCGAGGAGACTGAGCCGGCGGTAGGTATCGCCGGCGGAAGCTGCCTGCGCCGGCGCGCTCGCCAGGAGGCGGGTTTCCAACCCAAGAGTGTCGAGGCCAAGAGTCCCGAGGCCAAGCGTCGCGGCCCCCGTGCCGAGAAGCACGCCCAGAAGAAGAAGCGAGGATTTACGCATCTGCCGCGACCTTTCGGTTGGTCAGTTGGCTCTGTTGCCGGATCCAATAGCCGTCGAGCGGGCTCTGCGGAGCACGATATAGCGATCCGGCTCAGTCAGCGAGGCCCTTGCCGCGCTGATGGTCAATGGGTTGCAAACTCATCCTGGCTAACTCTTCCTGGCTAGTGGATTGATGCTGACATAAGAATCCTTTTTGGGATTCCCGTGGCTTTGTGGGCGTGCGAGTCTGCGGGATGCGCACAGGTATCACCGTCCATCTGAACCCGACTGATCGTCAGCGCCTGCTGGCGATCGTAGACAACCGCAACAGCCCCCAGAAGCATGTCTGGCGCGCCAGGATCATCTTGGGCACGGCCGAGGGGCTGGGCACAGCGATGATCATGCGCACTGCCAAGGTCAGCAAGACCGCCGTCTGGCGTTGGCAAGAACGGTTCATGGACGAGGGTGTCGATGGCCTGCTGCGCGACAAGACCCGCCCCGCGCGGATCCCCAAATTGACCGACGAAGTGGCCGTGCGGATCGTGGCCCTGACCCTTGGCGAACCGCCGGGCGAGACGACCCACTGGACCGGTCGCGTGATGGCCAAGGTGGCGGGCGTCAGCCTGACTTCGGTTCAGCGCATCTGGCGGACCCATGGCCTGGCGCCGCACCGTATCCGCACCTTCAAGCTTTCCAATGATCCGAAGTTCGCCGCCAAGGTCCGTGACATCGCCGGTCTCTATGTCGATCCGCCCGCCCATGCGGTCGTCCTCAGCATCGACGAGAAGTCCCAGATCCAGGCCCTGGATCGCACCCAGCCGGGTCTGCCTCTGAAGAAGGGCCGGGCCGGAACCATGACCCATGACTATAAGCGCCATGGCACGACCACCCTGTTCGCCGCTTTCGATGTGCTGGACGGCAAGGTCACCGGACGCTGCATGCAACGTCACCGGCATCAGGAATTCATCCGCTTCCTCAACACCGTCGAGCGCCAGGTCCCGGCCGGCAAGACCGTCCACGCCATCCTCGACAACTACGCCACCCACAAACACCCCAAGGTGATCGAATGGCTGGCACGTCATCGGCGATGGACCTTCCATTTCACACCGACCTCCGCCAGCTGGCTCAACGCCGTCGAAGGCTTCTTCGCCATCCTCAGCAAGCGGCGCCTGAAGCGCGGCGTCTTCAAGGGCGTCGTTGATCTGCAAGCCGCCATCAATCGCTTCATCGTCGATCACAACAATGACCCCAAGCCCTTCAGCTGGACCGCCGACCCCGACAAAATCATCGCCGCAGCGAACCGTGGGCACCAAGTGTTGGATTCAATCCACTAGCTCATCCTCACTAGCGCATCCTTGCGATCTGCTGGGAGATGCTACCGATAGATTGCGCGGCTTTGGCGGAAATGCTCTACTTGCCGCCAGGGTGGTCAAACCGCAGGTCGCAACATGACAAGGACGGGTTTGGTCTTTCTGACTGCCGGGTTGATGCTGACAGCGAGCCCGGCGCTCGCCTGCAAAGGCAAGAACGTGATTTTTTCGGACGATTTCCGGCAGGTGGACGACACCTGGGGTTCGAGCGGTGACGGAGATGCCGTCACCATCGAGAACGGCAAAGTGAAGATCAAGGCGACCGCCAGCAGAAACTACAAGGTGCTGTACGGGGCCGCCCAATTCGATGATGCCGATATATGCGTCACGGTCCAGATACCCAACAACTCGACGCCCACGACCTCGGCCGGAGCCGGCATGATGTTCTGGGCGCAGGACTATGCGAATTTCTACGCCGTCGTTCTGAGGACCGATGGGCGCGCCGCCGTGGTGCGGCAGGTGAAGGGAAATTGGACCTATCCGGTGCAGTTTCGACAGGCGGAGAAGATCAATACCCATCCTGGCGATAAGAACATCATCAGGGTGACCACGATCGGCAATACCGTCTCCGTCTCCATCAACGACGCCAAATTTGCGAGCTTCAAAGGCCTCGTCCCGCCCGGAGGCGGAGAGATCGGCCTATATGCGGAGTCCGAGCAAGGTCAGCGCGATACCTGGAAGTTCGCCGATCTCAAGGTGACCGACCTTCCTCAATAATGGCGCCGCGTCGCAGCGGACCGGTTTGCGAGCGTGCAGTTTCAAGGAAGCCACCCCGGCAGAGCCCGGGGGGCTCCCGCCTTTCCTAGAACCTCATGTCGAGATTGGCCTTGAAGGCGTTGTCCATGGCCTTTGTTCCGTATTGCCCCGCATAGGACACACCGAGGGTGACAGATGATGAGAGTGCGTAGTCGAGGCCTGCCTCGGCCAGCAAGGCATTGCGGTCCACCGGAACGCCCGAGACCGCGAAGCTCGCGGCGGAGCCGCGGAAGGCAAGGAACGCCGAGGGGTCGACATCGCCATAAGCATGCCGCCAGCCGATCAGGGCGTGCGCCGTCACCGGAAGCGTCTCCGAAACCGTCGCCTGCGCCCTCAGGCCGAGGGTCGTCGTAGCGAGGTCGTAACTGCGCCCGCGACCGGTCAGCGCCGCGGAGCCGCCATCCTCGGTGAAGCCGTCCTGGTGCAGATGGATCGCGGCCGCCCCGATGAAGGGTTCGATCGATGCATGCGGCAGGCCGAAACCCGACAGCGCGATACGATAGCTCGCCTCGCCGAAAGCCTGCGCCGTCGAGCCGCCATAATTCGCGTGCGTCGCATCGCTGAAGCCGGGAAACTGGACGGAGCGACTGATGCGGGTCGCGTTCGTGCCATAGCTGACGCCGGCGCGCAGGTTCAGCGCTCCGAAGCTTGCTCCCCCGTAGATCGAGCCGAACACGTTCTGAATATTGCCCGACGACAAGCGCTGGCTCACCTTGAGGCTGTCATCGGTGTAGCCGCCGGCGACGCCGAGGCGCCACACGCCGCTCCAGCCGGCCACCTGCGCCACGTCGGCGCCGAGAATGAAGCCTCCCGTCTGGCGTGACAACGAGGCGGCGTTGCCGTTGCCATGGGTAGTGCCGAAATTGCCGAAGCCCTGCCCCCAGAGATCGAAGCTCTTCGGGTTGAACATCTGCACCGCGACGGGGGCTAGGTTCGGCCCTTTGCCCGCCGGCAGATCGGCCGCATAGGCGCCCGTCATGCTGCTGGCTGCGCCGAGGGTCGGCGTCAGCGGCTGGCTCAGGCGGTCGAGGATCGCCTCGCGCGGCAGGCGCGTATCCTCCAAGGCGGCCGTCACCGCGCTCGCATGCACCTCGCCCGACAGCGCGTCGAAGGCCTGGCGGGCGCCGGCCGCATTCTGGTTCAGCACCGCCGTATAGAGCGGCGAGCCCAGGCCCAGGGCCTGCACCGCCGCGGCCGTCGCCGCCTGGTCGCGCGTCACCGCGACCGAGGTGAAGGTCACGGGTGTGCCGGCCGGCGTCACCGCCTGTTTGAAGCCGAAATAGACATCGTTGGCGTCATAGCTGAGCTGCGGCGTGAGGAAGGCGAGATCGGTCGCGGTCGAGAGCTGCGCGAAGGTGCCGGACACGCCGCCATTCGCCGTCAGCAAGGTATAGCGCAGCGTCGGCAAATAGGTGCCCGAGCCTGAGAGCACCTGTACCGTGCCGCCCTGGATCGTCGCCGAGCCTCCTGTGACGAGCTTGTCGTTCTGGCCCGCCGCGTTGATGCCGACCAGGAAGGTCGAGCCGGCCGCGAAGGTCACGTTGCCGGAGATATTCAAGGTCGAGAACGACGTCACGGCGCCGGGCGCCACGGTCGAGCCGCTCTGAACGAGGAGACCGCCCAACGCCCCCTTGCCGCCGAGCCTTGCCCCGTTCGCGACAGTCACGGTCGAGTTCGCGATCGAGCCATCGACCAGAAGCACGCCGGAGCTCACGAGGGTCGCGCCCGTATAGGTGTTGGTGCCCGAAAGGTCGAGGGTGCCGGTGCCGATCTTGGTGAGCCCGCCCGTGCCTGAGATCGCACCGGCGAGTGTGACCGTGTTGGCGCCGGTATCGATCACCGGATCGATGCCTGGAAAGACGATGGCATTTGGGAGCGTCAGCCCCGACGCGGCAAATTGCAACGTGGTGCCGTCCTTCATGGTCAGGGGGCCGGTGCCCAGGGCCTGGTTGTTGCCCACCACGAGCGCGCCTGCGGCGAGCGTCGTGCCGCCCGAATAGAGATTGGCGCCGCTCAGAGTGAAGGTGCCGGAACCGAGCTTGGTGAGGCCAAGCGCCGCGCCGCCATCGCTGATCTGGCCCGAGAAGCTCGTCGACATGTTGTCGCCGCCCGTCGTCAGGCGCGCCGCCGCGGCGCCGCTGTTCTTGACGCTGCCGGAACCGGAGAGCGAAGCGATCACCTGGTTGAAGCCGCCGAGATCGAGGGTCGCGCCGCCGGCCACGCTGACCGCGCTGACGGCGCTGAAAGTGTTCACGCCGCCGCCCCGCAGCGTGCTTGCGGATGCGCCCCCGCCCATGAGCTTGGTCGGCCCGGCATAGCTGTTGGCGCCATTTGCCAGGATCAGCGTGCCCTTGCCCGCCACGGTCAGGCCGCCAGCCCCGCTGATCGGGCCCGAGAGAGCAAGCGTGCTGGTGGTGGTGTCGATCACGCCGGTTGCTGCGAGCGTCACTGCATTGGCGAGCGTGACCCCGCTCGCCGCTGCCCATAGCGTGCCGCCATTGATCGTCAGCGCGCCCGCGCCCAGCGCCGTATTATTCCCCACCCCCAGCATGCCCGCCGACAGCGTCGTGCCGCCCGTGTAGCTGCTGGCGCCGGAGAGGATCAACGTCCCTGCCCCGCTCTTGACGAGGCCGAGCGCATTGCCCGCCGTATCGGAGATTGCGCCCGAGAAGGTCATGGTTCCGCTGGCCGCAGTGATAGTCAGGCTGGTGGGACCGCCTTGCGAATTCGACACATTGCCGCTTCCCGAGAGCGTCTTGAGCGTGGTCTTGAAGCCGCGCAACTCCAAGGTGCCGTTGACGGTGAAGTCCGCGTTCGCAGGCAGCGCCGCGCTCGAGCCAGCCGTCAGCGTCGCACCCGAAGCGATGGTCGTCGCTCCCGAATAGCTGTTGGTGCCGGAGAAGGTGACGTTGCCCGGGGCGCCGCTGCTGGTGATCGTCAGGTTTCCGGACCCGCTGCCATCGGCGATATTGCCGGACAAGCTCAAGGAATGCCCGTTGGCGTCGATCGTGCCGCCCGTTGCATTGATCTTCACCGCATTGGCGAGCCCGTAATTGCCGCCGGCCTGCAAGATGCCGCCGTCCAGGGTCAGCGTCCCCGTGCCGATGGCCGAGGAGGTGATCGCGCCAGGCGTGCCGACCGTGTCGACCCCGATGCGCAAGGTGCCGCCCGACAATGTCGTGCCGCCCGAATACGTGTTGGCGCCCGACAAGATCAGCGTGCCGAGATCGGTCTTGACGACGCCGCCGACGCCGACGAGTTGCGACGAGATGGCCGCCGCATAGCCCGCTCCGGCCTGCGTACCATCGCCCACGCGGATCGTGGTCTGTGCGGCGCCAAGCGCGATCGAATCGCCCGCGAGGCTGTAGCCGTCGGTCGCGAATTGCATGCCCGATACCGAGATCGCGCCGTGGCTACCGTCGATCGTGATGGCGCCACCTGTCCCCTCGAACACCGCAAAGCCCGGCTGCGGCTGCATTGCACTGTTCAGCCGCCCATCCTGAGCAGTCCAGTTGTCACCGGTCGCGGTCCAGGTTCCCGAGCCGCCATCCACCGCGCCATTGTTGAAATTGGCCGGGTTCCCGCCGTCCCAGAAATTGAGCGTGAGACCGGCCTTGTCGACCAAGTTGACCTGATGGGATACCGCCGTCTGGACCGCGAGGTCGCTCGACGCGACGCCGGACGGCGTTGTGCCGATGGCGAGGCCATTATCGGTGAGCGCCCCTCCATAGGTGAGCAAGCGGTAGACGCCAGGGCCGAAATTGCCGGCATCGACAATGTTGAGCGTGCCGCCAAGTGTGAGGTTTCCGCTCACATCGACCCGGCTGCTGACGCCGTTGGTGAAGTTGAACGGTACGCCGAGCTGGTAGTCGAGGATGGAGCCCGAAGCCAAGGACAGGGATCCGATCGTCAGCGTCCCGGGGCTCGCTAAGCCCGGCGCCAGATGGCCGCCACTCTGTACGTTCACCGAACCCGCGATGGAGCCCGATCCGGCGAGCGTCCCGCCGATCCCCACCGTCACCGCCGAAGCGGTAAGCGAACTCGTCCCCAACAGCGTCAGCGTCCCGCCATTGATGGTGGTCGCGCCCGAATAGCTATTCGCGCCGGAGAGCGTCGTGGTGCCGGAGCTGGCGGTCAAGGTGGCGCTGCCGCCGAGGCCGCTCACCGCGCCGCCGGTCGAGGTGACGGCGCCGCTCAAGGTGCCGTTCCGCAAGGTGCCGCCGGCGAGCGAGACGCTGTTGATCGTCTGCGCCAAGCCCCCGAGATCAAGGGTGCCTGACGAGTTGACAATGGTCGCGCTCGCGGCGCTGAAGGCGTTAGCGGTGCTGCCGGTCAGCGTGCCGCCGCTGATGGTGGTCGCGCCCGAATAGAGGTTGGCGCCGGACAGCGTCGTGATGCCGGAGCTGGCGGTCAAGGTCGCGCTGCCGCCGAGGGCGTTGATCGCGCCGCCGGTCGAGGTGACGGCGCTGATCAAGGTGCCGTTCTGCAAGGTGCCGCCGGCGAGCGAGACGCTGTTGATCGTCTGGGCGAGGCCGCCGAGATCGAGGGTGCCGCCATTGATCGTGGTCGTGCTCGCGGCGCTGAAGGCGTTGGCGGTGCTGCCGGTCAGCGTCCCGCCATTGATGGTGGTCGCGCCCGAATAGCTATTCGCGCCGGAGAGCGTCGTGGTGCCGGAGCTGGCGGTCAAGGTCGCGCTGCCGCCGAGGCCGTTCACCGCACCGCCAGTCGAGGTGACGGCGCCGGTCAAGGTGCCGTTCTGCAAGGTGCCGCCGGCGAGCGAGACGCTGTTGATCGTCTGCGTCAGGCCGCCGAGATCGAGGGTCCCGCCATTGACCGTGGTCAGGCTCGCGGCGCTGAAGGCGTTGGCGGTGCTGCCGGTCAGCGTGCCGCCATTTATGGTGGTTGCGCCCGAATAGCTGTTCGCGCCGGAGAGCGTCGTGGTGCCGGAGCTGGCGGTCAAGGCCGCGCTGCCGCCGAGGCCGTTGATCGCACCGCCGGTCGAGGTGACGGCACCGGTCAAGCTGCCGTTCCGCAAGGTGCCGCCGGCGAGCGAGACGCTATTGATCGTCTGCGCGAAGCCGCCGAGATCGAGGGTGCCGCTATTGACCGTGGTCGTGCTCGCGGCGCTGAAGGCGTTGGCGGTGCCGCCGGCCAGCGTCCCGCCGTTGATGGTGGTCGCGCCCGAATAGAGGTTCGTGCCGGAGAGCGTCGTGGTGCCGGAGCTGGCGGTCAACGTCGCGCTGCCGCCGAGGCCGTTGATCGCGCCACCGGTCGTGGTGACGGCGCCGGTCAAGCTGCCGTTCTGCAAGGTGCCGCCGGCGAGCGAGACGCTGTTGATCGTCTGCGCGAAGCCGCCGAGATCGAGGGTGCCGCTATTGACCGTGGTCGTGCTCGCGGCGCTGAAGGCGTTGGCGGTGCCGCCGGCCAGCGTCCCGCCGTTGATGGTGGTCGCGCCCGAATAGAGGTTCGTGCCGGAGAGCGTCGTGGTGCCGGAGCTGGCGGTCAACGTCGCGCTGCCGCCGAGGCCGTTGATCGCGCCGCCGGTCGTGGTGACGGCGCCGCTCAAGCTGCCGTTCTGCAAGGTGCCGCCGGCGAGCGAGACGCTGTTGATCGTCTGCACGAAGCCGCCGAGATCGAGGGTGCCGCCATTGATCGTGGTCAGGCTCGCCACGCTGAAGGTGTTGGCGGTGCTGCCGGTCAGCGTCCCGCCATTGATGGTGGTCGCGCCCGAATAGCTATTCGCGCCGGAGAGCGTCGTGGTGCCGGAGCTGGCGGTCAAGGCCGCGCTGCCGCCGAGGCCGTTGATCGCACCGCCGGTCGAGGTGACGGTGCCGCTCAAGCTGCCGTTCCGCAAGATGCCGCCGGCGAGCGAGACGCTGTTGATCGTCTGCGCCAAGCCCCCGAGATCAAGGGTACCTGACGAGTTGACAATGGCCGCGCTCGCGGCGCTGAAGGCGTTGGCGGTGCTGCCGGTCAGCGTGCCGCCGCTGATGGTGGTCGCGCCCGAATAGAGGTTGGCGCCGGAGAGCGTCGTGGTGCCGGAGCTGGCGGTCAAGGCCGCGCTGCCGCCGAGGCCGTTGATCGCGCCGCCGGTCGAGGTGACGGCGCCGGTCAAGCTGCCGTTCCGCAAGATGCCGCCGGCGAGCGAGACGCTGTTGATCGTCTGGGCGAGGCCGCCGAGATCGAGGGTGCCACCATTGATCGTGGTCGTGCTCGCGGCGCTGAAGGCGTTGGCGGTGCTGCCGGTCAGCGTGCCGCCGTTGATGGTGGTCGCGCCCGAATAGAGGTTGGCGCCGGAGAGCGTCGTGGTGCCGGAGCTGGTGGTCAAGGTGGCGCTGCCGCCGAGGCCGTTGATCGCGCCGCCGGTCGAGGTGACGGCGCCGGTCAAGCTGCCGTTCTGCAAGGTGCCGCCGGCGAGCGAGACGCTGTTGATCGTCTGCGTCAGGCCGCCGAGATCGAGGGTCCCGCCATTGACCGTGGTCAGGCTCGCGGCGCTGAAGGCGTTGGCGGTGCTGCCGGTCAGCGTGCCGCCATTTATGGTGGTCGCGCCCGAATAGCTGTTCGCGCCGGAGAGCGTCGTGGTGCCGGAGCTGGCGGTCAAGGCCGCGCTGCCGCCGAGGCCGTTGATCGCACCTCCGGTCGAGGTGACGGCGCCGGTCAAGCTGCCGTTCCGCAAGGTGCCGCCGGCGAGCGAGACGCTGTTGATCGTCTGCGCCAGGCCGCCCAGATCGAGGATCCCACCATTGATCGCGGTCGCACTCGCGGCGCTGAAGGCGTTGGCGGTGCTGCCCGTCAGCGTGCCACCGTTGATGGTGGTCGCGCCCGAATAGCTATTCGCGCCGGACAGCGTCGTGGTGCCGGAGCTGGCGGTCAAGGTCGCGCTGCCGCCGAGGCCGTTGATCGCGCCGCCGGTCGAGGTGACGGCACCGGTCAAGGTGCCGTTCCGCAAGGTGCCGCCGGCGAGCGAGACGCTGGTGATCGTCTGCGCCAGGCCGCCGAGATTGAGGGTGCCTGACGAGTTGACAATGGTCGCGCTCGCGGCGCTGAAGGCGTTGGCGGTGCCGCCGATCAGCGTCCCGCCATTGATGGTGGTCGCGCCCGAATAGCTGTTCGCGCCTGAGAGCGTCGTGGTGCCGGAGCTGGTGGTCAAGGTGGCGCTGCCGCCGAGGGCGCTGATCACGCCGCCGGTCGAGGTGATGGCGCCGACGATCGAACCATTCTTTATCGTTCCGCCTGACAAAGAGACGGTCGGGGTCGTCAGCGTGAAGAAGCCGAGGTCCAAAATACCGGCGCTATTGCTGAAGCTCGTATTGGCGCCGAGATTGCCTGTCAGCGTAAAGATATTGCTGTTCGTGATCGCGCCCTTGATCGTGCCTTGCGCATTCACCGTGCCGGTGTTGCTGAGACCGCCTATTGTCGCATCGATCGTTCCCGTGGTCTTTAACGTCCCGCTATTGGTGAAGCCCGCCGCCGTCGTCGTCCAAGTCCCGGAATTGGTCACTGCCCCGGAATTATTGGCGTCGCCGATCCAGCTATTGGAATTATTGACGGCCCCAAGCGTCGCATTGGTGTTGCCGAGCAAATTGCCGGTCCATGTCCCGGTATTGCTGATCGTGCCAGTCGATTCATTGGTCACGTCGGCATGGTACGAGCCCGCATTGCTGACCGTGCCGAAATTGTCGAGGGTGTCATGCACCGTGCCCGAGGCGCTGACCGTGATCAGGGCGCCGAAATTGTTCCTGATCTGCGTCGCCGTGAGCGAGCCGCCGGCACCGATGCTGAGCGTGGCGGAATTGCTGATGGAGCCTGCCGTCTGCGTCGTTCCTGCGACATCGAGCGTACCGGCCGCAATCGACCAGTCGAGCGTCGCCCCTGCGGTCCCCGTCAATGTCCATGTGCTGGAGCCGGTCTTCGCCAGCGTTCCGAAGCCCTGATATTGGGCCCCGAGACTGCCCATGTTGAAGCTGCTGCTCGTCGTCCCTCCGAGCGCCAATGTGTCGGCGCCGTTGGCGGAGACGTTCCCGGTGATCGTCGAACCAGCCAGAAGCGTCAAGGTGTTGACAGCTCCGCCCGCGAAGTCGATGGCATCACCTCCGCCACCGCCGGTGATGGTGCCGCTGTTGACGATGCTGAGGCCGCCACCCACGATGCCTGCGCCACCATTCGCGCCACCCTGAACGGTTCCGCTGTTCGTGAAGGTCGCACCCGGCGCCGCAAAATAGACGCCGATGCCGCCAGATCCCGCCCCGCCGGCTTGGCCATGGCCGGAATTAGTGCTGGATCCGCCGGCGCCGCCAGCTCCGCCGTTCCCGCCTTTGATGGTGCCGGTATTGGTGTTGCTCGTCGATCCGGTTACAACTGCACCGTAACCGCCGGCGCCTCCTCCGCCGCCCGCACCGCCCGGGGAATTGGTGCTGGAGCCGCCGGTGCCGCCATTGCCGCCATTGCCGCCCGTGAGAGCGCCGGCATTGTTGAGCGTGCCGCCGACAAAGCCGTTGAGACCGCCACCACCGCCGCCACCATCCGCGCCGGTATAAATGCCACCCCCGCCTGCGCCATTGCCGCCATTTACACCGGCAGCACCACCTGCGCCGCCGCTTCCGACATAGGCAGAGTTGCCGCCGTGCCCGCCGGTTCCGCCACCTGCTCCGCCACCGCCGCCACCGCTGCCGCCTGCATAAGCTCCCGGATCCTGACCGTTGCCGCCGGGGTTGGCCGTAAATCCGCTGCCACCGGCGCCACCGCCGGCACCGCCCCTGCCGCCATCCGCGAAGCTCGGCGCCGCGCTCAAGGTCAGCGCCGCGGCGAAGCTGAGCCAGAATGTCGCCCCGGCCGCCCTGGCGGCCGAGGCGTCCAGACGGGGAAGCGCCGTGCCGAGCATGAGCGCGCGGCGGCGCCGCGCGGCGGCGCTGTCGCCCCGTGCGGTACGATCGGAATGGGTTGCTGACATCATGGATAGCCCCTTGGAATTCCCGGTGTCGGCTGAGGTGGCTGGAATAAATTCATGAATATTTATTGACTCTGAGAAATATTGGAAGACATACTAACATTTACTTTGAATTCGAGGTCTATTCTCTTGTCACAAGCCAGACAGAATCTCATCCCGCGTCGCCGATGGAACCTCGGTCGCCCCAATTTTTTACTGATATACCAGCTACATATGATTGGCGATGTGGTTTCAACTAATGAATGGTGAACCTCTGTTCACAAGCATTCTGGCATCACGGAATATCAGATGAGCAAAGATCACCATTGGCCTGATGAGGGCCTGCTATAGCTATTTGTGAATGATAATGTCGAGCGTTAGCAATTTGCTAAGCAACATACAGTCAATCGTGTTGCCAGGACGCGCGAAAGCGCATCGATGTCGGCTGAAAGGGCCGACAGGCCAGAACGCCGACATTCGCGGGCCGCTGCCCGGTGTCAACGCCTAGCGACTCATGCGCCAAGGACGCAATAGCGGCCACAAATTTTGGCCGAATCCGTCGGATGATTGTCCGAAATCCTCGTCTCGAATCCGAGAATCGACTTCTGCCGCTGCGCGACGAAGCATCTCGGCCGTCCCCACTGTGTTCGGCCGATCTCCCTCTTGCAGGGCTCAGAACCTCATATCGAGATGGCCTTTGACGGCACTGTCCTTGGCGCGCTCGCCATATTGGCCCGAATAAGTGGCGCCGATGGTGAGGCTCTCGGTCAGCGCATAGTCGAGGCCGATCTCGGCGAGGACGGCGTCGCGGTCGATCGGCACGCCCGAGACCGTGAAGGGCGAGATCGATCCACGGAAGGCCTGCAGCACCGTCGGGTCGACATCGCCATAGGCATGCCGCCAGCCGATCAAGGCCCGTCCCGTCAGCGGGAAGGCCTCGGACAAGGTCGCCTGGGCCCGCAGGCCGAGCGTGGTGGTCGCGAGATCATAGCTGCGTCCGAAACCGATCAGCGCCGCGGCGCCGCCATTCTCCACGTAGCTATCCTGATGCAGATGCAGAGCCGCAGCTCCGATGAACGGCTCGAGCGAGGCCTGCGGCAAGCCAAAGCCAGCGAGCGCGATGCGATAGCCGGCTTCGCCGAAGGCCTGCGCGGTCGAGCCTCCATAATTCGCCGACGCGGCGTCACTGAAAGTCGGGAACAGGATCGAGCGGCTCGTGCGGGTCGAGTTCGCCGCATAGATCACGCCTGCGCGCAGATTGACCGCCCCGAATGTCGCTCCCGCATAGACCGAGCCGAACACGCTCTCGAAATTGCCGGACGACAGACGCTGGCTGATCTTCAAGCTGTCATCGGTGTAGCCGCCGGCGATGCCGAGCCGCCAGACGCCGCTCCAGCCTGCGGTCTGTGTCATGTCGGCGCCGAGGATGAAGCCACCCGTCTGGCGCGACAGCGAGGCGGCGTTGCCGTTGCCACGTGTCGTGCCCCAATCGCCAAAGCCCTGGCCCCAGACGTCGAAGCTCTTCGGATTGAGCATCTGCACCGAAACGGGGGCGAGGTCCGGATGCTTGCCCGTGGGCAGGTCGGCGGCGTAAGCGCCGGTCATGCTCGTCGTCGCGCCGAGCGTCGGCGTCATCGGCGCGCTCAGGCGATCGAGGATGGCCTCGCGCGGCAGGCGCGCATCTTCGATGCCGGCCGTCACGGCGCTCGCATGGATCTCGCCCGACAGCGCGTCGAAAGCCCGGCGGGCGCCGGCCGTGTTCTGGTTGAGCACTGCGTTGTAGAGCGGCGAGCCCAGGCCCAGCGTCTGCGCAGCCGTCGCGGTCGCGGCCTGATTGGGGGTGACTGCCACCGACGCGAAGGTCACGGGCGTGCCGGCCGGCGTCACCGCCTGCTTGAAGCCGAAATAGACGTCGTTGGCGTCATAGCTGAGCTGCGGCGTGAGGAAGGCGAGATCGGTTGTGGTCGAGAGCTGCGCGAAGATGCCGGACACGCCGCCATTCGCCGTCAGCAAAGTATAGCGCGTCGTCGGCAGATAGGTGCCCGAGCCTGAGAGAACCTGCACCGTGCCGCCCTGGATCGTCGCCTGGCCTCCTGTGACGAGCTTGTCGTTCAGGCCCGTCGCATTGACGTTGACCAGGAAGGTCGAGCCCGAAGCGAAAGTTACATTGCCCGAGACGTTCAGCGTGGTGAAGGGCGTCACCGCGCCAGGCGCGATCGTCGAGCCGCCCTGCACGGTGAGGCCGCCAATCATGCCCTTGCCGCCGAGGCTTGCCCCGTTCGCGACCGTCACGGTCGAGTTCGCGATCGAGCCGTCGATCACGAGCGTGCCTGCCGAGACCAGGGTCGCACCCGAATACCTGTTGGTGGCCGTCAGATCGAGGCTCCCTGAGCCGATCTTGGTGAGGCCGCCGGTGCCCGAGATCACGCCGGACAGCGTGACCGTATTGCTGCCGGTGTCGATCGTCGGATCGATGCCCGGGAAGATGATCGCATTGGCGAGGTTCAGGCCGCTTGCGGTGAATTGCAGCGCCGTTCCGTCCTTCATGGCCAGGGGGCCGGTGCCCAGGGCCTGGCTGTTGCCCACCACGAGCGTGCCCGCGGCGAGCGTCGTGCCACCCGAATAGAGGTTGGCGCCGCTCAGCGTGAAGGTCCCCGAACCGAGCTTGGCGAGGCCGAGCGCCGCGCCGCCATCGGCGATGAGGCCCGAGAAGCTCGTCGATGAGTTGTCGCCCCCGAGCGTCAGCCGCGCCGCGGCGGCGCCGCTGTTCTTGAGGCTGCCGGCGCCGGAGAGCGAGGCGATCACCTGGTTGAAGCCGCCGAGATCGAGGGTCGCTCCGCCGGCCATGCTGACCGCGCTGACCGCGCTGAAAGCATTCACGCCGCCGCCCCGCAGCGTGCCTCCCGATGTGCCGGCGCCCATGAGCTTGGTCGGCCCGGCATAAGTGTTGGCGCCATTGGAAAGGGTCAGCGTGCCCGTGCCCGCCACGGTCAAGCCGCCAGCCCCGCTGACCGGGCCTGAAAGCGCAAGCGTGCTCGCTCCGGTGTCGATGAGGCCGGTCGCGGCGAGCGCCACGGGGTTGGCGAGCGTGACCCCGCTCGCCGCTGCTTGCAATGTGCCGCCATTGATCGTCAGCGCGCCGACGCCCAGCGCCGCATTATTCCCCACCCCCAGCGTGCCCGCCGACAGCGTCGTGCCGCCCGTGTAGCTGCTGGCGCCGGAGAGGATCAACGTCCCCGCCCCGTTCTTGACGAGGCCGAGCGCATTGCCGGCGGTATCGGAGATCGCGCCCGAGAAGGTCGTGGTTCCGCTCGCCGGGGCGATCGTCAAGCTCCCGGGGCCGCCTTGCGAATTCGACACATTGCCGCTTCCCGAGAGCGTCTTGAGCGTGGTCTTGAAGCCGCCAACCGCAAGGGTGCCGTCGACCGTGAAGTCCGCGTTCACGGGCAGCGCCGCGCTCGAGCCCGCAATCAGCGTCGCCCCCAAAGCGATGGTCGTCGCCCCCGAATAGCTGTTGGTGCCGGAGAAGGTGACGCTGCCCGGGCCGCCGCCGCTCGTGATCGTCAGGCTTCCGGCCCCGCTGCCATCGGCGATATTGCCGGACAAGGTCAAGGACTGCGCATTGGCATCGATCGTGCCGCCCGTCGCATTGATCTTCACCGCATTGGCGAGCCCGTAATTGCCGCCAGCCTGCAAAGTGCCACCGTCCAGGGTCAGCGTCCCCGTGCCGATCGCCGAGGACAGGATGTTGCCGGATTTGACACGCGAATCGACGCCGATCTGCAAGGTGCCGGCGGAGAGCACCGTCCCGCCAGCATAGGTGTTGGCGCCTGACAGGATCAGCCTGCCGGGATCCGTCTTGACGATGCCGCCCGTGCCGATGATCGGCGCCGAGATCGTCGCCGTCACGCCTTGGTCGACGCGGATCGGTGCCATGCCGGTGGGCGACAGCGTCCCTGACCCGGTTGCCGCCACCTGGTAGCCATCGGTCGAGAATTGCAGGCCCTTATAGGTCACGGGCTGGGCCACGGTCACCGTGCCGGCCGCGCCGGCGAAAATCCCGAAGCCGCCTTGCCAGGAGGCGTTGATCGCCCCGTTCGGCGCCGTCCAATTGGTCGTCACGTTGTCCCAGGGTCCGGTGCCGCCATGGATGACGCCATCGCCATTGGTCGTCGCCCCGTCGAAATACTGGACCAGCACGCCGGGGCTCGTCACCACGAGGTTGACCTGTCCGGGGATCGTGGTCTGAATCAGGCCCGCATCGCTGCCGGGCAAGCTGCCGATGCTCAAGCCGGAGTCGCTCAACGCCCCGCCATAATTGATCAGCCGATAGGCTCCGAGCCCGAAGCTGCCGGCATCTCTGACGTTCAAGGTGCCGGCGAGCGTGAGATTGCCGGTGACATTGGTGAGGTCGTTCGTGCCCCCGCCCACGATATTGGCCGTGCCGAGCTCATAAGCGAGGATCGAGCCTGAATTCAGCGTCAGCGATCCGACCGTGATCGTGCCGGGGCTGTTGCCTGGCGCGAGCGTTGCGCCATTGGCGATCGTCACGCCATTGGTAATGGTGCCGGTGCCTTTCAGCGTCGCCCCGCTCTCGACGGCGACGCTCGAAGTCTGGGTCAAGCTGCCATTGACGGAGAGCGTGCCGGCCTGCACGTCGGTCGCGCCCGAATAGCTGTTCGTGTTGTTCACCAGCAATGTGCCGCTGCCGGTCTTCGCGAGACCTCCCGTGCCGCCGATGCCCCCGTTCAAGGTGAAATTGTTGCCTTGCGTATCGATGGTGGCGCTGCCGGCCCCGCCCAGCGTGACCGCGTTGGCGACAGCAAGGCCGTCGGCGCCGGCCCGTAAGGTCGCACCCGAGGAGATGCTGACCGCACCGCCGCCGAGCGCACCGCTATTGCCCAAAGCGAGCGCGCCCGCGCCGATCTGCGCGCCGCCGCCATAGGTGTTTGCCGCGTTCAGAAGGAGCGTGCCGCTGCCGGATTTCGTCAGCGTGCCGGCCCCGCCGACCACGCCGTTCAGAGTGAGGGTGGCGCCGGGATCAGTGTTGAAATTAGCGAACTGCGCCGAGCCGACAGCGACGCCGCGCGCCGACGTGAAGGAGCTCGTCGCCTCGAGATAGCCGTCCGAATTCGACGAGCCGGCAAAGCTGATGTTGCCTGCCGCATCGCCGAGATTGGCGTCGGTGCCGACCGACAAGGCGCCATGCACGACAGTGGTGCCGCCTTGATAGCTGTTCGTCCCCGACAGGATGAGCGTGCCCTGGCCCGCCATGATGAGGCCGGCCGGTCCGCCGATCGCTCCCGACAAGGTCAGGCTCGTCCCGCTCGCAGGCGCGAAGGTGCCGCTGGTCGCGAGGCTGAAGCCGCGCGCGGAGGCGAAGCTCGCGGTCGAGAACAGCGTGCCGCCGCCATTGAAGGTGAAGGCCCCGGTCGCCGCGCCCAGATTGGCGTCGGCGCCGATCGAGAGATTGCCGCCCGAAAGCTTCGTTCCGCCCGAATAGGTGTTCGTGCCGCCGAGGATCGTGGTGCCCGTGCCGGCGATGGTCAGCGCGCCCGGGCCGCCGCCATCGGCGATCATGCCTGAGAGCGTCAGCGTGTTGCCGTTGGCGTTGACCGTCCCGCCTGTGGTGTTGATGGCGACACCGTTGGCGACATTCAGGTTGTTGGCGCCGGCCTGCAGCGTGCCGTTATCCAAGGTCACGCTGCCCGATCCGAGAGAGGCGCTATCGCCGATGCTGATCGCGCCGCCCGAGATGCTGGTGCCGCCCTGATAGAGGTTGGCGGCGGAGAGCGTCAGCGTGCCGCTGCCGATCTGGCTCACCGTGCCCGAGCCGGAAATGACTTGGGCATAGCCGATAGTGTCGGAGCGAGTGAAGACGAGGCTGCCATTGTCGATGATGGCGGAGGTGTTGCTGATCGAGCCCGCCGTGCCGCCATTGCCGATCTGCAGCGTGGCGCTGCTGCCGATCGTCGTCGTGCCGCCATAGGTGTTCGCGTTCGACAAGATGAGCGTGCGGCCCCCGTTCGCGGTGAGGCCGCCGCTGCCGACAATGTCGCCGGCCTGCGTCAAGGTTGTGCCGCTCGTCGGCGCAAAGGTGCCGCCCCCTGCGCCGAGCGTCACGGACCGGTTCATCGTGTAGCTCGCCGTCGCCTGCAGCGTGCCGCCGTTGATGGTCAACCCGCCCGCCGTATTGCCGAGATTGGCGTCGGCCGACACCGAGACCGTGCCGGCATTGATCGTCGTGCCGCCCTGATAGGTGTTCGCGCCCGACAACACGAGCGTACCGGCATCGCTCACGGTGAGGCCGCCGATGCCGCCGATGGCGCCTGATGCCGTCAGCGTGGTGCCGCTCGCCGGCGCGAAGCCGCCGCCGCCGATGCCGAGCGTAATCGATCGACCCGTCGTGAAGCTCGCGGTCGTCTGCAGCGTGCCGCCGGCCATACCGAGCGCGCCTGCCGCATCGCCGAGATTATTGTCGGCCGACACCGACACCGTGCCTGAGGCGATCCTCGTGCCGCGAAGATAGGTGTTGGCGTTCGACAAGACGAGCGTGCCGGAGCCGCTCATGGTGAGGCTATTGCCGGAAATGACGCCGTTCTCCGTCAGAGTGGTGCCGCTTGCCGGCGTGAGGCTGCCGCCGACCGCCCCGAGCGTGACGGCCCGGTTCGTCGTCAGGCTCGCCGCGGTCTGCAGGGTGCCGCCCGTCGTGGCATCGCCCAAGGCCAAGCCGCCACCGGGGCTGCCGAGCTCGCCGTCTGCGCCGACGCTCAACGTGCCGTTGCCTTTGACCGCCGTGCCGCCGGCATAGTTGTTCGCGGCATTGGTCAGCACCAGCGTGCCAGGCCCGTTCACGGTCAGGCCGCCGACGCCGGTGATGAGGCCGGACGCCGTCAGCGTCGCGCCGAAAGCCGGCGCGAAGCTGCCGCCCCCCGCACCCAGAGTGATGCCCCGGCCTGTCGTGAGGCTCGCCGTCGCCTGCAGCGTGCCACCGTTGATGGTGAGCCCGCCCGCCGCGTTGCCGAGATTGTTGTCCGCCGACATCGACACCGTGCCGGCATTGATGGTCGTGCCGCCGAAATAGGTGTTCGCGCCCGACAACACGAGCGTGCCGGCACCGTTCATGGTCAGGCCGCCAGTGCCGCCGATCGTACCTGATGCCGTCAGCGTGGTGCCGTTCGTCGGCGCGAAGCTGCCGCCCCCGGCGCCGAGGGTGACAGCCCGGTTGGAGGTGAAGGTCGCCGTCGCCTGCAGCGTGCCGCCGTTGATGGTGAGACTACCTGCTGCGTTGCCGAGATTGTTGTCGGCCGACACCGAAAGCGTGCCGGCATTGATATTCGTGCCGCCCTGATAGGTGTTCGCGTTCGTCAGCACGAGCATGCCGGCACCGTTCACGCTGAGGCCGCCGTTGCCGCCGATGACGCCGCTCTCCGTCAACGTCGTGCCGAAAGTCGGCGCGAAGCTGCCGCCTCCAGCGCCGAGCGTGACGGCCCTGCTGGTCGCGAAACTCCCCGTCGTCTGCAGCGTGCCGCCATTGATGGTGAGCCTGCCTGCCGCATCGCCGAGATCGGTGTCGGCCGACACCGATAGCGTGCCGATGTTGATTATCGTGCCGCCCTGATAGGTGTTCGCGCTCGTCAGCACGAGCGTGCCGGCTCCGTTCACGCTGAGGGCGCCGCTGCCGCCGATGACGCCGTTCTCCGTCAGCGTCGTGCCGATCGCCGGTGCGAAGGCGCCGCCGATGCCGAGGGTGACCGATCGACCCGTCGTGAAGCTCGCCGTCGTCTGCAACATGCCGCCGTTGAGGGTGAGCCCGCCGGCCGCATCGCCGAGATTGTTGTCAGCCGACACCGACAGCGTGCCGGCATTGATATTCGTGCCGCCGAGATAAGTGTTCGCGTTCGTGAGCAAGAGCGTGCCGGCACCGCTCACGGTGAGGGCGCCGCTGCCGCCGATGATGCCAGCTTCGGTCAGCGTCGTGCCGCCCGACGGCGCGAAGCTGCCGCCCCCCGCGGCGAGCGTGACGGCCCGGTTCATCGTGAAGGTCGCCGTTGTCCGCAGCGTGCCGCCATTGAAGGTGAGCCCGCCGGCCGCGTTGCCGAGATTGCCGTCCCCCGATACCGACAGCGTTCCGGCGTTGATCGACGTCCCGCCGAGATAGGTGTTCGCTCCCGACAGGACCAGCGTGCCAGGGCCGTTCAGGGTCAGGCCACCGCTGCCGCCGATGATGCCGGCCTCAGTAAGCGTCGTGCCGCTCGCCGGCGCGAAAATGCTGCCCCCCGAGGCGAGAGTGACGGCCCGGTTCATCGTGAAGGTCGCTGTCGTCTGCAAGGTGCCGCCTGTCGTGGCATCCCCCAAGGTCAAGGTACCTATGGTGTTGCCCAGCACATTGTCGGAGCCGATGCTCAGCGTGCTGTTGGCCTTGACTACGGTGCCGCCGGAATAGCTGTTCCCAGTATTGGTCAGCACCAGCGTCCCGCCGCCGATCACCTCGACGTCGCCAGGCCCGGCGCCGTCGGTGATCTGCCCCGTATAGGTGACGGTATTGCCGCTCGTGTCGAAGGTCGGATCGCCCGCCACCGTGACGTTACGGGTATAGGTCCCGCCGGCGGTGAATTTGATCGCGGTGCCGTTGCCGAGCGCCACGCCACCGGCGCCGAGATTGTTGTCGGTTCCCACGCTGATGACCGTGCCAGCACCGCTAACGGACAGGCCGTTGAAGTTGTTTTGCGCGCTGCTCAGGATCAGCGTACCGCCACCGGATACGGCGAGGCCGGCATCGTTATAGCCCTGGATCGCGCTCGAAACCGTGGTCACGGCCCCCGCGCTGACGCTGATATTCGCCACGGCGCCGGTGGTCAGGAACATGGCGCCGCCTTGCCCGACGCCGGAACCGCCGCCGCCCCTGCCTCCCCCGCCATTTGCCGAGCCGTCGATGCTGTTGCTCAAGCCGTTCGAGATCGTCAGGGTCGCGCCGCAATGGGAATCGATCGCCGCCGTGCAGACGAAGAGCGCGCCGCCCAGTCCGGCCCCACCACCGCCGCCGGCAGCGCCGGACGAACCGCCGGTGCCGCCGCCAAAACCGCTGCCGCCGGGCCCAATACCGGCCGCGCCACCGCCACCGAACCCGCCACTGCCGCCGGCTTTGACATAGACGTTGCCGCCGCCGCCGCCAAAGCCGCCATTGCCACCCGCCGTGCCGTTGCCGCCGCCACCGCCACCACCACCGAAGCCGCCGGCACCGCCATTACCGGAGGCGGCATTGGTGCCGTTCACCCCCCCTCCGCCTCCGCCATTGCTGCCGCCGCCGCCGCCGCCGCTGTTTGCACCGGCGGCAGTACCGCTGCCGGAACCGCCGCTGCCTCCGGCGAGGATTCCCGCGCTGCCCGAAACGGCGTTGTTGCCTCCCGATGCCCCGACCCCGATGCCGCCGCCGCCACCAGCGTAACCAAAGCCGGTGCCGGTGCCACCATTGCCGCCCAATCCGCCGCCGCCGCCATACGCTCCAGTGTTCCCGCCGCCACCCTGTGCCGTATTGCCGGAAAGGCCGACATTGGTGAGCGTGACCGCGCCTGACATGGCGAAGATCGCCCCCCCGGCTCCAAGGCCCCCGCCGCCGCCGCCGCCGCCGTTGCCACCCTGGGCGTAGCCGTTGGCGATCGTCAGATTGGCGATATTGACCGCCGCGCCACTCGGCGCGTCGATGAAGAAAACCCGATAGCTGTTGTTGCCGCTGACGATCGGGTTGTTGACGGTGCCGTCGATCGTCACTCCGCTCGTGATGACCGGCAATTCGCTTGCCAGGGTGATCGTGCCGCCGACCGCGAAGGTGATGGTATTGCTGCCGCCGGCCGCGTTCGAGCCCAGGATAGCCTGACGCAACGATCCAAAGCCGCTATCGGCATTGGTGGTCACCGTGAAGGTTGCGGCTGACGCTGGCAATGCCATGGCGACGAGGGCCGCGCATGCCAAGAGCGGCCCTCGGAACAAGAGCGGCCCACGGGACAAGAGCAGCCCGCGGAAACGGGCGGCACGCGCACGGCGAAGTTGCAAGCCGCGATCCGACTGGGTCGCTATCATCATGACCGCTGCTTGAGATCCCCTGCCAGGGCCTGCCGGCATGGGCCGCCCTCGTCTCGCCGTCGCCAGAAGCATCTCACGGTGCGTGGCGCAGGTCTTGAACCGGAGCCGATGACTTTCTGAAATTTTGCTGATATTCGTCGGAACTTCTTGTCGTTACGCCGCAATTGCACAGGGGTCGGGGTGTTTCGTTTCGCGGGCTTCGAACTCGATCCGCTGCGCGCGTCGCTGCGCGCGACCGACGGCGAGGCCATCCGGCTGCGGCCCAAATCCTTCGACATGTTGCAGATGTTCGTCGCCAATGCGGGGCGCGTCATCAGCAAGCAAGAGCTGATCGACGCCATCTGGCCGAACATCCACGTGGCGGATGACGGTCTTTTCCAATGCATCCGAGAGATCAGGATCGCGCTTGCCGACGAGCAGCGCCAACTGATCAAGCTCGTTTCGGGGCGCGGCTATCTGTTCGACGCCGAAGTCTCGGCCGCGCCGGCCGATCGGACGAAGCCCGTCGAAGGCGTCGGCGCGTCGGCGCCGGCGATTGAGCCGAGGCGCCTCGCGGATGAAGCCAGCCAACAGGCGGGCCCAGCCGTCGATCAAGTCGATCCGCTGGAGCGAAAATCGGCGTGGCCACGCGCAAGGGCCCTCACGCGTGGCCGGTGGCGGCTCCGATTCGCTTTGGCTGCGATGGTGGTGCTCGGTGCGGCGATCGGCCTGACGACAGCCAGGTTCATCTTCAAACCGGCCTCAATCTCGACTCAGGCACGGCCGGTGATCACGGTGATGCCGATCACCGGCATGAGCGACGACCCGCAAACGGTCCAAATGGCCGCGGGCTTGGCCGAGCGATTATCCGACGGCCTGTCGAGGGTCGGCAACATTCGGGTGGTGTCGCTGGGTGTGGGAGTGACTTTCGGCGCGATGGATACGGCCGCCGGGCGTGATGCGCAGGCGAGCTTTGTCGTGACCGGTCAGCTCTGGAAGAGTGCGAGCTCATGGGACCTGCAAGCGCGCATGGTCGAAGCCGGCACCGGCGAATTGCTGTGGTCGACCTCCTTCTCGGTCGGCGCCGAGGACGGCGATCTGCTTCGCCAGCAATATCGGCTCGCCGGAGGGCTCGGCTACCCGCTGGCGCTGCGCGTCAACAAGCTCCTGAACGGCGAAACGAGACAAGCGTCCACTGCCGGTGCAGCCGAGAGCGCCGGCGGCAACGCCGCATTCGTCATCGAGCAGGCAAGAGCGTTCCTCGACCATGCGACGCCCGAGCGCTATCAGGCCGCGGAGGCCATGCTGGAGCAGGCCCTCGCGCGCGAGCCTGACAATGCCGATCTGCAAGTTGCGCTCGCGACGCATAGGTTGCGGGGGCTGCAGACCGATTGGTACCCCGAGGCGGACCGTTCCAGGATGGAAGCGGGTGCCGAAGCCATGCTGCTTGCGACGTTGCGGGAGAAGTCCACCTACCTTCCTGCGCTCGGGGCCTATTGCCGCTTCCTGACGGCTACCAATCGCTTTGCCGAAAGCCTGGTCACCTGCGCCAAGGCATTGAGCTTCGATCCCTGGGACGGAACGGCTCTGTTCCAGACGGGCTTGAGCCTGATGCAACTGGGGCGTTTCGAGGACGCGCTCGCGTCCTTCCTGCAGGCGGATCAGTTCGATACCCCTCAGGTCTCCCGCTGGACGTGGCTGTTGGGAGCAGGACTGGCCTGCCTCTACTTGGACCGCGACGAGGACGCGGTGAATTGGATGACCAGGTCGATCGCGATCACGCCGGGCACCGGCCGTTCTTATTTCATCCTGGCCGCGGCCTATCGGAGATTGGGCCGGCAGCAGGAAGCGAAACTCGCTCTCGCCAAAGGCATGGAGATCCGGCCAGGCTCGACGGTGCAGAATGTCGGGCTTCCGGTCAAGAACACGAGCCCTGTGTATCTCAAGGCAAGAGACAAGGTATCCAGAACGCTTATCGAGCTCGGCCTGCCGGAAAGCTGAAATTGGCCGAGCGCATGATCCCGGGCGCAGAGGTGAGCCAGCTCCTTCCATGGTTCATCGGGCGACATGCCGATCACCCGCTCTTCGCGCAGCGGCGGGAGCCGCCCTGGCGCCTCACCGCCGATGCCCCGGCGATCATCGCTGCTTATCTCGCGACGCTCGGCCGAGACTACAGGCTCCATGACGAGGGCGTGGCGGTGCATGTGACGGCGCGCATCGAGGACGGGGCGGTGGTCAAAGGGCCGGCCGTCATCGGCGCCCGCGCCTTCGTCGCCGCCACCACCTATCTGCGCGGCGGCGTGTTTCTCGACGAGGATTGCATCATCGGCCCGGCCGCGGAGCTCAAATCCGCCTTCCTGTTCAAGGGCAGCAAGCTCGCGCATTTGAATTTCGTCGGAGATTCGATCCTGGGCGAGGGCGTGAACTGCGAAGCCGGCTCGATCATCGCCAATCATCGCAATGAATGGGCGGATAAGCGGATCCGCATCGCCTTCGCCGGCGGGATCATCGACACCGGCGTCGACAAATTCGGCGCGCTCGTCGGCGACGGAGCTCGGCTCGGGGCGAATGCGGTGATCGCGCCGGGAACCCTGATCCTGCCGCATGCGGTCATTCCCCGTCTCGGCCTCGTGGATCAGAGCCCGGCGCGGGACGAGCCTGGCAGGGAGTAGTGTGCCTCCCCCCTTCGTCATGGCCGGGCTTGTCCCGGCCATCCACGCCTTCCTCGAACCGGCGTCTCGCAGACATCGTTCTTGGGGTTCGAACCACTCGCCAGACTACACGGCCAGGCACGCAACCCTGCGACGAGGGCAGCAAGCCGTGGATGGCTGGGTGATCCCCGCAACAAGTGCGGGGACGGCCATGACGGATGAGGTTATCGGTCCGCATGTCGGACAGCTCTCACCGTCCTTTGATCGACCTCCCTCTCGCTATCGCCCCCTTTCGCTTCTAATCATTCCCTTGTCTAATGATGGCCTTGCGTCCCCCCGCCTCGCACCGACTCCTCTCCAAGCCCGCAGGATTTCAGCCGTGCCCTCAGATATCGAGATCGCCCGCGCCGCCACCCTCCAGCCCATCTCGGCGATTGCCGCGCGGGCCGGCATCCCCGAGGAGGCGCTGCAGCCTTATGGCCGCCATATCGCCAAGGTCGGGCTGGATTTCCTGGGCAAGCGCGAGGCGCAGAGCCGCAGCGGCAAGCTGATCCTCGTCACCGCCATCAACCCGACACCAGCCGGCGAAGGCAAGACGACGACCACGGTCGGGCTCGGCGACGGGCTCGGCCAGATCGGCAAGCGCGCCATGATCGCGCTGCGCGAACCGTCGCTCGGCCCCTGTTTCGGCATGAAAGGGGGCGCCGCGGGCGGAGGCTATGCGCAAGTCGTGCCGATGGAACAGATCAACCTGCATTTCACCGGCGATTTCCATGCGATCACGGCGGCGCACAACCTGCTGGCAGCCCTCATCGACAACCATATCTATTGGGGCAATGAGCGCGGCATCGATCCGCGCCGCGTGACCTGGCGGCGCGTCATGGACATGAATGACCGCTCCTTGCGCCAGATCGTCTCCGGGCTCGGCGGAGTGGCAAACGGTTCGCCGCGCGAAGCCGGCTTCGACATCACGGTCGCCTCGGAGGTGATGGCGATCTTCTGCCTGTCGCGCAGCCTCGACGAGCTTCAGGACCGCCTGTCGCGCATGGTCGTGGGGCAGACCCATGACAGGAAGCCCGTGACCACGGCCGACCTCCAGGCCCAAGGCGCGATGACCGTGCTCCTGAAGGATGCGCTCGCGCCCAATCTGGTGCAGACGCTCGAGGGCACGCCGGCCTTCGTGCATGGCGGGCCCTTCGCCAATATCGCCCATGGCTGCAATTCGGTGATGGCGACCCAGACGGCCCTCGGCCTTGCCGATTATGTGGTGACCGAGGCCGGCTTCGGGGCCGATCTCGGCGCCGAGAAATTCTTCGACATCAAATGCCGCAAGGCTGGTCTTACGCCCTCCGTCGCCGTGGTCGTGGCGACGGCGCGCGCCCTCAAAATGCATGGCGGCGCCAAGAAGAGCGATCTCGGTCGTGAAGACCTCGACGCCTTGCGGCGCGGCCTCGCCAATCTCGGGCGCCATGTCGCGAATATCCGCAAATTCGGCGTGCCGCCGATCGTCGCCATCAATCATTTCAGCGGCGACAGCGAGGCCGAGCACAAGCTGATCGCCGATGAGTGCAAATCGCAATTCGACGTCGAGGCGGTGCAATGCCGCCATTGGGCCGATGGCGGCAAGGGCGCAATGGAACTCGCCGAGCGCGTCGTGGCGCTTGCCGATGGCGGCAGCGCCGCGTTCAAGCCGCTTTATCCCGACGCGATGCCGCTCACCGAGAAGATGCGGCTGATCGCGCGCGAGATCTATGGGGCCGCGGATATCGCCATGGATCCGAAGGCCGCCGCGCGGCTCGCCGAGATCGAGGCAATGGGGTTCTCGGAGCTGCCGGTCTGCGTCGCCAAGACGCAATACTCTTTCGCCGCGGATCCCGGACTCATGGGAGCGCCGAGCGGCCATGTGGTGCCGATCCGCGAGGTGCGCCTGTCGGCGGGCGCTGGCTTCGTGGTGATGATCTGCGGAGACATCATGACCATGCCCGGCCTACCGCGCCGCCCGGCCTCCGAGCGCATCGGCCTCGACGCACAAGGGGCGATCGAAGGGTTGTTTTGAGCCTCTGGGACCGCGACCGTCCGATAGCTTATCCGTTCTCGAGGCCATGCATCCATGCCGGGATGTCCCGCTGCGCGTGCAGTACCCGCCATACGTCAATGAGATCGTCTCGACGTAGAAGACGAGATAAGGGTATCGTTTCAAAGATCGGCTACGCAGACCCGGAAGGTTCAATTCATGGGCGTATCGCGTGGAGCCGGCCGCTGGATTGTTTGAGATGGTGCGGTAGGCACGGTCCACCGCGTCGATGAAGCCTAAGGCGACTTGCTCGCCCGCCTCGCGCGCATAGTAATCGACGGCTTCTTCTATATCTCGGCGGGCTCGTTCGCGCGGAACAATCGGTCTTGCGCTCATCCCGTCTTGCGACTGCGCACTCGCTCGCGCAAGCTGTTGAAGTAAGCCGCATCGGCGGGCGTCGCGGGCGCCGATGATGCACCTTCACGCAGAAGTTGGCGCAGCTGTTGGCGATCCTGATCCTTGCGGATCAGTTCACGGACATATTCGCTGCTGGTACCATAGCCGCCGCCGGCGACCTGCTCGTCGACAAAGGACTTGAGCGCGGCAGGCAGTGAGATATTCATCGTGCTCATGACCCAAAAATAAGTGCTTTGACAAAATTTGGCAAGAAGCTCGCGTCTTACGAGAGCTGGGGCCCCTCGCACTACTCGGCCGCGATCGCCAACCCGCCTGTTGCCCGGCCGAGCCGGCGATGTTCCGCCACCGGCATGCGAGCCCGCACCGCTTGCGGCAGCGACAGGTCGAGCCGCGAGGAGACGATGCCGACCCCGTCCGACGCCCTGGCGACCACATGGCCCCAAGGGTCGATGACCATGGAATGCCCGTAATTGTGCAAGGTCTTGCCCTTCTGCTCAAAGGCGCCGGTCTGGCCGGCCGCGAGCACATAGGTCTGCGTCTCGATGGCGCGGGCCCGCAGCAGCACCTCCCAATGGTCCTTGCCGGTCTGCAGCGTGAAGGCGGCGGGCAATGCGATCAGGCTCGCGCCCCGCTCGACGAGGGCGGCGAACAGCTCCGCGAAGCGCAGATCGTAGCAGATGGTGCAGCCGATCGTGACGCCCTCGCAATCATAGGTCACGACCGCCTCGCCCGGCTTCATGCTCGCCGATTCCTGATATTTCGTGCCGTCGGGAGCGGTGATGTCGAACATATGGATCTTGCGGTAGCGCGCCACTTCGCGCCCGTCGCGATCGAAGACCACGGTTGTGTTGTAGGCGCGGTTCTCGCCCGGCACCCGCTCGAAGAAGCTGCCGCCATGCACCCAGATGCGATGCTCGCGCGCCAAGGCGCGTAGCGTCTCATAAGCGGGGCCGCCGGTCGCCGGCTCGGCGATCGCGAGCTTCTCGGCGCTCGTGCCTCCCATCCAGTCGAAGACCTCCGGCAGCAGCACCCAATCGGGGCGCTCCTCGATGACCGCCTTGTCGATCAGCCGCTTCGCCGCCGCGAGGTTTGCGACCTTGTCGCTGATCGAGTTCATCTGGACGAGCGAGACTTTCATCACTTGCTCCAATGATCGCGGTTTTGCCCGAATATAGCATCATTTGCGGGCCCGGCGAGCGCTCTGTCACGGGCACCAATGCAGGCCACATGGGCGTGCTTCTCCAGTGTCCATGCATCGGATAGCATCGCATCGCCTGATGCGCCGAGCGGTCGGCCAGGGCTGGAGGACTGACACATGCTCAAGGAGTTCCGAGACTTCGCAATGAAGGGCAATGTCGTCGATCTCGCGGTCGCGGTGATCATCGGCGCTGCCTTCGGCAAGATCGTCGATTCACTCGTAGGCGACATCATCATGCCGATCATCGGTGCCATCACGGGCGGCCTCGATTTCTCGAACTACTATCTGTCCTTGTCGAGCAAGGTTCAGGCGGGCCTCGCCTATGTCGACGCGAAGAAGGCGGGCGCCGTGCTCGGATGGGGGCAATTCCTGACCTTTGTGGTCAATTTCCTCATCGTCGCCTTCGTGCTGTTCCTGGTGGTGCAGGCGATGAACCGCATGAAGGCCACGGTGGTGAAGGAGGAAGCGGCGGCACCTCCCAAGGCCCCGCCAGCCGATATCGCCCTTTTGACGGAGATCCGCGATCTCCTGAACAAATAACAGGCCCGCGGAAGGCCCGCCGCCTTCTGGCGCTTGCGCATGGCCGCGATGCCGCGGCGAGTTTTGTCTTGCTGAGCGGCATCGCCTCGCGCTACTCCCGGCAGTGACGAAACGCTCTACAACAAGGCCGCCAGGCCGCGCGAGGCATTCATGACCGTTGCCGCCAGGATCCCCGAAGGGGCAACTCCCTCTTTGCGCCCGGAGGCTCTCGCAGCGCCCGATTCAGGCATCGTCGAGGTCTTCCATCGCGGCTTCGGGAAGCCCGGCCTCATCCCGCTCTGGGCCGGCGAAGGCGATCTGCCGACCCCTGCCTTCATCAGCGACGCCGCGGCGCGCTCGCTCGCGGCAGGCGAAACCTTCTACACCAAGCAGCGCGGCATCCCCGAGCTGCGCGAGGCGATCGCGGCCTATATGGGCCGCGTCTACGGCAAGACCTTCTCGCCCGAGCGCTTCTTCGTCACCATCGGCGGCATGCATGCGATCCAGATCGCGATGCGCCTCGCCGCAGGCTTGGGCGACGAGGTCGTGGTCCCCTCCCCGGCCTGGCCGAATTTCGTCGGAGCGCTGTCGGTCAGCGGCGCCAAGCCCGTGCTGGTGCCGATGCGGACCGAGAACGGGCGTTGGCGCCTCGATATCGACCGCCTCGCCGCCGCCATCACGCCGAAGACCCGGGTGATCGTCGTCAACTCGCCCTCGAACCCGACCGGCTGGACCGCGAGCGCGGCCGAGCTCGAAGCCATCATGGAACTCGCCCGCCGGCGTGGGCTGTGGATCGTCGCCGACGAGATCTATGGGCGTTTCGTCTATGACGGATCGGCGCGCGCGCCGTCATTCCACGATTTCGCCGGAGGCGAGGAGCGCGTCCTCTACGCGCAGACGCTTTCGAAGAACTGGGCCATGACCGGCTGGCGAGTCGGCTGGCTCGAGGCGCCCGCGGCGCTCGGCGCCACCATCGAAAATCTCGTGCAATATTCGACCTCGGGCGTCGCGACCTTCGTGCAGCGCGCCGCGGTCACGGCCATCACCGAGGGCGAAGGTTTCCTCGCCCAGCAGATCGAGGTCGCCAAGCGCGGGCGCGAGATCGTCCTCGAGAGCGCACGGCGCACCAACCGCATCGAGATGTCGGCGCCCGACGGGGCGTTCTATGCCTTCTTCCGCGTGGAGGGGATCACCGATGTCCGCCAGACGGCGCTCGACCTCGTCGACGAGGCGAATGTCGGATTGGCGCCCGGCACCGCCTTCGGTCCTGGCGGGGAAGGCTATTTCCGGCTCTGCTATGCGCGCAAGGGCGAGGACGTGGCGGAGGCCATGCGCCGCATCGAGACCTGGCTGTCTTCGCGCTCGCGCTAAGCCAGCGGACGCGCGCGTTTGATGGCGTCGATGCGGTCCTGGTCGTCGGGCTGCAGATTGCGCCCGCGTTCCAGGATCTCCAGCGTATATTCCTCATAGGTCAGGCCGAGCTTCTCGGCCCGCTCCAGGCGGTAGAGGGCGATGTCGCGGGACACTTTCCAGGCGGCCTTGCGGGCCTTCTTCCAGCAATAGGAAATGTAGAGATCGCCGACCTGCCATTCGGGCAGCGCGTCCTCATCGTCCAGGAGCGGCCCGCCATTATGGCCGTAATCCATCTGCCTCACGCCCATCTCCTCATCATCGCCGACGAGCTGCGCCGAAAGGCGCGCCTGTCGAGCCGCATCCAGCAAAAATCGCGTTGCAAAAATCGCGCCTGGCGGGTTCCAATGCCGTCAGATCACTGCCTCTTATATTCCACGATCGTATCATATATTAAACAGCCATGACGGACAAGATCTTCGATCAACGCGTCGGCGCGCGGCTGCAGGCCTTGCGCGAGGCGAAGGGGCTCAGCCTCGGCGACCTCGCAGGCCTCTCGGGGGTCAGCAAGGCCATGATCGCGCGCGTCGAGAAGGCGCAGAGCAGCGCCACGGCGGCACTGCTCGGGCGTCTTTGCGCCGGCCTCGGTGCAAGGCTGAGCTCGGTGATCGAGGAGGCCGACCGGCCCTCCGAGAGAGTGTCGCGACATGCCGAGCAAGGTCTGTGGCGCGATCCCGAGACCGGCTATCTGCGCCGCCAGATCTCGCCATCGGGCGCCGTGAGCGGCATCGAGATCGCCTCCATCGAGCTGCCGGCGGGCGCCCGTATCGCCTACCAGGCCTGGGCAGCCGACGCCTATGCGCAGCAATTGCTGATGCTCGAGGGCGAATTGCATCTTTCCATCGGCGAGACGCATTACCGGCTGCAAGCGGGCGATTGCATCGATTTCGACGTGCAGCGTGCAAATCTCTTCGAGAACCGGGGCGCGGCCGCGGCGCGCTACCTGATCATCATCCGCAAGAGCTGACCGTCATCGCCGGCCTCGCCGGAGCTCGCGAGGCGGCCGCTTTGTCATTTACGCCGGCCCGAGCTTACAGTGACGCGCATGTGCGGACGCATCACCCAGAAGGATGGCGAGCTGCCGGGGTTCACGACCATCACCCTGGTCGAGGAGCTGTTCCCGCCGCGCCATAACGGCGCCCCGAGCCAGGAATTCTGGATCATCCGCCGCAATCACGAGACCGGCGACTATCAGCGCGACCGGATGAAATGGGGCCTCGTTCCCTATTGGGCCGATCCCGCGACGCTCAGGGACAAGCCGATCAATGCGCGGGCCGAAGGCATCCGGGATCGCGCCATGTTCAAGGCCGCCTATGCGCGAAGGCGCTGCCTCGTGCCGATCGACAATTTCTTCGAGTGGCGCGCCATCAAAGGGCAGAAGGCGAAGCAGCCCCACGCCATCGCCATGAAGGACGGCTCGCCCTTCGCGGTCGCGGGCATCTGGGAGAGCTGGACCGACAAGCAGACAGGCGAGATCCTGCGCAGCTTCGCCATCATCACCACTGAGGCCAATGAGCTGATGGCGCAGATCCATGACCGGATGCCGGTGATCATCGCGCCCGTGGACTACGAACGCTGGCTGTCCACGCTCGATCCCGATCCGCGCGACCTCATGGCGCCCTACCCTTCCGAGCCGCTGGCGATCTGGCCGATCACCGGCAAGGTCAATTCGCCGCGCAACGACACACCCGACATTCTCGATCCGGCCGAGCCGGTGCCCGAGGAGCAGCGCCGCGACCTTGATTGACTCTCGTGGAGTCATCCGGCGATCCGGGCGACGTCTATTCCGGTCGACTCGCCGTGCTGGACATTCGCCTGATTTTATGTTCTCTTTTTGTTCCATTCAGCGAAGAGAGCCCGACATGCGATCTTGCGGCCACGACGAATCTGCGACGCTCTCCTGCGCCCAAGCCTGGCGCATGGATGATGACGCCTTGCGCGAGATCTTTGCCAGGATCGTCGGCCGTCTGATCCTCGATTACGGCGACGCGATGATGCGCGAGGTCATGCCGTTCCTCGCCGAGCGGCGCGACTGCCGCTCGATGACCAGGGCCGAAATGCTGGTCATCGTGAAGCAGCACGAAAGGAGGTTCAATCCGCCCCGGCTGCGTGCCGATGAGACGCCGGGGATGTCCGCCCATGGCTGATCGCGATCTGCGCCCGGCCACGCGCGACGAGCTTTTGCAAAACCTCTCCTTCGCGCTGCGCTTCAACGGGCGCAAGCGCTTCCACCGGGCCGACGACTACATGGCGGATATCACGGCCGAGCACCTCGCCAGGCACCTCGCTGACGCCGGCTATGTGGTGATGAAGAAGCCGCCGCTGATCGGGCACGGCGCGCAACCGGGATCGCGCGCGGCTGAGGAATGACGACTCACGGCGCGCGCCTCCTGCTCCTTCAAGGCGCCTTCACAGCCGCGAGGACATAGCGGTTGAGGATCGTCAACGGCACTGAGCTCTGCATGGGGCTCGAGTAAAGCCCGGCATGCACCAGCACCACGAGGTCGAGCGCCGGCACGATGAACAGGCGCTGACCGCCATAGCCCACACCCGCCGCCCAATCGATCTCCTGCCCCTGTACCAGCGAGCGACCGAGCCAGAATTGATAACCGTAGAAATAGAGCTGCGGGCCGTTGATCTGGGGCGATGTGGCGGCAGCGATCCAATCGACCGGCACCACCTGCTTGCCGTTCCAGGTTCCATGGTCGAGCACGAGCTGCCCGATCTTGGCGAGATCGCGCGGGCGCATGCGCAAACCTGAGGCGGCGACGGGATCGCCTGAGGGGAAATGTATCCATTCGAAATCGGCGATCCCCAAAGGCTCGAACAAATCGGCGCGAGCGAGTTCGTCGAGCGTATGGCCGGTGGCCTTGCGCAGGAGCGCCGCGATGATGGTCGCCGAACCGCCGCTGTAAGTGTAGACCGTTCCAGGCGGCGCCTGGATGGGCTGCGCCAGGGCGTAGCGAACCGGATCGGGCGAGAAATCCATCTGGATTTCGCTATTGGCGGGGTTGCTGTAGGGAAGGTCCTCGTTCCACACCAAGCCTTGCGACATGGTCAGGAGATGGCGCAGCGTGATCTTGTCCCTCTCCGGTGAGCGCAGGTCGCCGTAATCGGGCAGTTGCGGCAGCACGGGCTGATCGACGCCGGCGATCTGGCCCTTGCCGATTTCTATTCCCAACACCAGCGCGGTGACGCTCTTGGTGATCGAGCGCAGGTCATGCATGGTCGCGGCATCATAATTGACGATGCCGATCGATTGGCCGAGCCGCTCATCGGCTCCGGCGAAATACTGCTCGTAGACGAGCTTGCCGTGGCGGATCACCAGCACCGAATGGATGTCGGCCGCCGTCCATTCCTTGAAGCGCGGGCCGATGCCGCAGAGCACGGCCGGGTCGAGGCCGACCGCGTCGGGCGCGGCCGCTTGCCAGCCATCCTCGGTCGGCGCGGGCGTGGCGCATTCCAGCTGGGGATTGGATTGCGCCATCGCCGAAAGAGGGGCGAGAACGAAGAGGAGTGCGATGAAAATCGTCGGCATGAGGGCGCTCCGATATGGAATGAAGGCAAAGAACAATTTCGATGAGGGCGGCGACAAGCGGTTGTCCAAGCTCAGGGCACTTCTCTGACCCTGCCACTTCCCGAGATATGCGACTGAATTTGCGTCGGGTGGCCGTGCAGGATCACGCTTCCGCTTCCGGAAATGTGAATATCCGCTTCCTCTTGCGCAGCGATATCGGCTTCACCGCTGCCGCTCACGCGAAGCCTCGCGCTCTTGACTGCGAGCTTGGCCAAGTCCGCGGCGCCGGATCCGGAAATGCGAAGCGCAACTCGCTGTGCTGTTCCATTGGCGACGACGTCGCCGCTTCCACTGATCCCAAGCTCGAGCGCGTCTTGATCCAGGTCGGATAGGTTCAGCTTGCTGGCCCCATGCAGTCCCCAATTCGTAATGGCCGGCCCGGTGAGGCGGACGGCGAGCTTGCCGACCGGGAAGCAATCGAAATCCGCGTCCCATTCGAGCTTGCCGCCTGCAAACCGCACATGGCGAACGAGCTCGGGATCGCCGCTGACGACCGCCTCGGCCGTCGCGCCCGGCCGGTAATCGACCGTCGCCGGAATATCGATGTCGATGCGGTCATCTGCGTCCCAGGCGAGGCTGACGGAACCCGGCTGCGCCGCGCCGGCACCGGGCTTCGCATCCTCGCAGCCGAGCGCCGACACGCGCCACCAGCGGTGCTTTTGACTTGCCCAGCCCAATCCTCCTGTCCAGGCTCCCAACGCCAGGCAGATCACCGAGATGAGCAGCGCCGCCGTCGCGATCCGTCTGAGATGTCCGTTCATGTTATGCCTCCGGGCTCGACACAAATTCTTTGGAAATCACGCCATATTCCGGGTCGGCTTGAGCAAGCGATAGTGCAGGCGCGCATAGCGCCCCAACAACCTGACGACGGCGCTCGAGCACAGCAGCAGCACCGCACCGCCCCCGATGGTGCCGGCAATCAGGCCGACGCCGACCAGGAGGCGCGGCAGCACCCGCACCGGATGGAAGCCCCCAAGCAACACAGCGCTCACCAGCACATGCGCGCCAGCATAGGCGATCGCGAGGAGGGCGAGGCTGATGGCGATGACGATGAGCCCTGCAACCAGCAGAACCGGGAATAGAAAGATAAGATCGACCGCTGCCAATCCGCAGAGAGCCAGCAACGCCACCATGAAATTGGTGGGGCTGCGGTGCTCTTCAAATCGGCGCAACCCGGCCTCGGCCCGCAACTCGCGTGCAAGTCTCGCCGGCTCGCCGAGAGCCCTTGCGACATCCTCCTCGGCCCGTCCGGCCGCACGCGCTTCATCGAAATGGGCCGTGTAATCGGCGAGGATCTCCTCGATGTCCTGCGCCGGAAGGCCCGCCAGCCCATCGCGTAAAATATGCAGGAATTCGTCGCGCTTCATGTCCGGTCTCCGAGCAAGGCGTTCACCGCATCGATGAATGCCCGCCAATCCCTCTTATGCGTCTCGAAGGCGGCGCGGCCGGCCGCCGAGAGCCGGTAATATTTGCGGGAGGGGCCGCTACTCGATTCCTCCAGGCGGGTGCCGACCAGCCCGTCGCTCTGCATCCGTCGCATGAGCGGGTAGATCGTCCCTTCCCCCATGCCCACGCCGTTCGCCAGGGTGCTGGCAATCTCGTAGGCATAGCTTTCGCGACGCGCCAGCAAGGCGAGAACACATAATTCGAGCGCCCCCTTCTTGAGCTGGATCTGGATCGATTCAGTCATGATCGGGCGCCGTGAGCATGATGGTGACATATAGCAAGGTACCATTCAATGCAAGGTACCGTTTTGTGAAAGATGGCTTGTGCCGGCAATCTGGCGTAACGCGAGCACGAGCGGATCGGCGCTCGCAGCTTGGCTTCCCTTCCAAAGCGAACCAGAATAGCGGCATGGATCGCATCGCCTCTTTGACCCGGTTCGTGCTCGGAGAATTCGGGCCGTTGATTGGATTTTGGCTGCTGGCTCTCACGCTCGGCACCAAGCCCGCGATCGCGGGCGCGGTCGTCATCATCGTTGCGGACGCAATCTGGCGCTATTGGCGGGGCATCGCTTTCACCAAGATATACTTGCTGACGAGCGGGCTGACCTTGATGTTCGGCGCGGTCGACCTGTTATCGGCAACGCCGTTCATGTTGAAATACGAGTCGGTGATCACCAATGCCGTCACCGGGATCGCGTTCGTCCTCGGTGCTTATGGGCAAAAACCCATGATCCAGGAAGTTGCGGAGCAACGTGAAGGCAAGCCATTCCCCGAAGGAGCAGATATCAGACGCTACTTCCAATTGTTCACGCTGTTTTGGGCAGCTTATTTCTTCGTCAAAGCGATTTTCTACTTCTGGACGGCTTGGACCATGCCGATGCTGCAGGCAATGGCCCTGCGATCGGTGGTCGGCAGCATCAGCCTGGGTCTCATGATCGCGGTCAGCGCGACGCAAGGGCGTCGCATGTTCCTGCTTTGCCGGAAATGGGGGCTGTTGCCGATGGTCCAACGGGCAGTGGATTCCGGAGCTTCGAACGGCTGAGCCGCAATCAGCGGAAATGGCCCGGCTCTTTTGCACCGCGAACACGGTGTTGGCCATTCTGACGCGAAGCAACGCTCCGCCGTGACCATACCTGCCGCTCACGCGCCAGAATGCCGTCGGCGTCGAGCACGCGCGCGAGGTCAGCCTCGCGCAAGCTTCGCCACGGCATCGCCACGGAGTTCAACGATATTCGGAATCGGAGCCTACCCCCCGCTCCGGTGGCGCAAGCCACATAGCCCCGTCGCGCCTCAACCTCCCCCAGCGTCGGGGCTTTTTCTTGCGCAGTCTTGTGGAACCTTGCGCAGGATCGAGCGTTGGCCGTGAACGTCATGAACGGAACGGACATCGTGACCAACAAGGGGGCCAATCAAGCCGTCGAGCTCGCCCCGCACGTCGCTCCGCCGCACCCCAAACCCGCCGCCAAAGCGCTGAGGCCGATCATAGGCGCAGCGCTCGCTTGCCTGACGATCTCGGTTGTGAGCGCGCGAGCGCAAGGGCAGCCACCCTTGCCGCCGGTTCGTCCGCCATTGCAGATGCAGTCCCCTGGCCCATCGGCGCCCACGCCAACCTTGCCGGCTGCAAAGCCCTTGCCCGCGCTACCGTCCGCCGCCGCAACCTGCCTCGCCAAGCTCGGCGCGAGCGACGTCAAGGCCGAATCCGCCCCTGCTCCACCGGCGCCGCTCAGCGATTGCGGCATCGTCGCGCCGGTGCGCCTGACCTCCATCGGCCTGGCCAATGGCGCGACGCTCGATCTGCCCGACCGCCCGGTCCTCGACTGCGAATTCGCGACCGTCTTCACGGATTTTGCGCGCAACCTGATGGCACCGCTCGGCACGGCGATGCTCGGCTCGCAAATCGCTGCCCTCGGCACCGGACCTGGCTATGAATGCAGGGGCCGCAATAGGCTCGCAGGCGCCAAGACCAGCGCTCATGGCAAGGGCATCGCCATCGATCTCGTCGTGATCATGCTCGCCGATCATCGGCGCATCGCCGTCGCGCGTCAGGCGAACACGACGGAGACGTTGTTCCTGCACACGATGCGGCAGGCAGCCTGCGGCTGGTTCACCACCGTGCTCGGCCCGGGCTCGGACGCAGCCCATGCCGAGCATCTGCATTTCGACATCGCGCGGCATGGCGCAAGCGACACATACCGCATCTGTGAGTAGCGTCGCGGCACTCAGGACAAAAATCGAATGCGTGTCCGCTCCGGCAGGCCGACTTCGATCATCTCTCCCTCAGGCTCGCCTGGCGGTAATTGAGCAAAGGCGACAGCAAGTAGCTGATGATCCTGCGCGCCCCGGTTTTGATCTCCACGGTGACGGCCATACCTGGCGATAGATTGACGAGGCCATCTTCCACCTGGATCTGCGACCTGTCGAGAGACACGCGCGCCGCGAACACCAGCTCCTGGCCGGGTGGCTCGCTGCCATCGCCTCGAGCGGCCTGGGTCCCGTCCGACTTGCCTTGAGGCTTGTCGCGTACGATCGCGTCCTGGGACACGCTGAGCACCTCGCCGCGAACGACCCCGTATCTCGTGAAGCTGAACGTGTCGATCTTGATCTCGGCCCCCTGCCCCGCGTGAATGAAGCCGATATCGCGATTCGACACCATGGCCTCGATCTCGAGACGGCTGTCGGTCGGCGCGATCACCAGGAGGGTCTGTGCAGGAGTGACGACGCCGCCGACCGTGTGCACGGCAAGCTGCTGCACCATGCCGTCGACCGGCGCCGCGAGAAGCTGCAATTTGGTCCGCTGCTCGGCCTTGACCAGATCCTCGGTCAAACCCGCGGCCTTGCGCTCGGCCTCCGCCAGCTCGCCGGACAGGCCGCGCCGATACTCCGCCTCCATCTGTGCCCGTGTTTCGACGATGGCGGCCGTTGCCGCTTCGGCCTCGCGATAGCGGCTCTTTGCCACCACGAGCTCGCGCTGGTTTTCGACGAGGCTCTGCAAATCCTCAAGGTAAATAAGCTTGGAACCATTCTGGTGATCGTAAAGCAGCTTGCGAATATCGACCCGCTCCTGATGGATCGGAATGGTCGCTTGCAGCTTGTCGATCGTGGCAGCAATGCTGGCTCGCTCCGCCTCCTTCTGCGTCCGCTGGCGATCGAGTGCTGCGAGCTTCGCCCGATGCTCCTCGAGCATATTCATCAGGAATTGGCGTTGCGTCGCAATCACTGCCGAAGCGGCCTCCGCGGGCGGGGCGAAATCGGCGAGGGGATCGGCAGTGCCGGCGAGCGCCGCCCGTAAGCGCGCGATGTCGAGCCGCGCCGCCATGAGATCGCTGCGCAGCCGATTGCCATCCGCCTCGTTGATCGTCGGATCGAGCTCGATCAGAGTTTCGCCTGCCGTGACGCTCTGCCCATCCTTGACATGAATGGCGCGGACGACCCCGGTCTCGAATGGTTGGATGACCTTGGAACGGCCGGTCGGGACGATTTTCCCTGGCGCCGAGGCGACGATATCGACTTGGCCGAGCGACGCCCAAGCGAGCGCCAGGCAGAAGAGAGCAATCAGCGTGATCGCAATAGCTCGGCCGGTCGGAGAAGGTGGTGTCTCGACGATTTCGAGTGCCGCCGGCAGAAAGGCGAGCTCGTCACGCTGGCCGCGCTTGTCTTCTCCCGAGTTCGTGCCTCCTCTCGAAGTCTTGCCTCCTCCCAGAGCCTTACCTCCTCCCGGAGCCTTACCCTCGCCCGGAAACGCAACGATATTCCTAGCGGACCTCATGGATCCCTGCCTGCAATCGGTAGAGCGACGCATAGCGTCCGCCGGTTCCGACCAGCTCGTCATGCGTGCCGTCCTCGGCGACGCGGCCGCGGTCGATGGTGATGATGCGGTCGGTGCGGCGCACCGTCGAAAGCCTGTGGGCAATGATGAACACGGTGCGCCCGGCTGCGATCATCTGCATGTTCTTTTGAATGACGCGCTCGCTCTCGTAATCGAGGGCGCTCGTCGCCTCGTCGAAGATCAGGATGCGCGGATCGGTGACCAGCGCCCGGGCGATGGCGAGGCGCTGGCGCTGCCCGCCGGAAAGACTGCTGCCCCGCTCGCCGACGATCGTGTCATAGCCTTCCGGCAGTTCGAGGATGAACTCATGGGCGCCAGCGAGGGTAGCGGCGGCGATGACCTTCTCGATCGGCAGCGCCGGATCGGCGAGCGCGATATTGTCGCGCACCGAACGATTGAAAAGGATGTTGTCCTGCAAGACGATCCCCATCTGGCGGCGCAACCAGGAGGTGTCGACCATAGCGAGGTCTGCGCCATCGACCAGGACGCGCCCGCTTTCGGGCACGTAGAGGCGCTGAATGAGCTTGGCGAGCGTGCTCTTGCCTGAGCCCGAGGGTCCGACGATCCCGACGATCTGACCAGCCGGCACGCTGAAGCTCACATCGTGGAGCACTTCGGGCCCATCGATGCGATAGCGGAAGGTGACATGCTCGAAGGTGACCCCTCCACGGATCGGCGGCAGCGCGGTACGGGCCGGATTGTAGCTCGGCTCTGCCGTCGTGTTGAGGATGTCGCCAAGCCGCGCCACGGAAAGCCGGGCTTGATGGAAATCCTGCCAAAGCTGGGCGAGCCGCAACACTGGCGCATTCACGCGGCCGGCCAGGATGTTGAAGGCCACGAGCTCGCCAACGGTGAGCTCGCCGCCGATGACGAGCTTGGCGCCCAAATACAAGGTCGCGGCCATGACCAGCTTGCTGACAAGCTGCACCGCCTGGCTCGCGGTATTGCCGAGGCTGAGCACCCGGAAGCTCGCCGCGACATAGCCCGCGAGCTGCTCCTCCCAATGGCGTTGCATCTGGGGTTCGACCGCCATGGCCTTCAGGGTTTCGACGCCCGTGACGCTCTCGACCAGGAAAGCCTGGTTCTCGGCGCCGCGCCTGAACTTCTCGTCGAGCCGCCGGCGGAACAAGGGGGTCGCACAGGCCGAGATCGCGATATAGAAAGGGAAGGAGCCGAGCACGATAAAGGTGAGCAGCGGCGAATAGATGAACATCACCGCGAGAAATACGAAGGTAAAGAAGAGATCGATCGCAACCGTCAGCCCCGAGCCGGTGAGGAAGTTGCGAATATTCTCGAGCTCCCGCACGCGCGCCACCGAATCCCCGACACGCCTCGCCTGGAAATAGGCAAGCGGCAGCGCGATCAAATGCCGGAACAGGCGTGCCCCGAGCTCGACATCGATGCGGTTCGTCGTATGCGCGAAGAGATAGGTGCGAAGCGTGCCGAGGATCGTCTCGAATACCGAGATGGTGACAAGGCCGATGACCAGCACATCGAGCGTGCTCGTGCTGCGATGCGTGAGCACCTTGTCGATGATGACCTGGAAGAACAGCGGCGAGATCAGCGCGAAGAGCTGAAGGAAGAAGGAGGTGAACAGCACCTCGCCGAGCAAGCGCCGATATTTGTGGATGGCGCCCAGGAACCAGGTGATGTCGAAACGGCGCGATAGCTCGGCGAGACCGGCGCGGCGCGTCATGAGGACGAGGCGGCCGTCCCAGAGCATCTCGAACTCGTCCCTCGCCATCAGCGCCGGACGCGGTGACTGCGGCGACTGGACGATGGCCTTGTCCTCGCCGACCTTGGCGAGGACAAGGAAGCCGCCGCCTCGCAGGGCGACGATGCCCGGCAATGGCGCCTTGGCGAGCCTGGACCAGTTCGTCCGGCGCGCGCCCGATTTGAGGCCGAGCTCCTTGGCGCAGCGGAGCATCTCCGGGATGCCGATTGCGCGGAGCCCGAAGCGATGGCGGATCTGCGCGGGCTCCGCGCCGACGCCTTGGAAGCGCAGCAGCGTCACCAGCGCGGAGAGCCCGGGGTCGGCCGGATCAGCTCTTTCCGTCGTCATGCTGCGGCTGGGTCAGAAGCGCCTGCTGGCTCCAGGTCGATTGCGATTGATCGGGATTGAACCCGCCAAGGCTGCCGCTGCCGGTCGAGACGAAGCTGCTCGCCATGTAATTTTTCAGCAACGCCACATGGGAATCCGTATCGGCGCTTTGGTCAGCAACGAAGGCTACGCCATGCGGAGATCCGAACTCGAAGCCGGGCGCGTTGGCGGCCGAGACGACGGGCGTGAAGGCACCGGTGGTCGAGTCGACCTGGCCGAAGGCGCCCAGGCTGCCGACCGAGGCGTAATAGTCGTTGGGGTTGAGTCCGCTGACATGCACGGCGAGCACGCGGTTGTCCTTGGTGTCGGACAGATAGAAGGTGCCGGAGCTGGCCGAGGGCTTGATCACGTCGTCGAGGCCGGCATTGCCCGGGGTCACTCCCTGCACCTGCGTGAAGGCGACCGACTGATGCGAGGTGCCGGGGTGCTTGACGTCGACGATGACGCCGTCGGCGCCGCTCGACAGCAGCAGATCGCCATTGGGGGCGAGCTTCAAGGAGTCGGGATCCGTCATCGGCACCGATTGCAGCGTGTCGGTCTCGGTGTTGATGCCCTGGATGCCGTCGGTGAGCACCGTCTTGGTGTGCAGGAGGCCGTGCGGATCATCGCCATTGGTCAGCTGCACGATGGTCGCGTCGCCGCTGGTGCCAGGCGGGTTGGTGAAGCTCAGGAACACCTTGTTGCCGTCGAACACCACATCGTCATAGCCGCGTGTGCTCGAGGGATGCGCATAGGACAAAGTGTCGGTCTCATGGGTGATCGGGTCGATCAGCGTCAGCTTCGAATTGCCGTCCTGGTTCTGCAGCGCCCAGATCTCGCCGCTCTCAGGGTTGAATTTCAGCCCGTCCACAAAGCCGGCGACCTGGTAGCTGTGCACGACATGGCCGGATTTGTCATATTGCACGATGGTCGAAGAGCCCGAGGCACCGGTCGAGTCGGCACCGTTCGTATAAGCGACCCAGACAAAGCCCTGGCCGTCGATCGTAACGGAGTCCGGGGAGCTGCTGCCCTTGGGCGCGCTCGCAAGCGTCGAAATCCGATCGACGATCGGCGTCGGCGCGGCGTTCTCATCGGCAACGAAGGTCACGCCATGCGGAGAGCCGAAGTTGAAGCCGGGCGCGTTGGCGGCCGAGATGAGGGGCGTGAAGGCACCGGTGGTCGGGTCGACCTGGCCGAAGGCGCCCAGGCTGCCGACCGAGGCATAATAGTCGTTGGGGTTGAGCCCGCTGACATGCACGGCGAGCACGCGGTTGTCCTTGGTGTCGGACAGGTAGAAGGTGCCGGAGCTGGCCGAGGGCTTGATCACGTCGTCGAGGCCGGCATTGCCAGGGGTCACTCCCTGCACCTGCGTGAAGGCGACCGACTGATGCGAGGTGCCGGGATCCTGCACGTCGACGATGACGCCGTCGGCGCCGCTCGACAGCAGCAGGTCCCCATTGGGGGCGAGCTTCAAGGAGTCGGGATCCGTCAGCGGCACCGATTGCAGGGTGCCGGTCTCGGTGTTGATGCCCTGGATGCCGTCGGTGAGCACCGTCTTGGTGTGCAGCACACCGTGTGGATTATCGCCATTGGTCAGCTGCACGATGGTCGCGTCGCCGCTGGTGCCAGGCGGGTTGGTGAAGCTCAGGAATACCTTGTTGCCGTCGAACACCACGTCGTCATAGCCGCGTGTGCTCGAGGGATGCGCATAGGACAAAGTGTCGGTCTCATGGGTGATCGGATCGATCAGCGTGAGCTTCGAATTGCCGTCCTGGTTCTGCAGCGCCCAGATCTCGCCGCTCTCAGGGTTGAATTTCAGCCCGTCCACAAAGCCGGCGACCTGGTAGCTGTGCACGACGTGGCCGGATTTGTCATATTGCACGATGGTCGAAGAGCCCGAGGCACCGGTCGAGTCGGCACCGTTCGTATAGGCGACCCAGACGAAGCCCTGGCCGTCGATCGTGACGGAATCCGGGGAGCTGCTACCCGCAGGCGCGCTCGCAAATGTGGAGATCTGGTCGACAATCGGCATGATCCTTCTCCAGCTGGTCAATTTTTACCTCAGGAAAAGGAGGCAACCATATGCAGATAACGTCTTTATGACGCCATGCGCATGGTCGAGCGACAGTTATTTGCCGGATAAATTCAATGAATAATATCAACGAGAAACATTATAGTCGGAATATTGGGCGAAGACCGATGTCATATATACATATGATGACTTTGCCAACACTCAGAAGCGAGAGAAAACGATCACGTCGAGGGAGGAATTGCGATGGAGATGCGGGTATTCGGCCGCACCGGGGTGCCGGTCTCGATCCTGGGCTTCGGCTGCGGTGCGGTGGGCGGGCTGATGGTGCGCGGCGATCCCGTCGACCAGGAACGGGCCGTCGCCCGAGCGCTCGAGGTCGGGGTGAATTATCTCGATACCGCCGTGCAATATGGCAACGGAGCGTCGGAGACGAATCTCGGCCGCCTGCTGGCCAAGCTGAAACCCACGAACGCCATTATCGGCACCAAGGTCGGATTGCCGACCGCGGATTTCAGCCAAATCGGGGACGCCGTCAGCCGATCGCTGGAAGGCAGCTTGCGGCGGCTCGGCCTGGAGCAAGTGGGCGTCTTCCATTTGCACAATGCCGTCACGCTCGCCGGCGGCGGCGAAACGCTCAGCGTGCGGCAAGTGCTGGACGAGGTGGCGCCCGCCTTCGACAGGCTGCGCCGGCAGGGCAAGACGCAGCTCATCGGCCTGACCGCGATCGGCGATACGCAAGCGCTCAGGCAGGTCATCGAGGCGCGCCTCTTCGATAGCGCGCAGGTCGTCTACAACATGCTGAACCCGTCAGCCGCGAGCGACATGACGGCAAACTACCCGGCGCAGGACTATGGACGCCTTTTCGATCATACGCAGGCGGCCGGCGTCGGTGTGGTCGGCATAAGGGTGCTCGCCGGCGGCGCTCTGTCGGGTGCCGCCGAGCGCCACCCGGTCGCCTCGCCGGCGCCGGCCCCGATCGGCTCGGCCGCGAGCTATGCGGACGATCTCGAACGTGCCCGCAGGCTGATGCCGCTGGTGCAAGAAGGCTATGCCGAAAACCTCGCCGAGGCGGCGACGCGCTTCGCCATCTCGCATCCCGCGATGGGCACGATCCTCGTCGGCATGGCGACGCCGCAGCAGTTCGAGCAAGCCGTGGACGCGGTGCGCAAAGGCCCGCTGCCGCAGGCTGCACTCGACCGGCTCGCGGCCCTGCAACAGGGCTTCGCCGGCGAGGCGCGGTGATTTCGCGATGATGATCGGGCCGCGCCCGTGAGGCGCCATGGGGGTCTTGTGCCGAACGCGTAGTGCGATGCTGGAAAGTGGTCTGACAGCCTTGACTTTGTCGGCAGGTCATTGAATCAATCGGATGTCAGACCACTTTGGTCGTGTTGATTTGGAGCGCGGGGCATGCGCGTGGCCTCGACCGACGGCCTTTCGCCGCTGCCATCCGCCGATCGGGCGGAGAGCGTCATGCGTGCCATCGCCGCCTTCATCGCGCGCTCCAGTCTCCGGCCGGGCGAGCGCCTGCCGACCGAGCGGCAGATGATGGAATCGCTCGCCGTCGGCCGCTCGACCGTGCGCGAAGTGATCCGCAAGCTGCAGGCGCTGGGCATCGTCGAATCGCGCAAAGGCAGCGGCACCTATCTCCTGCGCCCGATCTCGGCCGATGCCATTCATATGCCCTTGGTGATCGATACCGCCAAGCTGCGCGACCGCTTGCTGCAGACGCTCGATGTACGCCGTGGCCTTGAAGTGGAGGCGAGCGCGCTCGCCGCACTGCGACGCACGCCCAAGGACCTCGTCATCATCGAGGAGAAGCTCGACCAGATGGAGCGCGTGCATCACAGCAAGAGCACTGCCGGTCGCGAAGATCTCGCGCTTCATCTCGCCATCTACGACGCGACGCAAAACCCTCTGTTCCGCCAGCTTCTGGAGCAGATGCGCGAAGCCTTCGAGAGCTTCTTCGACGAGCCCTTCGACCGACCCGACTTTGCCCGACGCTCCTTCCCTTTCCACCGCGAGCTCTTCAACGCCATCCGCGACCAGGACCCGGATGCGGCACGCGAAAAGACTCTCGCCATCCTCGCGATCACCGAGGAAGACATCAAGGTCATGTCGCGATGAACGACGCCGTCGATCCGATCGAGCGGGCGAGCCTCCTCGTCGCCCATGACGAGATGCACGCATTCGAGGCTGTGGTGCCCCCGATCGTGCAGACCTCGCTGTTCACCTTCAATACCTTCGAGGAGATGGCCTCGACTTGCCGCGGCGAGCGCGCGCGCTTTGTCTACTCGCGGACGACCAATCCGACGGTGCGGCTGTTCGAAGAGAAGCTGGCGGCGCTCGAAGGTGCGGACGACGCCATCGGCTTCGCGAGCGGCATGGCAGCAATCTCCGGCGCGGTGCTCGCCTTCGTAGAGCCCGGCGACCGCATCGTCTGCGTCCGGCATGTCTATCCCGATGCCTACCGCCTGTTCGAGACGCTGCTGAAGCGTTGGAAGGTTACCACCACCTATGTCGACGGCCGCGACCATGACGCCGTGGCGGCCGCGCTGCCAGGCGCAAAGCTCTTCTACATGGAGAGCCCGACGAGCTGGCTGATGCAAAGCCACGACGTGCGGGCCTTGGCGACGCTGGCGCGGGCGAAGGGCGTCATCACCATGATCGACAACAGTTGGGCGACGCCGATCTTCCAGCAGCCGGTCGGGCTCGGCGTCGATCTCGTCATTCATTCGGCCTCGAAATATATCGGCGGCCACAGCGACACCGTCGCCGGCGTCGTCGCCGGGCGCGCGGAGCTGATCCAGGCGATCCGCACGACCATCTGCCCCTATGTCGGCGCGAAGCTTGCACCCTTCGACGCCTGGCTGCTCTTGCGCGGCCTGCGCACCTTGCCGACCCGCATGAAGGCGCATGAGGCGGCCGGTCTCGCTCTGGCCAGCCGTGTCGCCGAACTCGAGCAGGTGACGGCCGTCCATCATCCCGGACTCGGCAACCGCCTGCCGCCGGGCCTGATCGGCACGTCGGGCCTGTTCTCCTTCGAGTTCGACGGAACGGTCGATATCCCCGCCTTCTGCGACACGATGAAGCTGTTCAAGCTCGGCGTGAGCTGGGGCGGGCATGAAAGCCTGGTCGTGCCGGCGCTGATCGCGCGCGCGCAGGCGGCGGGTCCCAATTCGGCGGTCGATTTCGGCGTGTCGGAGAAGGTCGTCCGGCTCCATGTCGGATTGGAGGGCATCGACGCCCTCTGGGGCGATATCACCCAGGCTGTCTCGAGCGCTACCCGCCGGTGACGGACGGGCCGGCGGTCGCAAGGCCACCTGCCCTGACTTGAGCGAAGTTTGGACTGCAATCACAACGCTGAGGGGAGATCCATGATTAGAACACTGCTTTTGGCCACTACTGCGTCGCTCCTGCTGGCGACCCCAGTGCTGGCGACCCGAGCGCAGGCCGACACCACGCTGAAGCTCGTCGAGGTGATCACCAGCCCGGAACGCACCGAGACGCTGAAGGAGATCGTCAAGACCTTCGAGGCCGCCAATCACGGCGTGAAGGTCGAGATCACCTCGCTGCCCTGGGGCCAGGCCTTCGAGAAATTCGCCACCATGGTCTCCGCCGGCGACACGCCGGACGTGGTCGAGATGCCCGACCGCTGGCAATCGCTCTATGCCAATAACGGCATGCTGGAGAGCCTCGAGCCGTATCTGGAGAAGTGGGAGCACACCAAGGAGCTGAACGCCCGCGCCCTGGAGATGGGCCGCTATGTCAAGAACACGGCCTATGGCCTGCCCTACGGCTTCTATCTGCGGGCCATGTTCTACAACAAGAAGCTGTTCGCGGAAGCCGGCATCGCCACCCCGCCGAAGACGCTCGACGAGTTCCGGGACGCCGCCAAGAAGGTCTCGGCGCTGCCCGGCAAATACGGCTATTGCCTGCGCGGCGGCCCCGGCGGCCTCAATGGCTGGATGATGTTCGGCGCCGCAGCCGACGGCGACAACGCCTTCTTCAAGCCGGACGGCACCTCCACCATGGCCGATCCCGGCTGGGTGAAGGGCCTCACCTTCCTCACCGACCTCTACAAGGGCGGCTATGCGCCGAAGGACAGCGTCAACTGGGGCTTCAACGAGATCGTCTCGGGCTTCTACTCCGGCACCTGCGCCATGCTCGACCAGGATCCGGATGCCCTGATTGCCATCGCCGGGCGCATGAACAAGGACGATTACGACGTCGTTCCCATGCCGAAGGGCGCGGGCGGCAAAGCCTTCCCGACGATCGGCTATGCGTCGTGGTCGATGTTCTCCACCAGCAAGGAGAAGGGCCTCGCCTGGAAGCTGATCGCCACGCTCGCCGGACCGGAGGGCAATATCGCCTGGAACAAGAAGATCGGCGCCTTGCCGATCTACAAGACCGCCGAGAGCGATCCCTTCTATGCCGACCCGAAGTTCAAGGGCTGGTTTGCGGAGCTCGCCGACAAGGACGTCGTTCCGACCGTGATGCCGACCTATCTCGAAGAATTCGCCTTCTTCGCCGACTCGATCGTCGTCAAGACGACCCAGCAGGCCTTGCTCGGCCAGCTCAAGCCGGAGGCCATGGCGGCCGACTGGGCGAAGTATCTCACCAAGGCGCAGCAGAAATACTTGGCCAAGAAGTAGATGACCAAGACGTAGATGACCAAGACGTAGAGTGCGGACCGCAAGGCATGGCCGGATTGGTCCCGGCCATGCCGACCGCCACCCAGCACTCGGGTGTCGTGCGATGATCATCGGGGCCGCAGAAGACCGAACCCGGAAGCCGTGACCACCCCTGCGTCGAGGCCCTGGCCTGTCCAGGATCCCCGCCCTCACGGGAATGACAATGAGGGCTCGCCGCAGCCGCGCACAACGCTCCCTTCCAAGAGCACGGAGAGACGCAAGACATGACGGCCATCGCCGAACGGGGCAGACGGGTCGCGGGGGGACGACGCTTCCTGCTCACCGTCGAGCCCTATTTGTACTCGGCTCCGGCCGTCTTCCTGATCGCGGCGGTGATGCTGGTACCGCTGGCGATTGGAATCTCCTACGCCTTCCGCGACATCCAGCTCCTGAACCCGTTCAGCGGCGGCTATGTCGGGCTCGACCATTTCCGCGCCATCTGGGAGGACGCGAGTTTCTGGAACGCGCTGAACAATACCGTCCTCTGGACGGTCGTCTCGGTCACCTTGCAATTCATCTTCGGCCTGTTCCTGGCGCTGCTCCTCAACACGCCCTTTCCAGGCCGCGGCGCGGTGCAGGCGCTCGTCTTCCTGCCCTGGGCGGTGCCGACCTTCCTGTCGGGCCTCAACTGGGCCTGGCTGTTGAACCCGGTGGTCGGGCCGGTGCCGCACTGGCTTTACGCCCTCGGCCTGATGTCGGCGCCGGAAAACATCCTGTCCGACCCGCAGCACGCGCTGTGGGGACCGATCGTCGCGGTGGTCTGGTGGGGCATCCCCTTCTTCGCCATCACGCTCCTCGCCGCTCTCCAGTCGATCCCGCGCGACATCTACGAGGCGGCCGAAATCGATGGCGCGGGGAGCTTCAAGCGTTTCTTCTCGATCACGCTGCCATTCCTGGCGCCGACCATCGCCATCACGCTGCTGCTGCGCGCCGTCTGGGTCGCCAACGCAGCCGAGCTGATCGTGGTGATGACCAGAGGCGGCCCCGCCGACTCGACCCAGATCGTTGCGAGCTACATCTTCACCCAGGCCTTCCAGCGGCTCGACTTCGGCTATGCCTCGGCGATCGCGGCGATTCTCCTCGTCTTGCTGCTCGCCTACGCCTTCGTGCTGATCGTGCTGCGGCAGATGCTGATCAAGGCGGGGTGACGGCATGGCAATGAGAGGATCTTCATTCAAGCGCGCCAGCTACTGGACCTTCCACTACGCCGCCATCGCCATCTACGTGATCGTGGCGCTCTTCCCGCTCTACTGGCTGCTGAAAGTGTCGGTGACGCCGAACGACCTGCTCTATTCGGAGGGCGTTCGGATGTGGCCTTCGCGGGCGAGCTTCACCCATTACGAGTCGGTGATCCGCCATACCGATTTCCCGCTCTTCTTCCGCAACAGCGTCATCGTCTCCGCCGCTACGGCCTTGTTCACCACCGTGATCGCCGCCGCTGCGGGCTATGCCTTCTCGCGTTTCGTGTTCCGGGGTAAATTCTGGCTGGTCGGGCTGATGCTGGTCACCCAGATGTTCCCGCTGGTGATGATCATCGCGCCGATCTTCAAGCTCTTCGCGCCGCTCGGCCTCACCAACAGCCTGACCGGCCTGATCGTCATCTACACCGCCTATAACGTGCCCTTCGCCGCCTTCCTGATGCAGTCCTTCTTCGACGGCATCCCGAGCGAGCTCGAGGAGGCGGCGATGATCGATGGGGCGACGCGCTTCGTCGCGCTGCGTCAGATCGTCCTGCCGCTGACCTTGCCGGGCATCGCCGCGACGCTCGGCTTCGTCTTCACCGCGGCCTGGAGCGAGCTCCTGTTCGCGCTGATGCTGAACTCGGCACAAGCGGCGACGACCTTCCCGGTCGGGCTCTTGAGCTTCATCTCGAAATTCTCGGTCGATTTCGGGCAGATGATGGCCGCCGGCGTGCTGGCGCTCATCCCGGTGTGCATCTTCTTCTTCCTGATCCAGCGCCATCTGGTGCAGGGCCTCACGGCCGGCGCCGTGAAAGGCTGAGAGGCATTCGCATGGCTTCCATCGACATCACCGGCGTCCGCAAGAGTTTCGGTGGGGTCTCCGTCCTCAAAGGGGTCGATCTCACCATCGCGTCTGGCGAGTTCGTGGTTCTGGTCGGCCCGTCGGGCTGCGGCAAGTCAACCTTGCTGCGCCTCATCGCCGGGCTGGAAGACATGTCGTCAGGTGAGATCCGCATCGGCGGCTCGGTGGTCAACGAGCTGCCGCCCAAGGATCGCGACATCGCCATGGTGTTCCAGTCCTACGCGCTCTATCCGCATATGAGCGTGCGCGACAATATGAGCTACAGCCTGAAGCTGAAGCGCAGCCCGCGCGAGGCCATCGCCGAGGCGGTGAGGAAGGCCGGCGCCAAGCTCGGCCTCGACGCGCTGCTGGAGCGCAAACCTCGCCAGCTCTCCGGCGGCCAACGCCAGCGGGTCGCCATGGGCCGGGCCATCGTGCGCAAGCCCAAGGCCTTCCTCTTCGACGAACCGTTGTCGAACCTCGACGCGCGCCTGCGTGAGCAGATGCGCTTCGAGATCCGCAAGCTGCATCGCGACCTTGGAACCACATCGGTCTACGTCACCCACGACCAGATCGAGGCGATGACCATGGCCGACCGCATCGTTGCGATGAATGGCGGCATCGTCCAGCAGGTCGGCACGCCGCTGGAGCTTTACGACGATCCGGCCAATATCTTCGTCGCCGGCTTCATCGGCTCGCCGGCGATGAATTTCCTGAACGCGAAGCTGGTGCCGGATGGCGGCGCTGCGGCGGTGCGGGTGGGCGACGCTGTGCTCGCCACGGTGCCGCTGCCCGCATGCGTGCCGGCCGACGGTTCCGTCGTCGCCGGCGCGCGGCCGGAACGTGTGGTGCTGGCGGACGGAGAAGGGAGCGTCGCCGCGCGGGTCGACCTGGTCGAGCCGACCGGTCTCGGCACCGTCGCCCATCTCGAACTTGCCGGCCAATTGCTGAAATTCTTCACCACCGACCGCCCGAAGATCGCGGCGGGCGACACGGTCCATATCCGCGTCGACAGAACCGACATCCGTTTGTTCCACCCGGAGACCGGGGAGAGGCTGCGAACCGCGAACTGACGCCAGAGCTTCGTGCAGCGGTGCTAGGCGGCGCCGGGCGGCCCTTGGAACAAGCCGGGATGCTTGCAGCGGAGCGCGAGCGCAAGGGTCAGCGTCTTCATGTCGGAAATCTCGAGGCGCTCAGCGCTCGCCCAAAACTCCGATATCGGCATCTCGACGACAGTGATGTTCTCATCCTCGCTCGCCAATCCGCCACCGGCGCCGATGCGGTCGCCTTGCGAATAGGGCGCGAGGTACAGGTCGATCCTCTCCGTCGAGATGCCAGGCGAGCTCCAGACGGACCCGACATGCTCCAAGGTCGTGAGACGCAGGCCCGCCTCCTCCATCGCCTCGCGCTTTGCGGTCTCGGCAGGGCTGCCGCCATCGACCATTCCTGCGGGCGCTTCGATCATGTCCTGAGCTCCCTCGGCGAAGAGAACCGGCGCTCGCAGCAATTTGACGAGCATGACGGTTCGGCGGTCGGGATCATAAGGCAGGACCGCGGAGGCGCGGCCATGGACGATGATCTCGCGGCTCACCCTCTTGCCGTCGCCAAGTCGGAGCGTGGTCCGCAGAAGGGTGATGAAGCCCTTATAGACGTCTTCGTTATCGATGATCTCGGCGGGCATCAATTCCTCACGGGCCAGTCATTTTGGCGAAGCGGGTCGGCGTGTCGTCCTGACCCGCCTTACTCATAGATGAAGACGGCGTCGTCGAGGTCGATGCCGGGCAATTGATCCTTCTCGGTCCAATAATCCTGCAGATGTTGCCATTCGGGCTTGTCGCCGCGTTTCGGCAGGAGGTGCATGCCGCGCATCAGATAGCCGGGGTTGAAATTCTCCGGATCGATCCAGGGCAGCAGCGGCATATCCTTGTCTTCGGCTCGCAGGGCCGGCACGACCTTCCGCGCGCCCTTATCCCTCATATGATTGAGAAGCCGGCACACGAAGTCTGCGACCAGATCCGCCCGCAAGGTCCAGCTGGCTCGCAAATAACCGAAGACCCAGGCCATGTTGGGCACGCCGGTAAACATCATGCCGCGATAGGTGACCGTGTCGGAGAACACCAGTGGGGCACCGTCGATGCTGAAGGCGATGTCGCCCAGCACATTGAGGTTAAAGCCCGTGGCGGTGACGACGATGTCGGCTTCGAGATGCTTGCCGGACTTCAGCTGAATGCCCGTCTCCGTGAAGCTGTCGATCTCGTCGGTCGCGACGGAGACATTGCCGCCGCGTATCCCCTGAAAGAGATCGCCCTCCGGAATGAAGGCGATGCGCTGCCGCCATGGCCGGTAGCTCGGCGTGAAGTTCGTCTCCACGTCGTAGTCGGCCCCCAGATAGGCGCGCACCCCAGCCAGGAGCTCCTGCTTCACCACCTCAGGCTCCGTGAACGAACGGCGGGTGAACACCGATTGATCGTAGAGGATCTTCCGGCGCACGATCTCATGGATCCAGCGCTCGTCGATCTCGAGCTCACGCAAGGTGTCGGCGAGTTGATTGGCATTGCGGCCCGTGATGTAGAAGGTGGGCGAGCGCTGCAGCAGCGTGACATGGCCGCAATCGGCGGCAATCGCCGGAACGAGCGTCGCCGCGGTTGCGCCGGAGCCGATGACGACGACATTCTTGCCGGCGTAGTCGAGCTCGTCCGGCCAGGTCTGCGGGTGGAGGATCTCACCCTTGAAGTCCTTCATCCCGTCCCATTCGGGCGTATAGCCCTGCGCGTGCCGGTAATATCCCTGACACATCCAGAGGAAGCTCGCGGTGACACGGATCGTCTCGCCGGTGTCTATCCGGGTGGCCTCAAGCGTCCAGCGCTTCTCGCGGCTCGACCAGCGAGCCGCGGAGATCGTGTGCCGATAGCGGATATGCGAGCCGAGGTCGTTCTCGTCGATGACCTCGCCCATGTAAGTGAGGATCTCGGAGGCCGTCGCGATCGGGGCGCTGGTCCAAGGTTTGAAGCGGTAGCCGAAAGTATAGAGGTCGCTATCTGACCGGATTCCCGGGTAGCGATGGGTGAGCCAGGTGCCGCCGAAACTCGCCTGCGTCTCGAGGATGACGAAGCTCATGCCGGGGCAGGCCTTGGTGAGGTGATAGGCAGCGCCGATCCCGGAAATCCCTGCCCCGACGATGACGACATCGAAATGCTCGGCGCTCAGTTGTGCCGGCGCGGCGCGCGCCTCGGATATGTCCATCGGTTCAGATCGTCTTTCTGGCAGCGTCTACATTGTACCTTAGCGAAACAGGGCGCACTGGCCCCGAGCGAGTGTAGACGATCGGCATTCGGCGGGACAAGAAGCAGCTGCTCCTTGACCCTTTCAAGATCGCCGTGCCTCGGGTGACTTGACGATGTCATGGCAGCCGCGGAAAGATCAGGTGTTGTCTGCAGAGCTCGCTTGTGAATTCCACCACGGAGGAGAGTAGGAATGTCCGCCAGAATGCGCCTCACCGTCGGCATTGTCGGGGTCATCGGGATCATCGCGGGATTCGCCGCTCCAGCGTACGCGCAGGGCGGCGTCAAAATCGGAACGTTGAATTGCAAATCATCGGCGGGCACGGGCTTCGTGTTCGGGTCGTCCCGAACCCTCGCCTGCGACTTCGCGCCGTCGGCGGGCCGTCGCGAGCGCTATGCGGGGGAGATCAGCAAATTCGGCGTCGATATCGGCTACACCCCGGCTTCGGTGATCCTCTGGCAAGTGGTCGCCCCGACCGCTCGTCTGGCACCCGGCTCACTCGCCGGCAATTACGGAGGCGCCACGGCCGGTGCATCAGTCGGTGCGGGCCTGGGCGCGAATGCGTTGATCGGCGGCTCGAACCAGCAGATCACGCTTCAGCCGCTCAGCGTCGACAGCAAGACCGGCCTCAACCTTGCGGTCGGTATCGCCTCGATCGCGCTGCGGCCTGGCCGCTAGCCTCCCGCCGATGGTCGTGACGCGGCTGCGACCTCAGGTCGAGCCTTGATCACGGCTGCGACGTTCTCATCGCTCCGACCGGTCGATTTAGAAGCTCGACGGGTAGAAGAAACATTTGCTCTGGCCACCCCAACGCGAGACCCAGATCGCATTATCGGGCGATGGTTGGACACGCTCGAATGGAATGAACTCGTTCGTGTCGATGAGCCGGAATCCGCCGCGCTCGAGCTTGACCAGCGACGGGTCAAGCTCCTTGGTATCAGAGCCTGAGCAGCACAGATTCTTGGTAACCGGGTCCACCCGACGCCCGTTCGTCCAGAAGTCATGGGCGCTGGCCGGCGCGGCGAGAGCCAGAATGGTCACGACTGCGAATATGCGCATGATTAACCTCGCATCAATTCGCCCTCCGAATTGCCCCTAAACTAGACAAAGATCGGGACGGGCAAGAATCATGCCATTCCGCGGCGCCATCGAGGTGGAAACGATCACGCGACTGGTAAGGCGGCGACGCGGGGACAGTGGGGGAGGCAGTGGACGCCGGCGCGGACAGATCGCATGTCGACCACACGGCCGGTCAGCAGTTGTGATCGGCCGGGATACTCTGGGCCGATCGGCGGGGCCGATCCGTTAATGGATCCACAGGCCGACGCGGTCGAAGCGGAAATTACCCGATTAGGAGATCACGTACCGCTTCGGCTCAATCGCGCTTCACATTCCAGAACACCGCAAAGCCCGGCATCACGCCCGAGATGCCGGCGCGATAGACCGTCGGCTGGGCAATCTGGCCGAGAGGGATATAGGGCACGTCGAGGAAGGCTTGGCGCTGAATCTCCGCAGCGATACGTGCCTGCGTGGCCTGGTCCGGAGCCTCCAGCCAATCGCTGCTGAGTTGCTCGATGCCCACGCTCGATGGCCAGCCGGGGGCGGCATTGGTGCCCGACCAGAGATTGGTATGCGTCGTCGGCGTCGTCTGATCCATGCCGCCGGTGAAATTGCTGTAGAGGCTCCAACCCCCTTTTTCCGGCGGATCCTTGCGCGTGCGGCGCTGCACCACGGTGCCCCAATCGGTCGCCACATAGTCGACATTGAAGCCAAGGCGCTGCATCAGGTCCGCCGTCACGTCGGCGGCGGCCTTGAGGATCGGCACATCGGTCGCGCCAAGCAGCACGATCTTGCGTCCGTCATAGCCGGCTGCCCTCACCTCGTCGCGCGCCTTGGCGAGGTCGCGCGGCTTGGTGAGAGCCTCGATCCCGACGGTGCTGGCCATCGGAGTTCCGGGGCAGAAATATCCGACCCCATCCTTCCAGATCGTGGGGTCGTCGCCGCCCGCCGCCTGCATGAACTCGGCCTGGTTCACGGCGCCCAGAAGGGCGCGCCTGATTGCGGGATTGTCGAAGGGCGGATGGAGATGGTTCATGCGGAAGATGCCGATGAACCCTGTCGGGTCCTGCACCTCCACCTTCAAGGCCGGATTGGCGCGAAGCATCGGGATCAAATCGGGCGACGGCAGCTCCCACCAGTCGAGCTCGCCAAGCCGCAGGGCCGCCGCGGCCGTCGCAGCGTCCGTCACGACCTGCCACTCGATGCGGTCGAAATTGACGATCTTCGGTCCAGCCGTCCAGTCGGGCACTCCCGCTGGGCGGGGCTGATATTCGGCGAAGCGTTCATAGGCGTAATGGGCGCCGGGCACCCGCTCATCCGCCTTGAAGCGGAAGGGGCCGGAGCCGATGAGCTCGGGCACTTGCTGGAACGGGTCCGTCGCCGCCAGGCGTGCCGGCATGATGGCCGCCATATTGTTGGTCGCCTTGCCAAGCGCCTCCGGCAATTGTGGGAAGGGCTGGCGCAGCCGGAACTGGATGACACGGTCGTCCGGAGCGGAGAGCTCTTCGGTCGCGCCCATCAGCCTGCGCCCGTAATTGTCGCGCTTGCTCCAGCGCAGGAGGCTGGCAACGCAGTCGCGCGCCAGCACCGGCTCTCCGTCATGGAAGCGCAAGCCAGGACGCAGCGTCAGCCGCCAGAGCTTGCCGTCATCCTCGACGCGATGGCCCTCGACCATCTGCGGCTGCGCCCGAAAATGCGAGTCCCAGCCATAAAGCGTATCGAAGACGAGATAGGCATGGTTGCGCGTCACATAGGCGGTCGTCCAGATCGGATCGAGCACTGCGAGATCCGCCTGCGGAATGAACTTCAGGAGCCGGCTGCCCGGCGCCGCCATGAGCGAAGGCGCCGCGACGGTCGCGCTCGCCGCGAGCGCGGAGGCGAGAAAGCTGCGTCGCTGCATGGCACATCCTCTTGGATGCATAGGGAGCGTCGTCCCTAGAACCGATAGTATCGCGCGGCATTGTCGTGGAACAGATTGCGCTGTTCCTCGGCCGAGAAGCCCTCGATGATGTCCTTGAAGCGCTCGCAGCTCTCCTCGAAGGTCATGTTGCGTCGCCCGACCGGATAGTCGCTTCCGAACATGGCTCGCCGCGTACCGAAGGCATCGATGCAGCTCATCACGGTTGCCCGCAGGGCGGCGAGGCTGCGATCCTGCCCATAGGCGCCGAAATTCGAGACCTTGATGGCGATGTTGTCGCGCTTGCCCATCAGCCGCAATCCCGTGTGCCAGCGCTCGATACCCTCAGGCTCGCGGTCGACGGGCGTCCCACAATGGTTGATCACGAAGCTCTGGTCCGGAAACTCAGCGGCGAGGCGGGCGAGCTCTTCGGCCTGATAGGGGTTCATCAGGACTTCGAGCAGGAAACCACGAGCCCGCAATTGCGCCAAGCCGCGTCGCCATTCGGGATCGTCCAGGATGCCGGCCTCCGTCCAGCGCTTGGCGGGATCTGGATGCCAACGCACGACCTCGCGAATGCCGATGACCGCGGCATGCGCTGCAAGAGCATCGAGGCAAGCTGCGATATCCGGAGATTTGAGCGGCGCCCAGGCGACGCAGCGCGCGGCGATCTTGCCCGGCCGCTCCAGCCCTTCGAGCCAGGCGACCTCTTCCACCGGCGGCCGCGCCCTGTCCCAGGCGGCCTCGACATAGACCGAGCCTTCAACCTTTTGTGGCCCGATATCGGCCAGGTAATCCTCGACCAGGTAGTTGCGCCTCAGATAGGCGATGTCGCCAAGCGCCTTGATCGCATTGTCTTGCGAGGTGATCCAGGGATGCTTCCCGAGCGAGATGTCCCACAGATGATGATGCGCATCGATGATCGGGCCCTGGTAACGAGACGGCATGATCGGATCACCCAGGCATTGACCAGCACCGCAGCACAGGCGGGCCGCACATATAGCCTATCGATCCATCGATTTGGGTGACCTCGATGATGTCGCGCCCCTCACTATCGCGTGAAGGGGCTCGGTTCCTCGGCTGTGTTCGACGACCTGGGCACGGGGCGTCTTCGGACGACCGGAGATGGTCCCGATTCGTGACGGGGTTTGCGCGGAGCTGCTGTCCGCAAGGATGGCCCGATCTAAATTAGGTGCACTGCGAGATCAGAAGCATTCTCGCATCCGTCTCCCCATCGGCTCCGAATCTAAGTTCAGTACCTGCTTTGACTGACACCGCTCCGAGCTTGCGATAGCCCTTTTAGTGCTCTCGCTGCACTCGGCGACGCCAATGAGGAGTTTCGCACCTGCTCCTGTATTGACAGGCTGTGCGCTGATTTCCGGCTGGGCGGATTGCGTGTGTCGACCATGATGGCGCCTCCTTGCCTCACAAGGCGGGAGCGCAAAAACCGTCTCTCAGTCATCGACGCCCCAGAGGGGTCCATTGTCGGTGATACCCTAAACGTAGGTCGATCGCCTTGTATGGCAAGAGCCATACGGCTTCAATTGGCGACCCCGGCAGGATTCGAACCTGCGACCAACAGCTTAGAAGGCTGCTGCTCTGTCCAGCTGAGCTACGGGGCCTTGCCGGCCTCGGCCGATCGCGCAAGGCGGATCGGCGAGAGCCGATCCGTCAATGCGTCCACTGACCGACGCGGTTGAAGCGGAAATTATCCGAATAGGAGATGGTGCGGCGCTTCGGCTCATGCGGCTCTTCGACACGATAGGCGATGCCTTCGCGCTGCGCATAGGCGACCGCCTCCTCCATGGTGCCGAACCACAGCTGCACCTGGCCGCGCATGTCGGTCGAGGAGGTCCATCCCATCAAGGGCTCGGCAACGCGCGCCTGCTCCGGCTCGTAAACCAGGAGCCATTGCTTGGTATTGGCTGCGCCCGACTGCATCGCGGTGCGGGCCGGTTTGTAGATGCGCGCCGTCATGTCCTTGTTCCTTAAAGAGGCTTCGAGCCGATGCTCGGTTGGTCGGGGCAGCAGGATTCGAACCTGCGACCTGTAGTACCCAAAACTACCGCGCTACCAGGCTGCGCCATACCCCGTTTGCCGATTTGGCATTGAAATCGTTTGGTTTTTTGGAAAGCCATTCGATGCGCGCTTCTATCAGGAACGGCACGAAAAGGCAACGATGGGGCGGTTCGGCGCACAAAGTCCCGGACAAACTCCCGAACTCTGTTCTAGTTCTGTTCCGGACATCGCGAGCCCGGCGTAAAGCCCGATGGCAAGACCGGCCGCCGTCGGCGGGACGAACGGACCGGCCTGGTGCTGGTGTCGACGCTTTATCAATTGAAACCACTGCGTTATGTCCTGTTGGCGTGCGAAGTCGAAGTGCCGCTCATAAGCTTCGTCTTCAGCCGATCGCGACCCTCCGTAGGCGATGGAGTTACCCCAGAAGGGGCTGAAGTGGTAGAGCGAGGCGGGGGCGCAGCAGTCGGCGCGGTGGGGAGCGCGGGCTCCTCGGGCGCCTCATCGAACTGGCCGAACATCTTCTTGGCTTCCTGCTCTGAAAGCTCATAGGTCGAATAAACGCCCTTTTTCCCAGGAACATTATAAATCATCCCTCTTCCGGACATTCGATATAACCGATTTGTTATAGCGGCCCTCTTGGAAACTTCCTTTGTTCTACTGTAAAGTTCAAACATTATCTTATCTAAAGACAGAATTCCTCCTTGTTCGGCAATAATATACTCGATCAACAGATCCTGCTTATCAGTTTCTGATATATTTAGTTCCTTCAAGAGTTCTTCTGGAGCTTCTTCAATTTCCTCAAAAGTGAGAAAAAGTCGCTTCTGTGGGGCATTTCCTCTATTCAAATATCCAGTATGCGCAGTCCCCTTATTTTGAATCTCTTCCAAGAAACGAGCCAGATCAGCGAAATTTCTCGCAGCTTTGAGGTGCATATTCTGCCGGTACTCCTCATCGTATTTTTTCGCCAATTTTTCCTGTACTTGTACCTGCTCCTTGACGAAGGCTAGGTGATGATCTATCTTTCCCATCGTTCGGGTCCCTTCGATTTGGAGGAGAGGACGGGATTCGAACCCGTGGCACCCTTGCTTAAGGGGTGCGCCGTATTCGTAGTACGGTGCTTTCAGCCACTCAGCCACCTCTCCGGCTACATACTTGGCACCACAGCCGAGCGAGACTTAACAGACCACTCAGCCATCTTTACCAGCTTATAGCTTCGTAAAATCAGCGGAGGGCTTACGTCTTTATGGGCGTAGGCCCTCTTTGATTCGCCAAAGCGCAATTAACTATAAGCCGGTTCAGAAAAAAAAGCAAGATGCGGCCGCAATCGGAACGGCGACGAATCCGAGTTGAAATGCATTTAGAAAATTGCGAGTGATTCCAGGGGCGCCGTTTCAATTTCCGCCTGATCTTGGCCGATTATCGCTTGTTGGCACGTTCCCACCTGGTTTGGCGGCCTTTTTCGCAATTTCCTCCCCCCTCTCCGGCGTCATGGCTTTAGCCCGAGCAGCCCACCCTTACGACCCATAGCCGATGCAGCCGGGTCAACGCCGCGCTCTTCGGGCGTCAGCTCGCGATCCTCGACCTCGCCCGCAGCGATATCAACGATGAGCTTCGCGAGCTGGGCGGGGGCGCGGGGGCGCTTAAGGTGCTTGGCCATGGCGGGACTATGGGGCGTCCGTCGCCCGTGCTTGCCTCTCCCCATCCCGCGCCCGCGATCAGCGGGGCCGTGGTGGCTCCTCCTCCGCCGCGCGCCTTGCGCCTGCATCAAGTCCACGCAGATTCCCGAGCCATGAACAAATTCGTCCGCCCTGACAAGGAGATGGTTTGGCGCTCTCGTTCGGAATATTTCCGCCAATGCTCAGTCGAACAGCCTTCCCATGCCGCCGCCGGCCCGGCGCGACTTCCTTTTAAAGGTGCCGGCCGTTGCCGCCTTTCCAGTTGAAAGCGTCTCCACGATCGCATCGATCTTCTCCAGCTCGGAGTCGAGCTCATCCCGCAAGGACGCGCGAGCCCTTCCGAGCGCTCGGGCCTCGAGGTCCTGGACGGCGATCGAGCGCACGAAGTTGTCGGCGAGCCTGGTGCACGCTTTCCCAAGCGCCGACAGCTCGTCATGCGCCGTGTTCCCTTTTTCATATTTGGGGAAAGGGAGCTTTACGATCAGCTTGTGAATGTCGCGCGGCCCGAAGAGGCCTCGCGATTGAAATTCCTTGATCATTCCGTTGGCGTAGCCTGAGTTCACATAGGCCGCGAGATAATGCGCTTCCGCTTCCGACGTGCACTCGCACCAATATGTCTTGTGATCAACGATGAACGGGTGATCGAATGTCCGCCGGTCAATCACCGTCGCCGACGCGTCCGTAGCTGACGAAGTGTACAGCACCAGGTAGCGCGCCTTCGGACTCTGCTCGCTCAGCTTATTTTGCCAATTCAGGTAGCTTGCAAGGCTCGTTTTCATCTCGCGGTTCTTGTCGGTCTTGCTCGCGTCCCAGCGGGCTTCGGCGTCAAAAAACCAGGCGCTCCCATAGCGGAATCCATGTTCCAGCAGCCCTTCGGCGCTGAGCACCTTGAACCGTTCGCGCCTGTTGCCGTCGACATCGAGAATGACTGGCAGCAGGACCAAGGGCGGGTCGATCAACCCAAACGGAATCACGTTTCTGGAAATCGCCGTCCGAAAGAGCAGCTTACCCTCGGAGCGGCCTTTGATCAGTTGCCCTTTCCATGGCTTCTTTGCCTCGCGCTCGGCGGCGGCGGCGGAGCGCAGCGCGACGACGCGGTCCCGGAGATCCTCTCCGTCCGGCACCTTTTGATCGATGTCGATGAAAAAGAAGTTGCGGGGCACGATCGTTGCCCCCTGGGTGAACCGCGAGGCGTAGGCGTTCGATCCGAGCGATCCCTCCATAGCCTCCGCAGTGAGCGCCGAGCGCGCCTTGCCCTTGCCGCCTTGCAACCGCGAATAATGCCAACGGCGGGGTTGCTGGGTGAGCCTGGCCGCTGCCTCGTCCCAATGGATTTGTGACCGCGGGAGCTGGCCCGAGAAGGACAGGCCAGGAAGACCACCCGGAAGGATGGCGCGCAGAGGCTGCTTCTCCGATGTTTGCACGGCGAACAGAACGCAGCTCGGCACGCGGAATAGCGGCGACACACTCTCAAGGTCCCAGATCTGCGACAACTTGATGCCCTCGATCAGGCCCTGGCGCGTGTTTTCATGCTGGTCCGCGGAGAGGAAGCTTCGCGGCATGACAAAGGCGAGCTGACCGCTCGCCTTGAGGAAGTAGTTGACGGCATGCGCGAGGAAGATCGCCGCGATTTCCAGATGCGGCATGTTTGCCCTGGCTATCGGCGTCACACAATAGCCGTCGGACAGTTGCTTCAAAAGTGCCTGATACTCCCCGTTTGATACGGCGGCGTAGGTCAGCCAGGGCGGATTGCCGACCACAAAGTCGAACCGGTTCATAAGAAAAACCGGCTTGTAAGAGTTCTGCAAAATGAATTTCCAGATGCTGTCGCGCCCCTGGCTGTGAGCAACCTTCATTCCTTTGTAGATATCGAACAGCTGTCCGGGCAGGTCGTCGGAGTGACCTTCGCTAACGCGGGACCGGAGCAACCGAATGAAGTGCGCGCGCTCAAGAGGTTCCGGATAACGGCCGACCAGGTCATCGCAGAAGGTGACCAGCTGGTCGAAATCGTCCCCGGCGGCAATGCCCTTGAGGTTGATCACGTAGCGTTTGTTGTCGACGGCAATCTGAAAGCTGGATTCGAACAGGTCCGCAGTTCCGCGCGGGACGAGGAGCGAGTTCGCGAGATAAATGTGGAGCGTCACGGGCCGTTTGGCGCTGGTAACGCTTGAGCCAAGGCTCAGCAGCACGGTCGTCTTGGCGATCAGCACCGAAAGGGGATGAATGTCGATGCCGACAACCTGCTCCGCCAGCTTCTCGGCGCCCAGGCGTGGATGCTCCTGCCGCATGCGCGCGATCGCGGCGCGCAAAAACGATCCGCTGCCGCACGCGGGGTCCAAGAAAGACGAACGCGCGGTTATGGTCAGCTCGCTGACCACACGTTCGCAAAGCCAGTCCGGCGTATAATATTCGCCGAGCGCATGGCGTGTATCGAGATCGATCAGCTCCTGATAGAGGCCCTTCAGGATGTCTTCCCGAACTTCGGTGAAATCGTACTGCGTCAGCTGCCAGTTAAGCTCGCGGAACATGACGCGCAGCTTCTTGAAATACGTCTTCCCCGCTACCCAATGGAAGAAGTCGTCTTCAACGAACCGCTCGATATTGAGGCTTTCGAACACGGTTCCGTCGAGAATGCCCGTAATCGTCGCATCGTCGCTGATCGGCTTTTTGGTGATGACCGAGTAGGCGAGGAATTTCGCGAAGACCGACAGATAGGTGTGGACCAGGAACATCGTCGGTGAATCGTCAAACCGGCCATAAGCGATCGACAGGAAACGCCGCCACTGCTCGAAGGCGACCTGCAATTCGGATTTCTTTTTGACGTCCGGCGCGCAGTCCTGGAGACTCGCGATCGAGTTGATGAAGACGCTGGAGGTGTCGCCAAAATCGTTCTGAATGTTCTCAAGCGTCGCCAGCCGGGGCTGCGACGCGAATAGGACCTCGTCCAAGAAGAACGGAAATTCGTCGAAGGAGTCGGGCGTCAGGTCGAAGCGCCGAATTTCGCGCAGCTTGAAATTCCGGCCGAATGTCAGCTGTCCAAAATCAACCTCGGACCAATCAGGCGCGTAGCGGCGCCATCGGAGGCCATCCGTCGTCAAGAGTGTGAAACGGTATTCCTGCCCGGAGCGCCAGCTGCCTTCGAGATATTCCTCCAGCTGCTCGCGCGCGTGTTCTCCCGTCTTGGTGAGGTCCTTCTCCCATTCGATGATGACGGTCTCGGTGTGGCTGTCCGCTCGGCCCTTTGCGAGGCGTTCCCCGCGCGTGATATTCGCGATGATCCGCTCGGCACCGAGTGCGATTGCGGAGATCAGTTTCTGAGCGCCGCTGTCGCCGGCAAACGACGTGGTCAGATACTGCAGGAAGCGCTCTTTCTTCGCCTGCTCGGTGTTCGCTCGTCGGAGATCGTTGTAGAGGCTCTCGGTATGAGCAAGCTGGAATATGTTATCATTGCTCATATGGTCGGCCGCTTGGTTGGCGCACGGCTTTGACAAGCGGGCGCAGGCTTTTTCCCGACCGCATCTCGTCGGTGATTCTAGCCTAAGCGATCCCATTTTGTCGCGATAGCGAAATCCTTCAATATTGCCGGTCGACGGAGCATCGACGCTCCGCTAGCATAGAGCCGCGAGGGCATTCGGTCGCGTCAAGTATCGGGGTCGACCATGCCCACAGCCATCGCGCGCCCGCGCGCAGCCGCGCTCCCGACCTTCGTCCGCCCCCAGCTTTGCCGGCTGCAGGAAAAGCCGCCGGCCGGGGATCGCTGGGTTCACGAGATCAAATTTGACGGCTACCGCATCCACGCGCGAATCGGCGCCGCCAGCGTCAAGTTGCTGACCCGCAAGGGGCTTGATTGGACCGATCGCTACCCCGCCACCGCCGCAGCGCTGAACAAGTTGCCGGCGCGCCGCGCCTATATCGACGGCGAGCTTTGCGCTCTGAATCCGGACGGCACAACCTCATTCGCGGCGATGCAGGCCGCGACCGATTCAGCGAACACGGGCGATCTGGTCTACTTCGCGTTCGACCTGCTGCACCTCGACGGTGAGGATCTGACACGCTGGTCGCTGCTCGAGCGCAAGGAGAAGCTCGAGGCCCTCCTCGCCGGCGCCGATGCGCAGTTGCGCTACAGCGAGCACATCATCGGCAATGGCCCCACAGTGCTGATCGAGGCCTGCCGTCTGGGCACGGAGGGCATTGTCTCGAAACCGGCCGATCGCGCCTATGCGCCAGGCGATCGGAGCATCTGGGTCAAGGCGAAATGCCTCAAGCGGCAGGAATTCATCGTCGTGGGTTGGACCGACCCCAAGGGAGGTCGGCAAGGCCTCGGCGCGCTGCTCCTCGGCTACTACGACGCCGGTAGCCACCTCGTCTATGCCGGTCGCGTCGGCACCGGCATTACGGATCAAGAGCTGACAGACCTATTGGCGCGGCTGAAGCCCCTCGCAGTCGCGCGGATGCCCCTCGCCGAGCCGCCGCCTCGTGAGACGCGCTTCGGCTCGAGGCTTGAACTCTCACGCGTGCGCTGGGTTCGGCCGGCGCTCGTGGTCGAGGTGACGTTCTCCACCTGGACGGCCGACGGTGTGCTGCGCCACACGGTCTATCAGGGCTTGCGCGAGGACAAGCCGGCCGGCGAGGTGAGAGCCGATCGATGGCCTGCATCCTGAAAGTTCGCGGGCGGCGGCTGAGGCCTCAATTGGTTACAGACGGGCACTCAATCAATGGGAAGTCACTCTGCCGCGTTCCTGGCAATATTGGCGTTCAGGAGGTTGAGCAAGTCCTCCCTAGGGCCCTTTATTTGTGCCCGTGTCTTGATCGTGGGCGCCGCGCGGACAACAGAGTGGCTAGGGTAGCAATCGCATCCGTCGTCCAGAAGAACCAAAGCTGGCGGGCCATCATCTATTGTGATCTTGCGTATCTGACGCGCTTCCGTGTGCGCCATGCCTTCAATAGTCCGGCCTGCCCTGTTCTTGGCGAGCATCGCTAGTGCCGCGCTTAAATTGTCGAGGCCAGTCTTTGTATCAATCCGACACAAAGACAGGCCAGTCGAATTCCCGCAAGTATCCTCGTGCGGAGCATTGAGCCGCAGAAGCATATCGGTCTGAATGGCCTGAGTTGTGAGCCGACCAGTAGCTGGATCAAATATGCCCGGAGAGTAGAGACCTAATGCAACGCGCTCTTCGTCCCTCACGGGACCGGGGGAGGCTTCACAGCGGCACGCAATTTCAGGCTCTGCTTCGGCCACGGTTTGTCCGGCGACTAGAATTGAGCCAGCGCTTCAATCAACTCCGCCGGCACAGTCGGGGCGGCGCGGTCGAAGTGCTCATCAGCAAACTTGGATCTTTGGCCGACGTATCTCACAAACCAACTAATCGTTTGGTCGCCAAAAAACCCCACCTCCGCAAAGCCATCTGCGCGCCGCCATTGGAAAAGGACTTCGCCATCGCCTGGCGCATACGCAGTATCCGGCAAAGTCAGACCCTTTGGAAGAATTCGCAGGAACGCCTTCGCGTCTTCGCGAGCTTCGGCGCTGGGAGCTACGCCGCCGACGCCATCCCAATCCGGTGCCCGACGCGAGAAACCATCAACCTCGGTTGAGAGAGCCGCAAGCCCATGTTCCCGCGCCAACGCCGCGTCAGCAGCAAACGGGATGCGCACATTTCCGGTCGCTGCATTGAAAGCTAACGTCAATATCTCAGTCGCGTTTGAGGTCAGCCCGGCAATGCCGTGAACAAAACTTATTTCCGCCAGACACCCGACATTGCTGAGCGAGGAGACCACTCCTGAGAAATAGGAGACTACGCCTTCTGACCCAATTGGTCGCCAGACACCGAAATTATTGACCGACGAGGCGCTACTCACGTACACGATCGCATCGGTGGCGTGTGCTTCCCAGGCCAAGGGATTCTGGATGTGGTAGCGCCTATTTGTGTCCACAATCATCTTTGCGGATGAGATATCCGTTGTTGAAGTTCCGGCATCCTGCGAATAAGCGCGCGGCCCAAATCCGCGGTCAAGTTCAGCGGCGATCAAATAGGCGCCGACACCCATCAGATCAAAATGCTCGGGCGCAAATTCGGGCGCCGTCCCACTCTTCAAGGTCCGTTCCTGGAGGATTACAGACAAGGCACTTCTCCTCGCTGCGCATTCTCAACGGCCAATTTGAGCAGCTCATCATATATAGGAATGAGCTTCTCGTGGGGGATAGGGGTCGAGCGCTCTGCAGGCGTGCTATGATCTAGCTCTAAGGCGGGGCCTTCTGCGATAGAAATTTCGGAAGCGACAGCAGGGGCGCCTGGGGCCGCCACGGCGCCAAGCCTTCCGCGAAGCGACAGCGTTGCCCACTTTGTCACGCGATTGAGGGAGGCATCCTCCAAGATCGTGCTTGGCACGGGCCAGTTAACCGTGAATGACATATCCTTCATCTTTCCTGGGACGATCCGAACGGATTTCAGGAGAGATTCCATTAAGATATAGGATGCTTGTGCGTCCTCACTCGGGCTTAGAATCACCGCTCCGAAGGCCAATCGCAAGACGTCGAACGAGATTCCTTCCAACCACGCACGTGTTGCCCCTTGAAAGCCTCTCAACGTCTCAAAAAAATCGCCGATGAAAATTGTGGTGTCAAGGCCGGTCATTTGTGGGGCATCATTCGCCGCAGGCCTCGGCATGAGAACGATGTCAATTCGCCCCGGAATAGACGAAACTTGCAGCTGCCCTCCCAAGAACGGGCCGAGCATGTTCACCATTGCCGTTTGGTGAACCCGTGTCTGGGGCTCTGCCGTGCCGGTTATGGCTCTCCAATCATCGATCTCAACTGTTTTGACAGCCGTCGGGAAAACCGACAGCCGGAGGTTGATGGCGCGCCAATCAACGCTGGATTTACCATTCATTAAAGCGCCCCGCGCCGATCCATGATCAGCCCCTAGCACGGGAACGGTTAGCACACAGTGTCCGCCGAACGCAAAAAAAGCCGCCTCTAGCCCTTTCGGACTAGCGGCGGCAAGTTGCGGTGCGTCGTTAAGCGGCGTGCTGCGTCTTCGAAGGAGATCGGAGATCCGAGGCCGCCATCACGGCGGCTTGAACGCGCTGGCCAGGATCTCGAGGATCTTGCTGGTCCCGGCGCCGAGCCCATAGAGCGCGACGAGCAGCAAGATCCATATAATGCGCTGCGCACCTTTGGCCTGAAGAAACGCATCGGCCAAAGGCTTCACGATCTCTTCGAGGCGCGCAATGTCATCCCGGATGCCGGCGACCTCGGTCTCCAGCCTGACGATCCGCTCACCGGGCGGATATGAGTGCTCGGGCGGTGGCGGCATGGTCTATCCCCGAGCCCAGATTAGGCCTTCGAACCGGGGGCCGTGTTCGTCGCGGCGCGCAGGCTGGCCATGAGCGCACCGATGACGATGCCAGCGGTCGGCGAGATGCCGATCGACGTCCAGTCGATATTGGCGAACCAGGTCAAGACCGTCGGCCCGACGGCGATCACGAAGCTCGCCGCGAAGGTGCGGAAGCCTTTGCGAAAGGTGGCGATGTTGACGATGTTGCTCCACATGGGATGCTCCTCTTCGATGGATTGGGGCTTGCGGGTCGCCGCGCCTGGACGCGAGCCCTCACGAGGCGCGCGAGGGCTCGCGGCAGGCGTCGCGGCTATGGTGGTGGCGGGGCAGTGCGGCGACGCGCCTTGGCGGCCGGTCAGAGGCCGTGCGCGGCGGCTTCGCCGACCGTGATGACGACATTCGCCGTCGACACGCATTTCGCGTCGGCCGCGGCCGTCCTGTAGACCTTGGCGCAGGCCGGCACGGCGAGAGTGCCGGCGAGCGTTCCGGCCGCGTCGATCGCCGGCCCCCAAGTCTGGTTGCAGGCGGCGAGCGTGAGCAGGCAAGCGGCGGCTGCCGCAGCGCGAAGCTTCGTCATTGTCGTCTCCAATGATGTGAGGGAGTTGCGCGCCTAGACCCCGGTCGCGCTTGGGGATGGGCTCAGTTGCAGTCGCGCGGGTGAAGCGCGCAGTCAGTGATGGCGCCGATCGGCAGCGATGGCGCGCAGCCGGCGAGCAGTCCGGCGAGGGCGAAGGACGCGGCGCAGATCAGCGCCAGGCCGATCAGGATGCGCCACAGCTTGCGGCGATCGTCGCGCCGATCGGCGTCGGCACTGATATCGGCGCGCATCACGCGGCCCTTGCCTTCGCGGTCCGGTAGGCAATCGCGAGCTTCGTGTCATAATGGTTCTTCGCGTAGCCGGCGCCGTTGTAGCCGCGGGCGAACGTCGACCAGCTCTTGAACCGGAGATCGACGGCGAGGCCGCAATGGACGATGAAGCTGGCCATGCCGGCAAGCTGCGCGTCCTCGCTGGCGACGAAGGCTGCGACCATGGCTTGCGGGCTCGCATAGCCGGCCTTGGCGCAGTTCTCGCCCAGCACCTGGCCGAGCCCCCAGCTTGCCGCCTCGAGCGCAGCCGTCTCATCGATCGCGATGGCGGCGGCGATGCGAGGATAGGAATCGGCCGGATAGGGCTTCATGCCCCATTTCGGGTAGGCGAGGCCCGCGGCGACGGCAGCCTTGAGCTTGGCCGGCGCCAACGCGAGCAGCCGATAAAAGATGTGGGGCTCGAAAAGAGCCTTGGGCCGCTTCAGCTTGTCGAAGCCGTCGCCGCTCGCCTCGACCGAGAGAACGGCTTGCAGGGCCGCGAGCTCGCAGCCGATCACCGCCGCCGCATGTGCAAGACCGGCCGGCGTGCGCGGCATGGCCGCGCCCGTGAATACGATCGTCATGTGATGATCCCCTTAGAAGCTGCGTGATGGGCGCGACGGAGGTCGCCGGCGCCACGCAGCGGGAGGAAGAAGGGAAGGCTAGGCCGGGGGCGTGCCGGCTAGGATCTGCGCTTGGCGTGACGAGGTCAGTAGGCCGATCGAAACCGCATAGGCGAGCCCGGCAACGGTCGGCGCGTCGGAAAGCCCCACCTCACCGGCACCGCTCGCCATAAGCGCCCAAATCTTGATCTTAGGGTCACTAGAGCTGACGATCGCCGTCTGCTCGGATGCCGTGAACAACGCCATGAATTGCAAGAAGGGAAGCTTGGGCGCGGGAGGCGCCGGCGCGGCGCCAACAACCCCACCCCCGGCCAAAAACGCCTGATAGGCGGCCTCTGCCGCAACATCGTATCCCCCAACGGTGTGGAAGAGTTTCACGCCGGTGCTTGTGACCAGCATCACGTTCTGACTGTCGATGGTGTAGGCGGCAGTGATTACGTCAACCATTCTTGGCCTCCAATTCAGCCACCCGCTTCCTCAGCGACTGGAGCTCTGCAACGAGATACGGAACGAGCTTGGACGCATCGACGCCCCATTGCAGGAAGCCTTCGTCGCCGGGCCGCTTGTTGGGGGCATCGTCACCGCGCGAGACTACTTTTGGAGTGACGGCGACCAGTTCTTGCGCAACAAAGCCGACATCGGTCGGCCTGTCGGGAAGGTCGTTCCACTCGAACACCCGAGGCTGAATCGCATCGACCACAGCGCCGACATCGACCTCGTTGGCGAGAGGTCGGATGTTGTCCTTGCGGCGCGCGTCAGACGTGGTGTTGTAGAGCGTCGAGGTGCCGTTGGTCGAGATCGAGCCGACGAACGCGCTGGCGCCCCACAGAAAGCTCATGAAATAATCGTCGCCTCTATCGACCCGAGCTTGAAAGGCGCTCCAGCCGCCAACCGCGCCGGCCCACGAGGCGATACCTACCGAGTTGACGCCGGTCAAAGTCGCGGAAGAAATCACCGACTGACTGTTGGCCGCCCCCAAGTCTCCGTAGTACCAGAGCCTGCCGGAACTATTCATGAGCACGGCGCCACCAATGGTGTCGCCGGACCTGTTGAGTGGCGTATAGCCAAGCGCGGCTTGGGGCGTGTAGTTGAAGTCGGCGGCGCTCCACAGTTTGTAGGCGGTCGGCGTGACTGTCGAGTTTGCGGTGACGGCTCCGGTTCCGAAGCTGACAAACGCTCCTGCGCTGTTAATCTGGATCAGGCCATAGCCGAGAGAGCCGTGAGTGGCCCCGATCTTCCACAGACCCGACACGCCGTCGTTGTAGAGGTTCGACGACACATAGCCCGCACCGCCAAGCGTGCCGCCGGCGTGACCCCACCCATTGCCAACATACTGCGGCTGGTTAGCGACCGGATTTATAGCCAGTGCCCCGGTCATCGTGCCGCCGGATTTTTGGAGCGCACCGGTGATGCGGCTGTCGTCGCCGGCCACGACTGTGGCGGTGGTTGTGCCGACATTCAACACCGCCGCACCGCCCAAACCAAGAGCCGTCCTGGCGCCGGCGGCCGTGGCAGCCCCGGTGCCGCCCTGCGTCACGCTCAGGGCTGTAGTCAGCCCGGTGAGGGACGTGATGTCGGTATTGGCGCCTGACGCCGCCGCAAGGATGTTGCTGCGGGCCTGGAGCTGCTGGGGCCCGGTGAGCGATTGCGCGGCGCTGTAGAGCACGTCACCCGTCGTCACCGCGATATTGCCCCACAACCCCCCGATGCGGATGCGCAAGACGTTGCTGGTCGTGTTGGTATACATGTCGCCGTTCCGCACGGCTCCGCCCGTAGGGTTGAGCGTCGGATCGGCCGTCAGGCCACCATAATAGGTGTTTTGGAGGTTATTCCACGACCCTAAGGCGGAGGTGGCGGACGCGGCAGAGGCGGTAGCCGAGTTGGCCGAGTTGGTCGCCGACGAAGCGGCGCTCGTCTGCGAGGCCGCTGCGGCGTTGGCATAATATTTCGCGCCATAGCCTTGACCGGTGACCACCTCGCTGCCGGTCTGCGTCGCCCACGCCTGGGCGAGAGCCGCCGCTGCGATCGCCTGCGTCGTAGAGACTGCCGGCTGCCCCGCGATGGGATTGCCGGCCGACCAATTCCCAGCTGTGTCGGACAGCTTCGCGAAGAGGACGAATGGCACAACGTCGACCTGCAGAAAGGTCCAGCCCATGGGCTGCGCGTCATAGAGCGCGCGTCCGGCAAGCGTTCCGGCAGAGTTCACGGCGAGCGGCAAGCCGCCCTGCACCTTCTGGAGGAGCGCCGCGATCTGCGTGTTGAGTGCGACCGACGATTGCCAATGAGGACCATCGTTGCGGACGGCGAAATTCGTCTGGCCCGTCATGTTGGCGCCGGGCCACGGTTGCTGCAGCGTGATCTGCGAGGACGAGTCGACCGACTGGATGAGCACGCCGAGCCCATTCAACAGGAACAGGTCACCCTGCGCGCCGCTGAAGGACGTGGTGGTGCCGGTGACGACGGCGCTGCCGTTGTTTACCGCGACGGAATTATCGGTCATTCAGTGCGCCCTTCCTTTCGTCGCGGATTATTTCTGCGGCGCCGGCGCCAGCTTGATCGTGACGTCAGCCGTCTCGGGCGAGATCGTGAGCGACGCGCCAAGGCCGGCCTTGCCGGGGATCATGACCGGTCCGGCGTTCATCACAGAGAAGATTGCGCCATTGACGCTCGCTTGTTTCACCTGTCCGGAGGCATCCTGAAGCAGGATCACCTTGTCATTGGCCATTGGGGACGCTCCTGTCGTCATTTACTGAGAGCCTGCACTTCGAGGTTCACGCCATCGGTGAGCCCTGCGCCGCCGCCCGTGGTGATGACCTGCGCGCGGTAGGTCTTGCTGCCATCGGCGCCGATCGTGGTGAAGGCGACCGTCGAGGTCGGGAACCAGATTTTGACGGTGCTCGAGCCGGTCCCGCTCGCGAATTCACCGACCTGCACGCTCTTGAGAACAGCTCCGGCGGCGACATCGATGATTTGCAACAAATAGCTGTTGAGGCTGTTTGTGACGGCCTGATGCCCGTCGAACGATGCATGGATGGAGACGCGGTCGCCTGCGCGGACAATGATCGTCTCGTCATGCGTGCTGCCGGCCGAAGCTCCGCCAGCCGAATTCGTGATGGCGTTATTCTTGATGTGGATCGTATCGACGATCAGATTGCCGATCTGCGCCGAGGCCGTGATGATGTTGTTCGCCTGCAGCTTGGTGCCGGTGATCGTGCCGTCGACAATCAGGTTGCCCTGGATCTCGACCGCGTAAGCGACCGAGCCGTCCAGCTTCCTCACGCCCGTGAACACGAAGCCGCCGGTCACGCCATCGATCGTGCCCGTGATCCCGTATTGCACCGAGATGCCGTTGATCGACGTGCCGTAGGTCGTGAGCGTCGCGGTGTGGCCGGACACCGTCGTGTTGAGCGCGGTGATCGAGGAGGCCTGCGCCGATAGCGTGCCGTTGATGCTGCTGACCGAGGTGTTGAGCGAAGTGATCGCCGTGGCGCTGGCGGCGACGCCGGTTGTCGGGTTGTTGACAGTCGATTGCAGCGCGGTGATCGCCGAGGCGCTGGCGCTGATGTTGCCCTCGGCCGTGGTCACCCGCGTCGTCAGGCTCGTCAGCGCGGTCGAGGTCGCCGAGATGTTGCCCTCGGCCGTCGTCATCCTGGCGGCGAGCGCCGTCGACACCGAGGCGAGCGCGGTATCCGCCGTCACGCGCGCAACCTGCTCCGTCTGGATGGCCGCGAAACTCTTGCCCGAAGCCGCCTTGAGCAAGGTCACCTGGTCGTAGTTGTTGCTGGCCTCGGTCGCCGTCGCGTCGGCGAGTTGCTGGAGCTGATCGCTCAACAGTTTGACGGTGTCCCGCAAGGTCCCGGCGCCCACCGCGTTGACCGAGGCGATGTCGCGTCGCACCTGCGCGTCGAGATCCGCGATCTGGACGAGCAGGCTCGCGATCGTGTTATCGATCGACGGCAAGAAGGTGAGGAAGGTCGTCTGCACGACCGGGCCGGGCACACCCGACTGCCCGACCGCATGGGCATAGACGGTCACCGTGGTGCCGCCAGGGACCGTCTTGAGCGCATAGGTGCCTGCCGTCGACGCGTCGCCGGAGACGACCTCGAATGTGGCGCCGCCATCGTAGCTGATCGAGATGAGATAGACGCTCGCGCCCCTGGCGACACCGACCGACCAGTCCATCGCGACCGTGGTCGCCTTCTGGATGCATTGCGCCTGCACCCAGGGCACGACGGGCGTGACCGGCTGCGAGGTCGGTATCGAGGGGATGTCCGGATTGGTCACGATGGTCTGGCCGAGCGCCGTCCAGACGCCGGGATTATCCTCGACCGCTTCGATCGCGATGCGGTTGTCGTTTTGTGGCTGCACCGAGCGGATGATCCAGCGTTGCGAGACCTCGGTGAGGGTCGCGAGCAGCACCGTCAACGGCTCCTGCGTCGGGTCCCGCTGGATGGCGTTGAAGCCGAAGCCGGCCGCCGTGGTCGCCGCCGCGACATCGGCCGAGTTCATCACGACGACGGCGCCCGATGCACCTTGCGTGACCTGCACCGGGCCCCATTCGCGGCCGGTGCGATCGCGGAAGGTCGCCACCGTGGTGCCAAGGGCGACGACGGATGAGACATCCGTGTCGAGGGTGAGGGTGAGCCCGTCGCCGGCGACCGATTGCAGCGCGGCCGCGGCGCCCTTGGATACGAACCACGCGTCCACCGCGGCCGGATCGCCGAAGATCATCATCCGGCCCTCATGCTCAGTGGTGAGCATGCGCGTGCGGCGCCGGTAAAACGCACAGGCCGCGATCCATGTCGCCTGGAACTTCGCGTGCCCGTTATCGACGATGCCCTCGGCGCGCACTCGGCGGGGCGTCAAGGTCACGTTCCCGAAGGTGGCGCGGACCTCGCGCCGCTGGCGAGGATCGCCGGCTTGATCATATTCGACGATGACGTCGGCAGATCCATCGTCCTTTGAGGTGTCGTAGACGATCGATGTCGTATCTCTGACGATCTGCCGGCGCGTGATGACGTGCCGCTTGGTCGCATGCTGCTCGTCGCGCACCATCGACCAGACACCGCCGATGACGACGGGCTGCGCCTGGATCGGGCCGAGCACGGTGCAGCCCGCCTCATAGACGGAGACCGGGCCGCGGATGACACCGTTGAAGTCCGGATAGGTGAGCCCGAGCCCGTCATAGTAGAGGAGCCGCGCCAGATCGATGCGGCTATCGTCGAGCCCCGCGCCATAGGCCGAATTCCGCAAGAGGTCGGCATAGGCCCAGACAGCCTTCTGCGTCGGCTGGTCGGTCCAGGCGAAGCCGTCCCACACCGGAATAACGGCCGTCGCGTCGACCATCAGCCCGGCGATGGCGGAGAGGCCGATCGTTGGGCCGGCCTTCATCTTGATCGCGATCTCGGTCACGTTCGGCCGCAAGATCGTGTCGTAAGACCAGACCTGCAGTCCATCCCATGTGGCATCGTTGAACACGAATTGCTGGCCGAAGCCGTCGAACAGCAGAGCGCGGTTGAATGTGTTGCGGGCCCGCACGGCGTAGCGGCCGGCCGGGACATCGCTCACGATGGTCGAGCGCGTGACGCGCGTCGTCTGGATAAGCGCGGCGACGACGCCGCCGGGGAGGTCGACCCATCCACCGATGACGTTGTCGCTATCGTCGATCGGGGCATATTGAAACTCGACCCCATACGGCGCCGCCACGTTGCGCCCCTTGGCGAGATAGATCCCGTAGCACCCTTGCGGCAAACTCCAGTTGTTGACGATCCGCGTCACCGTCTGGCCGACGGGGCAAACCGGGAATGGCCCGCTCCAGCCGGTGCCTTGATCGGGACGCGAGAGCAGCTGGCCGGTCACCTGATCGGACGAGACGACATTGGCAGGGATGATGCTCGTCGTGCCGCCTGGCGGGATGACCTCGACTGCGCCCCCATTCGAATAGGGATCGCGCATGCCATGCGTCTCATCCCAGAGCACGGCGTCGCCGACCTTGATGGTGTGGACCTGGTATTTGCCGGCGCCGAGGGTGACGCGCTTATAAAGCGTCTGATAGTCGCCGAAGACGTCAGACGATTGCGTGGTGAAATCAGGCTGCGTCGAGTCGGGCTCCATCCAACAGCGGCCATAGCTGCGCGGAATGCGGTCGCCGGGGCGCGGCAGGTTGCCGCCGCCGGTGATGCCGTAGGCCGGGCGGTTGTCGGTCCTGTTGGCCTTGGGCTTGGAGGCGCGAGAGAGCAGATAGGAGGCGCCTGCGATGATGCCGGCGGAGGCGATCGAATAGATCGCGCCGGCGGCTGTAGCGCCGATCGTAACGCCGAGCCCCGCAGCGCCTGAAACGATGGCTGGGATTGCGTAGGGCGCAAGAACCGCCAAGGCGATCGCAGCGACCGCAAGGCCGATAGCTGCTCCCGTCGCCTTGCCGCCGCCGCCAGTGGAGGAGCCGCCGCCACGCGGCAGATAGGTGACGAGCACGGCGTCGCGCGGGCCGACCAGCGTCGACGACCAGGCCGAACGCAGGCGCACATTCTGATCGTCGAGCGCGACGAGATCACGCTCGCGATGCACAGACAAAATGAAAGGCCGCGAGCGATCGACATGGCGCGCGAAAGTCGAGAGCCGCCGGCGCCTCGGAGGCAAGCGGAGTGGCTCGCAGACCTTGCGGGCCGCGATGTCGCGAAAGTGGAGTTGCGTCATGGTGTGGGTTAGCGCTCGAGCGGGTCTTCCTGATCCCCGAATTCCCCGTAGTCGTAGTCGTCCCAATCCTCTTTGTTGATCGGGTAACGACTCAGGGGCACCTTCTCGCACTCCTCATTCCCTTGGCCGCCGGGCATCGGCACGCCGGCCGCTTGCATGTCGAGGATCTGGCGCTGCCTCATCGCCTCCTCGATCTTCTCGGCGCCGATCTTCAACAGCTGCGCGAAATGCTGCGGCGCCAGCTTGAACAACATCGCCATGGGCCCGAGCTCGGTGCGGATCACGATCTCGCCCGCCGCCGCCTGTAAAGTGACGTTGTAGCCGAGCTCGACGAGCATCTTGGTCTCTTCAGCCATGCGTCACCTTCGGAAGCAGCCAGATGGGCGCCCAACGCCGGGCGGCGAGGATCATGAGATCATCGAGCACCACGCCATGCGGGGCATCGACATGCAGCACACCGCCTTGCCCGATCGCGAGATAGACACCGGCATGGCAGGAACGGCGCCCCGTCAGCGCGCGTGAGGCCAGCATGATTGCACCATCGATAGGACGCTGCACCTCGAGCCAACGACCGCGCTCGTGATGCGAGGCGAAGAGGCGCATGGCCTCGCGAGGATCTTCCGGCGCCGCATTCAGCACCGCCGGCAATTCCCGGCCGAACAGGTCGCGCTGAACCTGGCGCACCAAGGCCCAGCAATGCAGCCCGTCGCCTTGCCAAGGTGCACCGATCAGGGCGTCGACATAGGCGGCTCGATCGAGCATCAGAACCAGCCGCTATGAATGGCCGGATAGAGGGTCTGGTCGTAGGTGAGCCGCGGGAAGGCCGCGAGGTCGATCTCCTCCCATCGCAGCTCGCCCTCGGCCGCGCTCGGCATCAGCGTCACCTTGCGCAGGATGAGGCCGGGGATCACATCGCCGGGCCCGCTCAGATCCTTGGTGGTGTAAGCCCGATAGGTCACCGTGATCGGCGAGCCGGAGAGGACGGCGCTTTCGAGATAGGGCGCCAACAATCCCGCAACGTTGTCGACCCTGATCTTTGCCGGCTGAGGCCCGGAGTCGTTGACGCCGGGCGGCGTGACCATGAAGGCAGTGGCGATAAAGGTGACGCTGCCGCCGCTTTCGAGCGGCAGAGACATGTCCGCCTCGACGCCGTCGATCACATAGACAGGCGCCGAGAAGGTCGGATGGTTGATCGCCAGCGTGTGGTAGATCACGGCATCGTGTGTGACCGAGGCATAGGCCTCCTGCAGCGCCTGGCTGATGGCCATCTGTCACCAGCCGAGAACGGCAAGCGTGAAGGTCACCTGCCAATTGCCGCCGAGCTTCGAGGCTTTGTAGACGCCCTTGTCGAGCCAGACCTCGTAGGTCCCCGAAGTGACGCCTGGCGCCGGCACGGTCATGCTGAAGTGCATTGTGCCTTCCTGGAGCGTCGTCTCGACGAAGCTCTTGAAGGTCGCCATTTGCGCATCCTTGAAGATGAAGCGCATGCCGAGCTTCGCAAGCTTTGTGAGCGAGCGCCGACGCATACGGTCGGGTCCGTCCTCCATCTCGGTTGCGACCGGCGCCCGATAAGCCTCGGCGACGGAGAGATCGGCGAGCGGATTGACGGGCAGGCCGATGGGCCAGACGGGAAGGGTCACTGCCTAGCCCCGCAGATGCGAGCCGTCGCCGACACGCGACATGGCGCGCGCCGAGCCCTGGCCGCGAGCCATATTGTCGACGATCTTCGATTGAAGTGCATTGACTATCACGTCGAGGCCGCCACCCTCGCGGGGCTTTGTCGTTACATCGGCCCCGGCGTGATTATTGTGGATGTGAACCGGCATATTCACAGACGCGCCGCCAGGAGCGGCGGCCGGCATTTGCGGCATGCGCAGCGAGACGGGGATGGCGCGCCCGTCGGGGAGCGGCACATAGGCCTCGGAACCCGAACCCTCACCGAACATGGCGAGCTGCGGCGACGAGGCAATGCCGCCGCTGGCATAGCGCCTTAGCGGCATGGGCCCGCGCGAAGTCATGACGCCGCCCAGGGCATGGCTATGGATGGCCTCGGCCGGATAGGCGTAGCTGCCAGACGTGGCCGCAGCGCCGGCCGCGCCGCCGATCGAGCCGATGGCGGCCTTGGCTAGCATGCCGAAGATGCCACCGACTTGGGCGCCCCCTTGGCCGTCCGCCTTCATGCCGAAGGCCGAGGCCAGCGGCCCCTCGCCGAGAAGCGCAGCCTTCAGCACCATGTCGGCGAGCGACTTCGCCATGTCGCGCAAAGCATCGGACGCCTTCTTGCTGCCGGTGGCGATGCCCTCGAAAGCCTGGAAGCCGAGATCGGCGAAGGTCTTGACGCGATCATTGGCCTCTTGCTGCGCCGCCTCGAGCTTCTTCACCTCATCGCGATATTTGACGGTCGCGTCGGCCGCCTTGTTGATCTGCGCCACCTCGTCGGCCGTGAGCGTGGCGCTATCGCGCAACTTCTTCTTCACGTCCTCCTCGGCCGCCGCCTGCGCCTTGGCGAGATCGACGGCGCGCTCCTTCGCCTGGTTGCCGAGACCGAAGGTGTCGACTTCCGCCTTAGCGAGCGACGCCGCCTTTTCCAGGCTGGTGATCTGGCGCTCGAGCGAGGTCGTGGTGTCGGTTTCGCTCTTGGCTGCGGCCGTCTTCGCTTCCTTTTTCGCGGACAGGATATTCGGTTTCGTCGGCGGCAGCGGCACATTGCCCACAAATTCGGGGAGCTGCGCATCCTCGCCCTCGCCAGCATGGTGGCCCGGCTCTCGATAGGGCGCGAGCACCACAGGCGCCTTGGCGCGGCCCGCGAAAATCTCTTTCTCTTCAGGCGTGTTGCCAGGCCATGCTGCCGCGATCTGAGCGCCCTGGCGGTTGACGCTGCCTTGCACGGTTTTCATGGCCTCGCCAGGGCCAGGCAGGCTCTTCATCGCCGTGTAGAGCTGTCCGACCTTCAGGATCGCCTTGCCGACCAGCTCCTCGAATTGCACCCATCCTTCATTCAGCCGCAACCCGAGCCCCGCCAGATCCTTCATGACCGGCATCAGGCCATCGGCCATATCCTGCCGCGCCTTTTCGAGGCGATCGTGCAGCTCGTCGGCCTTCTTGACCATGCCTTCGTCGAAGACGGTGCCGAGGGCGCGCGCCTTGTCGGCCTGCTCGGCCAAAAGATCGCGGCCCTTCTGCAGGGCCTCGACCTCGGCATCGCCCACCTTATTGCCGAACATCTGGCCGCCGACCCATTGGGCGGCGACGATGTCACCTTGCTTGACCAGCTCCTTCATGGCGTCGATGACGGCGCGGATCTTCTGCTCGGCAGTGTCCGCCGAGAAGAATTCACGGCCGAGAGACGGCGCCCCGTTGGTGAAGAGCGGGTTTTTGGTCACGTCGCCCTTGGCGTTGCGCTCGCCAGTGAAGAGGCGCGTCGACACCTTCTCGAAATTCGAGACATCGTCCGGCGTGGCGCGCAATTGCTCCCGGAAATGCGTCAAGGCGCTCTGGAGGTCTCCGACCTTCAGATGCAGTTCGTCGGCCTGCGCATTCCAGATCTGAAAGAAGGTCGAGTTGACGCCCGCTTCCCGCGAGGCCTCGGCGATCTTCTGCAGCTTGTCCACCTGCTCGGCCGCGACGGCGGCGACAGCGCCGAAGGCGGCGAGGCCGAGCGCCGCGATCTTATAGGCCTCGACCAGCTTCAGCACGTTCATGAGCGTGCCGAATTGCAGCCCCGTCTTAGCTGCGGCCGCGCCGGCCGAGGCGAGACCCGGCGTGATGGTCGCGATGCCCTTGCCGGCGAGGATGCCGGCGCCACCGATCGTCGCCATGTTGAGGACGATGTTCTTGGCGAGCGACTCGACAGCCTGCTTGACCGGTTGAACGTCGGTCGCAAAGCGAAGGGTCAGCGCCCTCGACGTATCGGCCATGTCGTGAGCCCCCAGCTCCGCCCGAGAGCCTTACGCGCTCGTGCCGATGATCACGATGTCATAGGCGATGCTCGTGCCGGCGCCGCCATTGGCGATCTTCAGGATATCGCCCGTGGCCGGGACAACGGTCTTGCCGGTCTTGGGCGCGCACCACAGGAAGGCACCGCCAGGAGGCACCGCGATGCTGTTGGCCGCCGCCCCGAACGGCCCGACGAAGGCATTGGCAGCCGCCCCGCCGACCACCACGTCATTGGTGTTGCCGACCGCGGCCCGGATCAGGATCGCCTTCACGGTGACGAAGGTGAGCGCTGCCCCCAGCGGATCGGTCAAGGCGGCGTCGAGCGTGAAGCTCTCGGAGGCCGAGGCGGCGAGCACGCGCCCCGCATGGGCGAAGATCTTATCGGCCTGCCCAACGCCGACGCCGGAGGTGAGCTGCGCCAGCACGCTCGATGCCGGGCGCATGTCGAAGGTCGGCGTGCCGAGGTCCGGCGCGCCAGCAAGGGTCGCGGCGATCTGCGCGGAGATGGTGGCGGAAAGCGACATGGCTTGTTTTCCTATGTTGGCGGGGAAGGAAGAGGCGACCGGGACGGTCGCGGTCCCAGTGGAGCCGATCAGCGCTCGCCGCGCCGGAAGGCGTCGGCGAGGTCGCGGGTGAAGTCGGCGTCGCTGACGGATTCGGGGGCAGACGAATTCGCCTTGACGAAGCCCCTGAGGCAGGCATGGAACTCGGCGAAGGTCATCTTGCGAATCTCTTCGGGCGTGTAGTTCATTGCACCGCCTGATGCGTAGAAGGCGGAGAGGTCGCCGGGTCGGCGCTCGGCGTCGTCCCCTCCGCCTCGTCTTTTTTTAGCGCTTCATCCTTGCCGACGCCGTTGATGCAGGCATCGACGATCAGCGCCGCGATGCCGAGATAGGGCGCGATCGGCTGGCCCTCGATCGTCTGCATCAGCGCCGTCGCCTCGACATCCGAGAAGCCGCCGCCGATCAGGCCAAGCCGCAGCGTCTCGAAGACATCGACCGAGGTGAAGCGATGAGTGGCGAGCCGCAGCGAAATCTCGCCGATGCCGGCGCGCGCCAGGCGCTCCAGCTCGCCGAGCTCGCCAATGCGCAGCTGGAAACGGCGCGTGCGCCCGCAAAGTGGCGCGTCGACGATGGTCGTAAGCGCCGCCTCGCTCATGCGAGCGCGGTCTTGGTGAGCGGCCCGTCGCCCTGCATGGTCGCCGTGAAGGTGACGATGCCGTTATCGTTCTTGGCCAAGGTCAGATCGGTGATCCAGACATTGCCCTGCCAAGTGGCGCCGCCGGCGGAGCCCGCAAGATCGCGGATCACCTGATAGGGATAGGGCGCGTCGGCGTTATAGTCTTGCTCCATGAGGTCGGCGCCAAGCGGGTCCATCTTGCCGGAGACGGTCAGCTCCCACATGCGTTCCTTGATCACGGCCGCCCTGGTCGGCGTCGCGGTCGGTGCGGCGCAATCGGCGACGGTCGCGTCCTCGAGCACCTGCTTTTGCGAAAACGAGAGGGTGATCGCCGAGCAGACATAGTTGTAGACGGCCGGGCTCGCGACCGGGTTGCTGGTCGAGCGATTGAGGCGAAACAGCGTGCCGCGGACGATGGGTTGAGAGGCCATGACGATCCTTTCAGGTTTCGATGAGCGTGGTCGCGAGGTCGATGAAGACGGCCTTTGGCGTCAACGGATCGAGCACGTCTCCCGACGCCGTGATGCGGATCTCCTCGACCATCTCCCAAGGAGAGGCGATCGGCAGGACCTGCCAGCGCAAGGCCTTGCGCATGGCATGCGCGACCGTCCAGGCCTCGACCCGGCCGAAGGCAGTCGAGACGGCATAGAGGCGGCAGCGCGCCGTCCAGGCGTCGGATTGGCTCGACTGCTCTTCGCGCGCCTCGCCGATCTCGACGCGCTGCGTGCCGACCGGCCCGAAATAGCAATAGGGCGACGCCTGCGGCGCCTCGCGCGGCACCTCGTCGAAGACGCGGCCGGCGACCAGAGCTTGCACTCCGGCATCGGCATTCAGCGCGGCGACCACCGCCATCTGAAAGGCGATCTCCGGGGCGAGCGGATCGGCCATCGCCTAGAACTTGTCCGGGCCGGCGGTGACGACCAGGTCGCCGATCTGGGCGATGCCGAGCCGAGCCCTCTCGTCATCGCGCGTCGTGAGGCGCACGCCGCAGCCGGCGGCGACGATGCGCTCGATATGGTCGTCGGGCGCGGGGCCCTCATAGCCGGCGGAATAGCTGACCACGGTCGCGTCCGTGGCCTTGATCGGGATGTCCCGCGTCACCTTCACGTCCGGCATATCAACCTCCCATTCCTGTCTCGCCGATCGCGTCATTCGCGGCGCCGAGGATCTCGCCGTGGCGCTTCGCCAACACTTCATCGGCGGAGTTGTAGAAGAAGGGCTGCGCTTCCGTGCCTGGATGGCCCGCAGTCGCCCGCGACGACCGATGGCCGCCGGAACTGTCGAAATAGGCCGCATCGGCGACCTGGTGCGGCTTGGTGCCGAACTCGACGAAATGCGCGTAATCGGCCGAGAGCTTGCCGTTGCCTCCGGTGCGCTGTGCCGAGGCGGTGACGCTGCCGACGCTGCCCTGCCAGTGCCCATTGATGCCGTTGTAGAGCAGGCCGGTATCCTGCGGCACGCGATTGTGCATGAGGTCGAGCATCTGGCTCATCGCCGCATGGTCGACCCGCGCCGCCTTGATGGCGATCTTCGGCACGAGCGCGAAGAGCTGATCCGTGACACCCTGGAGCCCGTCGACGCCGACGAAATGCTCGAGGAGACCGGCGCCGAATGCGACCTCGGCGACCTTGATCCCGGCTCCGAAGGCACTCATGCGGCAAGCCCCATTTCGCGGCCGAGCCGTAGTGCGATCGTGCCGGCCTTGCGGTTCGGCGGCCTGACCGAGACGATCGCATAGTCCTGGCTGAGCACGCGGGCCCGATCGGCCGAGGTGATCGACAAGGTGAATGTGTTGATGCGCACATAGACGCTAGCCACCACGAGATCAGCCGCGGCGCCGCCCTCGCTGATCTGACGTCCCGGCTGCGTATGGAACTGGCACCAGATGTTGCCGGCGGGCTCGAAATCCCCGCGCGTATTGCCGGCACCGTCATCGGGGATCACGGCGCGGCGTAGGATGACGACGCGCTTATCCATCAGAGAGCCGGGCATGTCAGTCCCAACGCTCCGGCCACAGAAGATGCGTGACGCCATAGGGCAATTCGGTGGTGCCGGATTGCGCCAGGGCGTTCAACGGCTCGCGGCGCTCATACCAATGCGAGACGAGAAGCTTGATGGCATGCAGCACGGACGGCGACGGCGCCGGATCGGGGCTGGAAGACGCCGGATCGTAGCCGCAGACGAAGCGGATGACGACCGGCTCGGGCCCCTGTCCGATCCAAGGCCAGATCAGATTGTAGGGCCGGGTGATCTTGGTCGCCTGCCCGTCCGGCACTACGATGTATGCTGAGGGATCGAGCACCGCCGCCGGCCCATAAGGATATTGCAGATAAGTCAGCGAGACGACTGAGGTGACGGGGGCCAGCGGCAGCACCATGCCGTTATGCAAGTCACCCGTCACCCATTCCAAGGTCTGCGGCCGATAGCGGCGCTGCACCATGCGCTCGACATTTTCGAGCGCCACAGCGATCAACCCGGTGATGTAGATATCCTCGTCGGGGAAATCGACGCGTAACTGCGCCTTGGCGTCGGCGAGCGAGACGACGCTCGTCGCCTCGGCAGTCGGCGCAGTGATGGTGCGGAGCATGTGGCGCGACGATCAGTTGACGATAGCGACGACGCTCGCCGGGTTCGTCTGATCGGCCGGCCCGTTGCGTTCATTGAGGCCGAGGATGTGGCCGGACACCAATGACGCCGCCACCGCCGCCGTTACCGAAAGGGCGACAAAGGTGAAGCCATTATTGATGTCGAGCTGATCGCATTTCAGGTTGATCAGAGCCTGTTGATTATCGTTGACGCCTTGAGCGAAGGCGGCCGTCGTGGTGCCGGCGATATCCTTGGCGTTCGTGCCGGCATTGTCCTGCGCCTGCTGCAGCTTGGCGGTGATGGTGCCGCCGGCGCCCATCGGGCCGATCGACAGGATGCCGAGCAGGAACTCGTATTGGCTGGCGTCGACCCAAATGGTGAGCGAGGTCCCCGCGGCGCGCGAAACAGGGTTCAGCGAGGCCGGGACGGCGACATTCTGTGACGGCTTGAGATTGGGCATCATGGCGGGATTCCCGTGATTAAGGAAGGGAGGCGTGGATGGCCGTGATCCCCGGAACAAGTCCGGGAACGGCCATGGCGTAGTGGCTGTTGCCGCCGGCCTTACGGACGGGCGGCGAGCGCGACCCAATGCGAAGAGGTGAGCGAGCCGCGCGGCGGGACAATGGGCGCCGAGAGGAAGGGCTGGCCACCGACCCGGAAAGTCCAGCGGAAGGCCGTCAGACCGATGTCGAAGAACAGGTGGATCGACGACGCGAAGTCGATGCCACCCGACTTGGTCGCGGCCATGTAGCCGGAGAAATCAGCGAGGACGAGGTCGCCTTGCGTCCCCCTCGCCTGCGAGTGCAGCGAGAAATCGATCGGCCTCCCGAGCAGGTAACCGGCGGGCGCGTCAGTGGCGCCGGCATTGGGCGGCGTGAAGACCGGGATGTTGCCGATCTGCAGCGAGGCGATATCGGGGAGGATCTCGCGCGAGGCAAGCCAGCGCAGCGCGCCGAAATTGATGCCGATCATGCGGGACAGCATCTTGGTGATGTTATTGAACACCACCGAGCCTGTCGTCTGGCCCGTCTCCTTGGGCTGCACGATCAGCGCCTTCGAGCCCATGAAGCCTTGCGGCTTGCCGACGCCGTCGCCCCACATGAAGGCATCGCTGGCCTTCCAGCGGATCGCCTGTCCGGCCTTGTCGGTGAGATGGTTTTGCATACGCGGCGCGTCTTGCAACAGCTCGTCAGTGGCGGAGACGAAGGCATAGAGCTCATTGAGCGGCAAAGTGCCGCCGAGCAGCTGCGCCTTCGAGGCCTGCATCTGTGCAGCCTCAGAACGCCAATAGGCCTGCACGCCGGCTGCGCCCCAAGGCGTCGTTTCATCCTTGACGTATTGGATGAGGTTCGAATTGGTCGGCTCGGGGTTCATGGCGCCGAGCAGGCCTTCGGGCGCGAAGACGATTTCCCAGATCTGCTGGCGATATTCGGGCGGCACAAGATAGCCTTCGCCGGAGGCGCCGGAATTCTGGTTGTAGGAGCCGGGCGGCGTGGTCGCCATCAGGCGCGGATCGACCGAACCGCCTGCGTAGGCCTGGCGCACCGCCACCGCGAATTCAGGCAGCGAGCGGAAGCCGGCCGTCGTTTCCGGGTTCGGCTGGTCGCGGATGATCTCGACGCGCTGGCGCCGGCCGTCATTGCCGGGCTCGAAGGAGCCGGCTGCGCGGGCCGAACGCTCGGCGCGGGCGATCTGCGCCGAGAGCTTCTCGACCTCGGCCTCGAGCGCGTCGATCTCGGTGCCGAGCGCCTCGAGCTGCGTGCTCTCCTCGTCGCTCAGCGCGTCCTTGCCGGCCAACGCATTATAGGCGGCGAGCTTCGCCTTGCCGGCTGCCGACTTGTCAGCCAGCATCTTCCTCAGGGCTTTGAGGTCCATAACGTTTCTCCGTGATGATGCCGGGGCGGCAGGGCCCGTCGAATTCCGCCCCGCGGCCCCGGCGGGCGCAGGCGGTGCGGTGAGTGGATTTCAAGATTGGGTCAGAAGCCTGCTACGGGCGGCTCGAGGGCTGCTTTGCCGTTGAGGCTCCGGGTGATAGGCTGTCGTCCGAGCGCGTCGGCGACAAATTGTCGGTGTCGTCGGGGCGCGCTGAAGTGGATACCTGACAATGGTCGCCCCTTCTGCGAAATATCCTTCGCACGTTTACCGGCGGTATTCAGCGAAGGAATATCAATTACACGTTTGGATTCGTTACTTTCAACTAGTAACGAGTGCAGTCGCGTTGGTTTATACGTGGCATATTTGGCCGAAAATAATTGAATTAACGTCAGGACCTAGCCCTCGGGTCGTCGCCTTCCTCATAGAATTCTTACTTTTTTTTCAGTTTCCGGGTTTGTGGTTGTGGTTGTTATTGTTGCTGACGAGCGAAATCCTTGCTTTAATAAATTCAACTCGCGCAGATGCCAACGTGGAATGGGCGCTAAGGGAGGTTGACATGGCAGACGCCGCAACGACGGCCGGAATCAGTGTTGTCGCGGGTCAAGGCAGCATTGTTATGATTGGAAGCCAAGCAAGGGATCTAATTGCGAACCTGACTGCGCAGGATCCGAACCTAAAGGATGCCATCACGAAGATCTCCGGCGTAATTGAGTTATCGAGAAATAAAGAAGCAGCAGAGACCTGGAAGAATTTTATCGCCGAGGCGTCTGGAGAGAGAAACAAGTCGAAGCTTACAGCGTTTTGGAACTACATGGTCGCCTTGGTTCCAGATATATCTAAAATGGTGGAGAGCGTTGCGACGTTATCAAAGCTGTTCACCTGACGCGTCTACGCGAAGGCCAGCGCCGACCTCCTCTTGACCGCTCGCACTGTGCGCCCGGCGCCAAGCGAGCCGAGCAGATCTTCCATGGTCATGACGGCATCCGCCATGCCGAGCGCCACCGCGCTCGACGCCGAGACGGTGCGGCCCTCGCCGAAACCGCCGCGCACGATCGCCTGCGTCGTCTTGCGGCCCTCGGCGACGGCCTTGATGAAGCCTGCATAACTGTCATCAACGCTCGACTGCAGGGCCGCACGGCCCTCGTCCGAAAGCGGGCCGAACGGGTAAAGCTCGGTCTTGTATTTGCCGGCCGAGACGACGGAAACGTTGACGCCGAACGAGCGATACATCTCCGAAACGTCCTGATGCATGGCGACGACGCCGATCGAGCCGACATCGGCCGAGGGCGCGACCACAAAGCGCGAGGCCTGCGAGCCGATCCAATAGGCGGCCGAGGCCGCGAGCGTGTCGGCGATGGCGATGACGCCCTTTTGTGCCGCCGCATCGCGCACCGCCTGCGCCGTCTCCGGCGTGCCGGACACCGAGCCGCCGGGTGAATCAATCGAGAGCACGATCGTCGACACGGAAGGGTCAGCTGCGGCCTGCGCCAGCTCGGCGCGCACCGAGTCCATGCCGCGCGAGGATGAATACCAGCTATCCGAGGAGCGGCTCGTCAGCACGCCATGCAGCGGGATCACGGCGATTTGCGACGGCTTGCCCCCGGCCGCTCCAGCGCGTGCCTCGGGCCCATTCGCCGCGACCATCCGTATCACGGCGACTTGCGATGCGCTGGTCGAGGCGAAGAGTGCGAGGCGCGCCAGGTCGAGCGCATAGATGCCGGCCGGCATGGGCCGAGAGGAGGCGCGCTCAGTTCGATGCTGGATCGTCATTTGGGCGTGTTCCCCCATCTTCGGGCGGCGTGGCGGGATCTTCGGTCGGGGGCGGCGTCTCGTCGCCGGCCTCCTTCATGTTCAACGGCTCGAGATAAATGTCGCCGTTCTCGATCGAATTCAGATTTTCGAGGCGACGGATATCGTTGACCGAAAGCCACCCCCACTGCCGGCCGACCGCATAAGCGCCGTAGCGCGCCTTGATGTCGCCGCGCAGGAGCCCGGCGACGTTCAGCTCGAGGAAATACTCGTCGCTGTCGTCACCATCGCCGCCAGGGCGCAGAATGAGGTCGCGCTCGGCCGCCTGCTCGAAGCCATTGATGAATGGCGCCAGCGTGTAGACCACGAATTCCAGACCCTGAAACTCGATATTGGAGAAGGTCGCCCGGTTGAGGATGCCGACGCGGTGCGGCGGCATGTTCCACAAGCGGCACACCGAAAGCCCGGCGGCGTTCTCGCTTTCGTGGAATTGCGCCTCCTCGTTATTGACGTGGATCGGGTTATACTTGACCCCGAACAGCAACAACCGATCGCGGTGCCGGTTTGCGGCAGTCGAACCCTCGCGCCAGGTCGCCAGGAAGTCCTTCTGATCTTCCTTCGATTTGAAGGTGCCGGGATGCTCCAGCGTGCCGCCGCTCATGCCGTTGTTGCGAAACCAGTCATCGCCATATTCGCGGATGGCGATGGCTCGGCCGAACACGTCGCGATGCGTATCGAGCATCGACTTCGCCCGCAGACCATCGGCCGTCAGCGGCGAGCGGCGGATATGCCAGATATCCGACTGATCGCGTGACACCCGTTCGTTGGTTTCCGGGTCGTTGAACGTATAGACGATCCGGCCATTCGAGGGGTTGCGCTTCACATCGACGATATTCGTTACTGGGATGTGGATCAGATCGGCGATGTCGCCGCTCGCGTCCTGGTCGATGCGATAGAAGGACTCGCGATCGAAGGCGAGATCGCGAAACAGCTCCTCGCGGAATTCCTGGCTCGTCTGGCGATCGTTCGGCCGATCGTGCAACAGCCGATAGAGCGGATGATCGCGCGCCGGCTCCTTCTCGCCTTCCTTGCCGACACGCTTGAACACCATCAACGGCAGCGACGCCAAGGTGCCTGCGAGGTTCATCATCACGGCCTCGACGACATCGATACCGAGCGCGATGTCTCGGGTAACGAACACGCCGGAGCGCGACATGCCGCCGCCCGTATTCGGCGACCAGAAGCGTTCGTCATTCGGGTTCGGCCGAGGCATCAGGCCGATCGACGAGGCGAAGCGCTGGATAAGGCCGACCATCAGACGATCACCACAGCGCCGGAGCCGATATTCTCTTCCGCCGGCTCGCCATTGGTGGCGCAGAAGAGCCCCATGATGGCGCCGACAATGCCGTCGATCTTCTCCGACGACTTCTCTTTGGTCGGCTTGATGTTGTCGGCCGGGTCGCGCTCGATCGCGACATTCTTTGCCATCCAGCGCAACACGGGATGCGCGCCATGATCGAGCAGCCCCGAGATCACCAGCTGCTCGAAGAGCTTCGAGGGGGCCGAGAGCGACTGATAGCCCTGTCCGACCAGGCCGACAGGGATACCCTCATCCTGCAGCTCGACGGCCGTCTGCGTGGAATTCCAACGGTCGATGCCGAGCAGCTTGACGCTGAACTTCTCGGCGTCCTCGACGATCCGCTTGCGGATGACGCGATAGTCCGTGACGTTGCCCTCGGTCGTGAAGAGGGCGCCCTCCTTCTTGAAAAGGTCATAGGGCACACGGTCCCGCTTCACGCGCAGCTTCAACGTCCTCTCGGGCACCCAGAAGCGCGGGGCGAGGCGCCAGATGCCGCCCTCTTCATCGGGCGGGAACGCCCAGACGAGCGCCGCGATGTCCTGCGTCGAGGCGAGGTCGAGGCCTCCGAAGCATGGGCGCCCAACGAGCGCCGCCTCGTCGCGCCAATCGGTGACCTGGCACGCGTCCCACGACTCGATCGTGAGCCAGCGGATGGCCTGCTCGGTCCACAGATTGAGGTGGTAGCGCTTGAAGTCGTTCTCGCGGCGCGGGCTCTCGGCCGCCTTCTTGGCCTCGGCCCGCATATACTCGGCGGTCGGCGAGACGCCGTAATTCGGATTGGCCTTCTTCCAGGTTTCCTCCGACTGCCAATCGTCCTTCTCGTCGGCGCCATAGATGACCACGAGCGTTTCGGGATCGTCGATGATGCCGTCGCGGATCTTGCAGCTCTCCTGCCACAGCTCCCAGCCATAGCCTTCGCCGATGATGCCGGCCGTCGAGATCAGGAATTCGAGCGGCTCGAGGCGGGCGCCGGTCGATTGGTGGATGAAGGTATAGAGCCGGTCATCCGGCCATTCATGCACCTCGTCGCCGATCAGCCCCGACATGTTCAAGCCGTGCTTGCCCTTCGGCCGGCCAGAGAGCGCCTTGAAGGCGCCCTGCGTCTGCGGGCAGAAGATCGACGTGGTCGGCGTCTCCAGCACGGCGGACAGCTCTTCGGACATGCCGACCATCAGCTGCGCCTTGTCGAAAACGATCTTGGCCTGATCCTCGTCGGCGGCGATCGAGTAGACCTCGGCCCCGAACAGGGCATCGCCGATCAGCATCAGGAGAGAAATGCCGGCCGCGAGCTCGGTCTTGCCGTTCTTGCGCGCGACCCAGACGATGCAGCGGCGATAGCGGCGCGTGCCGTCGGCGCGCTTCCACCCGAAGAGCGGACGCACGATGTCATGCTCCTGCCAGGCCGCAAGCACGAAGGGCTTGCCGGCCCAGCGATCCTTGGTGAGCTTCAGGTAGCGCGGAAAGAACTTGACCGCGGCGTCGGCCGCTGCCCCGTCATACCGGAAGCCCCGATCGTCGGGCGCGCGCACGGCGAGCGGTGACGTGGCGCTCTCGGGCGCGTCGAGGGTGTCGGATGCCAGCATGGATCAGTTCAGGCGCAGAAAGCCGAGAGGCCCGCGTGGGGCGGGGCTCTGGGGTTGCGGTGCAAGCGGGCCCGAAGGCTCGCCAGGCGGCAGCGCGGCGTCCGGCTGCGGCGCCGGCTCATCCTGCATGGCGCGGTCGCCGAAGAGGCCTCCAAAGGCGCCAGGGCGCTGAATCATCTTGGTCACGAGCGCATAGCGTGCGGCCGGGTTCAGGCCGAAGCGATCCTCGAGCTCGACGAGGCGCTTCTCGGCATTGTCGCGAATGCGAACGAGAGGATGCATGCGCTTCATCGACCCGTTGCCGCCCGTGAGCGGAACGTCCTGCGTCATACCCTCCGCCTCGAGGGCGCGAGTGGCCGCGACCCAGTCCGCGAAGTGCTGGCAGTAACGGCCGAAGGCGCCGCGATCGACCGGCGCGAGTAGGCGCACTGCCGTGAGGTCCGGCGCGGTCGAGGCCCATACGTCATGCGCGACCTGGTCCCTGAGCCAGGTCGGCGGCGCGATGCCGGACGCAGGCGCAGTGAGAGCGGGCGTCGTCTCGGGCAGGCGCCGCTTGCCGGGGTTGCCGGCGGCGCGATTCGCCTCTGGAGACTTCGCGATCCGAGCCATCGATCAGCACGCCTCACAAAAAAATGTTTCAGGAATTTCGCGCAACCCCGCGCCCGATTGAATGAACCGGTCCGCGGCTGAAAGCTGCAGAGATTTGACCCGCCCCTCCCCACCCGGCCGCCCCATACGCAGGGATGCCATGGGCCGGGCTAGAGCTGACCGTCAGCGTCGTCGGTGTGCTCGCCGCTCCACTCCTCGCGCTGCTTGTCCCCGTCATGGCAGGGCTTGCAGAGCGATTGGAACGGGCCGGCGAAGAACTTGTCGGGATCACCGCGGTGCGGCTCGACGTGGTCGCACACCCGCGCCTCCCGCACGATGCCCCGCGCCACGCACATCCGGCACAATGGCTCGATCGCCAGTTGATGCCGGCGGATGGATTGCCAGCGGGATGTCTTGTAGAGCGCTCGCCACGGCGACCGATCACGTCGACGCTGTTCGAACTCACGCTTGGCAGTTCGAACAGCAAAAACCGCACCCATAGTCCGGCGGGGCCGTAGTGTCATAGGCTTCATTGGCATGGCGCGTTCATGGTTCCCATTGCGCCAATGAAAAAGCCCACCACGAATGTGATGGGCTGCGCCGCCGCGGATCGACCCGAAGCCTTGGATCAACCCCAAATCAAATCCTTATGAACCATGACCAAGATGCAGGGAAGCGACCGCCGCGTCAAGCGGGCCGAGGCGCGCGGTAGTGGTCCATTTGAATTTCGGCTTTCGACCCATTGCCGACCTTACGAAAGTCCGCTCAGGTGATCGCCGACCTCCGTCGCTGCCCAGATCGCGGTGACTGCGTTGCCCGCAGCGTCCAGGGAACCATCGTCGATCATTGAGTTGCGGGCTGATGTCTCAAGCGCTAGGTTTCAGTCTGCCGAAGTACCCTGAGCGCCACAAACTCTAAGAGCCCATTGTGACTCTCGGAGAACGGAGGAATCTGATGGCAAAAGTGGACAAATACACATCTTCCACTCAAGCTTCATCTTATCTTGCAATTATTCTTGCTATCACCTCTCTATTTTTGGCTGGCCACAGCATATTAACGAGCTGGCACGACCTCTATAAAGTAAGGCAATTACTGGCGTATTGGCTTGTTTGCGATGGACTTCAGGAGGAAGCAGAAGTAGGTCGAGCGTTTAACAATGACATTACAACATCCAAATTCGACCTTCCGGAGGATTGGAAAACCGGACGAATAAAATATTATGCTAAGCTCGGACTCGTAACACTGATAAAGCGGCTGAACGAGTACAATGTTTCGATCGCTAACCCGAGTTCGATCGCTATCCCGAGTGAAGATCAAGATGAACTAAGCGTATTTATAAATATTCCAGACATGATTGACTGGACGATCACCATAAAGCAAAATGATTCGCTTTCTCGATTGTTCGTCGCTTTACCGGATTCTACCGTAGATTTATCCAAAAAACTACAATCGTTATTGGATGAGATGAAAGCTGGCGCGAGCCCAGAAGAATTAAAAGCGATACATCCTTCATTTCTAGACGCCCGCATCACAGATCCTCGATTGTTCTCCTTGGGTATTGAAAAATACAAGACCGCTCTATACATAATTCAGTATTTTGGATCTTTTAGCTTCGATCCTGAGAATGCTGAGCAATTGATGCGAGGGTATAGATCATTTGAAACTAAGATATATTCCACACAAATCAAAATACCCCTAGTTGATTTGACTCTCACTGTTAGTTTTGCGTTTTGGAGTCTAACAATTATGTCTTCTATCGCATCTGTCGTTACCGCGACAAATGCGTCAATACTGAAAAGGGTAATATCAGAACCTAGAGAAGAACCGTGGTTTGTCTTAGACGCCCGTGGAGTAATATCGTCGGCCGTTGCGATAATTTGGTTGCTCGTTGCGTCATTTTCACCAATCGTGGCAATCTCCGCACACGCTTCCTACCTTATTTCCGGAATAATAGCCGGAGACATTCCAAATTCGCTATTTGCCGGGGCCGTAGCGGCATTGTTCGTCGTAGCAGTATTTTCGAGTCGATTTGCGTGGCTGAGCTTTCGCTCATTGAGGGATGCCAGGCAGATAGCGTTGAGGACTTAACAGCTGCTTCCGGTAGCTTTCCACCTCCACACGGATGTTGGAGGCCGCATTGGACGACACATCCGCGTCATTGGTGCCGAAGGACGGCTTTCCACCCATTGCGGTCATTCAAACAGACCCACTACCAATCGCGCACGGTGCCCGAAGCCATAAGCGCTTGCCGCAGCACGGTTTTATTTGCTTCTGTCTTTGCCTCGAGCTGGCTTCAAGACAGGTTGCCAATACGACTCACCGTCGATCAGGCTGGCAAGCACGCGAGGGCGTTTCGCTGCATCGGCGCCATCGATCCACGGCCGCTCACATACATCCATGGTGAGACGATGCTCGGTCAATTTCCCGTTCAGCGTCTCGACGAGCATCCTCAGCGCGTTTGTCCAAAGCTCGTATTCGGCGCGTGCTTCGCAGGCGAGAATGGGATCAGGCACGAGATGCTGCTTGCGATAGGCCCCCTTCTTGGGCCGCTTGCCGCGCTGGTCCCATCCATCAGCCTCGACTTCCCAATCAACGCCGGTCGCATTCGGCACGCGCACGAGCACAAACCATGCAGGAGCCGACGCGCGAGCGTTGCGGACATATTCGAGCCGAGGCGCCTCGTCGATCACCCAATCCGGCGCGGCGCCGAGGATCGCCCATCTCCGTAACAGCGACGCGAATCCGCCTTTCAGGATCGACCCGTCGCCGGTTCTCACGAAGAGCCGTTCCCGCACCCGCGACGCCACCTCGAATTGCAGTCCGGCGAGATCGCCATATTCGGCGAGCGGGTTCCAATCGGCCGTCCATTCGACGCTCGCGCGGTCCATCTCACCGATCGCGTCGTGGCAGATCAGCGCATCCTCATGCGGCGCTTGCTGCACGTAGCCGCCGACGATCGACACGACGCCGAATGAATTGATCGGCCTGCCGTCGTCGATCGTCTCGGTCATCAGCTCGCCTTGCCGGCTCACCGCATCCCAGCCGCGCACCATGTTCTTGATCGCCAGCTCAGACGCCGCGCCCTTGGGCAGCTCATCGCGAAACACCCAGCGCAGGAAATCCTTCACGTCGATCGTTTTCATCTGGTGCACCCATGAGGGTCTAAGAGGGTTCATGAGGGTTATTCTGGCAACCCTCATGGCAGTTTTCGTTAAATGCTTCAGACACTTACTCTTCGTCTATGAGGGTTATGAGGGTTTACGGTCACGCTACATAAAGAGGGAAATGAAGCTCTACATGTAGCGGGGGGAAACCCTCATAACCCTCATACCCTCATAAGCCACTGAAACTGTTCGCAAATTTCCATGAGGGTTGCATGAGGGTATGAGGGTTTGCGGCCATCAATCCCTCGCATGCGCCTCGGCTCGCGCCTGCACATCGTCCCTGGCATCGACCATGGCGACCACAATATTCGGATAGACGCGCACCATCCCGTCGATACGTTCGATGCCGTGCATCGCCCGGATGCGCTCACGGAAGGCCTTGCCGAACCCGGTCGCCGAATAGTTCGGCGTGCCGTTGATGCGCGCATACTTCTCGTAATTCGCGTAGATCTCCGACGACTGCACCGGCTGCGCGCCCTTCACCACTGTGATGCACTGGGTGATGAACTGGCCGACCGCATCGCTCTCCTCGCGATACTGCGCCGTCGCGGTGAGGATTGCGGCGGGCTCAGACAGGCCACCTTCGAGATAGGCGCACAGACCCTCGACCATCCAGGCGAGCACGCCGTCGCGTTCCTCCCAGAGCTTCTCGGCGAGCTCGCGGTCGCGCTCCTCCTTCGGGATCGACACCTCGAAAGGGATGAGCCGCACGCGGCGCCAGATCCCCTCGTCTTGCCCTCGAATGATCGGCTTGTGGTTGCCCGAGAGCACGATCTTGTATTCGGGATCGAAATCGAAGAATCCCTGGTTGAGATGTCGTACCGTGACAGTCTCGCCGCCTGTCAATGACTTGACCAATGCCTCCGAGAACTTCACGCCCATTTCAGGCTCGGAAGCGCGCACGAAGCGCGCACCGGGAAGCCGCGCGAGGTCGGGCGTCGCTTCGCCGCCGCGACGTTGCGAGCCCTCGGCCGTTAGCGACGCGAATTGCAAGGTCACCGAATAATCGCCCATGATCGAGGCGACGAGATCGACGAAGGTCGATTTGCCGTTGGCGCCGGCGCCATGCAGGAAGACGACGATCTGCTCGCGCGTCAGGCCGGTGAGACAGTATCCGCAGAACAGCTTCAGGAATTCGCGCACGTCCTTGTCAGGCACGATCCGCTCGAGGAAGGCGAGGAATTGAGGCGCCTCGGCGTCGGGCTTATAGGCGGCCTCGCAAAGCTTGGTTATGCGGTCAGCAGGATCGTGATCCTTCAGCACCACCTCGGCGACGCGCTCGACGACGCGGACAGTCAGCGTGCCATTGAGGCAGTTGAGCGTCAGCGGGTCGGCGTCGAGATCACCGGGCCCGGCCGAGGTGAAGGCGCCATCCGCGCCCCAAACCGCTCCGCCGAAATGGGGCGCGGCTTCGCGCATCATGCCGGTGATGTTCGACGACTTGCCGGAGGATGACGCGAAGCGCATCAGCGCCTCGGCCTTGGCCATGATCTCCTTCTTCGCCTTGCCGTCATAGCCTTCGGCCTCATCGGCGACGGCGCGCGCCTCGGCGCGGATCATCTCCGTCGTATTCTGCGCCAAGGTGCGCGCGGCCTCATCGCCGCCCTCCCGGCGCCAGCGGCGTGCATCCCAGACGAGCCAGCCCATATTGCGGACGAACAGCACGCGGCCGGAATGGCGCGCCAGGAAGCGCTTGGCGTTGCCGATATCGTTGCGCGGCAGCTCGGCAAGCTCGCGATCAAGGGCGCCATCGCCGGGGGCGGCGACTTCGGCCGCGGCGAGCGCGGCGAGGACGGACGAGCGCTTGGCCATCCGTCATCGTCCTCGCCGCTTGGCGGGCGCGATGTGCTCGGCAAACAAGAAAGCCTTGGCGGCGAGCGAATCGCCCGGCCGCATCCATGATCGCCTTCCTTCGCGGATTCTCTTGTCCTCGGCCCGGAAATGCGAGGCGAGGCGGTTCATCATCCGCCAAAGCTTCAGATCCTTTGCCGTCGCCAGATCGAAGCGCGAGGCCATGAACAGGTCATAGAGATCAGCGCCTCGCTGGGCCCGCCGATTAGCAAAGGTCTTGCGGCACGGCGCGCAACAGAATTCGGCATGCGGGCGCTGCGGCGAAAAGCCGTCGCCGCATTCGAGGCATGTTCGGGCCGGCAACGCCTTCGCGAGGCGCGTCAACATGGCCTCGTCGGATACGTCTAGACGCAAGCGCTCCGGCGGCACGTGGGCGGGATCGCCGGACATCAAGCGGCCACCGGGCCTTCCGAGGCCGGAGCCTCCCAGGCGTCCGCCCGCCACATATCGTTGAAGTCCCATCCGGCAGCCGCATAGGCGATGCGCACGCATGGCTTCTCGCCCAGCGCCTCGGCCGAGAAGCGCGCCGCAGCCCGCTTGAGCGTCTGGCGTGTTGCGAAAGGGTCTGAGTCCCCGTCGCCGAGGATCACGACTTCCTTGATGCCAAGCGGAAGCGGAATGCCCGGATGGGCGAGGTCCGGCTCGGCGTCGCGAACCCGTATCGCGCTCTCGCGTCCGCGCTTGTCGACGCGCTTCAGGGTCGGATGGCGCATCGTGCCGACACTGCGTCCGCCGAGATTGCCGAGATCGATCGACGACCAATAGAGCGTCGCCGGCAAGCGCTCGGCCGCGCGCTCCGCTACGCGCACCGAGCCGACCGTCTCGATCCCCTCGCCGATGACAAGGCGCCGCGCGTCGAACCGCGCCGGCTCGAAACGGCCGAGATGAATATGGCCGCGTCGCGATGATCCTCGCACCTTCTTGGCGGGGAGAATTTCGCCCGTCTCGCCATCCGCAATCTGCAGCTTGCCCTTGGCCTCGCGCGGCAAGGCGCCGTCGACCAGGCGCGGATCGAGATAGGTCATATGCAGCCCGGCGAACTTGCCGTCTGGCCCGAGGATCGCGGCGAGCATGGCCGGCCCCCGATGCAGCTGCAGCTTCGTGTCGGGATGGAAATAGGCGAGCGAAGGATGGTGGCGCAGCAGCGCGCCCGTAAGCGGCAAAATGCCACGATGGGCGAGGTATGCCTCGGTCGGCGTGCCGGATATCCTGATGCCTTCGCGCCAGATTTTCCAGCAAGCGATCCGCTCGCGCTCGCGATACCAGTCCGATTCCTTCTCCCGCCGCGCGGCCCGCGTCGCCGCCTCGCGCTGCCGCCGCTCATGCTCGCGCCGCAGCTGGGCGCGCCGCTCGGCTGACATCGCCTGGCCGTCCGGCTTCGGCTCGCCCGTCAACTCCTCGACGGCCTCGAGGAAGGTGAGGCCGGCGACATGGCGCGCCAGCGAGATCGCATCTCGGCCGCCGCGCGCGCCGCGGCAGTTCCATACACCCCGCACCGTGTTGACCGAGAAGCGGTCATGGCCGCCGCATGCGGGACATGGCCCGCAACGCTCTGCGATCGCATGCGCGTTGCGCCAAGCGATGTCGCGGCCGAGGAGCCCAGCCTCGACCGGCATCGCCTTAGCCTTGGCGATCCAGGCCTCGACGGCGGGATCGTCACGCATGAGCTGGCGCCTCTTGCGCCTGCACCGCCGCCCCGCCCTCGCCGCCATGGTGAAGGACATAGACGGCCATCAGGCGCCCCCCATGATTTCGACGAGATCGCGGCGGGAGGCATCCTTACGGGGCTCGGCGGCGGCGCGGGGCGCATGCCAAAGCACACGCGGCGACGGCGCCGGGCGATAAGCGAGCTGGTGATGGCCGAGGCAATAAGGCGCGCATGCCTGGACTTTGACGCCGCGCCTTTCGGCCTCGGCCGCGAGCGTCACGCCGCCGCAGACGATCATGCCGATGCTGGTTCCTTGGATCGGATAGCGGCAACGCCGGAACAACCTGTCCTCGAGCTCGACAAGGCTCACCGGATCGGCGCCTTTGAGGAGGACGCCTTGTTCCACGATGCGCCCGGCCTTGATGACCGCCACACCCATCCGGTCGGGACCGCTCGCTAGGTCGACGCCTATGATCGCCCCCCCACCCGCTCCCCTTGCCGGAGATGGCGCCCGAGCAACGCGAGCGCGGGTGAGAGCGTTCGGCTTCCGCGCCGGCCTCTCGCCCTGCGCGATGCCCATACGACGCGCCTTGCCGATGCAGGCGTTGCGCGAATAGGCATGGCCGGCAGCCGCCAGCATGCTCGACGCCTTGCCGTAGCTGCCGCCCTTCCCTACCACCTCGGTGAGGATCGCTAGCGCGTCGGACGGCCATTCCCCGCACGGGCCCCTCTTCATCGCGGCTCATCCTCGTGGAAGCGGATGCGCGGCTCTTCGGCCCGCGCCTTGGCGTCCCGGCGCTCGATCGCCTGCGCCTTGCGCTCATGCTCGTCGGCGCGCCGATCGGCGGCGACCGAAAGGCGGAAGAAAGCGAAGGCGCGCTGATGCAGCGACTGAGCCTTCACGCGCTCGCGCATGGCGGAGCGACGATGCAGATATGACCAGAAGCTCAAACTTCATTCCCCCCCAAGTCGGCGGCAGCGGCGGCGGCGCTTCACGGTTGCAGCGCCCTCAGTTTCACGGCGAGCTCGGCCATCTCGTCGGCGAGCTTCGCCCGCTCGGCCTCGCGCGCCGCGGCGTCGAGCCATGGCGGGCGAAGCGGCATGAGGGCAGCGAGCACGAGTGGGCCGTAGGCGCAGATAAGGGCGAGCAGTGCGCGGCCATCCGGGAAGGAATGACCAGAGAGCCATTTCTCGACACGCTTTGCATCGCAGCCCGTAGCCGCAGCGATCGCGTGCGCTGTCTTGATTGGCTCAAGCCCTCGCAAGGTGCGAGAGAAGGCGGTTGTATCGGCGCAAGCCCTTGAGGCCGCTTGCGAAATATTTCGGCGCAAACCCGAAATCTTTCGGGCATCCATAGCCGACGATGTGTCCGTGGCAAGCGCCATCACACCACCTCTGACGGAGACATCGGATGAACTGCGGGCATCTCTTGAGAGGCTGGAAGGAAATCTTCTGCCGTCAATTCGATGCCCTTGGACCTCGCATAGTCGAGCAATGCGCGATGGTAGCGCTGGGGGATCAAGCCACCGGTGCCGCCCTTCTCGCGCCGATGCTGCCAGCGGTAAGGCGCCGTGTAGGCGGTGCCGGTCACCTGCTTGATGACGGCTTCGCCGCCGAGCTTTTCGATGATTGAGGATGCGGGCTCCATAGCCCGGCAATTTCCGATTATCCGAAATCCATGTCAAGAAGAATTTCGGATAATCGAAATTGCGGTATTTTCTGTTTTTCGGAAAGATGGCCGCATGGAGATCGGAGATATCGAGCGGGCACTTCACAAGCCGGGCAAGAGCAAGAGCGGCCTCGCCGCCGCGCTCGGGCGTCAGCCGTCGGCCGTCACGGCCCTATTGAAGGGGGAGCGAAAGCTCAAGGCCGACGAGGTGCCGGTCATCAAAGCCTATCTCGAGATGGACGACGGCGCCCCGCTCACGATCCCAATCATGGGAGACGTCGGCGCAGGCTCCGAAGCGCATTTCTACGACCAGGCGCAAGGCCCGTTCGGAGAAATCGCGGCGCCTCAGGGATCAACCGACGAGACCGTCGCCGTGCGGATCAAGGGCGAGAGCCTCGGCAACATGTTCGATGGCTGGTTCGCAGTCTATGACGACAGGCGCGAGCCGGTGACGCCCGATCTCCATGGTCAGCTCTGCGTAGTAGGGCTCCCTGACGGCCGCGTTCTCATCAAGAAATTGACCCCCTCAAAGAGCGGCAACGGCCTTTTCCATCTTTATGGACAAAATGGCGATCCCATCCTGGATACGCCGATCGAATGGGCGGCGCGCGTGCGGCTCATCACCCGCAGCTGATCGCTGCACCAATGGGGGGAGATACCGATGAAGGCTTTCGCAGTCGCGAGTCTGGCGCTCTGCGCCGCGGTTCTGCTCTACCTAAGCAACGGCAACGCCAGAGCGCAGGACGATGGCGTTAGGTGGTGGTCATCTCGCACCATCGAGGATCGCATCACCGGCGCGACGGTCAACCTCGCCTTTGTCCCGGCAACGCCGACCACGCTCACGCCTCAGCGCCGACCTGCGGACACGACAAAAGAAGCTATGCTCATCATAGCATGCCGGAAGGGACAGATAGACGTGAGCCTACAGGTCAAGGCCTCGCTGATCGCAGGCGAGGGCGCGAGAGCTACCTACCGGTTCGACCAAGAGAAGCCGGTTGAAAGCGAGAGGTGGGGGAATTCCGAGGACGATACGGCAGCCGTCCTTTTGGAGAACGGCCAGGCTAGCCGCTTCGCAAAGGAAGCCGCCAAGGCCTCAACCCTCTTGATTCGAATCTCGCATGCGGTGTTCGGCGACACCGAAGCCGCCTTTAGGATGGACAATGGAAAGGCCGCCAGCGACGTCATAAATGGATGCTCGCGACCGAAATAGATTTTGATGGCACCTCGCGGTGGTTTCCGAATAACCGAAAAATCTCTTGACTTGTATTTCTGATTATCCGAAATTACGGCCTCCTCAACTGGGAGGTCTCCATGATCCGCGCCCAACAGACTGCGCCTGCTCAGGCGCGCCGCCCTGCCGCCGCCATCACGCATCTCATCCATCCGCCTGTTGCCTGCGAAGATCCTCACGTCGAGGCGATACTCGCCGTCTCGCTCGCTTCGCCCGAGGGGATCGACATCGTCCACGACGAGGCGCGGCTGCGCATCGCGCGTCTGCTCCGTCTCGCCTTCTGCGGGATGTCGCATATGCCCTCCGTGACGCCGGAGGAGATGGCCAAGGCGCTGCGGCGCCAAGCTGAGGCGGCCGACGAACCCTTCATCACCGCAGTCGCCCTGCGCGCTCATCGGGTGAGCGGCGACGATCCGGCGCTGCGCCTCGCCCTCCTCGCCGACCAGGTCGCCGACGCAAACGACGAGGGGCGCGTCCTGCTTCATGACGACCTTCGCGCCATGGGCTTCTCGACTGAAGAGCTCAACGCCTTGGGATGGGACGCACTGGCGATCGCCAATGCGCGCACGGCCATCACTGCGCCGGCTGAGGTGGCATGAGCGCTCGCCCCATCGTCATGTCCACAATCTCGGGGCGGCCCACCAGGCTCGTCGATCCTGTGCCCGATGAGGTCGATTTCCGCGACCTCGCCGACACGCTCGCCCGCATCCGTCGCTTCGGCGGGGCCGCGCGCAAGGAAGTCTCGGTGGCGCAGCACTCGCTCATCGCGGCCGATTGCGCGCCCGACATCTTGCGCCCCTGGGTGCTGCTCCACGACGCCCATGAATGGCGCATGACCGATATCCCGACGCCGGTCGTCAAGGCGCTCTCGGCCATCGCGGACGAGGAATTCGAGAAGGCTGGCTATGAGTCCGGCTACATCCTGCGCTCGGCGATCAAGTCGATGAAGTGGCGCCATGACTGCGCCATCCATGCTGCCGCGCGGCTACCGATGCCGACGCCGGAGCAACGCGTCATGATCAAGCGCGCTGACTTCATCGCGCTCGCGACCGAGCGGCGCGATTTCTGCGACCGGCAGCATTTCCGCTGGGAGGCCGAGATCGAGGCCGCGACACCCCTCCGTCGCCCGCAACGGCTGATGTCGAGTGAGGAGGCCGCCGACCGTCTCTATGACGAGTTTCGGCACTGGCTGCCGCGCTTCGTCGAGCTGCGGAGGTCGGCATGAAGCGCAAATCGAGGAGCGAGCTGCGGCGCGCCTGGCACAAGGCCACGAAGGGTCACCGCGGCCAGGCGAAGGCCCTGCGCGCCTATCAGGCCGCGACGCATGCAGGTCTGCGCCTGGCGCTCGGCACCGAGCGCAAGGCGCGCAGATCCGCGCCGCGCGACAGCCAGGCCGCCGGCCTTTTCGGCGAGATGCATTTGGAGGGCGTTTCGTGACCATCACCCTGCTTCGCAAAAGTCGAGGAACGGGCCCCGGTGTCGTCGCGGCCGGTGAGGCCGAGGTCGAGCTGGTTATCGAGATCACGGCCGAGCGGTTGCTCGAGCTGTGGGATGAGGCCGAGATCAACACGCTGATCGACGGCCTCATTGCCGAGGAGTCCGACGTCAAGGCGTTCTATAAGCGCCGCCTCGACGACGAGCCTTGGGGCAGGCCGGAGGACGACGAGACCGAACCTGGCTTCGAGGTCGATCGCCGCAACCTCGACGAGGCCCTCGCGGAGCTGCGGCTCGGCCATGTCGCCGAAGCGTTGCATAGGCTGACCATCGCGCTCGGCCGCGACTTCATCGACCTCGAAGACAGGGTGCGCCAGGCCGCACGGGAAGGAAAGCTCTGATGGCCAAGGCAGCTGCAAAACCGCGCACGAAGAAGATCGAGGACGAAGCCCCGATCACGTTGCGGGTTTCCCGCGCCGATCTCGCCGACGCGCTTTCGCTCGCGATCGGCGCCGTCAAGAAGACGAACGTCATTCCGATCCTGTCGAACGTGATGCTCGAGGTCGAGGCCGGCGAGATGCGGATCACCGCGTCCGATCTCGACATGCAAGTCCGCGCCGGCGTTGCGGTCGAGGGCTTGCCCTTCGGCACCACCGTGCCGGCGCATACGCTTTCGGAGATCGTCAGGAGCCTACCGGAAGGCGCCGTGATCACCATGGCGATGTCCGAGGACGGCCATCGCCTCGAGGTGGGATCGGGGCGCTCGCGCTGGAAGCTACCCGCGATCCAGGTCGAGGACTTCCCCGACATCGACCAGGAAGGCGATCCGGTCGCTTTCAAGGTGCCAGCGGCGGCGCTCACTGAGCTGATCGAGCGCACCGAATTCGCCATGGCCAGCGACGCGACGCGCCCTTATCTCTGCGGCATCTATCTGCATCGCCGCGGCGAGGGCCAGAAGGCCCGGCTGCACGCGGTCGCGACGCATGGCCATGTGCTATCGCACTTCAATATCGAGGCGATCGGGGATCTGCCGGAATTCCCTAGCATCATCCTGCCACGCATGGCCGTCCCCATGCTGAAGCGGCTTTGCGCGGCCGCGCAAGACGACATCACCCTCGAATTCTATTGCCCATCCGGACACCCCGAGATCGCCACGCGCCTATCGATCACGAGCGGCGGCAAGCGACTGACGACGAAGCTCGTCGACGGGTCCTTCCCGGATTATCAGCGCGTGATCCAGCCGGATGGCCCGATCGCCGTGACCATCGATCGGGAAGAGGCGCTTGCCGAGATCAAGCGCGTCGTGATCCTGGCCAACTCCGAGTCGAAAACGATCAAGATCGAAGGAGCCGATACCACCCTGCATATATCCGTGCGCGAGTCGGAGCGTGGTTTCTCCGAAGGGGAGATGGCGGCCGAGATCGAGGGCGGCGAAGCGCTGATCGCGCTCAACGCAGATTATCTTGTCGGCGCGCTCAGCACGATGACGACCGAGTCCGCCGTCCTGCGCCTGCAAGCCGCCGATCGTCCCATCAAACTCTATGAGCGGGACGGCAGCGATGCGCTCCTTATCATCATGCCGCTGAGGTTCTGACCATGGCCTGCTTCATCATCACCACGACGGCCAGGCGCAAGGGCGAGAGCTGGCGACCCGTGATCGAAATGTCGGAAGTCCCCGATCTGATCTCGCTGCTCACCCGCATGGCGAAGCTGCACTTCATCATGGGCAAGGAGATCGTCGAGATGCGAAACGGCGTTACCGTCGAGCGTCCGACCCTGATCGCAGTCGACCAGATCATCTCGGCCCGCGAATGGTATGAGCCGCGGCCTAGGACCGCGCGGCAGCCGGAGGCGATGACCACGGAGGGCGCCGCGGCGTGATCGAGATGCCGGCCCTCCTCGACGCCTCTGTCGAGTTCGACGCCGCTGCCGCTTGGCTCGGGATGTCTCCGCGCACCTTGCGCGCCCATGTGAAAGCCGGCGATATTGCCTACATCGCCATCGGCAGGGGCGCGGTGCGCACCAAGAAGGTCTTCGACCCGTCCGACTTGCGAGCCTTCAGAGAGGCGCAGAAGAGGAGGGCCGCGTGTCCGTCTATCGCCCGAAGAAGTCGCCGCACTTTCACTACGACTTCCGGTTCCGAGGTCATCGGTTTACTGGAACGACTGGAAGCGCAAACAGGCGCGACGCCAAGGCCGTCGAGACGGTAAAGCGCGCCGACGCGGCGAAGGAGCTCGACCAGAAGGCCGCGATCCAGAGCGGGCCTATGACCATCAACATCGCCACGGACCGCTACTGGCTCGAGGTGGGGCAGTTCCACAAGCGCTCCGACAACACCCTCCGATCCCTTGGGTGGCTGACCAAGACCATCGGCAAGAGCAAGCTGCTGACCGAGATTACCAATCCGGTCGTCGCCGAGATCGTGGCCAAGCGCCGAGGCGGTGGCGTCAAGCCCGCGACCGTCAACAGATATGTCACCGAGATGCTGCGAAAGGTCATCTATCGGGCTCGCGACGTCTGGGAGGTCGCGGTCGCGAAGATCACCTGGAAGCTGCACCTGCTGAAGGAGCCGAAAGAGAGGGTGCGCGAGCTCTCGGCCGATGAGGAGCGGCGCCTGTTTGCGGCGCTCAAGACCGACTATCACCCGATCGTGCTGTTCGCCCTCAAGAGCGGCTGCCGGCTTGCCGAGTGCGTCGGGCTCACCTGGTCACAGGTCGATTGGGGCAACCGCCTGATCCGCATCCACGGCAAGGGCGATGTGGTCGACACCATCCCCATGAGCACTGCCGTGCGCGACCTTCTGTGGCCTCTGCAGAACTATCACGAGACCAAGGTATTCACCTATGTAGATCTCGCCGGCGACGTCTGCCCGATCACGATGGCGGGCTTGGACACGGCCTTCGGCCGCGCCATAGATCGCGCCGGTATCGTCGACTTCCGCTATCACGATCTGCGGCACACTATGGCGACGCGGCTACTTCGGGCGAAGGGCAACCTTCGGATCGTCCAGAAGGTGCTACGCCACACGACGATCGCTACGACCACCAAATATGCCCACGCCCTGGACGCGGACATCCGCGACGGCCTCGAGGCGATGGAAGCGGCTTCGGAAGCAAAAAGTCCCGGAAAAACTCCCGGACGCCGTCCTAAGCGCTTGAAAAGAAAGGGCTGAACCGCGGCACCCAAAACTACCGCGCTACCAGGCTGCGCCATACCCCGTTCACCGACCGGACGATCGAACCTTAAGTGCTGCGCTATCACGCGCCCGCCGAGCCAGCAAGACACAGAGGCTCTGGGAGCCCCAGTCCCTCCCACTTCGGCCGCGCAGCTTGCCCGGCCTCGACGGCGGTCGACGGGCGCTTATTGTCCAGGATGGGCCGCGTAACCATCTTCCGATTGTCTTGCGTGTTGCCAGATAGGGACTGCCATGGGTGACGTAAGCCGTCGGGAGCATTGGCAGGGGGTCTACACCAACAAAAGCGAATCCGAGGTGAGCTGGTTTCAGGAGACACCGACCTTGTCTCTGGAGCTGATGTCGCTCGCAGGTGCAACCGCCCCCTCAGCCATCATCGATATTGGCGGTGGCGCTTCGCGTTTGGTTGATGCCCTCGCCGAGGCCGGGTTTCAGGACGTCACCGTGCTCGACCTCTCGGATGCCGCCCTATCCGCCGCCAGGACCCGCCTCGGCGCCCGAGCCCATCAGGTCAAGTGGGTCGTGGCCGACGTGACGAGATGGGAGCCGCGACAGGCCTATGACCTTTGGCACGACCGGGCGGCCTTCCACTTCCTCACCGAGGAACATGATCGCAACGCATATGTGGCGCGTCTGACGAGGGCCGTGAAACCTGGCGGGCATGCGATCATCGCCACCTTTGCGCTTGACGGCCCGGAACGCTGCAGCGGCCTGCCGGTGATGCGTTACGATGCCGAAGCTCTCGGGCGGGCGATCGGCAAGCCTTTCGCGCTGATCGAGTCCCGCCGCCATGAGCACAAAACCCCATGGGGTTCCGGGCAGCGCTTCCAATTCAGCCTGTTCCGTCGCGTCATCAGCGCCTAGAGCACCGAGATCCCTCAACTCGACGCCCGCCATCGCGGTCGACTTGAACCGAGGCGGGCTATTTCCGCGTCGCCAATGCCGCGGTGACCCCGAGGCCGATGAACGAGGTGCCGGCGAACCAGCGCTGGAAGCGCAGGAAGCGTCGGTTACGGCGGAGGAAATCGCCGGCGACCCCGGCCGCCAGCGCGAACATCGCGTCGCTCATGATGCCGAGCCCCATGAAGGTGAGGCCGAGAATGAGGATCTGCCAATGCAGCGCGCCGCGCGCGGGATCGACGAATTGCGGCAGGAAGGCGAGGAAGAAGATCGCCGTCTTCGGGTTGAAGAGATTGACCACGAAGCCATCGCGGAAGACGCGGCGCAGCGGCTCGGCCGGCACCGCGGGCGCTTCGGGATCGGGGTCCTTGGCCATGAAGGTGCGGATGCCGATCCAGATGAGATAGGCGGCGCCGAGATACTTGACGATCGCGAAGGCGAGCGCCGACGACACGATGAGGGCCGAGAGCCCGACCGCCGCCGCGGTGATGTGGACGATCGTGCCGAGATGGATGCCGAGCACCGAGACCAGCCCCGCCACCCTCCCCTGCTCGACCGAGCGCGCCACGATGAAGAGCACCGCCGGGCCCGGCGTCAGCAGCAGCACCACCGACGCCACGACGAACAATCCCCACAAGGTCAGATCGGGCATGAATATTCTCCGTCGCTTCGCTGTCTGCGAGCAAGCCACATCACGGCGACCAAGACAAGAGATCACCTTTATGTCACTGGCGCGGCGACGCCGTAAACCTGATGGCCCGAAAAACGGTCGCGATATTGGGCGGGGCCGATGCCGAGCTGGCGCTGAAACACCCGCCTGAGATTCTGCTCGTCGCCATAGCCGAGCTCCGCCGCGATGCGCTTGGTCGGAAGATCGGTTTCCTCGAGCGCGCGGCGGGCGGCTTCGAGGCGCATCATTTCGACGGTCTTGGCCGGGGTGTTGCCGACCCGGGCAGCGTAGAGGCGGGCGAAGCTGCGCGGCGACATGCCGACCCGCTCGGCCAGGCGCTCCACCCGCAGATCCTCGACGAGATGCGTCACCATCCAGGCATGCAGATCGCCGAACAGCGCATCTCCCGCGGTCTGCGCCGCAAGCGGCACGCTGAATTGCGATTGCCCACCGGGCCGCTTCATGAACATCACGAGGTCGCGCGCCACCTCGATGGCGACGCGATGGCCGACATCCTCCTCGATCAAAGCGAGGGCGAGGTCCATCCCGGCCGTCACCCCGGCCGAGGTCCAGAGCGATCCGTCGCGGATGAAGATCGGGTCGGGCTCGACCCGGATCGAGGGGTGCCGCCTCGCCAGCAGCTCCGCCCAGCGCCAATGCGTCGTCGCCCGCCTGCCGTTGAGCAGCCCGGCCGCCGCCAGCGTGAAAGCGCCCGTGCAGACCGAGCAGACGCGGCGCATGGCGGCGGCATGAGCCGCGACCCAGCCGACCAACGCCCCCGGCGTCACGGGCTCCCCGCCGGGGCTGCCGCCAGGAACGATCAGGGTGTCGATCGCAGCAGCCTCGAGCTCGGCGACCGGCCTTGTCAGGATGGCGAGGCCAGCCCCCGTCACCACTGGGCCGCCCGTCTCCGAGGCGACCACGGTCTCGTAGGCATCAAGACCCTGGAGCTGCATGTGCCGCCGCGCCGTCTCGAAGGCTTGCACCGGGCCACAGACATCGACGAGGTTTGCGCCCTCGTAGCTGAGCATGACGATGCGGCGTGGCTTCGAACGGATCATGCCGTCTCGCTTTGAGCGGTCACGCTGCGGCAGCCACAAGGCTGCGGCGTTGCGCCAGCATCCACAATAGCGTCATCGCGGCCGCGACACAGATGACCGGCAAGATCGCCATGTTGAGCGAACCCCAGCCGAGCGCCTGCAGCACCGGCCCGGCCGCGAGGGTGGCGACGGCGGTCGCGGCGTAGCGCAACAGCTCGGCGATCCCTTGCGTTTTCGCCCGCTCGGCCGGCCGGTAGGATTGCGCCAGCAAGGTCGTGCCGCCGACGAACATGAAGTTCCAGCCGATGCCGAGGCACAGCAGCGCGATATAGAAAGCGACGAGCGAGGTCGACGCGACGGCGACGCCGACGCAGATGAGGTTCAACGCCATGCCGGCGGCGAGGATGCTCGGTAGCCCAAAGCGGCTGATCAGCGCGCCAGCGAAGAAGGACGGCGCGAACATCCCTACGAGATGCCATTGGATAATGTTCGCCCCGTCATCGATCGAGTGCTGGCAGGCTACGGCCGCCAGCGGCGCTGCCGTCATCACGAACATCATGGCGACCTAGCCCACCACATTATTCGCGACTGAAGCGACGAAGATCGGCTGGCGCATGATGGCGCCGAGCGGCCGGGCCGGCTCTTCGCCGAGCTCGGACGTCGCGACCTTGCCCGTCTCGATGTCGCGATAGGCCGCAAGCAGCAGAGCTGCGGACATCAGGCTCAGGATCGCGACCATCAGATAGGCTCCGGCGAACAGCGCCGCCGGGAACAGGTCTTTGCTCCAGGCCGCGAGCGCCGGACCGAGGATGGCCGCGATCACGCCGCCGGCGAGCACGGTCGAGATCGCCCGGCTCTTGGCCGGCGCCTCGACCGAATCGGCGGCCGCGAGCCGGTAATATTGCGCGAAGGCCTGGAACACGCCGACCGCCGCAGTGCCGAGGCAGAAGGTCCAGAAATCGGCATGGAACACCGACCAGACCGAGACGGCACCACCGCAAGCTCCGATCAGGGCGCCGAGCGTGAATCCCAATTGCCGGCCGAGGCGCTGCAGCAGGAAGGAGGCGAACAAGGTGGCGACAGCGCCCGCAACCGTGATCATGGCAAAAGGCAAGGTCGCCAGCGCCTTGTCGGGCGCGAGCTGATAGCCGGTGAGCCCGGTCAAGGTCAGGTCGATCGAGATGGCGCAAGTGAACAAGCCCTGGCAGAGGCTCAGCACCAGCGCATTGCGCCGGCCGATCCTTGCGGTACTGGTCGGCTCCGGAGAGGTAGAGAAAAGTGGCATCGGGATCCTCGCTGTGCGCAACCTCCATTGCCCGTTATCCGGCCAAGGCTTTGGCGTAAATGACAACGAACCTTCAATTCCTGCCAAAGCGCCCGCGAGAGGGCCGCTGCGCGCCTTTGCGGACGCGGTTGACTTCGCCGAACCGCCCCGCTAGGGACCGGCCCATGAACCGGCCGGCCCCTTTCGCCTTCGGCTATTACGCGTCGCTCCCCACGACGCGGCGCGCCTGTTCATGATCTGACCAGCGAGGCCGCCGGACCGGCGACCCTCCTTGGATTGTCTCCGGCCAGCGGCAAACCCGAGAGCCCAGCGGAGACGACGATGTCCCACCGATCCGATTTCCTCCGAACGCTGGATGAGCGCGGCTTCATCCATCAATGCTCCGATTTCGAGGGGCTCGACGCGCTCGCGCTCAAGGGTCAGGCGATCGGCTATATCGGTTTCGACTGCACGGCGGTGTCGCTGCATATGGGCTCGCTCATCCAGATCATGATGCTCCATTGGCTGCAGCAGACCGGCAACCGGCCGATCGCGCTGATGGGCGGGGGCACGACGCGCGTCGGCGATCCTTCGGGCAGGGACGATTCGCGCAGGCTGCTCTCGATCGAGGAGATCGAAGCCAACAAGGACGGCATCAAGCAGGTCTTCTCGCGCTTCCTCCGCTTCGGCGACAAGGACACCGATGCGATCATGCTCGACAATGCCGAATGGCTGACCAAGCTCAACTACATCGACTTCCTGCGCGATGTCGGGCGGCATTTCTCGGTCAATCGCATGCTGTCGATGGATTCGGTGAAGCTTCGCCTCGAGCGCGAGCACGAGATGTCCTTCATCGAATTCAACTATATGTGCCTGCAATCCTATGATTTCGTCGAATTGTCGAAGCGCACCGGCTGCAACCTGCAGATGGGCGGCTCCGACCAATGGGGCAATATCATCACCGGCGTCGATCTCGGGCGGCGCATGGGGACGCATCAGCTTTATGCGCTGACGACGCCGCTCCTCACCACCCCCTCAGGCGCCAAGATGGGCAAGACGGCGGCAGGCGCGGTCTGGCTCAACGCCGAGCTCTTCAGCCCCTATGATTACTGGCAATACTGGCGCAATACCGAGGATGCCGATGTCGGGCGCTTCCTGAAGCTGTTCACGGTGCTGCCGCTCGCCGAGATCGCCCGTCTCGAAGCTCTGCAGGGCGCCGAGATCAACGAGGCGAAGAAGACGCTCGCCAATGCGGCGACCGCGCTGCTGCACGGGGAGGATGCGGCGGCGGAAGCCGCCGAGACGGCGCGCAAGACCTTCGAGGAAGGCGCGCTCGCCGAGACCTTGCCGACCGTCGAGGTGACGCGCGCCGAGTTCGAGGCCGGGCTCGGCCTGCCCATCGCCTTCGTGCGCGCCGGCCTCGTCGCTTCGAATGGCGAGGCGCGTCGGCAGATCAAGGGCGGCGGACTCAGGGTCAACGACGCGCCGGTCAGCGATGAACGTGCCACGCTCCAGGCCTCCGACCTGACGCGCGAGGGCGTGGTCAAGCTGTCGCTCGGCCGCAAGCGCCATGTGCTGCTGAAGCCGGTGTGAAGGCCGCTGAGCGTCGCTCGGTGGCGGCCGCATAGCCCCCTGCGCTCAGCGCCCCGAGCGGCCGACATCGAGCGGCTTTTGCGTTGAGTCGGGCACGAGATCGCGGGCGCCCGGGCCACCGATCTCGAACAGCTTGCGCAGGAAGCCGGGCGTGATGGCCGAGAGCGGATTGACGGTCACATCGGGCTGCGAGAGCGAGCCGGAGACGTGGAAGTTGACGCCGAGCAGCCCTTCATTGGTGCCTCCGCCGAGCAGCGGCCCGAACAGGGGCACTTTGCTGAAGACGTTGTTGAGCCCATAGGCCGGCACGAAGGTGCCCGAGAGATTGGTGGTGTTGCGGGCGAAATCCAGGGGGCCCGAAACGGTGATGCCGGCCTGGTTGCCGACGATCAGCGCCTCGCGGATGTCGAGACGTCCCGCGTTGCGCACGAAGCTCGCCTGCATGCGGTTGAACTGTGCCTCTCCGGGCGTCAGCGGGGCGATGGCGGCGCCGTCAGAGGTCGTTCGCGGCGGCGGGGCGGCAGCGAAAATGCGCGCCAGCGCCTCCTCGTTGCGCAAGCTGAAATCGCGGATGCTGACGGCACCCGCTTGGGAGCCGACGCTCGGCGTCAGGCGCAGCACCATGGTCCCGGAATTCATGTGCCGGTAGAGATCCATGAAGCGCAGGAAGGCCCCGGCATCGGCCGCCTCGATGGTGATCAAGGGCCGGCCCTCGCGGCTGATCGTGCCGCTCACATCGGCCTTGCCGACCTGCCCGCCGAAGCGGAAATCGGTGAGGCCGACCCCGCGACGGCTGAGACGCAGATCGAGCCCCGTCCCTTTCTCGTCGCCGAAGCCGATGGCGCTCGCGGCCTTCAGGTCGAGATCGGCATCCTGGGTGTCGGTCTGCGAGCCCGACATGAAGCTCTTGATGTAGGGGCGTAGATCGATGGCCGCTCCCCTGACGGTGGTCTTGTAGACATTGCCCTCGCCGCGCGCGACCTCGACGCGCAGATCATCGCCAGGCGATATCTTGAAGCCGTCGAACTTGGCCGAAACGAGCGAGCCGTCCTTGGCGGTCACTACGTCTCCGGTCACGGCGACGGGCGCCGAGGCGAGATTGATCTTGCTGAAGCGCGTCTGCTCTTCGCCCGGCGCCAGGCGGAAGGTGAGCTTGCCGGGGCGGCCGGCGGGCTTTGTCCAACCGGGAATGAAGCCGTCGATCGCGGTTCGCGTCAGATCGGCCTCGACATCGAAGGAAGGCGCCGCCCCGACCTCGGCGGCAGGCGAGATCTTGACCGGCATCGGTCCGGTGATGGCGCGTCCGGCGCGCAGCCCGAGCTTGGCGCGCGCCGCATCGTCGAGGGTCATCGACAGCTTGATCTGCGGGGCAGCGTCTCCGGCATCCTTGCGGAACTCGATGGCGGCAGGCACGCCGGCGAACCGCCCCTCGCCCTTGCCGGTCATCACCCCGCCCGCGAGCGCGAAGGTCGCTTGCGCGTTCTCGAGCTTCTGCCCGGCTCCGACATCCTGCACCGTCAGCTTGGAGAGGGTGCCTTGCACGGTCACGGGCACATCCTTGGGCTTCACGCCGTCACGCAGCGTCAGCTGGAACTGGACATGCGCCTCTCCGCTCCCCGAGATGTTCTCGGGCGCGAAGGGCTGCGCCGTGCCGCGCGGTGCATCGCGTTGCATCGCCGCGACGAAGCCGTCGGCGCCGCCCTGGACGTGCAAGCTCACCTGGGCGGTCGCCGGCTTCTTGGTGGTGTCGGCAACCTGGAAGCGCCCATCGCTCAACTGCATCACGCGCCCATCGCCGAGGTCGACGCTGCCGCCCAGGAGCGAGATGGTCGAGGTGTGTCCGGTCCCGTCGACATGGAGGGCGAGCGAGGTGAGCGGAGGCAGGTCGTCCGAGGCGCGCAAGGTTGCGTCCGAGATATCGGCCGACAGCTTGACGGAGTCGTCAGGCACCGGCCGGGCGGCCAGAGCCTCGGCCAGCACGGCCTCGTTGTAGGTATTGATCAGCGAAAAATGCTCGACCACGCCGCGATCGAGCCGCTCGACCAGGTATTTGCGAATATCCTTGGTGATGTCTGGGGGCCATAGCGCAAGAAGCGCGCGCGCCGGCATGCGCCCCGATTGGATGGCGAGCGTCAGCCCACCGCTGCGGCCGCGCCGATAGGTGGCATTCATGGCGACCGAGACATCCTTGCCGGAGAGCTCGAGCGGGCTCAGCGAGATCGTGGCGTCGCGCGGCGACAAGGTACCGCTCATGGAAATACGCTCGAGCACGATCGGCCTTTCGCCCGGGGTGGCGCCGGCGACCGCGCCCTTGCCGCCGGTGAACTCGAAAGCATAATTGCCGTCCGTCGCCGGGAGAATACGCCCCTTGACCGAGAGGTCGGTGTCGCCGGCCAGAACGCCGAACTTGCTCACCTCGATCGCATGCGACGAGCCGTCATAGGAGAAGGCCGCGGAGATCTCGTCCGTCACCATGATCGGAGATGTCTCGCCCGGCTTGTTCCAGGCCGCTGCTCCTGCGGTCAACGCCCCCTGCGCCGTCTTGATCCGCCCGTCGCCGCCGATATCGATGTCGATGCGCCCCGAGACCGGCATGTCGGGCGCGAGCACCAATGGCCGCGGCACGAGCGGCAAGAGCACGTCGCCGACCGGCGCGTCCTTGGGGCTGACCACGAGGCGACGTTCATTGCCGGCGCCGCGCTCGACGGCGGCATCGAGCGACCACTCCCCCGACGGCCCCTTCAGCGACAGATGCACGCGTTCGTGCACATCGCGCTCGAAAGAGGCGGTGACGTTCGAGAAGCTGATCTCTTCGCCGGTGCGCTGATCGTCGACGAGAAGGTTGCCGTCCTCGATGCCCACATAGGAGACCACCTTGAAGGGGCCGCGCGGGCCGAAGAGATCATCATAGGTGGCGACGAGGCCGTGCCGGACATGCGGAGCCCCGGACGCATCTTGGCTGGACGCATCTTGGCCGGACGCATTTTGGATGGCGGCGTCCGCGGCCGGAGCCGCTGCTTGTAGTGCTGGCGCAGGTGGTGTTCCGGCCTGCGGCGTGAAGGCGGCGACCAGCGAAATCTCGCCCTGTCGCGTGATCGAGGCCTTGAACTGCGGCCCGATCAGCGAGATGCGCCGCAAGCCGGCATCCGCGCGGAAAAGGCGCTGCGGATCGAAATCGACCTCGGCCTTCGGGGCCGAGATGATCTCACGCCCGGTCGCATCCTTGATCGACAGGCCCTTCACGGTCAGCGTCGGCACGGCGCCGCGCCTCTCGAGCGCGGCTCCCGATAACGAGACTGCAAAGCCGCCCGACAGCCTCTGCTGCAAGGCCTCGGTGATGCGCGGGGCGAATTCGTCGAGCGATAGGGGCCCTTGCGACAAGCGCCAGACGAGGCCGCCAAAGGCCAGCAGCGCCAGCACCGCGACAGCGAAGACGAAGGCCACAACGCCGCACGCGATCCGCCGGGCCATGCGGCCCGGGAAAGCGCGCCTCGCCGGCGAGCTTTGGGTTGCTTGGCTCGCAGTTGCTTGGCCCGCAGTCGCTTGCCTTACAGGCGCTTGGCTGATCGCAGTAGGTTCTGACATCCGTTCAAACGACTCGTCGATGGCTTCCGCCGAGCTTGCAGTCCCAAACCCGGCAATGATAGTGAACGGCACGCGCGAGCGGGGGGCTCCCCTTCAGTCTCAAGCGGAACATATCGCGATTCGGCGCGCACCGATTACAATTCAATGACCGATCAGGGAGTTGAGAATATGGCGCAACTTGGCGAAGGCGATGCGGCGCCCGACTTCAAGCTGCCGGGCGATGACGGCGGCGAAATCGCCCTCGCGAGCTTCAAGGGCGAGAAGCTGGTCCTCTATTTCTACCCGAAAGCCGATACCTCGGGCTGCACCAAGGAAGCCAATGAATTCAATGACCTCCTGAAGGATTTCGGCAAAGCGGGCGTCCGCGTGCTCGCCGTATCCCCCGATCCGGTCAAGGCGCTGCACAAGTTCAAGACCAAATATGGCTTGGGCTTCAAGCTCGTCGGCGATGAAAGCCACGCCATGCTGGAGGCTTATGGCGTCTGGGCGCAGAAGTCCATGTATGGGCGCAGCTATATGGGCGTCGAGCGGTCGACCTTCCTGATCGGCAAGGACGGCCGCATCGCCAAGGCCTGGCGCAAGGTGAAGGTCGAAGGCCATGCGAGCGAGGTGCTCGACGCCGCCCGCGCGCTCTGAGGCGCCGTCCGGAAGTAACTTGCTTGATCAGTTAGGGCCCGTTTGAGACGCCCCACCCGTACCCTAACCCGCCACGAAGCCGGCTGGAAGCCGGCGGTCCAATCTTCCCCTGGACCGCCGGCTTCCAGCCGGCCCCCCTTCAGGCCCGAAACCGCATCCACGGGATCGCGACATCTTGCCCGGCGCGGTCGCCGGCTCCGCGGCCCTCCCCTTCGGAACGGTATTCGCAAATCGGCATCGGGGCCGAGATTCCCTTGATCCGCTCATTGCCGAGCGCCACGAGGCGATCGGCGGGCGCACTCAGCGCGGCAGCGACCTGCCCGGAGAGGACACAGCCGACGCCATAGGCCTTGGCCGCCTCCTCCATGCGTGCCGCGATATTGATGGTGTCGCCATAGACGCCGATGGCGCGTTTGGTGTCGCCCTGCTCGCTCACCACCACATCCCCGCCATGGACGCCGATGCGGAAGCTCGGGACCAGGCCGAATTGACGCTGGTACTCGGGACCTTCCCGCCGCATGGCATCGCCCAAGGCGTCGATGGCATGGAGGAGCTTGTTGCCCTTCACGGCCATTTTCCAGTCCCAGACAGCGATCAGCCCATCTCCCTTGTAGAGGTAGATATCCCCGCCGAAATTGGTGATCGGTCCTGAGATATCGAACAGGAACTTGCCGACGAGCGATCGCGTCGCGAAGGCGCCGAGCCGCTCGGCAAGCGCCGTCGAGCCGTTCATGTCGATGAACAGCAACATCTTTTTTTCGAGGACGGGGCGGTGATAGGTCCCGACCATCAGATGGAAAAGGGTCTCGGGCCCGATGAAATGCACCACCCGCATCACCACGATGCCGATGACCGAGAAAACGATCACCAAAGGCAAGGTGAAGGGCAGCCGCGAATAAACGAGCGTCAGGCCTTCGATATGGCCGAGGATCAGATGCGAGAGATGCATGGCGACGAGATAGATCGCCGTCACCACCAGGGTGTAGATGAGGATCGAGCGCAAAGGATGCATGCCGCGCAGCCACCTCCCCCTCAGGCTCTGCACATAGAACTCCTCGAACAGACCGACGCCGAGGCCGATCATCACCGCATTGGTGATGCCGAAGATCGCCGGCTGCGTCGTGAGCCCGCCCACCAGGGCGAAGATGATCGTCGCCAGCAGGATGGAGATGAGCTTCTTGCGGTCGGAGAGCGAAACGAGGCCGAAACGCGGCGTCTCGCGGCGCCCTTCGCCGGCGCCGCTGGACCGCGCGGGCGGCGGCTCCGTCGTGGCGTCGCGCGACGGCAGCGGCGCCGGGATCGAATCAGCGTGCAGGGATGAAGGTGTCATGCGCGCTATCTCGGCTGCGATCCGTGCCTTTCCTTGGTCGAATTGCGGCAGAGTGATCGCTCGGCCGCCTGGCCGCGACATGCCGGGCCCGCCCCGTTAGCGCGGGATTAACCTTAACCGGCTCTAATGAAGGCCTGTTCGGGAGGCGATTCAGCCAGTCGGGACGCCGGTTTCATGTCGGATACGAGTGTTGCAGCCATGCGTAGGGTGCATATTGTCACCTTCGCCAGAGACGGCGCCACCCGCACCGTCAGCTTGCGGCGCTCGCTTGTCTTGGCGGGAGCCGCCCTCAAGCTCGCCCTCATCGTCTGGGCCGGATTTTCCCTCTATCTCCTGCTGTTTCGCGATACCCTGGTCGGCAACCTCCTCGCCGATCAGGCGCAGATGCGCGTCGAATATGAGGAAAAGCTCGCAGCGCAGCGCGTGAAGCTCGACGAAGCCGCGACCCGCCAGGCTACCGCCCAGGACTCCTTCGAAGGGCGCCTGCGCGAATTGCTGACGCGTCAGGCCCAGCTCGAGACGCGCACCGAGACGGTGGCCCAGCTTCTGCGCGGCGGCAATGATCAGAACGGCGTCCGTGCGCGCCCCGCTTCGGCCGCATCCGGCGCCTCCGGCAATCCACCGGCCAACGCGACCCAGGACCGCCAGAGCGTCAGCGTCGCCAAGACGCAAGCTCCCGATCCCCTCAAGGCCATCGCCAATTTCGCCGGCCAGAGGCCGCGTCCGGTCGATGACGGTGGGTCGGCCGCCTTCTATGCGGACGATCCCGCGCATGGCTCCGCCGAGCCGCTCCCCCTCCCCTCTGCCGCCTCTCCGCAGGCAGTGCCGACTCAACGCCTGCCGCGCTTCATGGGCCCGCGATCGAGCCTGCTCGACGACCAGGCGCACGAGCCGACGCTCGCGCTCGCAGGGTCGATCTCGATCGAGTCAGTGGTCAACTCACTCGACACGGTCGAGCGCCTGCAGGTCGAAACGCTGGAGCACGCCAATAGCCGGGCGGCCGTGGCGCTCGACGAGATGCGCGGCGCCTTGCGGCGCTCCGGGCTCGATCCTGCCCGCTTCGCGCGGGCACCGAAGAAGCCGACGACCGACACGGGCGGCCCCTTCATGCCGCTGCCGAAGGACGCCCCGAGCTCGAGCTTCGACGCGCTGCTGCACGGGCTGAAGGTGCATCTCGAGGAGCATGATCAGTTGTCGCACACCATCTCGCTTCTGCCGGTGCGCCAGCCGCTGCCGGGCCAGCTCGAGATCACCAGCCCTTATGGCGCACGCAGGGACCCGTTCGGCATGGGATGGGCTCTGCATGCCGGCGTCGATCTGCGCGCCGAGGAAGGCTCGATCGTGCGTGCCACCGCGGCCGGCAAGATCGTCAACGCGGCCTATACGGGCGGCTACGGCAATATGGTCGAGATCGAGCATTCCCAGGGCGTCAGCACCCGCTACGGCCATCTCTCGGCCATCCTGGTTTCGGACGGCCAAAATGTGAGCGCAGGAACACCGATCGGCCGCGTCGGCTCGACGGGACGCTCGACCGGGCCGCATCTGCATTACGAGACGCGCATCGACAACGACCCGGTCGATCCCATGCGCTTCCTCAAATCGGCCGACATGCTGCTGGTGGCGACGGGCGGCGTCGACTGACGCGGCGCTTGCTTGGTCGCGCCCGTTGACTTGTACAAACCGCTTAGTCCGAGCACGCGGCGGCCGGGACGCTAGTCGAGCAAAATGCCGCGGTGGCCAATGGCGCCAGCACAAGCTCCTGAACTTGCCCACGCCAAAGGAAGTGCGTCCGCAGGAGAAGCGGCAGGGTCCGCCTTTCCTTCCAGGAAGGCCACCACCGAGACTCACCTCCGTCCGCGGCCTGGCCGTAGTACGAGAGCGACCCTTCCGAAACGCCTTGGATGACTTCGTCACCTTCGGGCACCTGGCCCTTGCTCGCGGCCTCGAGGTCGCGGTCGAGGCGCCAGGCAATGTGCATGGTGCCGTCGCCGGGAAAGCGCAGCGTATAGAGGACCACGTCCTCCGCTCCGAAACGCTGCGCCAGCGGAGCGAGGAAATCGATACGTCCGGAGTCACCGCTGAATCGCATGACGCTTTGCGAAGAATTGCCACGCTTGGCGGGGTAGATCTGGGAAATGAGGCGCTGCAATTGGCCACGGACCGCCAGCAGCTCCTCGCTTTCCGCATTGTGCTCGGTGAGCCGCCGCCAGCCCTCGGCCGCCGAACGCAGGCCGATCAGTGCGAGGCCACTGAGCATGCTGAGCACAACCAGCACGACCAGGAGCTCGACCAGCGTCAGGCCGGCGTCGCGCCCGAAACGGCGTTCCCTGGTCACTGCGTGACGCCAATAACGAGGGTCTGGAGGCGCAACGGTGCGCCCCGCCCATCCGCAGGCAGAACTTCCAGCGTGGCCAGATGTCCCGTGAGTGGAGAGGGCGAGCCGTTTTGTTCGAAGGGCACGAACGGCTCCAGCCGGAACGTCCAGCGCTGTCCGTCCGAAAGCTCGCCCGTCGAGACGCCGTCTTGCAATGGGCGAGAGCGGCCGAGTTCCACCAAGACGCCCTCGGCGGCCTCTATCTGCCGCCGCTCGCGATCAGCCGTCGATCCGGCAGATAGGCCGACGCCGAACGCCCGGTAGAAGCCGGCAAGAGCGAGGACCAGGATCACCAGCGCCACCAGGACCTCGAGCAGCGTGAAGCCCCCGTCCCTATCGCCGGTCACGCAACTTCACTCCTCCATCGAACCCGCGCACGGTGACGCGAATATCGGCGCGGCCTTGGCGAAGCGCTATGACGCCGCCCGTCGAACTCCCATCGGGGAAAAAGCCGATCAGATCTCGTGTGTCGGGCAGAAGCTGCGGCGGGGGCGATACATTGGTGAGGCCGATACCTGCAGGCAGTGTTCGTGTCCGACCGGACGGCTCGAGCGTATAGCCGGCGGTTGTCGGGACGAGGACGGTTCGAATTCCGCGGCGGATCGCATCATCGCGCAACAGGCGAAGATCGGCCGCAAGGCTCTGTGCGACTGCGCGCAGGCGCGCTCCATCGCTGCGCTGCAATTTTGGAAGCGCAACGGCTGCGAGCATGCCGAGGATGGCCAGAACCACCAGCATCTCCAAGAGCGTAAAGCCGGCGACATGCAGCCAGCGAGCGCCCACGCATTTATGCGAGCCTGCAGGCACGGCTAATGCACCAGGTCGTTGATGCTCAGCACCGCCAGCATCACAGAGGCGATGATGGCTGCGACGAATGCACCAAGCCCGATGGTCAGGAAGGGCACCAGCAGGGCAAGAGCACGGTCAAGCGTGCGTTGCACATCAGCCTCCAGCAGATCAGCGAGGCGCAGAAGCATGGCGTCCAGTCGGCCTGTCGCTTCGCCGATCCGAATCATCTGGACGGCGAGATCAGGGAAAACGCCGGTCCGGGAAATCGGTCCTGCGAGGCCCCCACCTTCACGCACCGCCGCCGTGACCTTGGCGACCTCATTCGCGACGACCCGATTGGCCAAAACAGGTTGCGCAAGAACGAGGGCAGCGGGCAGCGCCACTCCGCCGCCGACCAAGGTGCCGAGCACACGCGCCAGGCGCCCGGCTTCCGCACGCCGCAAGGCCATTCCGAGCACGGGCAGACGCAGCATCACGGCGTCTCGGCGGGCACGCATGCCCGGATCCGCGAGCAAGCGATGAGCCAGCAGGGCGAGGATGGCAGTGGCGATCAATATGACCCACCAATCTTGACGCAAGAGCGTGCTGGCCCCGAAGGCAAGCCGGGTCAAAAGAGGCATCTCGCCCTTGGCATCCGCGAATATGGGCTCGAGCTGGGGCAGCACCACCAATAGCACCAGGAGAAAGGACCCTGCCGCCGTCGCGATCAGGACGGCCGGATAGACCAATGCCGAGCGGACCGACTGACGAACCGTCTCGGCGCGCGCGAGATGAGTTGCCAACCGCCCGAGCGTGGGACTGAGCGTGCCGCTCGCTTCGCCGGCGCGCACCATCGCCACGATCAGCGGCGGGAAGGTGTTCCCGGCAGCTGCCATCGCGTCCGCAAGGCTCGCCCCCGCGCGCAGCCGCCGCAAGAGCGTCGCGGCCTGCTCGCGCGCAACCGTCGCACCTTCCGAGGTCGCGAGCAGCGCAAGGGCCGCCCCCAGCGCGATCCCAGCTTCGAGCAAGAGCGCGAGCCGCCCTACAAGCTCCGCGATGAGCCGCGGGCCAGGGCGTCGAGGGCCGCCGATCTCCCGCGCCAGCAGGCCGCGCAGGCCGCTCGCGGGCGCCGATATCTCGAGGGTGATCGGCACATGTCCCTGCTGCTGCAGCTGCGCAATCGCACTTGAGCGATCAGCGGCCTCGATCCGCCCATGAACCACCGAACCGTTGGGGGCCACGGCCCTGTAGCGGAAAACGGGTGCGTTCGCGGAATGAGGCACGATCCCTCGCCCTTGTTCACGTCATGCGCGTGGCGACCAGAACTTCCTCGACCGTCGTGATGCCCGCCAAGGCCTTCTGCATGCCGTGCGCGTGCATGGTGCGCATTCCTTCTTCGACCGCGACGCCCACAACCTCGGCGGCCGGGGCGCGGCGCAACACCAATTCGCGAATGGTGTCGGTCAGAGGAAGGATCTCGAGTATCGTGGACCGCCCCCTATAGCCGCTCCCGCCGCAGGCCACACAGCCTGCGCCTCGATACAAGGTCGCGGGCCCGTTCGTTCGCAGGCCCAAGCGCGCTGCGTGCTCAGCGGTGATGTCGTAAGGCTGCCGGCAATCCGGGCACAATGTGCGCACCAGGCGCTGGGCGAGGATCGCGTTGCAGGTGGAGGCGATCAGGTAGTCCTCGACCCCCATGTCGAGCAATCGGGTCACGCCCGTCGCCGCATCGTTGGTATGCAGGGTGGACAATACGAGGTGGCCGGTCAGCGCCACTTGCACCGCCACTTGAGCGGTTTCCAGATCGCGGATTTCGCCCACCATCACGACGTTTGGATTGTGTCGCAGGAAGGAGCGCAGAGCACGCGCGAAGTTCAGGCCAATTCCCGGCTGCACCTGGACTTGCTGGACGCCGGCGAGCTGATATTCCACCGGGTCTTCGATCGTCATCAGCTTGCGATCGGGCGTATTCAGCACAGCAAGCGCCGCGTAGAGCGTGGTGGTCTTTCCGCTGCCCGTAGGCCCGGTGACGAGCAGCATGCCGTTTGGGGCTGCCAGCTGCGGCCGCAATGTCGCCATCGCGACCTCGTCGAATCCGAGAGCCGCGAAGTCGAGCCTCACCTGGGCACGGTCGAGCACGCGCACCACGACGCTCTCGCCGTGAGCCGTCGGTGCCGTAGCAACGCGAAAATCGACCTCCTGGCCTCGCACGGCGTGCGCGATGCGTCCATCCTGCGGCAGGCGTCGCTCGGCAATGTCGAGACCAGCCATGAGCTTGACGCGGCTAACCACAGCGTCGCGAAGCCGCGCGGACACGGGCGGGTCGATGGCGCATAGGCGCCCGTCGATACGCAATCTTACAGTCAGTCCATCGGCACTGGGCTCGAGGTGGAGATCGGATCCCCGCTCGTCGACGGCACGACCCAGAAGCGAATTGACGAGGCGGATGACCGGAGCGTTGCTGGCGGCTTCGCGCAAACGGTCGAGATCCGTCGAACCGAGGCCCGCGGCACCTAAGCCATCCTCCTCGTCGAGGGCATCCCGACCATTAGCGTCGGCTGTCGTCGCCGGCAGCAGACGGTCGAGCGCGGCGTCAAGGTCCGTAGCCAGGGCGACGAGCCGGCGAACGGGCCGGCCAGTGAAAAAGGCGACAGCCTCGGCCGCGGCATCGTCCGACGGGTCAGCCATAGCCAGCGGCACGGCAAGGCCTTCCGAGCTATCGCCGGCATTTGTCGCGGCGGCGAGCGGCAGCACGCGGGCGTTGCGAAGAAAGGCGGCGCTCAGACCAGGAAGCGGAATCGTGTCGCGCGGCCAGGCGGTTGCGTCGACGAGCGCCAGACCGAGCGCCTGGGCAAAAGCGTCGGCCATATCCTGCTCGGAGACAAAGCCTAGACGGGTTAGGGTCGCCGGCACCGGCTCCCCGGCTTCCGCGGCGAGACGACGCGCGCGAACCAGAGCATCGGCGCTGAGCTGGCCTGATGCGAGGAGCGAGGAGAAGAGCTCGTTTTCGAGTATTCGCGAAGGCGCAGTCACGGTCATACTACTGTGAAATGGTGAGGGATTGCAAATACGCGTCGTGTACCGAGCGCATCGGTACGCGCAGATAGAGCGCATTTCGCTGGAACGTTCTCATGTGCCCAGCAGGTCGGCCACGCTCGCCACCTATTTTCTTGCTACAAACAGTTTTGGAATCTCAAGTACCATTATTAATATAACAACGAACACCGCTATGACAATATACTCATGTAGTGAAATTTCTCTATTGAGCCACATTTTTGACACAAGTAAATCTGTTAGCAGGATTGATGCAAAGCCAAAAATAAATGCCGAGACGTACTTCATTGAAGTCGTTCCACAATATTATGGAAGAAAGACAACCACCAGATTCTGACGCTTGCCATTTAAGTATCCCACTTCCGCTGCCCGCGGCAGTATCTGGGGCGCGGTTTGCACTTTGGCATTGGAGCCAGTGCTTACTATCATCGCGGAGCTACGTATATTCGTCTCGAGAAATGACAAGCGTGTGCGCAGGAGCATCAATGTCCACATAGTGATGACAGGGGCCGGCGGCCTCGATCATCGCGCTAACCTTCTCCATAAGCTCTTTTACTTTTCTTCGAGGAAGGCGCCATATGACACGCTTTCCAGAGAGCTCGACCTGAGCCGCACTCTCGTTGACGGTGACTAAGTGGATTTGGTCCCCGTCAATTAGCGCAGGTTCTCCGGAGGAGCCAAATTCTACTTGCAGGAGGGCTGATCGGAAGAGGTTAAGGCCATCAATATTTGTTTTTACCAAGACGACCGTCTCACCTTTGAATTCAGAAGTAAGTTCTGCGTGAATCATTGTGATATCATTTCCTCGGGGGCTGATCGCCAATTGGCACGTTCTGCCACGGCGAATTGGGAGCGTCGTGACGGTTATAGTCCCAGTGTGGATTGTGCCATTTGTCCTCGGGAAAATAGCGCCACTCGCCTCCATTTTCATCCCATAAGCTCTGGCAGTGCCCCGTGAATCGTCCCCACTGTCCATAGAATTGATTCAACGAAAACTACAACAAGGCCAATAGCCTTGCCGCGGCAAGGCGCACCTCGATCCAACGCGGGTCATCTATTAAGTCTTCGGGGAAAATATTGTCAGGAGTTTCATCACTCAATTTTCTCATCAAATTGTAAAGCTCCTGGGCCGCACATTGCTGCGGTTCCGTGAAGCCATTATCTTTGCGAGCCAAAAGGGCCTTAGCCGCAACATCGTTGAAGAACATATTGAACTCCTCACCGGGGCTTGATTGTTCCGGGCCAATTCCGAACCAACCCCGGCGCTGCGACCCCTCGTTCGCAAGTCCAGAAACGACTTGCTTGAACACCTTTCTCCATGCCTCAATGTTGACCGTCATAATTAGGGCCTCGTGAACCTGAAATCCTTGTATTGCGGTGACAGTGCACTTAATTGCTACAGACGCGGCCGTTCGACATTCAGACATTCAGACATTCAGACATTCAGACATTCAGACATTCAGACATTCAGACATTCAGACATTCAGACATTCAGACATTCAGACATTCAGACATTCAGACACTCAAGGCAATTAAGTGCGTTGTCACCATAATACAAGGCGATCCAAGGGCCAGCTCACAAATCCGGTATACTATATCAAAGCCAACAGTTGCGCCGCCGCCGCCCGAACTGCAATCCAACGCGGATCATCGATCAACTCCTTCGGATCAATTTTCTTAGGAAGTGCATCAGCCAGATTGTCCATTAAATTGTATAGTATTTGGGCGGCCTGCTGTTGCCGTGCGATGAATCCATTATCTTTTCTTGATAGAAATTCCTCTGCCGCAAGATCATCGAAGAACATATTAAATTGTTCATCGGGACTTGCTACTTCGAGGCCATGACCGAACCATGCTCGGCGCTGTGATTGTTCATCAGCAATTTCGGCCACCACTCGCATGAAATCCTTCCGCCTCGCCTCAATGTTAACTGTCATAAGCATCCACCTCTACTAAGGGTCGACTCAAAGCTTCCGTCGTATCTAAGGTCTCGAGAACTTGAAATCTTTAAGCGGGATGTGGGCCTGTGGCGAGTTCACCGATTCCCGTCTACGTCGCGATACCTACCATTATACTGATCCTTTACATATCCTCGTTGCGCCGGATACGAACTATCTGGGATTCCGGGGTTAACTCGGACGTTATCGTAGTTCGGATTGTCAGGATTCGAGTAAATGGTTCCGTCATTCTTCTTCGATGGCCGCACATTCCAGTTGTCCGGGATACCATCCGGTCTTGCGGGACCGTCATCCCCCGCTGGCGCCGGCGCGTTATCCCCAGATTGGTCCTCTTTTGGCGCCGGTGTCGCGGGATCGTTGGGATTTTGTGCCGGTTCGGATTTAGACTTGGAATAGCCGGACGGTGACTTTGGGGGCGGGGGTGGAAGATGGCATAGACCCACCGCGAAGCACAGGGCGATGGCGCCGGCAAGGACGAGGCCGCCGAGCCCCCCTCCGGCGGGTATGGCGACTTGATTCCCACTTGGGTCACGCAGTTGGACGGGATTGCTGTTGGCGTAGGCATAGACATTGATCCCACCTCGCAATCCGATCGGGTCTTCCGAAACGAAGCGACCCCAGGCAGGATTGTAGTATCTTGCGCGGCAGTTGAGAAGGCCGGTGCCATCGTTCTCGCGGCCGGTGTATTGAAACGGGTTGTCCGGCTGCTGGCGCCCGTTGCGGTGACAGTGCACTAAATCGGACCGAGTCTCCGGCCATCCTGGTTTCGGACGGCCAAAATGTGAGCGCGGGAACGCCGATCGGCCGCGTCGGCTCGGCGGGACGCTCGACCGGACCGCATCTGCATTACGAGACGCGCATCGACAACGACCCGGTCGATCCCATGCGCTTCCTCAAATCGGCCGACATGCTGCTGGTGGCGACGGGTGGCGTCGACTGACGCGACGCTCCGGCGCATCGGCGCCCGTCATTCGCATGAGTGGCATGCAAACGGGATGCGACAGCGCCCCGCCTGATGCACCATATGCCAACTCGGTATCAGACGATGACAAACGAGGTCGACATGACAACCCACCGCCAAGATTCCCGATGGGATTGGCCCTCACCCAGGCCCTTCGCCCGCCTGCCCTGGTGGCGGCGATTCCTTAGAGCAGCCAGTCGAGATCCATCTTAAGGATCATGGCCGCCGATCTTGCGGCGCCTGCCGTAACTGGTGAGCTCAATAACCCGCAGGCGCGTCTTGGAAATGCCTTTTGCTGAGTTGTGCCTGGGACGAGGGATGGATCGCCTGGCATTCGTCGTAATAGAGATTCCCGGGAGTGGGTTGTCTATTCGCCGGGTTGGCGCAGATTTGAGCCAGTTCCGCCTGATTGTGCTGCGCGGCCGGGAAAAGCTCATGCGACCATAGACCGGACCAATCAGCCGGATTCCTCGTGCCGCATGCCCTTATCGATCGGTGCGCAGACCGCAGAACCGGATGATCGCCTCGGCGATCACTCGAGCAGCATCGATGGTCGAGGCGATGGAAACGGCCTGCACCTGCGGGGCTGGAATCAGGCTGCCATGAAAATCGAGGACGAGTCCGGCGCTGGTCTCGAGGAGGCGCTTTTCCATCACGGTCATCATCGACCAAAAGCAGGTCGGTGCCGGTTGCGCCAGGGCGGAATGGCGGAAGCTCACCCCTTTCCGCCGCTCGCGATGATGAGCGCATCGAGGACGCGCACACCCTTTCCTTTCGGCAGGATGGCAATCGGGTTCAGCTCGAGCGCTGAGAGCGCGCCCGCATAGGCGGTCGCAATGGCGCCGATGCCGAGGATGGCGTCGACAAAAGCTTCGAGATCGGCTTCAGGGGCACCGCGATAGCCGGCGATGAGGTGCGCAAGCCGTGTTCTGCCGACGAGTTGATGGGCGGCAGCCCGGCCGATCGGCAAGACCGCAACGGCGCTGTCGCGGAGAAACTCGACGAGCACGCCGCCGGTGCCGACGAGGAGCGTCGGTCCAAAGGTTTCGTGCATGGCAACACCGATCAGCGCCTCGACGCCACCCTCGACCATCTCCTGGATCACGACGCCCTCCAACCTTGCAGTCGGCGCCTTGGCTGCGACATCGACCATGATGGCATCGTAGGCGATCGCCACACCATCCGCATCCGCGACACCAAGGTGCACGCCGCCGGCTTCGGTCTTGTGCGCGATGTCTGGCGATTCGATCTTCATGACCACTGGGAAGCCGATCTCGCGTGCCGCCGCGACCGCGGCCTCACGGCTTCGTGCCGGCAACTCACGCGTCACCGTGAGGCCGTGATCAGCGAGGAACATCTTCGCCTCGCGCTCCGTGAGTTGCTTGCCGGCAACGAAGCGGCGCGTCCAATGCGGATGAGCCTCGATGAGCGGCAGCCCGGCCGGCGCAAGCGCGGGGCATGGCAAGTCGCCGAATGAGCGAATGGCCTTGAGCGCAGCCCTTGTGCCGTGCAGGACGGGAATGTCGGCAGCATCGAGGGCACGAGCGATCTGCGCATGCGGCCCGGCTGCGAGATTGCTGATGACCACGCTTGGCGTCGCCGCATGGGCGCGGTGCTCCGCGATCGCCGCGGCGATGCCGCGATATTCCTCGGCCCCGCCATCGTCGAGGCCGGCCGGCACGTCCTGAACCGCTGCCACGACCCCGATATTGGGATCGGCCGCAAGAGCCTGCAGGGCCGCCCGGTAGATGCCCGGCTCGGCGAAGACGATGCCCGTGACATCGAGGGGATTTTGCGGTGTCGCATAGGCGGGCAGGAGCGCGGACAAGGTCGCGACCGTCGGCGGAGAGAGCTCGGGCAGATCGAGCCCGACCTGCTCAGCCACATCGCTGACATGCGCCATGCTGCCGCCGCTGACGCCGATCAGCGCCAAGCCCTTCGAGCGCGGCCGCCGTCGCTCGCGCGAGAGCAAGGCGGCGGTCTCGATGAATTCATCGGCATCGTCGACCACGATGACGCCGCAGCGGCGAAAGAAGTCGAGGAAGGCCTCGTCCGAGCCGGCGAGCGAGCCGGTATGGGCGGCGCTCGCCGCGGCGCCTTTTTGCGAACGCCCGAGGCGCAAGACGATGACGGGCTTGCCCGCAGCATGCATCGCGGCCGTGGCTCGCGAAAACGCCTCGGGATTTCCGATCTTCTCCATCACGAGGCCGACGACATCGGTGCGAGCATCCCCGGCCAGAAAGCTCAGATAGTCGGGGAAATCCGTCACGGCCGCATTGCCAGCCGAAATGAGCAAGCTCAAGCGGAGGCGGCCGCTATGGGCGAGCGCGATGCCGAGCGCGCCTGAATGCGAGACGATCGCGACGTTGCCGGCCTCGATCGGTGCCAGTCGCGACGAATAGAGCGCAAGCCCCGTATGGACGTCGAAAAGGCCAAGACAGTTCGGACCGCACACTGCCATGCCGTGACGCCGTGCCGTCTCGGCCAGCGTTGCCTGCAGGGCTCGCCCGGACGGCCCGATCTCGGCAAAGCCCGAGGCAAGGATCACGGCAGCCTTGATGCCAATCTGGCCCGCCTCATCCAGGACACCGAGCGCGCGCTCGGCCGCGACCCCGATCAGCACCGCATCCGGTAATTGTGGGAGCTCACAGAGACGTTTCACGGCGGGGAGGCCGAACACGGCTTGCGCCGTCGGGTGAACCGGATGGATCGCGCCGCGAAAGCCGCAGCCGATCAGGTTGCGCATGACGAAGCTCGTCGGGGCGCCTGGTTTTTCCGACGCGCCGACCACCGCGACCGAGCGGGGGCGCATCAGGCGCGCAACCGCGTCCTCGCGGTCAGTGCTCATGGCGAGCCCGGGACTTGGCGAGCCCAGGACTTGGCGAGCCCAGGACTTGGCGGGCCCAGGACTTGGCCGAGATCACGACGCTGGATGCCAAAGGGCCCAAACCGATTTTCTCGCATTCCCCTGCCCTCACGGCCCCGAATGTCAGCCGAGTTCTCAACTGGCCCTCGGGCCTAATCCAACCCCTTGAAGGGCGCGTCGCGGATGGCGAGAAATTCCTTGAGAGGCATCTTGCCGAATTTCGCCATCCATTCGCGCCCCATCTTGGTGGTGTGGAGCGCTGCCATGGCCTCGATATTGTAGTTGAAGGACGACAACAGTCCGGCCAGCATCTGCTGCTGGTTGAGCGAGACTTTGGCGTATTTGATCGCCGGCACGGGCATGCGGGCAAGCTTCCGCGCGAGCTTCTTCACCTCAACCATCAAATTCGCCGCGGGGACGACCTTGTTGATGAGATGCATCCGCAAGGCTTCCTGGGCGTCGACGAGGTCGCCCGTATACATCAGCCAGCGGGCATCGCGGGTCGCCAGCAGCCAGGGCATCATCAGGGTCGGTGGACCGGAATTGTGCCGGACTTCAGGCTCGCCGAACTTGGCGGTGTCGGCCGCGATGGCGAGATCGCAGCACATTATCAGCTCCAGGGCGCCGGCGAGCGCATAACCGTTGACGGCGGCGACGATCGGGATGGGTGCGCGCCAGACCTCGAGCCAGGCCTCGGCGTTCTCCGACATGTCGGCGTGCCAGAACTCGACATCAACGTCGAAATCCGCAGCACCCAGATCATAGCCGGAGGAGAAGGCGCGTCCAGCGCCGGTGATGACGAGTGCGTTGATGCCGGGATCCGCAACGCAGGCTTTCACCGCCGCGACGATCTCATGGATCACGGTCTTGTTGATCGAGTTGAGCGTATCCGGGCGGTTCAAGGTCAGGACGGCGAAACTGTCCGTTTCGTCCTTCTCAAGCAGGATCGTCTCATAGGTCATCGGGCAGCCTCCATTGAGCGTGCGTGGATCAGGCCGCAAGCGCCGCATAGGCGACGGCGATCTTGGCCGCGAGCGCGGCATTGTTGCGCACCAGCGCGATATTGGATTTGAGGCTTTCGCCACCGGTCAGTTCGTTGATGCGCGACAGCAGGAAGGGGGTCAGCGCCTTGCCGCCGATGCCGCGCCCCTCAGCCTCAGCAACGGCGGTCGCGATCGCCAGGTCGATCTCCAGCGGCGCCAGCGCATGCTCCTCCGGGATCGGGTTGGCGATCAGGAGGCCGGTGCCGGAGCCGAGCCGGCGATGAAGTAGCATCGCCTCTGCAATCTCGGCCGGCGTATCGAGCCTCTGATCAACACGCTCGCCGCTGACGCGCGAGTAGAAGGCCGGGAAGTCCTGCGTGCCATAGGCAATCACCGGCACGCGCTGGGTCTCGAGATATTCGAGCGTCTTGGGGATATCGAGGATCGACTTGACGCCGGCGCAGACGACGGCGGTGCCGGTGCGGCCGAGCTCGGTCAGATCCGCCGAGACATCGAAGGTCGCCTGCGCGCCGCGATGCACGCCACCGACGCCACCAGTCGCGAAGACCGCGATGCCGGCGAGCTCGGCAATCCGCATGGTCGCCGAGACGGTGGTGCCGGCCGAGAGCTTGCGCAGCATCGCGATCGCGAGATCGCGCCCCGAGGCCTTGACGACCTTACGGTCGTTGCCGAGCCGCTCGAGCATCGCCTGGTCGAGCCCGACGCGCAGGACACCGTCGATCACTGCGATCGTTGCCGGCACGGCCCCATGGGCGCGCACCTCGTCCTCGACGCGGCGCGCCGTCGCGAGGTTATCTGGATAGGGCATGCCATGGGAGATGATCGTGGATTCGAGGGCCACCACCGCCCGCCCTCCGGACAGCGCCTCGGCGACCTCGCCGGCCAGATGCGGACGACCGATATCGGTGTTCATGAGACTGTGGCTCCGGCGAAGTCGGGAATTCGCGCCATGGAAGCCGCCAGGAAGCGCGGCGACAATTCGGGATGGACGCTGGCATCGTTCTCGGTGGTGATCGCGGCGAGAAGCGCGCCGACCCGCACGGCGCCCGCGAGCGTCTCCCCGGCCAGCAGGCGGTAGAGGGTGCCGGAGATCATGGCATCACCGGCGCCCGTGACGTCGACAGGATGCGCCGGGACCGCAGCGAGGGTCTCCACCGCACCGTGACCGGCAGCGACGACTGCACCACGTGCGCCGAGCGTCAATACGACCTCGCGCGCGCCCCGGGCGCGCAGCGCCTTGGCAGCCTCGGCCGGCGTCAGCGTGGCATCCTCCAGATAGGCATCGGCCTCGTCCTTATTCAGGAAGAGCAGGTCGATGCCGGTCAGGTCTTGCGGCAAGCGACGCACCTTGGGTGTCGAGACGGCGTCCAGGGCCAGCTTGAAACGGGCGCCCTGCCGGCGACGGACGAGATGGGCCAGCACGTCGCCCGGCATGTTGCAATCGGCCAACACCCAGGACGCCGACGCCAGATGCGGCCAGGCGCGCTCGATATGGGCGGTGGTGAGGAGCCCGAAGATGTCCATGTCGGCAAGGCCAAGAACGAGCCCTCTATCCGGGCCGAGCACCGCGACATATTCAGCAGTCGGCTTCTCGCGCGTCGTCACCACCCGCGATGCGTCGACGCCGAGATCATGCAGATGGCGCAGCACGGCATTGCCGGCTTCGTCATCGCCGAGAATTGAGATGAGGCTGACATCGACCCCCAGTCGGGCGAGGTTTTCCGCGACATTGCGCGCCACGCCACCATAGGACCGATGCCCCTCCACCGGATTCGAGGTCTCCGGGATCAGGGGCCGAGCCGTATAATATTTGCGGTCGACGGTGGCGCCGCCGAGGCAGACGATGCGCTCATTCTTGGGCAGCACATAGCCGCGGCCTAGAACATACCCCTTCTGGACCAGCTGAACGATATGCGCCGCGATGGTGGAGCGCGCCAATCCCAGCGAGGCCGCGATCTCCTGCTGACCGGCGAAGGGGTTGGCCGTGATGGCGTCGAGCACGGCCTGCTCCTGTTGCCCGAGATCCTCAACGGACACGTGATTGCTCCTTCGATGCAACAATTGATCTAACAACAGACTATCTTGCCAACAACGGTTTACCAGAGTAGGCTAGGTTTCGTTCACTCCTGACGCCAAGTCAAGAGGGGTTTCTGAGACGCCGAGTTCCGCTCTGCTGATGGCAACGGTCCGAGAAAGTCCCGATGAGGCGGGCTCGATCTGCCGAGACTTGGAGGCGAGACTTGGAGGCGAGACTTGGAGGCGAGACTTGGAGGTCGGTCGCCTGGCTCAGCGGCGTGGATTTAGGCTGCGGGGGCGAAAGGAGAGATGCGAAGTGGGTTCGCTACAAGGATCGACGACCGCGGGCTCTGACAAGGACGGCATCCCGGTGATCGATATCGGGCCTTATCTCCGGCACGAGCCGGAAGGGCAAGCCGTGATCGCCGCCGTCGAGACGGCTTGCCGCGATACCGGCTTCTTCCTGGTCACAGGCCATCTCGTTTCGCCCGAAATCACCCAGAGGCTCTATCAGCTCGCCCGCGCCTTCTTCGATTGCCCGGAGGACTACAAGCGTGCGCATGGCCGTGGCGCCGGCGTCATAGGCGGCATGGCCTTCTCGCCTCTCGCGGACGAGGCCCTGAGCGCCACGCTCGGCATCAAGACCCCGGGCGACTACAAGGAGAGCCTGAACTTCGGTCCCCGCCTTCCAGGTCACGCCTGGCCTGACCGGCCTCCCGGGTTGCGGCAGGCCTTTGCCGATTATCTGGCCGAGATGGAGAAGCTCGCCCTTGCGCTGAGGCAGATCTTCTGCCGGGCAATCGGCCTCCCGGACGATTATTTCGAGCCGTCCTTCGTTGATCATCTGTCGGCGCTGCGCGTCATCAACTACCCAGAGCAGAACGCCGATCCGCTGCCGGGGCAGTTGCGTGCAGGCGTGCACACCGATTACGGCTTCATGACCATCCTGCGCTCGGAGGCCTCGACCGGCGGCCTGCAGGTGCGATCGCGTGACGGCAAATGGATCGATGCGCCCTCGATCGAGGGCGCCTATGTGGTCAATATCGGCGACGCCTTCATGCGCTGGACGAATGACAGCTGGCTGTCGACCCCGCATCGGGTCGCCAATCCGCCTCGCGACCGCAATGTCAGCTCGCGCCGCCAGTCGATCCCGTTCTTCCTCAATCCCAGCAAGGACACGCTGATCGCCTGCTTGCCGCAGTTCCAGAGCAAGACCAATCCGGCCAAATATGAGCCGATCACCTATGGCGAGTACATCGCCTTGAAGACGCGTCAGGCTTTCGGGCGCTGAAGGAGCGGGCCTGCGCAGCCGAGCCGGCGCCGAGTTTTGGCACGGCTGATGCGAGGATAGGATGCGGCGGACGATCCGCAGCATGTGACGGCCGAACCCTCGCGAACGGGTATTCGCGCCACAAACAGAGGTGAACCGTGATGTTCAAGGTGAACAGACGCCAGGCAATGATGGGAATGGCCGCGCTCGCCGGCAGCGGGCTCGGATATCGTCCAGCTTCCGCCCAAGTGAAGACGTTGATCGTCCCGACGCTCGGCGGCGTCTGGGAGCAATTCTGGCGCAAGACGATCGCGCCGGCCTTCACGGCAGTCACAGGGTCAGCCGTCACTCTCGATGTCGGCAATGGCCGCGTCTTCGGCGCCAATCTGCGCGCCGCAGGCGCCGCCTCGCCTCCCTATTCGATCGTGATGACCAATGAGGTTTTTGCCTCGGGCCTGCGCAAGGAAGGCTTCTTCGAGAAGCTCGACCTCGCCAAGCTGCCCAACTACGCGGATCTCTATCCTCTGGCGAAGACAACCGATGGCTGGGGAGCGATTGCCGCCGTCTCGCCGATCGGCATCGGCTACCGCACCGACCTCGTCAAGACGCCTCCCAAAGCCTGGAAGGATCTCTGGAACAACCCCGAGTTCAAGGGCAAGATCGGCCTCTATAATTACGCCAACAGCGCCGGAAAGATGGAGCTTCTCCTCGCCTCGAAGATCTTCGGCAAAGACCAATATGATGTCGATGCCGGCTTTGCGGCGATCGGCAAGCTCGGCCGCGTCATTCAGGTCGACTTCAATCTCTCGACCGCGCTGTCTGCCGGAGAGATCGTGGTGGCGCCGTTCGATTTCGGCGAGATCTCGCGCCTGCGACTGCAGGGCTTGCCGGTCGACTGCATCATCCCGGAAGAGGGGATGTTCATGTTCGACCAGACCATCAATATCCTGGCCCACGGCCCGGAGAAGGAACTCGCCTATCAATATGCTAACTTCCTGCTCTCGCCCGAAATCCAGGCGAAGATGATGGCCGAGTTCTTCATTTCGCCGACCAACCAGAAGGTCGCGGTGCCGGACGACATGAAGCGCAATGTGCCGATCTCCGGAGCCGACATGGCGAAGATCCTGACCTGGGACTGGGACTTCGTGAACAAGAACCAAGGCGATTTCGCCGAGCGCTGGGCCAAGACGGTCATCTGAGCGATGCCATGTAAGGCGCATCCGCGGCGCCGCGATCCTGTCGACGGATCGGCGCCGCACGGAGTTGTCGTGTTCGGATCGACTTTGCCGGGCAGGCGTGTGATCGCATGACCGAGCTCAGCATCCGCTCCCTGACCAAGATGTTCGGCGGCATGCGTGCCGTCGACGCCATCTCGCTTACGATCGGCGACGGCGAGTTCGTGTCCCTGCTCGGCCCGTCCGGCTGCGGCAAGACCACGACCCTGAAGATGATCGCCGGCTTCGAGCATGCCGACGGGGGCTCGATAGCCTTCGACGGTCGCGACGTCGGCAGTCTGCCCGCCGAGAAGCGCGATATCGGCATGGTGTTCCAGAACTATGCGCTCTTCCCGCATATGACGGTGGCGCAAAATCTCGCCTTCGGGCTCGAGATGCGCAAGCTCCCCAAGCAGGAGATCCGCACACGCACCAGCAAGGTGCTCGACATGGTCCAGCTCGGCAATTTGCCCGAGCGCTACCCGCGCCAGCTCTCGGGCGGCCAGCAGCAACGGGTGGCGCTCGCCCGCGCGCTCGTGATCGAGCCGCGCATCCTGCTTCTCGACGAACCGCTGGCCAATCTCGACGCTAAGCTCAGGGACGAGATGCGCGTCTTCATTCGCGAACTGCAGCGCCGAGTCGGCATCACCACGATCTATGTGACCCATGATCAGGCGGAAGCCATGACCATCTCGGACAAGGTGGTTGTGATGTTCGGCGGACGCATCGCACAAATGGGGGCGCCGAGCGATATCTACGACCGGCCGATCAGCCGTGAAGTCGCGGGCTTCGTCGGCCGCGTCAACCTGATCGAGGGCAGGATATCCGCCATTGAGGCAGGGAGATGCCGGCTTCGCACCGGCTTCGGCGAGATCGAGATCGCTTGCCCCAAGGTCGCGGTCATGGATGCGGCGCTGACCGTGATGCTTCGGCCGGAAGCGATCACGCTCGCGCCGCTCTCGGCAGCGAGTCCAGGTTGGGCCGGTAAGGTGCTCGCGGCTTATTATTCGGGCAACACCATCGATTACCGCATCGAGCTCAAGGACCGCACGGTGCTGCAAGTGCAGACCTTCCCGACGCAGCGCTTCGCGAAAGGCGATGAGGTCGCGGTCCAGGCCTCGAACGGCAGCTTCTGGCCACTCGGAGATGCGGCGTGATCGCGCGACCGAGACGCTCGCTCGCCCCGCTCATGCTGATCGCGCCGGCCCTCTTCGTGCTGGTGGTTTTTCTCGTTGTCCCCTATCTCAACATCATCCTGATGAGCTTTCGGCCGCCCGGCGACGGCACGCCTTACGGGCCCGGATGGACGACCGCGAATTACCGCAAGTTCTTCTCGGATTCCTTCTATCTCTTCCAGATCGCCAATACGCTGTGGATCGGGGTCGTCACCACCCTCGTCTGCCTCATCGCCGGCTTTCCGGTCGCCTGGCAGCTGGCCCGCGGCAGCAGCCGCCTGCGCGGCCTCTATTACGGCATCGTGCTCGCCCCTCTGCTGATCGGCATCGTCATCCGCAGCTATGGCTGGACGATCCTCCTGGGCAATAACGGCGTGATCAACCGGGCGCTGATCGGCTCGGGGCTCACCGATGGGCCGCTACCTCTCATGTATAACGGGCTCGGCATCATCATCGCGCTCACCCATGTGCTGCTGCCCTTCATGATCCTGCCGATCACGAGCGCGATCCAGGGCATCGATCCTTCGCTCGAATCGGCCGCGCGCTCGCTCGGCGCCTCGCCTGCGAGGGCCTTCCGGCGTGTCGTCCTGCCGCTGGCGCTGCCCGGCATCCAGGCCGGCTGCACGCTCGTGTTCGTCCTGGCGATCAGCGCCTACGTGACGCCCGCCCTCATCGGCGGCTTGCGGGTGAAAACCATGGCCGTGACGGTGGTCGATGCCCTGATCGACACGTTCCAATGGCCCTTCGGCTCGGCGCTGGCCCTGATGCTGTCCATCATCGGCGCGCTCTGCGTGATCGCCTTCGCGAGGCTGACGCGCATGAAATGGAAGACCGCGTGATGCTGTCGCGCCTGTTCGCGTCTTATTGCCTCGTCATCTATGTGTTTCTCCTGGCGCCGATCTGCGTGATCGTGGCGGCTTCGTTCAATTCGGGCGGATTCCTGACCTTCCCGCCGCAGGGCCTGTCGCTGCGCTGGTATGTGACTTTTTTCGAGAACGAGGTGTTCATGCGGGCGATCCGCACCTCGCTCTGGGTCGCGCTGGTCGCCACCGCCATATCGGGAGCGATCGGAACTGCGGCCGCGCTCTACGCCGTGCAGTTCGCGGGGCGTCTCAAGGAGACGGTGCGCATCGCCATGCTGGCGCCGCTCCTCCTGCCCGAAGTGCTCACGGCGATCGCGCTATTGTTCTTCGTCTATGCGATCGGGATCGGCACCAGGACCATGACCGGCATGATTGCCGGCCATGTGCTGATCACCCTGCCCTTCGTATTCATCAATGTCTCGGCGGCGCTCGAAAGCTTCGATCCTGCCTGGGACCTCGCGGCGCGCAGCCTCGGCGCCGGGCGTCTCACGCGCTTTCGCCGCATCATGCTGCCGCTCATCAAGCCCGGCGTGATCGGCGGCTGCCTATTCGCCTTCATCATCTCCTTCGATACATTCACGATCTCGTTCATGCTCAAGGGCATCGGCACATCGACGCTGCCGATCCAGCTGTTCGACTATCTGCGTACCAATTTCACGCCGGAGGCCGCGGCGGTGTCCTCGGTCAGCATCGCGCTGACTGTCGCTGTGGTTCTGGTGACCGAAAAGCTGTTGGGATTGAAGATCCACCGCTTTTGACGGCGGGTGATCAGCCCATCAGGGTCGCGGCGGTTCCTTTGGAGCGCTCGTGAGCCCGATGATCGTCCCAGATAATCTGCGACCTCGCCCGCTGGCGTCGGAGGCTTCGATGGGAACATTGGTAGATGCCGGACATGTCGACGCCTCGGTGCCTCGCGAACTCGGCGCCATCCGTCTCGATGACCGCTATAGGCTCGACCGGGGCCGCGTGCTCCTCTCCGGCACGCAGGCCCTGGTGCGGCTGGCATTGATGCAACGTCGGCGCGACGTCGATGCCGGGCTCAACACGGCCGGCTTCGTCTCGGGCTATCGCGGCTCGCCTCTCGCCGGTCTCGACCGGGAGTTCATGCGCGCGAAGGCCCATCTCGACGCGCATCACGTCGTGTTCCGGCCGGGCCTCAACGAGGATCTCGCCGCGACCGCGGTCTGGGGTTCGCAGCAGCTCGAACTGTTCCCCGGCGCCCGCTATGACGGCGTGTTTTCCATGTGGTACGGAAAAGGGCCGGGTGTTGACCGCAGCATGGACGTGATCCGCCATGCCCATGCGGCAGGCACGTCGAGCCGGGGCGGCACCCTCATGCTGGTCGGAGACGATCACGGCGCCGTCTCCTCGACACTGCCGCATCAGAGCGAGCACAACCTGATCTCGACCATGGTGCCGCTGCTCAGTCCCGGCGGGGTCGGCGAGTTCCTCGATTACGGCCTCCTCGGCTTCGCGATGAGCCGCTATTCGGGCAGCTGGGTCGGCTTCAAATGCCAGACCGACATCGTCGAATGCACGGCCAATATCGATGTCGACCATAGTCGCCTCGTGATCGTGCAGCCCGAGCTCCACTTGCCCGGCGACGGTCTCGGGCCGCGCTGGCCGGACGGCTCGCACGCCATGGAGCGGCGGCTCGTCGAGCACAAGCTGCGCGCCGTCACGGCTTTCGCGCGCGCCAATCGCATCGACCGCCTCATGATGGACAGTTCCAGGGCGCGCATCGGCATCGCAGCTTCCGGCAAGGCTTGGCTCGACCTTCTCGGCGCTCTCGAACTGCTCGGGATCGATGCCGGTCGCGCCGAGAGGCTCGGTCTTCGCATCTACAAGATCGGTCTCGTCTGGCCGCTCGAGCCCGTCGGCATCGCCGAATTCGCGTCAGGCCTGAAAACGATTCTGGTCGTCGAAGAAAAGCGCCCTGTGATCGAGGACGCGATCAAATCGCTCCTGTTCAATCTCAGGGATGGAGAGCGGCCCCGCATCTACGGCAAGGAAGATGAAAGCGGGCGGGCTCTGCTGCCGAGCTTCGGCGAGATCAATCCGCGCATGGTGGCGCGCGCCCTCCTCGTCCTGCTCGAACCGCACGACTCTGAGCTCTCCCAGCGCCTCGCGGCGATCGATGCGCTCGAGGCGGCTCAGCCGCGCGAATTCGCGCCGCTCGGCCGCGAACCCTATTTCTGCTCGGGCTGCCCGCACAGCGTCTCAACGCGCCTGCCGCAAGGGAGCCGCGCCTCGACCGGCATCGGGTGCCATATGATGGTGGTGGGCCTCGAAGAGCGGGCAACCTCGACCTTCACACAGATGGGCGGCGAGGGTGCCGCCTGGACCGGCATGGCGCCCTTTACCGACGAAAAGCACATCTTCGTCAATATGGGCGACGGCACCTATTTCCACTCCGGCGCCCTGGCGATCCGTGCAGCCATCGCGTCGGGCGTCAATGTCACCTATAAGATTCTCTTCAATGACGCGGTCGCCATGACGGGCGGCCAGCCCCATGACGGCAATCTGACGGTCCCCGGCATCGTCGAGCAGGTGCTCGCCGAGGGGGCGACGCGCGTCGCCGTGGTCGCCGAGCAGCCCGAGCGTTGGGCCGGCAGGCTGCCGCGCGGTGTCAGCCTCGACCATCGCGACGAGCTCGACAAGGTGCAGCGCAAATTGCGTGAGGTCGAAGGCGTCTCGGTTCTGGTGTTCGACCAGGTCTGCGCCGCTGAGAAGCGCCGGCGCCGCAAGCGCGGCACATTGCCGGTCCCCGAGCGCCTTGCCTTCATCAACGACCTCGTCTGCGAAGGCTGCGGCGACTGCTCTGCCGTCTCCAACTGCATTTCGATCGAGCCGATCGACACCGAATTCGGGCGCAAGCGCGTCATCAACCAGTCGAGCTGCAACACCGATCTCTCCTGCATCAAGGGCTTCTGCCCGAGCTTCGTCACGGTCGAGGGCGGCAAGCCGCGCCGGGGACGGCAGGCAGCGGCCGGCGAGGCGCACTTTGCGGTCTTGCCGCTCCCGGCGCTGCCGCCGCTAGGCCGCGGCTACAACATGCTGCTCGCAGGGATCGGCGGCACCGGTGTCATCACCATCAGCGCCATCCTGGCGGAGGCCGCCCATATCGACGGACGCGGCGTGCTGGTCCTGGACCAGACGGGCCTCGCGCAGAAGAACGGAGCAGTGCTTTCCCATATCCGCATCGCCGAGGCACCGGACCGGCTTTCGACTGTGCGAATCGGCATTGGCGAAGCCGATCTCCTCCTCGGTTTCGACATGGTGGTCGCGGCCAGCGCCGGCGCGCTGACCACGAGCACGCCCGGGCGCACCCACGCGGTGATCGACCGTCACCTCGCCCCCACGGCGGCTTTCGTGAAGAACAACGCCACCGATTTCCGTCAGGAAGCCATGTTGCGGGCGATCCGTCACGCCGCCGCCGAAGGCGCTGACTTCGTGGATGCGACGAGCTGGACGACGATGCTGATGGGCGACGCAATCCTCTCCAACATGATGCTGCTTGGGTATGCCTGGCAGAAGGCACGGGTGCCGATCGGCCTCGAGGCCTTGATGCGCGCGATCGAGATCAACGGCACGGCGGTCGACGCCAATAAGAGGGCCTTCGCCTGGGGCAGGCTCGCGGCCCATGATCGGAAAGCCATGGAGGCCTCGCTCGGCGGCACGGCAGAGGCCGCCGCGCTACCCGGCCTCGACGAGATCGTCGCCCGCCGCGCGGCCTTCCTGGTGGCTTATCAGGACGCAGCCTATGCGGCGCGCTATCGCGATCTCGTCGCTGCGTGCCGGGCTGCCGAAGCGGCGCGCACGCCTGGCCTGACGGGCTTCGCCGAGGCGGTCGCGATCTCGGCCTGCAAGCTCATGGCCTATAAGGACGAATACGAGGTCGCGAGGCTTCACGCCGACAAGGCCTTCACGGCGAAGCTCGATGCCGCGTTCGAGGGTGAGGTGAAGATTCGCTTTCATCTCGCGCCCCCGCTGCTCGCCCGCCCGGATCCGCGCACGGGAGCGCCGGCAAAGATCAGCTTCGGACCCTGGATGCTGCACGTGTTTCGGCTCCTGGCCAAGCTGAAGCGCCTGCGCGGCACGTTCTTCGACCCGTTCGGGCGGACGGCGGAAAGGCGCCTCGAGCGGCGGCTGATTGCCGATTATGTCGTGCTGGTCACGCGCTTGAGCGAAGAGATCACCGGCGACAATCACGAGATCGCGGTCGAGCTCGCCCGTCTCGCCGGCGAGATCCGCGGCTATGGCCATGTCAAGCTCGCCTCGATCAAGGACGTAGAAGCGAAGTGGCAGGCCTTGCTGTCGCGATTCGAGCGCCGCGCCCCTTGCCTAGCTTCGCCCGCGCCTGCCGTAACTGGGGGGACTCAATAGCCCGCAGGCGCATCTTGGAAATGCGTTTTGCTGAGTTGTGCCTGGGACGAGGGATGGATCGCCTGGCATTCATCGTAATAGAGATTGCCGGGAGTGGGTTGTCTGTTCGCCGGGTTGGCGCAGATTTGGGCGAGTTCCGCCTGATTGTGCTGCGTTGATTGGCACCCGCAGAGAATAAGAGCAGCGAGCGCCAGGGCAGCCAGCTTCGATGGTGTGTTCATGGAGCAATCCTTCCCTAGATTCGCTTCTTCAAATGTCCCATTCGCCATCTGGTGCTCGATGAGCAGACAGCGGACCCCGCCGAGATCAGGAGGTCGGGCAGGGTTTCCTCACCGGCAAGGATAACAGCAAGATGCACCTCGCCTCAGCGCGCTCGCAGGCAGGGATTTCCGCCCAACCATAATTTGGGTCCGTGACTGCGTTGATCCAGATCTGCATCTCGGCCTCGCGAACCCGCCCCAACTGCTCCGTGATCGCAAAGATGTTGGCCGCCCCCTCTGTGCGAGTGGCTGTCTCGCAACGCGTGCTGCCTGCCTCAGCCGGGGCGCCGACGAGAATCGCCAAGGCCGCTCCGACACCGACGGATAAGGTCACGACGAGAGGCTTGCGTGCCATCAAGAAACCCTCCCTCCCTGTGTCGAAGCGGGCCAAAGGCGGCCCCTGCGCGAGAGCGGTCTCGGCGGGGTCCCCGGCCACGGTAGGAGACGGGGACATCGGTACCGTCGCCAACTCTCACATAGACACGCCGGCTCGTCCATTCCAAGAGAGGCGTTGCGGGAGCGCTGAGCAAGCAGCCGGTGCAAGCCAGAATGTGCGTAGCGTTGTGGTGCAGGAAATGGCGCTCCCAAGAGGACGCGAACGCGCTCGAACGCCCCTCATCCGCCTCGGCTACGCCTCGGCACCTTCTCCCGCGAAGAGCGGGAGAAGGGGGCCGTCCCTCGCCGCTTCGATCCTGCCCGACCGCCTCACCTGGTCGCGGCCATGGCGCGCAAAGCGGCTCCGCCGAAACGGCGGTCCTGCGCGCCGGCAGGCCCGTGGCCGACGCTCCAGCGTTCCGGCCAATCGAGGCGCTCGGGCCCATGCGCGGAAACACCCGCGAGCGAAGACCAGCGCCGGTCGCTCGCATCGCGCGCCAGGATGCCGCCCGGCCCCATATCGGGATGAATGACGAGCTCGATGTCGAAGGCCTCGCCGGGCGCAAAACTGCGCCCGAGCCAATAGGAGGGGCTGCGCCCGGTTTCTCGGCCGATGATCACGGTCAATCGCTGCGACGGCCCACTGAGCCCGACCCAGAATTTCGCAAGCTGGCCGGGCGAAAAAGCCGCGAGCAGCGTCTGGGCGCCGGCTGTCCCCGTTGGCGCCGCCTCCCCGGTGAAGCGCAGCGCCAGGGTCTGCGCCGGCCGCGGTCCGCCGCTCCAGGCAGCTTGGCTTTCGCCCAGCGGCAAGGCTCGCCAGGCGCTCGCTTGGATTTCGGCCATCGGCCATTCCAGGCGTTCGCGCAGCTCACCCTCGATATCGAGCACCTGACAGCGCAGCCCCTGCGCGTCGAGCGCGGCCTGCACGCAATGCAGATACTCGACGCCCTCCGGCATGCGATGCGCCGTGCCGGCCCCCGCTGTGCAGAGCTGCAGCACGCCGCGATGCACCTGGATGTCGAAGGCGAGGATATGGCTGCACACATAGGCGAGCACCTTCGCCTTGACCAAGATGTCCCAGAAAGGCCCGGCATGCTCTGGCCCGATCTCGCGCTGATAGGGGCCGGAGAAGCCATTGATCGGATGCACGGGATGATGCCCGATCACGAGCTTGTGGCGCGCGCCTTCGTGCTCGCTCAGCGCCTGGCGCAACCACTCGGTCTCGACATGGCCCTCCCCGCCGAGCCCCGTCCACAGCGTATGCACGAAGACCAGCAGCAGATCCTCGCGCCGCACCCAATAGGACAAACCCTCCTGACCGGGAGGGCCGTTGCGCGGCTGGTCGAGCATCTCCCTGAACACCGCTTCGCTCATCTCGTCATAGGCGGTGTGATTGCCGGTCGCGTGCCAGATGGGGATCGCTTTCCGGTCGAGCCAACCCATCTCGACCTGCAGGAAATGCCGCCACTGGGCGCGCAGCTCCTCGGGATCGGCGACGAGCCCGATGATCTCGTCGCCCGGGAAGATGATGAATTCCGGCTGCGGTGCAAGCCGCCGGATGACCGCGTTGACGGCCGCAAGCTTGCGCTCGTGCAAGGCGCCCGGAACGCCCGAGCAGGCATCGCAATAGAGCACGAATTGCTGGCCCTGGCCGCGCGGCAGCAGCGCCGCGATCGGCTCTTTCAGCTCGCCTTCTGATGTCATGGTCGGGGACCCTCCTGACCCGCGCACCTACAGCTAAGCTCGCCGGAATCCAATGCGGGCGGAGCTTCGGCCGTCCCCTCGCCTGCCTTGACAGGCGTTGCCGCTCTGCTCAAGAACGCGGCAAGAAAACGCGGCAAGCGCGCATCCCTAAATGCGCATCGTCGCATTGCGCATTTCCAGAACGCGTCCGGACCAGAGCTTCATGACCACAGCCTTCATCTTTCCCGGCCAGGGCAGCCAATCAGTCGGCATGGGCAAGGCGCTCTTCGAGGATTTCGCCACGGCCCGGGCCGTCTTCGAGGAGACCGATGCCGCCTTGTCGCAAAAGCTCTCGACCTTGATGTTCGAAGGGCCGGAAGCCGAGCTGACGCTGACCGCGAATGCCCAGCCGGCCCTGATGGCGGTTTCGGTGGCGGCGATGCGGGTGCTGCAAAGCGAGACCGGGCTTGATCTCGAGCGTGATGCGCGCTTCGTCGCCGGGCATTCGCTCGGCGAGTATTCGGCGCTGTGTGCGGCCGGCGCCTTCAGCCTCGCGGATGCGGCGCGCCTGCTGCGCCTGCGCGGCGAGGCGATGCAGAAGGCGGTGGCGCCGGGCGAAGGCGCCATGGCGGCATTGCTCGGTCTCGACGCCGAAGCTGCGGCCGCGGCAGCCGCCGGAGCCGCGAGCGATACCGGCCTCGTCTGTCAGGTCGCCAATGACAATGCGCCGGGCCAGGTCGTGGTCTCCGGCGCCAAGGCGGCCGTCGAACGCGCCGTGGCGATCGCCAGGGAGAAGGGCGCGCGCCGCGCCATGCTGCTACCGGTATCGGCCCCCTTCCACTGCGCCTTGATGCAGCCCGCCGCCGAAGCGATGGCGAGGGCGCTCGCCGAGCGCCCACCCGGCACGCCGGCAGTGCCGCTCGTCGCCAATATGGAGGCAAAGCCCATCACCGATCCCGGCAGCATCCGTGACAGCCTGGTGCGGCAGGTGACCGGCACGGTGCGCTGGCGCGAAAGCGTTGCCTATATGGCGGCGCAAGGGGTCACGCGTTTCGTCGAGGTCGGGGCCGGCAAGGTGCTCTCCGGGCTCGTCAAGCGCATCGCCGAGGGCGCGACCATCCTCAGCGTCGGCGCGCCTGCCGACATTGCAGCCTTCTTGGCCGCCTTCCCGGCCGGCTCCCCGGCCAAAGCTTGAATTGAGGAGGGCGACCCATGTTCGACCTGACCGGCAAGACGGCATTGGTCACCGGCGCTTCGGGCGGCATCGGCGGCGCCATCGCGCGCGCCTTGCACGCCCAAGGCGCTGCGGTGGCGCTGTCGGGCACCCGCCGTGAGGTGCTGGAGAAGCTGGCGCTGGAGCTCGGTTCGCGCGCCCATGTCTGCCCGGCTTCGCTCGGCGATGCCGCCTCGGTCGAGGCGCTGGTGCCTGCGGCAGAAGCCGCGCTCGGCTCGCTCGACATCCTCGTCAACAATGCCGGCGTCACGCGCGACAATCTCTTCCTGCGCATGAAGGATGCCGAATGGGACGAGGTGATCGCCGTCAATTTGACTGCCGCCTTCCGTCTGTCGCGTGCGGCGCTGAAGGGCATGATGCGCCGGCGCTTCGGCCGAATCATCTCCGTCTCCTCGGTCGTCGGCGCGACCGGCAATCCCGGCCAGGGCAATTATGCGGCCTCCAAGGCCGGGCTCGTCGGCATGACGAAATCGCTCGCTGCCGAAGTCGCGAGCCGCGCGATCACGGTCAACTGCATCGCGCCCGGCATGATCACGACCGCGATGACCGACGCCCTCAACGAGAAGCAGCGTGAAACCGTCCTTTCCCGGATTCCCGCGGCGCGGCTCGGCACCAGCGAGGAGGTGGCGGCGGCGGCCGTCTATCTCGCCTCCCCGGAAGCCTCGTACGTGACCGGCCAGACGCTCCACGTCAACGGCGGAATGGCCATGATTTCATAGGTTTACTCAAGCAATTCGGGGGATATCCAACTCTCCCCGCCCCCTCTCGCCAGGGCCAGCGGGATATGTTAGGAGCCAGACCCGTGTGAAGGCTTGGCGCGCGGCAAACTCGCGCGCCCCAAGTCCTCCCTCGAGCCAGCAAGCCTTGATTGCGTGAGCAAGCCTTGCCCTCGAGCCTTTCGGACGGCAATGCTCTGCGTCGGCATTGGCGACAACCGCGGGAACGAAGGCGTAGAACGGATTTCGGCGGACCCGGATCCAAACGATAGCTGAGGCAAAGGATCAAACGATGAGCGATATCGCCGAGCGCGTGAAGAAGATTGTCGTCGAGCATCTCGGCGTTGAACCCGACAAAGTCACCGAGAAGGCCAATTTCATCGATGATCTGGGCGCCGACAGCTTGGATACCGTCGAGCTGGTCATGGCTTTCGAAGAGGAATTCGGCGTCGAGATCCCCGACGATGCGGCCGAGACCATCCAGACGGTCGGCGATGCCATCCATTTCCTCGAGAAGGGCGCCGCTGAGAAGGGCAAGGCTTCCTGAGGCGACGCGTCAGTCGCCTTGCCTTGATGACCATGGCTGATCAATCGTCTCCGCGACCGAGCACCGGCAACGGCTTGCGGCGGGTCGTCGTCACCGGGCTAGGCATGGTGACGCCGCTCGGCTGCGGCGTCGAGCCGACCTGGAAGCGACTGATCGCCGGCGAGAGCGGCGCGATGCGCGTCGACGACGTCATCGATGTCTCGGATCTGCCGGCTAAGGTCGCCTGCCGCGTCCCGCGTGGCGACGGTGACGGCCTGTTCGATCCGGATGACTGGATGGAGCCGAAGGAGCAGCGCAAGGTCGACGAATTCATCGTCTTTGCCATGGCGGCGGCGCGCCAGGCGCTCGACCATGCCGATTGGCGCCCGACGACCTATGAGGACCAGATCAGGACCGGCGTTCTGATCGGTTCGGGGATCGGCGGGCTCGCCGGCATCAACGAGGCTGCGCTGATCCTCAAGGAAAGAGGGCCGCGCCGCATTTCGCCGTTCTTCATTCCCGGGCGCCTCATCAATCTCGCCTCCGGCTATGTCTCGATCGAGTTCGGTCTCAGAGGGCCCAATCACGCCGTCGTCACCGCCTGCTCGACCGGCGCGCATGCGATCGGCGATGCGTCGCGCCTGATCGCGCTCGGCGATGCCGAGGTGATGGTCGCGGGCGGCGCCGAATCGCCGATCAACCGCCTGTCGCTCGCGGGCTTTGCGGCCTGCCGTGCCCTCTCGACGGGGTTCAACGACGAGCCGAAACGCGCTTCGCGCCCCTATGACAGCGCGCGCGACGGCTTCGTCATGGGCGAAGGCGCGGGCGCAGTCGTGCTCGAGGAGCGCGAGCACGCCTTGGCGCGCGGCGCGACCATCCTCGCCGAGATCGTCGGCTATGGCATGTCGGGTGACGCCCATCATATCACCTCCCCGGCCCCGGACGGGGACGGCGCCTATCGCTCGATGGCGGCCGCGCTGAAGCGCGCCGAGATCTCCGCCGCCGACCTCGACTACATCAACGCGCACGGCACCTCGACGCCGATGGGCGACGAGATCGAGCTCGGCGCCGTCGAGCGGCTGCTCGGCAATGCCGCCGGCGCCGTCGCCATGTCGTCCACCAAATCGGCCACCGGGCATCTTTTGGGCGCCGCCGGGGCCGTCGAGGCGATCTTCTCGATCCTTGCGATTCGCGATGGAATCGCGCCACCGACCATCAATCTCGATAATCCCTCCGTCGAAACCGCCATCGACCTCGTGCCGCATGTCGCCAAGCATCGCAAAATCGACATCGCACTGTCGAATTCGTTCGGCTTCGGAGGAACCAACGCATCGGTCGTCTTCCGTCGTCATTCGACTTGAGCTGGACGAAGAGCGGGATTAGCCTCGGCAAGCTGAGGACAAGGCGGAGTTTCGCCACATTATCCACCTATCTAGCGGGCATGCTGAAACATGCTGCCGCGCTGGTCGAGTTGCTTCGTGACGAGGATGCGCGATGACCAGTGACGCTGAAGCGGGGGCGCTCACCTTGGAGTCGCGCTCCGGGTTTGTGAGCCCGTTTCGGCGCGCCCCGAAAAGCCCGAACGATGCGATGCAGCCGGTGCCGCCGCCGCCCCCGCCCGAGCCCAGGAGGCGCAAGCACGGGCGGCTGGTGATCATCGGCAGCGCCTTGTTCACGATTGTGCTGCTGTTCATGGCGATCGCCTCGGCCGGCATTCACTTCCTGGCCACCAGGCTGCATGCGCCAGGCCCTCTGGCCGTGGACAAGGCCGTCGTCATCAGGGGCAACAGCGCCTCCGAGATCGCCGACTCGCTGCTCAACGAGCAGGTCATCGATTCAGGCCCCATCTTCTGGGTCGGCGTGAGGATGCTCGGCGTCGATCAGCACCTGCACAAGGGCGAGTTCCTGTTCCCCGCGAGGGCCAGCATCGAGACCGTGATCGACACCCTGGTCGAGGGCAAGACCATCGATCGCTTCGTCACCGTACCGGAGGGCAAGACGAGCGAAGAGGTAGTGGCGATCCTGCGGGCGAACGAGGACCTGACCGGAGACATCAAGGAAATCCCCAAGGAAGGCTCGCTCCTGCCCGATACCTACAAGGTCACCCGCGGCGACCAGCGGGCCAAGATCCTGACCTGGATGGCGGATGCGCAGCGCACCGCGCTCGCCGATATTTGGAAGCACCGCTCGGCCGATCTGCCGATCCGCTCCGCCCAGGAGCTCGTGATCCTCGCCTCGATCGTCGAGAAGGAAACCGGCAGGGCGGATGAACGTCCGCGCGTCGCCGGCGTCTTCCTCAATCGCCTGCAGAAGAATATCCGCCTGCAATCCGATCCGACCATTGTCTATGGATTGACCGGCGGCAAAGGTCCGCTCGGCCACGCCCTCACCAAAGACGAAGTCCTCAGGCCGACCCCCTACAACACCTACGCTATCGACGGCCTGCCGCCCGGACCGATCGCCAATCCCGGCCGGGCCGCCATGGAGGCGGTCGCCAATCCGTCGCGAACCAAGGAATTGTATTTCGTCGCCGACGGCACGGGCGGCCACGTCTTCGCCGAAACGCTCGATCAGCATAACCGCAACGTGGCGCGCTGGCGCCAGATCGAGGCCGATCGGGCGGCGGCCGCCAATGCGGCGCCCGCGGGATCGCAGGCTCCGTTCGCGCAGGGCGGCCCGCAGCCTGCCGGCAGCGGCAGCGTCCCGTCGACGAGCTTCGGCCCGCCCAGTCTCGGCACGCCCGGAACCCCTGCTTTTGGCGCACCGGCTGCGCCGACGCCCGCCGCGCCGCAACCGGTCAAGCCCGGCCAGAAGCGCGGAGCCAACATGCCGGCCGCCAATGGCCGGCAATTGCCGCAAGGGGCCAATGCCTATGCGGAGCCTGACGCGATGCCGCGCGGTGGCAGCGTCGCCTCCTATCCGCTCTCGCCTGCCATGCGCGCCAAGATGGAGCGCGAGGCGGCGGCGGCGGGCGTGAAGCTCGCTCCGGGCTCGACGCTGGATCCGCGTGCCCTCATGGATCCCAATGCGAGCGCCGACCCCGACGCGCCGATGTCGAGCCTGGCAACGCCTGCGACGACGGTTCCTCTGCGGTCGCGCGGCTTCGACGCGGTCGCCGGCACCGCCAAGGACCCGTTGAACAACAAGACTTTCGATCTCAATTCGCCCAAAACCGTTCCCAACCTGAAATAGGAACGGGATAGGCCGCCTTAGATCTGGTCCGGATCAAGACCGGATCAAGTCCTTGGCGGCTTGCGGCGGATCGATCGCACGGCTATCAGCTGGGCTGAGATTGTCTCGCAGATCCCCTCGAAATGATCTGCCGCGCCCTGAAAAGATCAGCCGATGTCCCTCCAGAGCATGACCGGATTCGCCCGCGAGACCGGGACCCATGAGGTGTGGCGTTGGGCCTGGGAGATCCGCAGCGTCAACGGCCGCGGCCTCGAGGTGAAGTTCAAGCTGCCGCCCGGCTTCGACGGGCTCGCCGAGCCGCTGCGCCGCCTCGCCGCGGGCAAGTTGCAACGCGGCTCCGTCTTCGCTGCGCTGACCGCCCAACGCCACGCGGAAGCCAGCCAGCCGGCGATCGACGAGGCTCTGCTCGACGCGCTGGTCGACGCGGCGAAGCGAGCCGCCGGCCGGCATGGGCTCGAAGCTCCCCGGATCGAGTCGCTGCTCGCCATACGCGGCGTCGTCGAAACGGCCGAGGCCGATGACAGCGAAGCCGAGCGCGAGGCGACCTATCTTGCGGTCACGGAAGGCTTCAAGCACGCGCTCGAGGCCGTGGCCCGGGCCCGCATCGAAGAAGGCTCGCGTCTCGATGCGGTGCTTGCCGGACAGATCGCCACCATCGAGCGCCTGACGGAGAGCGCCGATGCCTGCCCCGCCCGGCAGCCTGAGGCAGTGCGCGAACGCCTGGCCAAGCAGCTGCGCGAATTGCTCGACATGTCCTCGAACTTCGATGCCGAGCGGCTGCACCAGGAAGCGGTGCTGATCGCGAGCCGCGCCGATGTGCGCGAGGAGATCGACCGGCTGCGCGCCCATGTGGCGGCGGCGCGCGAGCTGCTCGCCAAGGGCGGCGCGGTCGGCCGTCGGCTCGATTTCCTGGCCCAGGAATTCGGGCGCGAGGCGAACACCCTGACCGCCAAGGCCAACGACCCGGCGCTGTCGCGCATCGGGCTCGAGCTGAAGAGCGTCGTCGAGCAATGGCGCGAGCAGGTCCAGAACGTCGAATGAGCACCGCGACCGCGACTTCGGACCCGCCCGCCGCCCCGCCTCGGCGCGGGCTCATCTTGATCATCGCCTCGCCCTCCGGCGCCGGCAAATCGACGCTGAGCCGCCTGCTGCTGCAGAAGAATCCCGACCTCACATTGTCGGTCTCGGTCACCACGCGTCAGCGCCGGCCGAGCGAGGTCGACGGCATCCATTATCATTTCATCGACAAGCGCCGTTTCGAGGCGCTGCGCGATCGCGGCGAGCTCCTGGAATGGGCGGAGGTGCACGGCAATTATTACGGCACGCCGCGCGAGCCGGTCGAGGCCGCACTCCTCGCCGGGCGCGACACGCTGTTCGACATCGACGTGCAGGGCACCTTGCAGGTCTATCAGGCGCTGCGGCCGGATGTGGCGAGCGTGTTCATCCTGCCGCCCTCGATCCCGGAACTGGTCGAGCGCTTGCGGCGGCGCGCCGAGGACGACGCGGCGACCATCCAGAAGCGCCTGGCCTCGGCCGCTAAGGAAATCCCCCATTGGCGCGACTTCGACTATGTGCTCGTCAATGACGATCTCGAGCGCAGCCTCGCGAGCCTGCAGGCGATCCTGACTGCGGAGCGGCTGAAGCGCGCCCGCAACGATCTGCCGGCCGGCGGCCTCGTCGACGAGCTCATGACGGAGCTCGCCGCCAAGATTGCTGGATCTTGAAGCGAGATCGGGACCCGTCGCTGCAATCCGGATTGCGTCTCGCAGACCGGGTATGGGCTCATGCGGGGATAACGGAATCGCTTTGGCAAAAGAGCCCCCACCCGTACCCTCCCCACCACTCGCTTCGCTCGCGGGGGGAGGGAAATGATCAGCGCTGATCGCCTCCCTCCCCCCACGAAGTGGCAACGGAGTGGTGGGGAGGGTACGGGTGGGGGGCGTTGCAAAACAAGCACCAGCCGATCGGGCAAGTTTTTCCCGGACGGCGCTAAACCTCCTCGGCGCGCCAGCGGTGAGGTGGCTGCTTGCGGAAGCCCAGCTCCTCGAGCTGGCGTGCGGCCGCAAAGACGCCTTCCGTGCCGATCATGACCAGAGCCATGACCTTGTCACGACCCGCATCGGCAGCTGAGATCTCGAGCCTGCGCCCGACCCGCTGAACGAGCCAGGGGGAAGCACCCTCATGGCTCGGCACGAATCCCTTGATCCGCAGCACATCCCCGGGCAGCGCCTCGAGCGCTGCACGCAGCGTCGTCTCGTCGATCGGGCGCGACGGGTAGATGGTCGTGGTCGCGAAGAGGCCGGCATGGGCATCACCGGCGGTCACTTTGTGCAAGGGATCGCGGCTCGGCAGTTTCGGCCCGATCACCAGCTCGACCGGCAATCGCCCCCAATCCGCCTCGACATAGGCGGTCGCAGGCGCAAGCTCGCGCAGATGCGCGATGGTCGCGGCCCGTTCTGTCTCGCTCGCGACGTCTCCCTTGGTCAGCACGAGCAGGTCGGCCGCCGTGATCTGGCCGCGCACCGCATCGCCGATGCGCGCATCATTGGCGAGTTGCGGCAAGGTCATGTGATCGACGAGGACGATGACCCCGCCGGGCGACAGCTCGGGATCGAGCATGGCGATCTCGGCAAGAACGCCCGGGTCCGAGACGCCGCTCGCCTCGACGACGAGATGATCGGGCCTCGGATCGCGACGCAACGCGGTCGCAATGGCGCGCCCGAAATCATCACCGATCGCACAGCAAGCGCAGCCATTGGTGAGGGCGATCTGGCCTCCGTCCCGCGCTGCGATCAAGGATGCGTCGATATTCACGGCTCCGAAATCGTTGACGAGCACGACGATCCTCTCGCCCTGTGCGTGCGCAAGGAGATGGTTGACGAGGGTCGTCTTGCCCGCGCCGAGGAAGCCGCCGATCACGGTGAGAGGAAGTCGAGCGGCCTTGTCACGGGGCGCGATCATGCCGCCATGAGACGGCCGCCGAGCACCGTGCCCCAGACGCGGATATCTTTGAGGGCCTCAGGCGCAACCGCGGTCGGATCCTCCTCCAGCACCGCGAAATCCGCCCATTTGCCGACCTCGATGCTGCCGATCAGATGGTCCATCTTCAGCGTGAAGGCAGCGCCCAGCGTGATGAGCCGCAAGGCCTCTCCGACGCCGATACGCTCCTTCGCGCCGAGAATCTTTCCCGATGACGTCAAGCGATTGACCGCGCACCAGGCCGTGAACAGAGGAGAAAGCGGCGTCACCGGCGAATCCGAATGGATGGCGAGGTTGACGCCGCTGGCGAGCCCGGTCGCCACCGCGTCGATCCGGCGCGCCTTGTCGGGGCCCATCGTGTAGGCCGCGTGCTGGTCGCCCCAGTAATAGATGTGATTGGCGAACAGGTTCGCGCCTATGCCGAGCGCGGCCATGCGGCGGAACTGGGCGGCGTCGGCCATCTGGCAATGCTGCAAGATATGGCGATGATCGAAGCGCGGGGTTTGGCGCAGCGCCGCCTCGACGGCATCGATCGCCGCCTCCGACGCCTCATCGCCATTGGTGTGGATATGCACCTGGAACCCTGCCGCGTGATAGGCATGCACCAAGCTGCCGAGCTGATCGGGCGCCACATACCACAGGCCGTTGGGCGCGCCCGAGATATAGCCTGGCCATTTCAGCCGGGCCGAGAATCCCTGGATCGATCCGTCGGCGACGAATTTCACGATGCCGAAGCGCAATTTGGCATGGGCCTGCGGCATCAGCGCCGCGAGACGCGCAACGCCCTCCTCGGCCGATTGCGTATGCCCCCAGAGCGCCGCCACGATCCGCAGGCCGAAATCGTCCTGCCTGGTGACGCTGAGGAAATTGCGCAGCGTGGGCTCGGTCAGGGCGTTGCCGAGATCGGTGATCGTGGTGACGCCGTTGCGGGAAGCCTCGCGCGCATAGAGTCGCAGAGGTTCCGGCGTCTCCATCTCCGGCTCGAAGAAACTGCCCACCGCCTTGTTGACCGCATATTGCAGGGGAATGCCTTTGAGCTCTCCGGTCAGCTCGTCCTTCTCGTCGCGCATCAAGCCCTGCAGATTCATGCTGCGGGAGAGGCCGGCGAGCTGCAGCGCGAAGCTGTTGACGCTCATCACATGCCCGTTCGAATGTCGCACGACGACGGGCCGCATGGTCGAGACGCGATCGAGCTCGGCAAGGCCCATGCGGCGCAGCCCGAAATAGATCGGATCGAAACCCCAGCCGAAGAGCGGCGATGCAGGATCATCCATGCTCCGCTCGGCCTCGATCAGCCGCTCGATCACCGCATCGACGCCGTCGCAGCCGGGCCAATACTTGCCGTGCGGGTCGGTTCGTCCATGGTAGCCCAGGAAGGTCGCGACCCACACGCCCCCCGTCATGGCGTGCGAGTGGCCTTCCACGAATCCCGGCAACAGGACGAGGTCGCGGAACCTGTCGTCTTGCCGCGCCGGCCCCCAGGCCTGCGTTTCTGCCTCTCCGCCGACCGCAAGGACACGGCCGTCCCGCACCGCCACATGCGTGGCGACCGGGTTCGAGCGATCCATGGTGATGATCTTGCGCGCCCGGTAGATGACGGTTTCATCGTTCATGATGGTTCCCTTAGTGCCCGAAGATTGCATGCGATGATTGCACCAATCGCAACCCTTCGAAGGGGCCAGCTGCAGCGCGTCGGCTCATGCCACATCGCTATCCGGCCGGAGCTCGCGCACGCCAAATCGGTTGATCGCGAAGACTTGACGCTCCGCCGGCCGCGGCCGGTGTAAGAGCGCGACATGCTCGATCATGTCTCGCTCGGGGTTTCGGATCTCGCCCGCAGCCGCCGCTTCTATGACGAGGCGCTCGCCCCGCTCGGCCTCACGAGGATCGTCGATTTCGAAGGGCGCGGCTCGGATTACGGCGCGCGCGCCGGATCGCTCGGCGTCGAATTCACCATCACGCTCGAGGATGGCGTCGCCCCCTCGCGCGGCATGCATCTGTGCTTCCTCGCCGTGAGCCGGGAGGCAGTGCGCAGCTTCCATGAGAGGGCGCTCGCCCATGGCGGCCGCGACGACGGGCAGCCCGGCCTGCGGCCACTCTACCACCCGGATTACTACGCGGCCTTCGTGGTCGACCCGGACGGGCACCGGATCGAAGCGGTCTGCCATGTGCCGACCTCGATCGCCACCGTCCCGCCCGTCGCCTGAGCGAGCATCGCGCGAATGGCGCAATGCCCCGTCGTCTATCTCGCCACGTTGCGCAGGCCGAAGAGCGCCGGGAAGCTGATGGCATTGCCCATCGCCGCATAGCCGGCGCGATTGGGATGCAGCCCGTCTCCAGGGCCTCCGACCGTCGAGTTGGGCCGGAACTCCGGCTTCAGCTCACCGGTCGTCGGATCGCTGGTCGCGGCATCGAAGTCGATGACGCCGTCGAAGATGCCGGCCGAGCGGACGAACTGGTTGTAGGCGCGCCGCTTCTCATCGACCGCCGGCTTGCCGTAATCGCCATTGGTGCTGTTGAGCGACGAGGTCAGGGTGGCCATGTAGATCTTCACGCCCGGCAGGCGCTCGCGCAGCGTCTTGACGATCGCCCGCACGCCATCTTCGACTTTGGCGGGATCGGCGCCGGCATTGCCGAAATCATTGATCCCTTCGAGCCAGACGACCTTCGCGACATTCGGCAAGGAAAGCACATCGCGCTCCAGCCGTTCGACCGCGGCGGGACCGCCGGCAAAGGGGTTGGCGGCATAATTCGCTGGTCCCGCCACCATATTGCCGCCGATGCCGGCATTGACCAGGCTGAAGCGGCTGCCGATAGCCGCATGCAGGCGGCGCGAGAACACGTCCGGCCAGCGGTCGTCGCCATTCAAGGTCGAGGCCGTGCCGTCGGTGATCGAATCCCCGAAGGCGACGATCGTCTGCGCGCCAGGGACGAGCATGTCGACCTCGTCGAGGAAATACCAGGAGGTGGTCGAGAAGGGAAAGCTGACGTCGCCTTCCTCGCGTGCATGCGAGCCGCCGCCCGGCGCCGACAGATAGCTCGTGGTGAGCGCCTTGGCGTGCCAGGTCATCGGGCCGCTCTCGCCCATGACATGGAAGCTCACCGCGAGCTTGCGGTTGGCGAGCACGGGATCGTCGCGCTCCTTCACCCAAGGCAAGGTCACGGGATCGCTGACGAGGCTCTGTCCCGGCGGCAGTGTGACGCTCCCCTTGCCGGCGAAGGTGACGGCGTGGTTGGAGCGCGGCACCAGCACGGCGCCGCTCGTCTGCAGGCCGAGCTCGACGTCGTCGAAGGTCACGGGCTTCGCCCCAAAGCTGTTCGACAAGCGGATCCGGGCCTGCCGGCCCCAGACATCGGGGCGCAGGATCATGCGGAAAGATTGGTCGGTGGCACCCCGTTCCGGCGTCGGAAGAGCGAATTTCAGCTCCGGCTGCGCGGTCGCATTGCCGATCGGATAAGGGCCTTGCGCGGGCGCTGTCCAGGCCGCGACCCAGCCGCGATCGGCGGCCTTGATCGCCTGCGCCCCGGCCGGGACCGCCAGCAGCAAGGGCAAGGCCGCAATGAAGACGCGTAAGCTTGCGAAGATCGACATGTCACCTCCCATTGGCGGTGTGGCGCATTGCCCGGCTTGATGCTGACGGCCGGTGCGCTATCGCGACATGCCTTCAGCCAAAACCATCTCGCTCGAAATGCAAGCCTTGATCGCCATGACAGTGCGGCAGCGTGGCATGCCCGCTCTCAACTCTTCGCGATGCGTACGCCCACCTTCTCCCGCTCTTGGGTGGGAGAAGGTGCCCGAACGCAGTGAGGGCGGATGAGGGACGCCGGTGAAGCGCTCAACCGCCCTCATCCGCCTCGGCTTCGCCTCGGCACCTTCTCCCGCCCAAGAACGGGAGAAGGACAGCGCACGAATGCCGTTCCATCACCTCCCTGACGAACATCACTCCGGGGGCGTGGAGAGAAACTCGGGCAAGGCCTCGGCGCGGGCGGCGAATGCCGATAGGGCCGGATAATCAGCCGTTGCGACCCTATCGGCGATCATGTCCTGCGTGAAACGCCAGGCCACCGCGACGCTGATATCGGCCTGCAGCGGGCGGGCGCCAAACAACCAGGTGCTGCCCGCTCCGATCTCGGCTTCGAGCAGCCGGAAGGCCGCCAGCAACTGGCCTCGCACACGATCGATCCAGGGCTGGTGCTGCTTCTCGACCGGCCGGAGATTCAGTTCGTAGACGATCTGCACCGCCTTTTCGCAGGCAACCAGCGCGAGCCCGACGATCCGCTGAGCGCGAGCGTGCTCATGCAGGTCGGCCGGCGTCAGCCGCGATTCCTGAGGCACGAGACGCTCGACATGATCGAGGATCAAGGTCGAATCCATCAGCACGGTTCCGTCCGCGGCGACGAGCGTCGGCGCCTTCACGACCGGGTTGATCGCGGCGAAAATGTCGTAGTGGCGAAAGACCGAGACGGGCTCATGGGTGAAGGGAATTCCCATCGCCTTCAGCGAGATCGCGACGCGTCGCACATAGGGTGAATCCAGCATGCCGATCAGGCGCATCTGTGCTTGTCCTTTCGATGAAAGCGCCGTGGTCCCGGCCGCGCTATACATGGCAAGGTGACAGATATGGTCCGCATGTGACATGCCGACTCATCGCCGATCGGAGGTTTCCGCCAATGAATTCAAGCTCCAATGTGTTCAAGCTCTCCGGGAGCCCGCGCCCCGCCCCGAGCGATCTCGACGACAAGGACCTCGCCATTCTGGAAGCGCTGCAGGAAGACGGCCGCATCCCGCTGTCGAAGCTCGGGCGCAAGGTCGGGCTGTCGCAACCGGCGATGTCGGAGCGGGTCAAGCGTCTGGAGGAGCGCGGCGTGATCACCGGCTACGGCGCACAAGTGAGCCTCAAGGCGCTGGGCTTGAGCATGATGGCGATCCTTCGCCTCAAGACGGCGCATGAGCATATCGGCGCCTGCCTGAAACTATTCGCCGAACTTCCCCATATCGTCGAAGTGCACAGGGTCACGGGCGATGATTGCTTCGTCCTGAAAGCCATCGTGCCGACGCCGGAGGATCTGGCCGTCATCGTCGATGCGATCGGCCGCTACGGAGCGGTCACGACATCGGTCGTGCTGCGCAGCGAGCCGACGAAGCCGATCAGCCGGGCGCTGCTGATCGCCGCGAAGCGATAGCCGATACGAAAAAGGCGCCCGATGGGGCGCCTGTTCGTTGTAGCGAAGATCCGAGCGTCAGGCGGCCTCGACCACTTCGGTCTTCTGGGTCGGGCCGGAATCGAGGCCCTTGGCGTCGACGTCGCGATCGACGAACTCGATCACCGCGACCGGAGCGGCATCGCCATAGCGGTAGCCGGCCTTGAGGATGCGCGTATAGCCGCCGAACCGCTCCTTGTAGCGCGGGCCGATGACCTCGATCAGCTTCTTGACCATCTGCTCATCGCCGAGCTTGGCAAGGGCCTGGCGGCGGGCATGCAGGTCGCCGCGCTTGCCGAGGGTCACGAGCTTCTCCACCACCGGGCGCAGATCCTTGGCCTTGGGCAGCGTCGTCACGATCTGCTCATGCTTGATGAGCGAGGCCGCGAGATTGGCGAACATGGCTTGGCGATGCTCGGAGGAGCGGCCGAAGCGGCGATAGCTCTTGCGATGATACATGACGCTGATCCTCGTGCCGGCTTGCGCCGCGTCTCAATAATGTTCTTCGAAGCGCTTCGCCAGCTCTTCGATGTTCTCCGGCGGCCACCCCGTGACCTCCATGCCCAGATGCAGCCCCATGGTCGCCAGCACCTCCTTGATCTCGTTCAAGGATTTGCGGCCGAAATTCGGGGTGCGCAGCATCTCGGCTTCCGACTTCTGGATGAGGTCGCCGATATAGACCACATTGTCGTTCTTGAGGCAGTTCGCCGAGCGCACCGATAATTCGAGCTCGTCGACCTTCTTGAGGAGGGCCGGGTTGAAGGGCAGCTCCGGCGTCGAGACCGAGACGGCCTGCTCCTTGCGGGGCTCCTCGAAATTCACGAAGACATTGAGCTGGTCCTGGATGATGCGCGCCGCATAAGCGACGGCGTCGTCCGGTGTGATGGCGCCATTGGTCTCGATCGCCATGGAGAGCTTGTCATAGTCGAGCACCTGACCCTCGCGGGTGTTCTCGACGCGGTAGGACACCTTCTTCACCGGGCTGAACAGGCTGTCGACCGGGATGAGGCCGATCGGGGCATCCTCGGCGCGGTTCTTGTCGGCCGGCACATAGCCCTTGCCGTTCGCAACCGTGAGCTCCATGCGGAACTCGGCTGCCTCGTCGAGCGTGCAGATGACGAGCTCGGGATTGAGGATCTGCATGTCGCCGCTGACGGTGATGTCGCCGGCCTTGACGCTGCCCGGGCCCTGCTTGCGCAAGGTCAGGCGCTTGGGCTGCTCGCTCTGCATCTTGAGCGCGATCGCCTTGACGTTCAGGATGATGTCCGTGACATCCTCGCGCACGCCGGCGATCGAGGAGAATTCGTGCAGCACGCCGTCGATCTGGATCGAGGTAACCGCCGCGCCCTGAAGCGAGGAGAGCAGCACGCGACGCAGCGCATTGCCGAGCGTCGTGCCGAAGCCCCGCTCGAGCGGCTCCGCGACCAGTGTCGCCGCACGGTGCGACTGATCGCCATAGGAGACCTCGAGCTTCGAGGGCCTGATCAAATCCTGCCAGTTCTTGTGCATCACGGCCATATCCTTTGACAGCTCGGCCCCGGCGCAAAACCGGGGCGAAAAAACGATTGAGTCGGACGGAAGCGAGGCTTAGACGCGCCGGCGCTTGCGCGGGCGGCAACCATTATGCGGGATCGGCGTCACGTCCCGGATCGAGGTGACGGTGAAGCCGGAGGCCTGCAGCGCGCGCAGCGCCGATTCACGCCCCGAGCCGGGACCCGAAACCTCGACCTCGATCATCTTGACGCCGTGCTCCTGCGCCTTGCGGGCGGCATCCTCAGCCGCGACCTGCGCCGCATAGGGCGTCGACTTGCGGTTGCCCTTGAAGCCCATCACGCCCGAGGACGACCAGGAGATGGCATTGCCCTGCGCATCGGTGATGGTGATCATCGTATTGTTGAAACTCGCATTCACATGCGCAACGCCCGAGGCGATGTTCTTGCGCTCGCGCCGCCTGACGCGACCGGCTTCCTTGGCCATGATCCATTCTCCAAGCGCCGGGCGACCCGCCCCGGCGACAAACTGCCTTGCGCCGACGCGGCGCGGACGATCGAATTACTTCTTCTTGCCGGCGATCGGCTTCGCCTTGCCCTTGCGGGTGCGGGCGTTGGTATGGGTGCGCTGACCGCGCACAGGCAGGCCGCGGCGGTGACGCAGGCCGCGATAGGCTCCGAGATCCATCAGCCGCTTGATGTTCATTGCGACATCACGACGCAGATCGCCCTCGACCATGTATTCGCGGTCGATCATCTCGCGGATCTGCAGGACTTCCTGGTCGGTCAGCTGGAACACGCGCCGTTCGGGAGCGATGCCGACCTTGTTGCAGATGATCTCGGCATTGGCTGGGCCGATTCCATAGATATACCGCAGCGCAATAGAAACGCGCTTATTGGTCGGTATGTTGACGCCAGCAATGCGAGCCACGTCGCTTCTCCCTCAAGCGGAGCGGCAATATGCCGTTCCGGTCATCATAACTGTCCCGAATTCCGAACCGGGCGACAAAGACAAAAGCAGTCGGCTCGGTTGCCCGGCCAACTGCAGAGGTCATCCTTGGTTCGCACCGCTTCTAGGACCAACCTCGTCTTTCGTCAACACGCGTATATGCGGTTCACGCATGCACTCGATGTTGCAATGCAGTATCGATAGCGCTTGTCACCGCATCGATCGAATCCATGCCGTTGACGGCCTTCAAAGAGCCCATTCGGCGATAATAGGCCGAAACCGGCGCGGTTTGCGCGCGGTAAGCGGCTAATCGCGTGCTGAACACGGTCGGATCATCGTCCTTGCGCACCGGCAATCCGGCATGCTTGGCCTCTTCGGCCCGCTTAACGATACGGTCGACGAGCTTCTCGGCATCGACCTCGAGCTCGATCACGGCATCCAGCTTCTGTTCCTTGGCCTTGAGCATGGCATCGAGCGATTCGGCCTGAGCCACGGTGCGCGGAAAGCCGTCGAGAACGAAGCCCTTCGCCGCATCCTTCTCGGCGATGCGATCTTCGATGATCTTGACCACGATCGTGTCGGGGACGAGATCGCCGCGATCCATGATCTCCTTGGCCTCGAGGCCGGTCGGCGTGCCGGCAGCGCCCGCGGCGCGCAGCATGTCCCCGGTCGACAGATGCAAAAGGCCGAATTTCTCGACGAGCCTTGCCGCCTGGGTTCCCTTGCCGGCTCCCGGTGGTCCGAGCAGCACAAGCCTCATCGGCGCTTCCCCCGCAACTTCGACTTCTTGATCAGGCCTTCATATTGATGCGCGAGCAGATGGCCGTTGATCTGTGCCACCGTATCCATCGTCACGCTCACCACGATCAGCAGCGAAGTCCCGCCGAAATAATAGGGCAAGGAGGCCGAGGACACCAGGATTTCCGGGATGAGGCAGATGATGGCGAGATAGGCCGCACCGATCACCGTGATCCGCGTCAGGATGGTGTCGATATAGGCGGCGGTCCGCTCGCCCGGCCGGATGCCGAGGATGATGCCGCCATGCTTCTTGAGATTGTCGGCGGTCTCCTGCGGATTGAAGACGATCGCCGTGTAGAAGAAGGCGAAGAACACGATCATCGCCACATAGAGGACCATGTAGAGCGGCCGGCCATGGCCGAGATAGGTCGACAAGGCGCCGATGAAGCCGCTGCCGTCATTCTGCGAGAAGCTCGCAATGGTGGTCGGCAAGAGCAGCAGCGAGGAGGCGAAGATCGGCGGGATGACGCCCGAGGTGTTGAGCTTGAGCGGCAGGAACGAGGTCTGCGCCTCATAGACGCGATTGCCCGATTGGCGCTTTGGATAGTTGATCAACAGGCGTCGCTGCGCCCGCTCCATGAACACGCAGAAGGCGATGACGGCGACCGACATCACGATCACGCCGAAGATCAGCCCCGTCGAGATCGCGCCCTGCTTCCCGAGATCCAGCATGTTCACGAAGGCGGTCGGCAGATTGGCGACGATCCCTGAGAAAATGATCAGCGAGGAGCCGTTGCCGATGCCGCGGCTGGTGATCTGCTCGCCGAGCCACATCAGGAACAGCGTGCCGCCGGTGAGCGTGATCACAGTCGAGATGCGAAAGAACAGGCCCGGCTGCAGCACCACATTGCCGCTCGAGGATTCGAGCCCGACCGCGATGCCATAGGCCTGGAACACCGCCAGCACCACCGTGAGATAGCGCGTATATTGGTTGAGGACCTTGCGACCGGCCTCGCCTTCCTTCTTCAGCGCCTCGAGCTGAGGCGAGAGCGAAGTGAGGAGCTGGATGATGATCGATGCCGAGATATACGGCATGATGTTCAAGGCGAAAATGGCGAGGCGGCCGACCGCGCCGCCCGAGAACATGTTGAACAGGCCCAGAATCCCGCCTTGCGCCTGCTTGAAGGTCTCGGCGAGGGCGTCCGGGTTGATGCCCGGCATCGGGATATAGGTGCCGAGCCGATAGACGACGAGCGCGCCGAGCGTGAACCAGATGCGCTTCTTGAGTTCCTCGGCCTTGGCGAAGGCGCCGAGATTGAAATTGGAAGCGATCTGTTCGGCGGCCGAAGCCATGTTTATCTATCTCCGCATCTGCCTGCCGGCCTCGACCGATCCGGTCTCGACTAACATCGGCGCTTTTCCCCGATGACCGGATCACACGCGAGGCAATCACATGCGCGAGGCAATCACCTGCACGAAGTAGGTGCTGGAGCGCCAACCATCAAGCGGCGGGCGCTTCCTGCGTCAGAATCTTCACCGAGCCGCCGGCCTTCTCGATCGCCGCCACCGCCGACTTCGACGCGCCTGCCACCTCGAAGGTCAGCTTCGCCTTCAATTCGCCGCGCCCGAGCAGCTTGACGCCGTCGCGAGCCGAACGGCAGATGCCGCTTTCGACCAGCGCCGCGACATCGATCGGCTTGCCGCCGACGAGCTTGCCGGCATCGATCGCCACCTGAATGCGGTCAAGATTGACCTCGTTCAGGTCGCGCCGGAACAGGCTGCGGAAGCCGCGCTTGGGCAGGCGGCGATGCATCGGCATCTGTCCGCCCTCGAACCCCTTCACGGCAACGCCGGTGCGCGCCTTCTGACCCTTGACACCGCGCCCGGCGGTCTTGCCCTTGCCGGAGCCGATGCCACGACCGACGCGCTTCCTGACCTTCAGGGCGCCGGGATTGTCGGAAATCTCGTTGAGCTTCATCACATCCTCCTCACTGCGCTTCGACGACGCGCACGAGGTGCTTCACTTGCTCGATCATGCCCCGGATCGACGGTGTATCCGCGAGCGTCGAACGGCGGTGCATCTTGTTCAGGCGAAGACCGATCAGCGCCTGGCGCTGGCGGAAATCGCGGCGGATCGGCGAACCGATCTGCTCGATGGTGATCGTCTTGTCGGCCATGACCACCCTCCCCTCACGCGTCGCCCGAGGCGTCGGTCGCCTCGATCTGGCGGCGGGCCTGCAGGACCGCGATCTTGAGGCCGCGGCGAGCCGCGACCGAACGCGGCGAATCCTCATGCGCCAAGGCATCGAAAGTGGCGCGCACGAGGTTGTAGGGGTTCGAGGAGCCGAGCGACTTGGCGACCACGTCCTGGATGCCGAGCGACTCGAACACGGCGCGCATCGGGCCGCCGGCGATGATGCCGGTGCCGGCGGGTGCGGTGCGCAGCACGACGCGGCCCGCGCCATGGCGGCCGGTGGCGTCATGATGCAGCGTGCGGCCCTCGCGCAGCGGGATGCGCACCAGGCCGCGCCGCGCGGCCTCGGTCGCCTTACGGATGGCTTCCGGCACCTCGCGCGCCTTGCCGTGGCCGAAGCCGACGCGACCCTTCTGGTCGCCGACAACGACGAGGGCGGCGAAGTTGAAGCGGCGTCCGCCCTTCACCACTTTCGCAACCCGGTTGATATGCACGAGGCGGTCGACGAATTCGCTGTCCCGCTCCTCGCGCTTGGCCGTATCTCTCGCCATGATCTTCTCTCGACTAACGCGGGTCGGCAGGCCCCGCTCGCTTCGCTGTATGCCTGCCGTCAGAATTCGAGGCCGGCCTCGCGGGCAGCCTCGGCGAGCGCCTTGACGCGCCCATGGAACAGATAGCCGCCGCGATCGAAGACGATGCGCGTGAAGCCCTTGGCCTTGGCGCGCTCGGCGATCGTCTTGCCGACCGCGGCCGCGGCCGCGATGGTGGCGCCGTTCTTCAGCTCGCTGCGCAGCTCCTTTTCGAGCGACGAGGCGGCGACCAGCGTCACCCCCTTCGCGTCGTCGATGAGCTGGGCGTAGATCTGCTTCGAGGAACGGTGCACCGACAGGCGCGCCCGTCCATTGGCGGCCGCCTTCACGGAGCGGCGGATGCGCGCGGTGCGGCGCGCGCGAATATGCGTATGCTTCGTCATCGCTTCGCCATCCTCACTTCTTCTTGCCTTCCTTGCGGAAGATGAATTCGCCGGCATATTTCACGCCCTTGCCCTTATAGGGCTCCGGCGGACGCAACGACCGGATCTCGGCCGCCGCCTGCCCGACGCGCTGCTTGTCGATGCCGGCGAGCACGATCTCGGTCGGCTTCGGCGTGGTGATCGCCACCCCGTCCGGAGCCGCGAAATCGATCTCGTGGCTATAGCCGAGCGACAGCTTCAGGACCTTGCCCTGGGCCGCCGCGCGATAGCCGACGCCGGTGATCTCGAGGCGCTTCTCGAACCCCTTGGTCACACCCTCGACGAGGTTCGCGATACGGGCCCGCGAGGTCCCCCACAAGGCGCGCGCCTGCTTGGAGGGCGAGCGCGGATCGACCTTGATCGCGCCCTTCTCCAAGACGACCGACACGTCGTCGGGAACGACGAAGCGCAACTCGCCCTTCGCCCCCTTGATCTTTACCGCCTGGCCCTCGACCGCGGCGGTGACGCCGCTGGGAACCGGGACCGGCTTCTTGCCTACACGAGACATGATGCTCTCTCTCGAAACGATCAGAATATGGTGCAGAGCACCTCGCCGCCCACATGGCGCTCGCGCGCCTCATGGTCGGCCATGACGCCGAGCGGCGTGGACAGGATGGCCATGCCGAGGCCGTTCGCCACGCGCGGCATCGTGGTCACGGTCGAATAGACGCGCCGGCCCGGCTTCGACACCCGCGCGATTTCGCGGATGACGGGCTGGCCGTCATAATATTTGAGCTCCACCTCGAACTCGGTGCGGCCATCGCCGAACTCCGTCGAGTTGTAGCCGCGGATATAGCCTTCCGCCTGCAGCACGTCGAGGACGCGAGCGCGAAGCTTCGAGCCGGGGGTGGAGACCTTGGTCCGCTTGCGCATCTGCGCGTTGCGAATGCGGGTCAGCATATCACCGAGAGGATCGTTGATCGCCATGGGGCCCTCCTTACCAGCTCGACTTCACGAGGCCGGGTATCATCCCGCTCGAACCCAGATCGCGTAGTGCGATACGGCTCAACTTGAGCTTGCGGTAGACGCCGCGGGGCCGCCCGGACACCTCGCAGCGCAGGCGCACCCGCGTCTGGCTGCCGTTGCGGGGCAGCTCGGCGAGCTTGACGCGCGCCTGGAAGCGCTCCTCGACCGACAGGTTCTCGTCGGCCGCGAGCGCCTTCAACGCCGCACGCTTCGCCGCATACTGCTTGGTAAGCCGCATGCGCCTCTTATTGTTCTCGATCGCGCTTTTCTTCGCCATGTCTCTCTAGGTCTCCAGCGTCCGCGTCTGAGGCTTCTGCCTCACTGCCGGAACGGGAAGTTGAACGCCCGCAAGAGCGCGCGCGCTTCGTCATCGGTCTTCGCCGAGGTGCAAACCACGACGTCGAGCCCCCAGACCTGATCGATCTTGTCGTAGTTGATCTCGGGGAAAATGATGTGCTCCTTGATGCCGAGCGCGAAATTGCCGCGCCCGTCGAAGCTCTTGGGATTGAGGCCGCGGAAATCGCGGGCGCGCGGCAGCGCCACCGTCACAAGGCGGTCGATGAATTCGAACATCTGCGCCTTGCGCAAGGTGACCCTGGCGCCGATCGGCTGGTTCTCGCGCAGCTTGTAGGTGGCAATCGCCTTGCGCGAGCGCGTCACGACGGCCTTCTGGCCGGCGATCAGCGACAGGTCGGCAGCTGCGTTCTCGACCTTCTTGCGGTCATTGACGCCTTCGCCGACACCCATGTTGAGCACCACCTTGGTGATGGTGGGCACCTGCATCTTGTTCTTGTAACCGAACTCCTCGACGAGCTTCGGCGCCACCACTTCGGCGTAGAACTTGCGCAGACGCGGCTGATAGCCCTCGGGCATCCGCGGCCGCGCCGATTTCTTGCCGTCGGCCTTCCCCGCCTTCGCGGCTTTCGCCGCCTTGGCGACCTTGGCGGCAGCCTTCTCGGCGCGCTCGGCGTCCTTCGGCGACTGCGGGACCGTCTTCTCGGCTTTTGCCGCCTTGTCGGCGGCCGCTTTTGCCTCAGCCATCGATCAAATCTCCGGAACGCTTGGCGAAACGAACCTTGCGGCCGTCCTCCAGAATCTTGAAACCGACGCGCGTCGCCTTGCCGTCCTTCGGATCGGCGACAGCGATATTCGACAGATGGATCGAGGCTTCGCGCGAGATGATGCCGCCTTCGGACTGAGCCGACTGCTTCTGATGGCGCTTGATCATGTTGATGCCGCGCACCAGGGCCCGCTGCTCGTCGGGGAACATGCGGATCACTTCACCGTTACGGCCGCGATCACGGCCGGTCAGCACGACGACCTTGTCGCCCTTCTTGATCTTCGCGGCCATCACAACACCTCCGGCGCGAGCGAGATGATCTTCATATGGTTCTTGGCGCGCAACTCGCGCGGAACCGGCCCGAAGATGCGCGTGCCGATCGGCTCCTTCTGGGCATTGATCAGCACGGCGGCATTGCGGTCGAAGCGGATCACCGAGCCGTCGGCGCGGCGGATATCCTTCGAGGTGCGCACGATGACCGCCTTCGTCACCTCGCCCTTCTTGACGCGTCCGCGCGGAATCGCCTCCTTGACGGAGACGACGATGATATCGCCGACCGAGGCATATTTGCGCTTCGAGCCGCCGAGCACCTTGATGCACATGACACGCCGCGCGCCGGAATTATCGGCGACGTCGAGGTTGGACTGCATCTGGATCATGGCACGATCCTCATCTTAAGGCCTTCGAACCGGTTTCCGACGCCGCCTCATGCGGGCGCCAGACCTCGTCCGACCGGGCTCAATGCCCGAATTGCGTTATTGAACCGAAGCTTCAGCGACTGAAGCTTCAGCCTTTGGCCGCGGCTTCGCCGACGACCACCCAGTTCTTGAGCTTCGACAAGGGGCGGCTCTCCTCGATCCGCACCTGGTCGCCCACCTTATGGGCGTTCTTCTCGTCATGAGCGTGGTAATTCTTGGTCCGCCGCACGGTCTTCTTCATGACCGGATGCAGGAAGCGACGCTCGACCTTGACCACCACGGTCTTGTCCTGCTTGTCGCTGACGACCACGCCCTGAAGGATGCGCTTGGGCATCTCGTTCTCCTCAACCCTTGTCCGCGGCGGATTTCGCTGCAGCGGCCTTGTGCCGCGCCAGCGTCTTCACCCGCGCGATGTCGCGCCTCACGACGCGGACCCGCGACGTGTTCTCGAGCTGGCCGGTCGCCCGCTGGAAGCGCAGGTTGAACTGCTCCTTCTTCAGCTTCAGCAGCTCATCTTGGAGCGCGTCGGCGCCCAGAATCTTCAGATCGCCGAGGCGGGTGTCGGATTTCATGGCAATTCTCCTCAATCCGGCAGACGTTCGACGAAGCGCGTGCGGATCGGCAGCTTGGCGGCCCCAAGCCGCAGAGCCTCGCGCGCGGTCTCATTCGGCACGCCATCGACCTCGAACATGATGCGGCCAGGCGCCACCCGGCAGCACCAGAATTCCGGCGCGCCCTTGCCTTTGCCCATGCGCACCTCGATGGGCTTCTTCGACACCGGCACGTCCGGAAATATCATGATCCAGACGCGGCCGGCGCGCTTCATCTGGCGCGTGATGGCACGCCGCGCCGCCTCGATCTGGCGGGCGGTGACGCGCTCGGGCTCGAGCGCCTTCAGGCCATATTGCCCAAAGGCCAGCGTCGTGCCGCCCTTGGACGTGCCATGGATGCGGCCCTTGTGCTGCTTGCGGAATTTGGTCTTCTTCGGCTGCAGCATGACTTAAGCTCCCGCGCGAGCCGAGCTTTCGCGCCGGCCGCCTCCTCCACCGCTGCTGCCGCCACCGCGATTCTCCTCGGTGATGCGGCGGTCCTGCGCCATCGGGTCGTGCTCGAGGATCTCACCCTTGAAGATCCACACCTTGATGCCGCAAGTGCCATAGGTCGTGAACGCCGTCGCCGTGCCGTAATCGATATCGGCACGCAGCGTGTGCAGCGGCACGCGACCGTCGCGTGTCTGCTCCATGCGCGCGATCTCGGCGCCGCCGAGACGCCCCGAGCAGACGATGCGGATGCCGCCGGCACCAAGCCGCATCGCGGACTGCACGGCGCGCTTCATGGCGCGACGGAAAGCGACGCGCCGCTCGAGCTGCTGGGCAATCGATTCGGCTACCAGCGTCGCATCGATCTCCGGCTTGCGGATCTCGACGATATTGATCGCGACCTCAGCCTTGGTCATCAGGCCGACGCTCTTGCGCAGCTTGTCGATATCGGCGCCCTTCTTGCCGATGACGATCCCGGGGCGCGCCGAATGGATGGTCACGCGCGCCTTCTTGTGCGGGCGCTCGATCACCACCTTCGACACGGCGGCCTGCTTCAGATCCTTCATCAGCTTCTGGCGGATGTGGATGTCCTCGTGCAGCAGCCGGGCATACTCGCCCCGGGTCGCGTACCAGCGCGAATCCCAGGTCCGGTTGATGCCGAGACGCAGCCCGATCGGATTGACTTTCTGACCCATGCTACGGCTCCTTAAGCCTTCGCTTCGACTTCACGCACCACGATCGTGAGGTGCGAGAATGGCTTCTCGATGCGGCCCGAGCGTCCGCGGCCCTTGGCCTCGAAACGCTTCATGACCAGCGCCTTGCCGACATGCGCCTCGCTGACGATGAGATCATCGACATCGAGCTGATGGTTGTTCTCGGCATTGGCGATCGCGCTCTCGAGGCATTTGCGCACATTGGCGGCAATGCGCTTCCTCGAGAACTCGAGATCGGCCAGCGCCGTCGCGACCTTCTTGCCGCGAATGAGCTGCGCCACCAGGTTCAACTTCTGAGGGCTGATGCGGATCATGCGCGCAACGGCCTTGGCTTCGGTCTCCGCGAGGGCGCGCGGACGAGCGGATTTTCCCATGTCTCACTCTCCTCGCTTAACGTCGCTTGGCTTTCTTGTCGGCCGCATGGCCGTGATAGGTCCTGGTCGGCGAAAACTCGCCGAACTTGTGACCCACCATCTCTTCGGACACGTAGACCGGAATATGCTTGTGGCCGTTGTAGACGCCGAAAGTGAGGCCGACGAATTGCGGCAGCACCGTCGAGCGGCGGCTCCAGATCTTGATCACCTCGGACCGGCCGCCGCCGCGCGCGGCATCGGCCTTCTTGAGCAGATAGCCGTCGACGAACGGACCCTTCTTGACAGAACGTGCCATGGTTCGTTCCTCAGCCCTTCTTCTTGCGGTTGTGGCGGCTCGCCAGGATCATCCCGTCGGTGCGCTTGTTCATCCGGGTCTTCTTGCCCTTGGTCGGTTGACCCCAGGGCGAAACCGGATGACGACCGCCCGAGGTGCGCCCTTCGCCACCGCCATGAGGGTGGTCGATCGGGTTCATCGAAACGCCGCGGTTATGGGGCTTGCGGCCGAGCCAGCGATTACGGCCGGCCTTGCCGAGATTGGTGTTCATGTTGTCGGGGTTCGACACCGCGCCGATCGAGGCGAAGCAGCCGCCATGCACCAGCCGCTGCTCGCCCGAGCTCAGACGCACGATCACATAACCCTGGTCGCGTCCGACGATCTGCGCATAGGAGCCGGCCGAGCGTGCGATGGCGCCGCCCTTGCCGATCTTCATCTCGATATTGTGGACGATGGTGCCGACCGGGATCGCCTGCAGCGGCATGGCGTTGCCGGGCTTGATATCGGCCTGCTCGGCCGCGACCACCTTGTCGCCGGCGGCCAGGCGCTGCGGCGCGATGATGTAGGACTTCGTGCCGTCCTCGAAGCTGATCAGGGCGATGAACGCCGTGCGGTTCGGATCATATTCGATGCGCTCGACCGTCGCCGACTCGCCGAGCTTCTCGCGACGCCGGAAATCGACGATGCGATAGCGCTGCTTATGGCCGCCGCCACGGAAGCGCACGGTCACCCGGCCGTGATTGTTGCGCCCGCCCGAAGACGACTTGCCCTCGGTCAAGGTCTTCTCGGGCTTGCCCTTGTAGAGGCTCGAACGGTCGACGATGACGAGCTCACGAAGGCTCGGCGTGACCGGTTTGAAATGCTTCAGCGCCATGGCTCGATTTCCCTCGCGCTCACAGACCGGTCGTGACGTCGATCGACTGGCCGGCGGCCAGCGTCACGATGGCTTTCTTGACGTCGGACTGCAGGCCGCTGCGGCCGCGGAATTGCTTCACCTTGCCCTTGCGGACCAGGGTGTTGACCTTCTCGACCTTCACGTTGAACAACTTCTCAACCGCCGCCTTGATGGCAGGCTTCGTCGCATCGTTGCGCACCCGGAAGACCACCTTGCCGTGCTCCGAGGCCGTCGTCGCCTTCTCGGTGACGACGGGGGAGATGATCACGTCGTAGTGACGCGGATCGGTGCTCATTTGAAGCGCTCCTCAATGGCATGCAGCGCCGCCTGCGTCAGCACGAGCTTCTCGCGCCGCAGGATGTCGTAGACGTTCAGCCCCTGCACCGGCAGCACATCGATATTCGGGATGGCCCGCGCCGCCAGCGCGAAATTGACCTCGATCTCGGCGCCATCGATGATCAGCGCGTTGGCGAGACCGAGCTTGCCGAACTGCGCCCTCAGCGCCTTGGTCTTCGGCCCTTCGACGCTCGCCTTGTCGATGATGATGATGGCGCCGTCCTTGGCCTTGGCGGACAAAGCATGCTTGAGCGCCAGCACACGCACCTTCTTGGGCAGGCCGTGCTCATGGCTGCGCGGCAGCGGCCCGAAGGCGCGCCCGCCGCCGCGGAACTGGGCGACGCGCGCCGAGCCGTGGCGGGCATTGCCGGTGCCCTTCTGCTTGTAGATCTTCTTGGTGGTGCGCGCGATGTCGGCGCGGTTCTTCACCGCATGCGTGCCGGCGCGCCGCTTGGCGAGCTGCCAGCGCACGCAGCGCTGCAGGATGTCGGCCCGCGGGACGAGACCGAAGATCTCGTCCGAGAGCGCGGCTTCGCCCGCGGCGGCGCCGAGCAGAGTGGTCACAGAGACTTGCATCACGCGCCCTCCCCGCTGGTCGCTTCAGGAGCTTTTGCGGCCGCAGCTTCAGCTGCCTTCGTCTCGCGGAAGGCGCCGGGACGCGGCGCATCCTTCGGCAGGCTGCGCTTCACCGCGTCGCGGACCTGGATCCAGCCGCCCTTGACGCCAGGAACCGCGCCCTCGACCAGGATCAGGCCCTTCGCGACGTCGGTCTGCACCACGCGCAGATTCTGCGTCGTGACCCGATCGACGCCGAGATGGCCGGCCATCTTCTTGTTCTTGAAGGTCTTGCCGGGATCCTGGCGACCGCCCGTCGAACCGAGCGAGCGATGCGAGATCGACACGCCGTGCGAGGCGCGAAGACCGCCGAAATTCCAGCGCTTCATGCCGCCGGCGAAGCCCTTACCCGTGGTGGTGCCCGTCACGTCGACGAACTGGCCGGCCACGAAATGGTCCGCCGTGATCTCAGCGCCCACCGGAATGAGCGCGTCGGGAGCGACGCGGAACTCGGCGACCTTGCGCTTGGGCTCGACCTTGGCAATGGCGAAGTGACCGCGCTCGGCGCGCGAGACGTTCTTCACCTTGGCCTTGCCGATACCGAGCTGCACGGCCGTATAGCCGTTCTTCTCGACCGTGCGATGGGCGACGACTTGGCAGTGATCGACCTTGAGCACGGTCACGGGGACGTGCTCGCCCGCATCTGTGAAGATGCGGGTCATGCCGACCTTCTGCGCTATGATGCCTGACCTCATGGACTTCTTCCTGATCGGCTCGCGGCTTGAAAGACGCCGGAGGAGCCGCTGCGAATCTTAGAGCTTGATCTCGACGTCGACGCCGGCCGCGAGGTCGAGGCGCATCAGCGCATCGACGGTCTGCGGCGTCGGATCGACGATGTCGAGGACGCGTTTATGGGTACGGATCTCGAACTGCTCGCGCGACTTCTTGTCGATATGCGGCGAGCGGTTCACCGTGAAACGCTCGAGCTTGGTCGGCAGCGGAATGGGTCCGCGAACCTGCGCGCCCGTGCGCTTGGCCGTCGACACGATCTCACGCGTCGACGCATCGAGAATCCGATGGTCGAACGCCTTGAGGCGTATGCGAATGTTCTGACCGTTCATCGCTCAAATCCAATCGACGGCTGACGTCGTTTCCAAAAAATCCGGGCGGCGGCCGCTCTCTCGCGACGGCCCCGCCCGGTTACCTTCTCGAGTTACTCGATGATCGAGGCGACGACGCCTGCGCCCACCGTGCGGCCACCCTCACGAATGGCGAAGCGCAGCTTCTCCTCCATGGCGATCGGCACGATCAGCGTGACTTCCATCGACACGTTGTCGCCCGGCATCACCATCTCGGTGCCTTCGGGGAGCTTGATCACGCCCGTCACGTCGGTCGTGCGGAAGTAGAATTGCGGCCGGTAATTGCCGAAGAACGGCGTGTGGCGACCACCCTCTTCCTTGGTGAGGATATAGGCCTCGGCCATGAACTTGGTGTGCGGCTTCACCGAGCCCGGCTTGCACAGCACCTGGCCGCGCTCGACTTCCTCGCGCTTGGTGCCGCGCAGCAGGCAGCCGACATTGTCGCCGGCCTCGCCCTGGTCGAGCAGCTTGCGGAACATCTCGACGCCGGTGATGGTCGACTTCAGCGTCGCCTTGAGGCCGACGATCTCGACTTCCTCACCGACCTTGATGATGCCGCGCTCGATGCGGCCAGTGACCACGGTGCCGCGACCCGAGATCGAGAACACGTCCTCGACCGGCATCAGGAAGGGCTGATCCTTCGGGCGCTCCGGCTGCGGGATATAGGCGTCGACGGTGTCCATCAGCTTGAGGACGGCGTCATGGCCGATCTCGGGCTTGGTGTTCTCGAGCGCGCACAGGGCCGAGCCCTTGGTGATCGGGATATCGTCGCCGGGGAACTCGTATTTCGAGAGCAGCTCGCGCACCTCGAGCTCGACGAGGTCGAGGAGCTCGGGATCGTCGACCATGTCGACCTTGTTCATGAAGACGACGAGAGCCGGCACGCCGACCTGACGGGCGAGCAGGATGTGCTCGCGGGTCTGCGGCATCGGGCCGTCGGCTGCGGAGACGACCAGGATGGCGCCGTCCATCTGCGCGGCACCCGTGATCATGTTCTTCACATAATCGGCGTGGCCGGGGCAGTCGACATGCGCGTAATGGCGCTTCTTCGTCTCGTATTCGACATGCGCCGTCGAGATGGTGATGCCGCGCGCCTTCTCTTCCGGCGCCTTGTCGATCTGGTCATACGCCGTGTAGGTGGCGCCGCCCGTCTCGGCGAGCACCTTGGTGATGGCTGCCGTCAGCGAGGTCTTGCCATGATCGACGTGACCGATCGTGCCGATATTGCAGTGCGGCTTGTTACGGTTGAATTTCTCTTTGGCCATCTCATTAGCTCCATTCAAGGATCGTTGGCGACGTATCGGTCGAAGGATCGCCGGCAGTCCAGACTCTTGCTTCTAGCTCTCGGTGAACGGCTCCGGATCAGGCGAACTTCGCCTGGACCTCGGCCGCGACGGCGTTCGGCACCTGCTCGTAGTGGTCGAACTGCATGGTGAAGGTGGCGCGTCCCTGGCTCATCGAGCGCAGGTTGTTGACGTAGCCGAACATGTTGGCGAGCGGCACCATGGCATTGATGACATTGGCGTTGCCGCGCATGTCCTGGCCCTGGATCTGGCCGCGCCGCGAGTTGAGGTCGCCGATCACGGAGCCCGTGTAATCCTCGGGCGTCACGACCTCGACCTTCATGATCGGCTCGAGCAGAACCGAATGGCATTTGCGCAACCCCTCGCGCAACGCCGCGCGAGAGGCGATCTCGAAGGCGAGCGCCGAGGAGTCGACGTCGTGATAGGCGCCGTCGATGAGCGCAACCTTCAGATCGACCACCGGGAAGCCGGCGAGCACGCCCGAACCGAGCACGCTCTCGAGGCCCTTCTCGACGCCCGGGATATATTCCTTGGGCACCGTGCCGCCGACGATCTTCGAATCGAACACGAAGCCCGAGCCCTGCTCGCCGGGCGTCAAGCGGATCTTGACGCGGGCGAACTGGCCCGAACCGCCCGACTGCTTCTTATGGGTGTAGTCGACCACGTCCTCGCGGGTGATCTTCTCGCGATAGGCGACCTGGGGCGCACCGACGGTCGCATCCACCTTGTAGGTGCGGCGCAGGATGTCGACCTTGATGTCGAGATGCAGCTCGCCCATCCCCTTGAGGATGGTCTGGCCCGATTCCTGATCGGTCGAAACGCGGAAGGACGGATCCTCCGCGACCAGCTTCTGCAAGGCGACGCCGAGCTTCTCCTGGTCGGCCTTGGACTTCGGCTCGATCGCCACCTCGATGACGGGATCGGGGAAGTCCATCTTCTCCAGGATGACGGGCTTCTGCATGTCGCAGAGCGTGTCGCCGGTGCGCGTGTCCTTGAGACCCGCCAGCGCCACGATGTCGCCCGTGAAGGCTTCCTTGATGTCCTCGCGGTTATTGGCATGCATCAGCAGCATGCGCCCGACACGCTCGCGCTTGTCCTTTGTCGAGTTGAGCACCGTGGTGCCCGATTCGATCTTGCCCGAATAGATGCGGCAGAAGGTGATGGTGCCGACGAAGGGGTCGTCCATGATCTTGAAGCCGAGCATGGAGAACGGCTCTTCGTCCGAAGGACGGCGCAGCACCGGCTCCTCGGTCTTGAAATCGATGCCGGTGATGGCTTCGCGATCGGCGGGCGAAGGCAGGAAATCGACGACCGCGTCGAGAAGCGGTTGCACGCCCTTGTTCTTGAAGGCCGAACCGCAGAAGACGGGGTGGAATTTGCGACCGATCACCGCCTTGCGGATGAGCCGGCGCAGCGTCTCGTCATCCGGCTCCTTGCCGTCGAGATAGGCGGACATCGCCTCGTCATCGAGCTCGACGCAGGCCTCGACCAGCTTGGTGCGGTATTCGGCGGCCTTCTCGGCAAGGTCGGCGGGGATCTCGACGTCGGCGAACTTGGCGCCGAGCGATTCCTCTTCCCAGACGACGCCCTTCATGCGGACGAGATCGATGATGCCTTTGAAGAGGTTCTCGGCGCCGATCGGCAATTGGATACAGACGGGCTTGCCGCCGACGCGGGTCACGATCTGGTCGACGCACTCGAAGAAATCGGCGCCGATCTTATCCATCTTGTTGACGAAGACGATGCGCGGCACGTCGTATTTGTCGGCCTGGCGCCAGACGGTCTCGGTCTGGGGCTCGACGCCCTGGTTGCCGTCGAGCACGCATACGGCGCCGTCGAGCACGCGCAGCGAGCGCTCCACCTCGATGGTGAAGTCGACATGGCCGGGGGTGTCGATGATGTTCAGGCGCTTCTCGCGCCAGAAGCAGGTCGTGGCGGCAGACGTAATGGTGATGCCGCGCTCTTGCTCCTGCTCCATCCAATCCATGGTGGCGGCGCCGTCATGGACTTCGCCGATCTTATGGCTCTTGCCGGTGTAGTAGAGGATGCGTTCCGTGGTCGTGGTTTTCCCGGCATCGATGTGGGCCATGATGCCGAAATTGCGGTAGTCCTCAATTTTATGCGTGCGGGGCATGGGACATCCTCACCAGCGATAATGCGAGAAGGCGCGGTTCGCCTCTGCCATACGGTGCGTGTCCTCCCGCTTCTTCACCGCGTTACCCCGGTTGTTCGAAGCGTCGAGCAGCTCGGCGGAGAGGCGCTCGACCATCGTCTTGTCGTTGCGAGCCCGCGCAGCCGTGATCAGCCAGCGGATGGCGAGCGCCTGACGACGCTCATTGCGCACCTCGACCGGCACTTGATAGGTGGCGCCGCCGACGCGACGCGAACGCACCTCGATAGCGGGCGCGACATTCTCGAGCGCCTGCTTGAAGACACCCAGAGGATCGGACTTGGCCTTCTGCTCGATCTGATCGAAGGCGCCGTAGACGATCGACTCGGCGACCGACTTCTTGCCCTCGTACATGATCGAGTTCATGAATTTCGCGACGACGAGGTCCCCGTATTTTGCATCGGGAACGAATTCGCGCTTTTCGGCACTGTGACGCCGGGACATGTAATCGGCTCCGATTGATCTTTTCCGTCGTGGCCGGACCTGGTCCGACCATTCAGGCTCTTGTCTATTCCGTCATGGCCGGGCTCGTTCCGGCCATCCATGCCTTAGTGACCTCGAGATCCTCGGGCCTTCGCTTTGCTGCGCCCGAGGGCGACGCTTGGCGTCACTTCGGCCTCTTTGCTCCGTATTTCGAACGGCGCTGCTTGCGGTCCTTCACGCCTTGCGTGTCGAGCACGCCGCGCAGGATGTGGTAGCGCACGCCGGGCAAGTCCTTGACGCGCCCGCCGCGGATCATCACGACCGAGTGCTCCTGGAGGTTGTGCCCCTCGCCGGGAATGTAGCCGATCACCTCGAAGCCGTTGGTGAGGCGCACCTTGGCCACCTTACGCAAGGCGGAGTTCGGCTTCTTCGGCGTCGTCGTATAGACGCGCGTGCAAACTCCCCGCTTCTGCGGGCAAGACTCGAGTGCGGGCGCCTTGTCCCGATAGGTCTTCGCCTGCCGGGGCTTCCGGATCAGCTGCGAAATCGTCGGCATGATCGCCTTCCATCACGGCGCCACAAACGGCGCAAAGCCAAACGGACCATCCGCCCGTTCAGGGCATCAGGTCCGCCTTCCAATGCAGAGGATCGGGTCACCCCGATCTTGCCATCATCAATTGTCTCAGTCGCAGACGGGCAGTGTTTGGACGCTCTTGCATCGGGCGCGAGGCGCGCTCGAACAGGGCGAGGTCCACGACCTGCCGAAAACGTTGGCCGGCTCTAACGTCCCTGGCCCCAAACGTCAACAGCTAAATGGAAGAATGGCCGCCATTTTTGCATGCTCGACGCGATGGTTTCGCGAAGCTCCGCGTCGAGCTCAGGCGTTTGCCCCGGTCCGGTCTGATGAAAGCACGGGCCCTACCCTCTGATAGGCGGCCGATCCTCGCAGCGATTCGCGAACCGTTTCGCGGGGACGGACTCGGCGACCAGGCTCGGAAGAGGGTGCAAGCTTTGGCTTGTACGTTTTGATTTCGCATCATTTTTTTCGAAAGGCAAGACCGCCTCGCGAACCTGATTCGCATTCGCGTACCGACCAGGTCAAAGCCAGGATGGCGCTCTCCTCGAAGCGCGTTGAGCAGGGACAATCCGGGCAAGTTGAGTTTTTTCGGCTCGACGGTTCAGCCGAGACATTCCGCCACGAGCTCGGCGGCCCGATCGATTGCAGCACCTCGTCGAGCTCGGCGTGGCGCATCTCGATGGTCTTCTACCTTCTCCCGCTCTTGGGCGGGAGAAGGTGCCGAGGCGAAGCCGAGGCGGATGAGGGGCGGTCGAGCGCTTCACCAGCGTCCCTCATCCGCCCTCACTACGCAGAGTCTTTCTGTTCAAGTCTTGCACCTTCTCCCGCCCAAGAGCGGGAGAAGGAAACGCGCCAATGTTGTGTACAAACACTTTTACGTATCACGTTGTTTTGACGTGTAATTGCAAGTTTCCTACTCCTTGCCAGCCAGACGTTGGCCACCTGAATCCTGCCCCGCGAACCGACCTCCGTCTCGACGAAACGCGATGCCGCGAGCCCAAGGCGCCGCCAGCCAAGATGCCGCCGGCCCAAGAAAAAAGCCGCCCCGAAGGGCGGCTTTTCAACGCTTCGGTCAGCGGGCCGCCACCCGCTCGGCGGCGGGCAGGGCTTCGAGCGGCTGCTCGGTGCCGGCCTCAACCACGGCGGTCTCGGCGGCCTTGTTACGCTGCTCCAGGATCAGCTCGTCGCGATGGGTCGCCACCTCGCGGATGCGCGAGATCATCGAGCCCGTGCCGGCCGGGATCAGGCGGCCGACGATGACGTTCTCCTTGAGCCCCTCGAGCAGGTCTTCCTTGCCGTTGACGGCGGCTTCCGTGAGGACGCGCGTCGTTTCCTGGAAGGAGGCGGCCGAGATGAAGGAACGCGTCTGCAGCGAGGCCTTGGTGATGCCGAGCAGCACCGGATGACCGATGGCGGGCTTCTTGCCCTCGGCGACCAGCTGCTCGTTCAGCACTTCGAGCTCGATGCGGTCCATCTGCTCGCCGTCGAGGAGATCGGAATCCCCGCCATCGGCGATCTCGACCTTCTGCAGCATCTGGCGGACGATCACCTCGATATGCTTATCGTTGATGTTCACGCCCTGCAGCCGGTAGACCTCCTGGATCTCGTTGACGAGATAGGCCGCCAATTCCTCGACGCCCTTGATGGCCAAGATGTCGTGCGGCGCCGGGTTGCCGTCGACGATGAAGTCGCCCTTCTCGATGAGATCGCCGTCCTGGTGGTAGACGTGCTTGGACTTCGGCACGAGATACTCGACCGTCTCCGAGCCGTCATGCGGCAGGAGATTGATCCGGCGCTTGTTCTTGTAGTCGCGCCCGAACTGGATCGTGCCGGCCTTCTCGGCGATGATCGCGGCTTCCTTCGGCCGACGCGCCTCAAACAGCTCCGCCACGCGCGGCAGGCCGCCCGTGATGTCGCGCGTCTTGGCGCTCTCGGTCGGGATACGCGCCAGCACGTCGCCGGCCTTCATCGAATCGCCCGGGTCGACGGCGAGAATGGCTTCGACCGGGAGCACGTAACGGGCTTCACCGCCGCGTGCCAGCTTGCCGATCTTGCCGTCCTTGCCGTTGATGATGATCGCCGGCCTGAGCGAAGAGGAGCGCGTATTGGCGCGCCAGTCGATGACGACGCGCTTGGCGATGCCCGTCGCCTCGTCGATCGACTCGGTCATCGAAGCGCCTTCGACAAGATCCTCGAAGCCGATCTTGCCGGGGATCTCGGTGACGATCGGGCGCGTGTAGGGATCCCATTCGGCGATGCGCTGGCCGCGCTTCACCTCGTCGCCCTCATCGACCTTGATCTTGGCGCCGAACTGGATGCGGTGCACGGCGCGCTCCGTTCCATCCGGGCCCACGATCACGACCGCCATGTTGCGCGCCATGGCGATCAGGTCGCCCGCGGAATTGCGAGCGATGTTGCGGTTCCTGACCGTGACCTTGCCTTCGAAGTTCGTCTCGATGAAGGACTGCTCCGAGATCTGGGCCGCGCCACCGATGTGGAAGGTGCGCATGGTGAGCTGCGTCCCCGGCTCGCCGATCGACTGCGCCGCGATCACGCCGACCGCTTCGCCGAGATTGACCGGAGTGCCGCGGGCGAGATCGCGCCCATAGCAGGAGCCGCACACGCCGTCGCGCGACGCGCAGGTGAGGACCGAACGGATCTTCACCTCCTGGATATTGGCCGCGTTGATCGCCGCAATATGCTTCTCGTCGATCAGCTCGCCGGCCTTGACGATCACCTTCCTGGCGTCGACGCCCGCGATGTTCTGCGCCGCGGTGCGGCCCAGGATGCGCGAGCCGAGCGAGGCCACGACCTGACCCGCATCGACGATGGCGCGCATCACGATGCCGTTGGTCGAGCCGCAATCATAGCTGGTGATGATCGAATCCTGCGCCACGTCGACGAGGCGACGCGTCAGATAGCCGGAATTGGCCGTCTTGAGCGCCGTGTCGGCGAGGCCCTTGCGCGCACCATGCGTCGAGTTGAAGTACTCGAGCACGTCGAGCCCTTCCTTGAAGTTCGAGATGATCGGGCTCTCGATGATCTCGCCGGAGGGCTTGGCCATCAGGCCGCGCATGGCGGCGAGCTGGCGCATCTGCGTGGGCGAGCCGCGCGCACCCGAATGCGACATCATGTAGATCGAGTTCACCGGCTTGTCGCGCCCATGCTCGTCCTTCTTCACGGTCGAGATGCGCTGCATCATCTCGGTCGCCAGACGATCGGAGCATTTCGACCAGGCATCGACCACCTTGTTGTATTTCTCGCGCTGGGTGATCAGGCCGTCCTGGAACTGCTGCTCGTAGTCCTTGGCAAGAGCACGCGTCTCGTCGACCACCTTCCACTTGTTGTCGGGCACGACCATGTCGTCCTTGCCGAACGAAATGCCCGCCTTGAAGGCGTTGGTGAAGCCGAGATTCATGATCTTGTCGCAGAAGATCACCGTCTCCTTCTGCCCGCATTCGCGGTAGACGATGTCGATCAGGTTCGAGATCTCCTTCTTCGTCATCAGCCGATTGGCGATGTCGAAGGAGATCTTGTTGTGCTCGGGCAGAAGCTGGCCGAGGATCACGCGGCCAGGTGTGGTCTCATGGATCTTCGGAGGGCTACGCTTGCCCTTCTCGTCCAGGCCCGACCAGCGGAACCTGATCTTGGTGTGATAGGTCACCGTCTTGGCGAACAGCGCATGCTCGACCTCGCCGATATCGGCGAAGGCCATGCCCTGGCCCGGCTCACCATCCGACATGATGGTCAGATAATAGAGGCCGAGCACGATATCCTGCGAGGGCACGATGATCGGCTGACCATTGGCCGGGTGCAGGATGTTGTTGGTCGACATCATCAGCACGCGCGCCTCGAGCTGCGCCTCGAGCGACAGCGGCACGTGCACCGCCATCTGGTCGCCGTCGAAATCGGCGTTGAAGGCGGCGCAGACGAGCGGATGCAGCTGGATCGCCTTGCCCTCGACCAGCGTCGGCTCGAAGGCCTGGATGCCCAGGCGGTGCAAGGTCGGAGCGCGGTTGAGCATCACGGGATGCTCGCGGATCACCTCGTCGAGGATATCCCACACTTCGGGACGCTCCTTCTCGACCAGCTTCTTGGCCTGCTTCACGGTCGCGGCGAGGCCCTTGGCGTCGAGGCGCGAATAGATGAAGGGCTTGAACAGCTCGAGCGCCATCTTCTTGGGCAGGCCGCATTGATGCAGCTTGAGCTCGGGTCCGACCACGATCACGGAGCGGCCCGAATAGTCGACGCGCTTGCCGAGCAGGTTCTGGCGGAACCGGCCCTGCTTGCCCTTCAACATGTCGGCGAGCGACTTCAGCGGCCGCTTATTGGCGCCCGTGATGACGCGGCCGCGCCGACCGTTGTCGAACAGCGCATCGACCGCTTCCTGAAGCATGCGCTTCTCGTTGCGGATGATGATGTCGGGGGCGCGCAGCTCGATCAGCCGCTTCAAGCGGTTGTTGCGGTTGATGACGCGGCGATAGAGGTCGTTGAGGTCGGATGTGGCGAAGCGTCCGCCGTCGAGCGGCACCAGCGGCCGCAGATCCGGCGGGATCACCGGCACCTGCGTCAGGATCATCCATTCGGGCTTGTTGCCCGACTGGATGAAGGCCTCGATGATCTTGAGGCGCCGCATCAGCTTCTTGGGCTTCAGCTCGGAGGTGGTGGTGGCGATCTCCTGGCGCAGATCGAGCGCGATCTTCGGCAGATCGAGGCTGATCAGGATCTCGCGGATGGCCTCGGCGCCGATCAGGGCGGTGAAGCTGTCCTCGCCATACTCGTCCTGAGCCCGCAGCACATCGTCCTCGGAGAGGAGCTGATACTGCTTGAGCGGGGTGAGGCCCGGCTCGATGACGATGTAGTTCTCGAAATAGAGGACGCGCTCGATGTCCTTCAGCGTCATGTCGAGCAGGAGCCCGATGCGCGACGGCAGGGATTTGAGGAACCAGATATGGGCGACGGGGGCGGCGAGCTCGATATGGCCCATGCGCTCGCGCCGGACGCGCGAAAGCGTGACCTCGACGCCGCATTTCTCGCAGATGATCCCCTTGTACTTCATGCGCTTGTACTTGCCGCACAAGCACTCATAGTCCTTGATCGGGCCGAAGATGCGCGCGCAGAACAGGCCGTCGCGCTCCGGCTTGAAGGTGCGATAGTTGATCGTCTCGGGCTTCTTGATCTCGCCGAACGACCAGGACTTGATCTTGTCCGGGCTCGCGAGCGCGATCTTGATGCGGTCGAACGACACCGGCTGGGCCGGCTGGTTGAAGATGTTCATGACCTCTTGGTTCATCGCCATCTCCTCAAAACTGGGCCGCGCCGGTCACTCCGGGCCGCGACGAGAAAACTGATGTCACCCTCTCTCGCGGCGCGAGAGAGGAATTGTGCAACTGATCTAGCCAATAGGGCGCAAGCCGAGCTTCACTCGGCGGCCTCCGCCGTGGGCGTCGCCGGCGGTATACGCTTGGAGGCGAGCTCCACATTCAGGCCGAGCGACCGCATTTCCTTGACCAGCACGTTGAAGCTCTCCGGAATGCCCGCCTCGAAGGTGTCGTCGCCGCGCACGATGGCCTCGTAGACCTTGGTGCGGCCGGCCACGTCGTCGGACTTGACCGTGAGCATCTCCTGCAAGGTATAGGCCGCCCCATAGGCCTCGAGCGCCCACACCTCCATCTCGCCGAAGCGCTGGCCGCCGAACTGCGCCTTGCCGCCCAGAGGCTGCTGGGTGACGAGGCTGTAGGGGCCGATCGAACGCGCGTGGATCTTGTCGTCCACGAGGTGGTTCAGCTTCAGCATGTAGATGTAGCCGACCGTGACCTTACGATCGAAGGCTTCGCCGGAGCGCCCGTCATAGAGCGTCACCTGTCCCGACTTATCGAGGCCGGCCATTTCCAGCATGTCCTCGATGTCGGACTCCTTGGCGCCGTCGAAGACCGGGGTCGCGATCGGCACGCCGCGGCGCAACCCATTCGCCATCTCGGCGAGGTCCTCGTCCCCGAGCTCGATCACGGCATTATCCTTGCCGAACACCTTCTCGACGACCTTGCGCAGCTTCTTGGCGTCGTGAGCCTTGCGATAGGCATCGACGGCCGCCCCGATCTGCTTGCCGAGGCCGGCGCAGGCCCAGCCGAGATGCGTTTCGAGGATCTGTCCGACATTCATGCGGCTCGGCACGCCGAGCGGGTTCAAGACGATGTCGACCGAGGTGCCGTCGTCGAGGAACGGCATGTCCTCGACCGGCACGATCTTCGACACGACGCCCTTATTGCCGTGACGGCCGGCCATCTTGTCGCCGGGCTGGATCTTGCGCTTCACGGCGACGAAGACCTTGACCATCTTCATCACGCCGGGCGGCATCTCGTCGCCGCGCTGCAGCTTCTCGACCTTGTCGAGGAAGCGCTGCTCGAGACCTTTCTTCGACTCGTCGTATTGGCGGCGCATCGCCTCGATCTCGCTCATCAGCGCATCGTCGGCAAAGGCGAGGGTCCACCATTGCGAGCGGGGATACTGCGTCAGCAGCTCCCGATCGAGCTTGGTGTCCTTCTTGAAGCCCTTGGGGCCCGCCACCGCTTTCTTGCCGTCCACGAGCTCGGCAAGGCGCGCATAGACGTTGCGATCGAGGATCGCCTGCTCGTCGTCGCGGTCCTTGGCGAGGCGCTCGATCTCCTCGCGCTCGATGGCCTGGGCGCGCTCGTCCTTCTCGACGCCGTGGCGATTGAAGACGCGCACTTCGACGATCGTGCCCTGCACACCCGGCGGCACGCGCAGCGAGGTGTCGCGCACATCCGACGCCTTCTCACCGAAGATGGCGCGCAAGAGCTTTTCTTCCGGCGTCATCGGGCTCTCGCCCTTCGGCGTGATCTTGCCGATCAGGATATCGCCCGCCTGAACCTCGGCGCCGATATAGACGATGCCCGCCTCGTCGAGATTCTTCAGAGCCTCTTCCGAGACATTCGGGATGTCGCGGGTGATCTCCTCCGGCCCGAGCTTGGTGTCGCGAGCCATGACCTCGAACTCCTCGATATGGATCGAGGTGAACACGTCCTCCTTGGCGATATTCTCGGACAAGAGGATCGAGTCTTCGAAGTTGTAGCCGTTCCAGGGCATGAAGGCGACGAGCACATTGCGCCCGAGCGCGAGCTCGCCGAGCTCGGTCGAGGGACCGTCGGCGATGATCTCGCCCTTCTGCACCACGTCGCCGATCCGCACCAGCGGACGCTGGTTGATGCAAGTCGACTGGTTGGAGCGCTGGAACTTCATCAGCCGGTAGATGTCGACGCCGGGCTTGGTCGGGTCGAGATCCTCGGTGGCGCGTACCACGATGCGCGAGGCATCGACCTGGTCGATGATGCCGGTGCGGCGCGCAGCGATCGCAGCCCCCGAGTCCCGCGCCACAGCCCCTTCCATGCCGGTGCCCACGAAGGGTGCATCGGCCTTGAGGAGCGGCACGGCCTGGCGCTGCATGTTCGAGCCCATCAGGGCGCGGTTGGCATCGTCATTCTCGAGGAACGGAATGAGGGCTGCCGCGACCGAGACCAGCTGCTTCGGCGACACGTCCATGTAGTCGACGCGCTCGGGCGGCACCACGATGACGTCGCCTGCGTGGCGGCACACCACGAGATCATCGGTGAGCTTGCCGTGCTTGTCGACCGCCGACATGGCCTGGGCGACATAGTGCTTCGCCTCTTCCATGGCCGAGAGGTAGTTCACCTGATCGGTGACCTTGCCGTGCACCACGCGCCGGTAGGGGCTCTCGATGAAGCCGTATTTATTGATGCGCGCGAAGGTGGCGAGCGAGTTGATGAGGCCGATATTCGGGCCTTCCGGCGTCTCGATCGGGCAGATGCGGCCGTAATGCGTCGGGTGCACGTCGCGCACCTCGAAGCCCGCGCGTTCGCGCGTCAATCCACCAGGACCCAAAGCGGAAAGTCGCCTCTTATGAGTGATTTCCGACAATGGATTGATCTGATCCATGAACTGCGAGAGCTGCGACGAACCGAAGAATTCGCGCACTGCCGCCGCCACCGGCTTGGCGTTGATGAGGTCCTGGGGCATCACGGTCGCGATCTCGACCGAGGACATGCGCTCGCGCACCGCGCGCTCCATGCGCAGGAGCCCGACGCGGAACTGGTTCTCCATCAGCTCGCCGACCGAGCGCACGCGCCGATTGCCGAGATGATCGATGTCGTCGACCTCGCCGCGGCCGTCACGCAGCTCGACGAGCTCCTTGACGACGGCAAGGATATCTTCCTTGCGCAGCACACGCACCGTGTCCTCGGCCTTGAGGTCGAGGCGCATGTTCATCTTGACGCGGCCGACCGCCGACAGGTCGTAGCGCTCGGAATCGAAGAACAGCGAATTGAACATCGTTTCCGCCGTCTCGAGCGTCGGCGGCTCGCCCGGGCGCATGACGCGATAGATGTCGAACAGCGCTTCCTCGCGCGTCGAGGCCTTGTCGACGGTGAGCGTGTTGCGGATATAGCCGCCGATATTGACGTGATCGATGTCGAGCAGAGGCAGCTCGGTGATCCCCTGCTCGATCAGGGCGGCGAGCATCTTCGGCTCGATCTCGGCGCCGGCCTCGGCATGGATCTCGCCGGTCTGCGCGTTGACGATGTCCTGGGCGATATATTGGCCGACGAGATCCTCGTCCGTGAGCTTGATCGCCTTGACGCCCTTATCGGCGACGAGGCGCGCCACGCGCGCGGTGATCTTGCGGCCGGCCTCGATGACGACCTCGCCGGAATCGGCGTCGACGATGTCGTTCGGCGGGGTCGAGCCCTTCATGCGGTCGGCATCGAAGGGCTGACGCCAAGCCTCGCCGTCGCGCGTCAAGGCGATCTTCTGATAGAAATGCGCGAGGATCTCCTCGCCGTCCATGCCGAGCGCATAGAGCAGCGAAGTGACCGGGATCTTGCGCTTGCGGTCGATGCGCGTGTGCACGATGTCCTTGGCATCGAACTCGATGTCGAGCCAGGAACCGCGATAGGGAATGATGCGGGCGGCAAACAACAGCTTGCCCGAGGAATGCGTCTTGCCCTTGTCGTGATCGAAGAATACGCCGGGCGAACGGTGCATCTGCGAGACGATGACGCGCTCGGTGCCGTTGACGATGAAGGTGCCGTTCGACGTCATTAGCGGCATATCGCCCATATAGACGTCTTGTTCCTTGATATCCTTGACGGATTTCGCCTGGGTGTCGGGGTCGACATCGAACACGATGAGGCGCAGCGTCACCTTGAGCGGCGCCGCGAAGGTGATGCCGCGCTGGCGGCACTCGTCGACATCGAATTTCGGCGCCTCGAATTCGTATTTCACGAAATCGAGCTGGGCGGTCTTGGCGAAGTCGGAGATCGGGAAGATCGACTTGAACACCGCCTGCAGACCATCATTGGTCCGGTTGGCGCCGATCTCATGGATCTGGAGGAACTGGTCGTAGGAAGCCTTTTGCACCTCGATGAGGTTCGGCATCACCGCGCCTTCGCGCACCTTGCCGAAGAATTTCCGGATACGGTTGCGGCCTGTGAACGTCTGAGCCATGTCGCTCCTCTTGCCTTCCCATGGTCCGGGCTCGACACCGGACGGCGAATACGCTTACCCTCGTCGAACGGACGCCGCGATCGGCCTCCGCCAAGTCTTATGCGCCTCGTCATAGGCGCCAAGTCATAGGCACCCGCCTTGGCGGCACCTCGTCACCGGTGCGGCGGCGCCATCGCGGCCCCCGCCCCTCTCGCGACCGGCGATCTCCGGCCGCTGCCCATCTGCTTTCGCAAATGAGCGAATCGCAACGCGAAAACCCCGGAGCCAAACGGCTTCAGGGCTCACGCAAAAGAGGCGTTCCTATGGCGCCTCGCATGACGCATGCGGCGCCGCCCTGAGGCGGCGCCGCATCAGACATGCCGTGCCGGCCGCAGCCGGCCCGAATCTCACTTCAGCTCGACCTTGGCGCCCGCCTTTTCGAGCTGGGCCTTGAGCTTCTCGCCCTCATCCTTGCTCACGCCTTCCTTGACGGCCTTCGGAGCGGCCTCGACGAGGTCCTTGGCTTCCTTGAGGCCAAGGCCGGTGATGGCGCGCACCTCTTTGATGACCTCGATCTTCTTCTCACCGATGGCGGCGAGCACCACGGAGAACTCGGTCTGCTCCTCGACGACGGCGGCAGCGGCTGCAGGCGCTGAGGCCACTGCGACGGCCGCGGCCGCCGACACGCCCCATTTTTCCTCGAGCATCTTCGCGAGCTCGGCGGCCTCGAGGACTGTGAGGCCCGACAATTCGGTAACCAATTTGGAGAGATCAGCCATGAGAGATGTTCCTTATGTAGGATAGGTTCGATGAATTCCAAGCGGCCTTCAGGCCGCCAAGTCCTTGTCGCCATAAGCGGCGAAAACGCGCGCCAGCTTCGCTGCCGGAGCATTGGCGAGCTGGGCGAGCTTGGTTGCCGGTGCCTGGATCAGGCCCACGAGCTTGGCCCGCAATTCGTCGAGCGAAGGCAGGCTGGCGAGCGTCTTGACCCCGTTGGGATCGAGAGACGTCTTGCCCATGGCTCCGCCGAGCACGACGAGCTTGTCGTTCGCCTTGGCGTAGTCGGTCGCGACCTTGGCGGCCGCCACCGGGTCCGTCGAATAGGCAAACAGCGTCGGCCCTTTGAGCAGCGAGGCGACAGAAGCCGCATCCGTGCCGTCGAGGGCGATTTTGGCGAGCCTGTTCTTGGCGACCTTCACCGAGACTCCGGCAAGCTTTGCCTGCTTGCGCAGCTTCTGCATGTCGGAGACGGTCAGGCCGGCATAGTGAGCAACGACCACGGCAGCGTTCGCCTGGAACGTTGCACGCAGCGCCGTCACGAACTCTTGCTTTTCCGCACGTTCCACGTGGGCTCTTTTCATCGACGAGGGCGGTCAGGAACTTGCGTCCCCTACCCGCCGGGTTGCACTTTAAAGCCTGCTCGCCAAACGCTGACGCGCTCAGGAGCGGCCGGTTACCAGTGCCTGTCCGGCCGGGCGGGAGAACCCGCGCCTCGGTCCAGTCGGTCAAAGCCGCAGCCACGGTCGGAACGATCGTCCCTCCGCGGCTTTTGCTCATCCCATCTGCGCAGGCGAGGCGATTTTCAGCCGAGCGAACCCGGCGCCTGCGGTCTTGGACAGGTATTCTCCCGCCTTCCCCGAAAAGCGCCCCCTTCATGTGCCGGAGCCGGAGCCGGCTCTTGACATCGCCATGAATTTGGAGCGCCATCCGCACCGGAGCGAAGCGGGCAGTCGTGACGTCAAGGCAGATCGCCATGGCGACACGCCCGAAAAGGCTCACTGCGAGTCTTCACGGAAGCGCGTCTCTTAGACGCTCGGCTTCGTTTTGCCAAGGCCCCAATCAACGAAAAACCGCGCGCCAATGTCGCATGCCGCCGATGCGCCAATTGACGCCATGCGCGAGCTGCTCTCTTTGCCTGCAATTTGGGCAATATCGCGACGCGGCGCTTCCGAAAGCGTTCTCCCGGCTCAAACAGGCCCCGAACGCACTGGCGCGCCATTGCGGTCGTCCCTTGCACGGGCCAGCCTGAATTCACGCGGGTGGAAGCTTGAACCGGCCAAGCCGCGCCGCTAGAAGAGCCGCGTCCGGCCTGCCCGCCTTACGGAATCACCGGGTCGAGACGCGGTCGCCAAGCGATCGCACCCCTAAGCGATTCCGCAGATTGGGATAAAGTCCATGGCGCGCAGCAAGATAGGCCTCATTGGCGCAGGCCAGATCGGGGGCACGCTCGCCCATCTCGCCGGTCTCAAGGAACTCGGCGACATCGTGGTGTTCGACGTGGTCGAGGGGCTTCCGCAAGGCAAGGGCCTCGACATCGCCGAATCCTCGCCGGTCGACGGCTTCGACGCCAATTACAAGGGCACGCAATCCTATGCCGACCTCAAAGGCTGCGACGTCGTCATCGTGACGGCCGGCGTGCCGCGCAAGCCCGGCATGAGCCGCGACGATCTGCTCGGCACCAATCTCAAGGTGATGGAAGCGGTCGGCACCGGCATCAAACAATATTGCCCCGAAGCCTTCGTGATCTGCATCACGAACCCGCTCGACGCCATGGTCTGGGCGCTGCAGAAATTCTCAGGCCTCTCGCCCAAGAAGATCGTCGGCATGGCGGGCGTGCTCGATTCCTCGCGGTTTCGCCTGTTCCTGGCGCAGGAATTCGGAGTTTCGGTCGAGGATGTGTCGGCCTTCGTGCTCGGCGGCCATGGCGACGACATGGTGCCGCTGGTGCGCTATTCGACGGTCGCCGGCATCCCGCTTCCCGACCTCGTCAAGATGGGCTGGACTACGCAGGCCAAGATCGACGCCATCGTCGACCGCACCCGCAAGGGCGGCGGCGAGATCGTCGGCCTGCTCAAGACGGGCTCGGCCTTCTATGCGCCGGCGGCTTCCGCGATCGCCATGGCCGAGAGCTATCTGCGCGACAAGAAGCGGGTGCTGCCCTGCGCCGCCTATCTCGACGGCCAATATGGGCAGAAGGGCATGTTCCTCGGCGTGCCGATCGTCATCGGCGCCTCGGGCGTCGAGCGCATCGTCGAGATCAGCCTCGATGCCGCGGAACAGACGATGTTCGACAAGTCGGTCGCCTCGGTGAAGGGGCTGGTCGATGCCTGCATCGGCATCAATCCTGCGCTGAAGGGCTAAAGAGAGCGTGGTGGCCGGACGGCGCGTCCGGCCACCGATATCCTCGCTGCGCGCCCGGAGAGGCGCGGATGCGAGGGTTGATCCTCGGAGCAGTCCGAGCGCGGGCACGGTTTTGGAGAGGGCAGGATGAACATCCACGAATATCAAGCCAAGGCCGTGCTGAAGGAGTTCGGCGCGCCGGTCTCGCGTGGCCGCGCCGCCTTCACGCCCGAGGAGGCCGAGGCCGCCGCAAAGGAGCTCGGCGGCCCGCTCTTCGTGGTCAAGAGCCAGATCCATGCGGGCGGGCGCGGCAAGGGCAAATTCAAGGAGGCCGAGGCCGGCGACAAAGGCGGGGTGCGGCTCGCGAAATCGGTCGAAGAAGTGAAGCGCTTCGCCAAGGAGATGCTTGGCCACACGCTCGTCACCATCCAGACCGGCCCGGCCGGCAAGCAGGTGAACCGGCTCTATGTCGAGGACGGCTCGGCCATTGCCAGCGAATTCTACTTGTCCATGCTGGTCGATCGCGAGACCTCCCGCATCGCCTTCGTGGTCTCGACCGAAGGCGGCATGGATATCGAGAAGGTGGCGCATGAGACGCCGGAGAAGATCGTTTCCTTCTCGATCGATCCCGAGACCGGGGCGATGGGCTTCCACGGGCGCAAGGTCGCCAAGGCGCTGGGGCTTACGGGCGATCTCGCCAAACAGGCCGAGAAGCTCGTCTCGCAGCTCTATTCGGCCTTTCTCTCCAAGGATATGAGCCTCCTCGAGATCAATCCGCTGATCGTCACCAAGGACAACCGGCTGGTCTGCCTCGACGCCAAGATCTCCTTCGATTCCAACGCTCTCTACCGTCACGCCGACATATTGGCGCTGCGCGACACTAGCGAGGAGGACCCCAAGGAGATCGAGGCCTCCAAGCACGACCTGTCCTATGTGGCGCTCGACGGCACGATCGGCTGCATGGTCAACGGCGCGGGCCTCGCCATGGCCACCATGGACATCATCAAGCTCTATGGCGAGGAGCCGGCGAACTTCCTCGACGTCGGTGGCGGCGCCACCAAGGAGAAGGTGACGGCGGCCTTCAAGATCATCACCGCCGATCCCAAGGTGAAAGGCATATTGGTCAACATCTTCGGCGGCATCATGAAATGCGACATCATCGCCGAGGGCGTGGTCGCCGCGGTGCGCGAGGTCGGCCTGAAAGTGCCGCTCGTGGTGCGGCTCGAAGGTACCAATGTCGAGCTCGGCAAGGCCATCATCGACAAATCGGGGCTCAACGTCATCTCGGCCGACGATCTCGACGATGCGGCGCAGAAAATCGTCAAGGCTGTGAAGGGCTAGGGGCCAGGCATTGATTGCCGCTCAACGCAGTTCCACATAAACTGCGTGCATCATCGGAGCAATCGCCCATGAAAAACATCACGCTCGCAGTCGACGAGGACGTACTGGACAAGGTGAGAAAATACGCCGTCAGCCGCGACACGACGGTGAATGCGATCGTGCGCGAGCACCTGGAGCAGATCGCCAAGAACGACGATCGGCTCAAACAGGTGGTCGCAGAATTGAGGCGGCTCAGCGAGAACTCCACCGCCGAGCTCGGGCCCGGCTACAAGTGGAACCGTGAAGATTGCTATGAGCGTTGAAGCGTTCCTCGACACGAACGTGCTGATCTATGCGGCAGCCGGACGCATCAGCGAGGCCGCCAAGCAGAGGCGTGCGTTGGCTTGTGTCGAGGCGGCGAATTTCGGCACCTCAGGGCAGGTTCTGGCGGAATTCTACACAAATGTGACGCGCAAGCCTGCGCGTCCGCTCGACCGGTCTGAGGCGCTGGACTGGATCGAGCGGCTCGCCGAATTCCCGGTCATACCTATCACCGCCGATCTCGTGCGGATGGCCATCGGCCTCAGCGCCAGATACCAGGTTTCCTACTGGGACGCCGCGATCCTTGCGGCGGCGGAGGAGCTCGGAGCGCCCACCCTGTATTCCGAAGACCTCAATCACGGGCAAGTCTACGGCTCAGTGAAGGTCGTGAACCCTTTCCTCCCCAACTGATCGGCAGAAGGCCACGTAATGTCCATCCTCATCGACGCCGACACCAAGGTCATCTGCCAGGGCTTCACCGGCAAGAACGGCACCTTCCATTCAGAGCAGGCGATCGCCTATGGCACGAAGATGGTCGGCGGCGTAGCTCCAGGCAAAGGCGGGGCGGAGCATCTCGGCCTGCCGGTCTTCGACACGGTCAAGGAGGCGCGCGACGCGACCGGCGCCGACGCGACCGTCATCTATGTGCCGCCGGCCGGCGCCGCGGACGCGATCTGCGAGGCGATCGACGCGGAATTGCCGCTGATCGTCTGCATCACCGAAGGCATTCCGGTTGCCGACATGATCAAGGCGAAGCGGGCGCTCATCGGCTCGAAATCCCGGCTGATCGGCCCGAATTGCCCGGGCGTGATGACGGCCGGCGAATGCAAGATCGGCATCATGCCGGGGCAGATCTTCAAGCGCGGCTCGGTCGGCATCGTGTCGCGCTCGGGCACGCTCACCTATGAGGCGGTCTACCAGACGACGCGCGAAGGCCTTGGCCAGACCTCGGCGATCGGCATCGGCGGCGATCCGGTGAAGGGCACGGAATTCATCGACATCCTCGAGATGTTCCTGGCCGACCCGAAGACGAATTCGATCGTCATGATCGGCGAGATCGGCGGCTCGGCCGAGGAGGATGCGGCGCAGTTCCTGCATGATGAGGCGAAGCGCGGCCGCAAGAAGCCGGTCGTCGGCTTCATCGCCGGGCGCACCGCACCGCCTGGACGCCGCATGGGTCATGCGGGCGCCATCATCTCGGGCGGCAAGGGCGGCGCCGAGGACAAGATCGAGGCGATGCAGCGCGCCGGCATCAATGTGTCGCCCTCGCCGGCCCGCCTCGGAAAAACCTTGGTCGAGGTCTTGAAAGGTTGAGGTCTTGAAAGGCTGAGAGGCTCGGCCGGGCCGGCTACGCTTTGGAAAGCTCGACCCGCTATCTTGGGCGGAGACACATGTTGCGCATTCTGCGATGCGCCGCCTGCGATCGCGGCGACGGAGGCTGAGGCCTTCCGGCGCTGGTTTCAAAACCCGGATTTCGCGCTTATCTGCCAGTCGACGCGAAATTCGATCACGACATCGAAGGACGAGATGATCGGCTTCGATGAGACTGCATGACCGGCGCCGCCTGCCAAATTGCGGCTTGCGCCTCGAGGACCAGACGATGGCTCGCCAAGACCAGAACGACGCTTTCTCCAAGAGCTCCTTCCTTTATGGCGGCAACGCCGCCTATGTCGAACAGCTCTATGACGACTATCAGCGCGACCCCAGCCAGGTCGATCCCAGCTGGCGCAGCTTCTTCGAGGGGCTCAACGATGATCGCGAGCTGATCGAGAAGAACGCCGAAGGCCCCTCCTGGAAGCAGCCGGGCTGGCCGGTGGCGCTGAATGGCGAGCTCGTCTCGGCCCTCGACGGCAATTGGATCACGATCGAGAAGGCGGTCGGCGAGAAGATCAAGGCCAAGGCCGATATCGCCGGAGCCGCGCTGTCGGCCGCCGAGATCGCCCAGGCGACGCGCGACAGCGTGCGCGCCATCATGATGATCCGCGCCTATCGCATGCGCGGCCATCTGCACGCCAATCTCGATCCCCTGAACCTCGAGCCCAAGCGCGACCATGAGGAGCTGCACCCCTCCTCCTACGGCTTCACCGAGGCCGATTACGATCGCAAGATCTTCATCGACAACGTGCTCGGCTACGAGTTCGCGACCTTGCGCGAGATGCTGGCGGTGCTGGAGCGCACCTATTGCTCCACCATCGGCTACGAGTTCATGCACATCTCGAACCCCGACGAGAAGGGCTGGCTGCAGGAGCGCATCGAGGGGCCCGACAAGGAGATCGCCTTCACGCCCGAAGGCAAGCGGGCCATCCTGAGCAAGCTCGTGCAGGCGGAAGGCTTCGAGAAATTCGCCGATGTGCGCTATCGCGGCACCAAGCGCTTCGGTCTCGACGGCGCCGAGGCGATGATCCCGGCGCTCGAGCAGATCATCAAGCGCGGCGGCGCGCTCGGCGTGCGCGAGATCGTGCTCGGCATGCCGCATCGCGGGCGCCTCAACGTGCTGGCCAACGTCATGCACAAGCCGACCCGCGCCATCTTCCACGAGTTCAAGGGCGGCTCCTTCACGCCTGACGATGTCGAGGGCTCGGGCGACGTCAAATACCATCTCGGCGTCTCGTCGGACCGCGAGTTCGACGGCAACAGCGTGCATCTGTCCTTGACGGCGAACCCCTCCCATCTCGAGATCGTCGACCCGGTGGTGCTCGGCAAGGTGCGCGCCAAGCAGGATCAGCATCATTGCCCACCCGATCAGCGCACCGCGGTCATGCCGCTGCTGATCCATGGGGATGCGGCTTTCGCGGGCCAGGGCGTGGTCGCCGAATGCTTCGGCCTGTCGGGGCTGAAGGGCCACCGCACCGGCGGCTCGGTGCATTTCATCGTCAACAACCAGATCGGCTTCACCACCTATCCGCGCTATTCGCGCTCCTCGCCCTACCCTTCCGACGTCGCCAAGATGGTCGAGGCGCCGATCTTTCACGTCAACGGCGACGATCCCGAAGCCGTGGTGTTCGTCGCGAAGGTTGCGACCGAATACCGCCAGCGCTTCCAGAAGCCCGTCGTCATCGACATGTTCTGCTATCGCCGTTTCGGCCATAACGAGGGCGACGAGCCGGGCTTCACCCAGCCCCTGATGTACAAGCGGATCCGCGCCCAGAAGGCGACGCTCGCGCTCTACGCCGAGAAGCTCGTCGCCGAGGGAGTGATCGGCGAGGGCGAGGTCGAGAAGGAGCAGGCGAGCTGGCGGCAACGGCTCGACGACGAGTTCGAGGCGGCGCAGTCCTTCAAGGCGAACAAGGCCGATTGGCTCGACGGCGCCTGGGCCAGCATGCATGCCGTCAAGCTCGACGAGGACGATGCCAGGCGCGGCCAGACGGGCGTCGATCTCAAGTCGCTGCGCCTGATCGGCGAGCAGGTCACGACGGTGCCGAAGGGCTTCGCGGTCCACAAGACGATCCAGCGTTTCCTCGACAACCGGCGCGAGGCGCTGCAAAGCGGCACCGGCATCGACTGGGCGACCGGCGAGACGCTGGCCTTCGCCTCGCTCTGCCTCGACGGCCACCCGGTGCGCCTGTCCGGGCAGGACAGCGAGCGCGGCACCTTCTCGCAGCGCCACAGCGTGCTCATCGACCAGAACACCGAGCACCGCTTCACCCCGCTGAACCATATCCAGGAAGGCCAGGCGCGCTACGAGGTCATCAACTCGATGCTCTCCGAAGAGGCGGTGCTTGCCTTCGAATACGGCTATTCGCTCTCCGAGCCGAACGCGCTGACGCTCTGGGAGGCGCAATTCGGCGATTTCGCCAATGGCGCCCAGGTCGTCTTCGACCAATTCATCTCCTCGGGCGAGCGCAAATGGCTGCGTATGTGCGGCCTCGTCTGTCTGTTGCCGCATGGCTATGAGGGCCAGGGGCCGGAACATTCCTCGGCCCGCCTCGAGCGCTTCCTGCAGATGTGCGCCGAAGACAATATGCAGGTCACCAATGCCTCGACGCCGGCGCAATATTTCCATGTGCTGCGCCGCCAGCTCAACCGCGATTTCCGCAAGCCGCTCATCCTGATGACGCCGAAATCGCTGTTGCGCCACAAGCGCTGCGTCTCGAGCCTCGACGAGTTTGGGCCCGGCACAACCTTCCATCGCTGGCTGATGGACGATGCCGAGAGGCTGCCCAACGAGGCGATCAAGCTCGCCAAGGACAACAAGATCCGCCGGGTCGTCGCCTGCTCGGGCAAGGTTTATTACGATCTCTACGAGGAGCGCGAGAAGCGCGGCATCAACGACGTCTACCTGCTGCGCGTCGAGCAGCTCTACCCCTTCCCGCTGAAATCGCTGGCTCAGGAGCTGCTGGCGCGCTTCAAGAATGCCGATCTCGTCTGGTGCCAGGAGGAGCCCAAGAACATGGGCGCCTGGAGCACCGTCGAGACTTATCTCGAATGGGTGTGCGCACACGCCGGCATCAAGGCGAAGCGGCCCCGCTATGTCGGCCGGCCGGCTGCGGCGGCGACCGCAGTCGGGGTGATGTCGAAGCATCTGGCCCAGCTGCAGGCCTTCCTGGACGACGCCTTCTCGGACTGAGGCTCACCCGGCCAGGCTTGGTCGGTCGGGGCTTGGCGCTGCCGCGCAGGCAGCGGAATTCCTCAAGAGGAGGGCGCGGAACCCGCCTGAGCATGTCCTTCGCCAGACCCGTGCTTCTCGTCGGCGGGGCGACCGCCCTGTCGCGCTTGCTGGGCTTCCTGCGCGACGCGCTGATCGCGGCCGCCCTGGGCTCGGGCCTCGTGGCCGACGCCTTCTTCGTCGCCTTCCGCCTGCCCAATCTGTTCCGGCGCGTGCTCGGCGAGGGCGCGCTCAACCCGGCTTTCGTGCCGGTGCATGAGCGCATCCGCGCCGAGCTCGGGCCGGAGGCCGCGCGCCTCTTCACGCATCGCGCCATTTCGAGCGCCGGATTGGTGCTGGTCGGTCTCGCCATGGCCGGCGATCTCGCGGCGCCGGGCCTCGTCCTCGTCCTGGCGCCCGGCTTCGCGGAAGACGCGCTCAAATTCGCGCTCGCCGTCAAATATGCCCGCCTCGCCTTCCCATTCCTTGCCTTCGCGGTCCTCGCTTCGTTGATGGCGTCGGCGCTCAACGCGCATCGGCGCTTCGCCAGCGCCGCGCTCGCCCCGGTCATCGTCAACGTCATCCTGGTCGCGGTGCTGATCGCGATGCGCCTGACCGATGCCCCGGAACAGGATCGCGCCCGCATGCTGGCGAGCGCCGTCGGCATCTCCGGCATGGCTCAGGCGCTCTGGCTGCTGATCTCCCTGTGGAAGAGCCCGATCGGCCTGCCCTTCGCCAGGCCGCGCTGGTCGCGGGAGCTGCGCAGCCTCTGCCTGTTGGCGCTGCCCGGCATCGCGGCGAGCGGGGCGACGCAAATGGCCGTCGTCGCCGCGACCGAGGTCGCCTCGGCGCTGCCCGGCGCCGTATCCTGGCTCTATTACGCCGATCGCCTCTACCAGCTGCCGCTCGGCTTCATCGCGGTGGCGATGGGGACGGTGTTGCTGCCGGAGGTGGCGCGCTGCCTGCGCGAGGGCGACACGCAAGGCGAATCCGCCGTCGTCAACCGGGCCTGCGAGCTTGCGCTCCTGGTGACGTTGCCGGCGGCGGCGGGGCTGCTTTCGCTCTCGCCCTGGATCGTCGCGGTGCTGTTCGAGCATGGCGCCTTCGAGCCGCGCGACACCATGGAGACGGCGCAAGCGGCGCGCTGGCTCGCTCTGGCGCTGCCGGGCGCAGCGCTCGCCAAGATCTTCGCCCAGCCCTTCTTCGCGCGCGAGCGTCCGGCGGCGCCGCTCATGGCCGCGCTCGCCGTGGTGCTGATCACGCTGCTGATCGGCTATCTGCTGCGCGCGCCCATGGGTGCAGCCGGCATCGCGCTCGCCATCGCGGTCGCCGCCACGACGCAGGCAATCTCGCTCGGCGCCGTGCTTTATGCGCGCCGCATCGCAAGGCCCGAGGCGGCGACGCTCAAGCGTGCCGCCGCCATCCTCACCGCCAGCGTCGCCATGGCCGGGGCGCTCACCCTGCTCATGCCGTTCGTCGCAACCTTGCTCGGGCCGACACATGGTTTTGCGACCCGCTTCGGCGTGCTGATCCTGCTCTGCGTGACGGGAGCCGCGGTGTTCGGCGTGCTCATCGTGGCGCTCGGCGCTATCGATCGCGCGACGCTTGCGGCGCTGTGGAGATCGAAGCCCGCAATCGAGGACGCAGAGCGCCGAGGAAGCGTCACGGGCGAATCGCGCCCGCCCTGAAACCCACCACCGATGCCCGCCTGTTTCAAACTCGGTAGCGGAGCGCATCGACGATCAGGGCAAAGGCCGGGGAGGACTGGCGCCGGCTCGGGTAATAGAGATGGTAGCCGGAGAACGGCGGGCACCAATCGGCCAAGACACGGACGAGCCGTCCCTCCGCAAGGTGGGTTTGCACCTGTTCCTCGGGAAGGTAAGCCAGACCAAGCCCCGCCAGGACCGCGCTCAGTCTCAAGGCGATGTTGTTGAACACCAACTGCCCTTCGACCCGCACCTTCAGCTCTCGCCCGCCCTTCTCGAACTCCCAGGCGTACAGCCCGCCATAGGTTGGAAGGCGGAGGTTGATGCAGTCATGACCCGTCAGGTCCTGCGGCGTCTTCGGCCTCTTCCGCTTTGCGAAATAGGAAGGCGTTCCCACCACGGCCATGCGCATGTCTGGACCAATACGCACAGCGATCATGTCCTTCGCGACCTGTTCGCCGAGACGGACACCAGCGTCATAGCGCTCCGCGACTATGTCGGTCAGGCCATAGTCGACGATGATCTCGATCTTGATGTCCGGATAGTTCGGCAACAGTCTCGCCACGGCGGGCCAGAGGATCGCTTCGGCGGCGTGTTCACCTGCCGTGATGCGGATGGTGCCGGCGGGCTTGTCTCGCAGCTCGCTCAATGCCGCCAGCTCTGTTTTGATCTCGTCGAACCGCGGACCTACGGTTCGCAACAGGCGCTCGCCCGCCTCGGTCGGTGAGACGCTGCGCGTGGTTCGCATCAAGAGTCGAAGCCCGAGCGCTTCCTCGAGCCCACGGATCGTGTGGCTGAGCGCCGACTGAGAAACGCCGAGCTGAGCAGCGGCCTTGGTGAAGCTTCGCTCTTTCGCGACGGCAAGGAAGGCGAGGAGGTCGCTGATGTTTTCGCGCGGCATTCATGAATCCTCCTCATAGGTTCATGCCAATCCTGGTATCTAATCGCAAGACCGTCCGTCATCTAGATTCCCGCTCAATGGCGATCGGCGACCGGTCACGGCACGGCGCTGCGGCCACCACGGCCATGACCCATATCGCCATCGCAGAGGCACTCGAAGGCAAGGTCGTCGACTGGATGGAAAAGGTCGCGGACGAGCAATATCAGGCCTGATTTTTTAGGAGTTCGACATGCAGAAACGCAAACTTGGAAACAGCAACCTGGAAGTCTCGGCAATCGGCCTGGGCTGCATGGGACTGAGCTATGGCTACGGTCCGGCCACGGACACGCAGAACGCGATCACACTGATCCGGACGGGCGTCGAGCGTGGTGTCACCTTCTTCGACACTGCCGAAGTCTATGGGCCGTTCACGAACGAGAAAGTGGTGGGCGAAGCTCTTGCGCCGCTTCGCGACCGGGTCGTGATCGCAACCAAGTTCGGCTTCGATCTCGATCCGAATACCGGTGCGCAGCGGGGACTGAACAGCCGGCCGGAGCATATCAAGCAGGCCGCCGAAGCCTCGCTCAAGCGGCTCAAGACCGACGTGATCGATCTCTTCTATCAGCACCGCGTCGACCCGAACGTGCCGATCGAGGACGTGGCGGGAGCGGTGAAGGACCTGATCCAGGAAGGCAAGGTCAAGCACTTTGGATTGTCCGAAGCCGGCGTACAGACGATCCGGCGCGCTCACGCCGTCCATCCGGTCACCGCCCTCCAGAGCGAATATTCGCTCTGGTGGCGAGAGCCCGAGGCGGAGCTGCTGCCAACGCTGGAGGAACTCGGGATCGGCTTCGTCCCCTTCAGCCCCCTGGGCAAGGGCTTCCTCACGGGCGCCATCGACGCGAACACGATGTTCGACAGCACCGACTTCCGCAACACCGTTCCGCGCTTCACGCCGGAGGCACGACAGGCGAACCAGGCCCTGGTTGATCTGCTTGGCCAGATCGCAGCCCGGAAGCAGGTGACGCCTGCCCAGATCGCGCTCGCCTGGCTGCTTGCCCAGAAGCCCTGGATCGTCCCGATCCCTGGCACCACGAAGTTGCACCGCCTCGACGAGAACCTCGGAGCGGCAGGCGTCGGACTGACGCCCGACGAACTGCGCGACATCGAGAACACCGTCTCCACGGTCCCCGTGCACGGGCACCGGTATTCGGAACAGAACGAAAGGATGATCGACCGCTGAGCTGCATGTGAAACGCGCGCCCTACGAGCGCCCTCGTTCAATGAGAGTCGCCGCGATTTGGGAATCCGCGGCTCTAGCCGACGGTCCGCGGCGAGAGGAGATCCGCAAGGCCGATGCGCCTGAACATCTCCGCCCGCACCCGATCGGCGACGCCGTTGACGATCTCGCAGCCATCCTGCGACGGATCGATATGGGTGCGAAACGGCCGCTTGCCGAAGGGCGTGTCGACCACCCTGACGATCGCGTCGGCGACGGCGCCGACATCGGCATCGGCGGGTTCGAGCGAGGCGAGGCCCTTCAAGCTCTGCTGCGGCAGGCCGGCATAAGGACCCTCGTCATATTCGGCCGCCCGCGCCTTGTCGGCGGGCGCGCCGGAATGGGCGAAGTGGTTGGTGCCCTTGGTGAAGGCGCCCGGCACGATGATCGAGGTCTCGACGCCCCAGCGGGCGAGCTCGCCGGCATAGCTCACCGCGAGCGAATCCATCGCCGCCTTGGCTGCGAAATAGGGCGAGAGATAAGGCGGTGTGCCGCCGCGCGCGCTGCTCGACGAGACCCAGATCACGAGGCCGCGGCCCTGCTTGCGCAGCTGTGGCAGCGCCGCCCGGTTCACCCGCTGCGTGCTGAGCACGTTGATGTCGTAAAGCTCCGCGAACTGCTCGGGCGTGAAGGCTTCGGCTGGGCCGAACGACATGTGGCCGGCATTGTGGATGACCACGTCAAGGCGCCCATTTTCGGCGACGATCTTGGCCATGCCGGCCTCCACCGACTCGCTGGACGCGACGTCGAGCTCGACGGTCCTGAGATCGACGCCGTGCTCGGCGGCGTAGCGCGCCACTTCGGCGACTTGGGGCGCGTTGCGGCCGGTCGTTTCACGCATGCTGGCGTAGACGGTGTGCCCGGCATGCGCGAGCGCGCGGGCGGCGAGCGCGCCAAAACCGCTCGACGCGCCGGTGATGACGATAATCTGTTTCATGATTTGAATCCTTTGAACGATGGGATGCTTCCGGCGTCGCACCGGACATTCGAGGCTGGTGTTCAGATGATCCCGCCATTGGCGCGCAGCGTCTGGCCGTCGATCCAGGCGCCGTCGGGGCCGGCGAGGAAGGCGACCACGGCGGCAATGTCGGCGGGCTGGCCGAGCCGCTCGAGCGGAGCGAGCTTCGCCAGCCGGTCGATGACCTCCTGGGGCTTGCCCTTGAGGAACAGGTCGGTTGCGGTCGGCCCGGGGGCGACGGCATTGACGGTGATGCCGCGGCCGCGCAGCTCCTTGGCGAGGATGCTCGTCATCGCCTCGACGGCCGCTTTGGTGGCGGCGTAGACACCGTAGGTCGGCTGCAGCAACCCGACGACGCTCGATGAAAAGTTGACGATCCGGCCACCGTCGCGCAGGCGCTTGGCGGCCTCACGCAGCGTGTTGAACGTGCCCTTGAGGTTCACGTTCACCTGCCGATCGAAGGTGGCATCGTCGGTGTCGGCGATGCTCGACAGCATCATGATGCCGGCATTGTTGACCAGCACGTCGACACCGCCGAAGGCCGCCTCGGCGGCATCGAACATGCGGCGGACAGCCTGCGGGTCACTCACGTCGGCCTTGGCAGTCAGCGCGCGGCCGCCCTTGCCCTCGATCTTCTGCGCCAGCGCCTCGGCGGGTGCGGCGTCGCCCGAATAGTTGATGACGACGGTGAAGCCGTCGCCCGCCAACCGCTCCGCCACCGCAGCGCCAATGCCGCGGGATGCTCCGGTGACGATCGCCACCTTGCCGGTTTTCTGCGTCATTTCAGTCTCCTCATCATGGTTCGCGGCCAATCCGCTTTGGATGAGGAGACAATGGACCTTCACTGGGCTCGGATAATCATGCATGATCCGGCATCACAATCCGGATTTTGCGAATAATCAAATGGATAGATTCGATGCCATGCGCGTATTCACGCGGGTCGTGGAGCGGCGCAGCTTCACGCTGGCTGCAGGCGATCTCGGCCTGCCACGCTCGACAGTGACGGATGCGGTGAAGCAGCTCGAGACGCGGCTCGGCGTGCAGCTGCTGCAGCGAACGACGCGGCATGTCAGCCCGACCCTCGACGGCGAGGCCTATCACCGGCGCTGCCTCTCGCTCATCTCCGATCTCGAGGATGCGGAAGGCGCGTTTGGCGGGGCCAAGCCCAAAGGGCTGCTGCGTGTCGAGGTCCAAGGCACGTTGGCGCGCCACTTCCTGTTGCCCGGCCTTCCGGGCTTTTTCGCGGAGTACCCGGACATCGAGCTCAACATGAGCGAGAGCGACCGCTGGATCGACCTCATCCGCGAAGGCGTCGATTGCGTGCTGCGGTTCGGGAGCCTGCCGGACAGCGACATGGTCGCGCGGCGCCTGGTGATGCTGGAGAGGCTGACCTGCGCCGCGCCAGGCTATCTCGACCGCTTCGGCGTGCCGACCGATGCCGGCGCGCTCGACGGTCATCGCATGGTCGGACTGCGCTCTCTCACCACCGGCAACCTGCGTCCGATGGAATTCATGGTTGGCGGAACATCCCGCACCGTGACACTGCCGGTGACGATTTCGGTCACGGGGCCGGAGAGCTATCTTGCGACCGCCCGGCTCGGGCTCGGTCTCGTGCAGGTGCCCCGCTTCCATGCGGCGATAGACCTGGAGCGAGGCACACTGGTTCATGTGCTGCCGGATTGTCCGCCCTCGCCGACGCCGGTCTCGCTGCTCTATCCCCGCAACCGGCAGCTCTCGCCGCGCGTGCGTGTGTTCATCAACTGGCTCGTCAGGGCGTTCGGCGACGGACGAAGCTGACACTCCCGGCCCCGATCGTCGGCTAGCGATACCAAAGCCGCGCCTGGCCGAAACCAGGCCTGCCCAAAACTGCCGCCCTTGCCTCGCCGCCGGTGCGCTGCCATAAGCCTGCCCCCACGCGCATGGAGGAGATCGATGGCGGCGTTCAAGGAGCGGGTCTTTTCCGGCGTGCAGCCGACGGGCTCGCTACATCTCGGTAATTATCTCGGCGCCATCAAGCGCTTCGTCGAATTGCAAGGCAAGCTCGACTGCATCTATTGCGTCGTCGATCTGCATGCGCTGACGGTCCCCAATTCGCCGCAGGAGCTGCGCGACGGCATTCGCGGCGTCACGGCCGGCTTCCTGGCGGCAGGGCTCGACCCCAAGCGCTCGATCATCTTCAACCAGAGCCAGGTGCATGAGCATGCCGAGCTCGCCTGGATGTTCGCCTGCGTGGCACGCATGGGCTGGCTGAACCGCATGACGCAGTTCAAGGAGAAGGCCGGCAAGGACCGCGAGAACGCTTCGGTCGGCCTGTTCTCCTATCCGGCGCTGATGGCGGCCGATATCCTTGCCTATAAGGCGACGCATGTGCCGGTCGGCGAGGACCAGAAGCAGCATCTCGAGCTGACGCGCGACATCGCGCAGAAGTTCAACAATGATTATGCCGCCTCGATCGCCGCCTGTGGCCATGGCGATGCCTTCTTCCCGCTGACGGAACCGCTCATCGGCGGACCGGCGGCGCGCGTCATGAGTTTGCGCGACGGCTCCAAGAAGATGTCGAAAACCGACCCGTCGGATTATTCGCGCATCAACCTCACCGACGATGTCGACGCCATCGCCCAGAAGATCAGGAAAGCCAAGACCGATCCGCATCCGCTGCCCGAGACCGTCAAGGAGCTCGAGGCCCGCCCGGAAGCCGACAACCTCGTCGGCATCTACGCGGCGCTCACCGACGCCACGCCCGAGGAGGTGCTGAAGCAGCATGCGGGAGCGCAGTTCTCGGAGTTCAAGCGCGCCCTCGTCGACGTCGCGGTCGAGAAGCTAGGTCCCCTGCGCGCCGAGATGGTGCGCCTCTCGGCGGCGCATGACCATATCGACGCCGTGCTCGCCGATGGGGCGCGGCGTGCCAGCGCCCTCGCCCATCCCAACGTCGAGGCCGTCAAGGAGATCGTCGGCCTCGTGCGGGGCAAATAATGCCCCTCACCTTCTCCCGCCCAAGAGCGGGAGAAGGGAAGCGCGTTCACATATGGATCGCGCGCTTCTCCACGGCGAGCGCTGCCTCCTTCACGGCCTCAGTCATGGTCGGATGCGAGTGACAGGTGCGGGCGAGATCTTCCGACGAGCCCTTGAACTCCATCAGCACCGCGGCTTCAGCGATCATCTCGCTGGCGCCGGCCCCGAGGATATGGACGCCCAGCACCTCATCGGTCGCGGCATCGGCGAGCACTTTGACGAAGCCTTCGGGGGTGCGGTTCGCCCGGGCCCGGCCATTCGCCGTGAAGGGGAATTTGCCGACCTTGTAGGCGACGCCTTCGGCCTTGAGCTCTTCCTCGGATTTTCCGACCGAAGCGATCTCGGGATAGGTGTAGACGACGCTCGGAATGACGTCGTAATTCACATGGCCGGCCTTGCCGGCGATCAGCTCGGCACAGGCGATGCCTTCGTCTTCCGCCTTATGGGCGAGCATCAGGCCGCGGACCACATCGCCGATCGCATAGATGCCGGGCACGTTGGTGGCGAAATGCGCGTCGATCTCGACGCGGCCGCGCTGATCGAGCGCCACGCCAGCCTCGGCGAGACCCAGCCCCTCAGTGACCGGCCTGCGGCCGATGGCGACGAGCACGATATCGGCCTCCATGGTCGTCGCTTCCCCGCCCGCGGCCGGCTCGACCATGACCGTGACGCCGCTCTTCGTCACCTGCGCCTTGGTGACCTTGCTCGAGAGATGGAATTTCGCACCGCGCTTCTCCATCAGGCGTTGGAATTGCTTGGCCGTCTCGGCATCGAGCCCGGGCAGAGTGCGGTCGAGATATTCGATCACCTGCAGCTCGGAGCCCAGGCGCTGCCACACCGAGCCGAGCTCGAGGCCGATGACGCCGGCGCCGATCACCAGCAAGCGCTTAGGCGGGGCCGCGAGCGACAAGGCCCCGGTCGAGGACACGATGCTCTTCTCGTCGATGGTCACGCCGGGAAGCGGCGTCACGTCGGAGCCAGTCGCGATGACGATCGACTTCGTCTCGAGCATCTGCGTCGTGCCGTCCTCGGCCTTGACCTCGACCCGGCCGGGGGCGGCGATGCGGCCGGTGCCACGGAAGCCGTCGATCTTGTTCTTCTTGAACAGGAAGGCGACGCCGTCGACATTCGACTTCACCGTCGCATCCTTATGGGCCATCATCGCCTTGAGGTTCAGCTTCGGGGCCGGAATGTCGATGCCGAATGCCGCAAAGCCATGGCCTGCCTCGTCGAACAGCTCGGACGCATGCAGCAGCGCCTTCGAGGGGATGCAGCCGATATTGAGGCAGGTGCCGCCATAGGTCGGCATCTTCTCGACGACGGCGGTCTTGAGGCCGAGCTGCGCCGCGCGGATGGCGCAGACATAGCCGCCAGGACCGCTTCCGATCACGATCAGGTCATAAGGCATTGAGTTCTCTCTCCGGCGCCGAATCCTGCATTCCATCGGGCCCAGCATGTGTTGAGCCCGCAAGGCTTGGCGAGGCTCTTACACGTTCGACGGCTCCAGAGAAACGCAAAGCAAGGCTTACTTATTGCCTCCGTGATCACCGCCACCACTGCCGCGGCCGAGGCGCGCTGCCGACGCCGCATAATGCTCGTCGGCCTGGGGATCGCCGGAGGAGGTTTGGCACCCTGCGAGCGACAGGCACAACATGAGCAGAAGGACGATGTGACGCATGCAAGCACCGATCTTCGAAGCACCGATCTTGGTCGCGAGAGCGAGCTCTCAAGACGAATTATCGGCTTCAGAAGACATATTGGCCTCGGCCGGCGCGTATCCAAGACCGTCGAGAGACAAGGGTGTCATGCAAGGACGGAAGGCATCGAAGCAAGCCCGAATCGTCACTCCCTCACAGATCGAGAACCAGGCGCGCCGGATCCTCGAGGCCCTCCTTGACGCGGACCAGGAAGGTCACCGCCTCCTTGCCGTCGACGATGCGGTGATCATAGCTCACGGCGAGATACATCATCGGGCGGATCACCACCTGGCCGCCGCGCGCCACCGGGCGGTCCTCGATGCGGTGCATGCCGAGGATGGCCGATTGCGGCGCGTTGAGGATCGGGGTCGAGATCAAGGAGCCGTAGATGCCGCCATTGGTGATGCTGAAGGTGCCGCCCTGCATCTCGTCGATCTTGAGCTTGCCGTCGCGCGCCCGCTTGCCGAAATCGGCGATCGCCTTTTCGACGCCGGCGAGCGAGAGCTGATCGGCATCGCGCACCACCGGCACAACGAGGCCGCGATCGGTCCCGACCGCAATGCCGATATGATAGTAATTCTTGTAGACGATATCCTCTCCGTCGATCTCGGCATTGACGGTCGGCAATTCCTTGAGCGCCTGCACGCAGGCCTTCACGAAGAAGCCCATGAAGCCGAGCTTGACGCCGTGGCGCTTCTCGAAGGCGTCCTTGTAATGGGCCCGTAGCTTCATCACTTCCGACATGTCGACGTCGTTGAAGGTCGTCAGCATGGCGGCCGTGTTCTGCGCCTCCTTGAGGCGGCGCGCGATCGTCTGGCGCAGCCTCGTCATCCGTACCCGCTCCTCGCGCGAGGCGTCGTCCGGCGGCGAGGGCGCGCGCAGCTGGACGGGGGCAGGCGCTGCGGGCACGGAAACGGCCACTGGCGGCGCCGCGGAGGCGGCAGCGATCGCGCCGAGCACATCGCCCTTGGTCACGCGCCCGTCCTTGCCGCTGCCCGGGACTGCCGACGGGTCGATGCCGCTCTCGGCCGCGAGGCGCCCGACCGCCGGACCGTTGGCGCTGGCCTTGGCGGCAGCCTTTGCCGGCGCGGGAGCCGGTTGCGGAGCGGCCTTGGCGGGCGCAGCGGCCGGCGCTGTTGCCTTTTTCGGCTCGGCGGCCTTTGCCGGAGCGGCCGCGGCGCCTTCGCTGATCGATCCCAGCACGGCGTTCACCGCCACCGTCTGGCCTTCCTTGGCCAATTGCTCGCCGAGCACGCCGGCTGCCGGGGCATTGACTTCCAGGGTGACCTTGTCGGTCTCGAGCTCGAGGAGCGGCTCATCGGCCTTGACGGCATCGCCGGGCTGCTTGAACCATCGCCCGATCGTCGCTTCGGTGACGCTCTCGCCGAGCGTCGGAACGCGGATTTCAGTGGCCATTTCGAATTTCCTGAGCTGTCGAAGCGACGTTGCCGCCGCCCCTAGATAGTCGCATCTCGGCGGGCGCGGAACCGCTTCATGCAAGTTTCGCCCCAGCTTTCGCCCCTGCTCTCGCACCAAGGCGCGCGAGCGCCGCCCCGCTCAGGCGATACACCGTCCAATCGTCCTTGGCGATGGCTCCAAGCGAGCGGTAGAAGCCGATCGAGGGCTCGTTCCAGTTCAGCACCGACCATTCGAGCCGGGCGAGCGCCTCCTGCTCGCAACGGGCCGCCAAGGTCTCCAGCAGGGCCTTGCCGATGCCATGGCCGCGCAGCTGCGGGCGCACGAACAGATCCTCGAGATAGATGCCGTGCCGCCCCCGGAAGGTCGAGAAATTGTAGAACCACAAGGCGAAACCCGCAGGCTCGCCTTGCCATTCGGCGATGTCGGCGAAGACCTTCGGCCGGTCACCGAACAGCGCCTCGGCGATCTCCTCCCGCGTCGCCTCGACCTCATGCAGGAGGCGCTCATATTCGGCGAGCTCGCGCACCAGGCTGAAGACCAGGGCAGCGTCGGACGGGATGGCGGGGCGGATCGTGAGCGACACAAGGGAACTCGGCGCTGTTTCGGCGGGATTCGGCGACCGCTATACGCAATTTCGGGCGACATGAATACCGTTCGAGGCGGGAAGCTGCGGCGCCCTTCGTCATGGCCGGGCTGGGATATTGCTGCATTGCGGTCGCTGTAAATAACAGGCGATTTACAGCGGCCGCGCTCTTGAGGGCGGGCTGTTTATTCGAGCGCGATTTTGCTGCACTGCAGCATCGCCGCCTGCCCGCCTCGACATGACTCTCGATGACTCTCGAGCCAAGCCGGCAGGCTTGCATATCGCCTCAAAGTGTTCCCATTATGTTCTCGACAACGAATGGGCGCGACCGCATCAGCCCCGCGTTCGCAGGCTTGCCATTCCCCAAGAAAACTGCGATGTTCATATAATGTTCCCTTGTTTGTCGGGCCTGACCGACGGAGGGAAGCGAGCGGTGGCTCCGACGGGGGCGGGCATGCGAGCTGGAACGCGGCATATCGCACGGTGTCTCGAGCGAGGCCGGCACGTGCTCTCCGATGCAATCGCTGTGGTGATCCGGCTTGGCCTGATCCTCCTGATCGGTCTCGCCGCGACTGCTTTCCCGGGCCGTCCGGCGCAAGCGCAGACCAGTGCCGCCACGGCCACGAGCGAAGAGCAGCGCAAAGCAGAAGAGCTGGCAGCCTGGAAGGCGGCCCTGCAAGCTCGGGTGTCCAGCCCCCAAGAGGTGACGCTCCTGGATCAGGGTGTATTCACCGTCCCGGCGCCGTTCTTCTTCATTCCCAAGGCCGAGGGCGCGAGACTCATGCGCGCCTGGGGCAATACGGTCAACGCAAGCAGCTTTGCGGGCCTTGTCGCCAGCCCGAAGCATGGCGATGAATGGATCGCCGAAATCTCCTTCATCAAAGAAGGCTACGTCAAAGATGATGACGCCAGGAACTGGAACGCCGATGACCTGTTGACGAGCCTCAAGGAAGGCACGGATGCAGCCAATGAGGACCGTCGAGCCCGAGGCTTTCCCGAATTGGAGATCCTCGGCTGGGTCGAGAAGCCTGCCTATGACAGCACGACGCACAGGCTCGTCTGGTCCATGTCCGCAAAGCAAAAGAACCAGCCGGATGGCGGGGGCCAGTCGGTGAATTACAATACCTATCTCTTAGGACGAGAGGGGTATTTCAGCCTCGATTTCATCACCAGCTCGGACCGAATAGCGGCGGAGAAAGCGACCGCGCGCGATCTCCTCGCCCGTCTCTCCTTCGCGTCCGGCAAGCGCTATGAAGACTTCGACAGCTCGACGGACAAGATCGCAGCCTACGGCCTCGCCGCGCTGGTGGGCGGCCTGGCGGCGAAGAAGCTCGGCCTATTGGCGCTCGCCGGCGTCTTCGTGTTGAAATTCGCAAAGATCATCGGGCTCGTAGCGATCGGCGCTGTCGCCGCCATCTCCAGATTGTTCCGGCGCAAGCCGCAGGGCGATGGAAAGCAGGCGTGAAGCCGCTCGCTCCGCGATCGTAGCCGCGACGGTTGCTACGTGACAGATGTCACACACAGTGCCGAGGACACACCATGACGGAACAGATGACGGCTCCGATCGCGGCCGCCAGGCCGAGTTTGGTGTCCATTGCGGTGGCGCTCTTGTATCTCTCGTGCGCTTTCTATCTCGCCGCGGTCATTATCCCAATTGCGCAGGCCGATGATCAAATCCTCGAACCCCTTGCCAAGATTCTGACGCTGTTGAACAACGTTGTCGCATGCGCGATATACTGCTTGATTATCTGGAAAGCCGCCAAAGGGCGAAACTGGGCTCGTATAGTGATATTGGTGACTGCGGTCCTTCCCTTGATTTTGCGCATTCCCCGCACGAGTCCCAACCCTTTCGCCGACAGCCCATCTGCCATGATTTCATTGGGCCTGCGGATCGTCGGTATCGCGCTCCTCTTCGTCCCGCCGAGCCCGTCCTGGTTCCGCAAACCCAAGACTGGGTAGTCGGGCCAGTGACATGAGAGCTGCGATCGGCCTCTGATCAATCCGGCACGATCGCGGTCGCCTCGATCTCCAGGAGCGCGGCCTTCTCGACCAGGCGCTTGACCTCGACCACCGCCATTGTCGGAAAATGCCGACCGAACGCCGTGCGATAGGCGTCGCCGAGCTCGCGGGGATTGGCGAGATAAGCCTCGACATCGGTCACGTACCAGGTGAGCCGCACCAGATGGCCGGGCTCCGCCCCGCCCGCCGCCAGGATGTCGCGGATATTGAGGAAGCAGCGCTGCGCCTGGGCCACGAAGCCCTCGGGGAAATGGCCCGTCTGGTCCCAGCCGACGACGCCACCGGTGACCACCACCCGCCCCTGCCCCGTCATGCCGTTGGCATAGCCCTTGGGGCGCGGCCATCCGGGCGGGTTCAGGCTCGTCGGCCAGCCTTCGTTGTGGCCGTCGGCGGCAGGCCGGATGACGGGCTTGTTCGGCAGGCTCATCGCGTCACTCCTTCGGCGGCTTCGGCCTTGGCACGCTCACGCAGCACGAAGCGCTGCACCTTGCCGGACTCGGTGCGCGGCAAGGCCTCGATGAAAGTGATGAGGCGCGGGCATTTGAAGGGGGCGATCTCGGTCTTCACATGGTCCTGAAGGATGCCCACCAGCGCTTCGCCCGGCTGCTGGCCGGGCCGCGGCACCACATAGGCCTTCACCACCGTCGTGTCATGGGCGAAGTCCGGCGCCCCGACCACGGCGCATTCGAGCACGGCCGGATGGGTCAGCAAGGCCGCCTCGACCTCGGGCCCGGCAATATTGTAGCCCGCCGAGACGATCATGTCGTCGGAACGCGCCTGGTGCCAGTAATAGCCGTCTTCGTCGAGACGATAGGTGTCGCCCGTATAGTTCCAGCCATTGCGGACATAATTGGTCTGGCGGTGATCGGCGAGATAGCGGCAGCCGGTCGGGCCGCGCACTGCGAGCAGGCCGACCGAGCCGCGCGGGAGCTCGTTCCCCTCCTCGTCCACGATCTTCGCCTCATAGCCCGGCACCGGAATGCCGGTCGAGCCCGGCCTGATCTTGCCGACCGGGGCGCCGATGAAGATGTGCAGCATCTCGGTCGAGCCGATGCCGTCGAGGATCTCGATGCCGGTCGCGTCATGCCAGGCCTCCCAGGTGGCCTTGGGCAGGGCCTCGCCGGCCGATACGCAGACCCGCAGGCTGTCGACATCACCCGGCTGCAACCTGCCGAGCATGGCCCGATAGGCGATCGGGGCCGTGAAGCAGACCGTCGGCTTGAGGGTGCGGATGGCCTCGATCAGCTTGTCGGGCGCTGCCTGCTCGAGCAGGATCGAAGAGGCGCCGACGCGCAGCGAGAACAGGGCGCCCCCGCCGAGACCGAAGGTGAAGGCGAGCGGCGGCGAGCCGATGAAGACATCGCTCTTGCGCGGCTGCAGCACATGCCGGCCATAGCTGTCGCAGGTGGCGACGAGATCGCGGTGATTATGCATCGCCCCCTTGGGCACCCCCGTAGTGCCCGAGGTGAAGGCGATGAGGCAGATATCCTCGGCCGCCGTCGCACAGGCCGTGAATTGCGGCGAGGCGGTCTCGGCGAGACGCATCAGATCGTCGCTGCCTTGTCCGCCCATCGGCACGATGCGGTCGAGAATGGGCGAGTTCTGCTTCGCCTTCTCCAGCTCGTCGAGGAAGCGATAGTCGCACAGAGCGAGCGTGACCTGCGCCTTGTCGCTCATGAAGGCGAGCTCGCGGGCGCGCAGTAACGGCATCGAGGTCACCGCGATGCCGCCGGCCTTCATCACGGCGAACAGCGCGGCCGCCATCACCGGATTGTTGGGCGAGCGCAACAGCACGCGCCCGCCCGGCACCAGGCCGAATTTGGCGACGAGGACATTGGCGATGCGGTTCACGAGCGCCGCGAACTCGGCATAGCTGTAGCTCGTCTGCAGCGAGCGGAAGCAGGGCTGCGCGCCATGCCCCTTGGCGAGCCAGGAATCGAGGAGCTCGCTGACGCTGTTCAGCCGATCGGGATAATGCAGCTCCGGCAAGGTGAAGACGAATTCCGGCATCTGTTCGGGCGGCGGCAGGTGGTCGCGCGCGAAATGATCGATATGAGCGGTGTAAGCCTCCGTCCTGGTCATGACGCTCATCCCTTCTTGACTGCATGCGAGGCGAGTTCGGCGCGCGCGATAACGATTTTCTGCACCTCGCTCGCACCTTCATAGATGCGCAGCGCCCTGATCTCGCGGTAGAGCTCCTCGACCTTGACGCCGCTCCTGACGCCCTCGCCGCCGAACATCTGCACGGCCTTGTCGATGACGCGTTGGGCCGCCTCGGTCGCCACGAGCTTGGCGAGCGCCGCCTCCTTGGTGACACGCTCGGCGCCCTGGTCCTTGGTCCAGGCGGCCCGATAGACGAGCAGCGCCGAGGCCTCGACATCGGCCACCATCTCGGCGAGCGCGCCTTGAGTGAGCTGCAGATCGGCGAGCGTGGCGCCGAACATCTTGCGGGTGGCAGCGCGATGCAAGGCTTCCGAGAGGGCCCGGCGCGCGAAGCCGAGCGCTGCCGCCCCGACCGTCGAGCGGAACACGTCGAGCGTCGCCATCGCCACCTTGAAGCCCTCGCCCGGTCCGCCGATGCGGTTGGCGAGCGGCACTCGGCAGTCCTCGAAGGACAGAGTGGCCAGCGGATGCGGCGCGATGGTGTCGATGCGCTCGGCGATGGTGAGGCCGGGCGTCCCCGCTTCGACCATGACGGCCGAAAGCCCCCTCGCTCCTGGCGCCTCGCCGGTGCGGCAGAAGACGACGTAATGATCGGCGATGCCGCCATTCGAGATCCAGGTCTTGCGGCCGTCGAGGCGCAGATGCGCCGGCCCGTCGGCGACGGCCGTCGTGGTCATGGCGGCAGGGTCGGAACCTGCGTCGGGCTCCGACAGCGCGAAGGCGGCGATGCGCTCGCCGGCTGCGACCGCGGGCAGAAAGCGCTGCTTCTGCTCGCTCGTGCCGAACAGCGACACCGGCCCTGTGCCGAGCCCCTGCATGGCGAAAGCGAAATCGGCGAGGCCGGACGCTGCCGCGAGCGTCTCGCGGGCGAGGCACAGCGTGCGCACATCGAGCGTCGCCGCCTCCCCGCCATGCGGCGCGATCACCGCGTGACGCAGGAAACCGGCCTCGCCCAGAGACCGCACCAGGCGTCGGCAGGAGCCGTCGACATCATGATGGTCGACAAGCGCGGGCGTCGTGTCGGCGAAGGCCGCGATCTCGTCGGCGAAGCGCCGGTGACGCTCCTCGAAGAAGGGCAGGCGCAGGAATGCGGGATCAGGCATCAGTTTCCCTCGAATACCGGCTTTTCCCTCTTGGCGAAGGCGCGATAGGCGCGACGGAAATCTTCCGTCTGCATGCAGAGCGCCTGGGCGACGGCCTCGGCCTCGACCGCGGCCTCGATCGACATCGCCCATTCCATGTCGAGCATGCGCTTGGTCATGGTGTTGCCGAAATTCGGCCCGTCGGCGATCGCCGTCGCCAGCTTCATCGCTTCACCCATCAGGGCATCGGGAGCGCAGAGGCGGTTGAAGAAGCCGCAGCGTTCGGCCTCCTCCCCGCCCATGGCACGGCCGGTGAACAAGAGCTCGGAGGCCCTGCCCTGCCCGATGATGCGCGGCAGGATGGCGCAAGCGCCCATGTCGCAGCCGGCAAGGCCGACGCGGTTGAACAGGAAGGCGACCTTGGCGCCGGCCGTCCCGAGCCGCATATCGCTCGCCATGGCGACGATGGCGCCGGCGCCGGCGCAGACCCCGTCGACGGCTGCGATGATCGGCTGGGGCGCAGCCCGCATCGCCTTGACGAGCTCGCCCGTCATGCGCGTGAAGTCGAGGAGCCCCTTGGTGTCGAGCTTGGTGAGGGGGCCGATGATCTCGTGCACGTCCCCGCCCGAGGAGAAATTGCCGCCCTCGCCCGACACCACGATAGCCTTCACGGCATCGTCATGGGCGGCCGTGCGGAACAGCGCCGAGAGCTCGGCATAGCTCTCGAAGGTCAAGGGGTTCTTGCGCTCGGGGCGGTTCAAGGCGAGCGTCGCGACCTTGCCCTCGACCGCGAATTTGAAATGGCTGGCGCTGTAGCTCGCGAGCGGCGGCTCGACCACGGGAAACGGCCTCATGACGCGTCGCCTTGCGAGGTGGTGCGCAAGGTCTCTTCGCGCGAAGTTTCTTGGCGCAGAGTCTCTTGGCGCAAAGTCTCCTGGCGCGCGGTCTCTTGGCGCGCCGACAATTTGGTCTTGGCCAGAAGCCCCATCATCTGATCGATCTCCTTCTCGTCGAGGCCGGCAAAAAGCGCTGCGAGCCAATCGCCATGCGCCGCGGCCATCTGCTGGAACACCTGGCGGCCCTTCGGCATCAGGCGCACCACCTGGGCGCGCCGGTCGTTCGGCGCGGGACGCCGGTCGACCAGGCCTTCGGCAACCAGGCGCTCGACGAGGCCGGTGACATTGCCGTTGGTCACCATCATGCGCTTCGACAGCTCGTTCAGGGTCATGCCCTCATGGGCACGCTCGAGCTGGGCCATCAGGTCGAAGCGCGGCAAGGTGGTGTCGAATTCCTTGCGCAGCCGCCGGCGGATCTCGCTCTCGATCAAGGTCGAGCAGGTGAGCAGGCGCAGCCACAGCCGCAATTGCGATTCGTGGCCATCCGCATGCTCATGCGCCTTGGTCTCGGCGTCGAGCGGTCCTCCGGCCGGATCCGTCATGCCACTGTCTCTCCCCCATCGATGGCGATCGCCTGTCCGGTGACCGCGGCGGCTGCGTCCGAAACGAGCCAGACGGCCGCCGCCGCGACTTCCTGCGGGCGCACCAGGCGCGCCTGCGGATTGGCCGAGGTCAGCTTCTCGAGCACGGCCTCGGCCGAGCCGCCGGTCTTCCGCCGCACGGTCTCGACGCTGGCGCGGACGAGATCCGTGTCGGTATAGCCCGGGCACAGCGCATTGACGGTGATGCCCGTCTTGGCCACCTCCAGCGCCAGCGCCCGCGTGAAGCCGATGACGGCGTGCTTCGCCGTCACATAGGCCGTCACATAGGGATAACCCTTCAGGCCTGCGGTCGAGCCGATATTGACGATGCGCCCGAAGCCGCGCTGCGTCATGCCGGGCAGGACGAAGCGCGTCATCCGCACCGTGCTCATCAGGTTGAGGGTGAGCTGGCGCTCGAAGGCGGCATCGTCGAGGCGCAGGAAGGGGCCCGTCTCGACGCCTCCGGCATTGTTGACCAGGATATCGATCGGAGCATGGCGCTCGGCCTGCGCCACCGCCTCCTGCATGGAGCCGATATCCGTCACATCGGCGATCAGCGCATGGCTCGCCTGCCTGCTCCCGACGGCGGCGTCGAGCGCCGCCCGGTCGCGCCCGGTCACGCTGACCTCGATGCCGGCGGCCGAAAGCGCGGCCGCGACTGCGAGGCCGATGCCCTTGCCGCCCCCCGTCACCAGCGCATGTCGACGCGACGCGCCACCCATTCTCGTCTCCGATATTTGAAACTTAAAATATCTACAGCCGGGGCCGGCAACAAGTGGCCTGTGCCGAAAAGCTGTGCGATTTCCGCGCAAGAGAACGCGAGGAAGAACGAAGCACGAAAACGACGGAAAAGCGCCGCCGCTATTGACCCGCGCCGATGCCCGTCCTACCACCGCGCCGCCGGAGCGCGTAGCTCAGCCGGTAGAGCAACTGACTTTTAATCAGTAGGTCCCGGGTTCGAGCCCCGGCGCGCTCGCCAAAAGCCTAATAATAACAGGGAATTGCGCGACAAGATCGACGGCGGACATTGGCTCTTGAATTCGTGTCCGCTTGGTGTCCGGAAAAGGCAGTGTCACGCCGAATTCGTGAGCGCACGCGCCATGGCGATAATCGACTCCCCATCCTTCCCCGAGCGCCGTGCTTTTGAGGCGCCTGTTCTTGCCTCTCACGACAGCGTTCGCCCTGGTCACTGTTGCGGCTTTGACAGAGCAGACAGCCCAAGCATGCAGGTATCACGGGGGCTCGATGTCAAACGAGCTTTCGGACGGCTTCAATATCAGTCGGACCGAGTGCCCGACCATCCCTGGAAAGCTGCTTGCGGTGATTAGCGCACATGGCGCGCGGCTCGAATTTCGATAGCCCAAGGGTCGGATCGTGACGAGCTACGCCGAGCACGAGGCCAGGAAGGCGGACCTGATCGGTTGAGGGAGGGCGAAGAGGACGAGCGGGGACGCAATACGGAAAACCCGCTCGCCCCCACTCCGGTGCGCGGGAGAGACCTTCCCGCGCCGAATCAGTATGCGGCTGTGGGATTACCGGCGGCTTAAAGCTCGCTCTCGGCTGTCACCACAACTTGAAGATCAATCCCAACACGACACCGATTACGGCGAGGCATAGGAATATCGCGAACACCGCGAAGTCGCGCCCGCTGGACTGGCTGGGCTGATGGCGCCAACCGAGCCGACCGGGCCAACCACGACGACCGGGCCGACCGGGCGAAGGTTGATCCGACATGCCGGCAGTATAGCCCGCCCCAGCCCAACAAAAAGCCCCGCGCTCCTTCGAGGCGGGGCATGAGGGGACGGGGGTATCAAGCGAAAGTCTACCACCCGAGGTGTGACAGGTTCGCGACATTGCGATCATGTGTTAGCATCAATGCCGGCCGCGGCCGATTTGCCCCCCAGAGAACGCCGTGGCCAGGGCCTCGCCGACGTTTGCGCGCCGGCGGGGCCTGTCGGGACTTGCGGGGATGGCTTTCTCGACGCTCATGGCCTTCGATGCTCCCTGGCTGATGCAGGTATCGTGCCCGTCGCCGGGCCAGATCGCAACGGGGCCGCCGGGCTGACAGCGGCCGAGCGCGCGAAGCAGACTGAGGCGCCGACGACGCCACGACCACCGAAACCGGCCGTCAAATGCGCTATGTTGCGCCGCCCTACCTCTTGGGAGGCTCGGACAGATGCGCATCCTCACGCTCGCCCTCACGCTCGCCCTCACGCTCGCGCTCGCATCCTGCATCGCGCCTTATCACCCGGTCCTGTCGGGCGGCGCTGAGGCACGCCAGATCCGCCGGGATGTCTGGCACATCTTCATCCGAGGTCCCGATTTTCCTTCAGCTGCTATCGCACACGACTTCGTGCTGCTTCAGGCCGCCCAGACAACGCTGGCGCGCGGAACTCACTTCATCGTGCTCAGCCCCGCCGCCAGCCATATGGCCACGCCTGGCGAAGGCCTCGTCATCCGGATCATAGCGGTCAGACCCGGCAAGCCGGCGCCTGCCGGCGCGATCAACGCCGATCAGCTTGCGCAGATCGTCCGCGCGCGAATAGGAAAAGACTGAGCCGGGCCGCCGTGACTCTAGCAAGGTCGCAGGCGCCATACGGCCGCGGCCGGTTACCCCTGCCAGCGGAAAGCGCGCCGAGGCCAGTAGGCGGCCCGGAAATTGGCAGCGAAATGCCGGCGGGCAAGAAAATCTGGAGCCGGGTCAGATTTCTGGAGGGAGAATCGCGCGTCCGGATGAGGAGCGCCCGAGCCAGCTTGACCCCTGGCCGGGGGGATCGGCGTCCATTGACCCCCTGAAGGTTGGGCTGATGCGCTCCTCGCTCTGAGTCGAAGCAAGCGGTGGAGGGAATGCTGACAGTGGAGACGATTGGCCGGATACGGCGCGAGCATTTTCTCAAGGCAAGACGATCAAGGAGATCTCGCGGGACCTGAAGGTGTCGCGGAACACCGTCCGGAAAGTGCTTCGATCGGGGGAGACATCGTTCGAATACGAGCGGGGCATTCAGCTGCGGCCGAAGCTTGGACGATGGATGGTGGAGCTCGACGACCTGCTGGCGGGCAACGCTGCGAAGCCGGCCCGTGAGCAACTCACTGTGATCCGCATCGGTGGGCGCGGTTACGAGGGTGGCTAGGCCGACCTCCGTTACGCCACCGCCGCTCGGCAGACTTCGCGCTGTTAGGGCTGCTTCTGCCACCAGTTGTCGATTGTCACTCCGAACAACGGAATGTACTTCGGATGTGCGAGCTTGTCCGAATAGGCGATCCATTGCTCGCGTGTATAGAACAGCGGAACGATATAGAAGCCCGACAACAGGACGCGGTCGTACGCTCTCACGGCATCGACGAATTCCTCGTGAGTCTTGGCTGCGACCATGGCCGCAATCATCGCGTCAATCGCGGGTGAGCGCGCGCCGGTGAGATTGTAGGATCCCTCCTGATCGGCGCTCTGCGAACCCCAGAGGAAGCGCTGCTCATAGCCCGGCGAGGGGCTGGCGATCCAGGCGGCGATCAGCATGTCGAAATCAAATTTCTGGCGGCGGCGCTGGTACTGCACCTCATCGACGAGGCGGACGGTAACGTCAACGCCGAGGCGCCTGAGGCTGTCCGCAAAGATCAGTGAAAGCCGTTCCTGAGTGTGGTCCTGTACCAGGATCTCGAAGGCAAACGGCCGGCCGCTCGCCCGCTCGACGAGCGCGCCGTCCTTGATGGCGTAGCCGGCTTCGCCAAGGAGCACCAGCGCGCGCCGAGCCATCGTCCGGTCGCGCCCCGAACCGTCGGTAACGGGCGGTTCCCAGCGTCCTTCGAGGATGTCGTCGCGCACCACGCCGGGAAAGGGCGCCAAGAGCGCCCGCTGGCCGATATCCGCTGGGCGGCCGGCGGAGGCGAGCTCAGAATCATCGAAAAAGCTTCTCGATCGGCGATAGAGCCCGCCGTAGAAGTTGGCATTGATCCATTCGAAGTCGAACATCAGGCCGAGCGCTTCGCGCACTCGAATATCAGCAAATATCGACCGGCGCGTGTTGAAGGCGAAGCCCTCCATACCCTTCGGTAAGCCATAGGGCAGGCTTTCCTTGATGGTGCGGCCGTCGCGCACGGCAGGAAAATCATAGGAGCTTATCCAGCGCCCGGCGTCCGTCTCCTGGCGAAAATCGTAGAGTCCCGCCTTGAACGCCTCGAACGACGAATCGGCGTCACGATAATAGTCGATCTCGATTTCGTCGAAATTGAACAATCCGCGTTGGACGGGCAGATCCTCCGCCCAATAGTCGGGATTACGACGCAGGATCAGGCGCTCCCCCGGCTGCACGTCGGCAATGACGTACGGACCCGTCCCGACCGGTGGCTTGAGCGTTGGAGCGTCGAAGTGCTCGACATCCGCTTGATGCTTCGGAAGCACGGGCATCATTGCAAGCGTCAGCGGCATTTCGTTGTCGAGCCCGCTAAGATCGAAGCGAACAGTCATGAGATCGAGCGCTTCCGCCCGTTTAACCCGGTCGAAGGCATCACGCTGCTGCGGCCGACCCTTCTTCTTGAGGAGATCGAAGGTGAACAGCACGTCCGCTGCGGTCACTGGTACGCCGTCCGAAAACCGCGCCCGCGGGTCGAGATGGAAGGCGACGTAGGAACGGGCGTCATCGGTCTCGATCAATCGGGCGATCAGGCCATAGAGCGTGAACGGCTCATCGAGGGAGCGCAGCATCAGCGACTGGAATACATTGCCGATGAGACCCTGCGCTGTCGATCCGGCACTCAGGTTATAAGGATTGAGGCTGTCGAAGGTCCCCTGGTAGGCGAGCGCCAGGCGGCCTCCTTTCACGGCCTGCGGGTCGGCGTAGGGAAGGCGCGAAAAATCGGCGGGCAGCGCAGGCTGGCCATGCATAGCAATCGCGTAGGTCGTCAACCCCTTGTCCCCGGACGGCCCCCCCGCGCGGGCGGCACCCGCCGCAAGCAGCAGAAACAAGACTCCTGAAATCGGGGACACAGACATGCTCGACCCAATCGTGAGCGCAGCGGCGCCCCTGCCGGACGATCCTCGATGCGTCGGCGCATCGGTACGCGCCGGGACCGAGGTGACCTTAACCACCCTGCGGAGGTCCTCTCAGACCTCGCCGCTTGGAAGCAGGTAGCGCTTGCAGGTTTCCTCAACGAACCTTCAGTGCAGCATCATCGACAGCGACCGCCCAAAGGCGCCGATGGCTGAGAGACGCTTCCGCGCTCCCGCATTGCAAGGCAAGAGGAGCGCGTCAAGATGCACGGCACCTTTCCAAAAGGAGTCCCGGAGCACAGGTCTGAGTCGGCAGGTGGCGGGATTTGGACCAGCCTGGCCTTCACCGGGATGCCCCTCGTGGGGCAGTTTCGTCCGTTTATGGATGGCGATCGGTTTTTGCCATGGCAGCGGTATCCATGGTGGCAGTCGGCTGTACGGCGGCGTTTTTGCTGCCGAGGGGCCGTCCAACAACGGATTTGCCTTGCCGGTCCTTGCTTGCATCGCTTTGGCAGATGTTTATGGACCACAAGGTTTTGCGTCAGGCTATGATAACGCAAGCAGTGCTTTGGGCTGCGTTCAACGCGTTCTGGGCCAACCTCGCGACCATGCTCGTGCAAAGTCCGCTTCATCTCGGCAGCTTCTGGGCTGGTGCATTTGGCATTGTGGGGGCGGCTGGTGCGCTGGCGGCTTCGATCGGTGGACGCGCTTCAGATGGGGTGGGGCCAGCTCGGGTTGTCACATACAGCATTGCGTTCGTTACGCTCGCCTATGCCGTTCTTTTTGCCGCCCCATTTTCACTCGTTGCGTCGATCATCGGCGTGATTGTCCTCGATCTGGCCGTCCAATCGGGCCTTGTTTCTAACCAGACGAGGGCACTCGCAATTGATCCGAAGGCGCAAGGCCGAATCAACACTCTATATATGACGGCGACGTTTCTCGGCGGTGCGGTTGGCGCTGCCGCAAGTGGATGGCTTATGGCGCCGTTCGGATGGACTGGCGTGGCGTCTTTCGGCGCTGCGGTTGGCCTTATCGCCGCAGCCCTTCATCTCAGCCGAAGCCGATGATGGATGTAACAGTGACTGAATAGGCTAATGACCGCAGCCGCAGAGATAAAATGATGTCCCGGCCACCTTTCCGGCCTTTCACCGCCGAAACCGCCGCTCAAAAAGCCCGCATGGCCGAAGATGCCTGGAATTCCCGTGACCCGGCCCGTGTCGCGCTCGCCTATACCGGGGGTTTCGAGCCCAGCCCCTCGGAATTGTTCCTTGATGGTCGGCTCGGCTGCGGCGAACTTCTGGCCGTCGACGGCGCCGTGAATCGCACCGGCCGAGCCTCGTGCGCGCGTGACTGATCACATATCAGTAGGTCCCGGGTTCGAGCCCCGGCGCGCTCGCCATTGAAATCAAATACTTACCCAGGGGAATGAGCAACGAGGGACCCCGCTCGCGCGCTATTGATGGGGCGCTGCAGCGTGGATTAGTGGCTCAGTTCCGAGTCGCCGCTCCTGGTGGGCTGCGAACCCAAATTCGACTTGCGCTTTAGGAGGAGCTTCCGCCTCCGCGATCGTTCAAGCGCGATCTGGGCATTATCGATGTTTGTGTAGGTGCCGTCGAGGATGCCATTCACCAGCCTCGCGACTGCGATGCTATGTATGGCGTTTTCATCTTCTCGATTTCTTGGGTCGGCCATGGATGGAGCTCCGTTGCCTCTAAGGCGGGAGCGCATAAGCGTCTCTCAGCCACCGGCGCCAGGTCAAGAGCCGCTGCCGGTGATGCCGGCACCGTAGGCTGATCGGCTGGTATGGCAAGCATTGCAGCTCGTCGGCGCGAAAAAAACCCGAGCGGCTTCGAGGCGCGGGTTAAGGGGCCGCTGACTATCACCGGCCAATCACAGGCTGCCATGCGACGCGCAAAGGCCCGAGCGAACCCGCACACGCCCATCCCTGGCGGCACGACTGCCGCCGTGTTTCGACTGCCGATGGGCCAGAATTGCCGCCGGAGCGCGGATGGCCCACATGTCGCTATGGACGGTCGCAACGATACGCCAGAGAGGGGCTACATCATGAAGATTACCGTGGACATCGACTGCACCCCTGCCGAAGCGCGCGAGTTCATGGGGCTTCCCGACGTCAAGCCTATGCAGGCGGGCATCATGGAAGACCTCGAGAAAGTGATGCGCGCCAATATCGACAAGCTGTCGCCTGAATCGCTTCTACGAACCTGGCTCGCGCTGACGCCGGATGCCGTTCAAGAGACGTTCAAAGGCATGCTCAACCTCGCCACGACGGGCAAGCCGTCCTCCAAATGACCGGGCTCAGAGGGGACGGAAATCGATCTTTGCACTCGAAGCAGCCTCGCCCTGGGGCAAGATCGCGGCGCCACATTCAAAATGGCCCACCACCTCCCTGCCGCACGCTCTTCCCAAAGAGAGCTTGGTCGAGCATGTTTCCGAATTGCGTCTGGTGAAGCCGAACGACGCTATCCGCGCCTCGCTCGAGGCTGCCGATGTTGGAGGGGTGCGAATTGAGATGCTGGCCGTGCTGCCGCCCCCGCCCCTCTCACGGCAGATCGGCTTGTTGGGTTGAATGATGGCGCAACCGGATTTTCTCAACTTCCCGCTCATGCGGCAGTGGCTCGAGGGGGTGGAGCCCGCCTGGACGTTGCTGACCATGGACAGCTTGCGCGCCCTGGGACAGGAGCCGATGACCGCTCAGTCCGCGATCCGGATTGCCAGTGACCTCGGTGCCGAGGAGGTCGCGGGCTCGGCGGTAGCGCGCAACATCCTGGTCCTCCTGCGGCAAACGATCGAGCATGGCGGGCTGAAGCTGACGGCGACCGGCCACCTGACGCGGGCCGTGGTCGCGGAGATGCGCGAGCTCATCGAATGGCCGGACTATGATCAAGCGGAGCAGTTCTCGCTCAGCAAGGTGATCAACGAATTCGACTTCCTGCCTTTGAACTTCGTGCACGTGCTTGCAAGGGCGGCGAAACTGGTACGCCCGCGGCGGGGCAAGCTGCTGGCTACACCGTTGGGAAGATCGCTTCTCGGCGATCGCCGGCAAGGCAGCCTGCAGGCGATCCTCTTCCACCTCGCCTTCTGGTACATGGATCTCAGCTACTTCGACCGAATGCCCGGCACCTGGCCGCAACCGGATATCGGAATTGCCTTGTGGTCGCTGTCGGTCTCCGCGGGCGAGTGGCAGACCGACGACAAGCTGGCGCGGCTGTGCACGCTCCCGGAACCGGCCGTTCTGGCGAGATATGGGAACTGGCCGACTCACGCCACCGAGGCGCGGATCCTGCGCCCTTTGATGTGGTTCGGCCTTCTGGACTTGCGCAGCGAAGAAATCCCCGGCCAGCTGTTCGGATTCCGGCACTATTATCGCAAGACGGCGCTGTTCGATCGCATGCTCGCTTTCGACGTCAGGATGGACCTTGCCGCGCACGCTCGTCATTGACGCAGCGACAAGACGACCGCCGCCCTTCGGCATATTTGCGGGCAGACTTGCTCTTCGGGCAGGCTTGCCTTCCTCCCAAGCGCGCGGACATCATGCGACCATGACGGCGACGATCTCCCTTCCGGTCCGGGCGCTGCTGCTCGGCGAGCGCTTGGACACTCGCGGCCTCGAGCGCCAGGACGCAATCTCCACGACGCCGCTCACGCTGCGCCTGGGGGATAATCGCATTGCCGTGCTGTTTCGCTACGGCGTCGCGGTGTTCGCCGGCATGTCGGCGATCGAAGAGGATGAGGTCGTGCGCTCGCTTGGTCCCAGGATCAGCGACCCCTTGAAGACACCTGAAAGCGATTCGGTTCAGATCACCATCAATCCGGGCGGCGAGGACCATGCCGGCCCAGCGGGCATCGCGCTCAAGGATACCGCGCCGGAGCGTCTGCAGATTGTCGCCAATGTGTTGTCGAAGAGCCTCATGCTTGCCCATTACGAGGCGAGGATCGCCAGCGCCTTCGATCGCATCGAACCGCTGGCGTCGCGCCTCAAGCGCCAAGGGCGTTCAGGCTCGCAAGCCCGCGATCTCCTGCGCCAGATCGGCGATGTGCTGCTGACGCAGCACCGCATGGTTGGGCGCGTCGAGATCGAGGAGAAGCCCGACGTCTTGTGGGATCACCCTGAACTCGAGCGCCTCTATGCGCGCCTCGAGGACGAGTACGAGCTGGTCGAGCGAAGCCACGCCATGGAGCGCAAGCTGGCGCTGATCAACGCGACGGTCGGCATGCTGATCGATCTCGTCCAGGACCAGCGCGGCCTGCGCCTCGAATGGTACATCATCGGGCTTATCAGCATCGAGATTCTGCTAAGCCTGTATCAGATCCTCGGTCGCGGCATCCACTAAGCCTGGCCCAAGGCGAGGCCAGGACGGCGAATCCGAGGCTGCCTGCCTCGGGCCGTCTACCGGCGGCTGATGTCCAAACCTCTCAGGAACTGCTCGACATGAGTGGGCATCAAACCAAACCCGGCGATCACGTGGCGTGGCTCGGATCCTCCCAGCCCGAGGTCGCCCCGCTGCGAGAACGCGATGGCGCCTCGCGCCTCCTTTGCATAGGCGCGAGCACTCGTCACCGCGGCCATCGCGGAGAGCTTTTCCTCCCACTCTCCGGCAACAACGTCCCCATCCGCGGATTGCGAGAGCCGCACAACGAAATAATGCGTGATCTCCATCTTCCAAATGTGGAGTTGCGGCTCGAGTTTAAAAAGCCCTGGCCGATTGCCACGGGATGCACACAGCTCATCGGCTTGGCGCCAGCGCGGCGCCTTCTCCCCGTGATCTTCGGAACAAGTCCGAGGAGGGCGAGGCCAAGGGCGCCGGCGAGGGCGTGCATGGCTTGCCGCGGGCTACCTCGGAATGCCCGCGCCGAAGAGACGCGATCCTGCTAGGATTGGAGTAGCCACGGCGAAGTCTGCCCCCCAAACCCAGCCGTGGTTAGGACCCCGCCGGGACCCACTCTCGCGCGGGGTCCGCTGTCCAACAGGATGGCATCACAGGGCATTTTGTGGGCTTGCCAGTTCAATCGGTCGTGGAATGTGGGGCGGATCGAGTCGCTCCTCGATGGCTTGGGCTCCCCATGATCAGGACGATCGCCACGAAACCACCGATCGCGACCAGGGTCATGATCCCGGCGGAGATCAGCATCCACTTCTTCCAGCGTTCCCCGCTCATCAGAACCAGTCTCCGGTAGGCGGCAACAGGCCCGAGGGCCTGGCGGTGCCCCCGAGATCGCGAGGACGCAAAGGCAAAAGCATGGTCCTGTCCCCCTCCCCGCTTCTCGGCCTCCTCCCGCGCGATACGCAACATCTCACGATCCGGGCGCCCTTGGCGCGGCCGCAAACGCCCAAAGGCCTTCCCGTCGGAACCACGGCGGCACGACAGTAATCGCCCGATTCGATTGGGATGGAAAGGTGGGGCCCGTCTCGCCCGCTGAAGCCAACACCGCGTCGGTCTGCAGGCCAAGGGCTGATCAAGTTGCGTGGGCGCTGGACAGAGCCATCTCGTCGGCTGGCTCGGCCGCCGCAGCGTTGAGAATCCATGTGCGAAAGGCGGCGACCTTGGGCCGTTCATGGTCGGCTTCCGGGTAGACGAGATAATAGGCGAAGGCCTCGAGCAACGTCACTTTTGCGAGCTTGACGAGCCGCCCTTCCGCAAGGTCGAGCGCCGCCATGGCGGCCGGCAGCAAACCCGCGCCCTGGCCTGCAAGCACAGCCTTCAACAGCAAGCCGGAATCATCGAATGAAGGGCCGCGGGGCGGGCCGATCTCGTCGATCCCTTGCGCCTGGAACCAAAGATGCCAACCCTTGCGCTCGGCGTCGTGCACCTGCGGCCAGCGCGTCAGCTCTGCAGGACTTGTCGGCGCGCCGAACCTTGCAACAAGCGTCGGAGCGGCGACCGGGACGATCTCCACGGCAACGACACGCTCGCCGTGCAGGCCCGGATAGCGGCCGAGACCGTGGCGGACCGCGACATCGACGCCGTCGCGCGAGAAGTCCACCAGCGCGTTGCCGGTCACCAGCTGAAGATCGATGTCCCGATGGGCGTCCTGGAACGCCTTCAGACGCGGGACGAGCCAGGCGGCCGCGAAAAACGGCGTGACGCTGACGGTCAATATGCCGGTGTCGGCGGACACCGCGACGCGCCTGGATGCCTCGGCAATCTGCCTGAAGGCGTTACGGACCGGCGGCAGATAGCCCTGTCCGGCATCGGTCAGGAAGATGCCGCGGTTCACCCGCTGGAACAGCTTGACCCCAAGATGCAACTCGAGCGCCTTGAGCATCTGGCTCACCGCGCCCGGCGTCACGCACAGCTCCTCCGCGGCATTCTTCACGGAGAGATGCCGCGCCGTGGCCTCGAAGGCCCGGAGCGCGTTCAGCGGCGGCAGCTTATGACCAACCATTTAGTTTTTCTAATCTGATGGACGCAGAACATCTGGTTTGCGAGCTGCGCCTTCAAGGTGCATTGCTACAGGAAGACGGGGTTTGGCGCCATTCTTTTCAACGGGCCGCCAGCTTAGCTCCCTTCAATTGAGCGAGGAAGCCGAGTTGCGCCGACCGTCGCGTTTTCCGAGTCGTTCATGGGGGCTCGAAGCCGCGCTGCCGGCCCGCATGGCCGGTCTTCCTGCCCTGACCAGCGTCGAGGCAGACCACGCGTCCCGATGCGCGCCGACCATGCGCGGCACGCGGGGCTCGCGCAGGCTGCTTTCTGATAACGGAGATTGAAGATGGATGCCGCGACCACCGACCTACATGACCTCGAACTCACGGAGCTTGCGGCGCGCATCAGGGGGCGCGAGGTCTCGCCGGTTGCGGTGACGCGCGCGCAACTCGAGCGCATCGCCTCCCTCGACGGCGCGCTCGGCAGCTACGCGCTGGTGATGGCGGATGTCGCGATGGCGCAGGCTGAGGCGGCGGAGACGGAGATCGGCGCTGGCCGGTATCGCGGGCCGCTGCACGGCGTGCCGGTGGCGGTGAAGGATCTGTGCTGGACCAAGGGTTTTCCGACCGCGGCCGGCATGGCGATCTACAAGGATTACCGCCCGGACGAGGATGCGACCGTGGTGCGTCGCCTGGAGGAAGCTGGCGCGGTGCTGCTGGGCAAGCTGCAACTCACGGAAGGCGCCTACTCCGATCATCACCCCTCAGTGACCCCGCCCAAGAATCCGTGGAATGCCAAATATTGGCCCGGCATATCGTCCAGCGGCCCGGGCACGGCGACGGCAGCGGGTCTGTGCTATGGCTCGCTCGGCTCCGATACCGGCGGGTCGATCCGCTGGCCATCCGCCGCCAACGGCGTGACCGGGCTGAAGCCGAGCTGGGGACGCGTCAGCCGCTATGGTGTGTTCGAGCTGGCGGCGACACTCGATCATGTCGGGCCGATGACCCGCAGCGCGGCGGATGCCGGCGCGATGCTCGCCGCCATCGCCGGCAGCGATCCGAAGGATCCGACGGCGCTACTCGATCCGGTACCGGACTACCTGGCAGTTGTGGGCCAGGGCGTGCGGGGCCTGCGCATCGGCATCGATGCCGGGTGGAACGGCGACGGCGTGGAAGCGACGACGCTGGCCGTGTTGTCGGAAGCAATCGAGGCGTTTCGCACCCTCGGTGCCACCATCGTCGATGTGCAATTTCCCGACGTGACGCAGGCCGTCGCCGACTGGGTTCCCAATTGCGCGGTGGAGGCGGCTGTCGCGCACCAGGCGACCTATCCGGCGCGCAAGGATGAGTACGGTCCTGTCCTGGCTGCGGTCATCGAGACCGGACGTGGGTTGTCCGGTGTCGCCTACCAAAAAATCCTGCTGCGGCGCCTGGATCTGCGTGGCCGCGTCGCCGCGTTGTTCGGCACGATCGACCTGCTGCTGACCCCGGTGCATCCGTTCCCGCCGCTGACCCTCGCCACGATACGGACGCTGGGCGAGCAGCCGCAGCTGGTCTCCGGATTGCAGCGATATACCTGCCCGTTCGACATGACAGGCAATCCGACGATCACACTGCCCGGCGGTTTCACCGAAGCGGGACTGCCGATCGCATTCCAGCTCGTCGCCGCCAATCTGGACGAGGCGACGCTGATTCGCGCCGGCGCCGCGTTCCAGGGCGTCACCTCCTGGCATCGCCGCCACCCATCGGTCGCGACATGGGCGACACGACTTGGAGCCTGTCATGAGCAGTAAGCCGGCGCTGCCGCGTCCGCGCATCTTCTATGGCTGGTTCGTGGTCGCAGGCGCGTTTGCCGTGACTTTCGTAGGCTTTGGGAGCGCCTATACTTTCAGCGCCTTCGTCGAATCCCTGCAGAGAGATTTTGCGGCGTCGCGCGGCTCGGTTTCGCTCGTCTTCTCGCTGGCCGGCTTTCTCTATTTCGGCCTTGGGATCGTGAGCGGCCCCCTCGCCGACCGCTGGGGCTCCCGTCGCCTGGCTGTGATCGGCATGATCCTGACCGGGATGGGCCTGGCCATCGCGAGCGCGGCTCGCAGCCTTGGGGAAGTCTACGCCGCCTACGGACTTGGCGTCGGGCTCGGCGTCGGCTGCGCCTATGTTCCCGCTGTCGGCGCAGTGCAGCGATGGTTCGCCAGGCGTCGCGGATTTGCGTCAGGCCTTGCGGTCAGCGGCATCGGTGTCGGCACGCTCGTCATGCCGCCACTCGCCTCATTCCTCATCGAAGCTTTGGGTTGGCGCGAGGCCTACCTGGTTCTCGGCGGACTCGCCGCCGCCTTGGGCGCCGGAATGGCCCTCATGATCGAGAGCGATCCGCGCGATCGCGGCTTAGGTCCTGACGGCGATCCCCTCCTGGATGATCCCAAGGATTCCTGCGCCCAATCGCTGCGGCCCGCGGGAGCCTCCGTGGGCGAAGCCGTGAGGACCCGGCAATTCGTCAGCCTCTACGCCGCCTGTCTGATCTCTTCATTCGGGACATTTGTTCCCTTCGTTCACCTCGTCCCCTACGCGCTGGATCACGGCGTCCCGCAATCGTCTTCCGTCCTGCTGCTGGGCGTGATCGGGGTCGGCAGCACGGCAGGACGCTTCTTCCTCGGCAGCCTGGCGGACCGGATGGGGCGCCGCTCTTCGCTTCTGGCGATGTTTGTGGGCATGGCGCTGGCCTTGGCCATCTGGGCATTCTCGCAGGGTTTTTGGACACTCGCCGCCTTCGCCTTTGCGTATGGCGTGTTTTACGGCGGATGGGTCGCGGTTCTCCCGGCCGTCGTCATGGACTATTTCGGGGGGCGCAATGTCAGCGGCATCATCGGCATTCTCTACACCAGCGTGGCGGTCGGCACCTTGATCGGCCCCAGCGCCGCGGGATTCGCCTTTGATGTCAGCCACAGCTACACGCTGCCGATCCTCGCCAGCGTCTGCGCCAACATCATCGCTGCCGGCATCGTGGCGGCCAGTTCGAAGGCGGCCTTAGCGTTAAGTCACGTGGGAGGAGCAGCATGAAGGTCGGAGCAGATCAGCTCGTCAATGATCAGCTTGTCCTGGGCTTGCAGCGATGCCAGGTCTGCGGAGCGCCGTCCGCCCCCATCCACAGCCGCAGCGTCAACTCGTTGAGGAGTTGCATCGAGATATCCTGTCCCGACCCGGCCTCGTCGCCAGGAACCGTGTAGCGGAAGCTGTGGCGGGTGTATTGGCCTTGCGTCTGCCTGCCCGCGGGGGTGACGATGCTCGCCCCCTGGATCGAGAAATGCCGGCCATCCTCATGGCACCAATCGCCGTCGATCACATCGGCCCTGGCCGGTCCGCCGATAAGCAGTAGAGCCAGCATGGCAACACTGCCGAGCGCCAAGGCCGTAGCGCGTCCGCCGGAGCCGGCAAGGGGTACCGCCACCGCTTTGGCAGGGGCGAGCTTCGCTCGAACATGCACGAGACGCCATCCGGTCACGAACGCCTCCCTGTCGCGCCGATCATCACTCAAGCAAAAATGCCATCACCTTGCGAATCGATGATCTGCTTGGCTTTCGAGACGGAGAATTCGATCGCAGCGTCCCTCCCCTGATGCGTATCGGCACGCACGAACCGATGCTGCTTCACGCCCTCGGGAGCATCCTTCTCGATGGTGCCGGCGGTCTGGTACTGACCGTTCGTCAGGTAGGGAGCCGGCCGGATGCGGTATCCCTTGTATTCGACAGCCGGCACTTCCGGCTCCTCGGATCGGCGGGCCTCCCGCCCGCTCGCCAGCAGGGCCCATGCGGCTTTGAGTTTCGCAAACATCGGTCAGCGTCCAGCCTTCAGGTCAACGGAAACACCCGGCCGATCCGGGTCGCGGGGCAGTCGGCTATGGCAAGGCGATTATCGCGCCTATGCCCTCAACTGTCGACAGGGCCGTCGATCGACAAAAGCGCATCCAGATTCTGGATGAAGCGGGCTGATCGAGGCCGGGTGGTTAGGGCTTGCAGCCGGAGGCTCAGCGATCGCCTAGGTCTTCGGGGCTTTGTCCTTGAGCGATTGGAGCCGCAAGATCAGGGCGCGCAGCCCTTCCTCCCCGACGACCGAGGCTGCCTCCGCAACGGAATACCATTGCGCCTTTCGCTCCTTGGCCTCCGGCCAGTCCTTCAACTGCCTGGTCACCGCCAGCGGAAAGACATGGACCTTGCAGGGCGTCGACGCCTGCCGGGTCTCGGAATATTTATCGTAGGTATAATTGCCGATGGCGCGCCCGACATGACCGCGCACGCCGGCTTCCTCATAGGCCTCGCGCGCAGCCGCCTCCCCAGGCTTCAAGCCCTTGATGGGCCAGCCCTTGGGGATGATCCAGCGTTTCGTTACCCTCGAGGTGACGAGCAGGACCTCGACGGCGGCGCTGCCATGGAGCCGATAGGGCAAGGCGCCGTATTGACGGCGCGCCGGCTGATGTTTCTGGGCAGGATTCTTGGAAATCTCGCTGTCCTCCGGAACTGAGGCAAGATTAGGCGACTCGCTCTACTCCGGTTCTGATTAGCGGCGCCTTAAGGCGAAGAGTCGAGCGAATATTGCTGATCGCCGGTGCCTTATGATCTCCCCGATAACGGCCGAGAGACCTTGGACCATCGCCGGCCGGCACGGTGCCGGATGAGAAGCCGCCCCCGGCAGCGCCGCTGCGCATTCGAATTGCGTTCATTCCGACCGCAATCGGGCCAAAAGAGCGCGTCATATATTTCCGAATCATCGAAGCTTTTCGATATTCGATTCATAGTTTTGAAAGCGCTATCCTGAAAATCTCATAGCAACGCAAATCGCGGCTGCCAGGAACGGCCGACCGACCCGAGGCAATATTGGGGGTGGAGATAATATTCACTGGAGCCCCCAATGAACGCCATCGTCGTATTTGTGGGTGAACTATTGTGCAAAATGCCACTAGGTGTCGATGGGTGCCATTCGACACCTGGCAAAGCTTCGCTCGGCGGCTGGGCGATGATCGCCTTTATGGGAGTAACGGCCTTATATATTCTCATGCGCAATCCGCAGAAATAGCGGGTCGTTGCCGGGCAGCCCGTGCCTGCCCGCATCCTGACGCAGCCAGCCATCGGATTGGGTATCTGGTTACCGCTGCAACGGTGGTCCGATCACAGCGCATTGGCGACCGTATCCGGCTCGATCTTGCGGAGCTTTCGGATGTCTTGCACCAGGCTCGCTTCCCGGCCAGGTTCGCGCATCCGTGTTTCGCCGGAGGATCATGTGGCCGCGCCACCCAATGTCCCCCATCCGCGAGGAAATGCCTCGAACGCCAAGGCTGTCGAAAGGCTCTTCGGCGCGGTCAAGACCTTCATCGGCAAGCGTCGAGAGCTCGAGGCAGAGCCGTTCAAGCCACTGCTCGACGACTGGGGCACGGAGCGGGTCGAGCTGCCGCCCACAACATTGCCGGTGCTCGAAAGTCTCGATGGAACCTTGGCCAACAGCTGTGCCGCAACCGTCGATTTGGTGGAGCTTCTGGTTCGCGACAGCGCGCACCTGAACTGGCGACAGACCTACGATGACAGCGATCCCGCCGGCGCCAAACTGCTCGAACGATATGGGTGGACCGAGCTCGTCGGAAACAAGGGGCCGCTCATCAGTCGCAGATTGCGCTTGGGCTTCGTCATCTGGGGCCCGAACACGTTCTACCCGCCGCACGCCCACCTGGCCGAGGAGCTCTATGTCGTGCTCTCCGGGACCGGTGAGTGGGCCAGAGGCGATGAGGGCGAACGGATGCGTTGCCCGGGCGACGTCTTCCTCCACTCGCCGCAAATGTTCCACTCGACACGCAGCTTCGCTGAGCCGGTGCTCGCAATGTATCTCTGGCGCGGGGCGGAGGACTTGCTCGAAAAGCCTCACTTCAGAGGCTAAACACAGCGGCCCGTGGCTCGCCGGCTAACGCCTCATCCGGCCCTTAATCGCCTGCTTACCACGTTCGCCTCATCGCCTTGATCCGGCATCGGCGATCCCTCAACTTCTCCCGGTCACATTGACGTGGAGGTAACCATGAGCGGACCGGGCATGATCGCGGGTGATGAGCTGCGGGCTTTCGTCGAGCGCATCGAGCGGGTCGAGGAAGAGATCAAGGGGCTGATGGAGGACAAGAAGGAAATCTATGCCGAAGCCAAGGGCAACGGCTTCGACGTCAAGATCCTTCGCGAGGTCATCCGCGTGCGCAAGCAGGATGAGAAGGAGCGCGATGAAAAGGAATCGCTCCTTGATGTCTATCTGCACGCCATCGAAAGCTCAGCGCCGCTGGCGAAAGCCGCCTGAAACGGCCTCTCGTGCAGCGAATCCGAAATTCGCATCACCACACTAGGCCCGACGGAAGGCTCCTTGTCGACTAAGACTTCCGGAGCCTGTCGACCAGGAGCTCGATAGTTGCGATCGAACGAAAATTCTCAACCGTGAGCTCGGGTTGCGGTATGGTGAGATCGAATTCGGCCTCGACCGCCAGCATCAGATTGACCATGTCGATCGAGCTCAGGCCGATCTCGCTGAGCACGTCGCTCACCGAGATCGGTCGATCGATCGAATTCTTCTCCAGGATTTGACGCACAAGGCCGATCAGCCTGTGTCTCGACCCACCGGATGGGCTATCCAGCATCTCGACGCTCCCTCGAGCTCCCGTCGGACGGATAACCTCTCATCGTCCGAACAGCGAATATCTGCGCCCGACCCATAAGCTGCAAGCCGCAGAATACTCTGAAGCAATTTGACGACATTTTATCGAAATTGCTATTCATCTGTGCCGCCTCGCGATGGGGCGACGGATTTGGACGCATAGTCGGACGAAATTGCGGCAAGTGACCGCATCTTCAAGTGACCGCATCTTTCCTTTCTACGCCGTGATCCGCTTCCGCCATCGAGGTCCGCTTTCCTTATCGAGATCGCCTGGGCCTGTGGTCACATTGTCGTGGCCCCGGCGTTGCTACTGCCTTTCCGGCAAGTCCAGCGATGTCCCAATCCGGGACGAAGCGCGAGGCCGTGAGAATGCGTGATGGTCCAAGACGGCTTTGACATCGCGCATCCACACCACAGGCGACCGAGAGGGTAAGACGATGACCATGGTCGATATGCGTATTGCCAAGCCGGCCGGCCCCCGCGCCAAGATCTTCGATGAGCTGATCAAATCGACCGGCGTATCCCTGGACCTCAAGGCCCGTGTGGAGAGTGCGGCTGTGATCGCAGCCAGCGCTGCCGCACTCGTCGACGAGGGCGCCCGCTTTCCCGACGAGGCCTTCGCGGCGCTGCGGGAACAGCGTCTCTTGGGCATCCTGGTGCCGCGCGAGCTCGGCGGCGAAGGAGCGAGCATCTCGGACGTCGTCGATGTCTGCTACCGGCTCGGCCGGGCTTGTTCATCGACCGCGATGATCTATGCCATGCATCAGACCAAGGTCGCCTGCCTGGTGCGGCATGGCTACAAGAATCCCTGGCATCAGCGCCTGCTGCAACGGCTTTGCGCCGAGCAATTGTTGCTTGCCTCCTCGACCACGGAGGGGCAAGGCGGCGGCAATGTCCGTTCCAGCGAAGCCCCCATCGAAAGCGACGGCCACCGGATCGCGCTGACGCGCAATGCCGGCGTCATTTCCTACGGCGCCAAGGCCGACGGCATCGTGACCACGGCACGCCGCTCCGCCGACGCTTCGAGCTCCGATCAAGTGCTCGTGGCCTTCCTGAAAGAGGACTACACGCTCGAGCCGCAAAGCAGCTGGGACACGCTCGGCATGCGGGGCACCTGCAGCTCGGGGTTCATCCTGCGGGCAACGGGCGAACAGGCTCAAATCCTGCCTGACCCTTATGAGAAGATCCACGCCCAGACCATGACGCCGGTCGCCCATCTGATGTGGGCCGGCGCCTGGACCGGCATCGCCACCCATGCGGTCGACCGCGCCAGATCCTTCATCCGCAAGGCCTCGCGTCAATCGGGCGGCCAGCTGCCGCCGGGCGCCGCGCAATTCACCAAGGCGAACTCATCCTTGAGCACGCTGCGCGCGGTCGTCGCCTCGGCGGTCGGGCGCTTCGAGCAGGTCCTGCACGACGAACGAGCCCTCGGCTCAGTGCCGTTTCAGGCCATGATCAATATGACCAAGGTCGACGCATCCGAGCTCGCGGTCACGACCGTGATGAGCGCGCTGCGGGCTTGCGGACTTTCGGGCTATCGCAATGACGGCGAGTTCAGCGTCGCCCGTCACCTGCGCGATGTGCTGTCCTCGCCGCTGATGATCAACAATGAGCGCATCATCGCCAACACGGCAACGGCGTCGCTGATGAGCGGCGCCCCGGACTCGCTGAGGGAGTGACGCCGGCAGCAGGCAACGCCGCCTGCCGCAGCGCCAAATCTCCTGACACATCAAATCTCCTGACCCATCATATCTCCTGACCCATCATATCTCCTGACCCATCATCTCTCGTGACCCTTGCCGAGATCACAGCCAGAGCGGATCGACATGAATATCGCCATCAGGAAAATCGAAGACCTGCATTCCGTGGACGCGGAGGATCCGCAGGCCGCGCTGATCTTGGCGCTCTTCGGGCCGATGAGCGTCGAGGGCGTCTATGCGCGCACGGGCCTTTATGAAAGCGCCGTCGAAGGGCTCCAGCGCTTCATCACGCGCCGGCGCGAGCCGGGTACCGAAGTCTTCAGGTTCCCGCCCGTCATGAGCCGCCGCCATCTCGAGAAATCGGGATATCTCAAGAGCTTCCCCAATCTTCTCGGCTGCGTCTGCGCCCTGCACGGCCCCGATGCCGACATCCATTCGGCCGTCGCCCGCTTCGAGGCGGGGGCCGAGTGGACCTCCTCGCTGACGGCCGCCGATCTCGTGCTCACCCCTGCCTCCTGCTACCCGATCTATCCGCTGGCGGCCGAACGCGGCCCGGTTCCGGCGGGCGGCCTGCATTTCGACGTCGCCTGCGATTGCTTCCGCCGCGAGCCGTCCCGCGACATCGACCGCCTGCAATCCTTCCGCATGCGCGAATATGTCTGCATCGGTTCGCCCGAGAAGGTCGCCGCATTCCGCGAGCGCTGGATCAAGCGCGGCCTCGAGATGGCGGCCGAGCTGAAGCTGCCCTGCAAGGTCGACCAGGCCAGCGATCCCTTCTTCGGCCGCGTCGGCCAGGTGATGGCGATCAGCCAGATCCAGCAATCCCTGAAATTCGAGCTGCTGATCCCGTTGCGCTCGGTGGACCGCCCGACCGCCTGCATGAGCTTCAACAATCATCGCGACCATTTCGGCGAGGTCTGGGACCTGCGCGACGAAGCCGGCAATGTCGCGCATACGGGTTGCGCCGCCTTCGGCATCGACCGGCTGGCCGTGGCGTTGTTCTGGACCCATGGCCTCGAGATTGGCAAATGGCCCGCGACGGTTCGCGACGCTCTCGGGCTCTAGGCGGTGCTCCCGGCATCGACGGTCATGACCGTGCCGGTGATGTTGCGTCCTCCCTCGCCGAGCAGGAACTCGACCGCGCTCGCCACATCCTCGACTTCCGGCAGGCGGCGTAGCGCGCTGCGCCCGGCCACCTTGCGGCGCTGATCGTCGCCGAGACCGCTCGTCATGTCGGTGTCCATGAAGCCGGGCGCGACCGCGTTGACATTGATGCCGACCCGCCCGACCTCGCGGGCGAGAGAGCGCGTCAGGCCGATCATGGACGCCTTGGTGCTGCCATAGACGGCAAGCCCGCTGAAGCCCGTGAAGCCGATGATGGAGGTGATATTGACGATGCGCCCCTTGCCCTCGGCCATCATCGCACGCACCGCATATTTGGTGAGGATGAGCGGCGACAAGGTGTTCAGGCGCACCAGCGTCTCGATCTGAGAATTGTGCATCGTCGCCAACAGCCCGTCAGTGCCGAGCGCCGCATTGTTGACGAGCCCGTAGATCGGGCCGAATTCCCGGCGAATCCGCTTGACGAGGTCTGGGATGGCCTTGATCTCGGCGAGGTCGAAAGGGATGAAATGCAGAGAGCCCAAATGTAGCGAGTCCTGGCCGGCTTCGGCGAGGTCCTCGATCGCCGATTTGAACTGCGCGCTGTCTTTGCGGGCGATGGCGATGACGCGGTAACCGGCGCCAGCGAGCCTGCGCGCGATGGCGAGGCCGAGCCCGCGGCTGCCGCCGGTGACCACGACGTTAAGCATTGGAGCGCGCCAGCTTGCCGGCCGTCGTGACATCGAGCGACGCCACGATGCGGATCGAGGCCGGAACCTTATAGGGGGCAAGCTTGTCGCGGCACGCCTGCAGGATCCCCTTCTTGATCTCGCGGTCATCCGCGCCGGCTTGCGCGGCCAAAGCCTCATCCGTCAAGACGACTTCGGCAACGATGATCGCGCCCGTTATCGGATTTCGCCTCGCCTTGACGAGCGACATCCGCACGCTTGCGTGGCGGTTGATGATCGCCTCGACTTCCTCGGGGTGTACCTTCAATCCGCCGACATTGATGATGCCGCCCCGCCGGCCGACGAAGTAATAGCGATCGCCACGCAGCTCCAGCATGTCGCCCGTATCGACGAAGCCGTCAGCGTCGGCGACCGCGCCGCCCCTTTGCCCGACATAGAGGCTCGCCGTGCGCGACGAACGGATGCGCAGCGAGCCATCTTCGACCTTCATCCGCACATCCCCGTCGCGCTGCATCAGGTTTGCCGGGAAGCCCTCGAGCCCATCGGTGACCTCGAAGCCGACGCCTGCCTCGGTCGAAGCATAGGCATGGCCGATCGCCGCGTGAGGATAGACGCGGCGCAGATTGTCGAGGATCGCCTGATCCGCGATCTCGCCCGACAAGCGCACATAATCGGGCGCAATCGCGCCGGCATCGGGACTCATCAGGGCGCGTCGCCAATGGCTGGGCGTGCCTGAGATATGCGTCACCTTGGCGCGTGCGAGGCGATGCAGGTAATCGGCGACTGTCTCGGCGGCACTCGAGAGCACGAGCGAGCCCGTGCCGGTGACGGCGCGCAGGAAGATCTGCAGCCCGCCATAGCGGCGAATATCGTAGAAGGTGGCCCAGACGATGGGAGTTTCGCGCTTTGTGAGGCTCTTGGGGGGGCTCTTGATCGCGCCGGTCAGGCCGTCGAGGCTGTGCATCACGAGCTTCGGCACGCCCGTGGTCCCCGAGGTCAGGAGCACCCATTCGGTGGCGCGCTCGCGCGCCACCGCTGCGGCACGCGGCACGATCGGCAAGCTGGAAGCGACAATCGGCAGGGACAGGCCGGGGAAAGCCGCGGCGTCGCGGTCAGTGATGATCGCCTCCGCAGCGGCATCGGCGGCGATGGGGGCCAGATATTCGGGCGGCAGATCGGCCGGGCACAGGGTGATCCGGCCTGCGACACCGTCGAGCTCGATCAGCGCCAGCGCCGAAGCCAATTGCTCCCTGGTGGCGATGAGCACCGACCGGCCGGCGAGATCCGCGAGAGGTAAGCCAAGCGTCGTGCCGGCGATGATTTCGCCAAGGGCGACGCCGGCATCGGCTCCCAGCAGCATGCGTCCGGACAGGTCGCCGGTGCCACGCAGCGCTTCAAGCAATGAGCTTGAACTATTTCGCTGCATCTTCGTAGAATTTCACAAAGTCCCCGAATGTCACCGGAAAATAGACCTCTTCCGAAGAGGTAAAGGGGTCCACGCCCAATTTGTCTTCAAGGCGAGAGACCAATATCGCAAAGCACAGGGAGTCGAGGCCGGAGTCCAATAAAGGAAGGTCATCCTTCAGCGCCGCGACAGTCTTGCCCTGCTCGGAGGCAACGTCCTCGATCTCCGAGATTATGGTGGACTTAACCGACATGCGCTATGCACTCCGCGATTGCCGCTCTCGATATCCCTGACCGAGGCAGCAAATCAAGTCTATCGGGTCGCTATGGTGAAGATCCTTGCTGAACGTATCAGAGGCCAAAATCCGCTGCCGTCAGATCCGCGATGAGGATATCGGCGCAGTCATCGAGCTTCTGGCGAAGGGGTTTCCCGAGCGCAGCCGGAGCCATTGGGCCCGCGGCCTCGAGCGCCAGCGCGCCCAGGCGCTTCCCGATGACAGCCCGCGATACGGATATCTTCTCGAAAGCGCGGCCGTGCCGGTCGGCATCATCTTGCTGTTGTGCACCTCCCAGCACCTTGGCGAAGAGGCCGTGACGCGCTGCAACCTGTCGAGCTGGTATGTGGAGCCTACCTTCAGAAGCCATGCGTCGCTGCTGATCTCTTTCGCCATCAGGCAAAAGCAGGTCACCTATGTGAATATCTCGCCGGCGAAGCACACCTGGCCGATCGTCGAGGCACACGGGTTCACCTGCTACAGCAGCGGACAATTCCTGGCGGCGGCCGCGGTGAACCGAGCGGAGCCGAGTGTCCGCCTGCATGAGATCAAGCCAGGCGGCTCCTTGCCGCCGCAGCTGAAGATTGCGTCGGCCGATGCCGGGTTGCTGACGGCCCATGCCGATTATGGCTGCCTGAGCCTCGTCTGCGAGGCAGCGGATGGCGGCCACCCCTTCGTCTTCCAGCCGATTGGCGTCAAGAGAGGCCTAATTCGCGTCCCCGGCGCGCAACTCATCTATTGCGGCTCGATCAGCGATTTCGTCCGCTTTGCCGGGGTGCTCGGTCGCTTCCTGCTGAAACGCGGGATGGTCTTCGTCTCGCTCGATGCGAACGGCCCGGTCGAAGGCCTGGTCGGCACCTTCCGCACCTCCTGGGGACGCAAATATTTCAAGGGGCCGAATGCGCCGCGGCTCGGCGATCTTGCCTATACCGAGATAGCGATCTTCGGCCCGTAGCGAGATCTTCGGCCCGTAACAAGATCTTGGGCCCCTAGCAAGTTGCTCCCCTGCATCGCGGCCGGGATTAGGGATATATCGAGTTTTTCATCGCAATAACATGCGGGCTGCGGCATCTGAGCCAAGACATCTTGCAGCATCGCCGCTGCCGATCTTCGAGAAGGCCTTCATGGACGCGCATGCAAATCAACGGACCGCCGCCCGGGTGCTCGTCGATCAATTGATCGCCAACGGCGTCAGCCAGGTTTTCTGTGTTCCCGGCGAGAGCTTCCTCGCCGTGCTCGACGCCCTCCACGACAGCGACATCACCGTCACGGTGTGCCGCCAGGAGGGCGGCGCCGCCATGATGGCGGAGGCCGTGGGCAAGGCGACCGGAAGGCCCGGCATCTGTTTCGTCACGCGAGGCCCCGGTGCGACGAACGCCTCGGCCGGCATCCACATCGCCCAGCACGATTCCACGCCCGTGATCATGTTCGTCGGCCAGGTCGAACGCAATCTGCGGGAGCGGGAGGCATTCCAGGAGATCGACTATCGCGCCATGTTCGGCGGCATGACCAAATGGGTGACGGAAATCGACGACCCAGCCCGCATGCCCGAACTGGTGTCGCGAGCCTTCTACACCGCAACCTCCGGTCGTCCCGGCCCGGTCGTCGTCAGCCTGCCGAAGGACATGCTGGGCGAGCTCGTCGCCGTCGCCGACGCGCCTCTCTTCGAACCCGTCGAGACCTCTCCGGGCGCGCCCGAGATGGCGCAGCTCGAAAGCCACATCGCGGGCTCCGAACGCCCGATCTTCGTCCTGGGCGGCAGCCGTTGGACCGAGGATGCCTGCGCGGCGGTCAGACGCTTCGCCGAGCGCTTCGACATGCCGGTCGCGACCAGCTACCGGCGCGCGCCGCTCTTCGATGCGCTGCATCCTTGCTATGCCGGCGATATCGGCCTTGCTCCCAATCCCAAGCTGGTGACCAGGATCAAGGCCTCCGATCTCGTGGTCTGGGCGGGCGGACGCCTGGGCGAGCTGCCCTCGCAAGGCTATACGCTCTTCGAGCTGCCGGGGCCTCGCCAGGCCCTGGTGCATGTGCATCCGGGCGCCGAGGAGCTCGGCCGCGTCTACCGGCCGGCTCTCGCCATTCACGCTGCGCCGACACGCTTCGCGGCGGCGCTCGACACCTTGAAGCCGCCGGCCCATATCGGCTGGGGCGAGGCGACCAAGGCGGCTCATGGGGAATATCTCGCCTGGTCCGAGCTGCCGACCGAGCAACCGGGCGGGGTGAATCTCGGCTCGGTCATGGTGTGGCTGCGCGAGCATGTGCCCTCCGACACGATCATCTGCAACGGATCCGGCAATTTTGCCGCCTGGATCCATCGCTTCTATCGTTTCAGGCACTTCGCCACCCATATTGCCTCGACCTCCGCCTCCATGGGCTATGGCATGCCGACGGCAGTCGCCATGAAGCGTCTGCATCCGTCGCGGATGGTGTTGTCCGTGAATGGCGACGGCGATTTCCTCATGAACGGCCAGGAATTCGCAACCGCGGTGCAATATGACCTGCCGATCATCGTCATCATCTGCGACAATGGCATCTATGGGACGATCCGCATGCATCAGGAGCGCGAGTTTCCCGCACGGGTCTTTGCGACCGAATTGCGGAATCCAGACTTCAGCGCCTATGCGCGCGCCTTCGGCGGGTTCGGCGCGACAGTCGAAAGAACCGAGGATTTCGCTCAGGCTTTCAAGGCCGCGCAGGCATCGGGCAAGCCTGCGATCATCCATCTCAAGATCGATCCGGAGGCCATCACGCCGACGACGACACTCATGAAGATCCGTGAGCAGGCCCTGCGCAGACAGTGAGCGCAAGCCTCATGACGCGTGGTCGATCGCAGGACGAGCTCATGCCGATGGACAAGCATGCCAAGCGCTTCCTGGACATGCTGGCGATCACCGGCTCGAAGGATGCGACAGGCGAAACCGCTGCGCAGCGGCGGGCCGCCTATCAGAGCCTGATGAGGTTGTCGCAATCCTCAACCGAGCCCTGCGCCATCGAGGATCGCGTCATGACCGGCCCCGGCGGCCCCTTGGCGCTCCGCGTCTACATCCCGGGCTCGGCCCCGGCCGGCCGCCTGCCGGGGCTCGTCTATTTCCATGGGGGCGGCTTGGTTGCCGGTAGCCTCAACGACTATGACGGCATCTGCTCGGCGCTGGCGGCCGAGACCGGCTGCCGGCTGGTGTCGGTCGATTATCGCCTGGCGCCCGAGCACAAATTCCCTGCAGCCGTCATCGACAGCTATGCGGCGACGCTATGGGTCGCCGAGCATGCGGCCGAACTGGGGATCGACCAGGACCGTATCGCGGTCGCGGGCGATTCCGCTGGCGGCGGGCTCGCCGCCGGTGTCTGCCAGATGGCAAAGCAGGAGAACGGCCCGGAACTCGCGCTGCAGTTGCTCTTATGCCCGGTCCTCGATTGCGATCCGGCGACGCCATCTCGCCTCGCTTTCGCGCAGGGACATCTGCTCGACCAGGCGACCATGGACCGCGATCTTGCGCATTATTGCCCGAGCGGCGTCGATCCAAAGGACCCTCGCCTATCGCCGCTGCGTGCGCACGAGCTCGCGGGATTGCCGCAAGCCCAAATCCACACTGCGGAATTCGACCCGCTGCGCGACGAAGGGAAGGCTTATGCCGAAAGGCTGGCACTCGCCGGCGTCAAGGTGAACCATAGGTGCCATGCCGGCATGATCCACCATTTCTATGGGATGGCCGGCATCATTCCATACGCGCGGACGGCATTGAGGCTGATCGGCGCCGAGGTCAAATCAGCGCTTGCCTGAGAGCACATAAGCCTGAGCGAGCCTATTTGGCGCCGAGAGCCTGATTGAACCATAGCTGCGCCCGGCTGCAGATCACAGGCGCAGCGTCCCGGCCTTGATGAGCTCGTAGAGCGCAGCGTCCAAGGGCACATAGGCGCGCAGCTGCGGATGGTCGAAATAGAGACGGTCCGACACGATGGCTGGATCGAAGCCTTCGCGGACCAGATTGTGCTTCTTCTGCTTGAAGGTCTCGGTGATCTCGAGCTCAGTGCCGATCCTCAGGAATAAGGGGCGCGCATAATCGGCCAACCTTTCGGTGAGATGGGCGCGAAGCGCCACGAGATCGAAGGAAGTGTCGACCACCAGCGCAGCCATGCCGGCGCGCCCCTCGGTGCCCGGCACGGCGACGCCATAGGCATTCGCCTCGACGACACCGGGACAAGACGAGATCGCCTCCGACACCTCGACGGTCGCGACATTCTCGCCTTTCCAGCGAAAGGTGTCGCCGACACGATCGACGAAATAGAAGAAGCCCATTTCGTCTTGCCGCATCAGATCGCCCGTGCGCAGCCAGGAATCGCCTTCGGCAAAGACATTGCGCAGGATCTTCTTCTCGGTATCTTCGCTGCTGGTATAGCCTTCGAAGCGATTGGCCGGATTGGAACCGTCGGCCGAGATCTTGCCGATGGCCTCGCCGACCTCGCCGCGCGAACAGCGGACGCAGAATCCGTGCTCATCACGAGCCGGTTCGCTCGTCTCGATATCGAATTTGACGATCGCGGCCGGGAAGCCATGTGCCATGAAGGGCGGAATGCGGCCGATCGCGCCGGGCTTGCCTTCGAGATTGTAGAGCGAAAAATTCCCCTCCGTCGCCGCATAGAATTCCAGGATCTGCGGAATGCGAAAGCGCTCCTTGAATCCGTTCCAGACATCGGCACGCAAGCCATTGCCGCAGCACAATCTCAGCCGATGCTCCCTGACGCTCTCCGACGCCGGCGAGTTGATGAGATAGCGGCAGAGCTCACCGATATATTGGAACAGCGAACAGTCGAATGCGACGATATCGTCCCAAAAGCTGCGCGCCGAGAACTTCTCCTTGATCACCACGGAACCGCCGGCGACGAGGAGGCTGCCCGTCGCGACCACGCCGCCGATGCTGTGATACATGGGCAGGCAATTGTACATGCGATCGCTCGCGCGCGCATCCATCATGCCGGCGAACCAATAGCTCCACGACATGATGCGGTGGTGGCTGACATTGGCGGCCTTCGGCAGGCCGGTCGTCCCCGAAGTGTAGATGCACAGGGCCCGCTGCGAGAGCGACACGTCGCGGCGCTCCGATGCGGCGAGCTCCTCGCCGCCATAGCGCTCGATCTCGAGATCGATCCGGGTGAAGCCATCATCCTGCATGCCGGGCGTCGCGCCATGCACCGATAGCGGCACGGCGCCGTCGAGATGCGAGGCCGCCTGCCCGAAGGCTTCGAGCAGCTCCGCCGCGACGATGACATGTTTCGGATCAGCGATCTTGATGCAATGGGCGAGCGCCGCATTGGTCAGATTGGTGTTCAGCAGCGCCACCACGCCTCCGACCTGCGTGATGCCGAGCCAGATCGCCATATATTCCGGGCGATTGGGCATCAGCAGGCAGATCGTCCCGTCGACCCGCAAGCCCTGGTCGAGCGCCCAACGTGCATAGCGGTTCGCTCGTTCGGCCAGTTGGCGGAAGCTGAAGCATTCGCGATCAGACAGCAGAGCCGGCGTATCGCCCGCGGCCTGCGCCTGTTCGGCGATGACCATGGGAAGCGTCCGCAAGGGCGCACGCCCGATGCGCGAGGTCAGCTCGAGCGCGCGCAGCCAGCCCTTGGTTGCCGATGCAGCGGGCCGAGGCGCATCTGCCGTTCTGTTCTGCTCGCTGACGTCCATCGCCGAAATTGCCCGGATTGCCATCTGTCATATGATTTGACGGCCATTCGCCGTCGAGCGCCGCGCCTGCGAGGACAGCAGGACAGCGAGACCATACCCTCACGCCGAGCATGATCCGCAGGGCTTATAGGCGGCTCGTCAAGGCATACCAAATTGAAGGCCTATTCAAGATTGATGGGTAAGGTTAACTTAACCATGGTCCCCGCGAGCGCAGTGGCTAGTCCCTCCTCCGGCGCTGCGGCGGCCAGCCGCCCCTTTCGAGCACCTCACGGGGTCGAGGGGCGCGCAGGGTGACAATCCGGCCCGGTCGCGAGCTCATGCAGAGCATGGCCCGGCATTTGCGAAAACTGCACTAAGAGCCATCTGCTGTCCCAATTCGGCACCCCGAACGACTTATGCGGAGCGCATCGTGACTATGCTGGAACACCGCCCCGCAGCATTTTCTCTTGGTGCCACGACTTCTCTTGGTGCGACGACTTCTCTTGGCACCACGACGACCGAGGGTCTCTCCCGGCATCGTGCCCGTAGAAAGATTCCAAGTAATTCTCGATAGTTGACGAAGTATCTTGATGTTCTTGACCAACTGGATCGGCGGACCGGCAAATGCGAAGTGAAACCATCGCGCTGCATAGCGGCTACGAGGTCGATCCGACGACCAAATCGGTGGCAGTGCCGATTTACCAGACCGTCGCCTACGAATTCGAAAGTGCCGATCATGGGGCGGCCCTGTTCAATCTCGAAGTCGACGGCTTCCGCTACAGCCGCATCGGCAATCCCACCAATGCCGTTCTCGAGCGGCGGGTCGCCGAGCTCGAAGGAGGCGTTGCATCGCTTGCCGTCAGCTCCGGCCAGGCGGCCTTGCACTTCGCGATCGTCAACCTCGCCGATTGCGGCGGCAACATCATTTCGGTGCCACAGCTTTACGGCACGACGCATACGCTCTTCGCGCATATTCTTCGCCGGCAAGGCATCGAAGCCCGCTTCGCGGCGAGCGACCAGCCCGGCGCCATCGAAGCCCTGATCGACGACAAGACCAGAGCGGTATTCTGCGAGAGCATCGGCAATCCGGCCGGCAATATTTGCGACATCGAAGCGCTGGCCGAGGTGGCGCATCGCCATGGGGTGCCGCTGATCGTCGACAATACGGTCGCAACTCCGATCCTGCTTCGCCCGATCGAATATGGCGCGGATGTCGTCGTGCATTCCTTGACCAAGTTCATGGGAGGACATGGCACCACGCTCGGCGGCGCCATCGTCGATAGCGGCCGCTTCCCCTGGATCGAGAACGCCGCGCGCTTTCCGATGTTCAACGAGCCTGATCATTCCTATCACGGTCTCGTCTATGCGACGCATTTCGGCCCCAGCGCCTATATCGAGCGTTGCCGCAGCGTCTATCAGCGCACCATGGGGTCGGTTCTGTCGCCGCTGAACGCCTTCCTGCTGCTGCAAGGGATCGAGACTGTCGCGCTGCGGGTCGAGCGCCATGTCGAGAACGCCCGGAAGGTCGCCGAATTCCTGCGCGCCGACGCGCGCGTGGAGTGGGTCAATTATGCGGGATTCAGCGACAATCCCTACAACACACTGGCCAAAAAATACCTGAACGGCCATGGCTCCTCGCTATTCACCTTCGGGGTCAAGGGCGGGCTCGAGGCCGGCAAGGCCTTCTACGATGCGCTCAAGCTGATCAAGCGGCTCGTCAATATCGGCGATGCCAAGTCGCTTGCCTGCCACCCGGCATCGACGACGCATCGCCAAATGCCTGCCGAAGAGCAGCGAAAGGCGGGCGTCACGCCGGAAATGATCCGCATCAGCGTCGGCATCGAGCATGTGGCCGATATCCTCGAGGACCTGGATCAGGCCCTCGATGCGGCATCTCGCTTCGTGAACATGACGCTGGTGGCGCAATAGCGGGCGCTCGGCGAGTTGGGAGAAGGGCCATGCCTGTCGTTCTGAGAGGGCCTCGATCGGATTACGGCCCGCTGCCGGGGGCGGGCGTCGTCGCATCTTCCCGCCTGAACGGGGGCAGAGCGCAGATGACCCACACCATCGAGATCGGCCTCATCAACAATATGCCGGATGCCGCGCTGCAGGCGACCGAGCGCCAATTCATCGAGCTGCTCGGCGCTGCTGCCGGCGAGTTCACGGTGCGCATGCACTTTCTGTCGCTTCCGCAGGTGCCGCGTGGCGACACCGTCGCTTCCCATCTGCAGGCGACTTATGCGGATATGGGCGAATTGGCCGCTGGCCGCCTCGACGCCCTGATCGTGACCGGCACTGAGCCGCGCGCAGCCTCGCTCGACCAGGAGCCCTATTGGGACAGCCTCACCGAGATCATCGACTGGGCCGAGCACAACACCATCTCGACCATCTGGTCATGCCTCGCCGCGCATGCCGCCGTGCTGCATCTCGACGGCGTGCCGCGGCACACTCTCAGGGAGAAGCGCTTCGGGGTTTTCGCCTGCACCCCCATCTCGGATGACCCGCTCCTGTCCGGCATGCCCACGCCGCTATCCATTCCGCATGCCCGTTGCAACGAATTGAAGGAGAGCGAGCTCCTCAGCCATGGTTATCGCGTGCTCACGCGGTCGCCGGAAGCGGGCGTCGATATGTTCGTCAAGCAATGGCGAAGCCTGTTCGTCTTCTTCCAAGGTCATCCGGAATATGATGTGGATTCGCTATTGCGCGAATATCGCAGGGATATCGGTCGTTTCCTGCGGGGAGAAAGCGAAAGCTGTCCACCAATACCAAAGAATTATTTCGACGCTCGAAGCGAGAGCGCGCTCCTGGCTTTCGAGGCCGGCGGCCGGACCGACCGCAGCCCGGAAATGCTTGCGAGCTTCCCCGACGACCTGGTCATTCGATCGGAGCTGGTCAGGAACTGGCGCGCCTCCGCGATACCGGTGATCCGCAACTGGTTGTTCTATCTCGCCTCTCGGAAAAGCTAGCTTGCCTCTGACGCTGTCGGCTGACTCCAGTTTCTTGCTGGTCAGCCAAGTTCTCATTGCCGGGCACAACCTGTCGGTGCAAATCTCGCACCTGCTGAAACGCTGTTGTTGATCATGCAATCATCAACATCAGATCTCAGCCTTCGCAACATAGGTCCTGTCCGAATACCTGCGCATCAACGCGTTGCAACCGGCAGGCCACGGCGAATCTCACATATTTTCGACATGAACATGATGTAATGTGCCAGTCACTTTGCGGTCGGCATCGATCGCTTTGGGGGACACGGCGATTCCTTGGCCCCAAGTCCTTGCCACAAATTCTGGCCCCAAGTCCTTCGTTCCAAGTCCTTCGTCCCAAGTCCTTCGTTCCAAGTCCTTGGCCCAAAGTCCTTGCCGCAAGTCCTGCCCAAGCGACATCATGCGATGTCGAGATGTGGCCGGCAGCACTGGCCGAGCACTATGCGCTTTGCCCTCCCGGTAAGGCCAGGGGCCGTGCTGTGGCCCGATGAATACCCAGATCTTCGTCGACCATCGTCGATTTGCCGAAAAGATGACCAAGATTCACAGATTTGGAATCACAGATTGGAATCGCAGATTGCAATCTTAGATTGCCTTTGCCTACCGATCGGGACAGGCCGGCACCGGCGTAATATTCGCCTGATCGTGACCACAGAAAAGCGAATCAGGCGAGCGCCAATTCGGCACGCGTTGACTGAAACGTGATCCTGTCAGTCCAGGCCAGCACATATCTTGGCGGTTGCATGCACGAAATTCGCAGATGTCCGGAAAATTGGCTTGCATATCGAGAATCCGCTGGTATCTACGCAGCTTAGCCGTGTATGATGCGCGGAGGTTCGATGGCAGCTCGGCATGCCGGGTATTCCCAAAAACAACCAGCGGGAATTGAGGTTTTGCCAACCGGCTTTCGTTTATCTACAATCTATGTCAGTTAAGCGGGGGGATCAGACATCCAACGGAGGATAATTACGTGGCAGAACAGACAGGCACCGAGATGAATGATCTCGTCACCATGACCGCTGACGTGGTCGCAGCCTATGTTGCTCAGAATGCGCTGCCGAGCTCGGAGCTTCCTGCTCTCATCCAGCAAATCCATTCGACGCTTCAGCAAGTCGCGAGCGGGGTGCAGCATGCTCCCGATCAACCGCTGACGCCGGCGGTGCCGATCAAGAAGTCGGTCACGCGCGACTACATCATCTGCCTGGAAGACGGCAAGAAGTTCAAATCGTTGAAGCGGCACCTGCGCAGCTCTTTCGATTTGAGCCCTGAGGAATATCGCAAGAAGTGGGGCCTCCCCTACGATTATCCGATGGTCGCTCCCGCTTATGCGCAGACCCGCTCCGATCTCGCCAAGAGCATGGGTCTCGGCAATCTGCGCCAGAAGGCCAAGCAGGCCGCTTCGCCGCGCGTCAGCAGCAAGGCTGGAGCCCGCAAGGGCAAGGCTGCGCCCGCCGCCAAGGGCCGCAGAAAGTCGAAGTAAGGCTGCTCTGCCCGCCAAGTGCGGCGCGATCCGATGATTGCGCCGCCGGCGGAAGAGGAGAATCTCGCAACGGTCGGGCTCGAGCTATCGCCTGGCCGGTTTTCGTGCGGACAGGCCGCGCCTAAAGCTCAAGGCCCGACAGAATCGGGGCTTGGGCCTTTGGCCGTTGTCGAGGCGGCATGTCGTCAGGCGAAACCGCGTGGAGGGCGGCGCTCGCCCCGCCGCGCCCCTGCATGCGAAATCGTGATCTTGCCTGAAACCCCGCCGGATGTAGATTTCCCGGAGCCATCAGCGGCTTGGCGCTGCGCGACACTCGCACGAGCTCCCTCGCCGCGACCATCGGCGAAGGCGCAGGCCCGCAGGAGCAGTTTCGATGACCATGTCCCGTCGCCGCTTGCTGCGGCTTGCGACACTCGCCCCGATCGCGGCCCTCGCGGCCCGATCCGCGACCCGCGCCCAACCTGTCATGGCCGCTGCCGCAAGCGAGTTGCCGCCCATCGTCTTCGTGCACGGCAATGGCGACTATGCGGCCCTCTGGTCGACATTGCTCTGGCGCTTCGAAGCGAATGGCGCAGCACCCGCCCGGCTGACGGCGCTCGATTTCACAGATCCATCCGCACGCAGCGATGACGCGGTGGCGCAGGCCGGACGCTCATCGACCGAGGACCAGCTGCGCGAGATCACGGCCGTCATCGACGCCACGCGCAACCGGACCGGCGCCGCCAAGGTCGCGCTCGTGGGCAATTCGCGCGGCGGCTATCCTATCCGCAACTATATCGCCGCACATGACGGTGCCAATGTCAGCCACGCCGTGCTCTGCGGCGTGCCGAACCATGGCGTGTTCGACTGGGCCGAAAATCCCGGAAGCGAGTTCAATGGCCGCGGCCCCTTCCTGCGAAGGTTGAACGGAGGAGACAGCGAGGTCGTGCCGGGCGTTGCCGTCCTCACCTTGCGCAGCGACGGCAACGACAAATATGCTCAGCCCGACGGAGGTTTCGTCGGCCGCAAGGGCGGCCCGACCGGCATAACCTTCGAGGGTCCGACCCTGCGGGGTGCGACCAATATCGCGCTCCGACAGCTCGACCATCGCGAGCTCGCCTTCCATCCGCGGGCTTTCCGGGAGATATTCCGCTTCATCGCCGGCCGAGAGCCCGAGCGGATCGACATCGACCCGGAGCCGCTTGTGACCCTCGACGGCCTGGTGACCGGGGCGCTCAACGGCACCTACACGAACCGCCCCCTCGCAGGCGCGACCCTCGAGATCCATCGCGTCTCGCGCGAGACGGGCGAGCGTCAGGGCGAGCCGGTGCATCGGCGCCTTATTGGAGCGGATGGGCGCTGGGGGCCGCTTACGGCGCAATCGGACTGGGCGCTCGAATTCACCCTCGCGGCCGACGGATATCCGACCACGCATATCTACCGCTCGCCTTTCCCCCGCTCCTCGTCGATCGTCCATGTGAGGCCCGGGCGCGCACTCGGCCCCGCCGACACCGGCGCGGGCGCCGTGCTGATCATGTCGCGACCGCGAGGCTATTTCGGGATCCCGCGCGACGTCGTCCTCTTCGACGGGGCGGAGCCTGGCGACGTGGCGCATGGCGTGCCGGGCGATTCGACCTCGACCTTGCGCTTGCAGGCAAGCGAGATCGGTCGTCCGGTCAGTTGCGTCTTCAATGAAGAGCGGATCGTGGCGCGCGCCTGGCCCGCCTCGGAGAACAGGCTCACCATCGCGGAGCTGACCTATTGAGAGAAGGCCCGGCGGCCCTTGCAGGCGCGCGGGCCCCGAGCGGCGTCAGCGTCTCTTCGGAGCGCCCTTGCCGGCGCCCGCAGCCGCTTGATCCTCGCCGCCGGACATCTGCGACTTTATCGTAAAGCTCAGGATCGGGCTTGCGACATCGACGACAGCGGCCTTGTTGATGCCCTTTGCCGGGTCATAGGCTCCCGTCAACATGACCACCCGCCCGAGATTCTGGGACAGATCGAGGGCCGCGGAACCGGCATCGTCGGAGAAGACATTCACCGGCTTCTGGTCGATGCCGTCCGATTGCTGGGCATTGGTGAACTGGACCAGGACCTCGTTCTTGCCGGTGACGATCGCAACATAGCAAATCTCGGCCTCGCTGCGGCACGGGAAGAAGCCCGGCGGGGGCGGAGGAGGAGCGGCTGCGGCAGCCGGCTGCTTCGCCGGCGCCTTGGCCGGCGCGGCCTGAGCTTCGGTGGCAAAGGCCAAGGCGACCACGGCGACGACGGCTATCGCGATGCGCATTGCGTTTCTCCTTGATGGGAGCCGCCGAGAAGAGCGCGGCCGCTCGAACTTAGCGCAGCCGGATGACATGACAAGCACGGGGAGCGGATGGCGGCATCCGCTCGCGGGCTTTGCCCTCGAGGCGGTGAAACTCGAGGAGGCTGCGTCCGTATCTCGAACATGAAGATCGCCATCATCGGAACGGGCATCGCCGGCAACGGGGCTGCCTATGCGCTCGCGACCGGCTCGCGTCACGCCATCACGGTTTACGAGAAGGCGCCGCGCCCGGGTGGCCACACGGCTACCGTGGATATCGACTATGACGGGACGAAGCTCGCCGTCGATACCGGATTCATCGTCTATAACGAGCCCAACTACCCCAATCTGACCGCGCTCTTCCGCGAGCTTGGCGTCGCCACCCAGCCCTCCGATATGGGATTGTCGGTCTCCCTCGACGGCGGCAGGCGCGAATGGGCGGCACGCGACTACAGGATCCTCACCGGCTTCCTCGCCTCGAGGCGCAATGCCGTGTCGCCGCGCTTCTGGGCGATGATCAAGGAGATCATGCGCTTCAATCGCGAGGCGCCGCTCGATCGGGCGCAAGGCGTCATGCAGGGCCGGACCTTGCGCCAATATCTCGCCTGGAAGCGCTATGGCGACGGGGTGATCGAGGACTATCTCAAGCCCATGGGCGCGGCGATCTGGTCGATGCCCCCTTGCCGCGTCCTCGACTTCCCAGCCGAGAGCTTCATCGCCTTCTTCGAGAACCATCATCTCTTGACATGGTCGAAACCGATCTGGCGCACCGTCACGGGCGGGGCGCGCAACTATGTCGAGGCTATGACCCTTCGCTATCGCGACCGGTTGCGGCTCGGCTGCGGCGCGGCCTGCGTCGAGCGCGGCCCGGACGGCGTCTTCGTCACGGGGACGGACGGCCATACGGAACTCTTCGACGAGGCGATCATCGCTTCGCACACCGATGAGACGCTCTCCATGCTGGGCGACGCGAGCGATGCCGAGCGGAAGATCCTGTCCGCGATCGCCTATGCGCCGAACAGGGTGTTCTTGCATCGCGATGCACGGCTGATGCCGCGGCGCAAGGCCGCCTGGGCCGCCTGGAACGTGCTCGACTGGGGCGGCCGCGAGGACGACATCGCCGTCACCTATTGGATGAATGCGCTGCAGGGGATCGACCCCGGCAAGCCGCTCTTCATCAGCCTCAACCCGCCCTTCGAGCCGGCCGCCAGCCTCACCTTCGCGCGCTTCAGCTACTCCCACCCGCAATATGACAGCAAGGCGCTCGCCATGCAGCCACGCCTCGGCGAGATCCAGGGGCGATCGCGGCTGTGGTTCTGCGGCGCCTGGACCGGCTACGGATTCCATGAAGACGGGCTGGTCTCCGGCCTCGAAATCGCTGAGCGGCTCGACGCACGGCTCACTTGGCGCGAGTCTTGGCGCGCATCCGCGATGCAGGTCGCAGCCGAATGAGCGCGCTGCCGCAGGCCCCGATGTTCCGCGCCGGGCCGGCAGAGCCTGCCTGCCTCTATGACGGCCATGTCATGCATAAGCGGCTGCGCCCGCTGATCCACCGCTTCCGCTATCGCGTCTTCTCGCTGCTGATCGACCTTGACCGGCTCGAGGAGGCGAGCAGGCTCTCGCCCGTGTTCTCGGTCAATCGCAGCAATCTCGTCTCCTTCCACGAAAACGATCACGGGCGGGGCGACGGCACCGCCCTCGCCGTTCAGGCACGCCTGCTCGCTCACGAGGCCGGGGTCATCGGCGAGGTCACCCGCGTAACGCTGCTATGCTATCCGCGCATACTCGGCTACGTTTTCAACCCGTTATCGGTCTATTATCTGCACGACCGGTCCGGCGCCCTCGCCTGCGTCCTCTACGAGGTGCACAACACCTTCTCGCAACGCCATATCTATGTGGCGCCGGTGCGGAGCGGGGAGCTCGACGCGACCGGCTTGCGCCAGGCGAGAGACAAGCTACTTTATGTCTCTCCCTTCATCGACATGGCCATGCGCTACGAGTTCTACCTGAAGCCTCCCGGCGATACTGTATTCCTGCGCATCCGGGAACGCGACAGGGACGGCCCCCTGCTTGTGGCGAGCTTCGCCGGGGCGAAACGGGCCCTGTCCACGCGCCGCCTCCTGGCCTCTTGCCTCGCCATCCCGGCCCTCACCTTCAAGGTCGTCGCTGCTATCCATTGGGAGGCGCTCAAGCTCTGGCTCAAGGGAGCGCGCCTCGTGCCCCGCCCTGCTCCACCGGCCGCGACCAGCCTCGACGGCCAGGGCGCCTTCAGCGTAGTCTCAGGGCATGGCTCCGATGCAGGAAGCGAAGCGCGCAAAGCGCCTCTTGATCCGGGCGCCACATTGGGGAATAGCTTGACGCCGTCATGATGCGCATGAATACATCTCCGAACGGAACCGGCACCGAAAAAGGGGCCATTCTCACCGCTTTTCCCGAGGACGTGCCTTTCCTGGTGCGCAAGGTCCTCGCGCCCACCACCCGCATCCGCTCGGGCGCCTTGCGGATCACCTTGCCGGATGGACGCGCGATCCATCTCGACAGCGGCCAGCCCGGCCCGCAGGCCGAGCTCGTCATCAAGGATTACGGCTTCGCCCGGCGGCTCTTCGCCGGCGGCGAGATCGGCTTCGGCGAAGGCTATCTGCAAGGCGAATGGGAATCGCCGCGGCTCGAGACGCTGATCGAGCTCATGAGCGTCAACCGCGACGTGATCGACGAGGTGCTGCCCGGGCGCTTCTGGACGCGCATGCTGCAGCTTGCCGGCCATGTCCTCAACCGCAATACGCGGACAGGCTCACGCCAGAACATCAGGGCGCACTACGATCTCGGCAATGCGTTCTACCAGACCTGGCTCGATCACACGATGACCTATTCGGCGGCTGTGTTCGAGCCGGGCGACAATGACCTCGCCTCTGCCCAGACCCGCAAATACCGGTTGCTCGCCGAGCGTGCCGGCCTGCAGCCTGGTGACGACGTGCTCGAGATCGGCTGCGGCTGGGGCGGCTTCGCCGAATTCGCGGCGAAGGAGCTCGGCTGCAAGGTCACCGGCCTGACGATCTCCAAGGAACAGTTCGACTTCGCCACCGAGCGCATGCGCAAGGCCGGTCTCGACGATCGCGTCACGATCGCCATGCGCGACTATCGCGACGAAAAGGGGATCTTCGACCGGATCGTGTCGATCGAGATGTTCGAGGCGGTCGGCGAGGGCTTCTGGCCGGGCTTCTTCCGCCAGATGCGGGAGCGGCTGCGCCCGGGCGGCACGGCGGGCTTGCAGGTGATCACCATCGCCGAGCGGCTCTTCCCCTCCTATCGACGCGACGTCGATTTCATCCGCCGCTATATTTTCCCGGGTGGCATGCTGCCGACGGCCAGCATCATGCGCGGGCTCGGCGACAAATACGGTTTGCCCATGCTCAATGAATGGGCCTTCCGCAACGATTATGCGGCGACCTTGGCCCAGTGGCGCGAGCGCTTCCTCGCCGCTTGGCCCAAGCTCAAGCCGCTCGGCTTCGACGAGCGCTTCCGCCGCATGTGGGAATATTATCTGTCCTATTGCGAGGGCGGCTTCCGCGCCGGTTCGATCGATGTGCGCCAGATGGTGTTTTCGCGGCCTATTAGCGAGTAGAGAGTGGTGAAATAGTGAAATAGTGAGTAGTGAGTAGTGCAGAGGCCAGCGAATACTATTCACTATTCACCATTCACCATTCACGACCTCTCTACTCACGCCTGTTCCAGCCGGTCACGCGCGCCATCAGCGGAAAATAGATCGCGTAGGGCAGCATACGGCCGAGCTTGCAGATCCAGGCGAGGCGTTTGGGGAAGGTGATCTCGAAGCCGCTGGCCGCAAAGCCATCGACGATGCGTCGCGCGGCTTCCCCCTCCCCCATCAGGAACGGCATGGGGAAGTCGTTCTTAGCGGTCATCGGGGTCTCGATAAAACCCGGGTTGACGACCTGAATGGTGACGCCCATCCGGTCGCAATCGAATTTCAAAGCCTCGCAGATATGGATGGCGGCGGCTTTCGATGAGCCATAGGCCGCAGCCTTCGGCAGGCCCGTATAGCCGGCGATCGAGGCCGTGACCCCGATCTGGCCGCGCTTGCGCTCGGTCATCCGCGGCAACACGGCGGCCAGCCCGTTGACGACGCCGAAGACATTGACCTCAAAGGCATTGCGGAAGGCCTCGGCATCGAATTTCCCCGCCCTCACATAGGGCGCGACGCCGGCATTGAGGAAAGCGAGCATGACGGGCCCGTGGGCGAGCTCGACCGCGGCTACGGCGCGCTCGATCGCCGCGGCATCGGTCACGTCGCAAGGGTGGCCGATGATGCGCCCGCCATGTCCCTTAGCCTCCCCGGCCAGCGCCTCGAGCGCGTCTGCCGAGCGCGCACTGGCAGCGACGGTAAAGCCGCGCCGCGCCAGTTCGAGGGCCGTCGCTCGTCCGATGCCGGAACTCGCTCCCGTCACCCAGGCGACGCCGTCGGCGGGCTTGGCGCGGTAGGTCATGTCTCATCCTTTGCGGCTCACCGTTCGGATGCGCATTCCGGCACCGATGAGGCAACGAGCTTAGCGCCGGACCTGCCCTACGCAAGCTCGTGGCGCGATGCGGCTTCCGCGCCTGCGGCAGGCAGGCAGCCGAGGCTCTCGAGCGTGGCGCTGACGGCGAGATCGAGCGGCGTATGCGGCTCGGCGCCAAGCGCCGCGACGAGGCGCGCATTGTCGAGCCTGAGGGGTTCGCGCCAGAGATAGCGCATCTCGCGCATCTCCCGGAACAAGGTGACGAAGGGCGATGCCGCGACCACCACCGCCCAAGGAAAGCGGCGCACCTTCAGACGCGGCTGCCCGACCGCCTTGCGGATCGCCTCGACCATCTGCGTGCCGTCGGCATCGAAATGCCCAGCGAAGTGGAAGACCTCGAAGGCGCTCGCCGTGTCCTTGCGCTCGATCAGGCGCATGATGGTCTCGGCGACGTCCGGGAGGTAGGCCCAGGCGTGCCCGACCCTTTGCTGGCCTGGATAGGTGATCTTGCGCAGCTTCCGGCCGGGCGTGACGAGCCCCTGGGCGAACCAGTTGTTGCCTGCCTTCGGCCCGAAGAAATCACCGGCGCGCAGGATGAGCGTGCGCACGCCGGTCTCGGCCGCAGCGCGCAGCCGCCGTTCCATCTCGACCCGGATGGCTCCCTTGCGGGTCAGCGGGTTTTGAGGCGAACCCTCGGTCAGCACCGGGAAAGCGTCGGGGCCGAAATTGTAGATGGTGCCCGGCAGGACGATGCGGGCGCCCGTAGCGCGCGCCGCCGCGATGCTGCTCTCCAGCATGGGCAGCACGAGCTGACCCCAATTGCGATAGCCCGGCGGATTGACCGCGTGCACGATGAGCGAAGCGCCTTGAGCCGCCGTCAGCACATCCTGCGGGCGCATGGCGTCGCCTTGCAGCCATTGCAGTTTCGGCCGGCTCTTTTGCGCCTCGCCCGGATTGCGGTGCAGGGCCCGCACCTGCCAGCCGCGGGCGAGGAGCTTCGCCGCCATCTCTCCGCCGATTCCGCCCGTCGCACCGAGCACCAGCGCCGTCTTCACTTCCGACATCGCAACCTCCGCTTCCTGTCGATCCGCAGCGGAAGATGCCGTTATTCGTCGTCATACGGAATTGTCAAAGCCGGCATAGTCATTATACATTTTCGTATGAGCACCGAAGATCCCGGCTGGGAACTCTATCGCTCCTTCCTCACCGTGCTGCGCGAGGGCTCGCTGTCGGGCGCAGCAAGAGCGCTGGCTTTGACCCAACCGACCATCGGGCGGCATGTGGCCGCGCTCGAAGCGTCGCTCGGCATTGCGCTCTTCACGCGCTCGCCGCAGGGCCTCGAGCCGACGGAGGCAGCGAATGAGCTGCGTCCCCTCGCCGAGACCATGGCGGCGAGCGCCCAAGCCCTGCTGAGGGCGGCTTCCGGACGCGGCCAGGAGATGCGCGGCACGGTGCGCCTCACGGCCAGCGAGGTCGTCGGGGCGGAGGTGGTGCCGCCCATCCTGGCGGAGCTGCGCGAGACGCATCCCGAGCTCGTCATCGAGCTTGTCCTCTCGAACCGCAATGACGACCTCTTGCGAGGCGATGCCGATATCGCCATTCGCATGGTCCGCCCCACACAAGGGGCTCTGCTGGCACGGCATGTCGGGGAGGTGTTGTTGGGCTTTCACGCCCATCACCGCTATCTCGACCGGCATGGATCTCCAGCGAACCTCGACGAGCTCGCCTCGCATGCGCTGATCGGCTTCGACCAGGAGAGCGGGCCGGCCCGCATCCTGATCGAACGGGGCCTTCCGGTGCGGCGCGAGCTCTTCGCCTTGCGCACGGATAGCGATCTCGCTCAGCTCGCCGCCATAAGGGCGGGCGTCGGCATCGGCATCTGCCAGGTCGGGATCGCGCGCCGCAACCCTGATCTCTGCCATCTCCTGCCGGCAGCCTTCTCGCATGGGCTCGATACCTGGATCGTCATGCATGAGGATCTGCGCGCCAACCGGCGCTGCCGCGCGGTCTTCGACACGATGGTCGCCGGTCTCACGGCCTATATCGCGACGGCTACGGTTTAGAGCACCGGCGTCCAGGCTTGAGCTGCCCCCCTCACCCGGAGCCTTCCCCTCGGATCAAGTCCGAGGGTCCGGCTCCGACCTCTCCCACAAGGACCCACAAGGGGAGAGGTGACGCCAATCGCTTTTCAAATCCTTCTATCGTGAATTTATCAGGTTAGGTAACCCTGCGATTCCTGGCGCGATGGGCGGCCGCCTTGGCGCGGTTGCCGCACAGCGCCATGCTGCACCAGCGCCGCGCATGCGCCTTGGTGCGATCATAGAACATGAGCACGCAATCGGCGCCCTCGCAGGCGTGAACGCGACGAAAATCGGCGTGGCAGACGAGATCCCCGATCGCTTCGGCAATCGGCATCAACAGCCGCTCAGGGGACGTCCACCGCCGGACCTGGCGCCAGCTCAGGGCGTGCGACCCGCCGTGATCATGGGCCTCCGAAGGCGCAGCTTCAATCACGCGGTAAGTGTCGTCGCGCGAGAGCAGCCGATTGAGAGGGGCGAGCTCGTTCACGACATCGGTGCCGAGCTCGTTTCCGGCATGCAGGTCGATGAAGCCGAGCAGCCACTGGCGCAGCTCCCGCGCTTGGCCGGCAACCGCATCGAGGGCGCCGAAAGCATCGGCCTGAGCGCGGAATTGCCGCGCCACCGCGGCATCGATCGCATCCGCCTGGACGAGCCAGTCGAGAAACCGCGAGCCGTCGCTCAGCCAGTCGGTCCCGTCAGGCGCGGGACCGACCCTGCTGTTGAGGAAATCCATGGCGAGGTGGTCGCCGACGAAATGGGGCAGTCGCTCGGTCATCTCGCAATCACTTCCTCGCGACCACTTTTTCTGGCGCCCACTTGTCCTCGGAATGATTTGGGCCAGCCCGGTAACGCTCCGGATATGTAACCTGAAAAATGCCAATTGACAAGTTATCTTTGTAACCTCTATGAGTCGCTTTATCAGGTTACGAATATCTGCGACGTCGGCAATCTCGCGGGCGTCGATCGCGACCCAGGGAGGTCCAAGCCATGATCCGCTACCAAACCGCAGAGATCGACGGCCATAAGCTGTTCTATCGGGAAGCCGGCGATCGCCAGGCGCCAGCCCTCTTGTTGCTGCACGGCTTCCCGACATCCTCGCACATGTTCCGCAACCTCATTCCCTCGCTGGCGGATCGCTACCGGATCATCGCCCCGGACTTGCCGGGTTTCGGCTTCTCGGAGACGCCGGCCGGCTTCACTTACAGTTTCGACAACCTCGCCAAGGTCATCGATGGCTTCACTCAGGCGATCGGCCTGCAGCGCTATGCGATCTTCGTGTTCGATTACGGGGCGCCTGTCGGATTTCGCCTGGCGCTGGCGCATCCAGAGCGGATCACGGCGATCATCTCGCAGAACGGCAATGCCTATGCGGAAGGCCTGAGCGAAGGTTGGAACCCCATCCGGAAATATTGGGAAGAGCCGACCGAAGCCAACCGTGCGGCGATGCGCGCCTTCCTCACTCCGGAGACGACCAAGTGGCAATATGTGCACGGCGTCGCGGATGAGACGCTGGTGGCGCCGGAGAGCTACGGGCTCGATTCGGCGCTGTTGGCTCGGCCGGGCAATGACGAGATCCAGCTCGACCTGTTCCTCGACTATGCGAGCAATGTCGCTCTTTATCCCGAGTTCCAAGCCTATTTCCGCAGCAAGCGGCCGCCTCTCCTCGCGGTCTGGGGCAAGAACGATCCCTTCTTCCTGCCGCCCGGCGCCGAGGCCTTCAGGCGCGACAACCCGAACGCCGAAATCCGCTTCTTCGACACGGGTCATTTCGCGCTCGAAACCCATGTCGAGGAGATCGCTGCCGCCATCCGCGAATTCCTGGGCAGCAATGTCATTCGAGCTGCCGCGGCTGAATAGACGGCGTAGCGCTTGCGCAACGGCCATCGCGCCCTTGCCTTAGCGCCTTGTCCCTTCGGTGCAGCGCGCCTTCTGCGCGGCGCTGCACCCCCCAACCATCCCCGCCAAGGAGACGCATCATGACCAGGCCGGAAACCCAGAGCCCTCGACCGCTGACCGGAAAAGCCCTCTTCGATGACCTCACCGAGGACACGGCGCCGGCCGCAGCCCAACCGCTATTGGCGAAGGCGCGCGAAGTCTTCGGCTTCGTGCCCAATCTGGCGATCACGATGGCAGCGGTTCCAGCCGCGCTCGAAGGATATTTCCACGTGCTGCAGGCCTTCGGGGAGACACCGCTGAGCCCGATCGAGCAACAGATCGTTCTGATGTCGGTCAGCCGCGCCAATCAAGCCGACTACTCTCTCGCCATTCATGCAGCGCTCGCGGCAAAACTCAGTGCAGACGCCGACACCGTCAGAGGCGCCGGTACGGGCGGCGCGATCGGCGACCCGAAGCTGGCGGCGCTGCGCCGATTCTCGGAAGCGCTGACGGTGAGCCGCGGTCAAGTTTCCGCAAGTGAGGTCGAGAGCTTCCTCGCCGCCGGATATGACCGCGCCGCCCTCGTCGCGGTCGCTTTCGGGGTTGCTGTGAAGACATTCGCCAATACGCTTGCGCATTTGGCAAAGACACCAGTCGATGCGGCTTTCGCGCCGGCTCTCGCAAGCTTGCGGCAGGGCACGGAAAGCCGCGTTCAAGCTCTCGGTGGGTGAGATTCCTGCAGGCGCGATTAGGGCGGCATTATTCGCACGGCGAGTTGCATAGCGAGTTCTTGGCCACGCCGCCGGGACTTGCCATCCCGATCCCGCCATGGCCTATCGGGGGCGCGATGCGGCCCTCCGAATCAGGTTGTGTGCCATCGATCGCTTCTCGTGGGGAATGGCGATGATCGATCGGCGCTGGACCATTCTCTGCGTGCTGTTTCTGGCACGCACCGCGATGGGATTTCAGTTCCAGTCGATTGCCTCGGTTGCGCCTCAGCTCTCGAGCAGCCTCCTTATCACCTACACCGAGATCGGCCTGTTGATCGGGCTCTATTTCCTCCCCGGCGCCCTGATCTCGCTGCCGGGCGGCTTCGTCATGCAGCGTTTCGGCGACAAGACGATCTGCGCCTTCGGCCTGTGCCTGATGGTGATCGGCGGGCTGGTGCTCGGCATGAGCGAGAGCTTCGCGATGGCCTTTGCGGGCCGGCTGATCAGCGGCACCGGCGCCATCCTCTTCAACCAGGTGCTCACCAAGATGGCGACCGACTGGTTCGCCGGCCGCGAGATCGTCTTCGCGATGGCCGTGGTGCTGGCAAGCTGGCCTTTCGGCGTGGCGGCCGGGCTGCTGCTCCAGCCAGCTCTCGCCACGAGCTTCGGCTGGGCAAGCGTCATGCGGCTCTGTGCCGGGCTTTGTGGACTTGCCCTCCTTCTTGTCGCGGTCGCCTATCGCTCCCCGCCCGCGGCCAGCGCCGGCGCACAGGTACCACTGCCAGGCCCGGCGCGGCCGCTCTCTTTGCCACCTAGACCGCAGCTCGCCCCCGTGACGGTCGCCGGCATCATCTGGGCCAATGCCAATGTCGGCCTCGTGCTGTTCTTCAGCTTCACGCCGGAGCTCCTGCGCGAATTCGGCTTCTCGCCCATCGCCGCGGGGTCGCTGCCGAGCTATGCCTTATGGATCCTCATGCTGTCGGTGCCGCTTGGCGGCTATCTCGTCCAGCGAGCCGGCAGGCCGGACGCCGCCATCATTCTGTGCTGCGGCGTGACCGGCGTGACCTTGGCGCTGCTGTCGCTCGACCTCGCGCCGGCCGCCCTGTGCGCCATCTTCGGGCTGGTCATGGGAATTCCAGCCGGTGCCGTCATCGCCCTGCCGGCACGCATCTTGAGCGCCGAGGACCGCGCCGCGGGGCTCGGGGTGTTCTTCACCGCCTATTACGCCCTGATGGCGCTCGGACCGCTATTCGCAGGCTGGCTACGCGACCGTTCCGGCACCGCCGTGACCGCAATGTTGTTCGCAGCCGTGCTTTTTCTCGCCATCGGCCCCTTGCTCCTGCTATTCCAGCGCCTGGCGGCGGTGGCAAAGCCGGTTGCCGAATAGCCTGATCCGAGTGGATCGACGCCGGCGGATGTCTCGCACCCGACGGAATCAATCCATATTACCAAAGCGTTGTGGCCAGACTTTAACCGGCAGATTGATGCCGTGTGTTGGAGCCGGGCCACGATGGCAGCCGCAGAGAGACACCGATGCAGACCGAGCTGTTGTTCCGTGCCGATGCCTATGAGCGCGACTGCGCAGCGAGCGTCGTCACCGTGAATGAGCGCGGCGGGATCGTGCTCGATCGCACCGTGTTCTATGCCCAAGGCGGCGGCCAGCCGGGCGATAAGGGGACGATCGAGGTCGATGGGCGCGAGATCAGCATCGCGACGACGGTGTACGACCAGGCCGATAAGGGCATCGTGGTGCATGTGCCGGCCGAGGCCGGACTATTGCCGTGCGCCGGCGCGGCGGTGACGGCAAGGCTCGATTGGGAGACGCGCTTCAAGCGCATGCGCATCCACACGGCGCTGCACCTCCTTTCCTGCGTGCTGGCCTATCCGGTCACGGGCGGGGCCATCGGCGAGGGCGAAGGGCGGCTCGACTTCGACATCCCCGAGGCCGGCCTCGACAAGGACGAGCTGACGGCGAAGCTGCAGGAGCTCGTCGATCGCGACGCCAAGGTCGGCCAACGCTGGATCACCGATGAGGAGCTGCTCGCCAATCCCGGCCTCGTCAAGACCATGTCGGTCAAGCCGCCGATGGGCTCGGGCAAGGTGCGGCTCGTGGAGATCGAAGGCATCGACCTGCAGCCTTGCGGGGGCACGCATGTGGCGCGCACCGGCGAGATCGGCAAAGTGCTCGTGACCGCGATCGAGAAGAAGGGCAAGCTGAATCGCCGCGTGCGCATCGGCCTCGCCTGAGTCCTGCCGCTCGAGCCAAGAGCCTGCGTCGAGGCCACATCCATGACTGAGGACACCCCCTAGATGCAGCGAGGACACATTATGGAAGGCGTCACCGTCGTCGATCATCCGCTGGTCGGCCACAAACTGACCTTGATGCGCGACAAGCGGCGTTCGACCAAGGGGTTCCGCCAGCTGCTCAACGAGATCGGCATGCTGCTCTGCTATGAGGTGACGCGCGACCTGCCGACCGAGCTGATCGAGATCGAGACCCCGCTCGAACCCATGATGGCGCCGCAGATCGCCGGTAAGAAGCTCGTCTTCGCACCCATCCTGCGCGCCGGCGTCGGCTTCCTCGACGGCATGCTCGAGCTCGTCCCCTCGGCCCGCGTCGCCCATATCGGCCTCTACCGCGACCCGAAGACGCTGACCGCCGTCGAATATTACTTCAAGGCGCCGACCGACCTCGCCGACCGCCTGGTGATCATCATGGACCCGATGCTGGCGACCGCGAATTCGGCCACCGCCGCCGTGGAGCGCCTCAAGGAGCGGGGCGCCAAGGATATCCGCTTCGTCTGCCTGCTCGCCGCGCCCGAAGGCATCGCCAAATTGCGCGGCGAGCATCCGGATGTGCGCATCTGGACAGCGGCTGTCGATAAGCGGCTGAACGAGCATGGCTATATCCTGCCGGGCCTCGGCGATGCGGGCGACCGCATGTTCGGGACGCGCTGAGGACTCAAGGACGGATGCGCCGAGACCGAGTGCCTCGCGTCGGCTTACGCGCTCGAGCGGATATGATGGCGCAGCAACGGATAGACCTGGCTCTCCCATCTGCGGCCGTTGAAGACGCCGTAATGGCCGACGCCCGTCTGCATATGGTGCGACTTCATATAGGGCCGCAATCCGCTGCATAGATCCTGCGCGGCGAGCGTCTGTCCGACCGCGCAGATGTCGTCCTTCTCGCCTTCGATCGTGAACAGGAAGGTGTTCTTGATAGCGCGCGGCGAGACGGCGCGCTCGCGGAACCGCATCTTGCCGCGCGGCAGCTCGCAATCCTGGAAGATCGACTTGACCGTCTGCAGATAGAAATCCGCGCTCAGATCCATGATCGCGAAATACTCCTCGTAGAAGGACCTGATGGCGCGCGCCTTCTCGAACTCGCCTTTCATCCTGTGGGCGAACATGTCACCGAACGACTTCGCGTGCCGATCGACGTTCATGCTCATGAAGGCCGCAAGCTGCAGATATCCCGGATAAACATGGCGGCCGCCGCCTGGGAGGCGCGCCGGCACCACCTCGACCAGGTTGTCGCGGAACCATTCGATCGTGTGCTCATTGGCGAGATCGTTGACCGGCGTCGGCGCAACCCGCGTATCGATCGGGCCGGCCATCAAGGTGAGGCTCGCGGGCTGGTCCGGATCCTTGTCTTCCGCCATCAACGCCACCGCGGCGAGGGCCGCGACCGTCGGCTGGCAGACCGCGACCACATGCGATCTCGGACCGAGATGTCTGATGAAATCGATCACGTGCTGGACGAATTCCTCGAGCCCGAAAGCGCCCGCCGAGAGCGGGATGTCGCGAGCATTGTGCCAGTCGGTGACGTGGACCTCGTGATCGCGCACCAGGGTCCGGATCGTGCCGCGCAGCAAGGTCGCGAAATGTCCCGACATCGGCGCGATCAGGAGGATCTTCGGTTCGTTCTCAGAGGCCGCCTTGCGGAAACGCTCGAGCCTGCAGAACGGCGTCGTCACGACCGTGTCCTGCTCGACGAAGACCGGGTGTGATCCCGTCTCGATCGCCGGAATATCGAATTCTGGGCGCGTATGGGTGAAACCGCAGAGCGCCAGAAGCTCGCAGAAACCCGCCATGCGCTGCAGCGGATCGGTGAGCAGCCCGCAATCCCATCGCGACAGGATGCGCTCGGCGTCCGCGGCGATTGCACGCATGGGGCCGGAGAGATCGGCGAACGCCTGATAGCTGTCGTACATCGTCGCGCCCACTCGTGAGGAGCACATTTCGACAAAGCAAGGCCTATGCCATTGGCATGCGGCTTGCTTCCTTGAAACTCGACGAGAACTGGAGCGCGCGCCGCTCATGCCGCACGTGACCTTGACATTGAGCAGCAAGAACTACTCCTCCTGGTCGCTGCGCGGCTGGCTGATGGCCATGATGTCGGGCGTGAAGTTCGAGGAGGTCCTGATCCCGCTCGAGAATCCCGATGCGCGCGCCGAGATCCTGCTCATCTCGCCCTCGATCCTCGTGCCTTGCCTCGATTATGACGGGACGAAGGTTTGGGACACGCTCGCCATCGGTGAGTTCCTGAACGAGGTCGCGCCCAAGGCCCGCATGCTGCCGGCGAACCGGGCGCTGCGCGCCCATTGCCGTTCCATCTGCGGCGAGATGCATTCGGGCTTCGTGTCGTTGCGCTCCGCCCTGCCGATGAACCTCAAGGGGCACTTCCCCAATTTCAAGATCTGGTCGAAGGCGCAATCCGATATCGAGCGCATCGCCAGCATCTGGCGCGACTGCCTCACCACATATGGCGGGCCTTACCTGTTCGGGGAATATTCGCTGGCCGATGCGATGTATGCCCCGGTCGCGACCCGCTTTCGCACCTATGACGTGCGGCTCGACCCGGTCTGCGCGGGCTATTGCCAGCGCATTTTGGCGCATCCCCATATGCTGCGCTGGCAAAAGGAAGCCGAAAGCGAAGTCGACGAGATCGAGGAATTGGAGGTGGAGTTCTGACGTTCGCGCCTAGCTAGCACCGACTGTCATGGAAGGGTGAGTCGTGTCCGCTCATCCCTCCTCCGCGAAGCGCGGCGAGCGGGGGAGAGCGAGGTCCTTGCCGAGCGGACGGGTGGGGGCCTTTTTCGGATACGGACCCCACCCGGCTCGCTACGCTCGCCACCCTCCAATGCTCCGCATGGGAGGGATAGGCGCATAGCGATCCACAGATCAGCTTTCTACGATTCCCCGTACTAGGCGCGGCCAGCCGGAACGCCCACCCCTCCGCGCCTTCCGACAGAACGGCCTCATTTGCCGGGAGCCTTAGTGCCGGTCCCCGATCGGCCATCCAGGGGATAGTAGCTCTCAAACCCTGGCAAATCGTCCTGCCTTCGTCCTGCATACGACCATATACAGGAAAGTCTCGGATAATTATTGAAGTCGACAGAATATTGGCAATTCATCTGCGCGACGCGATGGCTATCACTCCAGCGGAATTCAAAGGATTTTGTTTTGGATTCGCCTCCAGGAACGAATGTCCCGTCAATGACCTTCGTCACCCCTCCTATCGTACGAAGCAGGCGTATCCCGTGACGATCGGTGAGCTCGATTCGCGCCCGGCCCTTATAGGCGGCGCCTTGAGCCGGTCTCTGCCCGATAAGCACATAATGACCTGCGAAGAAATCGTCCGGAGGAGCACCTGGAAAGGGATCGTCCTGCATCTCCGCCGCATCGCTCGGAAGGGGCGCTGCGGACCACGCCAGACAACCGACAAGAGCGGCGAATTTCAAAAAGGCCCTGGCTCGGCGGATGGGCCTTGCGTTCATCGCTTGCCTTCGTTCGAGCGCTTGCGCGCTGCTTTCGCTTCGAGGAAGCCCCGCATGGCGAGCTTCGGTTCCGGCGTCTCCCATGAAGCCGCGAAGGCCTCGATCCCGGCCTGCACGGCGGCGGAGGGCGGCATCTCCTCCCAATCCAGGATCAGCTTCTTTTGCAGCCTTATGGCATTGGGGCCGCACGCCAACAGCGCCTCGACCCACTCCTCGACCGCCGCATCGAGCGCGTCCGGCGCCGCCAGACGCTCGACGAAGCCCCAGCTTAGCGCCTCTGCGGCCGAAATATTCTGGCCGAGCAGCAGAAGCTGGCGGGTGCGCCCATAGCCGATCAGCATCGGCAATAGCGCCGCTTCGACGACGGAGGGAATGCCGAGCCTCACTTCCGGCATGCCGAAGACGGCGGTCTCGGCCGCAATCCGCAGATCGCAGGCCGCCGCAACTTCGACCCCGGCGCCGAGCGCATAGCCCTCGATGCGGGCGATCACCGGCACGGGCAAGCGGCGCAGCACATCGCAACAGCGATGCACCTGCGTGATGAAGGCGCGCGCCGAGATGGGGTCGAGTTCGGCCATCTCGTCGATATCGGCCCCGCTGATGAAGGCCCGCCCGCCCGCGCCTGTCAGCACGACGACGCGCAGCTCGTCGCGGCCGGCGAGCGCCTCGATCGCGGCGATGAAGCGCTCCATCAACGGGGTGTTGAGCGTGTTCGCCTTCACCGCATTGTCGAGCGTGACACGCGCCACGACGCCTTGCGGCCGGGTCTCCAGCTCGACCTTCACCTCACCGTTCGTCATGGTTCAACTTTCCGGCAGCAGCGCGATCCGCGCTACGATCTCAGGCTCGATCCGGGCGCGGCTATAGAGCAGCGGCACATAGTCGCCGCGCGCCCAGCCGGGGGCGAGATCGCGGTAATGCTGCGAGCGCGGATCGCCCGACTGGCCGGGCGAGTTCATGCAGACGCTGTTGTCCCATTCCCCGACATCGATGACGAGGCGCACCGAAGCCCCGTGCGTGACGCGGAAATCGCTCTGCCGATAGCCTGTGTGCATCGGCGTCGAGCCGCTGCCACCCTTCGGCAAAGGGCCGACATCAGAGGCGGGCATCGAGGGCAGCGCCAGATTGGACAGGGCGTGCTCGAAGAAACCGTGATGCAGCGCGCCCCAGCGCCAGGTCGCGGGATCATCGCCGAGGCGCCGGCGACATTCGGCGACCGCAGCGGCGAGCGTCTCGCGCAGCAATGCGTCGCGCTGCGCCAGTGGATCGGCGCCGAAGCGCCCATCGGGCACCTCGAGAACATGCAGCAGCCCGTCGATATCCCCGGGCAGCAGGAGCTTCGCGAGCGCCGCATCCGGCGAGAGGCGCGCCAATAGGGCGGGCCGCAGATGGCGCATCCACCAGACCTCGAACAGCGCCGCTGCGGCGCTGTCGGCGTCGAGCGCGCAATTCCAGCCTTCGAGCAGGGCGCGCCCGAGCGCGGCATCGCCGTCGAGCCTGGGCAGGCGCGCGAGCAGCCGGGTGAGACGTCGCGCCGGCATCGATACCACATCGGTCTGCAGGGCCTGCGAGGAGGCGACGGTGTCGCCGCTCTTGGCCTGCAGCACTTCGTGGATGCGAGTCGTTCGCGAGCGCTCCGACCATTCATGGCCGATCGGCACGCGGGCATGCGGCCAGTCGGCCGGCAGATTCATCTCGTTGGCGGTGGCGACGAAGCCCTCGGGCGGGTTGAAGCGCACGGGCAGTTCGTCTTGCGGCACGAAGCCGTCCCATTCATGGCTGCCATCGCCCGGCACCGGCAGGAGCCCGTTCCAGTTCGGCCGCTTCGGCATCTTGCCGGCCGGCATCCAGGCGACATTCCCCTCGACATCGGCATAGATCATGTTGATCGAGGGCGCCCCCCAATGGCTCACAGCCTCGCGAAATTGCATGAAATTGGGGGCGCGCATCGCTGCGAGGCTCGCGAGATAGGCGCCCGCGCCCGGCGCGAACCAGACCGATTTGACCGCAATGGCGCGCCGGCGCGCGGCGTCCTCATGGATGATCGGGCCATGGCGCGAGAATTTGAGCGTGAGCTTCTGGTCCGGCGCGCCCTTGACCGCGATGACCTCGTCGACGACCTGCATCGCCTCGAAGCCGCCCTCATAGCGGTAGCGATCGGGCGCGCCGGCTTGCGTCTCATAGACATAGACGTCCTCCTGATCGGCGCAGAAGATCGTCAGCCCGAAGGCGATCGTGCCGTTATGGCCGATCGAGATGCCGGGCACGGCGGGCTCGCCCGCTCCGACCGCATCGAAGCCCGGCGCCGAGAGATGCACCAGATAGCGCAGCGACGGCACCGCATGGGCGCGATGCGGATCATTGGCGAGGATCGGCCTGCCGCTCGCCGTGCGGCTGCCATGGATGACCCAGTTATTCGATCCGGTCGCGGCGAGATCCTCGACCACCTCGCCGAGCTCATTGACCTTGCTCCAGCGCTCCGCCTCGGCGAGCGAGGCGCCGAGCCGTTCCTTGGTGAAGGTGACGCCGGCGATGGCGAGTTTGAACACGTCGATCGCCTCGACCCCGATGCCCGCGAGGTCGAGCCCTTCGGCCAGGCTCGCCACGGCCGGTGGGTCGAGATGCGAGCGCAACGCATCGGTCGCAGCATCCGTCCGCGACAGGATGATGGCGCGCAGGATCTCGGAAATGGCGTTGCGGGTGAGCCCATGCGAGCGGATGCGCACCACATCCTGCGCGGCCCAGCGCGCCGGTCGCGTGCCGAGCGCCGCGAATTCCGGCGGCAGCCGCTCGGGCTCGCGCTCGGTCAGGGCCACATAGGCATTGATGCCGGCCGTGAAGGCTTCGCAGATGGCGCGCATATCGGGGCAACCATAGGCGTCCCATTCACGCTCCATGTCGCCGCGATAGAGGAAGAGGCGCGCGGCGCGGTCCTGCATCAGGAAGCCCGGGCCGAAATCCTCAGCGAGCAGGCCGAGCCCGCGCTTGCGCCACAGATCGATCTGCCACAGGCGGTCGCGCGCCGCGTTGAAGCCTTGCGCGAAGAACAGATCGTCGAGGCTTTCGGCCCTGATATGCGGCACGCCCCAGCGATCGACCGCGATCTCGGCCGGCTGCTTCAAGCCGGTGGTGACAAAGCTCTCTTGCACAAGGCTCTCTTGCACAAGGCTCTCTTGCGAGATTCCAGGACGCTCCTGCATGGCACTCGCCTCAAGCAGCTTGAGGCAGGCGGGGGTCGACCGGCCTTGCGGTGCCGAGGCCGAGCATGTCCTCGATGAGCTTCGCCGCGGCGAGGATGCGGCCTTCGCCACGCGGCGGCGCCGCGATCTGCAGCCCGACCGGCAGGCCGAGTTTCGTATGGCCGCAAGGCAGCGACAACGCCGGCGAGAACACGAGCGTGATCGCATAAGCGATGGCGAGCCAATCGATATAGGTCTCGAAGCGGTGGCCGGCGCATTCGGCGAGGTAGCGCTCGCCCACCGGGAAGGCCGCGCAGATGGTGGCTGGCGTCAGAAGCAGATCATAGGTCTCGAAGAAAGCGCTGGCGCGCTGGAACATCGCCACCCGCTGATGCTCGGCGCGCGCCGTGTCGGCGACCGTCAGGGCAAGCCCCTTCTCGATGTTCCAGACGACTTCGGGTTTTAGAAATTCGCGATGCGTATCGAGGAGGCCTCCGAAGCTGATCGCGAAATTCTGGGCCCGCAAGATCTGGAAGCATTCATGCGCTTCGGAGAAATCGGGATGGGCTTCCTCGACGATCACCCCGTCGCCGGCGAGGCGCAGCGCCGCGGCGCGGGTGATGGCGGCGACCTCCGGATCGACCGGCGTGATGCCGAGATCGGCCGAATAGGCGACCCGCTTCGGCTTCCAGCCGGAACGCACCGCCTCACGAAAGCTCGGCGCCTCGCGCGGCAGCGACAGAGGGGCGCCGCGATGAGCACCGGACATGGCGTCGAGGAACAGCGCCAGATCCTCGACGGTGCGCGCCATCGGGCCCTGCACGCCGAGCGTCTGGTCGAGCTTCGTCGGCGCGTCCGAGGCGCAACGCCCGACGCTCGGCCGCAGCCCGACGACGCCGCAAAAGCTCGCGGGGTTGCGCAAACTGCCGCCCATATCCGAGCCATGCGCCAGCCAGGCCGTGCCGGAGGCGAGCGCCGCCGCGGCGCCCCCCGAGGAGCCAGCCGCCGAACGCGTGACGTCGTGCGGGTTCTTGGTCGCCCCGAACACCTCGTTGAAGGTGTTGGCGCCGGCGCCGAATTCCGGCGTGTTGGACTTGGCGTAGACGAGACCGCCCTCGGCCTCGATCATCTCGACCACGATATCGGAGCGCTCAGGCACGAAATCGGCGAAGACCAGCGAGCCTTTGGTCGTGCGCACACCGGCGACATTCGACAGATCCTTGATCGGCACCGGCAGTCCGGCGAGCAGGCCGCGCTCGCCGACCGGGCGGCGCATCAAGGCATCCGCCTCACGGCGCGCCCGGTCGAGGCATAAGGTCGGAAGGGCGTTGACGACGCCGTCCACCTCGGCGATGCGGGCCTCCAAGGCGTCGATGAGGTCGTGCGGCGAAACATCGCCCTTTCGCAGGCGCCCGACCAGATTGCACGCCGTCTCGCCGATCAATTCAGAACTCATGATTTTCCCGATAATCCCTTCTCGCCCATGGCGGAGTGCTTACCATTCCAGGCTCATTATTCCAGGCCCATTTTCCAGGCCCATTATTCCGGGCCTTGGCCGCTCAATTCACGAGCGGGCAGCCGCCCTGCGACAGCGACCGGAAGGACTCCTCGGCCGAGATGGTCGAGAAGTCGTTGTGGGCGCCGATGCGGACAGGCTTGGCGGCCTCGGCAAAAGCGCCGGTCGGCCAGGCACTTGCGAGCGCCAGCCCGGCGACGAAGCCCCTGCGATCCATGGCGATCCTCCCTGGCCTTTGCGCGCGACGATCTGCCCGCAAAGACATCTTGCAGCAGCGCCGCAGCATGGTATAGGGGCGGCAGTGATCCCCGATAGCTCAGTTGGTAGAGCGCGCGGCTGTTAACCGCTAGGTCGTAGGTTCGAGTCCTACTCGGGGAGCCACTCCGGAACAAAACCGCGAACTTCGCGCGCCGCCGTTCCTACTACTCCAGGGGCGACAAGAGCTGTCAGCAGCTTCGATTTTGCGCCTTTGATGCGAATCTCGTGGTTTCCCACCTCGACGCGCTGGGCAAGTGCCTGAATATGATGCCTCCGATAGGTCCCATCCTCGGCTCGCAGCTTTTGCCTCGCCGCCGCTGCGAACCCTCCCAGAATACCCGGCGTGATCTCGACACGATGGCCTTTTCCCCTCCCCTCCGCACGATCGACATCAGCTCGCGCTGCGTCGCGGATGGTCCGGAGCTCCGCCAGCCTGCCCTTGAGGTTCTCATCTTGAAGGTCGGCTAGCCCGCTTTCGATGGCCGCATACAGTCGCGTGAGCTTGGCGTCCGCTTCCGCCGCCTGCTTCTTGAGCAGGATGACGCGGTCCTCGATTCGTTTAGCTCGAGCTTGCCGTCGCTCTAGGAGCGCAGCCAGCAGGTCGGTCAAACGCTCCTGGCTCAGCAGCCGCGTCTCCACGTGCTCGACGACCAGTTGATCGAGCACCCTCATCGGAATCGTCCGACCACGGCACCCGCTCCTTCCCTGGCGTGCCTTCGTGCAACAGGTGTAGTAGCGATAATGCTCTGCCTTGCCGGAGGTCCGTAGGCTCATGGCGCCGCCACAATCGGCGCAGAAGCAAATACCGCCGAGCAGCGTCGATCCACATGCGAAGCGTGGCGCCTTGAGCTGTGGGCTCCGTGCCCTCAATGCCTCTTGGACGGCATCGAATTCGCTTTTGTCGATGATCGCCGGTACGGTCACATCGACGACTTCGTTCTCGGGCTTCTCCATCTTCTTTCGCCAACTGTAGACGTTGAATCGGTGCTGCCCGATATACGTCGTCCGCGTGAGAATCTGGTGGACAGCTCCTGTGCCCCACCGTCCGCCTGTAGCCGTTCGGATTCCGCGTTTGTTGAGGTGCTGCGCGATCATTCGCATGCCCATCGGGCCGCTATCGCCTTCGCCATGCAGCGCAAGTCGAAACATCAGCCGGATGTGGTCGGCTTGCAAGAGGTCGATTTCGAGCTTCTTTTTTGTCCGGGCTCCACGCTGCTCGGCGGAGGCGATCCGATACCCATACGGCGGCCGCGAGCCGTTCCAGTAGCCTTGACGGGCGTTCTCACGCATCGCTCGCAGTGTGTGCTTGGCATTCTCCTTGGATTGGTATTCGTCGAAAAGCGCCATGATCTGCCTCATCATGACGCTCATCGGATCGTCGCCAAGATCTTGCGTGACCGAGACAAGCCGCACGCCGTTCTTCGCCAGCTTGCGAACATAGAACTCGAGCTGAAACTGATCCCGAAAGAAGCGCGAGAACGAATGGACGAGGATGATGTCAAAGAGCGGCGGACGTGCAGCGGCCGCGTCCATCATTCGTTGGAATTCGGGGCGACGATCGTCAGTGGCTGAGGCGCCCGGCTCGACATATTCGGAGACGACCTTCCAACCTTTTGCCTCTCCGTAAGTTGCGAGGTGCCGCCGTTGATCCGGGATGGATAGATCGTGTTCGGCTTGGCGACCCGTCGAGACTCGAAGATAGAGAGCGGCTCGAGGAGGTACAAGATGAGCGGAATCGACGATCGCATTCATGGATGGTCACCCGGCTTCTAGGCTGGACGACCGAATAGCTCATCCAGCAGTTCACCGAAATGGGTTTCGATGATGTCGAGCTCTAGCTCCGTGACTGGGATTTTGGTTAGCCAATCGTCGCTGACGGCCAGCGGTGACGTTGGCTCGCGACGCCGACCCGTATGCGCTCGTGGCTGGTGTCGAACGTAGTCGTAAAAGTCAACCTCACGCGAAGGCTCGTCAGCGTCAGACCGTCGTCGATTGTGCGCCATGGCGCAATGGCGCACCGCAAGGTGCTCGCTGCAAGCTAATTTGACCACCTCAACGAAGGACCGTTGGAGCGAACCATCGCGAATTCGCAAAGCGGCGCGTACACCGGGGAGCGCTGGCGAGCTGTGGAATAGTGTGAAGACAGGGCATCGGCGATCCGGCAGGCATTCCCTAGAACACCTCATGCGTATGAGGACCGGGTTAAGCAGGACGGCGACAGGAAGGTGCCCCCGACCTATGCCGCAATGTCAGCAATCTAGTGGATCGGGTCGGAGGAGCGCTACCATCAATCCCCCCGACAGAGTCTACCCCTGTTTGCACTGCATCTCGCCGCCGCGAAGAAAGCCGGCCCGAATTATTGTGACCGCCAGGGCAGCCGGCCGAACCTTTCCGACAACTGGTTGAGGATCTCCGACCCCTTAGCTCCAGCGCTGGATGACCGCTGAACTAGAACTCAATCATGTCACCGAAACTTCCGATCGCGCGGTAGAGATACATCCAGACAAAGCGTAAGCTTGGCGTCCGCGTCGGCCGCCTGTTTCTTCAGTGCAGCGATCCAACCCCTCGGCGCTCCGCATGCTGCTCGCGCCGCTTAGGCAGACCATACAAAAGCTCCTCGAGCCGGCTGGCTCCAATAGCCGGTCCTCCATGTAGGACCCGACCACTCGGAAACTCATTACCGGCCACTCCCCTCAACCTAAGCAGCGGCGCGACTTGGGATGAAGGCGGGATATGCCTTGACAAGGGTGCATCCTCGGTTATGATCCGATTTACGGAACAGTATTCCTTAAATAGGAACACCAATTGAGCGGCAACTTATCGCTTGAGCGCGGACTTTCGGTCCTGAGAACTTTGCGGGACGCCGGAAGCGATCTGGGGGTCCGAGAAATTGCCCGCCGACTGGACTTGAGTGCGCCCGCCGTTCAGCGGATACTCAACACCCTGTCAGAGGAAGATTATGTTGAGCAAGATCCTGAATCCAGGAGGTATCGGTTAGGATACAATTTGCTTTCTCTCGCGCGTCACGCACTCAACCAAGATATCCTAATCCAAGTAAGCGAGCCGGAATTGTCGGCATTTGCCGGCGAAGATTGCTTTAATTCATTTCTCGGGACGCGGGTCAGCGGCAAGGGCCTTTATTTGCTTGCAATACAAAGCCGAAGTCCTGTGGTCATACGATCGTCTCCTGGCGATCAGTTTTCTCTTCATTCAACAGCGCTTGGGAAGGCGTTGCTGTGGGGCCTGGATCGGGACGAGGTCGGGGCCATTCTTGGCACGGGACCCCTTGAGAAGCTGACCGACAAAACCGCCACGACCGCTGACGCCCTCCTCGGACACCTCACGTCAGCGGTCGAACGCGGCTACACGACATCAATCGACGAAAATTTTGCCGGGTTGATCGCTGTCGGCGCACCCATTCTTTCCCCATCCGGCAGTGCCCTTGCAGCGATCAGCGTCGCTTACCCGCGCTCCGTTGGGCCTCGCGTCGATATCCCGGCCCTCGGCAAGCGGCTCGGACAGGCGGCCAACCGCATATCAGCCAGGCTGCGGCTCCCAGGATCACCGGCAACACAGTCAGGGGGGTCGCGAAATGCTGCTTAACAAGCCCCGACTGCTGGAGCGGATGAAGGATTTTTGCGTCGACGTCCTAATCGCGACGTCGCCCGAAAACGTGACGTATGTCAGCGGCTTCTGGGCGCTGCCGCAATGGATCAGGCGTGGCCCGCAAGTCTATGCGGTGTGGCCTCTGCCCGATAGAGGTGAGCCGGAGATCATCACCGGCACGAGCACGCTCGATCTTATCGCAGATCAGAACGTCGACGTGGCGAAGGTGCGCCGTTACGGCGAATTTCATGTTGAAGTCACCGATCTCGGCATACCCGATGCGGTCGACGGTCGTCATATGGAATTGCGGTCCTCGCGCAGCTACGAAGACGCCTTCTCGGCGTTGGCATCGGCGCTCGACGAATTGGACATTGCCAATACCAGAATCGCTATCGACGAATCCGGCATCGACCATTCCACTATCGAGAAACTGAAAGATCGTTTTCCGTCGACGAGGTGGCTGCCCGCCGCCGCAATTCTGCGGGATGTGCGGGCCGTGAAGACCGCGGAAGAAATCGAAAGGCTCCGTACGGTCGCCAGGATCGCCGAGCGCGCGGTCCATGCCGCGCTTTCAGTCGCTCAGGTCGGAGCGACGGAAATGGAACTTGCGCGCGCCTTCCACACGCAGACCGTACAGGACGATGCGCTTCCCGTACTAGGATGCATTGGGTTCGGGCAACGGGGCGCGCTCATGAACGTGCAGCCGTCGGCCCGTAGATTAAAGGGCGGCGAAGTCATTCGCTTCGATGTCGGAGGACGCTTTCGACATTACCGGGCCGACATAGCGCGCAACGCAGTGATCGGAGCGCTCCCGTCAGACGTCGTCCAAACGCACGCTGCACTTCTCGAAGGCGTCAGACGCGGAGCCGACGCTGTTCGGCCGGGCGTGCCAGCCGCCAAGGTGTTCGAAACTGTCATGGAGACCGTCCGAATGACCGGACTCCCCAACTACATCCGAGACCATGTCGGCCATGGAATCGGGCTCGACGGTTACGATGCCCCGATACTTTCTGCCCGAAGCGCCGACGTGATCGAGGAGGGCATGGTCGTCTGCATCGAGACGCCATACTACCGAAGCGGCGAATTCGGCATCCAGGTCGAGGATATGTTCGTCGTCCGGCGCGATGGCGCCGAATTGCTGACCGAGACCGATGGCGCCTTGATCGAGATGCGCCTGTGATGCGGTTCTCAGGCTTCGCATGCGTCAGATGCGGCGCGGAGTTCCCCACTGGACTCCGGATCGATTCCAACGGGTGTCCGTCGTGCTTCGACGTCGCGCCCTCCAACGTCCGTGTTATCTACGCCGCAGGTGAGGAGGGCGTCTCAGGGACGGCGCCAAGCGCGCACCGACTGTCATCCCTCTGGCGCTATGCCGACGCCTTGCCGTGCGCTGCCGAGAATGCGGTCTCTCTCGGCGAAGGGGGCACTCCGCTCATCTCTATCGGCCGCATCGGTACGCAACTTGGGCTGCCAAACCTCTTCATCAAGGACGAAAGCAGAAATCCGACTTGGTCTCACAAAGACCGGTTCTCAACGGTCGCTGTCTCAATGGCGCGGCTCGCCGGTGCGAACGTGCTTGCAACTGCGTCATCCGGAAACGGCGGAGCGTCGCTCGCAGCCTACGCGGCGCGGGCCGGTCTTCGATGTGTTGTCGTCACGTTCGCATCGGCCGCAGGGCCAATGATGGCCCAGGTCAGGGCGTATGGCGCGACGGTGCTGTCGATGGCGCAGAAGTTAGAGCGCTGGCCCGTGATCGCTCATGGTGTCGAGAAGTTTGGATGGTTTCCTGCGTCCCCCTTCAACGCCCCCGTCGTCGGTAGCCACCCGCTCGGTATCGAGGGCTACAAGACCCTGGCTTACGAGATCGTCGACCAGCTAGTGGGGATCGCGCCGGATTGGTGCGTGATGCCCGTCTGCTACGGCGATGCGCTTGCCGGGCTCTGGTACGGATTTCGTGAGCTTTTCGATCGGGGACGCATCCGTCACCTTCCGCGCCTAGCGGCCGCCGAAGCGCACGGATCTCTTCAGCGCGCCCTCGCGAGCGACAGTGATCGCATTCCAGATGTCCGCGCGAAGTTCGACTCGCTCGCGGTCTCCATCGGCACGACGCGCAGCGCCTTCCAGGCGCTTCAGGCTCTCCGACAATCGAACGGCGTGGCCGTCCCGATCGACAACAGGGGATTGGCCGTGCTCCAGCGTCAACTCGCCTCGACCGAGGGTCTCTTCCCGGAAGTGACGTCCGTGACGCCATTGGCAGCCGTGCGCGCACTGAGGAATCGCGGCGTCATGCGCGAAAGCGACCGCGTCGTAATCGTCACGACAGCGGGCGGCCTGAAGGATGTCGTTGCGGCGGGCGCCTCAGTTGAAGGACCCATATTTCAATCGGCTGACGAGGCGATTGCGCAGCTTGGCGCATTCAAAACCAGTACATCTTCGTCACTGACCTGAACGATAGGCATAAGTCACTTCTGTCCAACACAAACATAAGAGCTCTAGCACCTCAGAAATCACTAGATAGCCGAAACAGGAGATCACAATGTTGCTTCGAGCCATGGCGTTGGCCGCTCTTAGCTTAAGCGTCGTCGTTCCGCCCGCCTCTTACGCTGATGAAGCCGTCAAGATCGGCATCACCATGACCGGAATTCCTTTCACCTTCGTCGATCCCGCGACCTCGGAACCGGCTGGCGCTATGGTAGACTTGGCGAAAGCTATAGCTTTGATCAACGGCTTCCAACCACAGTTCGAAATATCGCCATTCCCGGCCCTGATCCCGGCACTGACCACCGGAAGGATCAAAATAATCTCCGCGTCGATGTATATCACAGATAAGCGACGCGAGGTGATCAATTTCAGTGCGCCCGTCTACTCGTACGGCGAGGCCTTGTTCGTGTCATCAGCGGACAAAAGCGTCAACACGATCGAGGACCTTAAAGGAGCGACCGTCGGAGCCCCAGTCGGCTCCACGATGGCTGACGATCTTCTGGCGCGACATACATTTGGCGAGGTCAAGCAATACGATTCAATCTCAGACATCATCCGGGATGTAAGACTTGGGCGGATCAAGGCGGGTTTTGCCGATATGCCTATCATCGCCTACCAAATTTCCCAGAATGGAAATTTGGGAATACGGATGATTGATGACTATAGGCCCATGCATGTCGGCGACATTGCATTGGCTGTGGCCAAGGGCGACGAGCAGCTCCTCAAGAAGATCGACGACGCGCTGAGAGATCTCAAGTCTCAGGGTAGAATTACCCAAATTCTTGCGCGATACGGTCTATGATGAAGCCGCTATGCGGCAGTTGATCAGCCGCGCGTACGACCCGTCAATCACGTCGGGAAGTCCGCCAAGATGCCGGCCCCGTACGCGAGACCTATTAGGTGTATAATCTTCCGCAATATGCCAATTATACGCTTTTTCTTGCGCAGGGCCTATGGTTCACGCTTGCGGTGACGGCGCTGGCACTCTTGCTCGCCACGGTGTTCGGCTTGTTGTGGGCCCTTTTTAGGACTTCGGAGATTGGGTTTCTCAGCAATCCGACGCGTGTCTTTATCGAAGTAATACGGGGCATTCCTCTTCTGGTAATTCTATTATACATTTACTTCGTGGCGCCTGAAGTTGGAATTGATCTTACGGCCTTTCAGGCTGGTGTGGTCGGCCTCGCGATCGCGCATTCTTGCTATCTAGGTGAGACATTCCGCGCTGGCATAGAGGCCATAGACAAGGGGCAAATCGAGGCGGCTTTATCTATCGGCATGCGAAAGCCGCTGATGACAAGGCGGGTCATAATCCCTCAGAGTCTGACTCATAAAGGCTGGCAGCATTTCACGCTCTCCCCAGCCTTCTTGTAAGGCGGCGGATGTGGGCGATGAGGATCCAAGCGACGGCGCTCTCGATGCTGGCTTCGAAGTCCTTCGCGAGCCGCCGGCATCGGCCGAGCCAAGCGAAGGTTCGTTCGACTACCCATCGACGCGGCAGGAGTTCGAACCCCTTGGCGGTGTCGGAGCGTTTGATGATCTCGAAAGTCCATTGGCCGAGCGTGGTCATGGCGTCGCGCAGCTTGTCTCCGGCATAGCCGCCGTCGGCGAAGACATGGCGCAGCCACGGATAGAGCGAGCGGATCGACGCCAGCAGGTCCGGTGTGCCGTCGCGGTCTTGGATATCGGCGGGGTGAACCTGCACGCCGACCAGATGGCCCTCGGTGTCGGTGACGATATGGCGTTTGCGGCCTTTGAGCTTCTTGCCCGCATCGAAGCCTCTGGGGCCGCCGCATTCGGCGGTCTTCACCGACTGGCTATCGATGACGCCCGCCGTGGGGCTGGCCTCTCGCCCGACCATCTCGCGCAGGGCCATGACCAGCATGTGGTTGATGTGCGCCAACAAACCCTTGTGCGACCAAGCGTAGAAGTAGCCTTGCACTGTCGAGTAGGGCGGAAAATCCTTGGGGATCGCGCGCCATTGGCAGCCGGTCGACGCCATATAAAGGATCGCCTCCACCACCGAGCGCAAGTCCGTCTTTCTCGGCCGCCCAAACTTCGAAGCCGTCGGCAGAAACGGCTCGATCAACGTCCATTCCGCGTCGGTAAGATCGCTTGCGTAGCGCAACGCATCGCGCCGATAGTGCGCGCGGGTGGTTTCAGTCCAAGCCATCGTGATCTCCTTTGAGCTTCGCAACCCAACGGAATCACAACAGATTGAAATCACCCAACTTTCTTTTTTCAGTCAGCCTCTCAGGCATTCCGCATCGTTATCGCGCCTTACGCAAACAACATCGTCCTCCTGCTTAAAGACTCTTCGCTTGTTTCGTCCATCGCTGTCGCTGACCTTACCATGAGAGGCAAGATGTTGGCGTCAACGACATTTGAGAACATTACGGTATTCTCTCTCGTCGCATTGCTTTATCTCGCTATCACAATCCCCTTGAATATTGCGATGCAACGCATAGAGCGACGCCTAGCGAGAACACGATGATCAACATAAATAATTTACATAAATCATTTGGAGACTTGGAAGTTCTGAAGGGAATCAACGCTGATATCGACAAGGGCCGAGTAGTGTGTCTCATTGGGCCGTCGGGGTCGGGAAAGTCCACTCTCCTCCGGTGTGTTAATGGCCTTGAAAGATATCAGCGAGGCAGCATCGTCGTTGATGGGGTGCGGGTCGACGTTGGATCGCCGACAATACATGAGCTCAGAGCTCGTCTCTCAATGGTGTTCCAGAGATTCAATCTGTTTCCAAATCGTACTGCCCTCGAAAATGTCATTGAAGGGCCCGTTCATGTTTTACGAGAGGATAAGCGGGCTGCACGCGATCGGGCGACGGAGTTGCTGCGATTGGTGGGATTGCAGGACAAGACCAATTGCTATCCGTCGTCGCTCTCCGGTGGGCAGCAGCAGCGGGTCGCCATTGCCCGTGCGCTCGCGATGCAGCCAAAGGCTATCCTCTTTGACGAGCCCACTTCGGCCTTGGATCCGGAGATGGTCGGCGATGTGCTTCAGGTCATGCGTAGGCTGGCTGAACAACATATGACCATGCTGGTCGTGACGCATGAGATGCAGTTCGCCCGAGAAGTCGCCGATACCGTCTTATTCCTCGAAGGCGGGAGAATTTTGGAGCAAGGAGATGCAAAGGAGATGCTGCAAAATCCGTCGCAGGAGCGAACACGCGATTTCCTTCGGCGCGTAACGCATCCGATATGAGATTCGGCACGGGAGCACGCCTGGAGATCATAAGGGTTGGTCGAAGACTGGGATCAGTACATGGCTAACAGCGCTAATCAAGTGCGTTTGCTTGCAGCCTTGGAGCGCATGATTCTCTGGCTGTCCACGTGGATGATCCACGACGCTAACCATCTGCGACCGTCCGACGATGGGCTGAAGGTGGGAGGGCATCAGGCGTCCTGCGCATCGCTGGCGACTTTCATGGCGGCGCTCGATTTCGCCGTACTATGTCCGGAAGACCGGGTCGCCGTGAAGCCGCACGCGACACCGCATGGCACAGGACAGCTTGGCCGGCCTTCGTGGACGAGTTGGCCGCGATCCTGCGTTGGTCGTTCGCCTATGTGCAACAGAGCGGCGACAGCGCATGCGTGACGCGCGACGCGTCCAACGCGACGAGACCGGTGGCTCGGTCTACTTGCGACTTTCAACTCGCAGCGTGGAGCAGCCGCAACGGACGGTGACGGCTCGGTTAGCCTCCGACATCTTGGATGGCGCGTACTGGTGGCGTCGCCCTGGCGCCAACGCCGAGATCGTCGTCGCCTATATAGGAGTGGTTGCACCGGAGGCGATACCGGCAGTTGGCGTGATGGCGGAGGACCGGCGTGACGTCGGGCTCCTCGCCATTACCTCTGCGGACCGGCTGCACCGCTGCACAACTCGCCCGCGAACGCGGGCAGATCAGAGCGACGAGCCAATATCGAGCGGCTGCTTCGCCGAGGGGCTGCGGGATCGTGACCGCGATCGATGGCCACCCAGCTACGCTCGCATGGCTCGATTCCGTCCACGGCCACTGCAGGCGCCCGCTTGGTCTCGAGCATTTTGGTCAGACGGGCATGATTGCCGACCTCTACCGCCGGCACGGGCTCGACGCACAGGCCATCGTCGCCGCAGCACAATCGCTCCAACCCGGCCGGCCGATCCGCCACTTGTGGGCAGCTTAGCCCGAGTCCATTTGCCGACGCGCGTAACATAGGAGCCAACTTCAATCAGGACGATGAAGTTGAGCAAAGCGGCACCTGTCGACCGCAGACGGAAGCACCCGCATTTCCGCTGTTGTCTGGTCTGACGCGGGGTATCGGGCGTGATTGCCGATCGCAAAGGGATGCATCGCATCTTTCAGAACTTTGTCGACAGCATCGCAAGTGCGCCCGACTCAGCGGCACTACGCGATGCGATGTCTGAGGCAGCGGCCTCACTGGATTTGTCGTGTTTCGCATACTTGTCGATGCCGGATCTCCCAAGGAGCCAGCCGCACCTGATTTCAACGTATCCAACGACTTGGACGGAGCACTATTTGCGACGCAACTATGAGCGCCTGGATCCCGTGATCATTCAAGCGATTGGCGAGACTGAGCCGTTCGCATGGGGTCCCGAGATTGGATCGTCGAGGCTGTCCAACCCACAGCGAGAGCTGTTCGAAGAAGCTGCCAAATTTGGAGTACGTTATGGGTTCACAGTCCCCATTCACGATTCTCGCGGCCCTGTCGCCGCAGTGACCTTCGCAGCCGACGAACGGCGACCACAATTCGAACGTTGCATCGGCGAACATCGGCGGGTGCTTCAACTCATGGCGATGTATTTTCATGCTCACGCTCGCCGCAAGCTTGCTCCGAAGCGAATGATCGGCGGCGCAGTGTTGTCACCACGCGAGTTCGAGTGCCTTGAATGGGTCTGCCAAGGCAAGTCTGCCTGGGAGATTGGGCGAATTCTCGGCATTTCGCGTCGTACCGCTGCTTTCCATCTCGACAATGCCCGAGCGAAGCTTGGCGTTCGTTCCAATTACCAGGCCGTTGCCCTTCTGGTGGCATCGAAACACACGATGGAGTGACTCATTTTCGTTGTCATCCTGTGCACTCGCACAGGATGTGCCCAGCAGTAATTCGCCTCAAATCTCAAATCCGCAGCATTCGAGGAGGCGATCATGATGCATCTGATTACACCCGATTCTTACGGCATCTTCGCGGAGGAAATCGCGAATATGCACCGCCTGCGATATCGCGTGTTCAAGGAAAGGCTCGACTGGGACGTCCAGATCAGCGGCAACATGGAGGTGGACGAATTCGACGCGCTCCACCCCACCTATCTGCTCCAGCGGTCGGGGGATGGACGCGTTCAAGGTTGTGTCCGCCTGCTACCGTCGTTGGGCCCGACGATGCTCCGCGACACGTTCCCGGTGCTGCTTGACGGCAATGCCGCGCCAGCGAGTCCGACGATCTGGGAGAGCAGCCGTTTCGCCCTCGAGGTTGGTGATGAGCCTCAAATGGGGGCGAAGGGCCTTGCCCGGCAGACCTACGAGCTCTTCGCAGGGATGATTGAATTCGGGTTGTCGCGAGATCTGACCGAAATCGTGACCGTAACCGATGCCCGAATGGAGAGGATCCTGCGGCGCGCTGGCTGGCCTCTGCGGCGGATAGCGGAACCCCACGCGCTGGGAGTGACGCTGGCAGTCGCAGGCTACCTTGAGGTTTCGGTCGAAAGCCTAGGCAGGGTTCGAAAGGCCGGCGGCCTAAGCGGCCCCGTGCTCTGGATGCCTGTCACGCTCGCCGCAGCGTAGAGCCCGGGACAGGGCCGTCTTGCGGGCGTCCGCGGGCAACTCCCTTGCGGTCGCGGACCCAATGGAAGAATTCGCCGGTGCAGCGCGTCAAGGCTTGAGCGAGTGCCACTCATCGGATTTGAGGCGGGCCGAGCGAGGCTCCTGGAGCAACGAAGTCGATGGCGGTGAGGCGGTATGATCTGCGGACGATCGAGGTCTGCTTGAGGATCCTGGAAGCTGGCAGTTTCCGCAGAGCCGCGGACCTCTCCTCAATGCGGCAATCGGTCGTCAGCCGGCGTGTCCGTGAGCTCGAGGTCGCGCTGGGTGCGCGGCTCTTCCGGCGATCCCCGAGCGGCGTTACTCCTACGGATGTAGGGAAGCGCTTCCTCGAGGTCGCACGCCGCACGCTCGCAGAACTCGATCGGGCAGCGGACGAGGCACGGACAGGCGAACTGCATGGCCCTTTCACGATCGGCTCATATCTGACGCTCCATAGCGGAAAACTGAGCGAAGCCATCGCGTTGTTCGCCGCCCAAAACTCCAAGATGAAGCTTCGGTTCGTGGATGATGACCGAACCGCGCTCCTTGCTGGCTTGAGCTCACATAAGATCGACGTTGTCTTTCTCGTCGACATCGAGGGTGCATCAATGTCGGATTGCCACATTAGACTGTGGAGGGAGCCAATCATGCTTGCATCCGCGGCGGCCCATCGCCTTGCAGATTTTTCCGCCTGCGATTGGTGTGACGTCGCAGACGAGGCCTTTCTCGTGAGCCACTCGGGATCTGGCCCGGACGTGCGAGCGGGGCTCGAGGCGCGCTTCAATGCGTTCGGCGCTACGCCGAACGTCACCGAACATGACGTCGCCCGGGACGGGTTGCTCGGTCTCGTCGCCGCTGGTTTGGGGGTAACGATTCTTGCTGGGTCGTCTGTAAGCGTTGCACCTGATGGTGCAGTCTGCGTACCAATCTATGAGAGCGGCAAGCCGCTGGAACTCGCCATCACGGCGTGTTGGGACCGATCGAACGACAAACCGGCTCTCGTGGGATTCCTTGATTTCCTGCGAGAGCGCTACGCCCCCTTGCCGCCAGAACTCGCAGGGAGCGCAGACGGCATTCGCTGACGAGACGCACCACCCTTCCGAGCCTTCGCGAAGGCGCGGTCGGTAGCCATGAAGCGGGTGAGCATGGGGCCTACGAGCTTTGCTGGCTCGACCGCTTGGCCCGTCTCGCGTTCGACGGCCGAGGCATAGGCGACGAGGTCGCGATGTACGGCGGCGGTGAGTTCCACCGATAGCTTCACGGGGCGATCATCGAGGATCTCGTTGAGTTTGAGCTTTGCCACGAATTACCTTCCCTAGCTTTGATACGGCGCCAGCACGAGATCGCGATTGACGATGACGCGAACTGGAAACCCCGGCCGGATGGTGAGCGTCGGCTGAATATTGAGGTTGCGGCGGACGACCTGCTGGCCGGTCTGGTTCAAGCTGTCGCTCGAGCCGCGGCGAATGGCCTGGGCGATGTCGTTCTGGCTACTGGTGTTTCCGCTCGAGCCGATCTCGGTGCCGACGCCGAGCAGTGAAGACAAAAGCGCCGCCTCGAAGAGCTGCATCCAATGATGGTCAACCTCGTCCTCGAGACCGGAGAACCCCTGCGTATCGGCGCCAGGTTCACGTTCGAGGACGATCGATTTGCCGTTCGGCATGATGAGCCGCGTCCAGACGAGGGCGACGCGGTCCTGGCCGAAGGCGACCTGGCTGTCGTAGATGCCGATCAGCTTCGTGCCCTGGGGGACAAGGAGGAATCGGCCAGTTGGGCTGTCGTAGACATTCTCGGTGACCTGCGCGGTCACTTGGCCGGGCAGGTCCGAGCGGATGCCGGTGATCAGCGCGGCCGGAATGATGGATCCAGCTTGCACCACATAGGCCGAGGCTGGGTTCTGCAGGCGATCCGGAGTGACAGTGCGGCGATCGACTGGGCCATTGAGGAATGCCAGCTTGCGGTCCTGCATATTTTGCAGGCTGTCGGGATCAAGCGCAGGCGCGGTGCCAGCCTCACCCGTCCCTTGTCCGGTGTTCGCTTGTGGCGCCGGCACGGCCACCTGGATGCCGCTCGTCTCGGATCGAACGGAGACGGTCGAGAACAGCTTGCTGGTGCGCGCTGCCTCCTGCTCCTGCGCCATCTGCCGCTCAGCAGAATCGACGCCCGAGGGAGCCAGTCCCTCGGCCTTGAGGATCGGCCGGCCGAGATCACCTGGCAGCGGCGGGCCGAGCGGAGGAACATTCTTCGGCAGACCGCTATAGTCATGCGGCAGAGTCGAGAGGCCATCGGCCGTAGAGCGGTGGGTGGTGTCGTAGAGCTCGGTCGCATCCTGCCGAGAGCGTCCCGATTGCAGGGCCCAAAGTGCCATTCCGATCACGGCGGCGCTGGCTGTGCCCGCGAGCACGACCAGAACCCGGCGGGACAGGCGCGTGACGCGCGGCCGCTCAGGCCGCAGACGAAGCTCGGCGGCGATATCGGCTTCGGTCTTGCGTCCATCGCCGCTCACTGCGCCGGCCTCCCATCGGTGCGCACGATTCGGACACGCTTCTCGGAGTCCTTGTCGCCCATGCGAAGCTCGGCGGCCGCGAAGAGGCGATCGACAATCATGTGGTTGCCGCGGACACGGTAGTTCACGAGATCGGATGTCTTCCCGGACGGACCGATCACGAAGAGGGGCGGCATCTCGCCCTGGGCGATGCCGCGCGGGAACTCGACGAACACCTTGTGCCCGTCGTCGAAGGCGCGCAGCGGCCGCCAGGGTGGATTGTCACCTTCAACCGCATAGCGGAAATTGAGCTTGCCGAGGTCGAGACCTGTCTCGACGGGGGCAACCGCTTCGGCAGCCACATTCCTCCGCCGCAGGGCGATAAGTTGGTCCTGCGCGTAAAGCCAGGAGACCGAGGCCATATAGGTCTTCTCGGTCGAGCGCAGCTCGAGATGATAGGTGCGCCGATCGGTGTTGACGACGAGGTTGGTGATGAGATCAGCCCGCGTCGGCTTGACCATGATGTGGATGCGCTTTGAGGTGCCCGTTCCGCTCTCGGTGTCGCCGATGATCCAGCGGACTGTATCGCCGGCGGCTACGGGGCCTGAGCCCACAAGCTGCTCGCCTTCCTGCAGAGCGATATCGGTGATTTCGCCTGGCGCCGAATAGAGCTGATAGAGCGCACCATCGGCGAAGGGATAAACCTGGACAGCGTTGATGTAGCCGGCGCGCGTCGGCTGCACGCGCGCGGCTTCGTTCGCCTCATCAATGCGCACCTTCGGATCGCGCGGCTCGAGAGCAGGCCCCTTGCCTCTCGGAAGCGGTTTGAGCTGGCCTGGCAGCGGCAAGGGCCTTGGCAGCTCGACGACCTGCACGGGCTTCGGCGGATCGGCCTGCAGGGTCGCTGCTTCCGGCACCTCAGGCACGTCGTCATAGCTGATCTGAGGCGGCTTGAAGCTCTGGCAGCCGGCAAGTAAGAGCACGGTCAGCAAGCCGCATTTGGATACGGAATGGCGATGCATCAGCCGAGCTCCTTCGACCAGTTGACGGCATTGATGAAGACGCCGAGGGGGTTCTTCCGCAGGTGCTCGGCGTCATGGGGGGCAGCGATCACGATGGTGAGGATGGCGCTCCAGCGTTCAGTTGCGGCGAGACTGGCGTCCTGGTAGCGGCGTTCAATCCACGAAACGCGGAAGCTATCGTCGGACGCCCGGATGACGCTCGAGACCTCGACCGAAACCTGGATCTTGCCGACCTTGGAGAAGGGGTCATTGGTGCGGGCAAAATCATTCAGCGCCAGCGCGCCCTTGTCGGTGGTGAAGTCGTAGGCGCTGAGCCAGTTCTGGCGCACGATGATGGGATCGGCCGGGATCGAACGCACCTCCTCGATGAATTTCGCGAGATGCCAGGCGATCTGCGGATCGGTGGGGCGGTAATCGGCGATGGCGGGTGCGACACTCTGGGCCTGGCCAAGCTTGTCGACCTCGACGACCCAGGGCACGACCTTGCCATGGGTCGACTGCCAGACGAGGCCGCCGGCGAGGCCCGCGGCAAGGCAGAGGTTGCCGAAGGCGATGAGCCGCCAGTTGCGGGCCTGCACACGGGCTGAGCCTATGCGCTCGTCCCAAACTTGGGCTGCCTTGTGATAAGGCGTCTCCGGGACAGGCGTGCGCCCATAGCGGGTCTCGGCTCGACGAAACGGGTTCACTTGGGTTCCTCCGAGAGATCGACTTCCGCTGAGCCGCCGCCATGATCGCCGGATCGCACCGCATGCGCGGCCGTCGAGACACCGTGGCTCGCGGCCTGGCTGCGGCGCAGGCGCTGCGCCCATTCCGGGGCAACGCCCGGCGCGGACGCGGACACCGCCCTCGCTGGCGACGATCCGGATGAAGCATCCCCCTGCCCTGTCGTGCGGAAGACAGCACGACCGCCCTCGGCAAAACTCGTCTGGAGGTTGCTGGCGACGCGGTCAGCCATGCGGCTGAAAGGCTCGGTCGCCGCAGACATGCTCGCGGCGGCAATGCCCGACAATCCGGCAGAAACGCCGCGGATTTCCGATTGTCCGGATGCTGCAGCACCGAGCTCATAGGCAGATGCCGCACCACCTGTGACATAGGCTCCGCCGCGCGCGATGCCGCTGACTGCGCTTCCCGCCGAAGTCAGACCGGCACGGGCACCCATGGCGCCGGCGACGCCGAGGCCGCCCGCCGCGAGCGTTGTGCCAACGGCCGCGCCTGCACTGAGGTGCGGTGCGCCGGAGACGAGGCCTGTCGCGATGCCGGGTCCGAAAATGCCGAGACCGAGCATCGAGAGTGCCGCAAGCACGAGGGCGAGCGCATCCTGGACGGTCGGCTGATCGGCAAACCCTTGCGTGAACTGGCCGAACAAGGTCGTGCCGATGCCGACGATGACGGCGAGCACCAGCACCTTGACGCCCGACGCAACGACATTGCCGAGCACCTTCTCGGCGAGAAATGCCGTCTTGTTGAAGAGTCCGAAGGGAACGAGGATAAAGCCCGCGAGCGTCGTCAGCTTGAATTCGATCAAGGTGATGAAGAGCTGCACCGCCAGGATGAAGAAGGCGGCAAGCACGATCAGCCAGGCGACGAGCAGCACGAAGATCTGGACGAAGTTCTGGAAGAAGGAGGTGAAGCCCATGAGCTGGCCTGCGGCCTTCAGGATCGGCATGCCGGCATCGATGCCAACCTGCGCGATGCGGCCAGGCTGCACGAATTGATCGGCCGAGAGGCTCGAGCCTGAGGCCTTCAGCCCAAGGCCAGCGAACGAGTTGAAGACGATCTTCGCGAGGCCGTTGAAATTGCCGATCAGGAAGGCAAAGAAGCCCACATAGAGCGTCTTCCTGATGAGGCGCGCCAGGACATCTTCTTCGGCTCCCAGAGCCCAGAATAGGCCGGCGAGTGTGATGTCGATGGCGATGAGGGTCGAGGACAGGAAAGCGACTTCGCCATGCAGGAGGCCGAAGCCTGAGTCGATATAGCTCGTGAAGACACCGAGGAATTGATCGATGACGCCGGTATTCATCGGTGCCACCCTGCGGAACCTTCGTCGGGCATGGCCGGCTTCGCAGGCACCGCGGCAGGCAAGTGGTCGTCGCCACTCAGCGAGGGAAATAGATCGAGCTTGAGATCCTGGTGAGTGCGCCTGACATCGAAGAAGCGGTCGCGGTTCTTGGCCCATATTTGCCGGCAAGCGTCGTCAGTGGCTGCTTCCAGCCCGATCGCTTGGCAACGTGCGAGTTCCGCCGTCGAAACGCCGGAACTCGATGTCTCGTGTGTGTTGGGGGGATTTGTTCCGCATTCACAATCGCGGAGCGTCATCGCAATGGCGATGAGCGATGCGACGAGGACACCGGCGCCGGCCATCCGGACGAGAAGATTGCGATCCATCACAGATGCTCACTGATGGAACATCTGGACGGTCTGGGCTTGGTAGCCACGTCCGTTCGTCAGAAACTGGTTGAGCTGCGCGCTCGCCTGCGCCTGAGCCTCGGCGCTGCCGGCGCCGCTCAGCGCCATTGCACGGCCCTGCGCGGCGAGCAGTGCCGTCAGATCGATCAGCTGCTTCGTTTGCAGGGCGACGAGCTGATTGCCTGCTTGCGAAGCCTGCAGAGCTCCGGTCGCCGACTGGCTCGAGGAGACAAGCGCGTCGAGCTGGGTCTTGGTTGAATCGAGGTTTTGCACGACCGTCGCCTGGACGTGCAGTGCGTCCTGGAAGCCGGCGAGTGCGTTTTTCCAGCGTTCCTGCGCGTCGCTGACGAGCTGTGCCGAGGAAGTCGAGCCGGAATAGCTCTGCGGGTAAAGGCGCGTGAAGGCCTGATCGATGCTCTGGACGTCGTAGGCGATGCGTTGCGCTCCGGTGAGCAGCTGCCGTGTCTGGCCGATCGACTGGTCGAGCTGTGACAGCGAAGAATAAGGAAGGCTGGCGAGGTTCTTTGCCTGGTTGATCAGCGAGGTCGCCTGATTCTCGAGGCTCTTGATCTGATTGTTGACCTGATCGAGCGCACGGGCCGCCGTCAGCACATTCTGGACGTAGTTCGTTGCGTCGAAGACGGGTACCTGAGCACGCGACGGCAGGACGAGCGCCAGTGCAAAGGCGGAAGAAAGCAAAAGGTCGCGCATAGAGTTCACGGGGTCGGCTCCAAGGAGGGATCGAGAATGAGGTCGGCAGCCCAGGCAGCGCCTTTGGCTCTGAGCCAGGCGCGTGCGAATCCCGGGCGTCCGTGCTCGGCTATGAGCGCGGTGATCGCAGCCTGGTCGGTCTTTGAGGAAGCGGCCATCAGCGCGAGCGCGGCCTCGCCTAAGCCCAGCTCGAAGAGGCGGTTGCCGCGGCGGGACTGGCAGTAATAGTCGCGCTTCGGTGTTGCCCGGCTGATGATCTCGATCTGGCGATCATTGAGACCGAAGCGGCGATAGATCGAGGTGATCTGCGGCTCGATCGCCCGCTCATTCGGCAGGAAGATGCGGGTCGGGCAGCTCTCGACGATGGCCGGCGCGATGGCACTCGTCTCGATGTCGGCAAGCGATTGGGTGGCGAATATGACGGAGGCGTTCTTCTTCCTGAGCGTCTTCAGCCATTCCCGGAGCTGTTGGGCAAAGCCCGGATCATCGAGCGCGAGCCATCCCTCATCGACGATCAACAGCGTCGGGCGCCCGTCGAACCGTCCTTCGATGCGGTGGAACAGATAAGCAAGCACCGCCGGCGCCGCGCCCGTGCCGATCAGCCCTTCGGTCTCGAAGGCTTGGACATTGGCCTCGCCGAGGCGCTCGGTTTCCGCATCAAGCAGGCGGCCGAATGGACCTCCCAAGCAATAGGGCCGCAGCGTCTGCTTCAACACATTGGCCTGGAGCAGCACCGAGAGGCCGGTCAGCGTCCGCTCCGCCACGGGAGCGGAGGCCAGCGAGTTCAACGCCGACCAGATGTGCTCCTTGGCGTCTGGCGTGACGCCGATGCCTTCGCGCGCCAGGATGGCGACGAGCCATTGGGCCGCCCAGCCGCGTTCGGCCGCGTCATCGATACGGGCAAGCGGCTGCAGAGCGACGGGCTCCGCCGCGTCGTCGGAAAGTGCGCCGCCAAGGTCGTGCCAGTCGCCACTCATCGCGAGAGCAGCCGCGCGGATCGACCCACCGAAATCGAAAGCGAAGACCTGCGAGCGCTCGTAGCGCCGGAATTGCAGCGCCATCAGCGCGAGCAGCACGCTCTTGCCGGCGCCGGTCGGCCCGACGATCAGGGTGTGCCCAACATCCCCCACATGCAGCGAGAAGCGGAACGGCGTCGAGCCCTCGGTCTTGGCGAAGAAGAGCGGCGGAGCGTCGAGATGCTCATTCCGTTCCGGCCCCGCCCAGACCGCGGAGAGCGGCATCATATGGGCGAGGTTCACGGTCGAAACCGGCGGCTGGCGGACATTGGCGTAGACCTGTCCCGGCAGCGACCCGAACCAGGCCTCGAGCGCGTTGACCCGCTCGACCATCGAGGTGAAATCGCGGCCCTGGATCACCTTTTCGACGAGGCGCAGCTTGGCGTCGGCGATCGACGCGTCCTCGTCCCAGACCGTCACGGTCGCCGTGACATAGGCCTCGCCAAAGAGATCCGATCCAAGCTCTTGGAGAGCGAGATCGGCATCTTGTGCCTTGTTAGCGGCATCCGTATCGAGCAGCGCCGAGGCCTCGTTGGTCATCACCTCCTTCAGGATGGCTGCGACCGATTTGCGCTTGGCGAACCATTGACGGCGGATCCTGGTCAGGAGCTTCGTGGCATCGGTCTTGTCGAGGCAGATGGCCCGCGTCATCCAGCGATACGGGAAGGCGAGCCGGTTGAGCTCGTCCAGGATGCCGGGATGGGTCGATGACGGAAAGCCCATCACGGTGAGCGTGCGCAGATGCGCGGAGCCAAGCCTCGGCTCCAGGCCACCCGTGAGGGGCTCATCGGCGAGGATCGCATCGAGGTGCATCGGCACCTCGGGAACCCGGACGTTCTGCCGCTTGGTCGAGATGGTCGCGTGCAGATAGGTGAGCGTCTCGCCATCATCGAGGAAGCGGGCTTCCGGCACGAAGCCTTCGACGAGTTGCAGCACGCGATTCGTGCGGTCGATGAAGCCTGAGAGCGTCTCGTGCGGGTCGACGCCTTGTTGCGCCCTGCCCTCATAGAGCCAGGCTTCGGCGCGTGCGGCATCCTCGGCGGGCGGCAGGAAGACGAAGGTCAGGAAATACGCGCTCTCAAAATGCGCTCCCTCCTCCTCGAACTGCGCCTTGCGCTCGGCATCGATCAGCGCTGAGATCGGATCGGGAAACGTGCTCGCGGGATAACTCTGCGCTGGTCCCCTCGCCGCTTCGACGAAGATGGCCCAGCCAGAGCCGAGACGTCGCAGCGCATTGTTGAGGCGCGCGGAGACGCCGACGAGCTCGGCCTGCGTCGCGGAATCGAGGTCTGGACCACGGAAGCTCGCCGTGCGCTGGAAGCTGCCATCCTTGTTGAGGATGACGCCCGGCGCGACGAGCGCCGCCCAGGGCAGGAAATCCGGGAGGCCTGCCGGCTTCTTGCGATATTCGGTAAGGTTCAGCATGGCGGACCTCAGACGCCGAGATAGGTCGGGTAGCGCAGGTGCCGGCGCACCACGTCCACGAACTGCGCGTCGCGCTTGGCGGCCCAGACCGAGGCCGCGTGCCCGATCACCCAGAGCAGCAACCCCGCGATCCACAGACGCAGCCCCAACCCGATAGCGGCGGACAACGTGCCGTTGAGGATGGCGACGGCACGGGGCGCACCGCCCATCAGGATCGGCTCGGTCAGAGCGCGGTGGACCGGCGCGTCGAAGCCCGGAATGCGGTCGACAGCGTCCATCAGACGAGCGCTCCACCGCCGAAGGAGAAGAAGGACAGGAAGAAGCTCGAGGCGGCGAAAGCGATCGAGAGACCGAAGACGATCTGGATCAGCCGACGGAAGCCACCGGATGTGTCGCCGAAGGCGAGTGAGAGCCCGGTCACGATGATGATAATCACCGCGACTATCTTGGCGACCGGGCCCTGCACCGATTCCAGGATCTGCTGGAGCGGCTGCTCCCAAGGCATATTGGAGCCGGCGGCAAAGGCGGGGCTCGCGACGACCGCCGCAGTTGCGACGAGGAGCGCGGCGCCGCAGAGGCGAGCGCCGCGTCGTGTTGATTGGAGCATCATGGGTGTGTTCCTTCGGAGACGAAGCCGGGTTCAACCCTGGCATCGAGGACGAGATAGTCGCCGGTCCCACCGTCGAGGCCTTTGACGAGGGCGACCTCTACGAGCTTGCGCTCCGAGCCGCGTCCTGCGAGCACGGCTATGAGGTCGATGGTCTCGGCGATCAGCGCCCGGGGCACCGTGATCACGGCTTCCTGGATCAGTTGCTCAAGGCGTCGGAGCGCGCCGAGTGCGGATCCCGCATGGATGGTCCCGACGCCGCCCGGATGGCCGGTGCCCCAGGCCTTGAGCAGATCGAGAGCCTCCGCGCCCCTGACCTCACCGATCGGGATGCGGTCGGGCCGCAGGCGCAACGACGAACGCACGAGATCGGAGAGCGATGCCACCCCGTCCTTGGTGCGCAGCGAGACGAGGTTCGGCGACTTGCATTGAAGCTCGCGGGTATCCTCGATCAGGACGACTCGATCATCAGTCTTCGCGACCTCAGCGAGCAGTGCATTGACCAGCGTCGTCTTGCCGGTCGAGGTGCCGCCGGCGACGAGCACGTTCCTGCGCTTCGCCACGGCAAGCTGCAGCACATCCGCCTGGGACGCGGTCATGATGCCGGCCGCGACATAATCGTCGAGCGTGAACACCGCGACGGCAGGCTTCCGGATCGCGAAGCTTGGAGCTGCCACGACCGGCGGCATCAGCCCCTCGAAGCGCTCTCCTGTCTCGGGTAGCTCGGCCGAGAGGCGGGGTGCGCCCGCGTGGACCTCGGCGCCGACATGGTGCGCGACGAGCCGGATGATCCTCTCCCCATCAGTCGCCGAGAGGTGAGCGCCGGTGTCGCAGAGCCCGCCTTTGAGCCGGTCGACCCACAAGCATCCATCTGGGTTGAGCATGACCTCGACGACGGACGGGTCGGCAAGCCAAGCCGATATCTCCGGCCCCAGTGCTGTCCGCAGCATCTGGGCGCCACGAGAGACCGCCGCATCGCGAAAGGAAAGATTGCCGACCATGATCCCCGTCCGTCACGACCGCTTCGGCGGTCATCGCGTCGGGGATGAGTAGAGAAGGCAGGAAATGGGGCGGCGCAACAACCTTCAAGAGGTCATCGCGCTCCAGCGTAGAAAGGCAGGGAAATGGCGGTCTCGCCAGCAAAAGGCGTCCGCGCGAAACGCGACCCTACGGGTCGTGGCTCGCTTCTCGCGGTGAGTCGTTCCCGGCGTCCGTGTCTATTCGCTGGCCGATGTCTTCAGGGATTTCCTGCAGCAGGCTCTGCCCCTTCGCGAGCCGGCGTCCGAGAGCCTCGATGAAGCCTTCGTAGCGCTCGCGGCCCTTGGCCTGGGCGCTCGCCTGCGCGTCGTTCGGCAAGGGAGGCGTGATGGTCAGCCAGAAGCGAATGAACAGCGCGAGCGTCTCGATGGATATCCCGACATTGCGCTCGAGCCGCTGCAACTGCCGCGACTGTCGGTCAAGTCGTCGCGCGAAGGCCGCCTCGCGGCGATCGTCACCGTCCGGTGAAAGGAAGGAGGCGACTGCTGCCTCAACGATCGCCGAGCGAGACAGCCCCTTGCGATCGGCGAGATCGCCGATCTGCCGCAACAGATCCGCCGGGAAGTAGACGTTCATCCGGTTCTTCATCGCCACGCCTCAGAGACCAAGGTCATCGCCCGGATCCATCGAGGCTTGGCGAGCCAATCGGCTCATCCGTCGACGCAGAACGTCGTTGCGCCGTGTCAGCTCGTCCGGTTTGTCTTCGACGATTGCGAATTCCTGCAGGGGTTCAGACGTCTCCTTCACCATCGCCTCATGCTCGGGGAGTTCCGGCTCCCGGCGAATGCCGCTATTCGCCTCATCCTCTTCGGCCTGCTCGGTAACCGCGACGAGAGCAGCAGACGAGTCTCGAACTGGCAGTTTCGACCAATCGTCGGATGCAGGCTTCCTCGGCTCCTGCGTGACAATGTCAGGCGGCGGACGAATCCGTTCAACGAACCTCCGATCCTCAAAATATCGCGCCTTCTTGGCCCGAATCGGCGGCACTCCCGAAACAAGAACGAGCTCATCGGCGGGCGGCAGCTGCATCACTTCGCCTGGCGTCAGCAGTGGCCGCGGCGTCTCCTGCCGCGAGACCATGAGGTGGCCGAGCCAGGGTGACAGCCTGCTTCCGGCATAGTTCTTCATGGCGCGCAACTCGGTCGCGGTCCCCAGCGCATCGGAAACCCGCTTCGCCGTTCGCTCATCATTGGTGGCGAAGCTCACCCGGACATGGCAGTTGTCGAGTATCGCATTGTTCGGCCCGTAGGCCTTCTCGATCTGGTTCAGCGATTGCGCGATCAAGAAGCTCTTGAGCCCATAGCCCGCCATGAAGGCGAGTGCAGACTCGAAGAAATCGAGCCGCCCGAGCGCCGGGAATTCGTCGAGCATCAGCAGGACGCGGTGCCTCCGAGTCTTCGCGTTCAGATCCTCCGTCAGCCGTCGGCCAATCTGGTTCAGTAGGAGACGCACGAGCGGCTTTGTCCGGCTGATGTCCGATGGCGGCACCACGAGGTAGAGCGTTGCGGGTCGGGCCTCCTCCACGAGATCGGCGATCCGCCAATCGCAGCGACGGGTCACCTGCGCAACGATGGGATCGCGGTATAGGCCGAGGAAACTCATGGCCGTTGACAGAACGCCTGAGCGCTCATTCTCGGATTTGTTCAGGAGCTCACGGGCCGCGGAGGCCACGACCGGATGCGGAGCGCCGCCGAGATGCGCCGTGGTCATCATGGCTCGCAGCGTGGTCTCGATCGGCCGCTTCGGGTCGGACAGAAAATTAGCGACGCCCGCGAGCGTCTTATCCTTCTCGGCATAGAGCACATGAAGGATGGCACCGACGAGAAGGGAATGGCTTGTCTTCTCCCAGTGATTGCGTCGCTCGAGCGCGCCCTCCGGGTCGACCAGGATGTCGGCGATGTTCTGGACATCGCGGACTTCCGCATCACCGCGCCGGACTTCCAATAGCGGGTTGTATGCGCTCGATCCCATATTGGTCGGATCAAAGAGCAGCACGCGGCTGAAGGCGGCCCGCCAGCCGGCGGTCAGGTGGAAATTCTCGCCCTTGATATCGTGGACGATGCAGCTTCCCGGCCAGGCGAGAAGCGTCGGCACGACGAGGCCAACGCCCTTGCCGCTTCGCGTCGGGGCAAAGCACAGCACGTGCTCTGGCCCATCATGGCGTAGATACCCTTCCTCGAAGCGCCCGAGCACCACACCATCGGCGACGAGAAGACCAGCGTCGCGGATCTGCACTGCCGTCGCCCAACGAGCTGAGCCGTAGGTCGCGGCCTCCTTCGCCTCACGCGCTCGCCAGACGGACATCGCGATTGCAATTGCGACAGCGGCGAACCCTCCCGAAGCCGCGATGCAGGCGCCTTCCAGGAAGATATCCGGGGCATAGGCGTCGAAGGAGAACCACCACCAGAAAAAGGCCGGCGGCGGATAGAGCGGAAACTCGCCGAGTTGCGCCCACGGCATTCCGAGTTCCGGCTGATAGCCGAGCCGCCAGGCCGTCCACTCGGTTGCGGCCCAGATGGTCGTCAGCACAATCGCAAGGACGATCGTGACCTGGCCCCACAAGACCCTTGTTGCAGACACATCTCGGCTCCTTGGCGGCCAATGCAGTCAAGGTCGGCTCGCAGTCATGCCGCTGACAAGGTGCAGTCGGTCTGGAGCAAAGATTTGGCGACTGTGGCGCGCAACGACATGCGCTAGGGTGGCTAAGTGACGAGTATCAAGCGAATCATGCATGATTGGAACGACGGGGCATGATCACACGCGGCTCGGGTTGGTTTCGCCGTTCTTGGCCGCATTGCGCCCACATTCGGTCATTCGTGCCAAAGTTTCTTTGCTCCTAAAGCCGCCATTCGGTCATCTGGCCGGCGACGGCTGCACCGTCGCCTCGCGCGATACGGACAGTCCCGCGAGAAGTGGAGCGTAGGCGGCGAGCCTGCTGGAGACGAACTCCGTGAAGAGCCGCACGCGCTTCGTCTTGCGTGTCTCCCCCTGCGTGAGAAACCAGAGCGTTCCGTACATGTGGAGCTCAGTACCCGGCACTCTGACCAGCAGGGGGTCCGCATCTCCGACGAAGCACGGCAGCGTCGTGATCCCAAGCCCTTGCCGTACAGCAACGATCTCCGCTGCGGCGTCCGTGGTCCTGAACGGAACCCCCGTGGTGCGAACCTCACCCTCGCTGGCCCAGTCCGGAATGCCATGCATGCTTATGACGATCCACCGGATGGGATCAGGCGCGCCCGCACGCCATGAAGCTAGTCGATCGCGGGATATGTAGACACCTCCGAACAGCTCCGGCCCCTTCAGGCCGTGAAGATTGAGCGGCAGGGTTTTGCGGTCGTAGACGACGCGGATTGCGACGTCGGCCTCGCGGTTGGTCAGGTTCGCCAGCTCGCCGGACGACAAGATTTCCATCTCGATGTCCGGATGCAGACGCGCGAACTCGGCAAAGTCCGGGATGAGCAGGTGTGTCGCGAGGATCGGTGTCAACGTCACCCGCAGAAGCCCGCGCACGCTCTGGTCGCGGCCGAAGACGCGCGTCTCCAGCTGGTGCGACGACGCTTCCATTTGGATGGCGAGCTCGAGGACCTCCTCGCCCGCAGCCGTCAAGCGGTAGCCCGAAGGCAGCTTTTCGAACATCTGCGCCCCGAGGTGTTCCTCGAGCTGGGCGATCCGTCGCAGCACGGTTGAGTGGTTCACACCCAGGCGCCCGGCGGCAGCCCGCACCGAGCCTCCGCGCGCGGCGGCAAGAAAGTAGCGAACATCATCCCAGTCGATCATGGTGCATTCCCGCGCCGCCAGCCCGCGCCCCCTCGAAGCCGATTCTAACACATTGAGCTGTAGCGCGCGTGATTGCCGCAGCGTTCAACCGTTTGACCGGATCGTTTTCGCACCACCGATGTGCGCGATTCCGCACTCATCGTCTGCCTCCGGCGAACCCACGTTGTAGCTCACCGGGGGACCTCCCCGTACATCCCAAGACCCGAGATGGCGAAACAAGGGCTGCACGACATGACCAGATTGAATGGAAAGACCGCCGTCATCACGGGCGGCGCCACCGGCATCGGCCTCGCCTCGGCAAAGCGCTTCATCGAGGAAGGCGCCTTCGTCTTCATCTTCGGCCGTCGGCAGGAAGCGCTCGACGCCGCTGTGGCCGAGCTCGGGCCTAATGCCCGCGCGGTGAAGGGCTCGGTCTCCGACGAGGCCGATCTGGACCGGCTTTACGCGGCGGTGAAAGCCGAGCGCGGAACCCTCGACATCGTCTTCGCCAATGCCGGGGTGGGAAGCCAGCTTAAGCTCGGCGAGATCACCGCCAAGCACATTGATGAAACCTTCGACGTCAATGTGAAGGGTACGATCTTCACGGTCCAGAAGGCGCTGCCGCTCATGGGCAAGGGCGGTTCGATCATCCTGACCGGATCGAGCGCCGGCACCACGGGCGCCCCGGCGTTCACCGCCTACAGCGCAAGCAAGGCGGCCGTGCGCAACCTCGCGCGGACCTGGGCGGAGGATCTGAAGGGCACCGGCATCCGGGTAAACGTGCTGTCGCCCGGGGCGACCGCGACCGAACTGGCGAAGGAAGCGCTCGGCGAAGAAGGCCTGAAAGCCTACGGCGCGATGACTGCGCTCCAGCGCATGGGCGATCCGGCGGAGGTCGAGGCTACGGCTGCCTTTCTCGCGTCGTCGGACAGCAGCTTCATGACCGCCAGCGAGGTCGCCGTCGACGGCGGCCTGGCGCAGCTCTGACCTCGGCGCGTCCCGCGCCCGGCTCACGCACAACGAAAGAAAACGATTATGAAAAAACTAGAAAGCAAGATCGCAGTCATCACGGGCGGAAGCAGCGGGATCGGGTTGGCCGCAGCCAAGCGCTTCGTGGAAGAAGGTGCGCACGTCGTGATCACCGGGCGGCGAGAGAAAGAGTTGAAGGAGGCTGCAGCCTCCATCACGAGAAACGTTACGACGGTCGTGGGCGACGTGTCGCGCTTGGAAGATCTGGACCGCCTCTATGGCGTCGTGAAAGAGAAACATGGTCACATCGACATTCTCTTCGCGAACGCGGGCGCGGGGACGATCGCACCGCTCGCGGTCGCTACCGAGGCCCATTTTGACCAGACCTTCGATGTGAACGTGAAGGGACTGTTCTTTACGGTGCAGAAGGCCCTTCCGCTCTTCAAGGACGGGGGATCGATCATTCTGACCTCATCGGTCTCAAACGTGCTCGGGCTTCCGGGGTTTACCGCTTACGCCGCGAGTAAAGCGGCCGTGCGCAACTTTGCGCGCGGCTGGACCATGGAATTGAAGGACCGCAAGATCCGCGTGAATTGCATGAGCCCTGGAGCAATCGATACGCCGGCTCTAGCGACGACGACGGGTCTTACGGCTGAACAGGTCGAGCAAGCGGTCGCTCAGTTCACCACACAGATCCCGATGGGTCGTAGGGGCGAGCCAGAAGAAATTGCGGCTGCCGTCACGTTCCTCGCCTCCGACGAAAGTTCCTACATCACCGGCGTGGATCTGGCCGTTGATGGAGGCATGGCGCAGGTCTGAGCCCCGGCGTTAACACAAGATCGGAGAAGCACCATGAGCTATGCAATAATCGGCTTCGGCAAGATCGGCCACGCTCTCGGCAAGGCATTTGCCCGCAAGGGCATTGAAGTGTCCGTGGCAACCACGCACGACCCGAAAAGCTTCGCAGCCGATGCCGCCGCGATCGGACCCACGATCATCCCCAAAACACTCGGGGAAGCGGTCAAGGCGGACACCATCTTTTTGGCTGTCCATTTCGAGTCGCACCCGGATGTCGCTAAGGCGCTGCCCACCTGACGTCCCACCGGCAGCGACGCGGCGCGATCCGGTGCGGCCGAGATGGAGGAAATTCCTATGAGCACAGATAAGAACGTGCAGACCGTGAAGGACTTCCTCGCCGCGATCGGCCGCGGCTGCTTGAGTCATCGTTTGATCGGGGAGAAACGGTCATGAAAGTTGGGTTCATCGGCGCTGGTCGCATGGCTACGACCATCGGTCGTCATTTGATCGGCGCAGGCCACGAGGTCGTCCTGTCCAGTTCGCGGGGGCCGGAGGCGTTGGCGGGGCTCGTCGCCGATCTGGGTCCGGCCGCCAGCGCAGGATCCAAGCAGGAAGCTGCGGAATGCGATGTGGTGATCCTCGCCACGAATTGGGCGGATGCGCCGGAGGCGCTCAAGGGAATCGACTGGCGCGGCCGCATACTCGTCGACGGGACGAACGCCCACATGGGCGAGAAACCGGATATCAGCGCTGCCGGCGTAGCGAGATCGGTTGCCGCGTTGGAGGGCCGCACGTCGAGCGAGACAGTCGCCGCAATGGCGCCCGGGGCCAGGCTGGTAAAGTCGATCAGTAATATGCCGATGGCTTGGATACAGGATTTCTCGCCACAGAAGCCGAAGACCGTACTGTTCGTGTCAGGAGACGATCGCGATGCCAAGGCGCTCGTGGTCGAACTTATCGATTCGACTGGCTTGGTCGCGCTCGACCTCGGCTCTCTCGCGGACGGCGGTGCGATGCAACAGCTCGGCGGCCCTCTATCCGCTGTTGAATTGCACTTCGTCCGCCGGATCGTTCGGTAAGAAAAACTTGAGCCGCGTGCATTGTGAGTCCGCGAATTAGTCGCCGTTTCAGAGGGATTCAGGATGAACACCCCCAAACTGATGTTTGTTCGAGAAGTAGCTCGCATCGACGACCCCCAGTTCGTGTCGAGACAAGTCGCCGGACATCGCGCTCGCCGTTTGATCGACGCACCGGACGCCGCGTTCGCCGATCCCTTCGTCCTGATGGCCGAGGATTGGACGCCCCAGGGGATATTCCCCTTTCACCCACATCGCGGCATCGGATCGAGCGCTAACCGATCCGTGCGAAAAGGAGAAAGTCCCATGAGCACTGAGAAGAACATCCAGACCGTGAAGGACTTTTTCGCCGCGATCGGCCGCGGCGACAGGGAGGCTCTGCTGGCGCTGGTTGCCGAAGACATCGAGTGGATCATTCCGGGCGAGGACTGGCCGCTGGCCGGCACGCACCACGGTCACGCCGGGCTGGCGGATTTGCTTGAGATGGCATCCAAGTCGATGGAAACGTCCACGGAACCCCGGGAGTTCGTGGCGCAAGGAGACCGGGTCCTCGTCGTCGGCTTCGCGAAGGGAAAGATCAAAGCTACGAACAAGACGTTTGTGGACGACTGGATCTTCGCCATCACGGTCCGGGATGGCAAACTGACGAGCATCCGGGAGTATATCGACACGCAAGCACTGGCGCGGGCCGCGCGCTCGTAGAATGCCCAACCCTAAGGGAGATCCCGATGTACGACCAATCCAAGCAATCCGAGTTGATCCGGTTCGCACGTATAGATGCGGGCTCCACTGTCATCGACGTCTACCCAGGCGACGGCGACTGGACGCGTCTCTTCTCCGACATCGTGGGACCCGAAGGGCGGGTCTACAGCTTCGTACCGGCCGAAGTCGCCCACTTCAAAAACGATCCGGTCGGCCACATGCGGACGCTTGCGAAGGAGCCGGGCCGAGAGAACGTCGAAGCCGTCTCGGCGGACCTTGTGGCGATGCCAGAGGTCACGCAGCCAGCGGATGTCCTGTGGCTGCATCTGTTCTACCACGATCTCCACACCGCGCTGATGCAGGCCAGGGGCGCAACCGCATCCGACTTCAATCGAGCCGTCTACAAGCGGCTGAAGCCCGGCGGGTCATACGTCATCATAGACCATGCCGCCGCCGCAGGGTCGGGCACGAGCGACCCCCAGTCGCTGCATCGGATCGATCCCGCGTCCGTCCGCGAGGAGGTGGAGGCGGCCGGCTTCGTGCTGGACGCGGTAAGCGCCATGCTCGCGAACGAGGACGATACGCACTCGATCAAGGTCTTCGATCCGTCGATCAAGGGCCAGACCGATCGCTTTGCCTATCGGTTCGTGAAGCCCTGACGGGTTCCGTCGCCAGCAGCCGATCGGAGACCGACGCCTGAATGAACGGCACTGCTCGACACCCGCCACCTTAGGCATGCCAGTGGAACGACCGCGATGCCATTCCCGCTCGCCAGAACCTGCCGGACGGCAAACGGCCATCCCAGGTCGCTGTACGACATGTTCGGGATTGGCGCATACACCCTACCTAAAATCCCGCGCCTTCACCGCCAGCCTATCGATATGCAAATCCGGAATGTAGATGTCCCGGACGTCCCGCAGCTTCGGTACGCCGCGCGGATCGGCGCCGCCGGCATGCCTGGCTTCATCGCCGCGTCCGGTCGGAACCGTGAAGATCTCATCCAACCCACCGACGCGGTTCAGCATTGCGGATTGATCGACCATATGCTCCGCGACCACATGGATGACTCCGGAGGCCTTCTGAATGCGGCCCTTGCAGGTCATCAACTGCGACCCGAGGACCACGCGTCGCTGCTTCTCGAACTGGTTTGGCCGCACGATGAGATTGGCGATGCCAGTTTCATCCTCCAGCGTGATGAACATGACACCCTTGGCCGAGCCCGGTCGCTGCCGAACCAGCACAAGGCCGGCCACTGCGGCGCGGCTGCCGTCTCGGGCGTCCTGCAGGGCTGCGCAGGGGATCACTCCGAAGGCGCCGAGTTCCTTGCGCAGGAAAGCCAGTGGATGCGCGCGCAGCGTGAGGCCATGCGAGCGATAATCCTCGACTACCTCGCGCCCCTGCGTCATCGGCGTGAGCTGCACGAGCGCTTCAGCGACCTCCGGCAGGAACTGCCCCTCGCGGCGATCGGCGTCATCGAACAGCGGCAACGTGGTGTTATGCAGCGCCTTGATGGCCCATGAGGCTTCGCGGCGGGAAAGGCCGAGCGAACGAAAGGCGTCGGCGCGCGCCAGGAAGACGAGGGCGGCGACAGGAAGGTCGGTGCGCCTGGAGAGATCGAGGATTGATGAATAGGGACGGCTTCCACGCTTTTCGACCAGGCGCCGTCCATACTTTTCGCCGAGGCCTTTGGTCATGCGAAGGCCAAGCCGGACGGCACGGCGTTGATGGTCGCGATCTTCGAGTGCGCAGTCCCATGTCGAACGGTTCACGTCGATCGGCCGGACCTCGACATCATGCTGCCTTGCGTCACGCACGAGCTGGGAGGGATCATAGAATCCCATGGGCTGGGCATTAAGGATCGCGCAACAGAAGACATCGGGGTGATGGCACTTCATCCATGAGGAGGCATAGGCGATGAGCGCGAAGCTGGCGGCATGGCTTTCCGGGAAGCCGTAGGAGCCAAAACCTTCGAGCTGTTTGAAGGTGCGCTCGGAGAACTCCTGCGAGTAGCCATTGTCGATCATGCCGGAGATCAGCTTGTCCTTGAAGTGATGGACCCCACCGGTGAACTTGAAGGTCGCCATCGAGCGCCGGAGTTGGTCGGCCTCGGTGGCTGAGAAGCCGGCTGCTACCATGGCGACCTGCATCGCCTGTTCCTGGAACAGCGGCACCCCGAGCGTCTTCTCCAGAACCTTGCGTAGCTCGGGTTTGGGATATTCAACCTCTTCCCTGCCTTCGCGGCGGCGCAGATAGGGATGAACCATGTCGCCCTGGATCGGGCCGGGTCGCACGATCGCCACCTCAATCACGAGATCGTAGAAACGCTCAGGTTTCAGGCGCGGCAGCATCGACATCTGAGCGCGGCTTTCAATCTGGAAGACACCGACTGTGTCCGCCTTGCGGATCATCGCATAGGTGGCGGGGTCCTCGGCTGGGATGGTCGCAAGGTCGAGGTTCTTGTTCTTGTGCGCTTTCAGGAGGTCGAAGGCGCGGCGCATGCAGCCGAGCATGCCGAGGCCGAGCACATCGACCTTCATGAATTTCAGCGCGTCGATGTCGTCCTTGTCCCATTCGATGACCTGTCGGTCGGGCATAGCGGCGGGCTCGATCGGCACCAGCTCGTCGAGACGATCGAGGGTGAGCACGAAGCCGCCGGGATGCTGCGAGAGATGGCGTGGGGTGCCCATCAACTCCTTCGCCAGTTGCAAGGTGAGACGCAGCCGCCGGTCGCCGGAATTGAGATTGAGCTCCTTCAGGTCGTTCTCCGTGACGCCGTCCTCGCTCCATCCCCAGACGAGGCGCGCGAGGCCGGCGGTGACATCTTCAGGCACGCCCAGAGCCTTGCCGACCTCTCGCACCGCGCCACGCGCCCGGTAGCGCGACACCGTCGAGGTCAGAGCGGAGCGTGTGCGGCCATAGGTCTCGAAGATCCACTGGATGACTTCCTCGCGCCGCTCGTGCTCGAAATCCACATCGATGTCCGGCGGCTCGCGGCGCTCCTCCGAGATGAAGCGCTCGAACAGCAGGTTTTGCCGAACGGGATCGATCGAGGTGACACCAAGCACGAAGCACACCGCCGAGTTCGCAGCCGAGCCACGGCCCTGGCAGAGAATGCCTTGCGAGCGCGCGAAGCGGACGATGGATTCCACCGTAAGGAAATACGGCGCATAGCCGAGGCGCTCGATCAGGTTCAGCTCATGGCGAAGCTGCATGACCGCCTTGTCGTCGGGGCCGTCCGGATAGCGCTGCGCGGCACCTTCCCAAGTGAGTTTCTCCAGACGTTCCTGCGCGGTGAGGCCGTCCTCCGCGACCTCGGTCGGATAGCTGTAGGTCAGCTCATCCAGCGAGAAGGGGCAGCGCCGTGCGATCTCTTCGGTGCGCGCAACGGCTTCGGGATAGGCCTTGAACAGGCGCGCCGTCTCGGCTGAGCTTTTGAGGATGCGATCCGCGTGTTTCTCCTTGAGGAATCCCGCCTTGTCGATGGTGGTCTTCAGGCGGATGCAGGTGACAACATCCTGCAACATGTGGCGGTGGGGAGAGTGATAGAGCACATCACCTGTGACGACGGTTGGGACGTGCGCAGCTGCTGCCATCGCTGCGATACGCTTCAGGCCCCCGGCGTCGTTTGGCCGAAACCGCCGTGTGAGCGCGCAATAGGCGCGGTCGCCGAATATTGCGCGCAACCGCGCGAGCTCACCGGGCAGCGTGTCAGTCGGATCCTTGGTGAGCAGAATGGCGATGAGGCCTTTGTTCCATTCGGCGACATCGTCGAGCGTGAGGCTACATTTGCCTTTGCCGGCGCGGCCTTTGCCGAGGGAAAGCAGTCGGCACAGACGGCCATAGCCGGCGCGGTCCATGGGATAGACGAGCAGCGATGGGAAATCGTCGAGATCGAGGCGGCAGCCGACGATCAGCCGGACGCCCGTGACCTTGGCGGCTTCATTCGCCCGCACAATGCCAGCTAGCGAATTGCGGTCGACCACGCCGAGCGCCGAAAGGCCGAGCATGGCCGCCGTCGAAAACAGCTCTTCCGCACTCGAAGCTCCGCGCAGGAACGAGAAATGCGTGGTGACCTGGAGTTCGGCGGTCATGCTTCGCCGAGCCCATGCAAGAACCAGCGTCCGCCGTTTTCCGCCGGCGCGTCCCGGAACAGCCAGAACCGCTCGCCGCACTCCGTCTCGACTCGAAAATACTCGCGCTGCGAAGCCACTTCCGCGTCGGCCTTCCACCACTCGCCGAGAATGCGCTCCGGGCCATCAGCATGAACGACACGGTGGCGTTGCTTCTGCCAGGTGAAGGAACGAGGCGGCGCGTCCGGTATCTCGGCGATGACCATCACTGGCTCCGGCGGCGACAAGAGCCGTGCCGGACGTGGCAGGTCGGGCGGCCAGATGGCGCCATCCGCCTTGGCGAGCGGCGCAATGCGCTTCATGGCGCGCTCAGGGATATCGCTCTCGACGGCGGCCAGGCGAAACACCCGCTGCGGTCCCAGCCGCACATGCAGCGTGTCGACGAGGGTTTCGAGTTCGTCGTCCTCGCTCTCCCGCGCTACATGCCGCCCGACCGTCTGGCGCTCGGTCAGGGCTTCGACCCAGGAGGCCGTCAGCGTGGCGCGCTCGATGCCAAAACCGGGGTCGACCTGCACGAGGCGTTCGACCAGTAACTTCGTGAGATGCTTGCCGTCGCGGTTGGGGCAGGAGGTCCCGATCCGCACGGCCTGGGCGATATTATCGACGCGCAGGAACACAAGATCGAGGCGGCGCGCGCCGACGCCACGTCGCTCGAGCGTGACGACGAGCTTGTCCAAGAGCTTCGCGATGACGCGCTTGAGATCGTCGGGATCGCTGACAGGATCGACGAACTTCATCGTCGCTCGGGGCACCTCGGGCGGCTGGATCGAGGTCAGCGCTTCGCTTGTGGCGCCGAGGGCCTGGTCTAGGCGCAGCAGCACCTCGCCGCCGAAGCGCTGACGCACGCCGCCGCGCGGCAGGCGGGCCAGGTGCGCGACACGCTCAATGCCGATATCGCGCAGGCTTTGCACGGTCTGAAGCGGCAATCGCAGCGCCGCCACTGGCAATCCGCCGAGAGCGTCCGCCATCTGGCCGGGCGCGACAATGCCGCCTTGGCCAAGGCGGGCAAGCGCGAAGGCGCAGCCCGGCGTATCGGCGACGGCAAGTCTGGCCGCAAGACCTGCGCCCTCCAGCCGTCGCGCCAAATCCTTCAGCAGCGCGGCTTCTCCTTTGAATAGATGGGCCGAACCCGCGATGTCGATGAAGACGCCATCCGGCGGATCAAGAGTGACGAGGGGCGAATAGCGCGTGCACCACAGCGCCAATCTCTCCAGGGAGTCGGCATCCTCGGCGGGCGTGGCATCGACAAGATGAAGATCGGGCACGAGAGACTGCGCATGTGCCACCGTCATGCCGATGCGCAAGCCGGCGCCGCGCGCGGCATCGTCGACCGCCGCGAGGACGCGGCGGTTGCCTTCCGTTTCCACCGCGACCATCGGCACCTCACGCGGAGGCGCGCCAGCGTTCTTCCGGCGCAACCTGTCCAGCGGAAAGGTCGGCAGGAAGAGCGATACGACCCGACGCATCGCATGCCTCCACGGTCCAGGAATGTGCTTCCGCGCCACGGCAGCGCAGAAGTTCAATGTGCCAGCGGGCACGACCCATCTCGCCGACCTCGTCCGGCTCGGACGGTGCCGCCGAAATCCGCCAGCGCGAGAAAGCGGCATTGGCCTCGTCATTGGCGGGGTAGGAGCGCCGCAACACGATGGCGGTGACACCGGAGGCTTCCGCCGCCAACTGTAAGCGCCGCGACGGCGTGAGCGGCAAGCGGTTGACCTCGCCGACGACGGCGGCAAGGCCTTTGTGCCTCAAACCTTCTTCCATCGCGGGCAGCAACTCGCCATCCTTCCAGGTCTCGCAATAGATGACTCGGTCGGGATGCAAACCAACCCGAGCGAGAGCGGGAGCGAAGAGATCGCGGCGTTTGAGGCACCACAGCACCGGGCCGTCGAGCCGCGCGAGGATGCCGGCGGCGAACAGCGAGGCCATCGGGGCGTAGATGCCGCGCGGGCCGTCCTCGCTGATCTCATGCACGGCACCGAGCGCAAGGCCCCCACCCGGCAGATGCGCATCGATTTGTGTCACGCCGAACGGCAGGTAGTCGCGAGCCCTTGCGGGCGCCGCGATCCGTTCGATGCGGGCTTTCAGTTCGCAGAGTGCCGCTTCAGTCGCGTGCGTATGAGACGGCATCCACGGCCCCGAGCACTCTAAAAGAGACGGGGCTTGGTGCGACCAGCCACGACCGACATTCGCTCGGCGGGATAGGGACGCAGGAGATCGAACGGGTCTTCTTCCTCGCCGAACCAGCGGCGAAATTCCGTGTTCTCCAGGATCGCGGGCATGCGGTCATGGATGGGCGCGATCAGTGTGTTCGCCGCGACCGTGATGCTGGCAAAGGTGCGTATGACCTGCTTGGTGTCGGGATCGGTCCAGCTATCCCAGATGCCGGCGACCCCGAAGAGCTGGCCGTCCGCGCGACCGATGGTGTGACGTTTTCCTGACCCGTCCTTCTGGAAGTAGCTGCTCATCGGCACGACGCAGCGGCGCAGCCGATAGCTCTCTGCAAAAATGCGCTTCTCGCGAATGGTCTCGGCGCGTGCGTTGATGGGGCGGATCGAAGGCCAGCTCTTCTCGAAATTTGGGATCAACCCCCAATCGAGTTCCGCCTCCTGGGCAGCGCCCGTGATAGGATTGCACAGGAAGACGAGTTGCGGTTCTCGCGGCGCGGCCGAACGAACGATCTGTGGCTCAAGTCGCTGGAGAGGGGCCGTAGCTGGCTCGCCAAGGTCAAGGTGGGGTGCAGATTGCGGCTCAGATGAGCGCGACAAAACAGTGCTACGCATGGCGCTGGCTCCTGAAACGATGCCTAAGAACGAATAGAGAACACCGAAGCGAGGGCAGGAGTCAATAGGCTTCGTTTGGCGTTGCGCGTTCTGCCAACTGAACCTAGCGATGAACCATGTGCACACTCTACAGCATCACCACCAATCAGGAGGCGATCCGCCGCCTCTTCGGAGTTACCCTCGACAGCGCCGGCAACCTGCCTGCCATGCCAGCGGTATTTCCCGATTGGGAAGCTCCGGTGGTTCGTCATCACGCCCGTGGACGTGAACTGATCAAGATGCGCTGGGGCCTACCCAACCCGTCGGGAATCGGCGGAATCAACACCAATATCCGCAATCCGATGGCGCCGCATTGGCGACCCTGGACCAGGCCCGACAATCCCACGCATGACATCACTGTCGAGACGCGTCATCGTTGCCTCGTGCCCGCAACAAGCTTTTCCGAATACAACCACATTCCGAACTCGTCCTCCCTCAAAAACCCCGACGGCTCAAAGCATCTCATGGCCGGCAAGAAGGACGTGGTGTGGTTTGCGCTCGATGCCTCGCGTCCCACTTTCGCCTTTGCCGGAATCTGGACGGAGTGGGAGGGCAAGCGCGGCACGAAATCCAAGCCGATCGAGGGGCGGCACCTGATCTATGCGTGTCTGACCTGCAAACCGAATAAGGTCGTCGATCCGGTCAATCCCGACGCCATGCCGGTGATCCTCACAACGTCCGAGGAGTGGGATGTCTGGATGCGCGCGCCCTGGAGCGAGGCGAGTGCCCTTCAGCGCCCATTGCCGGACGGAGCGCTGCAGGTCGTGGCGCGGGGGGCCGCCAAGGAGGACACACCGTCCTGACGCGCCTCAACGGCGGATGTGGGCGCGCGCGACCGTGTTGTCGCACCATTGAAGCTACATCAATGGTTTGTACTGCGATTGGCCTTGCGAACGAAACGTGAATCAGGCATTCATGGCATGATGACGTCAGCGATTGAACCGCCCTATGCCCGTTGCCTATCTCGACGCGCTCAACCAAAGGCAACGTCAAGCCGTTGAGCATGGCGTCGGCGGTGCGTTCGCCCCCTTGCTGGTGATCGCGGGGGCAGGCTCGGGCAAGACAGACACACTCGCTCATCGGGTCGCACATCTCATCATCAATGGCGCCGATCCACAGCGCATTATGCTGATGACATTTTCTCGCCGCGCGGCAAGCGAAATGATCCGGCGCGTCGAACGTGTTGCGAGGCTCGTGCTCGGCGAAGCTGCGCAAGCGGTCACCAGTTCGCTGAGCTGGGCCGGAACCTTTCATGCGACAGGCGCGCGGCTGTTGCGCGAACACGCAGCCGATATCGGGCTCGATGCCGGGTTCACGATCCACGACCGCGAGGATTCGGCCGACCTGATGAATCTCGTGCGGCACGATCTGGGATTTTCGACCGCGGAGGAGAGGTTTCCGGGCAAGGGCACCTGCCTCGCGGTCTATTCGCGCAGCGTCAACTCGGAAGCGCCACTGGAGGAGATTGTCCCGTCGCACTTCCCATGGTGCGCGCGCTGGGGAGGGGAGCTGAAGGGGTTGTTCGCGGGCTATGTCGAGGCGAAGCAGCGCCAGAACGTTCTCGATTACGACGATCTGCTCCTCTATTGGGCTCAGATGATGGAGGCGCCCACGATCGCCGAGGAGGTGGGGTCGCGGTTCGATCATGTGCTGGTCGACGAATATCAGGACACGAACCGGCTTCAGGCTTCCATCCTGCTGCGCATGAAGCCCGATGGCCGAGGCCTGACGGTCGTGGGCGACGATGCCCAATCGATCTATTCCTTTCGGGCCGCCACCGTGCGCAACATCCTCGACTTTCCCGGCCACTTCACGCCGGCGGCCGAGATCGTCACGCTCGACCAGAATTACCGATCGACGCAGCCCATCCTTGCTGCCGCCAACGCGGTGATCGAGTTGTCCGAGGAGCGCTTCACCAAGAATCTCTGGACGGAACGGACGGAAGGGCATTTGCCGGCACTCGTCACCGTCCCCGACGAGACCCAGCAGGCGCGCTACATCGTCGAGCGCGTTCTCGAGAATCGCGAGTCCGGCGCAACGCTGAAGCAGCAGGCAGTCTTGTTCCGGGCATCGTCTCACAGCGCAGGCCTGGAGCTCGAGCTGACGCGGCGGAACATCCCTTTCAAGAAATTCGGGGGCCTGAAATTTCTCGACGCCTCCCACGTGAAGGATCTCCTGGCGCTTCTCCGTTTCGTCGAGAACCCGCGCGACCGTGTGGCGGGGTTCCGTGTTTTGCTGCTCCTGCCGGGCGTCGGACCGACTTCGGCGCAGCGGGTGCTCGATCATATTGAAGACAAGCCGGACGTGATCGAGGCCCTGTGCGATGCGTCCCACCCGCCGCGCTGCGGCGCGCATTGGGACGACTTCCTGGATGCCATGATTTTTCTTCGCTCACGCGAGGCGGAATGGCCCTCCGAGATCGAGCGGGCGCGGCGCTGGTATGAGCCGCTTCTCGAACGGATCCATGAGGATGCACCGACCCGCCGGGAAGATCTTCTTCAGTTGGAGCAGATCGCCGGCGGATACCCTTCGCGCCAACGGTTCCTGACGGAGCTGACCCTCGACCCGCCAGATGCAACGAGCGACGAGGCGGGGGCGCCCTTGCTCGACGAGGACTACCTGATCCTCTCGACAATCCATTCGGCCAAGGGGCAGGAATGGAAATCCGTCTATGTGCTGAGCGCAGTCGATGGCTGCATCCCCGCCGACCTCGCCACCCGCAGCGCTTCGGAGCTCGCGGAGGAACGCCGCCTTCTCTATGTCGCCATGACCCGCGCCAAGGACGACCTGCACATCATCCTTCCGCAGCGTTTCTATGTGCATGGGCAACCCGCGCAAGGCGATCGGCACGTTTACGCCTCGCGCACCCGGTTCATTCCGAACAGCCTTTTGCCCAAGTTTGAGCGCAGGAGCTGGCCGCCTGTCTATGCCGCTGCCTCGCAACGTGCGCCGAACCAGGGGCCGCGCATCGATGTCGCGGCGCGCATGCGAGGCATGTGGCGGTAGGGCCGCCGGTCAGGATGATGCCTCGTTGTCGAGATCTCAGAGATCGACTCAGCGGGCACCAGGGCAGCCGACTACTTGTTTGTTTGTCCCTAGCAAAAGCGAGAACACCCAGCATTTTCAACCCGGCAGCAGCTACAATCCAAGCCCTCGTTTGCGTGCGAACGCCCAATCGACGCCGCCATCCGCACGTGCAAATCCAGAGACCTGCTGGCCAAGCTTGCGCTCCAGCGACGCAGACCACGGCACCAGACTGAAGCCTAGTCCGTTGTCGATCATGGCGAAGCGTCCCGAAGTCACGTTCACTCGCTGGCGGTAGGTGCCGGCGACATATTCGCCGGCACCCGCCTCGGCATATGGCAAACCGCTTTCGTTCGCGAGTTTTGCACCGGCCTCGCCCAGCTCGCGCCGGCGGAGAGTGTCGAGCAGGTTGCGGACGAAGATGACGCGCTGCCCCTGGCGGCGAGCGAGCCCCTCCGCTGCTAGGTGATCGACACGAGCCTCCATTGCGGCCCGCGTCTCAGCACCAAATCCGCCCATCGACAGCGGCATTTGTTCCCGCGCGACGAGCCGGTGATCGAGCCAGGTGGCACCCGGCGCTGTCACTTGGGTAGAAAGGTCGATATCCGATCGCGCCGCCAGCACCAACGTTGCTCGCTCATCCCCCGACGAGCCTGGTCGGCGAACCTCGACGATGCCGCCGATTGGCGGCGCATGCTCGAAGGCTTCGATGCCTTGGAGGCGGACATGATGAGCACGCCCGTCCGTTCCATCGACAATCGCATAGGCTTCTCCAGTCAGCTCGTCGTGCAGGCCCTTCTCCACGAGCCGGCCGACTATCTGTGATGTTCCCTCGCCTCCGCCGATCACGTAGTCATGGAGCGGACGCTCTTGGCCTCGGCCCGTGAAAGCTCGATGCATCGTCTTGATGATATCGCCGCGCATGCCAAGATCGCGAAGGGTGCGCTCGATCCCAGGGTCAACGACCCATTGGGCCGGGCCTGGAGAACTCGCCAACCCCAAGCGTTCGAGCACCCGCAACCGCCCCACCATCAACCGTCGAATCTGAGGGTCGTCGGGACCATTCTCTGTGCGACGCAGATCGATGAGGCCGGCTTCGTCAGCCTGAATGCGGATTGCAGCATCGAGCCGGGTCCAGCGTTCCCCTGTCACTTCCTGCTCGAGAGCCGAACGCACCTCGTGCTCGGGCTTCGGACCAAGCTCGATGGCGGCGAGCTCCTCGGCCCTCGATCGAAGGCCATGGCTGATATAGTCGCGGGAAATGACGAGATCGCTTCCGTCATCTGCGACGCCACGCACAAGCAGATGGACGTGCGGGTTGTCGGTGTTCCAATGATCTACAGCGACCCATTCGAGCCTCGTGCTGAGGTCGTTCTCCATCTGTGCGACGACATCACGGGCGAAGGCCTTCAGGTCGGTCATCTCCGCGGCATCCTCAGGCGAGATGGTGAACCTGAAGTGGTGGCGGTCGTCCTCGCACCTCTTGGCGAAGGCCGCCTCGTTCGTGGCTTCCGATCCGGCATCGAACAGGCGAGCTGCCTGACCGTCCTGCGTCACCCCCTCGCGCTTCAGGTAGGCGATGTGCGCAGAGAGTGGTGCCGAACGGAAGGCTCGGCCTTTATGGCGGACGATCCGCGCCTTCACCACGACTCGACGCTGCGTGCTGAGAAGGCGGGCGCGGGCGAACGCGATGCGGCCGCGACCGAAGGTCGAGCGCCCGATCCGCGCCGCCGCGCTTCGGCCTGATCGCTCGCCGACGTGACCAGCCTTTTGGGCAGCCTTCACCACTTGAGCAACGAAGGTCTTAGGCTTGAGGGGCCCGCGGTGGCGGATGCGGCCAGGCCGGACGTTGAGTTCATCGTCGCGGATGGGCATGGCGGTCAGGCGGGCCGAGGCACCTTGGCTGTGGTGCCATGTTTGCGATTGAATTCATTGGGAATTTGCCTTGCGGCGGCACGCCGCCCGACCACCGGCACGGTCAAAAGACAAGCCATGCCAATGGCTTGGCTGGCGACCGGCCACGCTCTTTTATCTTGCCCTCCCCCGTCGAGTGCTTGATCCCAACTACCCTCGTCGTCAAACCTGCGAGGAACTTCGCCACAGTGCGATTGCAGAGAAGCGGAACCATCATTGCCGACCTCCGCCATTGCCACGAGCGAACAGGCCAGCCGACTGCGGAACTAGGGCCGAGAGATCGACAACGCGAGCGCGTGGCATGGGCTCTTCCGCCGAGGGTCGTCCGGAGATCGACATGACATTCCCACGCGGCGCGAACAGTCGAACTTGCGTCGGGGAAGCCGCGTTCGATCGGATGAACACTGCACTCTCAGATCGCACACCACCGATGGCGGAGCTGAGCTTTCCAAGATAGGCGCGCGTCTCGTCCGGCAACGCTCGGCGACCTGCCAAGTGGTCCTCGTAGCGCCGCGGGCCGGCATTATAAGCCGCGAGGAAACCGGGCGAGCCATAGTGGTCATACATTTCCCGCAGATACGCTGAGCCTGCGAGAATGTTGTCATGCGGATTGAACGGATCGGCGCCGAGATGGTGACGAGCGCGCAGCGCTCCATAGGTCCTGGGCATGACCTGCATGAGGCCGACGGCGCCTTTTGGCGACACCGCGCGCGTATCGCCTTGGCTCTCGATCCGCATCACGCTCCAAATCCAATTCATGGGAATGCTGAAGCGCTGCGCCGCCTCGGCGACGAAGGACGACCACCTCGCATGTGCTTCCGCCATCAGGTTGGGACGGCGACCGGATGCCTCTGAGGGCATCGACAGCGACGTCGCAATGAGCACGAGGAGCACGACGAGGACTGAAGCTCTTCCGATGAAAGGCGAGCGTGCCAGCGTGCCAAGTTCCGTCCAGGGTGAAGCGCTCTCGCGCCGACCTGACGGCAGCATCGGACTGAAGCTGCGCGCACCGGCTGACCACTCCTCGGTCGGGACGAAGGAATGGAGCACCCTTCGGTCGAACAGGGGAATGGAAGAAGGATTGCAGAAGCTCTGCATGCCGGTCACTCCTCGAAGGTCCAGAGAGGTTCGGCTCGGCCGACGATCGAGGCGATCGGAAGGGTGCCGATGTAGCGTCCGTCGAAGGAGTCGGCGGATTGCCAATTCATGAGGAAAACGTCGGCGGCGGCGACCGTCTGGCACCCCCGCCAAGTGGGCAGGGGACGGTGATGGCCGTCGAACTCGCGCGCCTCTCCCATCTCGATGCCGTCGACGGTGATGGTGAAGCCCTCGCGACAGACGACCTGCCCTGGGAGCGCGAGGACGCGCTTGAGGAGAGGCACGTGGTGAGGCAGATAACCGCGGGCGGCGAGGAAGTTCGCAAGCTGCTCAGGTGGCGTCGCCACGACGAGATCGGTGACGCGGAGTTTGTCGACCGGCCGCACTCGATAGAGACCGATCGGAACGCTCGCGCTCGCATTCCAGATGAGCACCGGTTCGAACTTGCCAGTCGCGGGCTGGGCGATTCCAGCGACGCCGGCGAGCATCAAGCCGAGAACGACAGCGCGCCCGATCATTGCTCGACCGCCTTGCGACGTAGCCATGCTTCATGACGCTGGCGCGTGTAGACACGCGGTTCTTCGCCCGCGGTCAGCCGGTTGTGGATGTGTCGCCAATGATCAGGCGCAGCGTCCGCCGGATGGATGCCGAGAGCCTCAACCGCATCAACAGCCTGCAGCACGCGCTCGACCTTCGGCCAACCCGAGAGGCGAAGGAGAATTTCGCCGCCAGGCCGCACATAAGGAACCGTCGAATACGGCTCGCCCCGCGCGACGGCACGGATGACGTCGATGCGCGATGCCACCGTACCGAAGTCGTTGGATGCCCAACGGACGAAGGCAAAGACGCTGCCAGGCGTGAAGGAAACCTGGCGGCGCTGGCGGTCGAGGATCTGCTCTTGGGCGATCCGCCCGAAGCGGATCCGGTTCTCGATCCGCTTGGCGACGAAGACGAGCTCGACATGCGTGAGATCGCTCATCGAGAGACCTCACCATTGACGATGACTGGACAATTGGTTGTCGCAGTCAGCGTTAGCTTTGCGCGACCGGCTGTCAGCTTTGGCGACAGCTCTCTCTGCCGTATTCCGATTGCAGGAGCCGTAGTGCCAAGCGACACGCGTGCCGGCTTGTCCCCAGCCTCTGTGCAGCGCGCCTCCGTTAGAAAGAATCCGAAGGATTCTTTGTTAGTAAAGTTACGGGCGCGGAATTGCGTTGAGGGACAGCGAGTTGAGTGTGGTTTTGGTCCCCGATAGCACGAGGATCGGGTCCCCGATGACACGATAGTCCCGGTCCCCGATAGCACGAGCGAATTCACAGCTTCTCCCCATCGGCATTGGCGGGTGGGAGATGCTCGGCGAGGCGCTCGAACGGATCGACGGGCAGCGGTGCGAAGGCGAGGCGCTCACTTCCTCTCAGGCCTCGCTCGATTGTGAGCGAGTAGCCCGGCAGCGTCTGCCGGCGGACGATCTCGCGCAGATCGAACGCAAAATGCTTGAGGGGCGAGAGGCTGCCGGATTTCGCGTGGAGATGCCGGAAATCGAAGCTCCAGCCGCCTGGCTGGCGCCCGCCATGCTTGCGTACCAGACGATAGAGCCAGCGCTCAAGACCGCCGGTCAGATTGAAATAGGCCCGGTCGATGGTGAGCACGAGCGCGTCGTCGAGGACGGCCGTGTAGAACCAGTCGGGCACGATGAGCTCGAGGCCGAGCGGGTGTCCGTGTGCATCGGCACGCTCCTTCCATTCGTTGATCCAGGAGAAGCGATGCAGACGCCGCTCGGCAGCCTGACGGATCGATGTGGCGATGGTCGTCGACTGCAACCGGTCGAGGCCAGCCTTCAATCGATGGTAGTCACGGACGCTCGTACCGCGCCTGACGAAGCTCAGGATTTCATAGGGAGTTGCAGCCATCAGACGCGAGGTGCGCAAGCCGGCATCGCGTGCTTCGACGATCTGAGAAGCGGCCCAGATCAGCACGTCGGCATCCCAGATGGTCGCCATGCCGTGATCGGGCGTCGCCTCGACGCGAATGGTGATGCCGCCCATACGGAAGTCGATCGGCCTCACACGCGGCGTCTTTGAGAGGCTGAAAAAGGGATAGGCCATGAGGTCCTGCGCATCGCGGGGAGCGAGATCGCCGGGAAGTGCGCGGAAGAGCTCGAGCTGCTCCTCGGCCGCGCGCCAGCGGTTGGATGGCATTGCGGGACGCACGCGTCAGCGCGATCGGTCGGCGCCGCCATGGGCATAGTTTGGCGCGGTAGCGACATGGCGCTTGGCAGGGAGGACCGTGCCTACGCCTGGATCTGAGGTCGACTTCTTGGCGCCGAGATCGACCCAGGTCTTGAGATCATCGAGCGCATAGACGACACGCCCGCCGATCTTCCGATATTGCGGGCCGGTGCCGTAGGTGCGGTGCTTTTCGAGGGTTCGTCCCGAAAGACCAAGGAAGCGCGCGGCTTCAGGTGTGCGCAGAAAGCGCGGCGGAAAGCCGGCCATTGGATCGGGCATCGTCGGGCTCCGTGATCTTCGAGAGCGCGGCCGAATGCGGCGGCGCGTCGCGGATCACCCTGGCGGAGTGCGAGAGCGCAGAGGGATGCTGGAGATGAGAGGGCGTGAATCCGGTACCCAGAGGGAAGATGCGACTATCCCCTGCCCTACGGATAATCGAGCAGATCCCGGTAGCCGCCGCGCATCAGCGCGACACCCGCATGCACCAGGCGGATGGTCCGATTGCGCAGATCATGGGTCTTCCAGCCGCGATCGGGGATGCGGGCGGCGCCAAACAAACCCTCCGCGATCGCTCTGTAGCTTGCACCCTCGAGCTTACCATCGAGTGCACGAAGGGAGAGGATGAGGCGCGTGCGGCGCTGCTTCGGAAGCGGTCTGAATTCAGGCCCAGCCGATCGGTTGTTCAGCGCTCGCCACAGCCGTCGCGCAGCATGCGTGCGGCGCTCGAACCTGCCATCCATCGGCAGTACGGCGGCGAAGGGAACGCCCTCCTGCGGATCCTCGCGCAGCCAAAGACGATGGTCGACACCGCCTCTGCGCAAGATGCCGTGCAAGCCATCAGATGCCTGGCGGAACTCGGCGGCGGTCAAGCCGCGCGAGAAGATACCGTACGAGTTTGCGGCAAGCTCTGACGAAGCGGGAGCAAGAAAGACGACGCTCGACAGCGCCGACGGCGTCCAGAAGACTGGCTGCTCGAGCGCCGTGAGCCCTGGATCGGCCGCGAAATCGTAACCTCCAGCGCTGCGCGAACTCCTCGACCCTCACGGGTTGGAGGCTGTCCTCGCGAGCAAGATTATCATGATCGCGCACGTAGTTTGGACTGCGCCGAAGGAACTCCCAGGCGAGGCTGGGAGCATCGAGATCTTGGATCGCTCGATAGGACTCCAGCGAACGCCAATCCACGCCAGACACGTCGCACACCTCGTACGCGCAGACACGCCGACCGCGACGTGCGGTTGTCGGTGAGAATGCAGAAAGAGCCTTTCGATTTGAAGGCCCCATTTTGGCATCGCGTGATGCTCAATGGCGATCAGTCGCCGAGAAGCCCGATCAGTTGGGGGGACCCCCGCGCAGAAGATGCCGATAACCGTGTGCGGTCATCCATTTGGCGCGCGCGAGGTGGGTCTGCCATGCGTTGCGTGCACGCTCGGGCTCCTGCTTGGGATCGATGTGGAGCACGACCGAAGCGACCTCCGTCCAATCAGCGCCATCAGCTTCTGCATCGAGCAGCCGCAAATAGGTGACGGCATGCTCCTGATCGTAGCTCGTGAGGGTATCGGATGTAGGCGCGATGTCAGCGAGCTGACGGTCTAACGGAGGCTTAGGCATGGACTTTCACAGCTTTTGGCAACAGGAGAAAAAACTTCCGCAAAGCCGAGCTTGAATGGAGCATCTCGTTCAAGCGTGAGCAATCACCCGGAAGTTGCGGTTCCGCTCCCAGGGTCCACAATACATATTATAAGGGATAAACCTCAAAGTGTGTAGCTGGTCAAGTTCCGCGCATGGACATGCGCAGGCTGGTCGGCCGTAACTTTGCGAGGCTGCGACGGGAAAAAGGGTTCACTCAGGAGCAATTCGCTGAGATTTCTGGCATGACACAGCAATATGTCAGCGATCTCGAACGCGGTCTCCGCAATCCGACAGTCGTGACTCTCTTTCACCTCGCGAGCGCTCTTGGCGTGAGCCATGTCGATCTCGTCCTCCCCGACGATGAAGCGCGTCGAAGCACCGCGAACGTGCGGGCGAGCAAAACCCGGCAGGTTAGGCCCTAGGCGATTTCGGTCACTCGTGATCTCATGACCAATTCGCGCCCAATTCCAGCCATTCACGAGTTTCGGTGCCCGTCTAGAAACCGGACGTTCGTTGAGATCGTAGCGCTCCGATGTGTGCTCCTTCCATACTCAGGAACGCCGAGCGCCTTCCGAAGGAACACGACTGGGAGGGGCTCTCACGGAGCTGCCGAACGAACGATCTGCTCATCGAGTTCCCAAGAAGGGGCGGCCCCCACCGGCCTGCGGGGATTAGGCTGGGGCGGTGCTTCTGGGTCGGATGGTCGCGACAAGATAATGCTACGCATGGCTCGGCCTCCCGAATAGGCTATGGCTCTGCAGACCGAGCGGAACTCAAATGTTCGCCAGACTCGCCATGTGACTCCCCAGGGCACATCGCATACGGAATGACATCAAAGGCGTCCGGAGAAGCATCCGACGTCGTCCAGCAGGCCGGGTCTTTCGGCCCCTGGCGGACCATAACACAACAGTTTCATCGTTTGCTCTTTGCTCGAAGATGCCGTCAGCCGGCCGCCCAGGCTGTCTTCAACCGGGTATATTCGTGACGATAGAGACCAGCGTTTGCTGCGCGCAGGGCAGGATGAACGTTCAGCGAGGCACGTGCGCCCGCCAACGCTTCGACCGAACACGCTTCGACGAGAATGACCCAGCGGGCAGGTTGCTCGAAATCCTTGCGATCCTTGCTCTCTACAGTCTTGATGCCGGAGGCTTCGTCATCCCCCTTGAGAATATGCGTCCCCGTAACCTGTGGAAGCGTAGCGACCGTCATTGCGATCGATGCCAGTGTCTTTCGCTCGCTCTCTTCATCAGGAACGTCGAACCGCAAGGTAAGAAGCACGCCGCCCGAGCCAAGTCCGAAGCTCGCGACCACTCGTGCCAGCGAGCGGGATGTTGTTTTGAAATGAGCGGTGGCGCGTTTCGTCCAAGGGGTAGGTGCATTTAGTCGATTGAAATAGTCCACGCCTTGCGCAACCTGAAGGGTCTGTGTTTCGTACAAAGTGAAAAATTCGGGATGCGTTTCATCGTCGGCAGCACGATAGCGCCGCCCGCGAAGGAAGCCCGGTATGCCGACTCTCTCGGGGATGTGCTCGGAGAGATGCCAGGCGTAGAAATCCTCGCGACCCTCATCCGAGATTCCATTCCAAATCGCGATCGCTCCCTCGCCGGCCAACATGCGCATCATTCCTTGTTTACGGGTTGAACTGATACGGCTAACATTGCGACCGGCGCGAAGCCCTCAAAGTGGGCTTCGACGTATTGTCCTGCCTTCGCCTGATGAACACCCGCGAAGGCGCCGGTCATGATGATCTGATCGGGGTCCCAGCAAAGCCCACGCCGCGCGAGATGATTGGCGAGAAGCACGATTGCTTGCAGCGGATTCCCAATCGGATTCCCGCCGCGCTTTTCGACAATCGCCTCGCCGGCGGTGCTGAGAGAAATCCCAATCTGCGCCAGATCGAGGCCGTGCCAATCGGCGCGCGATGCTCCCAGCACAACGCCGCCGCTTCCGAGATTGTCCGCAACAAGCAAAGCACGCGGGGATTGAAATCCCTGCTCGGTCCTGCACGACAGAAGTTCGAAGGCCGCCAAGGCCTCACCGAGTGCCGGCAAGACATCGTCGATCACGTATTCGGTTCGCGAAACGACCGGCAGCCGATGCTTCACCTTGAACGCCAACTCGCACTCAAAGCCGTGTGACATCTGGGTTTCCAGCGGCACCTGGGCTCCTGATTGGAACACGGCATCGTCGAGGATTGGCGCCGAAATCACCTCGCCGTCGGGTGTCTGGGCAACTTTCCATCCGGCAATCCGTCGGCAGAGCAAAGCCCGAACGCAATCTTGAACGGCATACCCCTGCTCGACGCTGGGCAACTCCGCAAACCCGGCAGTCAGCTTTCCACCGCAACGGCGCGCCGTAATGAGGGCTTCAGCCAACTCTCTCATGTCAAGGCATTCAATTGCACGGGCATACCGTGGCCCGATGCCGACAGGTAGGCGGCCTCAACGATCCTAAGGGCACGCGACGCATCGCGGAGCCCAGCGACAGGCGCCGATCCAGCGTGAACTTCCTCAAGAACACGCCGAACAAAAAGTGGATAATAGACATCGGTTTCGAGGCGCGCGCGAATTCTTCGCGTATCAATTTGTCCGTCGGTTGACTTCGATCGGAGCAGGATTTGATCCTCTCCAGACGTGTAATAGGCATCTGGAGATCTAATCGAGAAAGTAAATTCCCGCTGAATATCGTTGTCGCTTGGAAATATGTACCCGCATTCGAGGGTGCAGATACGGTTTTGCTTCGTTACCATTCGCACGCTGATGAAGTCTTCAATGGACAGTCTGTTGATTTCTGATGATGACACCGCTGAAACCGACTCAATATCCTCCTGCGCAAGAAAAGAGAACAAGTCGATGAAATGGACTCCAAGATTGAGCAATGGACCGCCGCCGGCAAGCTCGCGCTGAAGCATCCACGGCGTCCCCGCTACCTGGTAGCGCGATGGTGGCCCGGCGATGAAGCGGAAGCTGGCGAAATCAGGGCGCATTTTCGTGTGCCCGACGATGTCCAGCGTATCGCTCATGCGGAAGATCATAGGTACGGCGACGTAGAGATTTTGTGCCTCAGCGCTGGCCACGAGCCGATCGACGTCGATCGCGCGGATACCGCACGGCTTCTCGATGGCAAACGGAACGCCGCGCGCAATCAATGTTTCAGCCAGCGTAGGCATGTCGATGTGGCGGCCAAACACGAATGCAAAGTCGACGGCCTGCGCATCTAGAAGTCTGTCCAGATCGCGATAGACCTCGCAGCCGAACCGCTTCGCCAAAGCTGGACCGGTCTTCTGAGCGCTGTCCGTGATACCGACGACGCGCAGGTTCGGACCCTCGAGTGCATCAAGATAGAGCGGCACGTGCCAATGCGTCGATTCGACGATCGCAATCCTCATTGCGCCACCTCTCCAATTTCAGAGGGGTCGATGGTCTTACCCAATGCGGCCGATCGTAAGATAGCAGCCGTTACCTGAAGACTGCGCCGTGCATCCTTTGCGCTGACCAGCGGCTCTTCTTGTTCGTCAATGACGCGGCAGAAATGCTGCAATTGACGAGCATAGGCGTCCGCGGGCATCACCACGCGGCCTTCCCGACTGATTGGCCGTGTCCAACCGGCCTCTCCAGCGACGCGATATTTCCATAGATGCAGATCCGGAAACTCAAGCGAGCCATCGCTGCCAAGAAAGCGGTAGGAGTTTTCGCGGCTCACCGGGAAATTGGGGTTCTCGCCGGAATTCGCATCCCATGACCAGGGCGATGGGCTGGCGTCGCAGCAGGTGATCGTGCCGAGCGCTCCGCTTTCAAAGTGTAAAAGGACCGCAGCGGTATCCTCGACTTCGTGCCCGCGCGCGGACCGACGGGCCGCCGCGGTAACCTTGACGATCTCCCCGCACATGAACCGCAGCAGATCAACGTCATGAACAAGATTGGTCAGGACGGGGCCAGCGCCAGCAACCCGCCGCCACTCCGGCTCGAAATAGCTGCGGGGTTTAAGGACGGCCCACAACACGTTGACCGCCAGTAACTGGCCAAGTTCGCTTGTCACAATATCGCGCGCTTCCTGCACGATGGGATTATGGCGGCGATGATGCCCAACCAGAATTTTCGCGCCCGTTGAATTGGCTGTCTCAATCAGCTCCGTCGCTTCAGCCGGGTGCTCGGTAATAGGCTTCTCGATCAACACCGCAATTCCACGTCGAATTGCAGTCAGAGCCACCTTGCAATGCAACGGCGTCGGCACCGCGACGATAATCCCGTCGATGCGCTGAGCATCCAGCATGTCTTCCAGAGAGCGAAAGTGAGGCACGCCAAACTCGTGAGCGAGGCTCGCGGCGTCACTTGCCGGATCGGCAATACCGATGAGGGTCGTTGCGGGCTCATCGACGCAATATTGCACATGACGGCGACCGATCGCGCCCGCTCCTACGACGCCAATGCGCACGGCTGTGCCGGTTGTCCGCTCAACCACCTGCGGACTCCGGCCAGGACGCGTCCGTCTTGCGGCGCGCGACGCTGGGAATCCGGTCCAGTACCGAAAGCGTGAGACCGCCATCGATCATGATGTTTTCGCCAGTGATGTAGTGATTCTTCCGATCGATCAGGAACAAAACCGCGCGCGCCACGTCATCAGGCACGCCGATCCGCCGCAGCGGCACAATGGCTTCGCGCCGCCGGGCCACAGAATCGTCGCGGTAGATGGCTTGCGTCATCGGCGTCATGATCATGCCGGGCGAGACGCTGTTTACACGGATACCATGCTCGCCCCATTCGAGCGCCATTTGCTTGCACAGCATGATGAGCGCCGCCTTTGCGGCGCTATACGCCCCGGTTTGCCGGTGCGGATGCACCCCGGATTGCGACGAGATGCCGACGAAGGCGCCTTGGCTGGATTTCAAATGCGAAAATCCAGCCTTGGCCAGCAGCCAGCTTGCGCGGCATGTCAGCGCAAACATATCGTCCCAAACCTGAAGGGACATCGCTTCTAGTGAGGTTGGATCAACCGCGCCAGCATTCGATACAATTGCATCAAGTCCCTTGAACTGTGCGGCGGCCGCATCCACGAGACGCTCAGGCGTCGATGGGTTTCGAAGGTCGCCCTCCATAACAAGTATCTTGCATCCCACGCTCTGGAATTCGGCGGCAAGCGCGTCAACTTCTGCGCGCCTCTCACGTACGCACATTGCAATTGCGGAATCCGGCATACCGGCGATCTGGCGGCAGATGGCGCCGCCGATACCCTCGCTCACTCCGGTCACTAGCACGCGCATGAACGATACCCTTATGGCTAATCGAGATAAGACCCGCCATTGACGTTTATGGTCTCGCCGATGACGTAGCTCGAGGCATCGGACAGAAGAAACAACACAACCGACGCAATCTCCTCCGGGCGCGCGAAGCGACCCAGCGGAATTCGCGAAATCGTGGTCGCCTGATGGGACTGACTCATTTCTCGCGTCAGCTCCGTATCGACGATTCCGGGCGCGATGGCGTTGACACGCACGTCATAGGGAGCCGCCCAGGCCGCGAGTGACTTTGTCAGGCCGATCATCCCGGCCTTTGCCGCAGTGTAATGTGCGTTGCCGATGAAGTCGCCTCGTTTTCCGGCGACGGAGGAAACATTAACGACACGGCCGAAACGGCGCTTCAGCATGTCCGGCATCACGGCATGGCAACAGTTGTAGGCGCCCGTGAGGTGGACATTTAGCATGCGATCCCAGCGCTCGCGGGAGATTTCCGGAAAGGAGACGAAATCGCCGATCCCAGCATTGTTCACCAACAGATCGATCGCACCGAACTCGCCTTCGATCTTCCTAACCAAGTCCGTTACCGCCGCGGTTTCCCCAACATCGCATGAGATGGCAGCCGCGCTGGCTCCGGCGGCGCGAAGACTCGCAGCGAGTTTTTCGGCGGCTGGCTCGTCGCGGTCTGCGATTACGACATGTGCACCTGCCGCGGAAAGCACCCGCGAAATGCCCTCGCCGATACCTTTGGCGCCGCCCGTGACCACCGCAATGCGCCCTTTGACGCTCTCGTCGATTTGAATGGTGCGCGATTCAGGCATTCGAAGACTTCTTGAGCGCGTTGCCGGAAACAAAATTCATAACGAGGCGCGCGGGCCAAAGATCTGCAATCTCGCTGACCGTCGCTGCGAGATCTGGCGCCACCTCTTTCATACGTTCCGGCGTGAAGCGCGAAGCCGGACCGGCAATGCTGACGGTGCCAACCGCGACTCCATCACGGCCGAGAATTGCTTTCGCCATGGCGCAGGTACCAGGTTCGCCTTCTTCTATCGCCATGCCATAACCGCGGGCGCGTGTTGCTGCGAGCTCCTTGACCAGACTCGCCTCATCGCGAACAACGGGTTTGCCGAAGCGTGCCGGCACTACATATCCGCGCTTCTTGACGAGGCTGGCTGCGGCTTCATCGTTCATTGTCGACAGCCACGCCTTGCCGGTCGCTGTGGCATGCAACACGACGGCCTGCCCGAGATCGGGGTCATATCTCAGGCCAGACAACGCGCCTTGCGATTTGGCGATCCAGAACAGCGTGTCGCCTTCCACCAGAGTAAGGCGGACGAGCTCGCCAGTTCGAACGGCCAGCCTATCCAAGGACGGCTGGCAGATGTCAGAGGTGCCGGTACTCGCAAGGACACGAAAACCGACCGCGGCGAGCTTCACGCTCAGCCGATAGCGTTGGCTGGTATCGTCCTGCAGCGCAAAGCCGCGATTGACCAAAGAAGAAAGCAGACGATGTGCGGCGCTTTTGGGCATGTCGAGACGACGTCCGATCTCGCTCACCGGCAAACCATTTGGCTCGTCCGCCAGGAGCTCGATGATGTCCATGACCCGATCGACAAAGTCACCTAATGGCATTTCTGGTCCCCTCATTCGGAACACTGTTCTATTAATTGCCTCGAATCGCTCTTGTCAAGGACGAGCCCGGGACACGGCTAACTCTGCATAGTGTCCAAGGCTTGACAGCTGGCGGTGTAGGGCGATAGAACAGCGTTCTGTCAGAGGGCGGAAGCAATGGGACCTTCGACTAGGGCGGGCGCAGCAGGGGTTGGCCGTAGTTGGGCCACGCCGATCATTTGGTTCGGCCCTGCGCTGATTTTGCTTCTCGCTGTGACTCTCTATCCAACGGCCGTGGTCGTGTGGCTGAGCCTCAGCCGCACGCATTACTACGACATCATCGGCTGGGCGGGCCTCAGCAACTACGCTTCTGTGCTGACCTCCAGCGCATTTTGGGATCTCACCTTCAACTCGCTCATCTATTTGATGGGCTCGCTCGCCATCGTGTTGCCGATCGGGCTGTTCTGCGCACTGGCCCTGCAAACCCTCAAGCGCGGCGCTTCGTTCTTTCGTGTTCTACTGTTGCTGCCATGGACACTGTCCATGGCAGTCGTTGGTTGCTTTTGGCTATGGCTGCTGAACCCGTCATACGGTCCCATCAGCTACGCGATGAATTCTGTTGGACTCACACCCGGCCTGATGCTGGGCGATCCAGGCATCGCACTATTTTTGCTGATCGTGGTCACGGCCTGGTGGTCGTTTCCCTACGTCATGGTGCTGATGAGCGCCGCCGTACAAAGCATTCCGGGCGAGCTCTACGAGGCCATGGACATCGACGGCGGCGGATTCTGGTCGCGCCTTCGTCACGTAGTCTGGCCGCATGTCAATGCAGCGCTCGGAAGCACTGCGCTAACCCTGAGCATCATGTATCTCACGCTTATTACGCTCATTCTCGTTCTGACGGGTGGCGGGCCGATCGGAGAGACAAGCACGTGGAGCTTCGAGGTTTTCATCACCGCGTTCAGGTCGGTCGACGTCTCACCATCGGCGGTAATCTCGATCATCGTCCTCATCGTCAATCTGCTGCTCGGCCTCGTCTATATGCGGCTGACAGGCCGCGTTTCAGGGTAAGGCGGCCATCATGCGCACGACACCGGCCGAACGTCTGTTCTCGCGCTTGACCATAAGCGTTCTGACCGCGATCGTTGTCGGCCCCATGGCATGGGCGTTAGTGACGTCGCTCAAGACCGAAGCGAACGTCATCACGTTCCCACCATCCTTGTTGCCGTCGCCTGCGACGCTTGCAAGCTATGTGGCAGTCGTCCGGCAGCAAAATTTCGCGACCGAGCTTTTCAACTCCGTCTTTTACGCGACCGCGTCGATCGCGCTGACCCTGGCCGTTTCGGTGCCCGCCGGTTACGCCGCATCCAGGCTAACGTTTCCGGCCAAGCGCGCGGTGATGCTCCTCATACTGGCGACGTCGATGGTTCCCGGCGTCGCGCTGCTGATACCGACATATTTCGTCCTTGACGCAATCGGGCTTCTCAACAACCCGGTCGCCATCATCCTTCTTCAGGCTGCGCGACTTGTGCCGCAGACGATCTGGTTCATGCAGAACTTCGTCGACGCGGTGCCGATGGAGCTCGACGAAGCGACCGAAGTCGATGGTGCCACGCGGTGGCAAACCTTTTGGCAGGTTATATTGCCGCTCATCAAGCCAGGGATTGCGGCGGCCGCAGTGTTAGGCGTGATCACAACTTGGAACGATTACATCACGGTTGCGGCTTTCGCGCCCGACATCGCCCGCCGCACGCTTCAGGTTGCGCTGGTGAACCAGGTTTTCGACACCATTGGCATCACTTGGTCGTATGTCATGGCCTTCGCAATCATCTCATCGATTCCCATCGTCGCACTCTTTCTCGTCGCGCAGCGGTGGTTCATCGCAGGTCTGACAGCCGGCGCAGTCAAAGGTTAGTTTCTCAAGTAGCAAACTGGGAGGAGAGTATGGCTAAGAACACCGATCTAAAATTGTCTCGCCGTGCTGTCGTCGTTGGACTAGCCGTCGCAGGGGCGACAACGAGTCTTGGGCTTCGAAAATCATCTGCGCAATCCGGCACCGAGATCAGCTACAATAGCTTCCTCGATCCCGCCAACGCCAACGATCCGCGCTCGGCCGCACAAAGCCGCATGATCGAAGCGTTTGAAAAGGCAAACCCAAGCATCAAGATCAAGGTCGTCGTGGACCCGTCCGGCGCAAATGGCATTCGCGCCGCGCGCACCAAATCGGATTCACCTGACGTCATCCGCGCCACGAACTTTCAGCAGCCGGAGTTTGCCGCGACCGGCGGCATCCTGCCGCTCGACGATCTCGTTGCTCGCGACAAGATCGACGCCAACGACTGGCTGATTCCGCTGGAGCAGACCAAGGTCAACGGCAAGGTGTGGGGACTGCAGCAAGACTACCGGGTTCCGATCCTGATCTACCGCAGGAGCCGCTTCGCCGAGGCCCAGGTGACAACACCGCCGGGTACCTATGACGAAGTAGGTGCGCTCGGTGCCAAGCTCACCAAGGGCAACACCATCGCCTACGCCATTCCGCTCGGCGTCACGGGCGGCGTCGGCGGCGCCCAGGCCTTCGTCGAATTCGTCCTCAGCTCGATCTTAGCCGGCAATACCGGTGCGCTCTTTGCCCCTGACGGCCGCAACATCGGCTTCTCCGATGAGCGCCTCCTGCTTGCGGCCACGACCATTCGCGACCTTTTCGGCAAGTACAAAGCATCAACGCCGGTTACGCTGCAGTTCGGCTACAACGAATTGCAGGATGCGTTGCGAGCCGGCTCCGTAGCCTCGGCCTCGTTCGGCCTTTATCGCTACAAGGGCATGGAGCGCCAGGTCACCAACAACGATTTGGCATGGGCGGCGGCACCTTCAGTGGAGCGGGGCGGCAAGCACACCGTCTATGGTTTCCAACTCGACATCAATGCGAATTCGCCGCGCAAGGAAGCCGCCTGGGAGTTCGTCAAATACATGACCAGCCCGGCTGCACAAATAATTGCCGCGCGCGGCGGCGAGGTCGTTGCCCGGGCAAGCGTGTACAATGATCCCTACTTCGCCTCGCCCGAGGCCGCTGATCAGCAAGGCTGGAAGCAACTCGTGCAGCAGCGAGGACGTATGGTCACGTACTCCGTCATACAATCGACTTTCAATCAAATTGCCGGAGAGGCCTTCCAGCGCATGATCCTGCGCAGCGGCACTCCGGAAAGCTCGGTAACGGAAATCAAGAACCGTTACACTGAAGCTCTCGCCAAGGCCTGATCTCAAAAGTAGGCGTGGCGCTCGAGTCTTGAGCGCGACGCTTGCTGCGCATGCGCGCAGCCGTACGGCACCACGCCGCACGTTGTGTCATCCATTGAAGACGGCGACACACCCAAAGTTCGGACGGTCCGTCGCGTGCCGGATCGGTGGTGGATATGGATTTGAAATGACGCAAGACAACGGGAGCCGCCGGATGAAGTATCGACTTTTGGGAGGGACCGGTCTGCGAGTCAGCGAGTACACGCTCGGGACCATGAGTTTCGGCTCAGACGGAAATACGGATGAGGCCGAATGCATCCGCATCGTGCACACCGCGCTCGACCGGGGCATCAATTTCATCGATACCGCAGATACCTACTCCCACGGCGAGGCCGAACAGGTTGTCGGCAGGGCAATCGTTGGGCGGCGCGACAAAATCGTTCTGGCAACGAAATTCCGGCTACCCGCAGGCGACGGTCAAAACGAGCAAGGCGGCTCGCGCTACTGGATCATGACTCAAGTCGAGAACAGCCTGAGGCGTCTCGGAACGGATCATATCGACCTCTATCAGATGCATCGCCCGGATCTACAAACCGACCTCGACGAGACACTCGAGGCGCTCACCAACTTGGTAACACAAGGCAAGGTTCGGTATTTGGGATGCTCGACTTTTCCGAGCTGGTATCTAGCCGAAACCCAGGCCGTCAGCCGGTTGCGGCAGTTGTCACGTTTTGTAAATGAAAGCTCCCCCTATTCGATGTTCGTGCGCATCGCGGAGCGGGAAACGCTGCCTGCTGTGCAATATTATCGGATGGGTTTCACGGCTTGGAGCCCGCTCAACGGCGGTTGGCTGACTGGAAAATATCGGACTGATGCAAGGCCGGCGCCCGATTCGCGGGCCGAACGCGTCAAGGGGAAATGGGGAGAACACTATCCAATTCTGCAATCGCGCTTTGACATGCAGCGCCCGGGCAACCGCCGAAAACTTGCTCTGTTAGCCGACCTTGAAGCGCTGTCTCAAGACGCCAGCCTGCGACTGATGCATCTGGCGCAAGCCTTCCCGTTATCTCACCCGGCGGTTACCTCGGTCATCATCGGTCCGCGTAAGCTTTCACAATACCACGACATCCAAGCTGGATTCGACACGCGGTTGGATTCCGCCACATTAGACAGGATCGACGCGCTCATCGCTCCGGGCGATCTCATTGAGGAAGCCGATCGCGGCTACGTCTCACCCTGGATGACACCGGAGAGACGGCGCAAAGACGGCAGCAGGGTAAGCGTTCGACGAAGGGCGCCTTCCGCTGATATGGACGGAGTGGAGGCTGGCTCACATGAGTGAGCTGGCGGGAGACGTGTCCATGTCACCAAGGATAAGCCGGGCAGGCGCTACAAGCGCTGGCTCGAGGCGCTGAAGCGGCGGATCGTCCTTGAGACGCGGCGGCCTGGGGCCTCGGTCTCGGTTGTGGCGCGGCGATACGATGTCAATGCCAACCAGGTGTTCACGTGGCGGCGAGATCTTGCCACTGCACCAAACATCAAAAGCCCAGGGAGCGAATGGGCTTCGCAGCTACCAGATCTAATTTGAACAGGAGGAGCAATCGATGAGAGTCTTGGTGAGCGGTGGAAGCCGTGGGATCGGAGAGGCGGTTTGTTTGCGGATAGCTGAAGCGGCACTTGCGAGAGGCGAGCGTCCGAAGATCGCAGTCTGTGGTCGAGAGGGCTCTGAACCGCAGGAGCAAGTTGCCCGTTCGGTGCGGGAGATGGGGGGCGACGCCATTGCTTTGGCCGGAGACCTCAGCGACGTCGACGTGGCCGCCAAGCTTGTAGATGCGGCTTTGGCGGCCTTCGGGGGCCTCGACGCTCTTGTTTGCAATGCCGGTGTAGCGAGCCCAGCAAAAATCTGTGATCTGTCGGTTGCCGAATGGGACAAGATGTTCGACATCAACCTTAGGGGCGCCTGGCTGCTCGCCAAAAGTTCCTACCCGCACCTAAAAGAAAGTCGTGGCGCAGCCTGCTTCACGTCTTCGATGTCGGGGCAAGTGCCGCACGAGGGGTCGGGCGCGTATAGCCCTACCAAAGCCGCACTCACGATGCTTGCACAAACGCTCGCCCTGGAGTGGGCGCCAGACGGAATACGCGTCAATGTCGTTTCTCCGGGCATGACGCATACCCCGATGTCCGCGAAGATGTACGCGGATCCAGTGATCAAGAAGGCAAGAGAAGCCCTGATCCCTCTTTCCAGGATCGCCGATCCGAAAGATATCGCCAATGCAATTGAGTTCATGATCAGCCCGCTATCGAGTTACGTTACAGGTCAGGACCTGTGTGTTGACGGTGGCTTTACTAAGTCGATTCTCAGCCACATACCTGGACGCCCCAGCTCAAAGCCTCAGGGCGCTTGACAGAAGTTGTTGTGGGTTCAGCTGCTTTAAGAGGCGATTAACTCGTGTCGCCAGCCTCTTTTAGGTCGGACGTGCCTCGCTCGGCCTCGCAACGCTAACGGATGTGTAGGGAGTTCTCGTCAAATGATCATCAATACGTTTTCATACATCTGGTCCGCGACCGCGGTCGATGCGATGTGTGACCTCAGCCGCCACGGTTTCACTGTCTTCGAGGTGCCGATCAGTTCGCCGCATTGTTGGCCAGATGAGATGACGCCGGCCATGCGTTCGGATGGAAAGAAGCGTTTGCAGGATTGCGGTGCAAGCGTGAGGTCGCTCAACGCCGGTGGATACGACATCAATCTGGCGAGTCCTGCCGCAAATATGAGGCGTAAGAGCACAGATCACATCAAAGATGTGATCGACCTGGCCTTCGAATGGGGTGCAGTCGACGTGGTGATCTCACCGGGTACAAGGCGCCCGATGATTCCTCCATCACTTCCGAAGACATTTGGTTGGCTGTATGAGAGCTTGGAAATTCTATTGCCGCGGGCTGAGCAGGCTGGTGTCCGACTTCTACTCGAAAACACGCCATATTGCTTCAGGCCTACATTCGATGAACTACTCGGGGTTGTAAAAGAATTTAAAAATGAAAATATGAAGATTGTTTATGATGTTGCGAACGCGGCCTATATTAAAGAAGACCCCGTTACATGCCTGCTGTCCGGGCATTCAGCAATTGGGCTCGTCCATATCTCTGATACGGGCCTTGAGGAATGGGGCCATGATCCGATCGGCACTGGGATCGTCAATTTTGAAGACCTAGCAACAGCAGTCGAAGCTACCTGCAGAGTCGAGAACGTTGTTCTCGAAATCATTCGTGAGAAGGACCCCCTGGAAGAAATCAATAATGGAATTGCGGAGCTTCAGAAGAGAGGCTGGAATCTGAAATCTTTTGGCCAGTAAAAAGTAAGTAGAGGCACCCATGCATGGGGCTTGGCCTTGATGGGAGCGAGCACCGTGCGACGCTCCTCGATGCGGGGTCGAGAGTCCGTCCGTGAATTCTTGGGTCGGCGCCTGCGCAAGCGACCGTCGCACGAATGTGGCGAGACCGCACGGCGGGCTCGATCGAGCGGCGCGAGACAGAGCGCGGTCGGCGAGAGCCGATGCGCCCAAGTCACACCCGAAGAAAGACCCCGTCACGAGAACCGTGACGGGGAAATAGGAATCAGCAGCGGGCAATCACTCGGTGGCCGCCCCATGATCCTGGCCAGTCGCGGTCTCGGTGACAGTCGGCTGATCATCGCTTAGCTTCGGCGTCCGGAGAACGACCGGCAGCGAGAGCTGCCAAGGCGCCGTGCAGCCGCGAATGTCTGCTTCGACGTGTCGATCACCGGAAACCGCCATTCCGCTTTCGGCCGATGGTGTTGAAAAACTCCGCTTGAGACGATGCATGCATCCTGATTCAATCCTCGTACGGAGCGGGGACTGGGTCGATGATGGGGCCGAGGCATGTCGAACAAGCTGCTTTGTTCTACAATTTTTCACTCGAGAACCACGTTCCACAACACCACTTGTTGAGAGCGGTCGATCGCTTTGTCCAGCTCGACGGCCTGCGCCTTCAGCTTGCGCCATTTTACAGTGAGACGGGACGGCCATCGATCGACCCGGAACTGATGTTACGGATGCTCATCGTCGGCTACTGCGTCGGCATCCGGTCTGAGCGACGCTTGTGCGAGGAAGTGCACCTCAATCTTGCGTATCGCTGGTTTTGCCGCCTCGGGCTCGATGGCGATGTGCCGGACCACTCGACCTTCTCAAAGAATCGGCATGGCCGCTTCCGCGACAGCGACCTGCTGCGCCATCTCTTCGAGGCAACGGTAAAGCGCTGCATGGCAGAAGGACTAATCGGGGGCGACGGCTTTGCCGTCGATGCGAGCCTCATTCGTGCCGAAGCCAATCGTCAGCACTTTCGAAGCGGCGACGAAGGTCTGTCGCCCAATCTATCGAGCCGGGCGGTCGACGAGTATCTCGCTGTCCTCGACGATGCTGCCTTCGGTGCGGCCACGTCGGTCGTGCCTTCGCGCATCTCTCCGGTCGATCCGGCCGCGCGCTACACGTCGGCGCACGGCGGACAGGCGCAGTTCTGCTACGCCACCAACTATCTCATCGACGTGAAGAACGCCGTCATTGTCGATGTTGAGGCGACCACGGCAGTTCGTCAGGCGGAGATCACGGCGGCCAAGCGGATGATCGAGCGCGTCCACGATGATCTTGGCCTTTGGCCGCGCAAGCTGATTGCAGACACGAGCTACGGCTTAGCCGAGATGCTGGCATGGCTAGTCCACGAGTGCGACATCGAGCCCCACATCCCGGTGTTCGACAAGTCAAACCGAAGCGACGGCACCTTCTCGCGCGCCGACTTCACCTATGACACGAAGGCCGACATCTACATCTGTCCGGCCGGCAAGCGTCTGCTACGTCACCGGCGCCGGCACGATGGCGATCCGGACAAACCGCATGCCGATGGCTTCTTCCGTTATCGCGCGTCCAAGTTCGACTGCAATGTATGTTCGCTCAAGCCACGGTGCTGTCCTGATGCCGAAGCGCGCAAGGTGCCACGCTCGATCCATGAAGGCGCCCGGAACTTCGCTCGAGCTATCGCCGAAGAAACCGAATGGCTGACATCACGACGCGAGCGCAAGAAGGTCGAGATGCTGTTCGCGCACCTCAAACGCATCTTGCGACTCGACCGGCTGCGATTACGGGGGCCATGCGGCACCCGCGATGAGTTCCACTTAGCAGCCGCGGCGCAGAATCTTCGCAAGCTCGCCAAGCTCATCCCCACGCCGATGCTCCCGGTCGCCATCTGACCGAATGCTCCTTGCGCAAAAAGCCCCCCAGCAAGGGCCGAGGCGGTCGGCAGTCGAGTTTTTCAACACTATCGGCCAGCTTTGGTCATTCAGATTCGCGCCAAAGATAACCAGTCGTGGCACGAACACACCGTGCAACGTGGATTGACTGCTACGGGGATAGGGTCGCCCACCGAAGCCGCTCACCATGCGCAATGAGGAGGTGGTGACGTTTGTAGCCTAGTCCGATGGCTCACGAACATTCGTTCGCGAGGATCCCGGCGCAGCCGAGACCCTCGCGAAGGCGAAGAAGGGCGCATGGGCGGGAGCGTAAGCGGAGATCACTCGCCAGGCCCCGAGACCGGTTAAGAGGGCAGCCGCAGGAGCGACAGCATAGCGCCGCCGCAGGCGGAAAAGCGGGACCGACTGCCCCCGGCGAGGGGCTCAATACCTCTTGCGCGAGGGATCGAAGCCGAACGGCCGAGACGCGCAGCGGCTCGGTTCACGAGAGCCCGGCCCGGCGAAGCCGGGCGCGCCAATTTATGGCGGACACCGGTGGTCTATCCAAACGACCAATCGCTTGCGCCGAACAGGTGGACGATCGTTCCCGCGCTCGACCAGAGATCGGGAACCACCTCCGTGATGCCGTCGCGACTGACGATAAAGGCCAGGACGCTGATGAGCACCATCAACGCGGTGAGCACGATCCTCAGGTTGCGAGTCCGCGCGTCGCTCTCGGTGTCGGAATGGCGGCTATTACGGTGGTTGTCTCTGTTCATGCGGCCTTGAGCGGTTCGATGAGCGTCGGATCGTCGCCGGGCTGGCGCGAACTGTTCACGCGGCGCGAGACGGGCCAGGCGCGGAGGGAACCGGCGGCGGCTGGCACGAGCATATCCGTCCCGCCCTCGCCGGAGAGCCACGGATCGATCCGGTCGGCCGGCAGAAAGACCGGCATGCGGTCATGGATCTCGCTCATGAAGGGGTTCGCCTCGGTCACGATCAGGGTGGCGGAGCGGATCACATCACCGCTCGCACGGTCTTTCCACGTGTCCCACAGGCCCGCGACCGACAGCACTCCGCCATCCGCAGCCGATATGAAGAAGGGTTGCTTGCCGTCCTCCATCTGCCGCGATTCGTAGAAACCCGACATTGGGATAATGCAGCGGCGTTTCCTGAAAGCATCGCGGTACATCGGCTTCGTCGCCACGGTCTGATCGCGCGTTGAAGGTCGCCGGCAGTTCCTTCAGCGACTTCGACCACCAGTACGGCACGAGACCCCACCGCGCGCGGACGAAGGCCATTCCCCCGTCTTCGGCCAAAGCGATGGTGTCGATCGTGTCCGTGGGGCAGACGTTGTAGCGCGCCTCGATGTTCTGCGGCGGAAATGTCAGGCGATAGAGCCGGACAAGCTGCTCCCACGTGTAGGCCTGCGTGAAACGTCCGCACATGCCCGCTCTCTAGAGTCAGTCGAGCGAAGCGGCAAGCCGGGTTGACTCTTTTTCGTGATACGAACAAAATAAGAACATGCGGGGCTGAGGCGCGACTACGATCGCCCCTGCCCGCTCACGAATTCAGGAGCGACCGATGCAAAACCGGTTGGTGGAACTGGCCGAGATTACGCGCTCCGGCCAGCGCAAGGTGACGCGCGCCGAACTCGCGGATGCCATCGTCGAGCATTACGCCGGCGACGCGATCGCCGCGGCTGTCGGACTTATCAAGATCTATCTGCCCCTCATGGCCGAGCTGCGTGAGGTCACAGGCCGCCATAGCCCCGCGCGCGAGGCCCAGCTCTGCCCCGAGGCGCTCGCCGAGGCGATCATCCGCGAGGAGTGCGACGGCGACCCGCGTAAGGCCGTGATCTCGATGCTCGGCATGAACCTCGCCGTCACCGGGGAGTTGCGGCAGCTGACAGGGAAGCGCCCCTATGAGCGGTCCGGCGTCGTCCATTGATCGCGCGGACAATCCGGAATCAGTTGATCCTCTGGACGCGTCCGTCAATGCTGCAATCGAGGCCTGCGACGGAGATCCGCGCGCGACCGTGCGAGCGCTCATCCTGGCGAACGCCTTCCTCGAGGAGGAGCTCGAGCGCACCCGCGCAATGCTCTCACGCGGCTATGTGCGTGGCCGTGCCGGGCGATCGCGGGGCGCGCCATGATCGAGACCCTCGGCCAGGCGCGCGAATATGGCTGGAAGATCACCGTTCGCTGCGTTCACGGCCGCGAGGATCACGCCGGCAAATCGGCACGCGAGTGCTATCACCGTTACGAGCTCGACCTCGAGACCCTTCTCTGGACGCGAGGTGCCAGGTTTCCGCTGTCGCAGCTCAGTGGCGTCATGAAGTGTCCGCGATGCGGCTCGCGCCGCGTGGCGCTCATGTTCGACATCCCGCAAATCCCGAGCGCGCGGCGCGCCTGACTCTCGATCATCGCAATCTTGTCGCGATGGGTTCGCATTCCCACTCTAACCAGAGACCGGGGTGCCGGTAAGGAGGAGCGCAATGGCTTTCCGAACGGAAGTCACTCTCGACGAGCTGCTGGCCGAGCCGATGGTGAAGCTGCTTATGCGAAAGGACGGCGTCTCGATCGGCGAAGCCCGGGCTCTCTATAATCGCGTTCGGCCGGGGCTGACACTCGCTCAGCAAGAAAGATCGGGGGCGGTTGCCTCGCCCTGTATCGCCCCTTGGGCGGGATGCCGCCCGGATCAAATCTCGCCCTGCCTGTGACTTCCTTCTTGTGGCGGCCGAGGATCACGGCCGCTCGATCGTGACCTCGCGCGGGGGGTTTGTCCTCCCGGAGCCCTTGGTAGACTGCCTGGCGCACGAGGCCATCCGCGGTCCAGGTGAGAAATGTCACCTCGACCACGAGCTTCGGCCGGACCCAATGGACCCGGCTCAATTCGAGGGGTGAGCCGAACCGGCTTTCGCGCGGCGGCGGCCTGGCGAGCGGCATGCGCTTGACCGCGAGAGGGTTCAGACGCCGGCGGAGATCCGCGAGCTCGCGTTCCGTCATTCCCGTACCGGCCCGGCCGGCATAGGTGAGCTCAGCGTCCGCCGTGTAGTAGCCGAGCAGCAGCGACCCAAGATGGGGACGCCTGCCTTCGGGATCGGTCCAGCCGATGACGATGAATTCCTGGCGGTTGAGGCACTTCGTCTTGACCCAAATCCCCCGGTTCCCTGGCGCATAGGGCTTATCTGTTTGCTTCGAGACCAGCCCTTCCGCGCGCAGCTCGCAGGCTTTGCGGAGGATCTGAGGCCCCTCCCCTTGTATGAGGGGCGGTTTGTCAAGAGGTGTTTTTGGCACCGGCGGTGGGATGCCGGAGCCGATCGACCGCCAAGAGTCAGGCGGCTGCGGCCTGCGCTGCGGCTGGATGTTTGCGGCCTGTGAACGGCGAAACGTGATCCTGGACTGGGCTGTGTGCGAGATATGCGGCAACACCGCATCACCTTGTATCCGGTCGGGCGCGATAGCCCGGTGCCCTAGTCTTTCATACACGGGTGAAGGCGAAGCCCAGAAGAGACGGGACCCATCTGCTAAGCGGCATAGGATAGCGCCAGCCCCAGGGGAGGCACGGTCACACGTCTGTCCTTGGCTCACGTCGGCCGTCATCTTTGGCCGCCGTTCAGCGGCTCAGGCCCAGCTTGGCGCCGGTGGGCACCAGGCCGGTCTCGAGATAGCGCCACAGGGCAACCACGAGCTTGCGGGCCAAGGCCACGATGGCGATGCGCCGCACCTTTCCTTTGGCGTCGCCCACCCGCTCACGAAACCAACGGCTCAGCTCGCTGTCTGGCTGATGGCGCAGCCACAGCCAGGAGAGCTCGATGGCGAGCTCGCGGGCCCGGCGGTTGCCGGCTTTGCTGATGCCCTGATCATGCCGACTGGCGCCGCTGTCATAGGGCGTTCCGGTCAATCCGAAATAGCTGCCGACCTGGCGGCGATTGTCGAAGGAACGATAGAAGGCCTCGTTGACCAGCCCTTGGCTGCCGACCGGGCCGATGCTCTTGAGCCGCGCCAGGCGCACGCTCTTCTCCTCGGCCGAGCCCGCAACGGCATAAGAGCGCTCGGCTCGGCTCTCGGCCTCCACTGCGGCCAGCTGCTGCTGCACCAGGCACAGCCGCTGATGCTCGCGCACGATCTCCTCCTTGAGCTTAGGCGGCAATGGATGCCCATCGCCGGTGCACAGCTTCGCAAGCTTATCGATGAAGCCAGACTTGAGCGGCATGACATCACGGATGCCTTGGGTGTGCAGCAGCCCCTTGAGGCGATTGGTGTGGGCCGTGCGCTCATCGAGCAGGTATTTGCGTTCCCGGTTGCGACGCTTGCGGTCCTCGTCCTCGACCGTCGGCACACGCAGTACGCTGCACACCCGCGGTTCGCCACGCAGATAAGCCAGCAGCGTCCGCATCAGGTGATCGAGGTCGATCCGGTCGGTCTTGGCCCGCCGCGCCCGCCGGCTCACCTGGATGCTCGCCGGATCGATCTCGTGATTGATGACCCCTTGCTCCGTCAGCCAGCGATGCAGCCAGTGGCCGTCGAAGCCCGCCTCGTAGCACGATATGATGCGCACCGGTTTGCCGCAGCGCGCCGCACGCGACCGGGCCGCCTCCAGTCGCGTCGCCAGCGCCGCCAGGTCGCCCCCCGCAATCGTGTAGCGGCTCAACTTCGCCGAGCCCGGCAGCATCACCCCGAGCTTCCACTTCGCCTTGCTCAGTTCAAAGGCCACGTGAATCGTGACATACTCGTCGTCGGTGGGTGCGTCAGTCCGAACGATCGCCTTCATCTTGATCTCCCGGGTTAGGTGGGTTCTGGAAAGCCAATCCTAACCTCCTGATCACCCACCACCCTCATAAGATCTGCCATGTGCTCGCTGTAGCGCAGCCGATCGGCGGCGCCGGCCAGCAGGACCTGCAGCTTCGCCTTGCGCTCGAGCAAGGGCAGCGGACGCGTGTCGAGCCCGTCAAGGTGAAGCAAATCGAAGAGGAAAAAGACCAGCTCGCCCGAATGGCCTTCGTCGGTCGCCGCCTGCATCTCCGCGAACGATGTCGTTCCGTCAGGGCGGACCGCGCAGAGCTCGCCGTCCAAATAGGCCCGCTCGGCGGGAAGCTCCGCGAGCGCTTCCGCCGTGGCGCGGTAGCGATGCGTGCAGTCGAGGCCCTTGCGGGTGAGAAGTCGAACTTGCCCGTGCTCGAAACGCGCATGCAGACGATATCCGTCATATTTGATTTCGTGGATCCAGCGGTCACCGCTTGGCGCTTCTTGCCGCAGCAGCGCCAATTGCGGCGTGACGAAGCGCGGCAACGGATCGGAAGACGCCGCCTTCGCCGGCGCGCGCCTTGGCCTCGAGGCCTTCGCGGCCACGGTCAGGCCGAGGTGTAGTGCGCGAGATCGTCGGGCACGTCGCCGTAGCGGCCGAGGATCACGGCATCCTGCCATTCATTGGTCGCGGGATCGCCGGTCTTGGAGAACGCGACCGCCCCCCTCCCCTCGCCGATCATCATCGAGCCCGTGGCCCGCGCCTGGTCGGCGCTTCGCATCTCGATCGCCGCCTCGACGATGAAATCGCCGTCGACACCGCGCGAGAAGGGCAGCACGGCGAAAAAGGTGATTGTCGCCATGAGGGGAGGTTAGCGCTGCGTCTGCCGTGCTGCCAAGCTGGCGCGTCTGCATCCTTAGCGGTCGGCGGCGCTTCTCGACGAAAGCGCCCCGCCCGGTTGTTCGGGCGGGGCGTTGCTGTTGGGCCGGCTCAGTCGCCATTCGCCTTGCGGCTGCGGGACCAGATGAGGGTGTAGCCTTCGCCGTCCTCGTCGTCGAAGAGGTTGGCGTAGATCGGCGCGTTGAAGCTCGGATCGTCCAGCTTGACCGAGAGGTAATCGCGGCCTTCGTTGGAGCGCTTCGACCAGGCGGCGCCGATCTCTGCCCGGCCGACATAGACCCGATGACTGGGGGCGTTGTCGTTGGCCCGGTTGGTCTCGGGGACGATGCGGACACCCTTGGCCTGGACGCTGAGGGTGACGATCTCGCCCTGGAACTCGCTGCCGGACTTCTTGAAGGAACCGATGTTCGCCATGTCACTTCTCCTTGCTGTTTTCGAGCCCGCGACCACCGCGGCCTCGATGGTGATCGGGAGGCCGGAGGCGATCGACGACGCACCCGCTCGCGGGCCGGAGCACAGCGGAGGATGCCGGCGGGAAGACTTTCTTGCCTCGCGAGGAATGGGCGAACCGGGGTCCCCGCGCGACTTGTCGCGCGGGGTGGCAAGCCCAGGGGAAGAAAGTCGACCCGACGGCGTTGCGGCTCAGGCGATCGAGGCGCAGCCGTCCTTCGGCCAGATCAAGCCAAGAAGAGGCAAGGTGGCGTCGGGCCTTGAACAGCATCCTCGGGAGGAGACTTGGCGGACATCAATCGGTCCCCACAAGAGGTCGCGCTCTCCAGGCGAAGAGAGAGAAACCCTGGCGCACGGATAGGCGGCATCACGGACTGACCGATCCGGACACACGACGCCCCGGGAAACGCGTCTCCGTCGGCCTGGAGGGGTGGGCCAGCCCAAGCGGCGCAAGGGCAGCGCCATTCCCGGTCATGCAGACGTACGATCCCGGTGCCGATATTTCCAGCCGATTGACGATGAGGCGCGGGCTCACCTGTCCTTGGTCGCCGAGGCCAGAAAAAGCGAGCCCGGGCCAGCCGCAATTCGCCGCTCGACATTCGGTGGGGCAAATGACGTCATGCGCGCCCAGGCCGTACCGCCGACAAGCACGGCGCCGAGGAGCGCGAAGACCTCGCACCAGCTTTCCGAGGGAACGCCAATGTGCACGAGCCCAGCGGTCGCATGGTAGCCAGCGACTGCCGCTGGCCCGGCATAAACGAGCGCGATCACGGTACGGATGAGCGGCGTACGGACCGTCGCGAAGACGATCTGCCCGATGGCGAGCGTTGCGCCACCGGCTAGGACGGCGACAACAATTGCCCCGATCACGCCCCAGCCGTTGTGGTAGGCGGCGCCGGCTGCGGTCACGCCGGCGAAGAATGGGAGCGCGTAGACGGCGAGCGAGAATAACAGCCAGCAGAAAAATGCAAAGCCGACTGCGCTCAAAACAATGCTGATGATGATCATGGTGGTCCCCGTACATGGAGCTGACGGTTGCGCCTTCCACCACCACCACGGCGCGGAGGCCAGAATAGCCGATTCCGGCAACCTTTGGAATCCGGTGTTGGTGGGTAGCGTTGCATCGGGCGATTCGGCTTGTGCCTATGTGTGGAGATGACGAACCACGGTCTCCTCGATCGATGCTGTGAGGGGCATCTGGTCTGCTTCGCCCAGCTTTTGCTGAGGCAAATATAGCTGTTGATCGCGCGCGACGGCCCGCGGAACTGCGGCGCATCGGCGTTTCGCCCAACGCGGAGTGGCCCGCGAGCGAGCGGCGGCAGGCCGCCGCGCGTGGGCGACGGCCTGGAGCCTGTGTTTCATGCTGCGTCGAGCTCGTCGGCGATACCCAGCTCCTTCAGCCGCGCGTGATTTTCCTGGCGGACAATTTCGAAATCGTCCGAGCGATGGCTGCACTCTCCATTCCGGACCTCCTTGAGGGTCGCCCAGAAGCCATCAGGCCAGACCGCGATGTCGTCGGGGTGGTGCGTCCGGGTCAGCGCTGCAATTTGTTTCGTCATCCTGTTTTCTCCGTGCCCGAGAGGTCCTCGGCCCAGTGCCGGTTGCCTCCCCTCGGGTGCGGTCGAAGAAAGCCAGGCCTCCCGGCGCGCCTACCCCTGAGCCATGAGAGCGAGCAAGGTTCGGTTGCAGGCGGAGCGAGGCGGTCCCGCCTTGCGACGCTGCGACTGGGCCGTGCGAGGGAGCGTGGCGAGCCGCAGGCGCGAAGCGGGGGTAGGCGCGCCGGAGGGATTGGCTTAGACCGCACACCCAATCCGAGGGGATGACCGACACGGGGTCAGAAGAGGTCCGTAGGAGACAAGGACAGGATGGCGGTTGTGAACAATAGCGGTGCGCGCGGCGCGCTACTCGATACGCTCGGGTTGGTCACGGTGCCCTTGGGCCGGTGTGCATCGCACGATGAGAAATCTGCATAGACGACGCCTGGAAAATCCGGGGCAACAGCCCTACGCGGTTTGCCGACCTCCATGTCGATCAGTGGGTAACGGCGCCTAAGCGGCGCCGTCGCCGAACTTCCACACCGGGATGCCGAGCTTCCTGGCCTTGTCGGTGAGGTTTGCCGAGATCCCCGAGCCTGGGAACTCGATGACGCCGACCGGCAGAATGCTGAGCATCTGATCGTTGCGCTTGAAGGGTGCGGCCTTGGCGTGCTTCGTCCAATCGGGCTTGAAGGCGATCTGCGGCACCTTGCGGTGATCGGCCCAGCGGGCGGCGATGCGCTCGGCGCCCTTCGGTGATCCTCCATGCAGCAGCACCATGTCCGGATGCTTGGCGTGAACCTTGTCGAGCCTGTCCCAGATCAAGTGATGATCGTTGAAGTCGAGGCCGCCGGTGACTGCGACCTTGGGGCCAGCGGGAAGCATCACCTCGGTATCGGCCCGGCGCTTGGCTGCGAGAAAGTCGCGGCTGTCGATCATGGCCGAGGTCAGCGTGCGGTGATTGACCATCGAGCCTGAGCGCGGCCGCCATGACGAATGGGTGTGGCGCTCGAACTGGTCGGCGGCTTGGTCGCGGAAGAGCTCCATGCTGTTGCGGCGCTCGATCAGTGTGATGCCCTCCGCGGTGAGGCGCTCGAGCTCGACCGATCGAACCTCCGAGCCGTCCTGCTCCTTCTGGCTGCGGCGTTGCGCCTGCTCGTTGTCGTCGAGCTCACGTTCGATCCGCTCGACCGCGCGGTGGAAGAGGTTGACGGCCGACCAAAGCAGATCCTCGAGGTCAGGTTCGAGGCGTGTGTCGGCGAGCGTTGCGATGAGGGCGTCGAAGATGTCGGCGGCGGCTCCAGCGATCATGTTCGCTTCAGGAAGCGGTCTTGGATCGGGCTCGTCCTGGAAAGGGCGGAAGCCGTAGAGCTGGAGTTCGGTCAGGACATGCCCGGTCGGGGATGCGGCGTGATGGGGCTCGGTGTCGTCGCGCTCGGTCGTCATGGGGTGCTCCCTCGTCGGATCGGCCGCGACCGCCGCGGCCTTCATGGCGATGGAAGACGGCGGGCGGACGGGACCTGCACCCCGCAGCGAAGCGCAGGGGCCGAAGCGAAGCGGAGGATGGCGAAGGCCGGCTATTTTGCCTCGCGATGCAAAGCGCGGCTCTGCCGCGCGGCGGAAAATAGCCGGGCGCAGCCATTGCGGGACCGGGCCGCTTGCCGTCCCGATCGCCCTCTCGGAAGGCCGTGGTCGCCGCTCTCTCCGACGTCATGGGAAAGCACCCAGGACCGATGCCCGAAACGGCGCCGGCCCAAAGTGCGCTCATCGCCTTGCCGGCCTACGCCGCCAACGCCATGAAGCGTGCGACATCCACCGGGGCGAGCTGGATCCGAACCGCCGCCCGGAGCGCATTGATGCCGGAGAGCCGCAGATCGTCGTTGAAGTCGCTTAAGGTGGGCGACAAGGTGATGGCATCGATCCCGGAATGCTGCGCCCGGTCGACCAAGGCCGCCATCGCGCCGTCGCCAGCAAGATCGTCGTCTCGAGCGATGTAAAGCCGCCGCAGCGCCGCCGGGAACAGGATGGCGGAGAGATGTGCTGCCGAGAGCGCCGCGACCATCGGCATGGCGGGCAGGATGCATCTGAGCGACAACATGGTTTCAATGCCCTCGCCGGCCGCCATGACCTCGCCGGCCACGCCGAAGCGAGTAGCATTGCCGAGGAGCTCGCCCATCGCTCGCCGCGGTGTGTCGATTGGCGCCTTGTCACGGCCTGACGGGTCGAGCCAGGTGCGATGCACCCCGATGATTTTGTCGTCGAGATCGGTGACAGCAGCGATCATTGCCGGCCAGATCTCGGTGGGCGACCAGGCATCCGGTCGATAGTAGCAGCGCGGATGGAAACGCAGCGCCCCGGCTTCGTGCAAAGCCATAATGCCGCGTTTGCGGAGATAGGTTTCCGCGACTGTGCCGGCAATCGGCTGCGACATCGCGAACAGCCGCCGCGCCGATTCTGGCGACCCGGCTGGCGCTGGTGTCAAACGGAACTTGGACTCGCGGTCGGGCTCCGGTTGCGGCAAGCTGAGGAAGCGGCGTGCCTCGTCGGCAACGGCATGGAATTCGACAAGACCGCAGCTTTCGCGGATGACGTCGAGGAGATCGCCATGCTCCCCGGTGGCGGCGTCGGTCCATTTGCCGGCAGCGCCGCGCCCAGACTCCCCTCCCCTCAGGCGGACGAACAGTGAGCGCCCAGGGGCGTTACGGACATCGCCGACCAGCCAATAGCGGCCTTCGCGGCGGCCGTTGGAGAGATAGTGTCGGCACACGGCCTCGGCATTGCGCGCGAGACGGTGCGCCAGCTCGGCAGCATCGAGGGCCATCTCAGGCGGCCTCGCGGTCAGCGACGCGCTTGATGGGATAGCGTTCCAGCAGCTTCGTCAGCACGGCGACGCCGTTGGCGTCCGTCGGCACGAACATCCGAAGCTTCCATGAGATAATCTCGTGGAACAGGCCGTAAGCCCGCAGCCGATCTCGCATCGTGTCGGTGAAGCCCGCGAGCTCGATGCGGTTGGCGCCCATGACGCGGACGCGGCGGAGCTGGAGGCCTTCGGCGAGGTCGAGGATGGTTCGACCGTCCATCAGGGACGTGAAGGCGTGGTCCGGCGTGAGCGTGGGCGCGTCGGTCGTAAGCGTGCCTGCGACCCAGGCGGGCGAGACCTTGCGGCCGATGATGCGCTCGCCCGCGTCGGTCTGGAGCCGGTAGACCCGCGTGCTCTCGTTCGGCAGCCGCCTCCAGATCGGCAACAGGAGACCGGCGACGATATGGATCGTGCTGTCGGTGAACTCCGGCACCTGGGCGAGCTCGGCCCGCCATGCGGCGGCGAAGGCATGGCGATCAGCCTCGATCCAATGACTTTCCGTCATGATCTTCAGCGGGACGTTGTGTGCTTCCATCGGACGGACCAGCCGGACGCGCCGTTCGATCTCGCCATCGTCGAGCATGAGGCTCGGCGCTGGGACCTGCACCGCCGCCCGACCGGAGCGTTCATTGATCAGCAGCATGGCGCGACGGTCGGAGAGACGGCCCAATGCTTCGTCGAGCGTCACCGGGCGGTTGCGCTGGCGCTGGGTGATGGTGAGCAGCCGGGTCTCCGCGCCCGTGCCGGGATGGCTGTAGATCGTGCGCCGGTCCGCGACGACGAAGCTCTCGGCTCGCAGCGTCTCGAGCCCAACATCATAGGTGCCGCTGGCGATCGCGCCCTCGATACGCGCGGTCAGCAGCTGCTCGAACGCCGTGAACAGCACATTCTGCAGGTCGATAGTGAGCGCAAGCAGCCGGTTGAGGAATGTCGTGATCGGCGGCAACTCGTCCTTGATCCCGTTCGCATCGGTGAGCTTCAGCCCGGTCGCATCCTCGAACAGGCCAAGCGAGCAACCCTCGACCTTGCCCTTGACCAGCAGCATGTAGAGCTGGCGAAGGGCGTCGCGCGCATAGTGGCTCTCCAGATTGTCCTCGGGCCGAAACAGACCCTGGCCGCCGGTCTGGCGCTGGCCGCGGGTGATGGCACCAAGCGTGTCGAGACGGCGAGCGATGGTGGAGAGGAAACGCTTCTCCGCCTTCACGTTGGTGGCAATCGGCCGGAACAGCGGCGGCTGCGCCTGGTTGGTGCGGTTTGTGCGACCCAGCCCCTGGATCGCGGCGTCGGCCTTCCAACCGGCTTCAAGGAGATAGTGGACGCGCAGGCGCCGATTCCTTGCCGACAGCTCGGCGTGGTAGGAGCGTCCGGTGCCGCCCGCATCCGAGAAGACGAGGATGCGTTTTGCGTCCTCCATGAAGGCTTGCGTCTCGCCAAGATTGGCGGAAGGCGCGCGGTTCTCGACCATGAGGCGGTCGCCCTTGCGGATGATCCGCCGGCTGCGTCCGGTCACCTCGGCCACCGCGTCGGTGCCGAAGCGCTGCACGACCTGGTCGAGCGCGCCGGGAACGGGCGCAAGAGAGGCGAGCTTCTCGATGAGCCGGCCACGTCGTGCGACGGCTTCCCGGCTCTCGACCGGCTGGCCGTCGCGATAGACGGGTCGCGAAGAGAGATTCCCCTCGCTGTCCGTGAAGGGTTCGTAGAGCTGCACCGGAAAGCTATGGGCGAGGTAGTCGAGGACATATTCGCGCGGGGTGATGTCGACCTGGACGTCGCCCCATTCCTCCGTCGGTATCTCGGCGAGCCTGCGCTCCATCAGCGCTTCGCCCGTGGAGACGATCTGGATAACGCACGCATGGCCTTGCGCGAGATCGCGCTCGATCGCGTGGATCAGCGAGGGTGTCTTCATTGTGGTGATGAGGTGATTGAAGAAGCGCTGCTTGGCGCTCTCGAAGGCGGACCGCGCGGCGGACTTCGCCTGCGCGTTCAGCGTGCCGGTCTCGCCCGTGATGTTGGCCGCCTGCATCGCCGCGTCGAGATTGTTATGGATGATCGAGAACGCGCCGGCATATGCGTCGTAGATGCGGACCTGCTCATCGGTGAGCTGATGCTCGACGAGCTCGTATTCGACGCCCTCGTAGCTGAGCGAGCGCGCTGCATAGAGGCCAAGGGCCTTGAGGTCGCGCGCGAGCACCTCCATCGCCGCGACACCGCCTGCCTCGATGGCTTCGACGAACTCGGGCCGCGTCGCGAAGGGGAAATCCTCCCCGCCCCAGAGCCCCAGCCGCTGGGCATAGGCGAGATTATGAACCGTGGTCGCGCCGGTCGCAGAGACATAGACGATACGCGCGTTGGGGAGCGCGTGCTGCAGGCGAAGTCCGGCCCGGCCCTGCTGCGAGGCGGCCTGGTCGCCGCGCTCGCCCTTGCCGCCGGCAGCGTTCTGCATGGCGTGGCTCTCGTCGAAAATGATGACCCCGTCGAAATTGGAGCCGAACCATTCGACGATCTGCTTCACGCGGGAAGCCTTCTCGCCGCGCTCGTCGGACCGTAGCGTGGCGTAGGTCGTAAATAGGATGCCTTCTGTGAGCCGGATCGGCGTGCCTTGGCGGAAACGCGAGAGCGGCGTGACCAGCAGGCGCTCCATGCCGAGCGCCGACCAGTCGCGCTGCGCGTCCTCGATCAGCTTGTCGGATTTCGAGACCCAGACGGCGCGGCGGCGGCCCTTCAGCCAGTTATCGAGCAGGATGCCAGCGACCTGGCGGCCCTTGCCAGCGCCGGTGCCATCGCCGAGGAACCAGCCACGGCGGAAGCGGGCGGCGTTCTCGGCGTCGTCCCGGGCGGCCGAGACGACATCGAATGTCTCGTCCACCGCCCACGATCCGGCGAGGAAGTCCGAATGGGCCTCCCCGGCATAGATGACGGATTCGAGCTGGGCATCGGACAGCAAGCCGCCCGTGAGGACGTTCGCGGGAAGATGCGGCCGATAGGACGGCTTCGGCGGAGCGACCGAGGCCATCGCTGCTGACTGCACAAGCCTCGTCGGATGTGCCTGGGAGCCGGGAATACGGATCGACTGCAATCCGTATTCTTCGTAGAGCGCATCGGTGATGCGCACGCCCTCGGGCGGCGTCCAGTCGACGGTTTCGTAGGCGAGTTCATTCGCCTTGAGCTCCACCCTGCTGGCCGGAGCGGAGGACGGGCACATGCCCAACGCGCGGAGCGTTCGGGGAAGGGCCGGACGCGGGACGGTACGAACGGCGACGGATGAGACGATCGGCAGCCTCGCCGGAACGTGCTGCGTGACCCAATCGAGAAGCGTGGCGGCATCGGACGCCACTCCCGGCGAAGTCGGGAAAACGGCAGGGTCGTCGGCCGGCCGCTTGTCGATCACGATCAGCCGCGTGTCGATGGTCGTGCCGTGCTTGGCGTAGATCGCACCATCGATCGCGGCCGAGAACACGACGCTGCCACGTTCTTGCAGCCGGACGAAAGCGTCGGTCCACGCCGGGTTGTCCGGCGCAAAGCTTGCCCCGGTGATCGCGACGAGGCGACCGCCTTCGGCAAGGCGTGCGAGGGCCGATGAGATGTGGCGGAGCGCGGCGTCGGCCATGCGGCGATCGACATGGGCCATCGCCGAGAAGGGCGGGTTCATCAACACGACGCTTGGCGTGGCGCCAACGTCGAGATGATCGTCGATCTGAGCCGCGTCGAACCGCGTGACGGTGATGTCCGGAAAGAGAAGGTCGAGCAGCGCCGCGCGGAGCCCCCCTAGCTCGTTGAGCACGAGCGTGCTGCCCGCAAGCTCGGCGAGGATGGCAAGGAGGCCGGTCCCGGCTGATGGCTCCAGCACGCGATCCGCAGAGGTGATCGCGGCTGCCGTGCTCGCCGCGAGGCCGAGAGCGATCGGCGTCGAGAACTGCTGGAGCGCCTGGCTCTCCTCGGAGCGGCGCGTATGGGTGGGGAGAAGGCCCGCGATCTTAGCCAGCATCGGCAGCATGGCGCCGGGCGACGCGGCCCTGGCGCGAATGGCCGGGCCGAACTTGCGCAGGAACAGGACAGTCGCTGCCTCACAAGCGTCGTAGGCGGTCTTCCAATCCCAGGCGCCTTCCACGTCGGAGCCGCCGAGGCCACGCTCCATGGCGATGCGTAGCGCAGCCGCATCGATCCGATGGCCACGCTCGAGCTCTGGGAGAAGATGACGCGCAGCTTCGACAATGCCAGCGGCCGGGTTGGTATCGATCGGGGCAAGGGAAATCGGCGCAGCCGCGCTCGCGGCCGCGATGGCGGAAACATTCGTCATGGAGGGGACCTCGGGAGAGCGGGGAGGATCGAGCCCAGGGTGCTCTCTCGACCCTGCCGGCTCAAACCCGTCCCGGCCGCCCTCTGCCTCTCGTGGCGCGGAGTTGCCGCCCGTGATGCGCCGACGCGCTAGGCTGCACGACCGCAGCTCGGCGACGAGGCGATAGCGCTGAGCGCCAGCGAATCCGCAATCGCCGAGCACGAGCGTCGGCTATGGATTGTTCAAAGCCTGCTCCCGAAGGGCTGACACGAAAGAAGCCCGGTACGAGGACCGGGCTTCTTTTGTGTGCAACGGGGGCTGGAGAAGGACGCGGGGCGGTCGGCGCCGCCCCGCTCAGAGCTTCATTCGGCGGCGATCGCGTGCGCCCCCGGCTCCTCCGCCTCCACGGCCTCTGCCTTGTCGCCGTCGCTGGCAAGGAACGCGGGCAGCGCCTCGACATCATCGGACGGGGCGCCGTGTGCAGCCTCGACGTTGGCAAGACGCAGGGGCTCGGGCAGCCAGCCCGTGCCATCGAGCAGACGTTCAGCCTCCTTCGCCATTTCGGCCTTCTTGAGGTGGTCGATGAGCTGAGCCGATTGCTCGCCTTTCGCCTCGCGCACAGCTTCAAGTATGCGAGGCTTGGTGACGCGGCCGAGATAGTTGTCGACCGTCGGCCGCCACCCGGCTTCGACCATGTCGAGCCCGACGGCCTGCGCCAGCCTGTTCGCCAGGGCGAGACGGCGCTGGACGCTATGGACGGAAGCGCCCGGGCCACCATAGCGATCGCCCTTCTCATAAAGGGCGTTGACGCCGAACGACACGCAATGCGCCAGCAGCGCGGCCCGGCTGGCTTCATCGAGAGCGGCGAGCCAGTCCCAGAGCGCGGCCTCGTCCTTCGGGAGGTCCGCCTTCCAGACTTCGTGCCGTTCGGCGACCGCCTTGGCCGACGGGCTGTCCTTGAGGTCCGTTGCCTGCGCTGGGAAGAAGACGTGCCGCACCGAGGCCTCCAGGCAGGTGCCGGCGGCGCTGTGCTGGAACGTATCGAGGCAGAGCTTGTGGAGGAGCGCCGTCATGGCGATCCGCGGGTTGTTAGCGACAGCGTCGCGCAGGGCCAGCGTCCGGTGCGCGGTCAGCTCCATGACCAGCCGCTCGGGTAGCGGCCTGACGACATCGTCCTCGTCCTCCTCGGGCTCGGCTTGGCCGCCAATAGTGATGACCGCGCGCTGCATGGAAAGCGAGGACGGTCCGTCACCGTCCGGCGCGTCGCGATCCGTTCCTGCAGTGCCTTCAGTCTCCACGACGGGCGCTTCGTCGTCGGGCCTGACATAACCGCGATCAATGGCGAGCCTGCCGTCCGTATCGATGCTGACGAACACGCCGGCGCGCGCGATATCGACCGGATCGTAGCTGACCGGGCGATTGGTGAGCGTGGCGAGCGCGGTCTCGATCTCGCCGAACCGCTCGTCTACCTCGTCAGGCAGCTCATCTGCGTTCTCGTACTCGGCCTGGAGCTTGGCGTATTCGGCATTCAGAGCGTCGATCGTCGACTGCTCATCGGCCGTCAGATCCACGGGCGTGCCGGCGAGCTCGCGCAGATGGTGGGTGTGACCATAGGGGAAGTCGACGGCCACCTCGATCCACTTCCAGCCTTCGGCCGCGATGGTCTGCGCCTCGTTTTTCAGCTTGTCGGCGACCAGGCCGTCGAGAAGGCCGATATTCTCGAGCCAGCCGCCATCGTCATGCTGGAAGAGATCACGCATGACGACGCCCCCGGCCGCCTCATAGGGTTCCAGGCCGACGAACAGCGCGCGTTTGTCGGAGGCGCGAACGGTGCGCTCCGTCAACATTCGACGGATCTGATAGGGTTCCTTGCTGTAGGACCGCTGGATCGCGTCCCAGATCTGCTCCTGACGAGCGGGATCGGCCGTCACGGTGAAGGCCATGAGTTGCTCGAGCGTCATGCCGTCCTCGGCATAGAGGTCGAGGAGTTGTTCCGAGACGGCGGCGAGGCGCAGCCGCTGCTTGACGACGTTCACCCCCACGAAGAACGTTGCGGCGATCTCCTCTTCGGACTGACCCTTCTCGCGCAGAGCTTGGAAGGCACGGAACTGGTCGAGCGGATGGAGCGGCGCGCGCTGGACGTTCTCGGCGAGCGAATCCTCCTCGGCGATCCCGCCTTCGCGGACGACGCAAGGAACAGCCGCGGTCTTGGCCAGGCGCTTCTGCTTGACCAGTAATTCTAGCGCCCGATAGCGGCGGCCACCCGCCGGAACCTCGAACATCCCGCTCTCGGCACCCTCCCCGTCCACGATCGGACGGACGCTCAGGCTCTGCAGGAGCGTGCGCCGGGCGATGTCCTCGGCAAGCTCTTCGATCGAGACGCCGGCCTTCACACGCCGGACATTCGCCTGGGACAGCACCAGCTTGTTGAAAGGGATGTCGCGCGAGGAGCTCAAGCGTATCTTCTGGATGGCGGTAGCCATGTCGGTTTCTCCGTGATGGGCCGGCCGAGGCCTCTCCCTCGACCTCCGAACCCGTCACAAGACACCCCGCCTTCCTCTCACTCTCGTGGCTCACCCACAGGATGAAGGTTCCACACCTCCGCGCCCGCATCCCTGTAGGACGCAGCGACGACAGCGAGCGGCGCATAGGAGAAGGCATGATAGGGTGGTGGGCTCGCAGCCTCGCCGACAGCGATCATCGGTCCGTTGACCGCGAGGCGCGCCACCGCCCCGAATTCCACCATGCGGCTGTCGATGACGGGCAGGCCGGCGGCAATGCAGGCCGCCTTGATCGTCTCGCAGTCGTAGCCGCTGAGCGCGGCCCCGCGTGCGAAACGCAGCGAGAAGCCGCCGCGACCGATCATGAGGTGCCCTCCATCGGTCGCAAGCGCTGGGGCGATATAGTCGTCGTGCATCGAATTCTCGGAGCGGTCCTTTCGCATCACGCCACCTCCCGCATATCGGTCGGCTGAGGCTGTTCGGCGGCCTCCGCGGGCATTGACTGGAAAGCGAGCAGGTAGTCCGCGGCCTTGGACGCTGCGCTGGCGGCGCGGACGATGGCGCGATCGTCTTCGCGGAGCACATCCAGCCAGGAGCCGATGTAGTCGGCGTGGCGCACGGTCGGGACGATGCCGAGAGAAGCGCAGACGAAGGCGCAGGTCATCTCGGCGATCAATTCCTCGAACGCGTACTTCTTCGACCCGAAGGATCCGGTGAGGTCGCGGTCGAGGCGAGAAGGATGCCCGCTGGCGTGGCCGACCTCATGCAGCGCGGTTCGGTGCCAGTTGATAGGCTCAATATAGGCCTGTGGCGGTGGGACTTGTACGAAATCGCGCTTGGAATCGTAGAACGCCCTGTCTCCACCGATCCGGAAATCCACGCCGGTGGCCCGGATCAGCGCTTCGGCTTGAGGCAGTATGAGGTTGGTCTCGACCGGAGGCGCGACCGCAGTGATTCCCTCGGGCAGACCCTCGCATTGTGCTGTGTTGAAGACGGTAAAGCGCTTCAGGAACGGGATCGCCTGCGCTTCCTCGCCGGTCTCCGCAGCGCGTCGGCGTTCGTCCTCAGGCGTGAAGCGGTCGGCATAGACGACCGTCGTACCGCGCTCGCCCTTCCTGACATTGCCACCGAGGCCGAGGGCCTGGCGAAAAGTCAGCCAGCTCTGGCCGGTGAAGCCGCGCTCAATGACGGCGCCCCAGAGAAGCAGCACATTGATTCCCGAATAGCGACGATCGGTGGATGCATTCTTCGGCATGGCGAGCGGCGCTCTCGGGCACGCACCCCGCCTCCAACTCAGCGATGATCTTGTCGGTGATTTCCTGATAGAGGCTCGTCCGATCCTGGCCGGAACGAGCGTGAGCGGCTGAACGTGACATCGCGGATCTCCGCGACGGGCGCCGCGAGCCTCTCTCGCGACCCTCAACCCGTCACGGCAAAACCCGGCCGGACTCTGACTCTCACCGAGCCTCTCGGAAGGGGCCGTCGCTGGCCACGGCCGCGTAGCCTTGCCACGTGCTCCGCGGGATGAATGGAAGCCCGAAGGAAAACCCGCTCACCAGAGGCTTCGGCAGAGCCGACAGCCCGACCCTGCCGCGCCTGCGCGGGGGGATGCCCCTGATACCTTGTTAAATGAATCGTCGAAGACCCTTGGCCGTGCGCGGCGCTTCGGGCTCCGTCAATGCGCCGCGACGGGCAGGCAGAATGACACAATAAGTTCCGTCGAAGAGTGAGACGGACAGCCCACGAGGCGCCGGATCGGTGCCTACGATAAGGAGAACAAAGCCATTCAGCGCATGCTCTGACCGGGCGAACAACTCGCCCATGCTTTGCATGTCCCGGGCTGAGGGCGTCGGAACCGCTTCCGGATGGGTGTGCCAGTCGCCGACGAAATGCAGTCCCCGTCGATGTCGCTCGGCAATCTCTTGCTGCTCGGCGCGCCGGTTCGGCTGATAGGTGAAGCGCGTGCGCCAATCGCCGCGGTGGGGTCCGGTGGCCTCTTCGACGGTGATGTCGGGCAAGGCGAAGCGCGGAAAAAGCTGGCCGCCGGCCTCACGCTGCCACCAACGAAGCTGTCTGTATTTCTGAAAATGCGCGACCACGCTTGGGCAGAAAATGAGCCGTTGCCCGGATATGCCGAGCGGATAGACGATCATGCGGCCAGCGCTTTCCGGCATCGTGGGCAGGAGGCCTCTGCCCACGGCACCGACAGGACGAATCCGCCCTCGCCTCGGTTCGCCGACAGCCTTCGCCACTCGGGCGTCCATTCGCCCCCGAGGCGCGCAAGGCGCGCTTCCGGGGCGACCCAGATGCGATGGATGGAGGAGCGATGCTCGCCCAAGACAGCATCAAGGGTGAGTTCGGCGACTAGGCTGTTGATGAAGCCGATCTCGACCGGCCCATAGGGTTGATACGCTGCAGAACAAGCTGGTTCCTGCCGCTCGGTTGGGCCGCCCGGCCAAGCGGTCGCCGTGAGATTGGGAAGGCCCGGGCCGTCGAAGCCGCAACGGAGGCACCCCTCCCCTTTGATCAGCACGGCATGACCGGCGCAGGCGTGCGGTTCCGTCCAGCCATAGACGATCGGGACAACACGGCCGGTCTCGGCGTACCAGGCATCGAGATGGCTGTCTGCCGCCCAGCTTCCTGTCGCGGAGACGATCAAGTCGCATTCGCGGAGGATTTCCGGGGTTGATCGGATAACCGCATCGAGCCTGGCGACACGATGCTCAATCATCATGTGGGGAAAGTCGGTTCGCAGCCGGTCGGCCAGTGCTTTCGATTTCGGCTGACCGACATACGGCGCGCCAAGGGGATGGCGGCCGAGATTGGCCCATTTCAGCGTATCGAAATCGATCAGGACAAGGCGCCCGGCGCCCGCTTGCGCCAGGGCAATCGCCAGCGGTGCACCAATCGAGCCGCACCCGGCGATAACGATCGTCGCGCCTCGGAGCCGCACCGCTCGCTCGTCCTGGTCACGGCCATGAATCCAGGCGGCGTCGGCGCGCGCCACCTCGGTGCGCAACACATTACCTCCACCAAAATAGCGCCTCATCAGAATCTCGCTTGGAACGAAGCCTGGGCGAAAGCCTTTCGTCAGCGGCTCGCGCGTGCCGCGCGGCTGTGCCTGCGGAGGTGAGGCGATCACACCCGCCAGGGCGGGACCGTTTGCCGTAGTGAAGCCGAGCACCGAAAGCATTTTGGCCGGTTGCCGGGCCATGAGCCTTTCGAGCTCGGAGTTCGCCTCTTCACCGGCATGCTTCGCCATGGTCCGGAATGCCAGCGCCGTTTCCGGGTAGCCACGAGGGGTAGGCGGTTCGCCCATCCACAGAAGCGCAGCGGGCGCCGTCTTGACCACAGGCAGCTTGGTTCCGAAGCGATTGGCCAGCCACGCTTTGACGGCCTTGTCGCTGTCACCGACGACATAGAGCCCTTTGCCGCGCCACAGCCGGATTTCGCGCGATGGCGGTGCCGGTTCGATCAGGCTCACAACGGGCGGCCCATCCTTGTTGGCCGCGAAACTCCAGTAGGAGAGAAACTCGTCGCGGAAATCCGCCTCGCCCTCTCCGCGGATGAGCATCTCGATCAGCTCCGCGGCCAGCCCGAGAAGATGCCCCACGACCTCGGCCGGCTGATCGGCATCGACCGAGAGATTGCCGGAAGCAAGACAGAGAACGCCGTCGCGCTCGACATGCGGCCACGTCAAAAACGGCGGGCGATCGACCAGCGCGATACGTGGGGGCATCCAGGGAAAGCCGGCCGGGAGCAGCACATCGAGACGCCGCCGGCGATCGGAGAATTGGATGGCCAGGCGCCATCCGGCAGCGAAGCCACGGCCCGGATACCCGGCTCGATCAAGACCGCTTAGCGGTTCCGGAGAACCGCCAAGCCGATGCAGCCAGCCCTCGACCTTCGCGGCGGCGGTGGAAAACCGATCACTGCCCGTGATGATGGGCGCGGCCGGACCCTCAGGCATAGCGGCCGCCACCCTCTTTGCGCACGGCCGAGCGCGCCGCCGCGCCGGCGCTGGCGACGAGGCCGGCGGTCAGGATCGAAGGCGCGGCCACCGTGGCTGCCGCTTTCGTGCTCGCTTCGAGACGGTCGCTGAAGAAGGAGGTGTTGAACACCTTGTCCCAGCAGTTGAGCGCCTGCTTGCGCGTGCAATCGGCTTCGAAGAGCGGGGCGAGGTTGTCGACCGCTTCGGTCAGGCGGTCGCGCAAGAACCGCGCGGCAGCGTCGTCATCGCCCTTGGTGATCGTTTCATTCGGTGTCACCGGATGCTTGACCACGAGATTGCCGTTCAGGCGGTCGCGGATCGCCTTCATCGTGTCGTGAAGCGCCGCGTCTTCCCGCTCCGCGTTGCCCCGGAAGCACTCGGTGACTAGCTTGGTGATGCCGAAGCCGCTGAGGATCTGGCTGCCCCAACTGTCGCGGCTACGGGAATGCTTCTTGATATGCCGCGTGATGCGTCGCAGCTGCCGGCCGTTCTCCGTGTCGGGGCTCTGCGCGTTGTTTTCCTTCTCGAACCACTCGGTCACATCGCGGGCATCCGAGCGCTTCCAGTCGCTGCTCGCCAGCTCATGGTGATAGGTCTCGTTACCGAAGGCGTCCTTGGTCGTCACACGGCGATAAACCGGAAGATCGACGTGATAGCCGGCGGCGTAGATTACCCGCACGCAGTTCTTGTGGACCTCGGGTGGCGTCTTGAAGCCGCCATCGTCGATGGCGTCGCGCACCATCTGCCGCGCCTGCAGCGCGGTCATCTCGGCGCCGCGCTCGCCGACCAGCGCTTCCTTGTCGAAATAGACGCCGTCGTCGATGTCGTAATGGTTGTCCGGGTGCTGCAGCATCGTCTTCATGGCGTAGCTGCCCTGGCTCTTGAACTCGCGGGGCGCCGGCTTCCCCTTGTCTTTGAGGCCCCTTTTCAGGCGGTCGCGGTTAGCGTTGCGCCGGTCGCGCATCTCCGTCCGCTCGCTCTGGGGCAGCGTCACCTTCTTGTCGTGGTGGGCGAGAACATCCTTGTGGCAATCGTACATGGCACTCATCCTTTGGCTTTGGGGTTTGGTTCAGATTGGCCTTTCGTTTCAGCTGCCCGGAAAGGCGGACGGGCAAAGAGCGGGTTGGTTCGCACCGGGGCGGCTTCGAACAGGGAGCAGATCAATTCCGCGTCGGGATCGCTTTCGCGGTAGGCGCATTTGCTGTTGGTCATGTCGGCGTCGGTGCGCGCCTGATTGATGAGCGCGTTCAGGGCTTCGGGACGGGCGTCGTCGAGGCCGAGATAGGGAATGAGCGCCGCCGGCACCTTGTCGCTCGGAAAGCGGACGACGGTGCATGGGCGGTTCACTTGCCGGGCGAGCTTCTTCGCCATGTGGTCATAGGCGAACTGCTGCGCATCGATGGCCAGGGCGGCGGCGTCACCGCCGAACCTCCACTGCGTGAGGCCGCGGTCGACGGCGTCGCGCGGAATTTGCTCGCCTGCCGGCATCGGGCAGGTGCCGAGGCAATATATTTCGATGCACTGCCCCGGGGCCGCCATGTCCAGAGCCTCGATCAGGCCGATCAGGACCGGATTGTTTGCCCAAAGCCCGCCATCGACAAAGACATTGAAGCCCTTGCCGCTTCCATCCGCGTGATCGACGGCGGCCATCGACCTAAACATCGGGGCAGCGGAAGATGCGAGGCAGACGTCAACCAGCGTGTAGCCGTCATCCCGGCGGCTGGTTCCCGCGAAATGCGGCGTCTTGAACACCCAGGCGCGGTGCTGGCTCATCTCGACCGTCGTCAGCGCCAGCGCGATCCCGCGCTCATCGTAAATTTCGCGCACCGTCTTTTGGCCGAGCACGCTGGTCAGCGCTGCGCGCAAGGCAGCGTCACCCGCCTTCAGCGCAGCCGGCCGGCAGAGGTGATCGCGCGGCACGCCGAGAATTCCTTCCGGCAGCGGCCGGCGAAAGATTGCTGTGCCGTTGTCACGATAGAGGTCGACGACAGCACCGGGGGGAACGCCGACCGCCAGCGCACAGGCGATAATCGCCCCCGTGCTGGTGCCAACGATAAGGTCGAACGCGCCGCCAATATCGAGCGCATCGACGCCGCGGCGCTGCGCAAAGTTTGCGGCGACCCGGTCGAGATATGTGGCCGTATAAGTTCCCCGCATACCGCCGCCGTCCAAGCTGAGCACACGGAACGGATTAAATTCACCCGTCATTGTCCTGCATGTCCCTCTTCTCGTTAAATGAACCCAATTAAGGGGGGTCAAAAAAATTAGGCGATCCGCTGGTAGACGTATTCGACCCCCCCACTATCGGCAGCGCTCTCCCTCCTGAGGAGGAAGCCCTGCTCCCACAGCTGTTTGAACTTCATGCTCGCGTTTGCGATCGACATTCCCTTCTCTGCCGCGAACTCGGTCGCACGAGCCTGGCCACGTCCCATGACGAACTGAAAAGCCTCTCGCGTCCCCTCGCTAGGCTTGGCGCCGATCAGTTCTGCGGACTTCCCGTGCCACACCATTATCGGCTGTTCCTTCCTTGCGGCCGCAGCGTCGATATTCTCCATGAGATCCCTGTCCGTGAGGTCGATGAGACAGAACCCTTTCGTGCGCCGATATCGCCGCGCCAATTCGACGATCGTCTCGGACGCAAAAGATATATCGAGCCTGTGCACCCCTTTCATTGACAGCTTGAAAATCACCGTTCCCGGACTGTCCTCTACGAAACGCAGCAAGCGCGGATACACCTTCCGACCCTGATCTCTACCCCAGCCGTCAGGCCGTTCCATGAAGTCGCGCAGAGCCAACACCTATGACCTCTCGTTCAACGGCTTCATTTAATCAGATTTGAACCACAGATTCAAGTGCCCAACCCGAACGTGAAACCGATATGCGTTCCCCAAATCAACGGCAGCCCTTCGGAGCAATATGCGGTGTTCGGCTGATACGTCCCCCGCGCCGGCGTCAGCAGCACGCGCTGATTCGGCAGTCGGACGTCCAGATCAGCGCTAAATTTGATGGCCTTGGCGGCGCAGCCCTTGAGCCCGCATCCGCGATCCGCCCCGTGCCGTGACAACCCTTGGCGAAAGACCTCCACGAGTAGGTCTGTATCGGTGAGGCTGGCGAGTTTCGGGGATTCCGTGGCCAAGGATGGCCGCAATGTCTTCATAATGCCGAGGCCACTGTCCGAGACCGCCACCGAAAGACGGTTGCCGCCCGAATAAACCTGAAGCGCCGCATAGCCGTCGAGGCGCGTGTCGCTGTGGGAGAAAATATTATCGATGAGCTCGGCAAAAATCGTCCATGCCGCGCCTTCGAGCTCGCTGGCGTCGGGGCGGCTGCCACAGGCGCTCATAAGCGCATTCGTCAACCGATTCGGCAGCTCGTCGTCGCGGGCGTCCTTGTTGATTCGCGCGATCTCCACAAGCGCCCTGTTGCCGCCGCGATGGTGCTCAGCCGCGGAGTACACCGGTCGAGCCGGCTGGATTTCAATGTCGGATCGAAGGTGATCGAAGAATCCCATTCGGTTGAGATACCCCATCGTGCCCGCCTCACCCTCCTCGAAATTCAGCCGCACACGCCGCGTCATCGAGGCAAATTGATTTGCCAGCGACAGTAGCCGGATGGCAGCGTCGACCATGACCTTGCAGCCCGTCGGAACCTCGAACTCGACTTCGAAGACGCCTGTATCGTGCGGCCCCAGGGAACTCCTGAGGGCCGTCTCGAAACTTGAGGCATTTACCCATTTGGCCGGGAAGCGAACCACGCGTTGCACGTGACCATCCTCATAGGCGACTCATGTGCCACTCGGGCCAATATAGCCGAGCGGCCGAAACTGGCAGACGCCTTTCGATGCAACTCCGGGAAGGGGAATGGCGCGGACGCCCCCATGAGCAGCTTGAAATGGTGCGCCCTCGCAACCTCTTGCGAGGTCGGGATCATCAACTCCACCCAGGGAAGCGACCTGGAGCAGCCAATCCTTCTCCGGATTGCCATCACCGGACATCACATCGTCAACCAGCCATCGCGCGGTGGCCGGCGCGGCGTGCATTCCGATAGACCCCTCCCTCCGTGCACGAACAGCCCTTCGATCGAGGTTCGCGCGGCGACCGGCAGACCGCGAAGAATGCCAGCTTGCGCTCCAATTTCGGTGGTGGCTGGGTGGTGGCCAGCGCTAATACACCAAGGGCCGCTTTTACGACCATCGTCATAACATACTGAACTATTTGAAGATTTTGGAGCGGGCGAAGGGATTCGAACCCTCGACCCCAACCTTGGCAAGGTTGTGATCCGGCAGGAGGTCTGACCCCTCATCGGCCCGACGCCGCTCGCTGCACCTAAGGTCCCTCCCCTCCCGCCTCTCTCAACTTTCAGGCCGATTCCACGTTTCGTTGATCCGAATTCGCCGGAATCGAACCGACATCTGGGGTTTCCTGCACATCCGAATTCCACGCCAGCGCCGCCGTTCATGCGACCGGGCTGCTACGCCTATTTGCATTTGGGCGGTCACCGATAATGTGGGAGCAAGTCGCCTCGCGCTCAGCAGCACGATAGCGGCCATAAGCGACCTTGATCAGTAGGCCCTCGTCGCACATGCGCGCCAGGTAGAAACGAGGAACACCCATGTCGGAGAAGTCACGCGTGCGGACGGTGCCCAACTGGCGAGCCAAGGCGATCGCACGCTCTCTGAGTGATGGCTTCGGCTCGCCGGCCAAGCGTCGCGCCTCGGCCCGGTCCCGGTCGCGTTTGCGCATTTTGGCGGGCTTCGGCGCAGCGGGGAGTAGGGAAATCGAAAACTCGTAGTTCGCAGTTTCGTTCAGCCCGGGGAGCCATGCCTACGCTAGGGCACGAAATCATCCGCCCTCACCTCCCAAAGCCCTCCAGAGTACGCTCCCCCACTTCAGTCCAGCTCCGATTGATCGCGGTCCTTCGTAGTTTTGGCGTTCGTAGTGTGGAATCGGTGTTCGCATCCACAAGGTGGTGAAGGACAATGAGGTGGCTGCCGTCGGAGCAGCGCGGAGAGCCGCTTTATGCCCATGTCGATCGCTTAGCCGGGACGCTCATCCCTCGAAAGCAGACATAAACGAGCGACGACTCTCTCGGGCAGTCTTGGCTGAAGGCAATCACGCGGGCAGCACCCATGAACATCGTAAACACGCCCGCGTCGAGCCCTCCAGCCAACTTAGGGCAATCATCCCTGATCGGGTGTCTCCGGAGAGTTTGCCTTGCAACAGCTTGGGTCACACTAAAAAGTGCTTTCCTGATCTAAGGTTTGTAGCGAAGGGCTGCGATGAGTGCGGCCAGCGCGGCAGGCGTCTGGCGGCGACTGGGGTGATAGAGATAGTAGCCTGGAAAAGTCGGGCACCATTTCCCTAGAATCCGCGTGAGCCGCCCGGCCTCAATATCATCGGCTACCTCATCCTCGTAGACGTAGGCCAGGCCTTGGCCAGCAAGCGCTGCCTCCCGGATCAGATCGGAGTTGTTGAATACAAGGGGGCCGTCAACGCGAACCTGGAATGGCCGCCCCTTCTCCTCGAAATCCCAGGCATACAGCCCACCTGTCTTGATGTGCCGGTAGTTGATGCAGCGATGGCCTGAGAGCTCACGCGGCGTCCGGGGAACCAGATGATCGGCGAAATACGCTGGAGCGCCGACGACGGCCATCCGGATGTCCGGCCCGATCCGGACCGCGATCATGTCCATCTCGACGATGTCTCCGAAGCGTATGCCGGCGTCCATCCGGTTCGCGACGATGTCGGTCAGATTATCGTCGATGATCATATCCACCCGGATATCGGGATGTGCGGCCAGGAAGGCTGGCAAGACCGGCATGACGACGGACGAGACCGCATGCTTGGTCGCGGTGATGCGGACTGTGCCGGTCGGCTTCCCGCGAAGGGCGCCGACCGCATCCACTCCGGAGGCAATGTCCGCTAGTGCGGGCCGAAGGGAGCGCAGCAGTGTCTCGCCTGCCTCGGTCGTCGATACCGAGCGTGTGGTCCGGGACAGGAGCCGCACGCCTAGTCGCTCCTCCAAGGCCTTCATGGCGTGGCTCAACGCTGATTGGGACATACGGAGCTCGGCTGCCGCCCGAGTAAAGCTGCCCTGGTCCGCGACGACCGCGAAGGCCGCAAGGTCGTACAGGTCGTCCCGTTTCATTAATGCACCGCATACATAGACCTAAGTGAATTATAGCGGCTAATCGGAATCAAAAACCAGGACTATCTGACTGTCAGCGGCCCGGAGCGGGCCGATTTGGCACCGCCGGCGCGGCCTTCCGAGGGTCCGGCGGGGTCCAGACCAATCACACCGAAACAGGTGCCCACGTGAATAAGATACGCCACAAGCTCTTCGAGCCGTTCGCCTTCGCGAACGGAATTGCCCTGCGCAACCGGGTCGTGATGGCACCCATGACGACGTGGGCCGGCAATGCCGCCGGGACGGTCTCCGACGAGGAGCTGGCGTATTATCGCCGCAGGGTGAACGGCGTTGGCCTCGTGATCACGGGGTGCACCCACGTCTTGCCGAACGGCATGGGCTTCACCCATGAGTTCGCATCATATGATGACAACTTCGTTCCGAGTCTGCGGCGTTTGGCGGAGGCCGCCAAGAGCGGCGGCGCGTCCGCCGTGCTCCAGATCTTCCATGCAGGCAACAAGGCAGTCCCTGAGCTGGTGCCCGACGGCGAGGTCGTCAGCGCGAGCACCGTAACCACCGAGGCTGGCCCCTTCAGTCCCGCAGTCACCCCACGAGCGCTCGCGAATCAAGAGATCCTCCATGTCGTTCGCGCATTCGGGGAGGCGACGCGACGTGCGATCGAAGCGGGCTTCGACGGCATCGAGCTGCACGGAGCGCATGGCTTTCTGATCCAGAACTTTCTCTCGCCACGCTTCAATCGGCGGACGGACGAATGGGGGGGCTCGCGTGAGAACCGCATGCGCTTTCCGCTGGCCGTGGTGGAGGAGGTCAAGCGGGTCATCGACGCCCACGCCACGCGGCCTTTCCTCCTCGGCTATCGCATCTCTCCAGACGAGCCCGACGAGGGTGGGCTGCGGATCGATGACACACTTGTGCTCTTGGATAGGCTCATCGACAGCGGCATCGATTACATTCATGCCTCGCTGACGAACTTGCTCGGGGCCAAGCCTATCGGCCACGCGGGAGAGAGGACGACGGCGGAGCTGATCCTTGAGCGTGTCGGCGGACGCCTGCCCGTCATCGCCGCAGGCCAAGTCAGGAAGCCCGATCAGGCCGAGATTGCTCTGGAGCTTGGGCTGTCGCTGGTCGCTGTCGGTCAGGGCCTGGTGATGAACCCGGATTGGGTCGAGCTGGCGAAGAGTAATCTCGACGAGCGAATCGACACCGCCTTGAGCCCGTCGAAGGTTCCGCTCATCGCCATTCCCGGCAAGCTGTGGACGGTGATGGAGGCGACCACTGGCTGGTTCACGCTTCAGACCCCGCTGGAGCGCGCTGCAGCGGAAGCGCAGCTCGAACCGACTGCATGAGGACCGGGCATCACGCCCCGTCATCTCAGCAATTCCGACGCGCTCTGATCTGACCTCCACGACCAAACCAAGGGACATATGACATGAAGAAACTCCTTTCGTCGGCGCCGCCGCAATCGCGCTCGCTTTTGCCGCAAGCGGATATGCCCAGACGTCGCAGCCGCCGGGCTACATGATCGCGAACTACACGATCAAGGATCAGGCGACCTTCCAGAAATACATGGAAGCTGCTGGGCCGCTTGCCCCGAAATACGGCGGCAAGATCATCGTCTTCAACCTCAATGCGGGGGCCGTGGAAGGCGAGCCGAAATCGGTCATGGCCATCGCCCAGTTTCCGAGCGTTTCCGAAGCGCATCGGTTCTACGATTCTTCAGAATACACGGCGGCAAGGAAGTTCCGTATTGCTGCGACCGAAGGCTCGGTCGTGATCACGGAAGGGTTAGTGCCCCCAAAGCAGTGACAGTGCGCCGAGGCGAGACGATACATCAGGCTGCCCTGACACGTGCCCGGGCGGAGCGCATCCATCGACCCCCGCAAGCGCTCGTCGTCGATCACGACCCGATCCATGCATCCGATGCATAAACCCAATCGTGAATCGGCATCTAATCGCCGTGCGAGACGCGTTCTAGGCTCTTCGGCGAAGCGGGCGGAGTAGTCTCCAACAGCCGGCTTCGCCGGACGCGAATGCGGGACGTCGCGATCGATCTCGAGACGCCCGCAAGGTGCTGCGGAAGCACGCACCGCCCATCTAGACTCGCTGCAAGGAAAAAGCTCATGGCGTACGATCTGAGGATCAACGGCGATCAGCGCAGCGTGGACGTTGATGGTGATACGCCGCTGCTCTGGGTCATCCGCGACGTGCTGGGAATGACCGGCACCAAATACGGATGCGGCATCGCCCAGTGCGGTGCCTGCACCGTCCACATCGATGGCCAGCCGGCACGGTCCTGCCAGACCCCCATCGAGAGCGTCGGCAGCTCGGCGATCACGACGATCGAGGCGATCTACAAGACCCCAAGCGGACTGAAGATTCAGAAGGCGTGGCAGGATCTCGACGTCGTGCAGTGCGGATACTGCCAGTCCGGGCAGATCATGTCGGCGGCCGCCCTGCTGTCGGAGAAACCCAGTCCGACAGATGCCGACATCGACGAGGCCATGTCGGGCAATCTTTGCCGCTGTGGCACCTATGTTCGCATTCGCGCCGCCATCAAACACGCCGCCACGCTCGGCGCCAACGCGAAGCAGGGAGGCTGAAAATGTATATGAAGGATGTTCCCTCCGAGGGATCACCCGTCGACGTTCCGCTGTCGAGGCGTTCCTTCCTGCGAGCCGGCGTCGTCGCTGGAGGCGGCTTGTTGATTTCGATCCACGCGCCTGTGCCAGGTGTAGATTGCGCGGCCGCCGCGACTGCCTCGGCCGGGAACTTCGCGCCGGGCGCCTTCATCAGGATCGATCAGACCGGGGTGACAGCCATCATTCCACAGGTCGAAATCGGGCAAGGCGTCTACACATCGATGCCGATGCTGATCGCGGAAGAGCTGGAAATCGAGCCCAGCCAGATCAAAGTCGAGCATGCCCCACCAAACGACAAGCTTTATGCCAATCCGAAAATCGGGTTCCAGGCCACAGGCGGCTCCACCTCCATTGCCGCGTTCTACGAGCCGTTCCGGCAGGCCGGTGCCGTGGCGCGCACGATGCTGGTCGCGGCAGCGGCACAGACATGGCGCGTCGACGCTTCCACGTGCCGCACTGAGAACGGAGCCGTGATTCATGACGTGAGCAAACGCCGCCTGACCTACGGCGACTTGGCGGCCAAGGCAGCCACGCTGCCAGCGCCAGAGAAGGTCGCGCTGAAGGATCCGAAGGACTTCAAGATCATCGGAAGGTCGCTCAAGCGGCGAGATTCCGTCGACAAGACGACTGGCCGGGCCCAGTACAGCATCGATTTCGCGCTGCCCAGCATGAAGATCGCCGTGGTCCAGGCTTCACCCATCATCGGCGGCAAGCTTGCAGGCATGGACGAGACGGCGGCCCTTACCGTCGCCGGCGTCCGGAAGGTGGTCCGCTTCGACGATACCGTGGCCATCATTGCCGACCATACCGGAGCGGCCAGAAAGGGGCTCGCTGCGCTCAACCCCCGATGGGAAGGCGGTGCTGCGACCTACTCGACGGCCGATCTGGTGAGCGCCCTCGACAAGGCAATCGCCGGCGGCGCCGTGGTCAAGACCAACGACGGCGACGTCAAGAACGCACTCTCCGTTGCGGCAAAGACGCTCGAAGCTAGGTATGAGGCGCCGCTGCTCGCCCATGCGACGATGGAGCCAATGACCTGCACGGCCAGGATCACGGCGGATGGCTGCGACGTCTGGATCGGAACCCAGGTGATTGCCCGTGTCCAGTCCGCGGTTGCCGAGGCCATGGGCCTTCCTGTCGAGAAGGTGCGCGTGCACAACTTCCTGATGGGCGGGGCGTTTGGTCGCCGGCTGGAAACCGACTACGCCGTGCAAGCGGTGATGATCGCCAAGCAAGTCGACTTCCCGGTCAAGGTCATCTGGACGCGCGAGGAGGACTTCCAGCACGACGCGTTTCGCCCGCATTACGTCGACAAACTGTCAGCGGGACTGGACGCGAACGGTGTGCCAAAGGCCTTCTCGCACCGCATCGCGGCTTCCAGTGTAATGGCCCGCTGGACGCCGGCCTGGTTCGTCAACGGACTCGACCCCGATGCGGTCGATGGCGCGGCCGGCCCCTATAAGTTCAGCGACCAGCTCATCGAGTATAGCCGCTCGGAACCACCGCCCGGACTCATGACCGGCTGGTGGCGCGGCGTCGGCGTTACTCACAACGCCTTTGTTGTCGAAAGCTTCATCGACGAGATGGCCGGGGCGGCGGGCAAGGACCCTGTCGAATTCCGGAGGCTCCTCCTGGCGGATTCGCCGCGCGCAAAGACGGTCCTCGATCTTGCGGCCGAGAAAGCCGGTTGGGGCACGCCGATGCCTGCCGGCAAAGGTCGCGGCGTCTCGCTGATCCTGCTGTTTGGAACTTACGTGGCGCAAGTGGCCGAGGTCTCGATCAATGCCCAGGGTGAAGTGCAGCTCGACCGCGTCGTCTGCGCGGTCGACTGCGGGCGGGTCGTCAACCCGGATGGCGCCAAGGCTCAGATCGAGGGCGGTATCGTCTTTGGTGCCAGCGCGGCGCTCCATGGCGCGATCGACATCGAGAAGGGCCGCGTCCTTCAAACCAACTTCGACACCTACAGGGTCATGCGGATCGACGAGGCCCCCATGATCGAGGTCCATTTTGTCGATAGCGACCAACCGCCCAGCGGCACTGGCGAGCCCGGGACCGCGGCAATCGCGGGAGCAATCGCCAACGCAGTCTCTGCGATTACTGGCAAGCGGCTGCGCAAGCTTCCCATCGATAGACGCGCGATCAGCGGATGAAAGAGCCGCCCACGGCGCCGGCTGCGCCAGTGGGCAAGCCTTTGAAATCCGGGCGGCACGGGCTCCGCGGCGCAAAGAGAGATTCAAATGACGGCATTGGTTCCGGCGCCCGCCGTTGTTGAGATTCGAAGTTGGAGAAGTTGGGTGCGATTCAAGTTCCTTATTCTCGTTCTGCCTCTATTTGGAGCGCATTCGGGTCTCGCGATCGCGCAGGAGGGCGCCGCCGAGCGTGGGCGAGTGCTCTTCCAGCAGCAATGCGGCTCCTGTCATCAGGTAGCGCAGCCGCGCAACGGCATCGGCCCGACCTTGCAGGGCTTGGTTGGCAGGGCTGCCGGATCCGTGGAAGGGTCCAACTACTCCCCGGCTCTCAAGGGCTCAGGCATCACCTGGACGCCCGAGGCCCTCGACAGCTACCTGACCAACCCGGCCGCCATGGTACGAGGCACGCGCATGGCGCAGCGCGTGCCGGACGAGCAGCAGCGCCGGGACATCATCGAGTTTCTCAAGGCGCCCAGATGAGCTGCCGGCGTAACGGCATCATGGCCGGTCCACTGCCCGCATTCTTTCATTTCCCTTGAAATCCGGAGAAATCCTATGCGTAAGCGTGATCTTGGAAAAAGTGGCCTGACGGTTTCGGAGCTCGGCTTTGGCTGCATGAGCCTGAGCTCTGGCTACGGACCGCCCCTTGAGAAGCAGCCGGCCATCGCCGTCATGCGAGCGGCATATGAGGGCGGCGTTACCTTCTTTGACACGGCTGAGGTTTACGGACTTACGGCCAATGAGGAACTAGTGGGTGAAGCGATCGCGCCGTTCCGCGACCAGGTGGTGATCGCTACGAAGTTCGGGTTCGACCTGGATGCCTATCCCGGCCTGAACAGCCGCCCCGAGCACATCAAGAAAGTCGCGGACGCATCCCTCAAGCGATTGAAGACCGACGTGATCGACCTCTTCTATCAGCATCGTGTCGATCCGAATGTTGCGATCGAGGATGTTGCCGGCGCCGTGAAGGATCTCATTCAAGAAGGTAAGGTCAAGCACTTCGGCCTGTCAGAGGCGACCGCCCGAACGATCCGGCGTGCCCATGCCGTTCAGCCGCTCAGCGCCGTGCAAAATGAATACTCGCTGTGGACCCGCGACTGGGAGGCCAACGTGTTACCGACCTGCGAGGAACTTGGCATCGGTTTCGTGCCGTGGAGCCCGATGGGCCAAGGTTTCCTGACAGGGAAGATCACAAGGAGCACCACGTTTGACAGTGCGTCCGACCTCAGAGCTGTGTTCCCCCGCTTTAGTCCCGAGGCAATTCGCGCCAACCAGCCCGTGCTCGATCTACTGAACGAGATCGCAACGCGGAAACAAGCGACGCCAGCGCAGATCGCTCTTGCTTGGCTGCTGGCGCAGAAGCCTTGGATCGTGCCGATCCCGGGGACAACCAAGCTCAAGCACCTCGAAGAAAATTTGGGTGCCGCCCAGGTCAGCTTGAATGGTACGGACCTGCGCGACATCGCGAATGCCTTCGCTGCGATCCAGGTGCAGGGTGAGCGACTATCTGAAGAATACATGGAGAGCATCGACCGCTGATCGCGCAAACGGCCCATCGGACGACGGTGGGGAATCACGACATGCACTAGCGGGAAACAAATCCAACTGTTCCGGGTCAGAGACGGCTGCATGAACCCTCTAAGCCGCATGTCTGACTTCAAGAGTTGTCGCCTCGAATGGCCTGTCTCACACTGCCATTCCGGTTGACACAAATGTCTCTCTCGCAGGAGGGACTTCGAGTTCAGCTCGGCGCGGCTGCTTCGCGCCCAATCGTTGCCGTCCAGGATCAGCACCCGAGTTGCCAAAAGCAGCCATCAGACCATTTGCCCTGACGGTCTGTAGAGCGCCATCGACTGGCATCAACCTGCAGCCGGAAGGCTGCATGTCGGCGTGATAGAAGCGTCAAGCCTGATTTGCCCTGGCGTTAGCCAAATCCGTGAGCACCTGCGCCGGCTCTTGATCGAGCGCCATGTTCTCAGTGTCGTGCGCGGCATCCAATTCGCCGGCTTTGTCCGCGTCCAGGGCCGCAAACAGGGGTTCGAATTCATCCTGCTCAGGACCGGTTTTGGCAATGAGCTCAAATGTCTTTCGCGCGGCCTGTTCGGAGGTCAAGCTGCGAACCAGCACGCTAGCCACCTGACGCCGCGCAATAACACCATCGCGAGGCGTGCCCGACTGCCGCTTGTCGCCCTGAAGGAGCACAAGCTGCAGTTGGTCGGGGTCATTGTAATCAAACCAACCGGGCCGCGCGATCGTGTACGGAAGCCCACTCGCCCGCACCAGGCGCTCGGCGCGCCGCTTCCAGTCATGCGCGCCTCCGCGGTCGGTCACACCGATGGCAGTCATCAGCGCGACGCGAACCTTGCGGCGACCAAGCGCAGCCAAAACATTGCGCACGCCGCCGTAATCGACCGCCTCTGCGCCTGACGTGCCGCCGCCCACAGATCCGTGCGTGAACACGATAGCGTCGACGTCCTTGACGGCGGGCGAAAGCGATTGCGGACGTGTCAGGTCGCCGACGACAATGTCTACCTCTGAAGGCATCCGGCACGTCGCGCTGTCGCGCACCAAGGCGCGAACGCCGTGTCCCCTGCGAAGAGCTTCCTCGACGACATACCGACCGATGCTGCCTGTCGCGCCGACAACCAATACGGAAATCGTCTCCTCACTCATAACGCCTGCCTCGTCGGCTGCCGATCTTGATGGCCTTTTCCCAGAACCGGATCGCATCATCCAGCCATCCCTCGGCGCTGGTGCCGATGCCTGGTCCAAAGCCGTGGCCGAGATCATAGAACTTGCGATACTCGACCTCCGTGCCTGCTCCGCGCAGCGCGCTCACCCGCCGTTCCATGCTGGAGGGAGGTGCGATTCTGTCTTGCTCGCCCGCGACGACAAAGGTCGGCGGTTCGTTGGGTGAATAATCGGCGTGCGCCGTATAGGCCATCACCACCGTTGCTGGCTTGGGAAGATCGTCGCCGCCAAAGCTCATTAGCCCATGCGAACCGATGCTAGCCGCCATTCTGGCACCTGCGGAACTTCCCCAAAGCGAGTAGCCGTCGGTGCCGACACCGAGCGATGCCGCGTTACTGAAAATGAAGGTGATCGCTGCCGCCAAATCCGCGACCGCAGCCTTCGCGCCGTATCCCGCGCGGTATTTCAGGACAAAGGCGTTGTATCCCTTGTCGCTGATCTCAGCCGCGTAGGGAAAGCCTTCATGGAGGGAACCGACATAGGCGAAGCCGCCGCCAGGTGAGATAACGGCAAACGGCGCTCCGGGTTTTCCCCGAAAGAAGAACAAACCTGTGTTGGCTTTTGCCGGCTGCTCCTGCTTCTGCCTCTCCGAATAGAAGCTGTAGAAGATGGCCTGCCCAGTGTTCGCTTCGGCGATCATGTGATTGAGGGCGGCGACGCTGGTCGCCGGATCGACGTGACTATGGTAGGGCATGAGTGTGCCGATGTCGGTCAGCCGCATGCTGGGATCATATCGGCGATCATCCCAAGGTAAGAGCAGCTTGGCAAAGCCAGCAAACGCGGGATGATTGAGGAGATCCTGAATGCTGTCATTGGTGGACAGGGCGCGCCCTACGGTGGGGGCGACCTGCGTTTGCGAGAGGGTGAGCACTGATCTGTCATCCTGCGCCGCTTCCCCGCACGCCGGGGTCAATAGCGAGAGAGCGGTATAGACAAAGGGCCAAACGAAGACGCGCGAAGCCATCCGCGCCTCGAGGATGATCTTCAGCCGAAGGTTGAGCACGGCAGCGCTCAACCATGATGCCGGAACGGATGAACAGCCCTCTTCTCTTTCAATGGCCGGTCATCTTGAGCGCGGCTTCCGGAAGGCGCTCGCCCTGAACCTTGATTTTTGAGGCTTCCGAGTTGATCTCATTGAGATCATTTGCGGTCAGCTCGAGATCGACGGCGCCGAGGTTCTCCTCCAGACGGTGCAGTTTGGTCGTACCGGGGATTGGGACGATCCAGGGCTTTTGCGCCAGCAGCCAGGCGAGCGCGACTTGCGCCGGCGTGGCGTCCTTTCGGTCCGCAACGGCTTTGATCACGTCGACCAGCGCCATATTGGCCTTGCGGGCTTCGGGCGAGAAGCGCGGCACATTGTTGCGGAAGTCGGTTGGATCGAATTTCGTGTTCTCGTCGATCTTGCCGGTGAGAAAACCAGCTCCGAGCGGGCTGAATGGCACGAAGCCGATCTCCAGCTTCTCGAGGGTCAGGAGCAACTCGGCTTCCGGGCCGCGCCAGAAGAGCGAATACTCGCTTTGCACCGCCGTGACGGGCTGAACCGCATGAGCGCGGCGGATAGTTTGGACGCCCGCCTCCGACAAGCCGAAATGCCTGACCCTGCCTTGCGCGATCAGTTCCTTGAGCGCGCCGGCTACGTCTTCGATCGGCACAGCCGGGTCGACCCGGTGCTGGTAGAAAAGGTCGATGCGGTCGGTGCGCAGGCGCTTGAGGCACGCATCCGCCACGGCCTTGATGTGCTCCGGGCGACTGTTGGTGCCGCCCCGGCGCTCCCCTGTTGCGAGGTCGATGTCGAAACCGAACTTGGTGGCAATGATGACCTGGTCGCGGATCGGCGCGAGTGCCTCGCCCACCAGTTCCTCGTTGACGAACGGGCCATAAGACTCGGCCGTGTCGAACAGCGTCACGCCGCGGTTATGGGCGGCGCGGATGAGATTGATCATCTCGGTCTTGTCTGCTGGCGGCCCGTAAAGGGCACTCATGCTCATGCAGCCAAGGCCAAGGGCTGAGACTTCGAGATCGCGACTGAGTTTTCGTTTCTTCATTTGCATTCTCCATTCGTAGATCGATGGCCCCGCTGGACGGCGGACCGTGACTTACGGAGCCACCTGTTTGACGGGGCGAAGCGCCTGTTCGGGAACATTGCGCCCGAACTCGGTCCACACCGCCCCGGGCTCGATGACGGTCACACGGATGCCGTCGGCGCCAAGCTCGTTGCGCAGCGTTTCATGGAAACCGACCACGGCGTTGAAGCCCGCTTCGAGAACGGCTTGAGCCAGGTGCCGCCCCAGTCCGGTTGAGCAGCCGGTGATGAGCCAGGTCGTCATGGGTACATCTCCTTGAAATTGGCGGCCGCTAGCGTGTTTCGGTGGCACAGATCGCAGCCTCTTGAGTCCCATCGACCGCCCCGTCCCGGTTGCCCGCCAATGCCGGCACCGATGCGCTCCTTACGGGACGTACGATCGCCGAGAGCGCGATAACAAGAGCGAGCGTCAGCATGACGGTCGCCGCGTCGAAGGCCGTTGTAATGCGATAGGGTGTGAGATCGCGTCCGGTGAGGTTGCCGGCTCCGATCGCGGCCACGGCAACGAGCACGCTGAGGCCAACCGAGCTGCCGAGTTGGTGGGCGACGTTGACGGCGCCGGACGCGGCACCCGCGTCCTTATGATCGACCCCAGCAACGCCGGCGGAGGTCAGCGGGCTGAGCGTCAGTCCCTGGCTCACGCCGATAAGCACCATGGGGAGCGCAACAGAGAAAAGATAGCCCGAGCCGCCCACGGCGCGGCTGAGCCACGCCATGCCGGCGATGCCGATCACCATGCCTGCAACGAGAACCCCGTTCGGGCCGAAACGCCGCACAAGCCGCGGCACCGCGATTGCGAACGGAAAGTTGAAGATGGTCGCGGGCAAGAAGGCCAAACCGGTGATGACGGGACGGTAGCCGGCGACCTCCTGCAAATACAGCGTCGTGAAGAAGAAAAATCCCACCATGCCTCCCAGATAAAGAGCCCGCGCGGCATACGCGCCCGAACGCTCAAGGCTGGCGAACAGTCGCAGCGGCAAGATCGGCTGCGAGGCCCGGCGCTCGATCGCAACGAAGAGGGCGAGCAAGACGATCGCAGCGGCGAGCGTCGCGATGGTGACGGGATCCTGCCAGCCGGAGTGCGCCGAGCGGATGAAGCCATAAACGAGCGCGCTCATTCCGGCGGTCGAGGTCAGCGCGCCGGGAAAGTCGAACTTTCCGGCGTGCCGGGGCGTCTCGGGAATATGGAGGCAAGCGGCCACGATCATGCCGATGCCGATCGGCAGGTTGATGTAGAAGCCCATACGCCAGGATACCCAGTCCGCGAGGATGCCGCCCAGCACGAGGCCGACAGTTGCCGAGACGCCAGCGGCAGCGGCGTAGTAGGAGATGGCGCGCATCCGCTCGTGGCCTTCGGCGAAATTCGTCTGAAGGAGGGCGAGCGTGGAAGGCGCAAGGACCGCAGCGCCGATGCCTTGGATCGCGCGCCATGCCAGCATCCACCCGGCGGATTGAGAAGCGCCGATCGAAAGGGAAGCAAGGGTGAACACTGCAAGTCCGGTCATGAACATCCGGCGGCGGCCGAGGATGTCCCCGGCGCGTGCACCGAGCAAGAGGAAGCCCCCGAAGGTCAGGGTGTAGGCGCTCTGCACCCAGGCGAGATTGGCTTCGGAGAACCCGAGTTCAGAATGGATTTTGGGCAGACCGGTAAGGACAACCGAGATGTCCAGCACGATCATCACGTAGCTGACGAGAATGATTGCGAGGACGGCGGCCTTGCCAGACGCACGGGCAATTGACGCCGGAAGATGTTGGGCTGCGTCGGCCGCCGTGGCGCCGGGCTCGCTGCTTATACGCGTTGCATCCATAGGTTCGATACCTCGGGCGGCGCACCGAAATGCGTCTTCAATGGTTTGGATTGAACCAATATAAGGCTGGCTTCGGAAAGCGATTAGCTGCTATAATTAGATTGGTCTTATTAGAGAGACTAATCAGTGGTGCGTGAGAACTTCAACGACCTGGCTGCCTTCGCAACTGTCGCGAAAGAGCGGAGCTTTACCCGGGCTGCCGCTAAGCTGGGCATTGGTCAGTCCGCGCTCAGCCAGACGATCCGCGCCTTGGAAGAGCGTCTTGGGCTTCGCCTCCTCACCCGCACGACGCGGAGCGTCGCGCCGACCGAGGCTGGCGAGCGCCTCTTGCAGACTGTAGCTCCAAGATTTCAAGAGATCGAGGCGCAACTCGCTACCTTGAGTGAATTGCGAGACAAGCCGGCCGGGACGGTTCGCATCACCGCCGGCGAGCATCCCGCGATGTCGGTCCTGCAGCCAGCGTTGAAGCGATTCCTGCCGGAACATCCAGATATCCATGTCGAGATCGTCGTCGACTATGGCCTGACCGATATCGTCGCGGAGGGATACGATGCCGGTGTTCGCATGGGCGAACAGGTGGCGAAGGACATGATCGCCGTACGCATAGGTCCCGAAATGCGGATGGCGGTCGTCGGCTCACCGGCCTATTTCGAGCATCATACCATTCCTCGATCGCCGCAGGATCTGACGTCGCAGAAATGCATCAACATGCGGCTTCCGACCTATGGCGGGCTTTTTCCCTGGGGCCTCGAGAAGCGGGGCCGCGAGGTGAATGTGCGCGGCGAAGGGCAGCTCGTGTTCAATAATCTTGCGTTGCGGCTTCACTCGGCGCTCGATGGACTTGGCCTCGCCTATATGCCGGAGGACCAGGTGCTTCCCTACATCGCAAACGGACGGCTGGTGCGTGTGCTGGAAGACTGGTGTCCCTATTTTCCGGGATATCATCTCTATTATCCAAGTCGCCGGCACTCGCCTGCGCTGGGGGTGGTCGTGGACGCTTTGCGCTATCGCGACAGGTAAGAGGTCTTCCTCCACCGCATCGCATAATAAGTCGCCGCTATGCAGAGCCCGGCTATCGCGACGCAATGGACGAAAAACCCGGTTACGGAGTCTTCGAAATTCCACCAGTCGAGCGATACCTGCATGGTGAGCCTCGTGCCAAGACCGAGTGCGAACCAACTCCGCAAGCCGTGAAGCGCAACGGCTGCGGCGACGATCCGAAGACCCAGCGTCCGCACTTTGCTCGGTGTGGAAATTCGACAGAGGGTGCGCGCGACCCCCATGATCATAGGCCAACGGCAGCCCAGATGGATGGCGACGATGACGAGCGCCCAGTACGCCGCGAAGACATGAAGCTGCCGGACCGTGAAACTGGGGCGATGCGGTATCCATTTCGTGAGCGTGTTGGAGATGACGGCGCTGGTAACGAGAAGGGTGAACATCGCTGTGAGAAGCAAGAGGGTCGCACCTACGTTTAGCGTTCCCCGTGCATCGCGCCGCGTTCTGAAGGCCGCACCGTACCATCGTCGATTGAAGAGGTTGTGCGCGATCAGCAGCACGAACATACCTGTGCCCGCCACCTCATGAACTGTGTCACCCAGCCACCAGTAGGAGAGGCCGATCAGCAGCAGGCCAGCCGCAAGGAAGTCGAGCGTCAGGCGCCACAGGAAGAGAGAGTTCATGTCCCGGTTCGCGGCTCTATTCGATTGGCGTGCCGCGGAATTTCGGTATGCGAGATGCGGTGTAGAGAAAATTGCTGCTTTCCTGGGTGCGATGACAGGACTGGCAGCGCGCTGTGTTCTCGCTGAAGTTCACGGTCTTGTCCGGCCAGAACCACTGGAATTGCCAGTCGGCGGTGCGGCGCTGCTCCTCGTAGTCGGCCCCGAAGCCTTCGCCCTTCTCCATGATGAAGTAGCGGTAGAGCTTGCCGTTCCGGTAATCGACCAGCACGAAATGTGTTCCCGCCGGGATGGGCTGCCCCTTCTTGACCGCCTCCATCGCTTCCGGCGTGGCCATGATATCTTCCGTGACCTCACCGCGTGTGATGGTTGTGTAGTGTACGTATCGTTCTAGATTTTCCGGGAACGTGACCCGATTGGTCTCCGCGCGCACCTGCCAGCCGATTAGCATAGCGGCGCCGATAGCCGCTGTGATCGACAGGGTGCGAATGCCAGGTCTCTTCATGAGTAAATCGCTCACTCTCGGAAAAAATGCCTCGCGTCGGCGCCATGTATCTCTGCACCAGCGATGGTGACCGCCGTCTGGGTGCGGGCGCCTAGTGCGGGTATTGGTCGTTCGACACCTTTTCCATCCAGTCGACCGACCTCCCGTCGAGGGCTTCGCTGATTGCGACATGCGTCATGCCAACGGTGGGCGTGGCGCCGTGCCAATGCTTGATGCTCGGCGGAATCCACACGATGTCGCCCGTCCTGATCTCCTCGATAGCGCCGCCCCATTGCTGAAGCAGGCCGACACCTTCGGTGACGAGCAGCGTCTGGCCCAGCGGGTGCGTGTGCCAGGCCGTTCGCGCGCCCGGCGCGAAGGTCACAATCCCTCCCCCGGCTCGCGCCGGCGCCTTCCTCTGAAAGGCTGAGGTGATTGTTACCGTGCCCGAGAAATGATCTGCAGCGCCCACGCTTGGGGATTGGATTGATGCTCGCGTGACGGCGACCGCCTCTTCTGATTGGGCAGACGCCCCGGAGGGCGCAAGCAACAGGCTTGCAGCCGGATAAAGCAGCGAGATCATTTCGCGCCGGCTTTGATTCTGATTGTGGACAATGCCCATCTCGACCCCGTCGCTTGCGCTAGCGCTTCTGGAAGACTTCGCGGGCAATCGAGACCGCCGTTACCGCGTTGGGCCAACCCGAATAGAAGGCCATTTGGGTGATCGTCTCGGTTAGCTCTTCCTTGGTCACGCCGTTCTGGAGCGCGAGAGCGAGGTGAGACCGGAGTTGGTCCGGACGGTTCATCGCAATCAAGGCGGCGACCGTGATCAGGCTGCGATCGCGCTTCGAAAGCTGAGGGCGCTCCCAAATGTCACCGAACAGGACCTTGTCGGTCAGCTCGGCCAGCTTCGGATCGATGTCGCCCATAAGTTGCTGCGCGCGTGTTGGCGCTTGATTGCCGGCGGCGGTGGCAGCGCCGGGCGCGGGTTGCTGAGCGTGGACCATGGTGGAGAGAACTCCGGCAAGTAGGGCGACTGTTGGGACGATGAGAATGTGAACAAGGTGCTTCAAGGCGTGACTCCTCGTTGCTTGGGTGTGGCCGTGGGAATGGGCGCGAGGCCGCGCCCATTCCGGGACGGAAGCTCCGGCCTCAGGCCGAGGCCAGATGCTGGCTGAAGAACGCGCTCAGCCTCACGACAGCCGGGCCGACGAATTGCGGCTTCTCGTACATATCCATGGCCATTGCCGTGCCTCCTATGATGACGGTGGAACGTGCCAACGCGGACGTTTCGAGGAATGCGCGCCTCTGGGGGTGATGACTTCGTCAGACATTTCGACCTCCTTTGGGTCTGCAGAAACACGGCCGCCGTAGCTTCGGCGTAGCCATCTGGGTAGGGCGCGGGCCGGTTCGAGCGGGATCAGTCAAGCCCCTTTTCCGAGAGGAACTTGGACATGAGGTCGGCGATCTCGACGTTGTTGAGGTCGGAAAAGGCGAAGTGCGTGTTGCCCCGGATGCCGATGTCCGGCAGGTGCAACAGGGTCACATTGCCGCCGTGCTTGTTGACGGTGTCTCGCCAAAACCGCGCCATTTCAAGTCGTGCGCGCCAGCTATCCTGGGCGGGCAAATCCACCGGGCGATCGGGAATATTGTCGCCGTAGATGACGAGAATGGGGATGCGCGTCAGGGCCATGAATTGTGACATGGGGACGGCCGTGCCCTCTACCGTGTCGAACGCGCTTGGGATTGGGGAAGGCACTTCGCCCTCGGGAAAGACGAAGCTGCTGCCCGGCTCGAAGGCCACAATCGCCTTGACGTTCTCGCTCTTGATGGCTGTCAGCCAACCGGGGCCGCCGCCCTGCGAATGCGTGAACAGGATGCCGGGGCCGATCTTCTTGAACAGCGCGGCTACAGCGTCCGAAACGACGTTCATGTCGAACGGCCCGGTATTCGGTGTCATCGCGCGGAAGAACTGATCCAGCGTGCCCGGATCACAGGAAAACTGGACATGGGGAAAGCAGCTCGGCCAAAGGCCGACCCGGAACTGGTTGAACCAAAGTTGCTCGTCAGGCACCGGCTTGACGGTCATCTCGACCACGCTGCGGCCGGCGTCGCCACGGCGCGGTTGGTCGATGAGGTAAGTGGCGAAGCGGCGCCGCAGAAAGATATTCTGGAATCCCTCGCGACCGTCTGGCGTCGTTTCCCAGGTCTTGGTGAACTGGCCGGCGCCATGCCACATGACGATCGGGTATTTCCGCGAGTTCAATGGGATCTGGTAGAAGGCATAGGCGTGGTCGCCGTGATAGGTCTGTCCGGCGGGCTCCATAGGCTTCTTCGGATCGAAGGCGCCCGGCGCAGTCGCGATCTTCCCGCCAACGGCAAAGCTGCCTTGCTCCTGAATGACCAAAGGCTCTGGCTTGGTCGGCTGCTGCGCCAAGGCCGCAGGTAGCGCGAATAGGCCGACAGTGGCCAGCGATGCGATTAAGAAGGATTGGCGATTCACGGCGGTCGTTCCCTGCTATCCAGAGCCGACCCGAATTTAGATGCAGTCCCAGTTTTTGATTAGATAGCTAGATGCGCTAACGTTGATTAGCTAAGGTAATGAATAGCGTCTTCACCGAAAGTCTGCCCGCACTGAGTCCGCTCGTGCCGTCCGCTTTCTCACGCCGCTCGTCAAAAGCGGCCGTTCTGTTCACGGCCATTTTCGTCTTAGGAGCAGCAGGCCCATAACGCGTTCTTTTCTATCTAAAATCCCGCGCCTTCACGGCCAGCGTGTCGATATGCAAATCGGAAACGTAGATGTCGCGGACGTTCCGCCGCTTCGGCACGCCCCTCGGATCGGCACCGCCGGCATGTTTGGCTTCGTCGCCCCGTCCAGTGGGGACGGTGAAGGCCTCGTCGTGCCCGCCGATATGACTGAGCATGGCCGTTTGATCGACCATGTGCTCGGCGATGACATGAATGACGCCGGACGCTTTCTGAACACGGCCCCGGCAGGTCATCAACTGTGAGCCAAGCACGATGCGACGCTGCTTCTCGAACTGGTTCGGCCAGACGATGAGATTGGCGATGCCGGTCTCATCCTCCAGCGTGATGAACATGACACCCTTGGCGGAGCCCGGCCGCTGGCGCACCAGCACGAGGCCGGCCACGGTCGCGCGACTGCCATCGCGGGCATCCTGCAAGGCGGTGCAGGGGATGACGCCAGCCGCGCTCAGCTCTTTACGCAGGAAAGCCAGCGGATGCGATCGAAGCGTGAGGCCGTGCGAGCGATAATCCTCGACCCCTCGCGCCCTTGCGTCATCGGCGTGAGCGGCACGGGAGCTTCAGCGACCTCTGGCAGGAATTGTCCCTCGCGGCGATCGGCATCGTCGAACAGCGGCAGCGACGTGTCCTGCAGCGCCTTGATGGCCCAGGACGCCTCGCGACGGGAGAGGCCGAGCGAGCGGAAAGCATCGGCCCGGGGCCAGGAAGACGAGGGCGGCGACAGGAAGGTCGGTGCGCCGGGCGAGGTCGAGGACGGACGCGTAGGGACGGTCTCCGCGGTTTTCGACCAGGCGCTGGCCATCCTTTTTGGCGAGGCTCTTGGTCATCTGCAGGCCAAGCCGGACGGCGCGGCGGGCGTCGTCACGCGGTTCGAGCGAGCAATCCCAATCCGAGCGATTCACGTCGATTGGGCGGACCTCAACATCATGCTGACGGGCGTCTCGCACGAGCTGCGAGGGATCATAGAAGCCCATGGGTTGGGCATTGAGTATGGCGCAGCAGAAGACATCGGGGTGATGGCACTTCATCCATGAGGAGGCATAGGCGATGAGCGCGAAGCTCGCGGCATGGCTTTCCGGGAAGCCATAGGAACCGAAGCCTTCGAGCTGTTTGAAGGTGCGCTCGGAGAATTCCTGCGAGTAGCCATTGTCGATCATGCCGGTGATCAGCTTGTCCTTGAAGTGATGGACCCCACCGGTGAACTTGAAGGTCGCCATCGAGCGGCGGAGCTGGTCGGCCTCGGTGGCCGAGAAGCCGGCGGCACCATGGCGACCTGCATTGCCTGTTCCTGGAACAGCGGCACCCCGAGCGTCTTCTCCAGCACCTTGCGCAACTCGGGCTTGGGATATTCGACCGCCTCCTTGCCCTCGCGGCGGCGCAGATAGGGATGCACCATATCGCCCTGGATCGGGCCGGGCCGCACGATCGCCACCTCGATGACGAGATCATAGAAGCGCTCGGGCTTCAGGCGCGGCAGCATCGACATCTGAGCGCGGCTCTCGATCTGGAAGACACCGACTGTGTCCGCCTTGCGAATCATCGCATAGGTAGCGGAGTCTTCGGCCGGGATGGTCGCGAGGTCCAGGCTTTTGCCCTTTTGCGCTTTCAGGAGATCGAAGGCGCGGCGCATGCAGCCGAGCCGCCAAGGTTAAACGTGATTTTCCAAGGCTGCTCTGAGTGGCCGCGCGAAGCAGAAGTGATGGTCGTGGACGTCGACGAACCTTCAAAGGCGGTTTTCAAGGCTCCAGCGCCGTCAGGGGGGAAGAGAATGGCCAATCGCGGTGGGAATCTCGATCGGCTCAGCCGGCGGCAGCGTTAGTCGTTCAGTTGGACCCTTGCGGCAAGTAGGCGGCAAACTCCCCCTGAAGAGGAATGGAATAGGAGTCGGCAAGCGCCTTGATCTGAAAACCAATCGATTTGCGCAGCGCTCGCAGAGCGGACTCGAACGCTAGCCAATCAGGGTCGCGGCCATCACAGCGTGACCCGTCGCTAATCCCCGCAGCACGCCCGAGCGCGGCCCGGCGGTGAGCCGCAGACAACGGGGATTCGAGCAGAAATGCGCCGCCCTGAGCGAAAGTTCAGTCTTGGCACACCGAAGAGGCACATTAGGCCGTCTCGATCGAGGACTGCTTTGAAGGTTGACCGGTAAGCGGCGATAGCGTCGTCAGCAGTCTCATGCGGCCGCCGCGCAACCGCGGCGAAAAATCGGTCCGCATAACGTC